>CAVZFK010000010.1:0-523867 GCA_963774515.1 uncultured Acidobacteriota bacterium | reverse complement strand
CGATCACCGCTCAAAATTCCGACGGACGAATATCCCACGTCGGTGATTCCAGGATCACGACGAATCGCCGCAGCAATCTGTTCCATCATCGCCGGCGTCTGATCCAGTGGCGTTCCAACGCTGCGCACATCCGTGTCGAACTTGATCAGATGGTCCGTCTTCAATCCCAGGTCGATATTGCGCAGATTGTAGAGCGATCGCGCCAACAGGCAAGCACCCACCAGCAACACAAAACTCAACGTGATCTGCACCGCCGTGAACGCCAGTCGCAGACGCCCGCCTCCCTTGGAGCTCTGCGCCGTGCTCTCATGCAGCACGCGCGTCAGATCTGGTCGCGTGGTGAGAAACATCGACGGCAAACAACTCAGCAATCCTGTCAGCAGCAGCAACGCCACACCAAAGAGCAGTAGGTGCGTTCCAAGACTGGAAGCAACAGGAGTCTGCCGCAGAAGGCCGAACGTCAAAGGTCGTTCCACCAGCAACCCAAGCCCGATTCCGATCGCCCCACCCAGCGCTGCGATCACCCACCCTTCAATCAGCACCCACGCAATCAATCGCCCGCGCGAGGCGCCCAACGCCGCGCGTACACCAATCTCCTTAGCGCGAATCGTTCCTCGCACCAATAGCAAATTTCCCAGGTTGACGCACGCAATCAACAGCACCAGCAACGCCATCGCCATCAACAATTCCAACTTCGGGCCCAGTTGCCGCGCCAGGAATGGCAAACCCCGCATTCCGCTTTCCACAAATATGTGCGTCGTCATAAACGCCCGCGAAAACGCAGGCGACATGTGTCCAAACAGCGGCAGCTCATTCTTTCGCAGCGAGTACCACAGCGGATTCAGTTCCACCTCCGCCCTCTTTGCTGTCATCCCCGGTTGCAGCCGCGCGACGATATTGATCCATGTGGCATTGTGCATCAACAGAAAGCTGCGATCGTGTGTGGGGATCACGGGTTCCATGCTCATCGGAACAAAGATCTGATTCGGCATTCTTGGATCCAGGCCCGTGAACCCAGGCGGCGCCACGCCCACAATTGTGAACGGATGCGCGTTGATGTCGATGGTCCGATTCAACACCGAACGGCTGCCGCCGAACCCCTGCTGCCACTGACTGTAGCTCAGCACAGCTACGGGATTGCTTCCGGCCGCGCGATCGTCAGCCGGCTCGATCAACCTGCCAAGCGCGGGACGTAGTCCCAGCGTACGGAAAAAATCTCCGGTGACAAAAGCGCCTTCCAGGTTGACTGTAGTTTCCCCTGCGTTCATCGCGCCGGGGAACGGCCCACTTCCGGCCATCGATTCGAAGACCTTGCCCGCTTGCTGCTGCAGATCGCGGAACATGGGCACGCTGAAGTAGTAGGTTTGATCTCCATAGCCGGACATGTAGCCGGTTTGGGCGCCGGTCGCTCGCAGCAGCACCAGCGACTGCGGATCCTGCACCGGCAAGCTATGCAGCAGCACCTGCAGAAATAGCGAGAAAATCGCCGTCGTTGCCCCAATGCCCAACGCAAGCGTCACCCCCGCGGTCATGGTAAATCCGGGCGACTTGCGCAGTTGCCGCACGGTAAATTTCAAATCAGCCCACAGATTCTCAATCCAGCTCCACATCCAAAATTCGCGGCCGCGTTCCTCCATCAATGCGGAATTTCCAAAGGCGCGCCGAGCCGCATGCACGGCCTCTTCTCGCGGCATGCCTTCTGCAACCAGCGCTTCGATTTTCTCGCTGATGTGTTGTTCGATCTCGTCGGAAAGATCGTCCATCATGGCGCGTCGTTTCCACAGGTGCTGTATCGGGTTCATCCGCCGCTCCTAGGGTTTTGCCGGTGCTAATACCAGTGAAATGCCTTCCAGCATGCGCTCAAACCTCGACACCTCGCGCCGAAGATGTTTCACCCCCGCCGGGGTGATCTTGTACATGCGAACCTTCCGATTGGTCGCCGAAATTTTCCATTCCGCTTTGACCAGTCCCTCCTTCAGCATTCGCTGCAGCGCCGGATAAAGTGAACCTTCTTCCACCTGCAGCAGGTCTTGCGAACGTTGTTGGATGTGTTGCACCAGCGCATAGCCGTGCATCGGCTGCCACTCCAGCGTTTGCAGGACCATCATCTCGAGAGCCCCTGGAAACAGGTCCCGAGCCGAGGGTTGTGAATTAGCTTTTGATCGAAGAGGCATAGGCTAGGCTCAATAACGCCTAGACTAAATAGGGATGAGGTAGAGTGTCAACATCGTGCCCGAAATTATAAGCATCGTGTGCTGAGTTGTGGGTAGCCTCCAGCCTGTTCAGTCCGGGGAGACGAATTCAAATTCGTGGCGTGCCTTCAGGCGCTGAGCGAAACAGCAGAACTTTCGCTTCGAACCAGTTGTTACGCTGGCTTCCAGTTGCGGTGCTCAACAATTGTCTTCGGCTCGTAGGTTGTACCCGCAGCCAGGCGACGCTCTTCGCGGCGGCTGGTCCATAACGCCACCGGTCCCAGCACCCAGCTAATGGTGCGCGTCACGATGCCGAACTCAGAAGCGATGTCCAGTCGCAATGCTCGAATCTGATCGCTGACGGCACGGTTACTGCGACGCAATTGTTTTTCCATCGCCCACAACAGGCCGCTGTACGCCGTGCGAATCGAACGAGCCTCCCATTGAAAGCGCTTGCGAATGCGCGGATCGGCGTCATTCTTGTAGCGCTTCCAGCCATCCATCGTCGTCCTGCAAATTCGGAACAGGCTTGGCCCGTTACGTTGAAAATCGCGCAGAAACGCCAGGTTCAAGAAACGGTTCGAGTCCTCGCGCGAAATTGCCGCGTGCCGAAAATTGAATTTGTCCTGCCCGTGAATATCGGCAAGGTTCACCTCCAGCATGCGATCCTTCTCGGTCATTTCCTTGTATAGTGGCGTGCCCGGTACCGGCGTATACAACATGAACTGGTGGAAATCTGTTTCATGCGCGACCGCGTGTTCAATCTCTTCTGCAATGTTGTCGGGGGTGTGATGCTCCAATCCGATAATGCTGGAGCCCAGCAGTTTGATGCCATGCTGTCGCAGTTCGCGGGTCAGGGAACGTGTGTCTTGCCCTTGAAGTTTCGCGTATCCGGCGCGTGGCGATTCCAACCCCATCCATATCCATGAAACGCCCAGTTCCACCAATTCCTTCATGCTGTATTTGCGGATCGCATTCGCAGAAGAGAACACGTACATCGCCCACGCTTTGCCTTCCGCCTTCATCAGGTCCAGCAATTCCATGGCGCGCTGGCGGTGAAGCAGAAAATTCTCGTCCATCATAAAGAAGGAGCGCACCTTCATCGTCCGCTCCATTTCGCACATCACGTCAAACAGTTCTTTGCCGGTGTTGTAGAAATTCAGGAACTTGCCTTTGCCGCCGAAGAAGGCCGACGTAGTACAGAAGTTGCAGCCCAGCGGACAACCCACCGACGGAATGATCGTAGCCGCGGTATCGCTTGCGGTTTCTGAAGCCTTCAACCCCATCGCGCGCACGTCAAATCCGGATACGATGTGTGGGTGGCGAATGGGAGCGGTTGTATCCTCGCCCAGGTAGGTTCGCATCCACGCAATGCCGTCGCCGCGTACGACGTGGTCGGCGTCGACTCTATCAGTAATGTCAGGAAGCGCGGCCACGTGGCCGCCTACGACAATCACGGACTCTGGAGAAATCTCTCGCACCATGCGGCACATCTCCGCCACCTTGCCGATATTCACGATGATGGAGGAAATTCCGACGATGTCATAGTGATTGGTCCTCAACTCTTCAGCAAACTTTTCTCGGGTAGGGAAATCGAGTACGGTTGACGGCGCGGAAATGTTTTGCTGGATCATCATGATGCCCCACGAACGATGGAACATGCGGAGCGAAAAAGATCCCTGCATTCTCGTTACCTGGTTGTGATACAGCTCCATGGGATTGATCTTGCGGCTGCCGAATTCATCATTCTGCGCATACGGGCCGAAAACCGAGGAGAGAAGAACACGCGCCTGCGTGCCTTTAGGATGACTGGCAGGGACTTCTAAGAGTGCTGAATTCATGATTCACCTTCGGGGTGCAGGTGCGATCAGCGGTCATTCGCGAAGAACCGAGAAGGCCGCCTTGAGAAATGATGGCGGCGGGCACAGTGGAATCGTGGAAGAGGGCTGTACGATTATTGTCCCGCTCGCGGACGCAATCCACAATGCGATGACAAAAAGATTACAAAGCGATCCTGTGTAGCCTCGGCGCGGGGGCGCTGTTTCTGATTGAACTTGCGGCAACGCAGGCATGGGCGACTTACACTGGTCTGGGTATGCGACTCTTTATTGGGCTTCCACTGGCCGCTTCCGTCGTCGAAAAACTCGAGAATATCTGCATGCGCCATCGGGCCGCAGGAGACGGCTTGCGATGGTCGACGCCCGAGTCGTGGCACATCACCCTGCAGTTTCTCGGCAACACCACCGAGACGCACTATGAATGCGTCGTCGCGCGCTTGCGCGAACTGCATGCGGCGCCAGTCCCAATTGAGTTGGACGAGCTAGGCTTCTTTGATCGCGCGGGAATTTTCTTTGCGGGAGTCGCCGCCACGCCTGAATTGCTGGCGCTCCAGCAAAAGGTTAGCGCCGCCACGATTCCGTGCGGGTTCACTCCTGAAGATCGTCCGTATCGTCCCCACATCACACTCGCGCGCAGCAAGGGAAGAAGAAACGCGATTGGGCTGGACGGATTGAGAGCCAAAATTCGCAATCAGCCAAAGTTCAGTCGCTTTGTCGCGGAGGAATTTCTCCTCTACGAAAGCTTAACGCGACCGACCGGTTCCGAATATGAAATCCGGGAGAGGTTTCAGTTGGGCTTTTGAGCCAAAAGCTGCACCATAACCGAAGGATCCAATTTTGGGGACTTTTCGGAGGATTTTCCCTTCACACTCCGACGATTTCTCCGGCCTCGTTCGACGTCAATTTCCACGGCTCGCGGAACCTTCGGCAATCCCGGCATCAACATCATGTTGCCGGCAATCATCACTACAAATCCGGCGCCGGCAGAGAGGGAAACGTCCCTAATCTTCAGCTTCCAGCCTCGCGGCGCTCCCAACAGCTTGGGGTCGTCGGAAAGAGAGTATTGCGTTTTCGCGATACAAATTGGTAAACCATCAAATCCCCAATCCACCAGTTGCCGCAATTTCTCAGTGGCGACTTCACTCATCTCCACACCATCTGCCCCATACACCTGCTTCGAAACTTTACTGGCTTTTTCCTTGTAGGAGTCGCTCAACGCATACGCGGGTGTGATTTTTACATCGCCATTTGCATCCATGGTTTCCACTACTGTGCGGGCAAGATCGATGGAGCCTTCACCACCGCGTGTAAAAGGTTCGGTCATGGCGCATGGGACACTTTGCCGCTCGCAATAGCGTAGTAGTTGCGAAAGGTCAGCCTCGCTATCATGCGGAAATCGATTCACGGCGATCACAAGCGGGACGCCAAAGGCTCGCAGACTGCGAATGTGCTGCTCCAGATTTGCGAATCCCTTAGTCAAATCGCCGTCGCCCTGGTTGCGCATGCTTTGCACTGTGGTCACAAGCACTGCCACCGAGGGATTGACGCCCAGCACGCGCGTCACGATGTCCATATATTTCTCCGCACCCAGGTCCGCGGCAAATCCTGCTTCATTGACGACGTAGTCCGCCAGTCGCAATCCCATATCCTGCGAAATGACACTGCTGGTGCCGTGTGCAATGTTGCCGAACGGCCCAGTGTGAACTAGCGCTGGAGTTCCTTCGGTGGTCTGCACCAGATTCGGCAGAAGCGCTTCGTCGAGCAGCGCCATCATGGCGCCGGTGGCCTGAAGGTCCGCGGCTAGCACCGGCTTTCCCGAACGCGAAGCTCCGATCACGATCGAGGCAAGGCGTCGTCGTAAATCTTGGCGGTCTTTCGCGAGCGCCATGATGGCCATGATCTCCGACGCAGCGGTAATGACAAATCCAGTGCGACGATTTGCGCCGTCTCTTTTTCCATCGACATCAATCGCGATGCGGCGCAGCGCACGATCATTCATATCCATAGTGCGCGGCCAGGTGATTCGTTCGGGATCCAGATCAAGTTCGTTTCCGTGGAACAGATGCGCATCGATCAGCGCGGCCAGCAGATTGTGAGCAGAGGTCATGGCGTGAATATCGCCGTGAAAGTGGAGATTGATTTTCTGACTCGGTTCCACCTGCGACAGGCCGCCTCCTGCGGCGCCGCCCTTCATGCCAAACACGGGACCCAGAGATGGTTCGCGAGAGGTGATGATGGCTTTCTTGCCGATGCGCTCCAGTCCTTGCACCAGACCAATGGATGTGACAGTTTTTCCTTCGCCGGAAACGGTCGGAGTGGTGGCCGTCACCAGAATCAGCTTGCCGCGACGGGGAAATACCGGATCGGTCAACAAATCCAACTTGAGTTTTGCGCCGTAGGTCCCCAGCGTTTCATACAGGTTTTCCGGCAGATTCAGCTTGTGTGCAATGGTGCGTATCGGCAGCAGTGCTTGCGTCATTCGCGGCTTTCCATCCTAGTTGGTTGCAGGTGTAATGTTAGTGACCGGCAAATCCCAATGCGCCAGCAGAATTTCAAATCGCCGCTGCTCTTCGCGCTTGTAGGTCGGTTGATCGGGATAGAGTTGGCGGATGAATCCCTCTTCATTCGGATCTGCTGTAGTGGCGACCGTGGAATTCTTGTATGTAATCGTCACGCGATAATCCCAGCGTGCATCTTCCGTCATATGGTTCGCGGGCGTCTCGATTTTTAGAGCGGTGATGCGGCCGGTCTGTTGAATCATTCGCAGCAAAGGGAAGTGATTCTTCAGAAAGAGATCCAGAAATTCCTGTTGATGGCCCCATTGAGTTTTGTAGTAATACTCGACCGTGTAGGGAGCGTTCGCAGCGCCCTGCGGCGGCGCTCCCTGTGCCAGTACTGGAATTGCGAATGCAGTCAGCAGCAAAACGAGCAGAAGCTTTTTCATCGCACCTCCCTCAAGAAATAAGCCAGACCCATTGTAGCGGTCGGAGGTGCCGCCATCGGTGATGGACGCCACGGCGACGGTCTCGGGCGTTTGTTATTTCGCCGCGGCAACTGGCGAGTTCAATTCCGCGGTATCGAGCGCAAGGCGCAAAGCCCCCATCAGTTGTGCATCCGGCCCAAGCTCGCTGGGGATCAGTTCGGGTCGACCGCGGACCGCCCATTGTTGCAGCATGCCACGCGTGGCCGCACAAAGCGCAGGATGTAAGCCTACACCGCCGCCCAGAACAAACAGCGGACAGTTCAGCACCAGCGACATGTTATAGATCGCGTGGGAAAGCATGCGAGCGGACTGCTGCAAAATGATCTGTGCCAGCGGATCGCCAGCCAGCGCAGCGTCAAATATCTCCGACGCGACCATATCCCGCGGGAGCGTGGTCTTGTCCTCCGACCAATGTTTTTGCCATTCCGCGCGAATGCCTTCGCCGCCAATCATGCTTTCCAGAGCACCGGGTTCATCGCGTTTTCGAGGAGCGTTCGGTGTGCCGGGCACCAGCATATAACCGATTTCTCCGGCAGCCCAACCTGCGCCGTGGAACAAGGAGTGATTCAGCATGATGCCGGCGCCGATGCCTGTTCCAATTGCGACAAATACAAAATCGCGCGCACCTTTGGCAGCGCCCGCCCAGCTTTCGCCGACAGCTGCCAGGTTCACGTCGTTGTCTACTGCCGACGGAATACTAAGCGCCGCTTCGAGCATTGCGGCCAGTGGAACGTCGCGCCATCCAAGCAGATAGGAAGTTGCAATCACGCGACCTTCTTCGACGTCGGTGACTCCCGGTACGCCAACAGCGATGGCTTTGAGAGCGCTGCGCGGAACGGAGGTCTGCTGCAGCACGTTCTTGACGCCGTCGCAAATCAGGTCAACAACGGAGTCCGCCCCGCGTACACCGGTGGTAGATGAAGTCCACTTCGAAATGATGGCACCGTTTCGGTCCGCGAGCGCAAGGCGTAAGTTGGTTCCGCCAATATCAACTCCAGCAACGTAGCCACCATCAGCAGAGGGCGCACAGTTGGGTTGGGTGGTTGGAGTGTTGCCGTCGAGTTGCGTGTTCTCCAAGGTTTGTTGATCCGGAACGTTAGGCATACTTACACTTTCTCTCCTGGGGATTTCATTCATCGGGCTGTCGCGTTCGCCTCACTGCTAATACTTTCCAATTCGCGTCCTTTTGTTTCCGGGATGACGAAGCGGACAAAGAGGATCGTGAGGATACAAAACCCTGCATAAATGATGAAGGTTGACGAAGTACCTGCCGCTTTGATGAGCGACAGAAAAGTAAGTGAAACAACAAAATTCGCTGCACCCGAGGCCAGCGAGGCCACGGCAACACCGCGTCCACGAACCTGCAGCGGGAAAACCTCCGACACCAGAATCCACGCGATCGGCCCCATGCTGAAAGCAAAGCAGGTGATGTAAAACATCAGGCAAATGGTGGCAACAACACCAGGAGCAGCGCCAAATGTGGCCAGGTTATGAAAGGAGTAAGCGAGGACCAGAAGCGACACCGTCATGCCGCCAACCCCGGCGTAGAGCAGTGGCTTTCGGCCCACGCGGTCGACCAGCACCAATGCAATGATGGTGGCGAGCATGTTGGTGACGGCCACCAGCAGGGTTGCGAAGATCGCATTCTTATTGGACGTGATGCCGGCAAGCGAAAAAATCTTTGGACCGTAATAGAGGATGGCGTTAATGCCAGTGACTTGTTGCAGGATGAGAAATCCAGCGGCGATGAAAAGCGACATGCGCACCGCCGGACTCCACAGCGCGCTCCAGCGACGTTCCATTTTGATTTCCAGCGCGGCATGAATATCGGCGATCAGCAGGCGGGCGCCCTCCGCATCGGTGTAGGTACTGAGCACGGACTCAGCTTCAGCGGTGCGTTTTTGCGCAAACAGCCAGCGCGGGCTTTCCGGCAGTGTGAGCAGCAAGACGATGAACAACGCCGCCGGGAAGGCTCCAATGCCAAACATCAGCCGCCAGGCGTGTTGATTGGCCAACCAGTATCCGACGAGGTCGGCCAGGGCAATACCGATGGTGAGGGCAAACTGGTAGAGGCCGATGAGCATGCCGCGCGAGCGGGGAGGCGCCAGTTCCGAGACGTATACCGGTGCGGTGACGGATGTGAAGCCGACGGCAACACCGAGCAAAAATCGCGCAATGATAAGAATGACCACGTTCGGCGATGCAAAGGCCAGCAATGAACCGGCAAGGAAAATTGCGCCGCCCCAAAGCAGCGTCGCGCGACGACCAATCCGGTCGGTGATGGCACCCCCCGCGAGAGCTCCGGACATGGCGCCAATCAGTACGACGCTGACGACCACTTCCTCCATCCGCGTGGAGAGCGTGAAGGATTGGCGCACGAAGATCAATGCCGCTGCGATCACCCCCATGTCATAGCCGTAGAGGATGCCACCGAGTCCCGCGATAAGCGAGACTCGCCAGATAAATCCGCGGCGAACGTGTGTCTCTGGTGCGAGCACTGGGGTGGACAAGATTTCCTCTCGGTCGAAAAAGCCAGTCATACTACTGCGTCATTACGCCGTATTGAAATCGCGGAGGCAATCGGCAACCGGTTCGTTCTACCATGCCAAGCGTGAGCGCCTGCGGTACCAGCAGGGAAGTGATGGACTCCCACGGTTCCGGGACAGCGTCGATGCGGACAGGAAACAGCTTCTCTGTTGCCGCATGATCCTCGGTAGAGATCAGCACGACTTTCCCGCCGCGGCGATTGCATTCCTCCGCGAGTTTGGTTCCGAGCCCTGCAACTCGACCAAGCGCGAAAATGATCGCCACGTGCGAGCCATCCACATCCAGATTGGGACCATGTTTGAAGCCCGCGCCGGTGTGCGCTGCCGCGCGATGGCCGCTCATTTCGCGGATGCAGAGCGCGCTCATAATGGCGGCACCGTACGCTGAGCCTCGACCGATGACTTCAATATTGGCGGCCCCGCGGCAAAATGACTCGAGTTCGCTGCGTTGCGCAAAGATCGGATCCAGATTGGCGGCAAATATTTCCGCCGCGCGTTCCGCATCGTCTTCCCACGGACGCCCCAGTATTTCGGATGCGAGGATGATGGCAACAACAGTGGAGTTTGTATAAGTTTTTGTGGCGTTACCGTACTCCGGGCCTGCCAGAATGGGCAGCCGGTTCTGCGTCATGTTCCAGCAGGTGCTGGCGGGATTGTTACAGATCAGGCCAACCGCGCGACCGTCTTCAGCCTTCATCAACTCGACCAGTTCGGCACTCTCGCCAGAGGTGGTGAGAAGCACGGAAAGAGCCGCATCGTTCCAGACCGGCCGAGCGTAATGCAGCCATTCACCAGCATCCGCGGAAAAGGAGGGCCTGCCGTGTGTTGTCAATTCGACAGAGGCGCTGAAAGAGGAGCAGTAGGACGCGCCCATGCCGATGAACATGACGGGTCCCGGCTTTTGAGAAAGCTTGCGAAAATTCTGCAGCTGAGAGCGGAGTTCTGGATCGCTGCGATAGGCGCGAATCAAGTCGAAGAGGCGTTGCGGCTGCTCGCGGCACTCGATCTCAAGGATCTGCGTACCGTTGGCGTGGAGCAGGTGTGCCGGAGGCTCGACCCCGTTGATCCAGCGAGGTGTATCCATATTCGCGTCTCCCACGACACCGTCCTCAAAATAATGAGAGTCCGCAAACAGTTGGGAACTCGTGTTTCAGGGTTTTCGCGCACGAGGATCGTAGCGACCGTGCGATGCCAGATCAATATTGTGGCTAGAACCCGGCAAATGATCTTGAAAAACGAAACAAAAGCAAACATCTAGCGCCGCAGGCCGGGGACGGTCATCGCCGACCTTGGCGACTTCTTAATGTTTAGTTAGTATCTCGCGTAAAGGGCCTGAATGCAAGAGATTCTTTTTGTAAGGAAGGTTTGCAAAGTTGGCAGTCGAGCGACTTTCGTGGGTGACGAACCCAACATCGATGGCATATAGTAGCCGTCAGATTCTCAAGTTTTCCGGTACGAAATGAAAAGAAAAAATCTCCCTCTGGGCAGGCCGTCGGTCCTTCGGCACACGAATGCTCACAGCATCTTGAAGTTATTGCGCGACTTTGGCTCGTGTTCTCGAGCGGATCTGGTTCGGGCTTCCGGACTAAGTGCTCCGACTGTGACGAATGTCGTGAAGGACCTGTTACTGAAAGGCCTGGTCGAGCCGCTGGGCGAGGGCGAGTCGAGCGGCGGGCGTCCTCCGGACATGATCCGTTTTCATGCAGAGCGCGGGTGTTTGCTCGCCGTGCAGATTTTATCGAAAAGCCTCTCATTTCTGCTGACCGATTTGAACGGCATTGAGCTGGAGACGTGTACGCTCCCTCTAGCAGATTGCAGCACGACTCCGGCAGCCATCTGCGGGTATATCGAAAGAGAATTGAAGCTGCTTCTGCGAAAACAGAAGAAGACGCGGGATCAATTATTGGCCGTAGTCGTAGGCGTGCCTGCGATCACGAATGTCGACGAAGGCACTGTGTTGGCCATCAGCACACTGGAAGGCTGGCGATCCGTGCCTCTTCGCGCCATGCTGACCAAGGTGGTTCACTGCACCGTAATGCTTGAAAATGATGTGAACCTGGCAGCGCAGGGAGAGCAGTTCTGTGGCTCGGCGCAATCCGAAAAAGATTTTGTGTTGATCGACATCGGAGAAAATGTTGGCGCTGGTATTTTTCTGGACGGCAGAATCCATCATGGATCCCAGTGGTCAGCCGGCGAAATCGGCTACCTACGCCTGCCGGCTACTTCGCGCAGACAGCCGACGATTCATGAATTCGGCGAACTGGAAATGGTAGTGACGGGTTCAGGGATCTTGAAGAGTTGGGACGAAACCAGCGGCAAGCACTCCAAGGGCGAGAAGCAAGAAGGCGACGAACTGAATGCAGTCGCCGTATTGGATTTGGCTCACTCTGGCGACGCACGCGCGATGAAAATTGTCCGTAAGCGTGCCGAAATTGTGGCGGATATCATTGTCGATTTGTCCTTGATTTTGAATCCGAGCCTGATTCTGCTGGGTGGAGAGGTAGGAGGACATCCGGCCATGATCGAGTTCGTGCGGCAGCAGTTGAATGGTAGTGAATTCGCTGTGCCGAGAATCGGGTCGGGTACTCCAGGCAACCGAGCAGTCCTGTGGGGTGCGATTTCTCTCGCTCTAGGCGCGATTCCGTCTGTCCTGTTACCGGAGCCGCCGATGTAGCCTGATCACGCGCTGTGGTTAGGTGTCTTACATCTCGACTTGACGCAGGGACTGCGACTTGCCTGGTCGTCTTGACACTGCAATTTATGATGTGGTCCACTTGCACCCAGCGGACTTAATTTTAGAAGGTTAGAAACGGTTCGCCATCCGCATGGATTGAGCTGCTTTTCGTTCATCTGTTTGAAATGTGGAGCCAGAACGCCCAGCCAATTGCAAAGCCCAGGGGAGAGTCAGCAGACGCATGACGACGCGACGAAATTTCATGAAGCTGGCCGCCGCGACCGGGATGATCAGCGTCGCCTCTCCTCTCCGCGCGCTCAATCGGCTGAATATCGGAGTGGGAACGTTCAGCTATCACAACCTCTCGATCGACGACATGATCGTTCAGCTGAATGCGCTGCGTATTCGCGAGATCGAAATGTCACGCGGCGAGTTTATGCTGCTGAGCCATCCCAAGGCTGACCTGTTTCGCAGTACTCGAGTGAAACTGGACCGTGCCGGCATTCGTTGTGTCTCGTATTACGCGGCAACGATCAAGGATGCTGGCGACATTGAGGATGCGGTGCGGTTTGCGAAGTTGCTGGGGAGCACCAATATCACCGGGGACGGAACAGAAGCCGTCTTGAAACAGATTGACCAGCGTCTCACCCAGGCAGGATTGACCTTTGGATTACACAATCATTTCTTTCCAAATGTAGATTTCCCATACCAAAGCCCGGAAGAAGTGATGAAAGCCATCTCTGGATTGTCGAAGACTATGGGAGCGACCGCGGATACAGGACAATTTGCCTCTTGCGGTTACGACCCGGCGGATGCGATCCGCAAGCTGGCGCCTCGCCTACGCATGGTGCACCTGAAAGATGTGAAGGCGAAGGGAAGCGACGTGAACACGCTGCTGGGCCAGGGAATTGCAAACATTCCCGCCGTGATGCGGGAGCTGCACCGGCAAGATTTCGCGGGCCTGGTTGCCGTGGAATACGAAAAAGAAGGACCGGTCGATCAGGATATGGCGAAAGAAATTGCGTATGCGAGAAAGCTCGCGTAACCGCGGCGTAGATTCGGCCGCTTAGAGGAGACTTACTATGCGAAAACTATTTTTGCTGGCGCTCGCCGGAATGATGTCACTGACGGTGCATGCGCAGCAAGCGCATCCAATCCTGGCTTTGGGATCTCCTGCGCCGAACTTTGAGCTGCCTGGCGTGGATGGAAAAATTCACAAACTGAGCGATTACGCGAACAGCAAGATTCTGGTGGTGGTGTTTACCTGCGACCATTGCCCTATCGCGCAGATGTATGAGCAGCGAATTCAAAAGCTGTATGACGACTATTCAAAGCGCGGTGTAGCGGTGGTTGCGATCATGGGTAATGATCCGAAGGCGACCTTGATCGGCGAGCTGGATTCCTCTGATATGGGTGACACGCTGGCGGAGATGAAGATCCGCGCGAAGTACAAGCATCTCCATTATCCCTATCTGTACGATGGTGCGACTCAGTCGGTGGCCGATGCCTACGGACCGCAAGCCACGCCCCACGTCTTCGTCTTCGATCAGAGCCGCCACCTGCGATATGAAGGCCGCTTCGATAACAGCTACCGTATCGAGAAAGTGACCACGCATGACGCGCAGAACGCGATTGATGCGCTGCTGGCAGGTAAGCCGGTGCCGGTGACGCATACCGCCGTATTTGGCTGCTCGACAAAATGGAAAGACAAAGAACCGTTGCGCGAGGCCAACGAAGAAAAGATTGACTCACAGCCAGTCAGCGTGGAGATGGTCGATGCTGCAGGTTTGAAAAAGCTGCGCGCGAATGCCGGTGACAACTACACGCTGGTCAGTTTCTGGGCTACATGGTGCGGTTCCTGCGTTGAGGAATTCTCCGATTTGCAGGACACTTTCCGCATGTACGACGATCGTGGATTTCAGCTGGTGACGGTATCAGCGAATACGCCGGATGAGAAAGCCGGGGTGCTGCGATTCTTGCAGCGCAAACATGCAACGAGCCGCAACCTGTTATTCGCGTCCGACGATACTGCTGGGCTGCAAGCGGCCTTCGATCCGAAGTGGCAGTCGGCCGTGCCGTACACGGTGCTGCTGGCTCCTGGCGGTAAGGTTCTCTACAGCACCGTTGGTTCGGTCGACATTCTGGAATTGCGGCGGAAGATCCTGGCGGCCATGCCATCGGATTACATCGGTTTCAACAAATACTGGATGGGGAACTGATCGCCGAGAGTCGCGCTGAGGTTTCGCTGGCTAACGCGGGCCTTTTCGATGCGCGGCCCAGAAGATGGAATTTCGAAATAGCGTGGTGAACGCCGGATTATCGAACAACTCCGGATGGTGCCCCATAAAAATGTAAATGTTTCGCGCCTTGTAATGCTGGTTCGTCCAGACGACGGGATGGTCTCCCATCTTTGTTTTCGTGTCGGGCGAGTAGGTATTCTCATCGACGCTGGCCAATACATGCACGTTGGGGCGGGGTGATTTGTCCCAGGTGTACCATTCTTCCTGCTTGACGAGAAACTTTTTTGGCACGCCGCGCATGGTTGGATGAGTTGTGTCTTCTACGGTGACCGTGCCATCGGCGAAGTTTGGAATGTAGCCGGTGAAGCGGATGCCTCCCATAAATTGTGAAAACCACGGCCACATTTTAAAGCCGTCGAACTCGCCCAGCAGCGTGGCGTGGTGGAATCCGATCCACCCACCCTTTCCTTGTTCAATGTATTTCGTGAATGCCGCTTTGGCGGTCGGCGTCCAGTTGTACGGCGGGTAATTCAGCTGAATGAAGAGTTGATAGTGCGATAGGAACGCATCGTCGATCTTATCGGTGTTTTCGATGTAGTCGATGGTGAAGTTATCTTTGGTCGCCAGCTGGTTCAGCCAGACCTTCGCTCGTTCCACGAACGCCTGGTGCTGCCCGCCGGCCTCTGCAAGCGCGATTACGTGGAACTTCGGCTTGGCAGCGGCTGTCATCGTGCCGATTGCAGAAAGAAAGAATGCGAGCAGGCATAATATCCACGGGGTACGGAGCGAGAGTCGATGAAGTTGCATGGACGCCTCCAAAATTCTTATGGTCAGCGGGTCGGTACGTTATTTCTTTCTCGGCGGAGTCATTTCCAGAGCCCAGATCGCCATGGGACGCATATACATTCCGGCGCGAAAATTTCCGGTGATGTCCCACGCCTCTGGAGTGCGGAACCAGTAGCCTTTGGTCTGGTAGATCACGTGATATAGGCCCCACGTGGTCTTCCAGGCCTCCTCTTTCATGCCATCGCTCATCAGCAATGCAGCATAGCCCTCGGTCGTCCCTACCCATACTTCTTTGGCTTCGTCATTGGTCAGGATGGAACCATCTGGCGCCATGCCATTGGCTGCGCCCATTTCACCGTTGCCAAATTTCAACACGTTGAAGTCGTAGATTTTTTGCAGGGCGGATCGCTGCATTGCATAGGGAACGATGTCGCCAAGTCCGGTGAGATTGGCATACCACTGACCCGCGAGCTGATCGGCCTGGATGTCATCCTTAGACGCGCTATTCATGTCGTAGCGGAAGTAGGAACCATTCCAGAGATCGGAGATATAGGTCTTCTGGCCTTTCAGGAACAGGGCATGATATTCCTCGGCGGTCTTTGGTGTCCCCGAGAATGCGCGCCGTTTCCTCTCCGGCACGTAACGCAGCCAGCCACAGGCCACCGGAGTAGGCGCTGACTCCACTGACAACCCAGGAATCATAGGTCTGATCAGGGTAGCCGCTGTTCTCCGGCACGCCGCCACCGTGATCGAACTGGCGAAGATATTCGATTGCGTCCTTCATCGCTGGCCACGCGCCGCGGAGAAAGGCTGTGTCGGTGCTGCCGGTCAAAACGTAGTCGCGATAGACCATCAGGACAAATTTGGAATTGAGATCCTTCCAGTCGTTGGTATCTTGCCAGCCGGGCTCGTTGACGGCATAGAAAGGATCGCCCTCGGGCACGCCAAGATCATGAGGCACAGCGCCAATCTTTTTACGCTTGTGTGTAATGGGAGTGCCGCTGAGCTGCGTCTTCCATACCCACAGACCTTGCTCCGGCCATTCCTTCGGCACCGTGTCGGCAAATTCCATCAGCACTCGTTTATCGATTTGCGGCCAGAACTTCAGCAGCGGCAAGGAGGCATAAAAGCGCACATCGAGCGTGGCGTAGTAGGCATAGTCGAAGCACTCCAGCAGTGCGAAGGAGGCAGGCGCTTTTGGATCTGAGCCGACGGGGCGTCCCCAGAACGTACCACCATCTGTGAGCGCGTAGAGTTCATTGAACAGCATGCCGCGGTACCAGAGAGGCTCGCTCGCATTCTCGATGTACGGAGCCTGCCACTTGTCGATGGCGTCGCTCCATTCGGTGGCGTGCAGCAGGCCATCGCGGGCAATGTTCCAGGCATTGCGCCCGGAGGTGCCGTAGAAATCCGTGTAGCGTCGATCCCACTTTCTACCTTCGCCAAACTGCACGACAGGGAAGTCCCACGCGATGACCATGGGGATGACTTTTTTTTCGCCGGGCTGCAGCGTGAAGCGAAGGGCGATTGCGCCTGCCAGTTTTTCTTTATCGCTGACCCAGGATTTTGTGTCGTCGGCGAGCTTGCCGTCTTTGGCGAACGGCGTCCAAATCGCCTTGCCATCTCCGGACGCTAGAAACGTGGTTTGATAGCTGACTTCGACACCGGGCGAGTTGAGTGCAGCGATCACAAACTGACCATCCCATTCGTTGGGCGCAGAACCCGCACGATTTCTATCGAAGACGATTCCTTCCATCTTTGTGCCGCCGGGGATTGTCTCGCTTCGATACTCGTCGAAGTTTCCCTGATTTGGAGTTCCGGCAAAATCGCGAGTGAAAGTGCGAAACCAGCCGGACATATTGGTCCAGGAAAGCAACACGGAAACGGTGACGGCTTTGTTGGTGGGGTTGTCTGCATGCCACCGATAAACGGCGACGGGGTAGCTGGACTCGCGATAATTATTTGGGAGCACGGGCGAGAATTGCTCGAGCGTGACGTGCGCGGGGAACTTCTTGGATCGGTAATCGAACCACGCTTTTGGAAACAGCGCATAGTAATCGCCGGCACCAACCGGATAGTCCCAGTTCCAGCTGGATAATTCGCCCGGGGGTGGATGGCCGTTCATCAATACCTGCGCGGTGCCGTGGGGGTCGCCGGCAGATTGCTGAAACATTGCAAACTGATTGGCATACACGGGCTGATATTTGTGGACGGCGCCCTTGATGTGCCAGCGCGCGAAGTCTCCGCGATAGCTGCGGGAAAATGTTCCTGCGCCCATGCCGCCGACGGGAACCCCTTGCCAATAGCCATCGTCGATATCGCCGGGAACGCGTGTGACGCCTGGATTCGCCAGGGGAAGGCCGAGTGGGCGCTTCCATGCAGCCTTTGGAATTGCATCGCCGGCCCATGCCGTCGAAACCGCAGAAAGACAAAGTATCCACGCCATAGTGCGAATCGGTAGTCGCTTCAAAATGTCTCCTCATTGCGAATAAGAATTGCGCGTGGCTGCGACGAAAGCACTGCACGAGCGGGCTGGGCAGGCCGCTCTCGCAAGGAGTATATACTAACGAAACATTACGAAGTCTTCGAAGATTGTCAGGCTCAGTTCACTAAGGGAACGGGTGAAGCCGATGCATGTTGAACCTAAGAAACGTCTGGATTTTCACTTTCCGCGCCATCGCAGGCATCTTGGCGATTGCAGCGATGTCGATCGGGATGAGCGGCTGCGGAGCGAAGAAGACTGCTACCACGATCGTGACACCAGCTGCGACTGCGCCCTCGCTGGCAGCGGCTCCGAACTACCCACCTGCGAAAGAGGCGTATCCGCCGAATCTGGCACCGCGGCTTGTCGAATACTTCTTCGTGGATAAGGGCAAGCATTACGCGGACTACGCGAAGCAGGTGAATTTCGGAAAGATGACGCACCTGAACCTGGCATTTGGAGATCCGCCGAAGTGCAACGGGGTGTGCACCGCGAGCAGCGATATGACGTTTTCCATTCTGGGCCAGAGCGACGCCGACATTGCGGCCATTGTTAATGCCGCCCACGCATTGGGGGTGAAGGTCATTCTGTCGATCGGAGGTGGGGGTGGCGATCAGCAAATCATTCAGTTTTACAATGCGGGATTATCCAGCGAACTTGTGAATTCGCTAGATAAGTTTGTTGCGGCGCACGGAATCGATGGAGTCGATCTCGACATCGAAGACCCGAGCAATATGGGCGCGCCATTCGCTACGTTTGTGAATGCGCTCATGGCGAAATTTCATCCGGAGGGGAAGATTGTCACGGCTGCCGTCGCAAAATATTTGCAGAGTTCGATGCCTGGTGCGTCGCTGCGCCAATTCGATTTCATTAACGTGATGGTGTACTCCTCCTACGAGGAGGCGCTGAGTGCGCTGCAGTTTTATTCTGTCGATGAAAAGATTGCCCGCAACAAGATTGTTCTTGGCGTAGGGTTTTTTGGCTCCACGGCAGATGATTCAAAAGAAGAGAGCTACCAAAACATTCTGGCTGCCTATCCAAATGCGTGGAAGGTGGATTTGGTGGGAGGCGGTTCGCTCGACGATGGACAAGCGTATCGCTACGCTGGCGAGGCAACGATGGCGCGAGAGACGCAACTGGGCGAACAATATGGCGGCGTGATGCTCTGGTCGATTCTGGGTGATGCTGCCGCCCCGCACTCGCTGTTGACCATCATTCAGAACAATCTGAGCACAAGTCAGGCAGGCCAGGCGGCAGGGAATCCGTAGCCTAGATTTTTGGCATCGCCGAAGCGAGTGGTTATTCTTTGCGGTCGCCGAGCCACAACAAAGCGTTTTCGAAAAATCGATTCTGCACGGGGCTGGTGAGAATTTTGTCGCCGTGGCCCATATTGGTGTAGATCATTTTGTATTTGGTGTTGGTCCACGTGACCGGTATGTCGCCGCCGACAAGCGTATCTTTAAAGCCGAGCGGATAGTTCGACGGCGCGAGCGTCATGAGCACCTTGATCCCCGGAGTATGGCGCGGGTCGGGCCTCCAGCTATACCACTCATTGGCCGGCGACAAATAGCTTTGTGGCAGACCCTTCACGATGGGACTTGCCGGATCGTCGATGGTAAGAGTCGCAGGCAGCGGCGGCCAGCTGTTGCCGGAGAATACCGTTCCAAGAAAGTCAGCATACCAGGGCCACATGGCGCGGCTGTCCATCCAACCGGCGATATGAAAGCCCAGCCACGCTCCACCATGCTCCATGTAGTTTTGGAAAGCGACGCGCTGAGAGGCAGTCGATGGCGCATCATCCAGCCACAGCACAACCTGATACTGCTTCAGGGTGTCGGGATTCATGTCATTCCAATTTGAAGTCGCCTTGAATTCGAAGTGATCGCGCTTTGCCATCGCCTGGAAAAATGGAATCGCCTGCATAGCGAAGTCGACGTGATCCTGTTCGACATTGGTGGAGTAGAAGGCGAGAACATGAAAGGGCCGGCTCTGGGCGAAGGCCGTAACTCCCGAGCAGGCCAGTAGCGCGAACAGGCAGAAGGTGAAGAGGCGCTGAATCATGGATGAGCCTTTCCTGGGCGGTAGCGGAGCGTGATAAATGGTTCGACAGAAGACTTTCTAATGATTGATAATCTAGTCCACAACGAGGTTTTATCACAATATGAGCTCATTCGCGCGATGGTGTTCTTCGTTTGCTGAAAACTTTCGAGTCCGACGCCATGCGTGTATCGGAGTTGCGCTGGGCGCGATCTCGGTGTTGGCGATAAGTTCCGCGAGTCGTGCCGAGACGGACGCCGTGCAAGGGAGAGTGATCACGCGTCGCGGCGTCGTGGTGAATCCCGCCACACACAAGGTGTACGCAGTGGACGAGGGTGCGGGCACCGTGAAAGTGATCGATGAGAAGACTGGGTCCATCCGCACGGTGAAGGTGGGACAGAGGCCAGTCGCTATCGCCATTAACCCGAAGACAAACCGAATTTATGTTGCGAATACAGGCAGTGGATCGATTAGCGTGATCGACGGCAATCGAGATGCCGTAATTGCGACAGTGAAGGGTGAGAGGCTGCCCTACGTACTGGCGGTCAACGACGTAACCAACAAGGTATATGTCACAAATACTTATAGCGATATGGTGACGGTGATCGATGGCGCGACAAATACCACACATGCGCTAAAAGCCGGCAGCGCGGATGGAATTGCGATCGATCCGCGAAACAACACTATCTTTTTGATGACCTATGAAGACCCGAACGTCCGCGTGATTGATGGTACAACGGGAACCATTCGCAAGGTGGAGGTGGGGACGCATCTGTGGGGAATGATTCTCGATCCCGCAACGAATACGCTGTACCTGGGGCATACGGGCACCGCCAATTTAGTCGCGATGGACGAAAAGACCCACGCCGTGCGCACCATCCCGGTGGGAGCCATCCCTTGTGCTGTTGCGGTGAATCCGCTGACTCATCAGACATACGTGGTGAATTACGGTGACCAGACGGTGAGCGTGATCGATGACGCAAAAAAGAAGGTTATCGCGACGCTGCCCGTGGGCGAACATCCGCAGTCCATCGTATCGGATCCTGAACATAACCGTATTTACGTTGCGAACGTTCACGGTGACAGTGTGACCGTGATTGATGGCGCTACGAACACGGTCATGGGCACGTTGCGCGCGGGCAAGAACCCATACGCGCTCGCGGTCGATCCGTCGACCGGCCATATCTATACTGCAAACTATGGCGAGCCTTCGGTGACGACGATCGATGTTGCGCACGCATCGGCTGCAAAATAAGCAGCAGCCTATTTGTTGGACGCGATACCGGTGAGCTCCTGGTGCTGATTGAGTTGGCCGTCGGGGAATATGACTGCAACCCAAGGCGATGCTGGATCGATGACGCGAGCATGCCAGGTGATTTCGTTCTTGCTGTGTTCGCCTAAGCTGACCGACTTGGTATTCGGTCCAGTTAACTCCAAATTACTGACGCGCACGGTGAAGGCATGGTCTCCCATGCCTTGTGCGGCGACTTGCAACAGAACCTCAGTCGAGGTGAGACCCTTTGAGCCAGCGGAGAAGTCGACAGCTTTTTCGCGGCGGAGATCTAGCTGATATGATCCGGCGGAGAGTGCCGTGAGGGAAGTACGGACAGCGCCAGATTCGACCGTATATTGGCCCTGTGGGACGGCGGCACGAAAGGTTCCGTTAGCTTGGTCAACCGTCGCGTCGATGACCTTGCCGGTCGCGCGATTTACAAATCGCACATGCGACGTTCCGTTAGTGTCGACCATACCGCGTACGACAGCAGGGCCGCTCAGATCGTTCATCAGCCAGATCCATTCGCCAACGGGCTGCGTCCAAACTTCTTTGTAGGTCCAGCAAATCTGGTTTGGCCAGTAGGGTGCGTCTGCTGTCCCTTTGGTCTCGATTCCAACGGGAAGGGCGCCGACAATCTGTCCGGAGCGAACACTATAGAGAGGAGTCCAATCGTAGCCTTCGCCATACATGATGCTGGCGGAGAATGGATTTCGTCCGACGATCCATTGCGCCTGCTGCTGCGCTAAATTCTCGGCATCGATGTTGCCGCGCAACTGGGCTGCGGTGGAGAGCGCTTTGGCTTCAGAAAGCAGGACGCTGGAGTTACCGCGGAAATCGAACCATACAGGGAAACGACGAAGATAATACTCGCCGCCCAGGGGCACGCCGCGACGAACTTCTTCCAGGTAGGTGGTGCGATCGGCCGTACGGAGAGGCGTCCACGTCTTGGAATTCGGCAACTGATCAACGCCGCTTTCTCGGTACACCGCGGCAGGCAGCATGTTGTAGGGGGCGTCAACGGCCGCGACGGCTTGCTGATAGTACTTCGAGTGCAGCACAATAGCCGAGTACCACTTCATCCAATCAGGATTCTGCGGAAGCGCATCGCAGAGATGGGCAAGCGCGACGATGGGTTGCTCCTCTTCTCCCATATGGAAGCGATGGAAGAGGGCTTTGCGATCCGGGCCGGTATAGAAATAGCCGGTCATTGGGATGCTCCACTGCTGCAATTTTCTTTCCTGCGAGGCCAGGATTTGATTCCCGAGAATCACCGCTTCATCTGCATACTTCTGGTCGCCGGTCGCCCGGAACAAATCGATCGAGGCGATGGCGCCGAAGGAAATTCTTTCCAACTCATCTTTCTGGCCGTAGACTTCCGGCAGCGGTGGCGCTGTTTTGAGACCAGTGACGGCGAACTGCCAATCCTCTTTGGCGGTTGCGAGGCTGCGATTGGCCAGCTCTGGATCGCTGTCTTTCAACACGCGGGCGGCGAGCGCCTCGACCGCGGCCACTCTAAAATTCCATTCAGGATCATTCACCGCCGGACCGAATCGGTCGTCGGCGTCGCCCATAATTCCATTTGTCCAATAGCTGATCAACTGGCCGGTGGTGCGATAGCCGTCTCCAAAGCGCGTCTTCAGCACCCAGTTCAGGCCCCACTCCGCTTCGAGGATGAGCCGGTTATAGAGGACAGGGTCTTCCCCTTGCTGCTTGAGGCGCTCCGCTAATTCAAATAATCCGTACGCCATCGCGGGAGTGTTGCCGGTGGCGGTCAAATCGCCGGCATCGTGATATCCGCCATTGACGAGAATGCGCTTGTCGCCATGAAAGGTGTAATCATCCTGATGGCAGATGCCGTGGATGCCGGGAATTACCGTGCCGCAGCGTTCGCTGTACATGAAGTTGACGGCTTTGACGATGCTGTCGCGCCAGGGATCTTCGCCAATTCGAAATGTGCGAGTGGTGGTGTCGCCTGCGCGGAGGAAATAATTGCCGGGCTGCTGGATCTGGGAGAAATCCAAAACCTGATAATTGCCCAGATCGGTCTTTTTCTGTTCGACGGGCTCGGTCAGCACAACCTTACCAGTGGCGGCGTCAACGAGTGAAAAGTTCAGGCTCTTCAGATCACTTGCGATCGCTGTCTTAGAAGCACCGGACTCATAGCCGGCGTGGCTAAAAGCAATCTTGCCGGCGGCGACATCCCATCCTTCGACGTGATCGGGGTGCACGGTTTGCAACTCCAACTGATCGATGTAGAGAACTGTTTTGTCGCCGGGATCGGGAAACATCTTCGGCAAGCTGTAGGCAACGTCAAGAGCGGTCACGCGATCGCGCGACAGGGGAGTGATTTCCCACACGACATGGTTCCACTGGCGATTTTTCAGTGGGATGGATTCATCGCGCCCTTCGTTCGTGCTGTCGGGTAGGATATGCGCGCCTTCGTTGTGCAGAACGAGCGAAATGGAGATCGCCGGAGCTCCGTCTACGTCGGGATAAACCCAAAGGGAAATGCGGTTGTAGCGGCTCCAATCTTCTGAAGGGAAGCTGCGTGTGGCGACCAGGTCTTCCCATTCACCGCTGCCCTGGACGCGCGCCATGTTGTCGGTGGAGTCGATGCGGATGGAATGCTGTCCATCCTTCACCTCGGCGGTGGAGAGGATCATCGAACCTTCTCCCTTGAATTTCCAGTTGGACAAATTCTCCATGCCGTCCAGCAGACGCGAATCCAGAACCTTCTTCTGCAGCCACCGATATTCAGCGCCATCCTGGACGATGGGCTGCAATGGCTTCTCCGGCGCGCCGAGCTGCGCTTGAGCGCACGGATTGGTGGAGAGGGAAGCGGCAGCAATCCACAGCAGGAATCGCGAGATGGAGCGCAAGGGAGACAAGCACGGAAGCGGTTCATTTGAGGTCATGCGAGGATTGCTCCTTCGAAACATATAGCAAAGATCCGTAGGGACTTACCCGTCGAATCGCCAAAGGTGATGCTGGAGAAAGAGACGCTATAGGCCAGTTATTTTTGCTGGGGCGTGAGGTAGCGCTAAGAGTGTCACAAGCCGCTTTGGAGCAAGTTCAATTTCGACGATTCTAAACCTTAATGAACTCTATGCTCGCAGAGAGTGACGGTTGGCCCATCCTTCCGAAGAACAAGGTCAGATTGGAACAGACTCTTCGGTGCAGGTTGGCGCGGCGAGCTTACGTCCATTTGCCCTGGCCTTCGACAATCGTGATGTAACGGTCGATCGGCAAATCCGTAATACGTTCCGTTTTGCCGCTAGGTAGGGGCCATTTGATTTCAACCCAATCAATCTTTTCCCGCTTGCCGATACCTAGCACGATGCGCGGATCATGACTAGAAAGGAAGCTGCCACCGCCCACTTTCATCCGGTAGCGCTTCAAGTCCTGTGCCTGGTATGTGATCCTGGCCCCCACCGCATCGCGATTCGATTTGGTTCCGACGAGCTTGATGCCGAGCCAATGATTCTGGGTGCCCACATTATTTCGCACCAGGACTGGCGCGCCATCGTTGACTCCAATTAGGACATCGGTAGCGCCGTCGTTATTGAAATCTCCGATGGCCAGGCCGCGCGCTGCCAGCGGCTGACTGAAAACCGGCCCGCTTTGCTTGCTGATATTGGTGAAATCCTTACCGTTCCAATGAAACAACATGGGCCGCTCAGCATAGGTCACCTGCAGATGCATTTGATCGATCAGATCGTCAGGGTGCCCGTCGACTTGAAACAGATCCAGGTTTCCGTCGTTGTCAAAATCGAAGAATTTCAGTCCCCATCCGCTCATGAGGTAGGTGGACGAGGCAATGCCTTCCGGACCGGCGGCATCGTCGAAGGTTTCGTCATGATTGTTGTGGTACAGCGAATAGTCCTGGTAGTTGATATTGGCGACGTAAAGATCCATAAAGCCATCCTGATCGACGTCGGCGGAGTCAACGCCCATGCCGGAACGCGCCAGACCATCGGCACTGTATGCGATCCCGGCGATTTCTCCGATTTCTTCGAACTTTCCGTTTCCGTGATTCACGTAAAGAAAGTTTGGGACGGTGTCATTCGAAACGAAGAGATCCATCAGTCCATCATTGTTAATATCCGTAGCAACCACACCCCAGGCTTTTCCCAAATGACTGGCGATACCGGATTCTTTGCTGACGTCTGTGAAGGTGCCATCCCCGTTATTGTGAAAAAGCCAGCTAGCCATCGGCGCATAGGCCTTAGGAATGCAATAGTGGCGAAGGCCATCGTCGTGGATTCCGCAGGGCTTGTTCAGTTCTTTGGTGAAATCAGCAAATCGCGCGACAAAAAGATCTAGGCGGCCATCATTGTCATAATCGAACCAGACTGCGGCGGAAGCCCATCCTGGCGCAGCGACTCCGGCCTTTTCCGTGACATCCGTAAAGGTACCGTCGCCGTTGTTGTGATACAAAATGCTTTTTCCGTATTGCGTTACATAGATGTCGGGGAAACCATCTCCGTCGTAATCGCCTACGGCGACACCCTGTCCGTAGCCGCCCCCGACCACTCCAGCCTTTTCCGTTACATCGGTAAAGGTTCCATCGCGATTGTTTTTATAGAGAGCGTTACGCAACGGTTTGGTGGGGGTAAAAAAATCACATTTCCCGCTGTTGACCAGATAGATGTCCATCCAGCCGTCGTTGTCATAGTCGAGGAATGCGACACCGGGTCCGGAGCTTTCCGGGAGGTACTTCTCCGGGGAATGCGCGGCATCATGCACCCACCGAATACCGCTCTTCTCCGGAGGAACGAACTCGAACGGAAACTGGGGTGCGCCGCCAAGAGCGAAAAGCTGGCGCTGGGAGAGAAGCAAAGCTCCTGCGATCGACTGCGACAGGAATTTCCGCCGTGTCAATCGTGCTGTCCGAATCCGATTCATGATTTCATTCAGCCGATATCAAATAGTCCTGGAACTCATAGAGGATGACACCAGGAAGTACATGGGCAGTTGTTATTGCGATCCGTCTGCTGCAGACTCGCCTGCATGAGCCCCAGAACTAAGACTTCTGTGGATGGCAAATTCTTTCTCCGCTTCCTCTTTGTGCCCAGTCCTCACCAGGGCCGTACCAAGCGCGTTGTGAATGTCTGGATTTGCCGGGGTCAGACGCTCGGCGATGCGCAGGGGAGGGATTGCGTCCGCGTATTTCTTGTCGCCGATCAGAGAAACTCCCCATCCCAGGTAGGCTTCAGCAAAACTGGGATTGAGTTTTGCTGCTTGTGAAAAGCGAGAGATCGCTTCGCCCCAGTTCTGATCCTCGCGGGCGAGTTCTCCTAAAATGAATAGCGCGTCCGTGTTGCCGGGATCGATCTGAAGTTCTTTTAGAAATTCCTGCTTAGCGCGTTCTTTCGCGTCCGGTCCGGCACCAGGTTCAGATAACAGCAATCTGCCCAGCAGGAAATGAATGCCGCGTGCGTTTGGGTCTTTGTGAAGGATCCATTCGTATTCAAGCTCGGCGGGTTGCCACCGACCCTGTTCTTCCAGGGCTTCGGCATTTAGCTTGTGAGCAGCAATGGATTGCGGCGCGGTTCTAGCCAGATCCTGAGCCGTGCGCGTCGACAAGTCAGAGTAGGCATGGACAATGACATACAGCACATCGGGATCATGACCGAATTCTCGGTTCAGTGAACTGATGAAGCTGAGGGTTGCACTTCGGTCGTCGATGGCAAGAGAGCAGCGGACTCCCAGGACACCGGCGCGTTGTCTGGTTTCTGCGGGGAGTTGAGCCACCATCGCCTTCTTGAGGGCAGAAATGCTCTCCCGGCAATGTCCCTGTTCCGCTAATGTGATTGCTTGTTGCGGCGAAATCTGCGCCCCGGGCGAAACTGATTTCGACTGCTGAGCGTTGGCTTTGAACCCAGAAACGGATAAGGCAACCAACAAAACAAAAGAGACGCAGACCTTTTTTAATTCACTACCCATGTACGCAATCTGCTTTCACAACAATCCCAATTAAAAACCGGCTAAAAAGCTGATGCAGGCGTAAGCAACTTACGCCTGCATCAGAGATTATACGTTGGCTTGGTACGTCAATAGTATAGCTTCAAGGCCACCTGAATGTTCCTTGGAGGTTGCGAGCTGGTAATTTGTCCCATCGTCTGTCCCATACCCATGTTCGGAACATTGTATTGAGGATGATTCAGCGAGTTGACGAAGTCGGTTCGGAACTGCAGTCGGAATCGTTGTGTGATCTGGAAAGTTCTTATGCATGCTGAAATCCAGGTCGAAGTAACGCGGTGTGCGCAGACCTGCGAGCTGCGGTGCGCAGTTTCCGAAGGTGCCAGGCGCCGGTTGAACAAAATTTCCATTGTTGACGAACCACTGACGGCCAACCCCTGGCCATCGACTATCGCTGTGTATTTGTGATGGACGGCAAGGAGAGGCAGTCTGGCCGAGCTCCACGACCGAAGGTACCGGAGTTGTCCGTCCACCGAAGCGGGCAGTGGCCAGCCACTGCGGACTGAAAGGATCGGGCTAAATTCCCATCCTCCGATCACCTCATCGACAGCCTTCCTGCTGTCGCCGCCAAATTGCTTACCGCGTCCAAAGGGTAGTTGGTAAATTGCATACGCGGAAAGTACATGCGTGGCGTCGTAGTAACAAGGCGCCCACTCTGACCTCTGGTCATAGATGTTCTGCCAATACGCCGAAGCGCTGGCGGCGTTATTCCAGGCTCCGTAATATCCCGTGCTGTCGGACATGCACTTGGAGTAGGTATAGGAGACTTGCCCCTGAAGGCCGTGGACCATGTCCTGCTGCAGCACGGCTTGCAAGGAGTTGTACGACATGTTTCCGTTTGATTTCGTGCCCGAGGATGGCGCCTTGATTCCCGTAGGGAGGCCAGAGTCGGGCGGCGATTCGAGCCGCCAGTGCCCAGTCACGGCATAGAGGTCTGGTTGGCGGAAAAATAAGGGCTGGGTGCTGTACACGGCGGAGTGCCGCAGGACGAACTGGGCTGCAATACCCTTTGGGCGTAGTCGTAACGGCACCATCAGGTGGTGACCCGTTTGACCCACATACCCAACCTGAACGGTCATCGCATGCGAAAGCTGATGCTGAATCGTGAGGTTAAATTGATTGGCGATTGCCGGCTGCACATTTGGATCCCAGATTCGCAGAAATGCCCCGGCATAACAAGCGTAGGTCGGAGCCGCGCATGAAGGGTTGACGCCCTGACCTACGATTCCGTCGGTTGTGTCGGTCAGAGGCAAGGGAATGTTGTTGTACGTGGCATTGATTTCTGCCGGAGTAAAGGGCGGATTCAATGGCAGGCGGAGGTTCGTGCCCGTTCCTTCCATGTAGGAGGAAATTGTGAATGCGCCCCGAACTACCGTGCGGCCACCCAGTGCATTGCGGGAGTCCATGCGAAACCGATGCGCGGCTGGAAGTCTCTCCCACCGTAGAACCCGTTATAGAGTGCCCGGCTGGCTCCGTTCTGGCCGGCCAGATCGATGTTTCCGGTGGCGAAATTGTAGTTCGCCTGTTGGTTGTGCTGTTCAATCCATGGCGTGTGTGCATCGTAGCGGAGGCCAAGGTTTAAAGTCAGGTTATCCGTTACGCGCCATGTGTCTTCGCCATAGACGCCGATGATATTACTCGATCTGCTGCCATGTAGCGCCGGAGCTGGTACCACGCCCGAACGAATCCGGCAGGCCGAGCACAAAATCCGCTCCACCGTCGCCGCTCCAGCTCCCCGCAGACGCGGAATTGGTCGCAGTAAACTGCCATTGAAACTCCATCATAGCCCAACTCACCGTTATTTCCGGCATAGAACGTCTTGATGATCTCGAGCCAGTATTGGCCTCCAAATTTGAACGTGTGGCGTCCATGGGTCCAGGTCAGCCCATCTTCAGCCTCCCAGACGTGGTCATCAAAACTCTGGGTCGACTCCTCCTGCTCCAAGACGTTGACAATGATGTTGGAAAACCCAAGCACAGCAGGCCGTCCAGGCCCGCCGGATTGCCATTGCCAATTCCAAGCGTGTTACCATGCTTGGCCCACGTTCGAATCCCAGCTATTGCCGGTGTTGAGGGTAATGTGGCTCCAGCCAAACCGAGCATCATTCAAAAGATTGTTTGTCAGTGTCCGGGTCCAGTCGCCAACTGTGTTCAAAATCGGCGTCGTTCCATAACTGTTGGAGAACAAGACGAAAGAGTTGGTGCTTGGATTGTTCTGATAGGCCCGGGTGTAGCGGTACGAAATGGTGTCCTTCTGTGTCGGTCTATAGTCGACCTTCAGATCGCCCTGGTCCACGTCTTCAGCGGAAGCTACCTGGTTCGTCGCGTTGTCTTGCAGGTTACTGTTGATCGGCGCTGGGTAAAGACTTGAAGAGAACAGTGCCGCCGCGACCGGGCTGATCATGGCAGTGGGAATTTGGTTATTCAGAAACGGCTGCCGCGTGGGGCCGGGGTTGACGAAGGGGTGCATGGAGCCGTGAAGGATGCGCAGGGGTTGTATAACTGCCCCACCCCGTACCTTTGCAAATTCCACTGCCGTCAAAGCCGGCACTGCAGCTTGCACGTGAAGTCGCCGGTGCGCTCCGCGGCTGTGAAAAGGGTAATGTGATTGGTCGTGGTCGGAACATCGAAGCGCTGCCCTTGATAATCCGCAAAGAAGAAGAGCTTGTTTTTCAGGATCGGGCCGCCGGCAGTAAAGCCATACATATTCCAGCGAACCTTAGGTTTCGCAAGGACGTTGTCTGGGATTGTCTCCGCTCTGCCAGTTGTTCGCATTCAAGACGTCATTGCGGAAATACTCCCAGACATCGCCATGGAAGCTGTTGGTTCCCGACTTGATGGTGGCATTGATGATGCCGCCCTCAAAGTTGCCAAATTCTGCCGGGGCATTGTTGGTGATCAGGTTGAACTCTTCAATCGCATCGGGAGCCGGCGCGTAACCCAGCAAGTTATCCGAAACCTGGTTATTATCCATGCCGTCCAGCAGGAAGTTATTTGCCTGCTCGCGGTTGCCGTTGATCAGCGGCCGGCCGCCATATCCGGCGGTATTGTTGCCGTTATTGAAGCTGCTGGGATCGGTCGAGACAGAACCTGGCGCAAGCAGCGTGAGTTGTACGTAGTTACGGGAGGCGAGGCGGCATCTCGTCATTGGTTGCGGCGTTGATGACCGTGTCGACCTGGGTGGTCTGGGTTTCTAACATCGGAGCCATGCCGGACACTTTTATGGTTTCACTTTGTTTTCCGAGCTTCAGCGCGACGTCGATACGAGCCACTTGATTCACGGTGAGGACAAACGCCTCATGCGACGGCGGTAGTGAATCCGGTTTTATCAACCGTGAGGGTATAGTTGCCAGCTGGTACGGACGGGATTCGATACAGGCCGGCATCATTTGTCACGGCAGTATAGGTGGTGCCGCGCTCAACCGAGGTTGCTGTGACTGTAGCTCCGGATACAGCTGCACCGGCCGGATCCGTGATGGTACCGACAATAGCTGCCGTCACGGTTTGACTCCACGCCGATTGACTGAAAACTGAAAAAACAAGCAGTACGGCACCTAGTGCCGCCGCTGACAAAATGCCTCTTTTGCGCATCCCCGAACCTCCGAAAGTGTAATTGCTACATAAACAACTTTTTTGCGAACTATTTACAGCCCATCCCAGTTTTGCACGAGATGTTAAGTTTCCCCTTGCGGTGTTGTCAACAAAAACATTCCCCTGGGTAAAAGCCCTATCAATCAGAGAAGCATTATGGTGACAGCTTGCGAAAGCAGACGCCTTGGTATCAGGAACTCAATGAATGGATACCAAAGTACCAAGCGCAGAAGGCAAATAGCAAGAACATTCTTTAAGAACATTAGCAACTATGGAAAACGTGGTCCCATGAGCGGCAGAAGGACCTCCAATAAAAGTGAAAATGGGATAGGGAAAATGGACGTAATCGCCGACATGGATGAGGGTGCCCACCGCCCGAACCGTCATTCGGACCCCGGTCTTAAAAAGATCGAACGGAACGATGTGGGCAGCGCGGGGCAGACTTCCTGTTGCGCAAAACAAGCGCAGTTGGCGGCGAGATTTAGATACGCAGCCATCTGCGCCCAGACCTTAAAAAATCGATTCGACCCGATCGACCTAGTGCTTCAGCAATCCGCCGAGTCCCTTGCTGAGCTGTTGGGTCGCCGCTCCCGTGTTTCCGACGTTTCCTTTGGTCACGCCACCGAGCGATCCGGCCAATCCGGTGACTGCGCCGCCTACGATCCCGCCGACATCAGGAATGATCTTCGGCTGGCTGGCGGTTCCCTGGACGGCAAACGGCAGCTTGGTCATGGAAACACCTTTGCCGAGCGAATTTCCAAGGACGCCACCTACGGCACCGCCAGCGCCGCTGGCACTCAGTTGGGCTACGAAGTGGAAGTTGAGCGCATTGTTGGCGCTGAGCGTGCCGCTTCCAGTGACTTGGCCAATGCCAACTACGACGAGATCAATGTTCGATGCTTGCATGCCCGCAGGACTGTAGTTGATGTTGCTGGTCAGGCGCTGAATCTGGGTGTCGCCGCTGGGAAAATGCGCTCCTGTGATTTTTGAGACCGCGGAAAGTTTGGAACCCAAATCAAACCCGGCCAGTCGAGTATTGAAAGCTCCAACGTTGCCCGTGGCAACCAGCGCGGAACTAGCCCCCTGTGCGTGAACATTCATGCTCAATGTGCCGCCGTGAAGCGTAGATCCTGAAGGCAAGATGACGCCGAAAGCGGGGAGTGCCGCGACGATGTCGTCAATCGGCATCCCCTGACCGGCAGCATTCATGTTGATTGAAGTCACTGCCGCTTTGGTGGCGAAGGTGCCTTTCACGTTCGCCTGAGCGTGCCCTATATGTAGCAGCCCACTATTCAATGTGCCGGAGGTGTCGGGCATGCTGTAGTCCAGATCGAAGTCCATCGCGATGGGAACGCCCGAAGGCGCACCATTGGCAGCCAATTTGAGTTTGCGCATGGTGGCCACACCTTTCAGATGGGCCTTGGCGTTGGCAGCGCTTAGGTGATTGGTCAGGTCGACAATGCCGCTGAGACCACTGGATGGTTCCACAAAACCGCTCTTCGCAATGTCTAACGAGTCGATTTTGACATCGGCTTCAACCGGGGTGAACGTAGCATTTGTCGCGTTGACCGGACCCGCCGTTCCGTTGAGCTTCATCGTGCCGCCACCTGGCAAGTCCATCGAGAGCGTCACTGGGAATGCGGAAGCCAGTGAGAAGTTCTTGGTTTCCATTTCGACATTACTGTAGACGCTTGGCGATTTGGCGCCAGCGGACATCATCGTGACCTCACCGTGGTTCACATCGAGTCTGCCGACGGTAAGATTCTCGGTTCCTGAAGAAGAAGGTTGACTGGGCGTCGATTTTCCCGTGTTGGCCAACGTGGAATAGTTCCATTGGTTCGACGCATTCGAAATCAGGTGAACCACGGGCTTATCAATCGTGATGCTGGTGACTTCAAGTTGCTTGGAGGTGATCAGTGGCCAGACCTTGACGCCGATCTTAAGGGAAGAGGCTGTCAAGAATGGCGACTGGCTAAAATTTGGATCATCCGCGATGGAAAGATTGTCCGCGCTCAGAGAGCCAGACAACAATGAGAAGTCGAGATTGCCGATCTGAACCTTACGCCCCAGGGCCTGCGAGGCCATCGACTCAAGCTTAGGTCGGAAGGTATTTCCGCTCACGAAGAACGGAATCAGAATCAGGATAAGGATGAGTACCCCTAATGCTGCGCCTGCGATGGTAAGGATACGCTTCATGGCAAAACCTCCGAGGATGCTCCTTAGATGCAATTGGAAGCTCTTAAGTGGGATCTGTGGAAAACTTCCTGGGGGTAAAAGAGGGCCACAATTCCGGTGCAGGCAGTCTACTCCTTCAACTCGAGCAGCAGAATGAAGAAAGAGACGGTAAACTCCAAAAGGATCGCGCCGCCGGCAAGACAGAGCGGCAAGTCAGGGAAGGTCACCGATGGCAACATATACCGCTCGACCTCGCGTCCGTCCGCACGCGCAAAAAGCCTGGGATGTATTGGCGGCGCGCTACCCTGCGATGCAGCCCACCGTTCTCGTCAGTCGACTGGAGGATACCCTGGGCTGGCAATGGTCGATGCAGTTCAATTCTCCAGATGATCCGACCGTGTTCTGGGATAGCGTTTCGGTGGCTGAGATCCGCAAGCTCGTCTCACTAAAGAAGCCGACTCGATCGAAGGTAGCGGCCAGCGGGCTGCGTGTGGTGAGAAAAAATCCTAAGCCAAAGAAATGACCGTCCCGAAGATCGCAGGCGGGACGTTTCGAGTTGCACAACGGGTATGCAACGCGGAGTGATGCTAGCGGCAAAGCCATCCGCCGTCGACAACAAGAATGTGGCCGTGGACATAGTTGCTTGCGGCAGAAGCTAAAAAGACGACTGCTCCAGCCAGGTCAGACGGCAAACCCCATCTTCCGGCAGGAATTCGGCTCAGAATCGCTTTTGATCGTTCTGGATCTGCGCGCAGCGGAGCGGTGTTGGCGGTTTCCATATAACCGGGAGCGATTGCATTCACGTTCACTCCTTTGGCCGCCCACTCGTTGGCGAGCGCCTTGGTCAATTGACCGACTGCGCCCTTGGCGGCGGCATAACTGGGGACGAGAATGCCACCCTGAAACGTCAGCATGGAAGCGATGTTGATGATCTTGCCGGATCCCTTCGCCAGCATCTTCGTGCCAGCATACTGGCTGAGATAAAAGACGCTGTTGAGATTGCTGTCGATAACAGTCGTCCAGAACTCATGAGAATGTTCGGCGGCAGGTGCGCGTCGAATGGTTCCCGCATTGTTCACCAGGATATCGATGGAACCGAAGGCCTTCACCGTCTCGTCGACGATGCGAGTGCACACAGCGGGATTGCTCACGTCGCCGGTGACAGATATCGATTGCGCGCCTGTTTTCTTGACTTCGTCGATCGTCGACATCGATACGGCGTTGCGCCCGTGCAATGCCACATTGGCGCCGGCTTGAGCTAAGGCAATGGCCATGCCCGCGCCGAGACCCTGGGATGAACCTGTGACCAATGCATTTTTTCCTTTCAGGCTGAATTGATCGAGGACTGACATGACAAGCTCCTTGCGTTCTAACAAAAGGTTCTCAAGAAAGTACCGCGCGTCTGTTAGGGATGATGAGGAAGCGGAAGTCCAATTTCACGGTACCATTCAAAGCCGCTAGGTTGTGGCGAATTGCAGCGTTTATGCCCCGCGCAGAAATGCTATTGGCCAGCAACCTGCCGAGTTGCCGTAGATTTGGGGATACCGTGTTGGTGGCAGTCGGTGCACTTTACCCAATGAATATTGTGCGCACTCTTGGGGTTGAAGTAAGTCGTATCCATGTTCTCCACGTCGAGTTTGCATTCGCCTTTTGATGCATGGCAGGTGGCGCATGAGGCTCGAGTATTTTCGTTGTGCCCGTTGTGGCATGCGACGCAGCTGAGCCCCTCATGCACGCCGGTCGGAGTGCGGTCGTCGCCCGTTCCGACCTGCGGACCCCAGTGATTCGTTGCGGCAACTGTACCAGTTTCAGGAATGCGTGGACCATGACACTGGTAGCACATTGCCTGACGAGGATCCGCGCTCATCTTGACCAGGCGCGCGCCATCTTGCAATTGCGGGATTTGAAGCGAAGTCGCGGTGAAGTGCATGCGCTCGCGGCGATCGAAGAATGCCAGTGTTCCATTGACCGCGCTACCAGCAACTGAAAAGCGATCTGAGGGCTTTTGTTGAACGCTGCCGGGACGATGAACCCAATGGCAGCTCTGGCAGGGGATTGTGGGCTGATCGGCGAAGTCTTTCCGAACCAGATGCCAGGGCCCCTTCGTATTCACTGGCAGAACCAGGTCGCGGATCGAGCCATCGAAATGCATACCATGACAGCGGAAACAATCCTCCATGAGATGTTGTTTGGAGTTTTGCGCGTTGTTCATGAAAATGTCGCGGTATGTGGCGCTGTGCGGGCCCGAATGCCACGTTGCGTATTCCTGCTGATGGCACTGTTGACAATTGTTCGTCATGCGAACGACATCGACATCGCGCAGTCGGATTTCTTCTGGCCAGCTATGGGTGAGATGCACGCGAATGTGGCGCAGCTTGGTGGAGAGTGTTGCGATGTGACAGTCTTGGCAGCCGACGTTGCGATGATTCGAACTATGCACGGCACCGACGTAGTCCGCCATCTCATGGCAATTGGCGCAGCCGGATCCGAGTTGCGATGTGTAGTACTCCGACGCGCCGAAGGTACCGAGAATTGCGAGGATCGCAATCGACGCGACGGCGACAGCCACCAACCTAACGAATCGAATCATGAACGGAATCCCGTGCCCTTCCAGTTGCGGACGAGAGATTGCGACGCATAGAAGGCGACGGCCATAATTGTGAGCGCCGGATTGAATCCTCCGTTGGTGACGTTCACGCTGGAGTCGATGACGAATACGTTGTCGACATCGTGCACCTGACAATCGCGATTCACGACGGAAGAGCGAGGATCATTGCCCATGCGACAGGTGCCGGCCTGGTGCTGGCTAGCTTCAATTAATTCCGGGCGCACTTCCGGGCGGGATGTCATCAGCGATGTGTCGATGGCGCCGGCCTCCCTGAGCCACGCTGCGGCACGTTTCGCCTGAATGTCGCCAATCTCAAACGTGTGCGGATGGCAGTTTCCCTGGAGACGTGCGACCGGAAGGCCCCACTTATCTTTCACTGAAGGATCAACGGTGACGCGCGCGTGCTCGGTGGGAATCTGCTGCGTTGGGCCGATCACGACAATCGTGCGCTTGTGGTAATTGCGCATGGCATGTTTATGTCCCAGTCCCCAGCGCGGCGTGTTGTTCGGCAGTCGATCGAGAGAATGGATGGGCAGGCGAATAAATTCGTTCGCCAACATGCCTCCGCCGCAAAGGCCGGGCGTTCCATGGTTGTAGTCGGTGATCGCGATGTTGGCGCCGGGGCCAATGTCGTCGTAGGTATCGAAGTCGAAGTAGCCCACCGCCCCGGTGTAGTGGTGGCCTTGTAGATTTCGGCCTACCTGGTCGTAGCGATTTCCGATCCCGGCAGGAAACAAGCGGCTCTTCGAATTCAACAAAAGACGTGCGGATTCTATGGCGCATGCGGAAACTACAACGATGTCGGAATGCTGTTCCTGCAGGTGTCCATCGGCGTCGAAGTAGGATATGCCGCGGGCGCGTCCGCGATCGTCCATCAGAATTTCTTTCACCATGCACTCTGTGCGCAGTTCACAATTTCCGCTGGCGAGCGCGATGGGGACCATCGTATTTTGGGATCCGTTCTTCGCATCCACTTCGCAGGCAAATCCGCAACACCAACGGCAGCGCATGCAGGGGCCACGCCCGTTGTAGGGAATGCTGTTGCGCGCCATCGGAATATTGATCGGATGCAGGCCGAGACGCTTGGCCGCTGGCTCCAGCACTTCAAACTCACGGGTCTGCGGTAACGGAGGCATCGGTAGATCGCGGCTACGCGGACCGCGAAACGGCGTGGCAGAGTCGTCGCCGGAAACACCGATTTCATATTCGGCTTTCACATAAAACGGCTCGAGGTCGTCATAGGAGATGGGCCAGTCTTCCAGCGAACTTCCGGCGGGCACGCCGTACGTGGAACGCATTCGAAAATCCTGCGGAAGATATCGCCAGGCCTGAGCACCGTAGCTGAGCGTTCCTCCGCCGACGCAGGCGGCGTTATTTTGGTAGTCGCCTTCGCTGGGAAGCGCGATGTGCGAGACGCCCTGGCCGTCGACCCACACGCGAGGATTGCCTTCATCGGGCGGTCCAAATGCATTGCCTAAGACCGTGGTGCGTTGATTGCGAAGATCATCCTTGCGGCAATCGTTTGAGGTGTACCACTTGCCGCGTTCCAGAAGCACGACGCTGAGGCCGGCAGTCGATAAGTTCTTTGGCGACGATTCCGCCGGCGGCGCCCGCTCCGATGACAACGGCATTGACGCGTTTCATGACGGCGTACCTTTTTTCAAGTCATAGCGCGAGCGGCCGCGTATTGGAGGATCGTCGAGGCCGAGCATGTGCCAGCTGACGGCATTTCGATTGCCGCCGTGACGTGGGGAGCCATAGTAGCCCTCGAAGGTGTGTCTGCGAACCAGATTAAAGAAGGAGGTGTCAGATTTCTCGAGCGAGGTGACGATTTGCAAATGTTCGGCCGGAGTCGCGGCGGCCAATATCTTTCCGTATCGCTGCTGGCTGAGCAGGTTGACTCGCTCCAGGCCTTTTCTGTAGGCGCGTTGATGAGGTCGATAGTGGCGTGTGATTTGTTTGTCGATGTAATTCAAGACGCCAGCCTGGGACGCACTGGGAAAATCGTCGGCGGGAATAATTTGATCGCAGATTGCAGTCAAGGTCGCGGCTTCATCTTCCGTGAAGAATTCCCAATTGCTGTCACTGCGGGTGGTGCAACCGGTTGCCAGCGCTGCACCGGCAATCGCACCCATCTCGAGGAAGGTTCGACGCGAGAATTTCGAGGTCTTATGCTTCGCTGCCATCGGCAACCTCAGGCGCAAATCTGCAAGCCATGCATCCAATGAGGTGTTTTAACGTCGGGCTGGATGATTGGTCTTTGCGAACAAAGCTTAGACTTCGTAATCCCAGCGTGTCCGTGATGTGAATCACTCGATGGCCAGCCGGATGCAGCAGCGGACTTCACCGCGACGTGAATGAATCTCGATCTGCACGTCGCATGCATTCTGGCGGAGAGAGTGCAATATCCCTGTCATCACCAAGGGCTCGATTTTTGCCTTTTTCAATGCTCTTTGTTGGAGCGATCGTGGGAGTGATGCCGAGCACATTCGAACGATTTGTGCGAGCGGCGGCGACGAAAACGCACAAAATGGAGCTCCTAGAATAAAGAAGCAATCCACAGCGTGGAATAACAGTAAACAACATGAAACAAAACACTCCTTCGGGTTCACGTTTTTGCCGTAAAATAGCCAGTTCGCCGTACGATTTCCGGGGTACGGCGATCGCCGACGCAATCCGATCTGAAAAGGATCCCTAATGGCAGCAACGCGCACCGTCACCGCGACCAAAACGCCGGTTGAAACCCACGGGCTTTCGCACGAGCAGATGATTCAGATGTACCGGCTGATGTACCAGTCGCGCCGGATCGACGATCGCGAAATCATGCTGAAGCGCCAGCAGAAGATCTTCTTCCAGATCTCTGGCGCGGGGCATGAGGCCCTGTCGGTTGCCGCCGGGATGACGCTGCGGTCGGGGTATGACTGGTTCTATCCTTATTATCGCGACCGTGGACTGTGCCTGGCGGTGGGAATGACGGCGGAGGAGATGTTGCTGGCTGCGGTCGGCGCGGAGGCTGACCCAGGTAGCGGTGGGCGGCAGATGCCGTCCCATTGGGCGAGCGCTCGTCTGAACCTGGTGACCCAGTCTTCGCCCACGGGTTCGCAGTGCCTGCAGGCCGTTGGGTGCGCAGAGGCTGGACGCTATTTCACCCGTCACCCGGAAGCCGCCAAAAAGCCGGAGCTGGCAATTGGCGATAAGGATTATCGCGCCTTCAAGAATGTCTCGTTTCACGCGGATGAAGTGGTCTATTGCTCGCTAGGCGATGGCACCACGAGTGAGGGCGAATTCTGGGAGGCAATGAATTCTGCCTCCAACCTGAAGTTGCCGGTGCTGTTTGTGGTGCAGGACAACGGGTACGCGATTTCAGTTCCGGTCGAAGTGAACACGTCGGGCGGGAATATATCAAAGCTGGTCGCAAATTTTCCTAACTTTTTCTTCGCAGAGATCGACGGTACCGACGCGATCGAATGCTACAAGACCATGCAGGAGGCGGTTGCTTATTGCCGTGCGGGGCATGGGCCGGCGTTTGTCCACGGCCATGTGATTCGGCCGTATTCGCACTCACTTTCCGACGACGAACGTTTCTATCGATCAGAAGCCGAGCGTGAAGCTGATGCCATGCGTGATCCGCTACCGAAGCTGCAGATGCGGCTATTGCGGGAGGGAATTCTGGACGAGGCGGCTATTACTCGGCTGGAGCAGACAGTGGATGAGGAAATTCGCGTCTCGACTGAAGTGGTTCTGCGTGCTCCATTCCCAGCGACCGACACCATCTATAAGCACGTGTACTCCGAGGATCTGGATCCGACGGCAGACTCGTTTCTAAAGGAGCCGGCACCGGTCGTGGAAGATTCGGCGCGTCCCGTTGCGGAGCGCACCATGGCGGACTTGATAAACGCCTGCCTGCACGATGAAATGAAGCGCGACGAACGCATCGTGGTTTTTGGCGAAGATGTGGCGGATTGCAGTCGAGAAGGTTCCCTCGAAGAGAGCGGCATCAAAGGGAAGGGCGGAGTCTTCAAACTGACCAGCGGGTTGCAGCGGGAATTTGGTTCCGATCGCGTCTTCAATTCTCCGCTGGCGGAAGCCAATATTGTTGGCCGAGCTTTAGGGATGGCGACGCGCGGAATGAAACCTGTGGCGGAGATACAGTTTTTTGACTACATTTGGCCCGCCATGCATCAGCTTCGCAATGAGCTTCCGCTGATTCGCTGGCGCAGCAATGGGACTTTCTCCAGTCCGGCCGTGATTCGCGTGGCTACCGGAGGATATCTGACCGGTGGGGCGATTTATCATTCGCAGTCGGGCGAGAGCATTTTTACTCACACTCCTGGCATACGTGTTGTGTATCCGTCGAATGCACTGGATGCCAACGGATTGCTGCGCACAGCGATTCGCTGCGACGACCCGGTTTTATTTCTCGAGCACAAGCGCCTCTATCGGGAGACATATGGTCGCGCCGCGTATCCGGGACCGGACTTCACGGTTCCCTTTGGCAAAGCGAAAATTGTTCGACCCGGCAAGCAACTGACTGTCATTACATTTGGCGCGGTTGTACCACGCGCGCTGCAGGCAGCTCAACGTGCCGAGCGCGAAAATGGTCTTGACGTGGAATTGATCGATCTACGTTCGCTGAGTCCGTACGATTGGGACGCGATTGCAACTTCCGTCCGCAAGACCAGCCGCGCGCTGGTTGCATATGAGGACATGCGCAGCTGGGGGTATGGGGCGGAAATCGCAGCTCGCATTGCCGACGAACTTTTCGACGATCTGGATGCTCCGGTACGCCGCATCGCATCGAAGGATGTTTTCGTTGCGTATCAGCCCACGCTGGAAGACGCAATTCTGCCGCAGCCGGAAGATATTCGCAAAGCAATCGTGGAGCTAGCAGGATATTAGAGCGTTCCGTCGCGCGGCCGCTGTTTCATTACGCATCTTGGACGATGGTTCCCTGATGGAAGACAATCTTCCAGCCTTCCTGCGTGTGTTGCCATATTGTGGATCGGCGCGTTTTGCGGGTACCGTGCTGCAGTAGGGTGTAGGTCAGTAAGTAGACGTCGTTACTGAGCCGTTTGCAGTGGAAGTCGCTGGTCTCCCAGATATCGCTGCTTTGGTCCTGTCGAAAGCGCTCCTCAAGTATGTCTAGAACATAATTCCTGCTGTAGCGGCGCCCCGACGCTCCTACCTCCCAGTAATCATCAGGGGTCATCTTTTCAAAGTCGGCGCGCGAGGTGCCGAACTCCGCACGATGAAAGATCGGCTCGCGGCGGATCAGCTGCGCAAGTATTTCGGCAAGCGCAGGGTCGGTGACCAGGTGTGGCTCGCGGGTGGAATTCATTTCAGGCTCCTGATGTTGCAGTGTACGAGATTCCCGTCAAACGAAAAGAACAATGCAGTGCATCTAAGACCTACGAGAAGAATGAGGCTGCCGCACGATATTCTGAGAGATAGCGGGGATCCGATCTGTGGCGAAATCGAAAGCTGCCACTCCAGCACGAAGTAAGAAAAAGTCCGGCCCCGGCAAATCTCCGCCTGCGGAACCGAAGCTGGCGATTACACCAATCGAGGATTCCTTCGATCCGCTTTCGTTGTTTCATCCCGTGACCGCGGCCTGGTTGCGAGCAGTTTTTGAACGTCCAACGACGCCGCAACGCCTCGGATGGCCAGCAATTGCGAAGGGCGATTCAACACTGATTCTGGCGCCGACTGGAACAGGTAAAACGCTCACTGCGTTCTTGTGGTGCATTGACAAACTGATGCTGCAACCCGCGCCCGCGGATACTCACGGGTGTCGAGTGATCTATATCAGTCCGCTGAAGGCGCTGGCTGTCGATGTAGAGCGCAACCTGCGTTCGCCGCTGGCGGGCATCAAGCAAATGGCAGAACGAGCTGGCGTGCCGGTGCGCGAACCCCGGATCAGCGTGCGCACTGGCGATACGCCGCAGACGGAACGAGCACGCTTTCGCCGCGATCCTGCGGAGATTTTAATTACCACGCCAGAATCTCTGTATCTATTGTTGACCAGCGATGCAGCGGCGTCCCTGCGTTCGGTCGAAACCGTGATCGTCGACGAGATTCACGCGTTGGTGCCCACGAAACGTGGGGCGCATCTCGCCGTTTCACTGGAGCGTCTGCAGGCGCTGGTGGGTCGCCCAATTCAGCGGATTGGATTGTCGGCAACGCAGCGACCGCTGGAAGAGGTAGCGCAATTTCTCGGCGGCGTGGAGGTTGCGACGGAGGGGGCGGGGCGAGTTGCCGCACCAGAACCGAAGTTAGATTTGGTGAGCGAAAATGTGCAAGCCCTCGACACGCTTGAGCCGGAGTGGCTGGCAAACTCTCCTGATGTTTCAAATCCAGGCACGCCGCAGTTTCGCCCGGTGACAATCATCAACGCGAGCGAACCGAAGCGGCTGGATTTGCGCATTGAAGTTCCGGTGGAGGATATGGCGCGGTTGGGTCAGCCAGAAGAATTACCCAGTGGACCCGCATCGCAAGGGCCCAAGCGCACCTCGATTTGGACCGCAATTCATCCGCGATTGCTGGAGCTGATTCGCGAAAAACAATCCACGCTGATTTTTGTGAACAGTCGCCGAGTAGCGGAGCGGTTGGCGGGTGCGCTGAATGATTTAGCAGAGGAATCGATTGCACGGGCCCACCATGGCTCGCTGGCGGCGGCGCAGCGGTCTGAGATTGAAGAGTTATTGAAAGCGGGGCGCATTCGCGCGCTGGTTGCCACTTCCTCATTGGAGCTGGGCATCGACATGGGGGCGATTGACCTGGTGATTCAAATTGAGGCGCCGCCTTCGATCGCAAGCGGGATGCAGCGTATCGGTCGTGCCGGGCACCATGTGGGAGCTGTCAGTGATGGAATCATCTTCCCAAAATTTCGAGCTGACCTGATTGCGTGCGCAGCCGCAACACGGGCGATGCATGAGGGCCTGGTCGAGTCGACGCGCTATCTGCGCAATCCACTGGATGTGCTGGCGCAGCAGATTGTCGCGATTGTGGCCGAGCCACCAGAAAAGCCACGCGCGACAAAACCCGGCGGAAAGAAATCAATTTCACAGACAGCATTGTCGGATGACGACCGAGAAAATATTCCAGTCGACTACGACGCGTTGCACAGATTGATCGCAAGCTCGGCACCGTTCGCCACACTGAGTCGAGCCGCGTTCGACGGCGTGCTGGATATGCTTTCAGGGCGATATCCGTCTGACGAATTCGCGGAGCTGCGCCCTCGCATTACATGGGACCGTGTGCGCAATTCGTTGACGCCGCGCCAGGGAGCAAAGAGTCTCGCAATCTTGAATGGAGGCACGATTCCGGATCGCGGTTTGTATGGAGTATTTCTTTCCAGCTCGAAAGACAAGCCGGTACGCGTGGGCGAGTTGGATGAAGAAATGGTGTTTGAAAGCCACGGGGGCGACACCTTTGTTCTAGGCGCGACCACCTGGCGGATTGATGAGATCACGCATGACCGCGTGCTGGTTTCTCCTGCGCCGGGCGAGCCGGGGAAAATGCCATTCTGGCATGGAGAGGGCCCGGGAAGGCCGCTGGAATTTGGTCGCCGCATCGGAGCCATGGTTCGCGAATTGCGTGGTATGGAGCGCAACGCTGCCGTCAGTCGTCTGACGCGAGAGCACGATCTGGATCCGCAGGCGGCGGACAATCTGATGCGCTTTCTGATCGATCAGGAAATCGCCACGACTGAAGTTCCCGACGATCGCACTATTGTGATCGAACGATGCCGCGATGAATTGGGTGATTGGCGTGTGTGTGTGCTGACGCCGTTTGGCAGTCGCATCCATGCGCCGTGGGCAATGGCAGTGAGCGGGCGATTGGGCGCCGGCAGGTCACGTCGACATTGAGACGCTGTGGACCGATGACGGATTTGTGCTGCGATTCCCGGAAACAGCCGAGCCACCGGATATTGAAGTGTTGATGCTTGATCCGGTCGAGGCGACGGACTTGGTGCTGCGGCAGTTGGGATCGACGGCGCTGTTTGCGGCGAAGTTTCGAGAGAGCGCGGCACGGGCTCTGCTGTTGCCACGTCGTCGCGCGCAAGGGCGCGCTCCGCTATGGCAGCAACGCAAGCGCGCATACGACCTGCTCGCGGTGGCATCGCGATACGCGTCATTTCCCATGCTGCTGGAGGCCTATCGCGAGACGCTGCGCGATGTGTTCGACATGCCGGCGTTTCTTGAAGTGCTGCGCGGAATTGCGAGCCGCAACATTCGCGTCCATGTGGCGGATACGCGCACGCCTTCACCGTTCGCGGCATCCTTGCTGTTCGGGTATGCGGCCAACTTTATTTACGATGGCGATGCTCCGTTGGCAGAGCGAAGAGCGCAGGCTCTTACCATCGATCAGGATCAGTTGCGCGATCTGATGGGCGACGCCGACTTGCGTGAGTTGCTGGATGCCGCGGCGATTGAAGAAGTTGAGGAGCAGCTGCAGGCCCTCGATGAAAATTACCGCGCCAAGAGCGTGGATGGCGTGCATGATCTGCTGCTACGGCTGGGAGATCTCAGTCGAGCTGAACTAGCGCGCCGAACCGTTGGTGTCGATGTGAATGCGGCTGTGGCGAAGTTGATGCGGGCGCGGCGGGCGCTTGAGGTGCAGCTGCTTGGCGAAAAGCGGCTGATCGCTATCGAGGATGCGGCCAAGTTTCGTGATGCTCTTGGAATCCCATTGCCGCCCGGTGTACCTAAAGCATTTCTTGAGCCGGGAGTCGAGCCGCAGTTGGAAATTCTGAAACGATATGCACGCACCCACGGACCATTTACTGCAGACGAGGCGGCAACGCGTTTTGGCTGGAACCCACAAATAGTGCAGGGCTGGCTGCGCGCTTTGGTTCATTCTGGCCGCGTTATGGAAGGCAATTTCCGTCCGGGCGGAATTCATCGCGAATGGTGCGATGCCGAAGTGTTGCGAACGATCCGGCGCAAGTCTCTCGCGCGATTGCGCAAACAAGTTGAACCGGTTGAGCAGCAAACACTGGCGCGCATGGCAACCCATTGGCATGGATGCTTGCATCGCCGTCGGGGCCTGGACGCGGTGCTGGATGCGATCGATCAGTTACAAGGCGCACCTCTGCCGGCTTCTGTTATCGAGCGGGAAATATTGCCAGCTCGCGTTGTTGGATATCAAGCGAGCGATCTGGATACACTGATCGGCGCCGGCGAAGTGGTGTGGTGCGGCGTCGAGCCGATTGGCGAAACTGACGGGCGTATCGCGCTCTATCTTGCGGACAATATCGCAGAATTACACACGCCGGCTCCTGCGAAGCCGCAGACTGATCCGTCGGAAAATCCGCTAGGCGAAAAGCAACAGCAGATTCTTGAACTACTGGCGTCGCGCGGAGCCATGTTTTTTAGCGCGCTGCACGAAGCTGTTGGCGGAGGATTTCCCAGGCGAGACGATCGATGCGCTGTGGGGACTTGTGTGGGCCGGGCGCGTCACGAATGACACGTTTCACGCTCTGCGCGCTTACATGGCGAAGCGAGCCAGTACGCGGAGTTCTTCGCGGCAGCATGTGCAATCGAATTTTCGGTCACGCCGCACGTTGGCGCCGAGTGCGCAGGGTCGATGGACACTGGTCAATTCTCCAGATTCAGCTGAAATATCACCGACCATTCGAAGCCACGCGGTTGCGTTACAGCTGCTGAAGCGGCATGGCGTTGTGACTCGCGAGACGATGGGCCTGGAAAATATTGTTGGTGGATTCAGCGCGGTGTATGACGTGCTGAAGGCACTCGAAGAGTCGGGCCGCGTGCGCCGCGGATATTTTGTCGCGGGGCTGGGCGGAGCGCAATTCGCGCTGCCGTCCGCGATTGATCTGCTGCGTTCGCTGCGCACGGATCGCGCGCCAGAAAAACCCGAGATGCTTTGTCTGGCTGCGACCGATCCGGCAAATCTTTATGGATCTGTTTTGCGTTGGCCTTCGACCTCGACGGTCGGAGATGTCGCCACTCCAAGCCGGGAGGGGGTGGAAGCCGAACCCGCGCGAGAAGGGAATACGCGAATGTTGGCGCGAGCTGTGGGCGCTCGCATCGTTCTGCGAAATGGCGAACTTGTCGCCTATATGCGCCGAAATAACCCGAACTTGATCGTGTTCCTTCCCACTGAGGAACCCGACCGAAGCCACGTGGCTCGTGACCTGGCAAATTATCTCGCCGAGTTGGGACAGCAGGATTTGCAGGCGCAAGGTTCGGGGCGTCCTGCGGGATTGTTGCTGGCAACAGTGAACGATATTCCGACCCCGGAACACCTTCTCTCGCGTTTCTTGTTGGACGCCGGCTTCCACGCGTCACCCATGGGCTTCCATCTGCGACGATCGCTGCTGGCTCCGATTGCTCATGAACCCGCGAGGCCGGCGCCTTTGCGCGAGGTGCAATAGGAGTGCCGGAAGGTGACACAATCTTTCGCTCGGCGCGGGCGTTAGACCGTGCGCTAGGTGGAAAGATCGTCACGGGATTTGAAACCGCCTATGCTCACCTGGCCAGCGTCGACGACGACAAAAGAATTGCCGGGCGTACCGTTGAACATGTCGAGGCGCGGGGCAAATGGCTGCTGATGTATTTCTCCGGCGATTTGATCCTGGTGACTCACATGCGGATGAATGGCTCGTGGCATCTGTATCGAACGGGAGAGAAGTGGCGGCGTCCCCGGCGGGATATGCGAATCGTGATCGAGACCGCAGACTGGAATGCGGTCGGATTCACCGTTCCCGTCGCGGAGTTTCATTCGGCGGCATCGCTGTTACGAAAGACAATAATTCCTGCATTAGGTCCGGATTTGTTAAAGCAAGACTTTGACCTTGGCGCAGCTGTCGCTGGAATGCGCGAACACGACGGTGAACAGATCGCCGAGGTGTTGCTGAACCAGCGGGTGATGGCCGGAATCGGGAATGTCTATAAGTCTGAAACTTGTTTCATCTGTGGAGTGAATCCATTCCGCGCGGTTCGAACGCTCGATCCAAGCCAACTGGAACAGCTGGTTTTCACGGCGAGGAAGTTCCTCACGTTGAACGTTGCTGAAGGCGCAAGCGGAGAGATTTCAACCTACGCCGGGTTGCGACGCACGACCCATACATCCGATCAAGCGGCGCGATTGTGGGTGTATGGGCGGCGCGGCGAACCCTGCCGGCGCTGCGGTACTCCGATCGAGATGCGCAAGCAAGGTGCGGGCGCACGAACGACCTTCTGGTGCCCGGTCTGTCAGCCAATCGAATAAAAATCACGTCCAAGGACCCCTCCGTGCAGTCCGTCGCTGTGTGATGGGGAACACGCAGCGCAGGTTCGTCTGCGATCTATAATCCGGTGCGGATAGTGGTGGAACGGAGACCACGATGAAGACCGTAGCTGAAATTACAGCAAGCCGTGACCGCCTGATAACCACGCTGAGTCATCAACAGCCGGATCGCATTCCAATCGATTTTGGCGGTACCGCGGTGACTGGAATGCATGTGAGTTGCGTCGCGGGGCTGCGCGAATACTACGGACTTGAGCAACATCCCGTTCGCGTGCATGAACCGTTTCAGATGCTGGGACTGATCGAGGACGATCTTGCCGATGCCATGGGGATTGATGTGGTGGGTGTGTTCCCGCGCAAGACGATGTTTGGATTTCCTGCGGACAACTGGAAGGGTTGGCGGCTGAACGGGCTGGAAATCCAAGTTCCTGGAAATTTCAATACAACTGTCGATGCCAAGGGCGACACGTTGATGTATCCCGAGGGTGACATTATCGGCGCCACCCAGTGGTCGCATGCCGCAGGGCGGATATTTCTTTGACGCCATTGTGCGCCAGGAGGCTTTTGAGGAAGAGACGCTGAATGCGGAAGACAATATGGAAGAATTTAGCGCGATCACTCCGGAAGAAATCAACCACCTGGTGCAGTCGGCGCAAGCGGCGCAGACAACCGGTCGAGGTGTCATCGCCAGCTTTGGTGGAACCGCCTTTGGAGATATTGCGTTGGTGCCGGCTCCATCGCTCAAACATCCCAAGGGGATTCGAGACATTACCGAATGGTACGTGTCGACCAGCAGCCGCCAGGATTATGTGCACAAAATATTCGAACGTGAATGCGAAATAGGAATTCAGAACCTGGAGCGCATTCATGCCGCACTGGGCGATACGGCGCAGGCCATGTTTGTCTGCGGCACGGATTTCGGAACGCAGACCTCTGCTTTCTGTTCGGTGAAGACGTTTCGCAACCTATATTTTCCGTACTACAAACGGGTGAATGACTGGGTCCACTCGCACACGACGTGGAAGACGTTCAAACATTCCTGCGGCTCGATCGTAAAATTTCTTCCTTCGTTTATTGAGGCAGGTTTCGACATTCTGAATCCCGTTCAGTGTTCTGCGACAGGAATGGATCCCGTGGACTTGAAAGCCAACTATGGCGATCAGCTGGTTTTCTGGGGGGGAGGGGTGGATACGCAGAAGGTGATGCCGTTTGGCACTCCTGCGGAAGTGCGCCAGCAGGTTTTGCGGCGCTGCGAGATTTTTTCTCCGGGCGGCGGATTTGTCTTCAATGGCACGCACAACATTCAGGCGGCGACACCGATCGAGAACATTGTGGCGATGCTGAATGCGGTGCACGAATTCAACGGAAGATATTAAAGAGCAGCAGACGCGCCTGAGGCGTTACGCGGGCTGCTGACCTTCAGGAAAGTTCATACAGTTTACAAACTCCTCTTGAAAACCGGGGTCTGTGGCAAGAGCCACATGTTCCATAATGGGTAAAGGCGGTTCGCTGTCGGAGAGCAAAAATATCTTAGCTCCACGCAGTGCTGTATTGCCGGATGGAAGGATGCGCTGAGATGTAAATTCCAGCAGGCCGATACCGATGGCACTTGAAGCCTGAATATAGTTGCCGAATGCTCCGGCAAGATGAATGCGGTTGAGGTCCTCTGCCTTTGCGCCCAAAGAACGCAACAGCAGTCGGAATCCTGCAGCGATGGCGGCTTTGGCCAATTGCAATTCGCGAATATCCGCCTGATACAAAACTACCGGACCTGCGACCGGGAAGAGTTTGGTGCCATTCGCGATCCGCCCTGAAGGCAGAACAGCGCCCGTTTCCAATCCGACGGCAACTGCATCCACTAGACCGCTGCCGCAAACACCGCGCGGTTCCTGGTCGCCAATGACAGTCGTGTGAATTTCCCCGCCGGAAATCGAGACGCGCGAGATGGCCCCGGAAGAAGCTCGCATGCCCATGCGAATTGACGCCGCTTCAAACGCGGGGCCGGCGGCGGTCGAGGCATACAGTATTCGCTCGCGATTGCCGATGGCGATCTCGCCATTCGTGCCAAGGTCGACCAGAGCCATCATTTCTTTTGAAGTTGGCATGCCGACAGCGAAGATTCCAGCGAGGATGTCGGAACCTACAAACCCGCCCAGACAGCGCACGAAGCGAATGCGGCAGGAAGGTGGCAGGCGCCAATCAAGTTCCACAGGAGAGAACTGTTGTTCGCCAAGATTATGCGAATGGAATGGTGCGTGTGACAACGGTTCTACGTCGAGGTTGGAAAACAAATGGTGCATCACCGAGTTGCCGACCAGAACAACCTCAACGATTTCCTGTTCTCGACGCCGAGCCAGCCTTGAGATCATCGCACCAATCGATGCACGAACTATGCTGGTGAGATCAGCGCCGGATAGCGCTGCACAAATCCTACTCATTACGTCTGAGCCGAATGTCGCTTGAGGATTCAGTTCGGTATCGACGCCGAGAACATTGCCAGTGGCGAGTTCGATGATCTGCGCGGCGATGGTGGTTGTGCCTACATCGACGGCGATGCCGAGGCCTCGTTTTCCTTTGCCCGACAAGGCTGCATTATCGCTCAGGATCTCCATGTGCCACTGCTCGCACTCCAGAACCAAAGCCACATCTGCAATCGCCTGGCAGGCAAGCCGCCAACCGCTGGCGAGGTCTTCGGCAGAGAAGAACAGATTGTCCTGCTGAGTGACTGGCAGCGATCCGTGAAGCACGCGCACGCGACAGCCGCCGCAGAGGCCGGTGCCTCCGCAAGGGAATTCGATGCCATGCCGCGATAGTGAGGAACTGAGCGGCGCGCCACGCGGCACCTCGACCATCGTGCCGGAAGGCTCCAGTTGAATCCGCACAATTTCCGCGCTCATGCGATATCCACAATGGTTTCGCCTAAGGTTGCGCGAATGGTCGAGCCCGGCGGGACGATGAGGAAATCAGCGTCATCCCATTCGCCGTTGACGAGACGTTGCAGCAGCGAGAGCGATCCTTGAACCTCATCAAATCTCCACCCTTCTTTCTTTGCTTCCGCACGAGCCTGGTCGCGGAAAGCATCTTCTCCTTCGACGCCGGGAGAAATGTAGGTGAGTTGAGAGTAGTGGCTACGAAAGGCATTGAACTGTTCGAAAAGATAGGTCCCGTTCTCCTCGCCATATTGCTCGATGAATTCTTCGCGGGTTCGGCGTTCGCCCAGGATTCGTCCCCCGGTCGTACCGGCTTGCTCCAGAATCTGGCCTGGAGTTTGAAATTCCACCCATCCTGGAGATCGGTAATAAACGCCGGAATGGCTGTCAAAATAGGCCTGGTAACGATGCCGATCGCCTATCAGTAATGCAATGCAATCGTGTGCGCGGGGCAATACGAGGCGAGTTTTTCCGGCGCGCAAGCCTTCTGTACCGCGACCGCATAGCGCATACCCAAGAAGAATCGCGTCATAGCCCTTTAAGTCGGCGGCATCGATGCTTTCCTGTAACCGTGGACGCATCCCCGCGCCCAGATCATGCAGACCCATGGTGAGGAATTCAATTTCGACGGTGTGCGGCGAGGCTGAGATGACTTGATTCATCTCTCGTGTGAGGACCTGACAACTGATGATTTTCAAACGCATGGTGTCACCGGTTCAACGTCAAAACATTTGCTTCTAATTTTCTCGAGTCTCAATCAAGACAGAACTGGTTCGGATCGATTCCGCACACACGCCAACATTGCGTGAATATTTTCCGCAGGGGTATCAGCCGGAAGCGCGCAACCGCTGTTGAGAATGAAGCGCGGACTATCGGCAAAAGTGTCGAGAAGCTCGCGCGTTTTTAACTGAGTCAACTCAGGCGTTCCACGCGCAAGCACTCCGGATGGATCGATGTTGCCTACGAACGTCACCGTATCCTTCAATGTGTCATGGGCCAGCTGGAGATTGGTTTTGAAGTCGATCTCCAATGCATCGGCTCCGATGGTCGCCATTTGCTTGAGTATCCGATCGGTCTTCCCACAGATGTGCAGCAGATACGGCAGGCCTAATTCATGCGAGCACTCGGCGACCCGCCGTTCATAGGGCAACGCATACGTGCCGTAGAAACGTGGCGAAAGCATGTCCGGGCCGGCCGGACTATCGCCATTCGAGAGCATGTGCGTCCCGGTTTGCGCCATCAGTCTGAGGAGTTGGCAAGTCACGCCGGTACAGTACTCGAGTAATCCGTGGGCGAGCTCATCGTTTTCCTGCGATGCAACATCCATGAGCCATTGGTCTAGTCCACGCATCTCTCCGGCCAGCGAGAAGGGGGATTGATCGCAGTTGCCGCGGATGAAAATTTCATTTCCGTATTCGCGCACCAGGATGGCGACCGCTTCCACCAGAATTTGTACGCGTCGATCTTCGGATAGGTCGACAGGTTCTAGGTCCTGAACAGCTTCGAGTACTGGCAAGCAGGAACCGCGGGAACGGGCCGGGTAATCTTCCGGGAAGTCGATCGGCACACCAACCGCGCCCGCGAGCGTCACGGTATCGATATCGACCATGATGCCGTCGAGATCATATCGCTCAACTGCTTCTCCGAAGCATCGGGCAATCAGCCTGGGATCGTCGCGGAACTGCCGCATCGAGACCCCGGCCTCTCGCGCGGCCATCATAAAATTGTGCAACATCACTGGAGTGCGGTCGGGCCATTGACCATGCAGCGCGGCATCGATTCTTTGCCGTCCGTTCAACGTGCGACCATCCTTTTGCATGCGACGAATCGACAGCGGGCGAATTTCATAGGCACGGTGTCACCAGAGGAAACGATTCCAATCGAAGATCAAGCGTTCATGACGACTGGCGATAAGCCGTAGCTGGACTTGTCGTAGAAAGTTCCATACTGTTCATCCATCGAGTCGATTAACGATTCTTCGTCTGCGGGGAACTCGTTCAGCGCCTCGTCAATGCGCGTCAGCCATTGCTGTTCTTTTCGAGACAGCCGCAGCTTGCCTGCATGGATGCCATCGTTGAGAATTTCTGTCGCGGCGCGGCCGGCGGCGATGGTCCGATGATACGGAGTATCGGCGTTCACTATGGCGCCAGCAATCTTGATAGTGGCTTCCGGCGACAACACAGCGGCCTGCGGGCTGAGCCATTCATCAGAGGCGGTCATCCAATTGCGCATCTGCAGCGCGCCTCCGTGAGTGGCTGCGGCTGCGTTCATTAGCCTGCAGTCATACGTCAACAATTCTGTGAAGACCTCGGGAGCATTGCCGGAAAGCAGGCGAACATTCTGCACCGATTCGTTACTCCACAGGTCACACATACCGGCGGCGATGTTTCCCAGCGGACTGAAGTGCGCGCAGCTGGCAGATTTTCCTTCCATTGAAATAGGGAAGCCGGTGATCGCTTTCAGGACGGGACCTTCGTAGGCGCAGTCTTTCGATGGGCCGACCGCGCCCTGCTCAAAAGCGGTTAGACTGCGAACGGCGCTCATAGCGCGAACCACAGCGGCTAGCACCTCCGGCAGCATTTTCTGATGCGCCAGCTGCATGGCAGTGTTGGCAAAACCGCAGGCTGAATCTCCGCCCGGAACCACTCCGGGATACTGATCGCAAACCTCGCCAATCTGGTTCCACAACCACGCCATATCTCGCGGAGCCAGCACTCCCAGGGCGAATACGACGCCTTGAAAATCACCGTACATCAGCGCCTGGTCGTGAACTTCCTTACCTCCGACAGACTCGATCGACAGAATGTCAGCGCCGGCATCTGCGCATAAATGGAGAGACATTCGAAGTTGCTCCCACGGCTGACCAGACCGCAATTGCGGAGGTTTCAACTTGTCGCGCATGTCGGTTGGCGTCACGCGGAGAGCACACGGCAAGCCATATTTCTCGTTGTAAGCACGCATCTGCCGTTTTAATAATGCGGTGATTTCCGCGCCCCATTCAGGGTTCTCAGTCATTGCGGGAAGCAACTCGAATTCCAGGACGATTCCGGGAGCCGAGAGCGAAGCTGCGCGCCTCAGAATTTCGCTCGCCATCTGCTCATAATGGGCGACGACGTCCGGCCATGTATCTCGATTGATGTCGATGGCCGGCAACGTGAAGTTAACCTCGGGATAGACGAGGCCGCCGCCGATCGTCAGGCCAAGGCCGCATTGGAGGGGATGCGGGCTCACTCCATAGAGCAACGGTTCCTCGGGAGAATAGGCCAAAGAGGTGAAATGTCGAATCTCTCGCACGGTCTTCATCTCATGCTTCCGCAACAATATGGCGCACCAGGGAGACGGCCCCGCTGGCGCTATCACTGTATCCGTCCGCACCGATCTCTTTGGCATACTGCCCAGTGACAGGCGCGCCGCCGATCAATACCTTGATGCGATTGCGCAAGCCCGCAGCTTGCAACACGTCGATCGTCGTCTTCATGGCGGGCATAGTGACCGTCAGCAGTGCGGAAAGACAGACCACCTGAGGCGCGTGTTCTTCGACCGCAGCGACAAATTTATCTGGCGCCACGTCGGCCCCGAGGTCGAAGACTTCAAATCCGCTGCCCTCGAGCATCGACGCCACCAGATTTTTCCCGATGTCGTGCATGTCGCCCTTGACGGTGCCGATGACAACGCGGGTGGACAGCTTCTGTCCGGAACTCGCCATCAGCGGACGCAGCAGTTCCATCGCGCTCTTCATGGCGCGTCCGGCCAGCAGCAGTTCCGGAACGAAATATTCTTCCGTCTCGAACAAGCGTCCCACTTCATCCATCGCCGGCACCATACTGCCGGTGATCAGATCCATCGGCGCGGTGCCGGCCGCCAAGGCAGCTTCTGTTACAGCGTGGGCTTTTTTTGCGTTACCGTTGAGGATTGCATCATAGAGTTCTTCGGATCGGATCATTATCTTCTCCTTTGAGGGAGTTTGTTGTTGCTGCTACGAAACTGGCAGCTCTTCATATGGCCGCCACCTCCGCTGTGTGCGATTCAGCAAACATTCTCATAGCGTTTAAATTTTCGCGCGGTGTATCGCGAACGATTTCGCAGCCTGCGGCAACAATCCAACGCTCGCCGCTCGTTTGTTGCAGGGCGTCCAGGGATTTGAGAATTGACTCCGGAGACCCGTTGCGAACATCTCTTACCGGATCAAGATTTCCAATGAGCGCCTGCCCGGGACCAACTTGTGCGCGTGCTTGCTCCATCGACACGGGGGAATCAACGTCCACAAGATCGCATCCAAGTCGGCGGATATCGGCCAGAATTCTGCGAGTATTGCCGCATACATGGAGACGGACTTTCGCGCCATTTGCGTGGATCGCCTCTACCAACTTCTTCTGCCATGGCCAAATCTGTTGCTGATACATGCGTGGGCTGACCAGGGAGGACGGCGGATCGCCGATGCCGATGATGTCGGCTCCCGCGGCGATTTGTGCGGCAGCAAATCCAGTCGCCAGTTCCACTGAATACTCGAAAAGGTCCGCAACGAATTTCGGATCGTCGGAGAAATCGACCATCAGGCGATTCATGCCGCGAAAGTCGGCAGCGTCCGAGCAGGGACCTTCAACCCAGCCTTCGACGATCAGATCTTTTCCCACCTGCTGACGCAACAACTCCACCCCGCGAATCCGATCTTCCATGCTGGAGCCGAACACAGAATCGGGCGGAGGCAGACGAGCGAGCGTGGACTTGTCGGCGAGCAAAGATTCCTGCTCAATGATTCCCGGCGGCTGATCGTCGAACCACTGGAACCTGGCGCCCAGGTCAACAGCTTCTGCAGTTGGGGCGATGGTGGAAACGTGATCGAAGCCGAACATTTCGGCGGTCTTGATCTGGGCATCCGCCATGGTTTTGTGATCGAGGACGCTTTGCAGATATTTCACGCCAAGAATGTCGGCGGCAAACATCATCGTGATCGGCATGTACGGACGATGGTCAGGCTGTTGCCCGCTGAGAACCGCGAAGACTCGTTCACGACTCGTCATGATGCACGCTCGATCTCTTTTCCAATTGGGCGACGGCTCATGAGTGCGACCACCAACATGTCGTCAGAGCAAGATTGCTCGATGATGCCGAAAGGCTCGCAAAGCCTCGATTCAGCTGCCAAGGTATCATTCAGCGGCGATTGGCCATGTGATCGTCATCACAGAAAACAGCTTTGAGGCTGGTTCGAAGATCGAGTTAAGGTAGCGTGAATGCTGGGATGCTGCTGTGAACAAATCGTGATCGGTTTGCAGGGGAAGGTGATCGAATTTCTTCCCGTGAAGAAGCGTAACGATTCGTTCTCGGCCTGGCATAGAATGGCCGCTCGTTTCTCCGCTCGCAGTATAGGATTTTGCGAGGAAGTGTATCGAGATTGAGAGGTGCGCGATTTGTCCGACAGCTTCAGCGAAAAAATATTTAATCGCAATGCTGGAAGTTTCGGTACCGGTTTTCCTCGGGAATTTATCAAATCTTCTTGCGATCACCGCCAAAACACTGCATAATCGTGACGAGAGACGGTACCTGCGAGCACTTATCTGTGACCCGATATAACCGTCAAGATGTATTGCGAATCCTGCAAGTGTCCGCGCGCCAGCTACAAGGTTGGGAGCGGGCTGGACTAGTCGACTCTCTCGAAACCTACACCTTTCAGCAGCTTTCTCAGCTCAGAAAACTCCGTCTTTTATCCTTGCAGCGGATCAAAAGCTCGCGCATTTCTGCCTCCGTGGCGGCGATGCAGCGTGTTTCCGGAATGAGCAATCCTCTGCTGGAAGCGGGCATGGTCTATGGCGGCAGCCGAGTTGTGTTCCGTCATGAGGGCGCGATTGTCGACCCGCTGTCCAGGCAGCTGGTCTTCGATTTCGAGGGACGGAGTCCCGAGCGGGTTTGCACGGTGGTGGGCGAAGTTGCGCACCAGCGCTTCCGCGAATCGCAGGCAGCGGAACTGTTTTATGAAGCAGTCCGCATGGAAGATGAGCAGGGCCTGCTGGGACGGGTGATCGAGCTCTATCAGCGAGCAGTCGAACTGCATCCCGGTCACGCGGCTGCCCTCATCAATCTGGGGACAATTTATTACAACCAGCGGCAATACCTTCAGGCGGAACAGGTCTATCGCCGAGCTACCGTGGCTGATCCGAACTACGCTCTGGCTTTTTTCGATCTAGGAAATGCGCTCGACGAGCTACAGCGTCTGAACGAAGCGATTGACGCCTACAAAGCAGCCATCCGAATTATTCCCAGGTACGCGGACGCCCATTACAACCTGGCACTGGCTTATGAACGCATCGGGGAACATCGTCGCGCGCTCCCGCATTGGATGACATACGGCCGGCTGGATCCGACTGGCCCTTGGTCGAACCATGCACGTGGACAGGCCCGGCGCCTGATCGAGGCCGACCACCTGTTTATCGTCTCGCGGCGTTAGAGGCTTATCACGCCGAGCGCTTGTAAGCCAGCTGGAGTCTCCAAACGAGATAAGGCAGAACCGTGATGGTGAGGAGGATGGCGGCCCGTACCACGAAGTAGGAATAGCCTCCATTCACGGTCGGTGCAAAGGAGAAGCCAATGCGGATATGTCCGAATCCGCCGGGAACGGCTGTGCGACCTGCCTGCACGTCGGAAGCGCTGCCCATCAACGCGATTAGCATAAGGCCGACGGCCGGCCAGATCCCCTTCAATCGTTGACGGAGCGCGAACGCTCCGATTCCCCAGCCGACAAGTACCGGTGCGAACAAATAGATCGCCTTTCCAAATTGAAAATAAAGATTAGCGAACCCATATACTCGGTGGCCGCCGAAAGGCGTGTCAGCTCCTGGCAAAAAGATGTTCCATCCAGACCACAAAATGAACAATGCAACGCCCCACGCTGTCGCCAAAACCAATGCGGGCGCAATCCCGAACATCGCCCAGGGCGCACGAGCGCACCAGGATTGGAAGTGGCGCTTCTCGATCATCGCGTTGGCCAGGTCATCGATACTTCCCAGTTGGGCGAGCGCCATTGCTTCTGCGTCCGATGCGCTTCGCCCTGCGCGCAACTCTTCGTTCCGTAAATCTGCGAGATGGTCGGTCAGCTCGTCCAAGTACCTCTTCACATGTCTTGGCGCGACGCCGGCACGCAGCAAACGTTCTCTCAAATCACGAAGTGGCTTTGGCATGGTGCCCTCCCAATAGCATGGTTTGAATTGCCGTTGCCAGGATGTTCCAGGTTTGCGATAGATCGACCAGCCGACGGGAACCCGCGGCTGTAACGGAATAATAGATTCGACTCCGACCATTGACTGTTTTGCGTCGGGATCGCAGCGCCCCATCTTTCTCCAAGCCATGCAGCACCGGATATACCACTCCTTCGCCGACAGCAATCACGGCATCTGTGCGGTCCCGGATGGCTTGCACGATCTCATAGCCGTACATCTCCTCTTGCTGCAGCAGTCGGAGGATCAGAAGCTCCGGAACGCCGTTCATGAAGTTCGGATTGGTTTCTTTAGCCTTCATTGGGATTCAATATACCTCGCAGTTCAATGTATTGCAAGGCTGGATATTGCTAATTCTTCAAATTGTCGAATCGCATGCTTGAAGTGGGTCAATTCGGATAGGCAATGCGGACCTGAAGATGAGATCCCGATGTCGCGCTTGCTAAAATTGAATCTGTCATGCCAGCGACCTCGACCCTTTCTCCTGAAATTTTTGCGAAGTATGAGCCGGTTATCGGCTTGGAAGTTCACGTCCAATTGCTGACGGAAACGAAGGCATTTTGCGGCTGCTCGAGTCGTTTTGGATCTGCCCCGAATACGCAGGTATGTCCGGTTTGCCTGGGATTGCCCGGAGCGCTCCCCGTGCTCAATCGGCGCGCGGTGGAGTTCGCGACTCTGGCCGCCATGGCTCTCCATTGCCAGATCAACGAGACGTCAGTTTTTGCACGCAAAAATTATTTCTACCCAGACCTGCCCAAGGGCTATCAGATTTCACAATTCGACAAACCGCTCGGCGAGCATGGCTGGATCGATGTGCCAGCATCGTCGGGAGGAACAAAGCGCATCGGCATTACGCGGCTGCACATGGAAGAGGATGCCGGCAAGAGCATGCATGAAGGCTTCCATGACTCGCGCGAGAGCACCTATATTGATCTGAACCGCTGCGGCACTCCGCTGGTGGAAATTGTGAGCGAGCCCGACATTCGCTCCGCCGACGAGGCCTACGAGTACCTGACGCGCATCAAGGAGATTTTGCTGTACACCGCCGTGAGCGACTGCAATATGGAAGAGGGCTCGTTGCGCTGCGATGCCAACGTCAGTGTTCGGCTGAAGGGTGCGGAGAAGTTTGGCACCAAGGCAGAAGTGAAAAATGTAAACAGCTTTCGCTTTGTCCGCGCCGCGCTGGAATATGAGATCGAGCGGCAGATTGAAGTGATCGAAGCAGGCGGACGCGTGGTACAGGAATCGCGCCTCTACAACTCCGCCGAGGGCCGCACCTACTCGATGCGCTCCAAGGAACAGGCCCACGATTATCGCTACTTTCCTGACCCGGATCTGCCGCCACTCATCGTCAGTCCAGCATGGCAGGAAGAGATTCGCGCCGCCATGCCCGAGCTTCCAGAAGCGCGCCGCGAACGGATGATTGCCGAGTATGAAATTACCGCCCAGGATGCCCAGGTGTTGACCAGCAGCCGCGCCTTTGCAGATCAGTTTGAACAAGCCGCCAAGGCTGCCAAGAGTCCGAAGCGCGTGGCCAACCTGGTGCAGGGTGAACTGCTGGGCCGGCTGAAAGCCGCGGGGTTGGAGCTTGCAGAATCGCCCATCTCGATGCAGGGAATTGCGCAGGCCGCGGATCTGGCGGAAAGTGGCGCGCTTTCCAGCAAAATGTTGAAGCAATTGTTTGATCGATGCTTCGAGACCGGAGAAGATTTCGGCGTCGTGTACGAGCGCGAGAAGCCGCAGCAGATCAGCGATTCCGGCGCGCTGGAAAAGATGATTGATGAAGTGATCGCGGCCAATCCGAAGCAGGTGGAACAATATCGCGGCGGCAAGAAGACTGTGTCGGCATTTTTTGTCGGCCAGGTGATGAAAGTGTCGAAGGGGCAGGCTAATCCCGCGCTGCTGAATGAACTTGTGACGAGGAAACTGGATGGGTAAGCAGTCGCCAATAGCGGAAGTGAGGGAAGTGGCCGCGGCAGATACGGCGCGAACCTACGCAGCGTTTTGCGTACTGCGAGAGGGGCGCCCAGTCATGAGGACGGTCGAAAGTTTCACGGATTGGGTGAATCATCATCAGCGCCCGGAGGGATATCGTGTGGTTGCCGCGTTCCTGTCGGGTGAGCCGGATGCGGTGGCGGCTTCGGGTTTCCGCGTGATGCATCAGCTTTCGAAGGCGCGTTTTCTCTACGTCGACGACCTGGTCACTCTGCCGTCTCATCGATCCAGCGGATATGCAGGGATGGTTTTCGATTGGCTTGTCGAGGAGGCTCGCCGCCAGGGCTGTGAGCAACTGCATCTCGACTCAGGACACCAGCGCTTCGACGCGCATCGCTTCTACCTGAAGCATGGCATGATCATGAATGCCCATCACTTCAGCATGAATGTGTGATTGCGCGCGCCGACCCACTGCTTGATCGATTTGGAAAATAGAAATTCTTCGCTTGATTGAAGTGTTTCGCTGGTTTCGCGCGACACGCTGATGCGGGTGCGATGGCGGGATGCGCCGGAGTGTTTCTAGACCGCGCTACGCGGTCTCGTCCGCATTCCCTTTTCCGAGCACGTCCATCGCCAGAGGAATCGTCGTGATGGCCCCTACAAACACCAGGGCCCAGCCGGCAGCCTTCCGCTGATCGTCGTCGAGCTTGGTCGATAGCAGAAGTCCAAGCCCAACGCCTAACGCAACTCGCGTTCCAGCAAGAAGCATGATTTCAGCAAGTGTGAATTTACGTTCGAACATGCCTTCAATCTACTCGCTTTCCACGTTCAACGTTGCACAACGGGAAGCCCCCAGAACGCAAATCAATTTGAAGGTTCAGTCTGGCGGAATCGCGGCGGCTCTCGGCTACTCCAACGCTTCAGAGAAAAGAAAATCCTTCGGCCAATCTGTTTTGTAGCCGGCTTCGCGCAGCAGACTGGTGAGTTGTGCCTGGTGGCGCATCGAATGGAGCAGGATATGCGCAAACAGCTTGCGCCGGGAGGCATGCAGCGTTCCCGCGGATACCGTTTGCAGCGGAATCACCTCGAGTAAAGCAGCGTCGCTCGCGGTTGAAAGGAATTTGCGGAGATTCTGGATCGCTTGCGCATGGATGGCCATCAAGTCTTCCAATGAGCCGACAGGAATTGCGTCGTAAGACGTCACTTCCTGGCCAAGAAGCCGTTGAGAATGGCGCAACTCCACCGCAAAAATATGTTTCAGCAGCCCGCGTACCGTACCACTGTTGTAAATCGCGCAGGGAACTTCGAGTGCGGCCGGATTTCCCGCAAACCACGCTTGCCATTTTTCCGTTGCGGCATCGTTGTCCGCCAGCAATTCGTCCAGCGTGATCGCTGCAGTCGTCATGATTTCTCCTTGCTTTTCTTCAGGGCGCGATGTGCAATGTCCCGTCGAAAATACATCCCGTCAAAGTGAATTTTGTCCAAAGCTTTATAAGCCCGATCGCAAGCCGATTGCAACGTATCCGCCACAGCAGTGACAGCCAGAACCCGACCGCCGGCCGTGATAATTTCGGCGTCACGCAATCCGGTGCCGGCATGAAACACATTAACTCCCTCTAAGCTTGCAGCCTCGTCCAATCCGCTGATCGCGTAGCCGGTCTGTACGGCTCCTGGATATCCCTGGGACGCTGCAATTACCGTGACGGCGGGTTCGCTGCGCCACTTGAGCTCCACCTGATCGAGACTGCCATCGACCGCTGCTTCCATGGCTTTCAGCAATTCACCGTCGAGCAAACGCGGAAGAATCGCTTCCGTTTCCGGATCGCCAAAGCGCGTGTTGAACTCGAGCAGCATCGGTCCGCGAGCCGTCATCATCAATCCGCAATAGAGAACACCGCGAAAGGGTGCGCCTTCCGCAGCCATGCCATCGATCACCGGCTGCGCGATATGGTGCACCAGCCAGTCGCGCATCTCCGGAGCTAGAAGCGTGTCGGTCGAATAGGCACCCATGCCGCCGGTATTCAGGCCGGTATCTCCCTCGCCGATTCGTTTGTGATCCTGGGCCGCGATTAGGGGAAGAACATGGGTCCCATCAGCCAACACAAGCCACGATATTTCATCGCCTGTAAGGAATTCTTCAAGTACTACTTGATGCTGCGCGTCGCCCAAAAGCTGACCGGTCAACATCTGCTTTGCGACGGCTTCCGCTTCCTGTTTCGACTCGCAAATCACGACCCCCTTGCCAGCCGCCAGGCCATCGGCTTTCACAACAATGGGAGCGTGAAAATGTGCGAGCGCATCGGGCAACTCATCGGCGGAACTGCAGACAGCGTAATGCGCGGTCGGCAGATGATGCCGCTGCATGAATTCTTTGGCGAACACCTTGCTGGTTTCCAGCTTCGCCGCCCGCTGCGTAGGACCAAAGACTCGCATGCCGCGGCGAGAGAGTTCATCTACCAGGCCAAGGCTCAATGGAACCTCCGGGCCGATGACGGTGAGATCGGGTTGTTCGGCGACCACCACTCGGACAAGGTCATCGAGATCTTTTTGATTTACGGGAACGCAACGAGCCAGCGCCGCAATGCCGCCATTGCCGGGCGCGCAAACCACTTCCTGCACACGTGGCGATCGGGCGATAGCCCAGACCAGCGCGTGTTCACGGCCGCCGCCGCCGATCACGAGAACCTTCATGCGTGCATTCGCTCCTTGGTATAAAAACAGGGTATCAGTCTCGCGCGCAGTGTGCGGTGATGGCGCTGGCGATCCGAGATTCGCAAACGAATAGCTATGGATGATCCATACAACTTGCGGCGGTTCGTCGAAGCGCAGGAACCGGTCTATGCGCAGGTGTGCTCGGAGTTGCGGCAGGGCAGAAAAACCAGCCACTGGATGTGGTTCATCTTTCCGCAGATTCGAGGCCTGGGTTCCAGCGAAACGGCCCGACATTTCGCGATTGCGCACCGCCAGGAAGCGACTGCGTATGCGGCGCATCCAGTGTTGGGGACGCGTCTACGAGAATGCACCGGGCTTGTTTTGCAGGTCGACGACAAATCGGTCGAGCAGATCTTTGGCTATCCAGACAACTTGAAATTTCATTCGTCCATGACGTTGTTCGCCGGAACAGCGGAAGATAACCGGGTTTTCCTCGACGCGCTGAAGAAATATTTCTCCGGGGCACTCGATCCGCACACGCTGAGTCGGCTGTAACGTTCTTATCGCTCATCAAGGAATTCTCGAGGAGAAACGAGATGAAATCTGTACGCATTGCAATGCTGGGCTCGGGATTTGTGGCCGATTTTTATATGCAGGGACTGGCGGACGTGCGTCATCAGGAAGTGGTTGTGAATTATTCTCGCAGTGCGACACGCGCAGAAGCCTTCGCTCGCAAGTGGGCTATCCCAGAAAGCAGCACGAATATAGACGCGTTGATTGCGCGCGACGATCTGGATCTCTACATCATCGCGCTGCCCAACGAGGAGCATTTGCAAACCGGCTTGAAGCTGGCCAATGCGCGACGAAATCAAGTTTGCACTAAGCCCCTGGCGCGCAATGGTCGCGAGGCCCGGCTGATGCGCGATGCAGCTGAGGCCTCGGGAGCGCTCCACGGATACGCCGAGACGGAAGTGTTTGCTCCGGCGGTTGTGAAAGCGCGACAGATGATTGAGGACGGCGCGTTAGGCAAAGTACTTTGGGTGCGTTCGCGCGAAGCCCATAGTGGACCGCACAGCGCACATTTTTGGAATGTGGAGTTGACCGGCGGAGGCGCGATGCACGATCTTGGCTGCCACTGCATCGAAGCGGCACGCTACTTCTTCGGCAAGCAAGACTCAGTGACTGAAGTGATGGCCTGGGGCGCCACATTTGTTCATGGCGACAAAACCAAAGGTGAAGACAATGCGCTATTGATTTTGAAGTTTGCCGGCGGCGGCATTGCGCATTGCGAACTTTCGTGGACCGCAAAGGGCGGCCTCGATCTGCGCAATGAAGTTCACGGCACCGAAGGATCGATCTTCACCGATGTCACGAGGAGTACGCCGATTTCCAGCTTCACAACGAAGTCCGCGGGCTACGTGGTGGAGAAAGCGGAGTTGGATACCGGTTGGACGCGGCCCTTGCCGGAGGAAGCAGTCACCTACGGATATCAGGCGGAAATGAAGCATTTTGTGGAGTGCGTGCGCGAGGGGCGCCGGCCACGCGAGACCTATGAAGATGGCTTGATCGTGAACTGCATTCTCGACGCGGGTTATCGATCGATGCGTGAGAAGTCGTGGGTGGCGGTTAGCTATGAGTGAGAAGTACGCGCAGGCGCGGAAACATCTACACGCGGGCCACGGTTTCGCTAATTAGCCCACATGTTGGCTTCATCAATGTATTCGGTCAAGGTAGCGGTGCCGCTGCTCACAGGCGTCGCATCCAGCTGGAACTGAAAACCGCTGACGGAATGCCATCCGGGATGGATCGGGCCCGCAGGCTGCGTTAGATTCCAGTCATAGGTGGTTCCATTGAGCGTCATCGAATCGTAGTAGAGGCATTGTGTGCCGCCGCAAGCAGTGTCGCCAAGCACTCGATGGTCCGCAAACTGCAGATGATTCCAGGCGCCAAACGTGGGCCCTGTCGTCACATCAGTGTCGACCCACCGACTCGTCGCCTGGTTCCAAATCTGCCATCTGCCTCTTTTTTGGTTCCACTGCACTCCCCACATAATGTTCAGCTGGTTTGCATCATCGAACAGAAACGCATCGTACTCCAGCGCGTCGAGGCCGGAAGAACTGACTGGATAGACCCAGAAATCCGTATGCATCTGCGTGCAGGTATCGCAACCCCGGGTCTTATACGGCCACAGGATGTCGGTGAAGAAATGATTTGAGTCGACCGTCTCGGTCAGCATCATCGACGCCCCGTCAACTGACGGGTTTGCGTTATTGATGGTCTGGTTCGCCGAAACCGGAATGCCTTTGCCGCCCGGGTGACAGTTCGGCATGGTGCACGTGCTCCAGTGGCTCATGGTGTCGTCGGCATTGTTCACGACGATCTTGCTTCCTTGGCCAAGCGGACTCGTTCCATTCGATGCTGGAGTCGATGGTGCCTTATCCTGCTGAACGGGAGTGCCGGAGGCTTGTCCACGCTCAAGTGCGCCCGCACGTGGCGTTGTTAAAGTCGCAGCGAGAACGGCAAATACGAAAAGGCTGATGCGCATAGAGATGAGGGTACAGCAGTGTAGGATGTTGCGTCCGTCATCCCGGATGTACCGCCGGTGCATTTTATCGGCGCAGCCGGTTGTTTGGATAGTTGCAGAAAATCAGGCGAGATCTTCCGGTCCCAGGGAAGGCGCGGGTATCTCTACCTCGGCCAGTAATGCGTGCAAATCGAGGGGACGCGTCACCATCGCCAACTCTCCGTTTGCCGTCCGCGGCCACTGTTCTTCGGGGAGGTCCCAGTACAACTCCACGCCATTGTCGTCCGGGTCGTGAAGATAAAGCGCGTGGCTTACACCGTGGTCGGCGGCGCCGTCGAGTGAGATACCGGCACGCAGCACGCGCCGCAAGGCATCTGCGAGTTCCGCGCGGTTGGGGTACAGGATGGCCAGGTGATAGAGACCCGTTGTACCCGGCGAAGGAGCTTCGCCGCGCAGGCTCTCCCATGTGTTCAAGCCAATGTGATGGTGATAGCCGCCTGCCGCCAGAAAAGCGGCGCTATTGCCGATGCGCTGCGTCACCGTGAACCCCAGCACATCGCGATAAAAGCCGAGCGCACGATCAAGGTCGGCCACTTTCAGATGGACATGACCAATGCGGGTTTGCGGATGGATCGGAGGCACGATTGTTGGATGAATGGTAACCCGAAAAGGCGCGAAGAATCTTCTCACCTTCGCTAGGCAAGCGTCTATATATGGAACTGGAGTTGGAGACACTTTCCTTTCGTCCTGTTCAGGCGGTAACATAAAGAAAGACGGCCCCAAAGCTGTCGAAAGCCTATGCTCTTCGTGCCCAAGATTCTGTTCTTGAAACGCTGGCACCGCGGTAAGCCCGATCGCGGGTAAGGGCCGCACTATTCCTCATTCGCTCTGACGCAGTCGTAGAATCATTACGACACATTCCTGACCCGTCGGGCACGCCTCTGCGTCTGCCCGCCACGCCTTTTGAGGAGCCTCATCATGAATAGCTTTCATAGCCGGTCCGAACTAAAATCCGGCAGCCATACCTACGAAATTTTCAAGCTCGGCGCGCTCGCCAAGCTTGGCGTCTCGCTCGAAAACCTGCCCTACTCGCTGCGCATTCTGCTTGAAAACCTGCTGCGACATGAAGACGGAAAAAGCGTCACCGCCGAGGATATCGAATTCCTGGCAAAATGGGATGCGAAGGCCGAGCCGTCGCGAGAAATTGCCTACATGCCGGCGCGTGTGCTGATGCAGGATTTCACTGGTGTTCCGGCCGTCGTCGACCTGGCCGCGATGCGCGACGCGATGCGCTCGCTGGGTGGTGATCCGGAAAAGATCAACCCGCTGCAGCCTGCGGAGTTGGTGATCGATCACTCGGTGCAGGTCGACCAGTACGGCACCGGGGATTCCTATCAGATCAATTCGCTGCTGGAGTATCAGCGCAATGTGGAACGCTACGCATTTCTGAAATGGGGACAGACGGCCTTCCATAATTTTTCTGCGGTGCCGCCGGGCATGGGCATCTGCCACCAGGTGAACCTTGAATACCTGGCGCGCGTTGTTTTCACGACGCAGCCGAACGACAAAGGAGTGGTGCAGGCCTATCCGGATACGCTGGTCGGCACGGATTCTCACACAACAATGATCAACGGGCTCGGCGTCCTGGGCTGGGGCGTCGGTGGGATCGAAGCCGAAGCAGCAATGCTGGGCCAGCCGGTATCCATGCTGGTGCCGCAAGTCGTGGGCTTCAAGTTATCGGGCAAACTGCGCGAGGGAACGACCGCAACCGACTTGGTCCTGACTGTGACTGAGATGCTGCGCAAGCATGGCGTTGTCGGCAAGTTTGTGGAGTTTTACGGTGCCGGGATCAGCGAGTTATCGCTGGCCGATCGCGCCACCATCGGCAATATGGCGCCGGAATATGGAGCGACGTGCGGCATCTTTCCCGTCGATGCGGAGACTCTGCGATATCTGAAACTCACCGGCCGCAGTGAGCAGCAGATTGCCCTGGTCGAGGCGTATTACAAGGAGCAGGGACTCTTCTACACGCCGGACGCACCCGAGGCAAAATATTCTGCGACTTTGTCACTCGATCTTGCCACGGTCGAGCCGAGTGTCGCTGGACCGAAGCGCCCTCAGGATCGCGTCAAATTGAGCGATGCTGCGTCGAGCTTTAAAAAACATCTGCCTGCGCTTGCAGGGTCCGCGTGCCAGCAGTAACGCCGAGCGGCAGGTGCAGCGTTGGGACGGGGAGGGTGGCCATCCCTCGGCGAATGGAGCTAATAACGCCAAGGGTGCTCCGGAGCCGGGCCACGCGGAGTCGATTCACGAGCGTTTTGGCGTCGACGTGAACAAGTTCCTCGACAATGGTTCGATCGTGATTGCGGCGATCACGAGCTGCACCAATACATCGAATCCCTCGGTGATGCTGGCGGCGGGATTGCTGGCGAAGAAGGCCGTTGAAAAAGGGTTGAAAGTTCCACCGTGGGTGAAAAGTTCTCTCGCGCCCGGATCACGAGTTGTCGCGGACTACTACGACAAGGCCGGCCTGACAAAGTATCTCGATCAATTGCGCTTCAACATCGTGGGTTACGGTTGCACCACGTGCATCGGCAACTCCGGTCCGCTGCCTTCCGATGTAGGCAAAGCCATTGAGGATCATGGTTTGGTGGCTGTATCGGTGTTGAGCGGCAATCGAAATTTTGAAGGCCGCATCAATTCCGATGTTCGCGCAAATTACTTAATGTCGCCTCCGCTGGTAGTTGCCTATGCGCTGGCCGGACGCATTGATCACGATTTCGACCATGATGCGCTAGGGAAAGACAAACATGGCCATCCCGTGTACCTGCGGGACATTTGGCCGTCGCAGCAGGAAGTTCAGGACACACTTGCTACTTCCATCGACTCGACCATGTTCCGCAAACAGTATTCGACGGTGAGCGAGGGCGACAGCAACTGGCAAAAGCTGAAGTTTCCGACCGGCAAAACGTACGGGTGGGAAGCGGATTCGACCTACATCCGCCAGGCTCCTTACTTCGACGGCATGCATGCCAAGCCATCGGTGGTGGAGGACATCCACGGCGCGCGAGTTCTGGCAGTGCTGGGCGACAGCGTGACGACCGATCACATATCTCCCGCAGGATCGATCAAATTGAATGGTCCGGCAGGGAAGTATCTGGTCGAGCACGGCGTCAAGCCCGCGGACTTTAATAGCTACGGATCGCGGCGCGGCAATCATGAGGTGATGGTCCGCGGCACATTTGCGAACGTTCGTCTGCGCAACAAACTGGCGCCGGGAACTGAAGGCGGCGTGACACGTTTGCTGCCTGAGGGCGAGCAGATGAGCATCTTCGACGCCTCTGTGCAGTATGCGGAGCGGAAGACGCCGCTGATTATCCTCGCAGGCAAGGAGTATGGTTCCGGCTCGAGCCGCGATTGGGCAGCCAAGGGGCCCAAGCTTCTGGGTGTGCGGGCGGTGATTGCGGAATCCTTCGAGCGAATCCATCGATCCAACTTGGTTGGCATGGGAATTCTTCCGCTTCAATTCGAGGAGGGTCATAACGCCGAGTCGGTGGGACTGACCGGCGAAGAGGTGTATGACATTCCCGGGTTGCGCGCGATGCTGGACTCAAAATTCGCCAACGGTCGCAAGCTGACGGTGAAGGCGAAAACGGCGGACGGCAAGGAAAAAGAATTCTCTGCGACCGTGCGCATCGACACTCCGCAGGAGATTCTCTATTACCAGCATGGCGGCATTCTGCTGTACGTGCTGCGGCAGCTTGCAGGCAAGGCGTAGGTATTTTGTTATCTCAATGGCAAACAAGCCCGGAGCGATCCGGGCTTTTTGCTGTCACCGTGACGGCCGCGCCGTTGTATCGTAAGGGAATCTGCTTCTACTTTCCGGATGCCACCCCAGCCAACATCGCGCGTCGACCCGCAGACATCCCTCGCAGAATCCAAGGGGCATCGCTGGCATCTGCGGCGGATTACCTCGGGCGGTTCTTGGATTCCTGAGGTTGACGGGCTGCGCTTTGTGGCGATCAGTTCGGTGGTTTTGTATCACATATTCGCGCAGTTGCTGGTGAAGACCGGTCACCCCGTGGCGTTGCAAGCTCGATATGCATGGCTGGGCACCGCGGTTGGCAATGGTGACCGCGGAGTTCGGCTTTTCTTTGTCATCAGCGGATTTATTCTTGGCATGGGATTTGCGCGGCAACACTTGCACCTCGGCAAGCCGGTCAGCCTGAAGAAGTATTTTCTGCGCCGCGTCACCCGGCTGGAGCCGCCATACATTCTGAACCTGGTATTTTGTGCTCTGGTAGCGTTTTTTTATTATCACCAGGCACTCGCCTACATGGTTCCTCATCTGCTCGCCAGCATCCTCTATCAGCACAACCTGGCCTATCACACGCCCAGCGTCATCAACGGCGTTACGTGGAGCCTTGAAGTCGAGATTCAGTTCTATATTTTGGCTCCGCTGATCGCGCTGCTGTTCAGAATCTCAAACGCAACAATGCGGCGGTCAATTTTTCTTGTCCTGATCGCAGTCTGCGGAATTCTGCAACTTTTATTGCATGCGAACGCGACCGTCGCCGCTTTGACCATCGTTTTTTACATGCAGTATTTTTTGGCGGGAATGTTGCTGACGGACTTGTACCTGATCGTCCGTCCGCACGCCAGTATCCACTGGGCCTGGGACCTTGTGAGCCTGATCGGCTGGCCGATCGTTTTCCTGGTATCGCGGAATTTCCTTTGGTTCCATGCGATCTTGCCGTTCCTGATCATGCTTCTCTACATTGCGGCGTTCCAGGGAGTGATCTTCCGCAAGTTCTTTAGCAATTTCTGGATCGCCATCATTGGCGGCATGTGCTATTCGATCTACCTGTGGCATTTCTTCACGATTGGAGTGTTCTTCAAGCTGACGCGGCACCTGATCGTATTTCACGATTTTCTCTTGAATTTCGTCGGACAAGTGATCGCATTAGGAATTCCAATTGCGGTCGTCAGCCTGCTGGCCTACGTGCTGGTGGAGAGGCCGTGCATGGATCCTGCTTGGCCGAGGAAGCTGTGGCAATGGATGACGGGCAGGGCAGTTACCCAATCGTCCGCCCAATGAAAAAAGGGCCTGGATTGATCCAAGCCCTGCTTTCAAAACTTTGTATCGCGCGTTAGATTCCCACGCCGTATTCCACATTGCCGCCGTTGTCGCCGGCGTGGGAATAGAAATCGTATGGGGTGCGATGATTCAGCAGGTAGCGGGCACGCAGATTCCGTCCAACATAGATGCCAACAGCTACCGCCCCGGTCGCCACCGAAGCCCACCCAATGATGCGAACCCAGGGTTTTTTCGCCATGTAAGCACTCATTTTCATCATTGTTTCTGGCCCAACCTTCCTTTGAGGCTGCTCCTGCCCGATCAGTCGTAAGCTCAGACGCCGCATGCCAAAATCTTATCGCAAAAGCGTTCCTATAGCGTGCTCATGGGTTAAGAATCGAAAAAAATGTGCTTACTTTGGTACATGTCAATTTGTATGCCGCACCGTCGCAAATGGTTGGATAGCCGACACTTCTATTTTTCCACTGGCGAAGGATACTGTTCCACCCGCTGGAGGAACTCCAGTTTTTTTCGCGGAGGCAGAAAACTTGCCTCGATGGAATTTCCAGCCAGTTCGCGCAGATGTTCCAGCGTCAAGTGAAACTCGGTGTGCGCCAGGCAATATTCCCCGCAAAGATCGCTGCCAAACAGTGCCGGGTCGTCCGAATTAAGCGTCACCATCAATCCATCTTCAAAATATTCGCGTACCGGATGATCCTCCATTCGCGCACAACATCCCGTGCGCAGATTGCTGCTGATGCAAATCTCTACTGGCACTTGCTTGGTTGCCAGCACTTCGATCAGTTCTGGATCCTGGCCTGCCGACAGCGCATGACCGATGCGCTCCGCGCCGATATTGAGGGCCGACCAGATGCCTTCGGGACCAACTGTTTCGCCCGCGTGTGCGGTCAAATGCAAGCCATTTCTTTTCGCTTCGGCGTAGAGTTCTCGAAACGGCTCGGCTCCGGTGCGGCGTTCGTCCCCGCCAATACCAATGCCGACGATGGAAGGGTGTAGCGGCTTCAATTCCGCCGCTTTTTGGAATACGCGTGCGGCTTCTTCCGGGCCGAAGTGACGTACGGCGTCGAAGATCCATATATACGGATACGCCGAACTCCTTCTCACCGCGAATTCGGCCCCGCTCCATGCCTTCAAACAACGGCTCGAATTCGATCCTGCGCCAGTAATAAACCACGCCAACCGATACGTAGACCTCGGCGTGCACCACTCCCTGGCTGGCGAGCGCCTGGATCATACGATAGGTGATCAGCTCGTAATCGGCCGGAGTGCGAAGCCGCTCTGTAATGGCCTTGAAGGCCAGCATGAAGTGAGTGAAATCTTTGTACTGGTAGAGGGCCCGAGCGGCATCCAGCGTCAGCGGCTCAGCATCATTGAGACGGCTTAGCTCAACCAGAGTTTCCGGGGTGATGGTTCCTTCCAGGTGCAAATGCAGCTCCGCCTTTGGGAGGTGGCGAATCCAGGAGTGCGTATCAAACGGCTGGACGGATTTGGCCTTAGCTGACATCAGGAATTGAGTCGCTTGCTCGAAGAAAATTCGCTGCGATGACGGCTATAAAAGAAGTAGATCAGCAAGCCGATCGCCAGCCAGATAAAGAAACTCACCCAGGTAAGCATGGGCAATCCCAGCATCAGCAGTAGACAGAAAAACACGCTGAGCAGCGGGATCACAGAGCCACCGGGACAGCGGAAGGCGCGGTGACGATCAGGCTCCTTGTAGCGCAGAATGATGACGCCCGCGGAGACCAGAACGAACGCGAACAGTGTTCCGATATTGGACAGGTCAGCGAAGGTGCCGATATCGAGCAACCCGGCGGGAACGCCGACAAAAACTCCGGCAATCCATGTGGCGGCTGAGGGCGTGCGGAATCGAGGATGCACCCTGCTGAACAGGGAAGGCAGAAGCCCGTCGCGTGACATGGCAAACCAGACACGTGCCTGCCCAATCTGAAAGACCAGGATGGAAGAGATCATTCCCAGAAGGGCGCCGAACAGCACCACCAACTGCACCCAATGCAGTGTCGAGTTGTGGTTTTGAAGATACAGCCGGCGAAGGGTATTTACGACAGGCGCCGCATCTTCCATCAACAATTGCCAGCGGACCAGGCCGGTCAGCACAAGGGATACGCCAACGTAGAGAATTGTGGCCACGACCAGCGTCGCGATGATACCGATAGGAACGTCGCGCTGCGGATTCTTACATTCTTCAGCAGCCGTCGAGATGGAGTCAAAGCCAATATAAGTGAAGAAAATGATCGAGCCGCCCGTCAACACTCCCGACCATCCGTTGGGATAAAACGGATGCCAGTTGGAGGTGTGAATGAACTGCGCACCGAAGATTACGAACAAAAGTACGGCGCCAATTTTGAGCAGCACCATAATGTTGTTGGTTTCTGCCGACTCGCGAATGCCACGGACCAGAACCACCGTCAACAACATGACGATCAGAAACGCCGGCACATTGAAGCCGAAATGCCAACCGGGAGGATAGAGGACGTGCCCGCTCAAATCCTGGAGACCGCTGGGAAGGAAGGCTGGTGAGATCCAGCGCAGAGCTGGATGAATTCCGAACCAATCCATCAGTGCAACAACGTGCGCCGCGAAACCAACGCTGACGGCCATGTTGGAGAAGGCGTATTCCAGGATCAAATCCCAGCCGATAATCCACGCCACCAGTTCGCCCATGGTGACGTAGGTGTAGGTATAAGCGCTGCCGGCGATGGGGATCATGGAGGCCAGTTCGGCATAACAGAGGCCGGTAAAAGCGCAAACGATGGCGACCAGCACCAACGAAACCGCCAGCGCAGGCCCAGCGCCGGGCCGTCCAAGCGAAGCGGTGTGGTGGATGAGAAAGTCCAGCACCGGTGAATTGAGAATGGAGGAAGCGTCGAAGCGCTGGCCCGCGATGGCCGTGCCGATGACTGTAAAGATGCCGGAGCCGATCACCGCGCCAATCCCAAGCGCAGTCAACGACAACGGGCCCAGAGTCTTTCGCAGACTATGGGCCGGATCCTCAGATTCGCGGATCAGTTTGTCGATGGATTTTGTGGCGAAGATCTGTCTTGACAGGGTTTCGCTCCTGAAATTGCATTTCGCTCAATCCATCATGGAATCGCCGGGACCGTAGCAGCGATAGTCCCGGAGAAGGATGTCAAATATATCGTTGGCCTTACCGCTTGGCCGCTCCACGGGCAAGCTTCTTCAGCTTTTGCTTGTTGGAGCCGCGTGGAACCGTGCGCTTTGGTTTGGGAGCCGCCTTTTTTCGGGCTGCGCGCTTTACTTTTTTCCGTTCCGTTGTATCGGTGATTGTCTTCGTATTTGCCATTGGGTAAGAAATTCTCTCTCTTCAAATCTATTTGTTGGTGCGGATGAAAATGGAGCCGGGAGACGCTTTAGACCCGCTCCAGCTGGGCGAACTTCTCCACAAGTTTTTTAATGCCGAACCGAGGAAATTGTACCGTAATCTTTGCATTTTCCCCGTCACCTTCGCGCTTGAAGACAACTCCTTCTCCGTATTTCGGGTGTCGAACACGCTGGCCACTGCGAAAACCCGTTTTACCGGATGGCTCGGCCACTGGGACTTGCGGACGCGGAAACTTCTGACCACGGGATGAAAAAAACTGTGCGATGTTGTCGATCGAGCCGCCCGCCGGACTGCCGGAAGTTTTCCTTTGCCCAGCCGTTGCGTTGGCAGCGAAATTTTGCGGCCGCTGATCTTCGTCTTCATAGCTCCAATGCTGATCGCCATCGGTATCGCGTGCGTTGCGATGAGGATAGGGTCGCGTGGATTGCGCAGCGTATCCTCCCCAAGTATTGGCGGGCACGGGCGCGCTGAGATCCTCGATCAAGTGGCCAGGAATTTCTGCCAGAAAGCGCGAGGGAGTAGAAAACTCCGGAGAATCGTTACCGTAGCGTCGACGAAAGCGCGCGCGGGTCACCAGCAATGCATCCATGGCGCGGGTCATGCCGACATAGCAAAGACGCCGCTCTTCTTCCAGCCCCTCGCCATCGTTGATCGTGCGTGAGTGCGGAAACAGGCCCTCTTCCATGCCCGCCAGAGAAGACGAGCGGAAACTCCAGACCTTTAGCCGCGTGCAGCGTCATCAGCGTGACACGCGATTCGGGATCGTACTTATCGGTATCACTGACCAGGGCTGCGTGGTCGAGGAACTCGGTCAGCGTTTCACCACGTTCGTGAGCATCCTGCGCGGCATTTACAAGTTCGCGCAAGTTTTCAATTCGTGATTGCGACTCCGGCGTGGCTTCGTCTTCGAGAACTTTGATATAGCCGCTGCGATCGATTAGAAACTTGATCAGCTCCGGCAGGGTGGCCGCATCTCCCGGCTTGCGAAATGCATTTTCTTCGGACGGAGGAGTGTGGCCATCATAGGATTTGCGTTCATGGGGCGACAGCTTTTGCGCCGTCTCATTTGGCCGCGTCGCTGCGAAAGGAGAAAATTCCGCTGGATCGAATGTTTCGGCTAATCCCTCTTCGCGAACTCTACCCTCTTCGGCAATTTCGGCATCGGTCATTCCAAAGTCAAAACTGATGGCATCGTCGTCGGGGACCGCGGTTTCATCTGCGACTTCCGAACTCTCGGCAGAAGCCGCGACATCCAGGCTCAACTTGTCCGCAAAATTTGGAGCCAGCATGGCGCGCGCGTCTTCAATAATTCCGCGGAAATTTTCCAGCGCCGCGATTGCCCGCGCGGATACCAGTCGCTGCACGATCGTTTCGCGGATTGCGTCCCAGGTGCTGATGCCGGTTTCCAGAGCCAGGCGCTCAATGGTGTCGAGAGTAGTCTTGCCGATGCCACGGGGCGGTGTATTAATGGATCGCTGCAGTGCAATCGAGTCGCTGGGATTCAGCACCAGCTTCAGATAGCTCAGCATGTCCTTGATTTCCGCGCGGTCGTAGAACGAAAACCCGCCCACCATGGTGTACTGGATGCCGTATCGCCGCAGCGCTTCTTCCACCAGCCGCGATTGCGAGTTGGTGCGATAGAGCACGGCGATGCGAGGTGGTTCGGCTTCGGTTCCCGTTTGGCGAATATATTTCTGGATGTGATCGGCGATGAAGAGCGCTTCACCCTCGCCGTCCAGCGCTTCGTAGTAGCCCACCTGCGCGCCGCCATCGCGCGACGTCCACAGCGTTTTTCCTTTGCGCTGCAGGTTGTTCGAGACAACTGCGCCTGCCGCCTCCAGAATTACCTGCGTGGAACGGTAGTTCTGTTCCAGGCGAATAATTTTGGCGCGCGGAAAATCCTTTTCAAAGTCGAGAATGTTGCGAATGTCCGCGCCGCGCCAGGAATAGATGCTCTGATCCTCGTCACCGACGACGCAGATATTCTGTTCCTCGCCGGCCAGCATCTTCATTAGTTCGTATTGCGGACGGTTCGTATCCTGGTATTCATCAATCAGCACGTAGCGGAAGCGGCGATTGTAATAACTGCGGACGGCTGGAACCGCGCGTAGAAGACGAACGGCCTCCAGCAGCAAATCATCGAAGTCGAGTGCGTTGGCCCGCTCCAGTTCCTTGTTGTACAGGTCGTAGAGATGCGCAATCCGCTCCGACTTTGGATCGGAAGATTGCAGGTAAATCTCCTGCGGGGCGAGCATGTGGTTCTTCGCCCAGGAGATGCGCGAGAGCACGATGCGCGGAGTAAACTGCTTATCTTCGACTCCGAGGCGCCGCATCAGCTGCTTCATCAGGCTTTGCTGTTCGGTTTCGTCATAGATGACAAAGTCTTTGGTGCGACCCTTGTCGCCAATGCGCAAAGCCTCAATATCGCGGCGCAAAACTCGCACGCAGAAGGAGTGAAAGGTCGCCAGCAATGGCCGAGCCAGGCTGCGATGATCCATCAGGCGCTCGACGCGCTCCGACATTTCCTTAGCTGCCTTGTTCGTGAAAGTGACGGCAAGGATGGAATCCGCAGGCACACCACGTTCTTCAATCAGATAGGCGATGCGATGCGTGATCACCCGGGTTTTTCCCGACCCCGCGCCGGCGAGGATCAACAGTGGGCCATCGACATTCTCGATGGCCGCGCGCTGCTGCGGATTCATATGTTCAAGCAATCGGGACACGAAAGGGAAGACTCCTGCGGTTGAGCGCGCGACTTTGATTCATTCGCTGCGCCATCTTCAGTGTATCGCGTGGTGCGGTCGATCCGCGTCGCGATATCCTGATGCTGGAATGTCGAAATCAAAAACAATTTGTGTTTATTGTGGGTCTGCCATCGGCGCGCGTTCGGAGTATCGAAGTATTGCGAACGAATTAGGCACCGCGATGGGGGAGGCCGATTTTCGCCTTGTCTATGGGGGCGCGCATGTCGGACTGATGGGTGTGATCGCCGATGCAGTACTCGCCGCCGGCGGTGAAGTGATCGGAATCATTCCGCAGCAACTCGCGGATCGCGAGGTGGCGCATCGCGGCCTAACCGAGTTGCACGTTGTCCGCACTATGCATGAGCGCAAACACATGATGGCGGAGCTGGCGGATGCCTTTGTTGCGATGCCCGGAGGCTATGGCACGCTGGATGAACTGTGTGAAGTTCTAGGCTGGGCTAGCCTGGCAATTCACGAGAAACCCATCATTCTGCTGGATGCTGCCGATTATTGGCAGCCACTATTTGCCATGCTGGATCGCGCGGTAGAAGAAGGCTTTCTACAAACACATCATCGCAGGCATGCCATGCGAGCGGCCGATGTGGCGGATGTCTTCAAACTGTTGCGGGCGGAGCGTCCGGTTCCTCGGTGAGGCTAGAGTGGCATGCGTCACAATTGCACACCGAACGCAGGTAATGCCAGGAATAAATGCCGCTGGTGTGGCCATCGTTCCAATCAAAGCTGATTGCATATCGTCCCACCGCGTTGACTTTGTTCGGTCGAACCGCGGGTTTGAAAATCGGCAACGCTGTTTTTGGCTCAGGCTTCTGCTCGCCCGGTGCTCGCCCTTCGGCCTCGCGTTCTTCCACGCATGTCGCGCATGGGCACGCGGCACGCAGCCACGCAAATGTCCAGTGGCTGGTGTGGCCATCTTTCCATGCAATCTCGACGCCGGTGCCGTCCGTCTGGTTGACGCGGACATGCCGGGGATCGATGGCGTCGCGTGAAAATTCTTTCTCTGGGCCGGCGGCTTTACGCGCGACATCTTCTGGAAGAATGCGGATGCCTTCGTGGCTCATACTTTTGTTCTACACCTGTTGGATCGTCAGTAAAGTTTATAGAAAAAGTAGATGGTCACGATGCAGCCCAAGGTGACAACCAGCGCACGAATGCCACGCGGCTTGTGTTTGGTTGCCAGGCGGGCGGTCAGATATCCGCCGATGCTGCCCGCAACCATCATTGCGGCGCCGTAGCGCCAGAGAACCGCCCCATAAAAAATGAACGTGGCAGCCGCAATCGTATTCGAAGTGCTGGTGATGATGGTTTTCAGTGCATTGATTTCGTGGACGCTGTCAATGCCGGCAAAACTCAGTGTCGCCATTATCAGCAGACCCGCGCCCGCACCGAAAAAACCGACGTAGAGCGAGATGGCGAAAATTCCGATCGGCAACAGGACGCGCGCCACCGGGCGCAGCCCGCTCGAGTGAGTGGAATGTTTGCTTTGAAACAGGCGCTGTTGCAGCGCAGGCCCCAAGGCAAACAGCAACGTCGCGGTCAGCAGTAACCATGGCACCATGCGCAGAAAAGTTTGCTGCCGTGTTGCGAGCAGAAGGCGAGCTCCGAGCAAGCCGCCGATAAACGCTGCGATCAGCAGGGGTGGCAGCATGGAGTGGTACCGTCGCAACTCCCGTCGATAGGCTGCGGCTGAAGTGATTTGCCCGGGCAGCAAGGCCACTGTGTTGGTTGCGTTGGCATGCACCGGAAGAACGCCAACTTGCAGCAGCGCAGGAAACGATAGTAAAGATCCGCCGCCGGCAATCGCGTTGATGCCCCCTGCAACGAAAGCAGCGAAACAGAGCCACGCGAGATGGAGCAGGGAAGAAGAAGACAGCATTCAATGAAATTGTAGCGTGTGGCAATTTGTCGGCGCTGCGATAATGCTCGCATCAGTCCGCCAGATTTTACTTAGCTGACAGCAGCGTTGCGCGGCAGGCCCACACTGCCATGCATAATCTCAATGAACGCTTGGGCGGCGCGGCTGAGTGATTTGTCTTTGCGATAGATCAGTACCAGGTCGCGCGCAATGCGAACATCTTCCAATTCGACGACGCCCAGCAGTCCCGCGGCAAACTCCGTCACCGTGTTGGAGCGGGCCTGGAACCCAACGCCGACGCCGGCAGCAGCGAAGCGCTTGATCAGCTCGTTCGATTCCAGCTCCATGGAAATCTCCGGCTTGAGTTGCCCATTGGCAAACATCTGGTCAATGGCATCGCGAGTGCGACCCTGCTTTGGCAGGATCAGAGGATATGCCGCTACGGCCGCCAGCTTGGTAGTGGATTTGCTCGTCAGCGGATGACCCGTCGCGGTGATGACAACCATCTCATCCTTATGAACGGGCACGATGGTCAGGCGAGGATCGTTGACCGGTTGGGTCGTCACGCCGAAATCGACTTCCTGCGACAATACGGCTTCCAACGTTCGAGAGCGCTCGTGGCGCGCAATGGAAACGGACACCCGTGGATATTTTCCTTTGAATTGGGCGAACACCTGCGGCAGGATGTAGAGGCAGGTAGCCTCATTGGCGCTGACGACGAGTTGGCCGCGAGGCGTGCGAGCCATTTCTGCCAGCGCACGAACAATGTTGCGGCGCGCCTGCAAGGTCTCTTCCGCATACTCCAGGAAAAGTCTGCCGCCACCTGTCAGCGTGACGCGGCCTCCGGTGCGATCAAACAATCTGGCGCCAATATCTTCTTCCAGTGCACGAATCTGTGCAGAGATTGCCGGCTGGGTGCGAAACAGCCTCTCCGCCGCGCGCGAAAAACTGGCATTGCGTGCGACCTCGACAAACGCTTTGAGTTGCTCAAAATCCATGGTTTTAGTTCAAATCTGGGGCTGTTGCAATCGGGGCAGTCGAGTCAGCATAAAAAATAGCTATTTGAAGAATAAAGGAAATCTATCTCAGTGTACCTGCGGACCCCTATGCAAATGAAAAACGCGGTGCCACTCGGGCCAACACTGCTTGTAAGCGAGCGAGAGATGGCCGGCCTTAATGGCTGCTTGGCGTCGGCGGGGCTGGGTTCGCTGGAGTTGGCTGTGACACGTCCTGAGGGTTCTGAGCCGCCTGGCGGGCAAGTTTCTTCGCCTTCTTGTTCTTATAGTGGCGAGCAATATCGGGCCAGAATTCGATCAGTTCGGCGCCTACGGCTCCTTCCACGGTTACCGTCAAGCCACGCTCGACAGTGCCCCCAACGGTTCGATCATCGGCAGGATAGTAAAAGTTGGAGAAGGAGGCTCCGATCAGGTTCCCGAGGACGTTGGAATAGTTCGGGCCCCAGGTGCCGTCGTCGCGTTTGCACCACCCCGTGCTCCCAGCTGCCCATAGTGCACGGGTAAGGAACTTGCCGTGACCTCGCTGATAGTAGCGTGGATCTTCATGCAGAAGACTCGGCAGCACGGCATTTCCGAACAGGTTACCGGTGAAATAGTCCGTATACGATGCGCCGTATCGCTTAGCGTAGCCCTGCATACCCTGGCCATATTCCGAAAAGCTGTCATTGGCCTGGCTAATGCCGGCCACAACCGCCGTCAATGCGAAAGGCCACGGGTCAGTCACACTCTTAAAAAAAAGCTGAAATTTCTGGCGAGGACTGAGCGGAAGCGCGTTCTGATTTTGCGTGGTGTTAAAGGTCGCCATCACACCCATGATTCGCTGCTTTTCTTGCAGCTTTAATTGCTCGGCAGCGGTCTGCGGTGGCGCTGTTGGTGCGGCTTGCGCCGAGCTGCTTTGACCCTGGGGCGCAGTGCTGTTTGCGGGCGGCTGTGAATTATTTTGCGAATCGCTTGACTGCAAATGCGGGGATGGATTGTCGGGCAGGGTCAGGGAAGCATCCGCCGATTGGGATCGTGCCCTGGGGACAGCCAAAAAAACGACTACGGCCAATGAAGCAGCCGTCAACCGACAAATCTGAGCCAAACCGAACCTCTATCTTGCGAAAAAGTGTGGCCGCCATCGGCCAAGTCCAGGTCATTCCCGGCAAAATCGGCGGAGGGATCCGCGCCGATTGGATCTCAAGCGAAACGTTCACGTAGACAACTCGCATTCGAGCGAAGCAGCCGCCCACGATGCAAACCCGCCAACGAGACAATTGTTTCTATTTTAAATTAGATTGTGCTTCACCGGACGTGGTTGGTGTATATCCCAAAGGTTCACGTGGCAAGCGCTTGTCCCGCGCAAAAGCCAGATGCCCATGCCCACTGAAAATTGAAGCCACCCAGATGACCGGTGACGTCGACCACCTCGCCAATAAAAAACAGGCCCGGCACTTTTCGAGATTCCATCGTCTTTGCGGAAAGCTCGTTCGTATCGATGCCGCCGGCAGTCACTTCGGCTTTTGCGTATCCTTCCGTGCCTGCGGGCACAACGGTCCAGTGATGCAGCTCACGTTCCCACTCGTTGAGTGAATGGTTGGTCCATTCCTGTGGGGGATGCAACGCCAGCCATCGATCCGCGAGACGATGGGGAAGTATGGCACGCAACAATTTCTTCGCGGTCTCCAAGTTTCGCGGGAGGCTCGGATCGCGCCATGGATTCGTCCATTCAGTATCGGGAGCAAGATCGATTTCCAGTGCCTCGCCCGGTTTCCAATACGAGGAAATCTGCAGGATCGCTGGGCCGCTCAGGCCGCGATGAGTGAATAGCATATTTTCTCGAAACTGCTGCTCCCCGCAACGCGTCAATACTGGCACTGCAACTCCCGCAAGATCGGCATAGTCGGCCAGATCGTGGCTTGAAAATAGAAGCGGCACCAGTGCAGGCCGACACGGTTGAATGGCGATTCCAAATTGTTCGGCCAACCGATATCCGAAAGGAGTCGCGCCCATTTTCGGAATCGAAAGCCCACCGGTCGCGACCACGAGGGCACTGCAGGAAAAGATGGTGTCTTGCGTGCGGACTTCAAAGCCGTTTGAGTGGATTACCTTATCGACACATGCGTTCAGGAAAATCTGCACGCCGGCGTCACTGCATTCTTGCTCCAGTAAAGCGATGATGTCGCGCGCTGAGCGATCGCAGAAGAGTTGGCCTAGCGTCTTCTCGTGGTAAGGAATCCGATGTTTCTCGACTAGCGCAACAAAATCCTGCGGCGTGTAGCGGGCCAGCGCGGACTTGCAGAAATGTGGGTTCGCGGAAATAAAGTTTTCTGGGCTGCAATGAATGTTGGTGAAGTTGCAGCGTCCGCCGCCGGAGATGAGAATCTTTTTTCCGATTTTGTCCGCGTGGTCCAGCACGGCAACCCGCTTACCGTGTTTTCCGGCCTCGATGGCACACATCAAGCCAGCCGCGCCAGCGCCGAGAATGATGACATCAAAAACGTGGGTCACTGTGGAGGTGCCGAGGCAGAGAACTTCTTCATTATGCCTTGCTCGCCTTCTTCAGGCGGAGCTTGACAGGACTACTCTGGTTCCATGGCGCAGGGAAAACTGTCGGCGATTGTCGGGTTTCATCAGGACGAACATGATGACTGGGTTGCGGACTTAGCCTGCGGCCATGCGCAGCATGTGCGTCATCGTCCGCCATGGACAATGCGGCCGTGGGTGATCGAAGAAGAGGGACGCAAGCAGCATCTTGGCTCAACATTGATGTGCAAAAAGTGTGACCTTCCGACTGATGTCTAGGCGGCAGTGGGCGACGATGGAGGAAATTTTCTTCCCGTCGGCTTGCGCGTCAGCAGATAGAGCATGGCCAAAATGATCAGAATCGTGAAGCATGCGGCGAAGCCCAGTACACGCAAGATAGAGACCGTATAGCGTCCGGATGAAGGGTTGTAGCTGCAGCAATAAAGCAGAAACAAATCCGCTGCGCTTCCAATCTTATGGTTTGAAGCATCCACCATCGCCAGGCGCAGATCGCGAGGCTCATATTGAATGCCAGAAAAATATTTTGAAAGCCGACCATCCGGGGTCGCAACCATAATCACGCTGGAGTGGGCGAACTGATCCATCTTTCCATCTGGGCCGGGCACACTTACGTAATGAAAACCAGTCGCGGAACTCAACGCGTCGATTGACGGCTGTTGGCCGGTGAGAAAGTGCACGCCGGAAGCCGCCGACGGATCTCCGAGCCAGCTGAGGAATAATTGCTTCTCACTCGCAGCCTGCTGCGCCGTGTCTCTGGGATCAAAACTGGCGATCACAACCTCGTAATCTTTGCCGGCCTTGAAGCCAGTTTGTTTCAACGCATCGGCAGCGCCGTGCATCACCTGCGGGCATAACATGCCGCAACTGAAATACACTTCCGCCAAAACGACAGGTCGATTGCCGAAATACTTCCCCAGTGTGACAGGCATTCCAGTGGAGTCGACATAGGCCGCACTCAGGGGCAATTTGCGATTTAGATTTTGCGCGATGCCGGCATGTTTCAAATAGGTGGGCAAACCACTCGACGCCGTTCCCATGGAGGGGTTGCGCGCTCCGCCATATTGCGCCTGGCAAAGCGGGCTGAAACACGCCATCAGCAACGCCGCAATCGATGCTCCGAGGCGAAGATTGAAACCGAAGGAGGGGGAAGAAGTGTGTTGGCGAAGCGTGCGTCGGTTGAATGCTGGCACATCTTCCATCCTAGATCAGTTTGTGAATGTCGTGTAGCGCGACCGCAGTATTTGAGCATTCGCCGATCAAAATGCTCCGAGTTTGTCACTCCTCGTAACGTAGCGGCAGCAGAGATGGAGTGGTAGCCTGTTCAAGGACAATCCGATTCAAAAATTGGAGATTGCAGGCAATGCAGGCAAGTTATAGTGGCGTCGAGCTGCCCAAAGATGGCAAGCCGATTGAATATTCCAACGGAACGTATCAAGTACCCGACAATCCCATCATTCCTTACATTGAAGGCGACGGAACAGGTCGCGATATTTGGCGCGCATCGCAACGTGTTTTTGATGCCGCTGTTGCCAAAGCTTACGGTGGCAAACGCGCCGTCAAGTGGTTCGAGATTTTTGCCGGTGAAAAGGCCTTCGCACGTTTTCAAAATTGGCTTCCAGACGATACCGTTCAAGCCGCGCGCGATTTGCGGGTTTCAATTAAGGGACCGCTGACTACGCCTGTTGGTGGCGGCATTCGCTCGCTGAATGTCACGTTGCGGCAGTTGCTGGATTTATATTCCTGCATTCGCCCGGTGCGCTACTACCAGGGAGTTCCCAGCCCGGTGAAGCATCCCGAAAAGCTCGACATCGTGATCTTCCGCGAGAACACGGAAGATGTTTACGCGGGCATCGAATTCAAAGAGGGAACTCCCGAAGCGAAAAAGGTTCTGGATTTCCTGAATAACACCATGCTGGCAGGCACCAAGAAAAAGATTCGCGAAGACTCTGGCATCGGAATCAAGCCAATTTCAATTACAGGAACGAAACGATTGGTGCGAGTGGCCATCGCGTTCGCGCTGAAACATCAGCGCAAGTCCGTCACCCTGATGCACAAGGGGAATATCCAGAAATTTACCGAAGGCGCGTTTCGCGAGTGGGGTTACGAAGTCGCGGTTGATGAATTCCGGGATTCGATTGTGACCGAGCGCGAGAGCTGGATTCTCGGCAACCTGGAATCGAAGCCGGGCCTGACGGTCGAACAGAACGCTGCCATGATTGAGCCGGGCCTGGAGCATGCTCCGCAAAAGTTCCGCGATGAAGTCTATGCGGAAGTGAAGCAGGTGATCGACAGCATCGGAGCAAGTCATGGGCAAGGAAAGTGGAAGAAGAAGCTGCTGGTCAACGACCGCATTGCCGATTCCATCTTTCAGCAGGTGATCGTTCGCCCTGATGAATACAGCGTGCTGGCGACTCCGAATTTGAACGGCGATTACATTTCCGACGCATGCGCAGCGCAGGTTGGTGGCCTGGGAATCGCACCGGGCGCGAATGTCGGCGATGGCTATGCTGTGTTTGAAGCGACCCATGGCACGGCGCCGAAGTACGCGGACAAGGATGTGATCAATCCCGGCTCTGTGATGCTATCAGGCGTGATGCTGTTTGATTTCATCGGCTGGACTGAGGCGGCTCGGTTGATCGAAAACTCCATGGAGCGGACGATTCAGCAGAAATTTGTGACCTACGATTTTGAGCGGCAGATGCAGGGAGCCACCAAGGTAGGAACCAGCGAATTTGCAACTCGAATGATTGACAACATGGACGCGGTCGCGATGACTCGCTGATTGCCGTTGAAGAGAATTTTGTAAAGGAGAAATATGCGGAAGAAAGTTTCAATTGTAGGCGCGGGCAACGTGGGAGCCACAACCGCGCATTGGATCGCGTCGAAGGAGTTGGCTGATATTGTTTTGGTCGACGTGGTGGAAGGCGTCCCGCAAGGGAAGGCACTCGATTTGATGTCAGCCATGCCGATTGAAAAGTTGGATGTTCACGCCATTGGCTCGAATGATTACGCGGCGACCGCGAACTCCGATGTGGTTGTCATCACGGCAGGCATTCCGCGCAAGCCCGGCATGAGCCGCGATGATCTGCTGCACACCAACTTCAAAATCATGTCGGATGTTGTCAGCAAAGTGGTAGCGGCGTCGCCAGATTGCTTTCTTATTATCGTTTCCAATCCCCTGGATGCGATGGCGCAGGCCGCCTACAAGCTATCCAAGTTTAATCGCGAGCGAGTGATTGGGATGGCCGGCGTCCTGGATTCGGCCCGATTCCGCACCTTTATCGCGGACGAGTTGAAGGTGAGCGTGGAAAATGTAACCGCGTTTGTGCTGGGAGGCCATGGCGACACCATGGTGCCGCTGGCGCGCTATTCCACGGTTGCAGGAATTCCGATTACCGAGCTGATGGATGCGGCCACGATTGAGCGGCTGATTCAGCGCACCCGCGATGGTGGTGCTGAGATCGTGAAGCACCTCAAGACTGGAAGCGCCTTCTATGCGCCGTCCTCGGCCGCCGTCGAAATGGTGGAGGCGATCCTGAAGGATAAGAAGAAGATTCTGCCGTGTGCCGCTTACCTTGAAGGTGAATATGGAATAAACGGCCTGTTCATCGGCGTGCCATGCAAGTTGGGCGCGCGCGGTCTGGAAGAGATCATTCAAATTAAATTGACTGATGAAGAGCAGGCTGGACTGCAGAAGAGTGCAAATTCCGTAAAGGAACTTTGCGCTGTGATCGGCGTCTAGAATTTCTTTCCGCTGAAAAGAAGAGGCCCGCATCGCGCGGGCCTTTTTCTTTCGGAATATTTGTCGAGTGTTCAGCAAACTACCACGGCAACGGTTTTCCCATGTGAATGAAGGCGCCGTTCGGTCCGTCTTGCGCCAGCGTGGCTAACGCAACCGAAGTCTTTGCACCATCCACAATTTCCATCGGCGCAGCATCGGTGCCCATATCCGTTTTCACCCATCCTGGGTGCGCCGAATTGACTTTGATATTGGTATCGCGCAACTCGTGCGCCAGATGAATCGTAAACGCATTCAGCGCCGACTTGGATGCGTCGTACGCGAAGGCTTTGCTGTTGTAGATGGGAGACTTGGGATCGCTGTGCAAAGTGTTTGAAGCCAGAATGCTGGAGAGATTGACGATGCGTCCTGCTGAGCTTTTGCGAATCAAAGGCAGCAGCGCCTGAGTCAACGCGACAGGAGCAAATAAATTGGTCTCGAAGGTCTTTTCCAGCGTCTTTTCCGAGGTGCTGCTGGTTGTATTCTTGCCCCATCCGCCTTCTTCCGCAATGCCGGCATTGTTGACCAGAATATCGAGTTTGCCAAATTTCTCCTGAAGAAATTTGACGGCCGCATCGCGGTCTTTCGCCTCAGTCACGTCCAGCTTCAACGGTTGCGCGTCGATGCCTTCTGCTCGAAGCTTCGCCGCCGCGGCCTCGCCTCTGGATGCGTCGCGGGAACCCACAACGACTGTGATACCCAGCTTTCCCAGCTGCCGTGCGGTTTCAAATCCAATGCCCTTGTTGGCGCCGGTAATTAGTGCAACCTTTTTGTTCTCGCTCATCTCTTCCCCCTGAAACCCTTTCCTCACAACTTAGATCGATGGGAATGTGAAAAGGATTCAGGGAGGATCGAATGACGAGACAGATCTACGCGACGTGCTCGATGGTGACACTTTCAAGGACCACGGGAGTGCGTGGCTTGTCGGAGCGGTCGCGATCCACTTCAGAAATTTTGTCCACAATGTCCTGCCCCTCGATGACTTCACCGAAAATCGTGTGATTTCCCGTCAGCCACGGAGTCGCAGCCACGGTAATAAAAAACTGTGAGCCGTTGGTGTTAGGGCCAGAGTTTGCCATAGCCAACTTGCCCGGCTTGGTAAAGCCATGCGGAGAGCCCTTGGTCTCATCTTCAAACTTGTACCCTGGGCCGCCGAAGCCGGTGCCGGCTGGATCGCCGCCCTGAATCATGAATTTCGGAATGACGCGGTGAAAAATCGTCCCATCGAATAACTTATCTTTCGATTTTTTGTTGTTCGTCGGATGCGTCCACTCGCGATTGCCTTCGGCGAGATCGATAAAGTTGGCTACTGTTTTCGGCGCTTCTTTTTCATGAAGGCGGCATACGATCTTGCCCTGGGATGTCTGGAAGACGGCGTAAGTTCCGGGTGTTTCAGTCATGATTGGCGAACTCCTCTTGAAAGGTAGAAATCATTTCGAACAATACTGCGACGGTTTCTATTGGTTGAGACTTCCGTTGATGGACCATCAAGGTTGGCTCGGCGCCTGCGTTGGTGCGGTTGCAGCGGCTGGAGGCGTCGATGGTGCTGGAGCGGGCGGCATCGGTTGGCCCGGCTGCACAATCGTCACCTTGGTCAGATACACCGGCTCAATTGGCTTATCCTGCGAGTCGCGCGGCACCTGCGTGATCGATTCTGCGACCAGAACACTGGCAGGATCGCACTGCCCGAAGATGGTGTAATGCTGATCGAGACTGGGTTGTGGACCGACCGTGATGAAGAACTGAGAGCCGTTGGTATTCGGACCGGAATTGGCCATTGCCAGCCGGCCCGCCACGTTAAACGTCAGGTTTGGATCGACCTCGTCGTTGAAAAAATAGCCGGCATCTCCCGTTCCCGTGCCCGTAGGATCTCCGCCTTGAACCATGAATCCCGGAATTACTCGATGAAACGTGGTGCCGTTGTAGAAGGGAGTGCCGCGCACGTCTTTGTGGGTGACGGGATCCTTGAATTCCTTGGTGCCCGTAGCCAGGCCAATAAAATTTGCCACCGCCACAGGCGCTTCTTTGGCGTACAGTCCGCACGTCATTCTGCCCATCGAGGTATCCAGCACCGCGGTTGGACCATCGGGAGCAATGGGCGCTTCAATGTGAGCCGTGGTTGCAGGATCGTCAGGAAGCGAATCCGTGGCCGCTGGAGCGGACTGCTGCGCGGGAGCGGCAGAATCGTTCGATGGCTGCGCGCCGGTTTGCTGTTGTTGCGGCGCATCGGAATTGCCGATTCGAGGAGCGGCGTACATCTGCCCGCAGGCGACAAAACTGAAAAGCACGATTGGGTAGAGCAGAGGGAATCGATATCTTGAACTGACCATCACTCCGTATTGTAACGGTTGGCACAGACATGTGAAGCTGGCCCTGATCGCGCGTTGTTCGAGAGATATTGAAGATCAATTGCATGCGAGTACTCCCTGGCGCGCGTGTTCAAGCGAAGTTGGACCGAAGCTAATTGTCCAGGCGTCACCGTCTCGGCGTGTAAAAAGTACCCAATGCGGCACGTTTTGCGGCGCCGTTAAATTCCCAAAATGGGAAAAAGTTTCACTTTGGTAACGTAAAAGTAACCAATGGACTGGAAGCCGCCACACGTTGCGAGTAGTTTACGGAATGAAACCATTTTCCACATTGCAAAAGGGATCAACACCCAAGGTTGTGGCACCCTGCGTGCATTATCACAGACACAACCAACTTGATATGTAAGTTTTACAAACGAATCGGAGAGTCAATGCGCCCCTGGATCCCCACCGTGTGCGTAGTCACGTTGCTTTGCCTGGTCTCCTTCGGATGTGCTGGCGGTGCACCCTCGAACGCTGGTTCCACCCTCACCTCCCCGCCGACACCGGTTACTTCGCCTGTTACCGAACCAGTTACTCCTCCGGTTACTAACGGCGCTGCAGTGACCATTGTGCTGAGTGATCCGGCCGCGTGCAAGGCCTCTGGCGGACCGTTCACCCATGTCTACATCACGATCGCGGACGTGCAGGCGAGCACCAACGCAGATGCTCCCGCGAACGATCCAAGCTTTGTTGACTTGACGCCCGGTCTCTCCGCTGCTCCACAACAGGTGGATCTGATGGGTCAGGCTAACAGTCACTGCTTCCTGGCTTCGCTCGGTGTGGGGCAAGAAGTGACGGCTGGAAATTACCAGCAGGTACGCATCTTTCTCGCGCCGGATTCGCAGGCTTCAAGGGTTTCAAACAATGCGTGCGGCGCCTCGTACGCCAATTGCCTGGTAAGGACCGACAACAGCCTGCATGATTTGGTACTTCCCGCAGCTGCGAGTCAGGGAATCGGGCTGGCGGCGAACCATATTGTCAACGGCAGCATCGCCTTCAACGCCGGCGATCAGCCGTATATCGATTTGAATTTCGACGTGTGTTCTTCCATCCTGGCGACTGCCGATGGTCAGTATGAGTTCAACCCAATTGCCCATGCCGGGTTGATCCCATCGAATGGGAGCACCATCAGCGGCACGGTTGTCAGCTCTAAAACGGGACAACCGCTGTCCGGCGGCAACGTAGTGGTGGCATTGGAACAAAAAGATGCGACGACGGGCATTGACAGAATCCTGATGCGTACCGCGGCAGGCAGCGACGGCTCTTTCGTCTTGTGCCCGGTGCCGCAAGGAACCTATGATCTGGTCGCGGTAGGCGTGGATGGAGCAAGCGTTTCCTATTCCGCTGGCGTGGAAACAGGAATTCAGTCGGGCCAATTGGCGGGCAAAATTCCGCTGGTGCCAGGATCGCAGCAGGGCACTCTCGAAGGGCTGATCACGACCCAGGGTACGGGTCCGCTCGGCGTGTCGTTGGCCGTCCAGGCAGATGCGCTGCAGCAGATTGCGACGAACGGTACCACAATCACCGTGCCGTTGTTGCCCAGCCAGAGCCCATACAACGAGGCCATGCTGACGACGAATGGATCGAGTTGCGCCGGTGGTGCGGATTGCGCACCGTTCGCTATGCAAGTGCCCACTTCAACCCCGAACGTGGTCGCCTGCTCAGAGCAAACAGCACAGTTCAAGCAGCAGGGAACCACTGCTGCATACACGGCAGAGTCGGTCGCTGCAATTCCCGGCACAGGCAGCGCGGCTGCTTGCCCGGCAGGGAGCCTCCGAGCGGCGAATGGCCCGGTATCGGTCGGCTCGGGCGAAACCGCGATGACTTCCGCCATGAGTTTTACGCAATGTCAGTAAGGGCGTCTTCGAATAGCGGTAGGCGATTCGAGATGAGAGGAACGGAATTACGCCGCAGAGAATTGGCCCCGTATCTTCGAGTGCCGACAAAGTAAGGACAACCCGGAATACCGTGATTTCATCTTCTACTTAGCAGGAAGGTGGAATCATGACAGATCTTCGTGAATTGAATAAGGACACTCCGGCAGCAGGGAAAAACGATCCTGAGTCGGCAGCCAATGACGCTGCACAATCGCATCGTCGAGTCGAACGAGAAGCCGATAAGGCAGCGGAACGCGGAAGAGATCGACAACAGAAGGATGACTCGGGTGAGTTCAGCAACATTGGTCCCGTTTAAACCTTCGGTTTTCTAAATGGCAGTACGCAGGTAGAACGGTGTCGCACAAGGGTAATCGCAAGATAGCCCTCCCCCAGTCTCGCATTGGCCTCTTAAGCAATTGAGAGACAATGCGAGACTTCCCATTTCAACGTGGCTTGCAGGTCCCTCTACCGCCGGACTGGCGATGAATTTCTCCAGTAGAACTTTGGGTTGGTGGAAGATGCGCCAAAACGACAGCGTTCCTTGACGCTGGCCCCATCACGCTCCAATAATAGAAGTTGACTCTTCCGTGTCTATCCCTGCCAGTTGCGTGGCGATTTCTACGCGACACCGCGTGGAGTGCCGTGTGCCTATGACGGATATTGGTAGCGCAGCATGCGCATCGAATCCATCGTCTCGAGCATCAGGATAGAACGGGATCAAGAATCCTCAACCAAACGCAAGGTCTGGAGATTCATGAATTACTTTGACAAGGTTGGAAAAATTTCATGAGCGCAACGATGAGCGCAGAAGTTCGCCCGCGCAGAAATCGTGCGGTCACATTCTGGCAATCCACCAACGGAAAGAAAGTGGTCATGGCTGTTACAGGCGCCATGATGTTTCTGTTTGTGATCGGCCATCTGCTGGGTAATCTGCAGGTGTTTGAAGGGCCAGAAAAAATCAACGCTTACGGCCACTTTCTGCACAGCATTGGCGAAGTCCTATGGATTGTCCGGATCACTTTGATCATCGCAATCATTCTGCACATTACCGCAACGGTGCAGCTCGCGCTGCGAAACAAGAAGGCGCGCCCGATCGGCTACTCCCGCAAAGAGGCGATCAATTCTTCGTATGCGTCGCGCACCATGTATTGGAGCGGCCCCATCGTTCTGGCCTTCATCATCTTTCATCTGCTGCAGTTCACCGCCGGATACATCCATCCCGAGGCGCAGTTTATTGAAGGCGATGTCTACCACAACCTGGTGTCGGGCTTTCAGGTCTGGTGGGTTTCGGCGTGGTACATTTTTGCGATTACGCTGCTGGGTTTCCATCTGCGCCATGGCATTTGGAGCATGTTTCAGTCGGTTGGAATCGCCCATCCTCGTCACACGCAGACCCTGAAACGTGCTGCGCTCTTGATTGCAACTCTGATCGTCCTGGGATACATATCGATCCCGATTAGCATTCTGCTTGGACTCGTGAGATAACATGACACTCGACGCAAGAATCCCTTCCGGTCCGATTGAACAGCAATGGGCCAAGGCTCGCTTCGACATGAAGCTGGTCAATCCTGCCAACAAGCGTAAGCACTCCCTGATTGTGGTTGGTTCCGGCCTGGCGGGAGCTTCCGCCGCCGCCTCTCTCGGGGAACTGGGCTATAACGTTAAATGTTTTTGCTTCCAGGATTCACCCCGTCGCGCGCACTCCATCGCCGCGCAGGGTGGCATCAACGCCGCTAAGAATTATCCTAACGATGGCGAGAGCATTCACCGGCTTTTCTATGACACAGTGAAGGGCGGAGATTTTCGCGCACGCGAAGCCAATATTTATCGACTCGCGGAAATCAGCAATCACATCATTGATCAGTGTGTCGCCCAGGGTGTTCCCTTTGCCCGTGAGTACGGTGGGACGCTGACCAATCGCTCCTTCGGCGGCGCGCAGGTATCGCGTACTTTCTATGCGCGCGGCCAGACTGGGCAGCAACTTCTTCTCGGTGCATATCAAGCGCTGGAACGGCAGGTTCATGCCGGGACCGTGACCATGATTCCGCGCACCGAGATGCTGGACCTGATAGTGATCGATGGCCAGGCGAGGGGAATTGTCACTCGCAACCTGGTCACCGGAAATTTTGACGTCCACCTTGCAGATGCGGTGATCCTGGCGACTGGCGGCTACGGCAACGTCTACTACTTGTCGACGAATGCGAAGGGTTCCAACGTAACCGCCATCTGGCGTGCTCACAAGCGTGGCGCGCTGTTCGCCAATCCGTGCTTCACGCAGATTCATCCCACCTGCATTCCAGTCTCCGGCGAGTATCAGTCGAAGTTGACGCTGATGAGCGAGTCACTTCGCAATGACGGTCGCATCTGGGTGCCGAAAACGAAAGGCGACAAACGGCCGCCGAACGAAATCCCGGAAGCGGAACGCGATTATTATCTTGAGCGTCGCTATCCCAGCTTTGGAAACCTGGTTCCGCGCGATGTAGCTTCGCGCAACGCCAAAGCAGTTTGCGATGAAGGGCGCGGAGTAGGGAAGACGGGCCTGGGCGTTTATCTGGATTTCTCCGAGGCCATTACGCGCCTGGGCGAAAAGACAATTCGTGAGCGCTACGGAAACTTGTTCGATATGTACGAGCGCATCACGGACGAAAATCCATATAAGGTGCCGATGCGCATCTACCCGGCGATCCACTACACCATGGGTGGGCTCTGGGTGGATTATCAACTGCAGAGCACGATTCCGGGATTGTTCGTGCTGGGCGAAGCGAATTTTTCCGATCACGGCGCCAACCGCCTGGGTGCCAGTGCGCTGATGCAGGGACTTTCCGACGGCTACTTCATCATTCCGTACACCGTAGGAAATTATCTGGCGACAAACAAGTTCGCCAAAGTCGACGATTCCCGCCCTGAAGTGCAGAGCGCGCTAAGCGAGGCCCGGCAAAAGATCGACCAGCTGCTTGCGATCAAAGGGAATCGCACGGTGGATTCTTTCCATCGCGAACTTGGCAAAATCGTGTGGGACTACTGTGGCATGGCCCGCACGGCAGAGGGGCTTGAAACTGCAATTGGAAAAATTCGCGCGCTGCGTCAGGAATATTGGCAGAACGTCACCGTTCCCGGCAGCGGCGATGATCTGAATCAGAGTCTCGAGAAGGCGGGCCGAGTGGCCGATTTCTTTGAGCTGGCGGAATTGATGTGCATCGATGCCCGTGATCGGAACGAGTCTTGCGGCGGCCACTTCCGCGAGGAATATCAAACGCCGGATGGCGAAGCTCAGCGCGATGATGAGCACTATTCCTATGTTGCTGCGTGGGGCTATCGCGGCCCTGAGGCGCCCCCTGAACTGAATAAGGAACCGCTCGAGTTCCATTACGTTCATCCGAGCCAGAGGAGCTACAAGTAATGAAACTGACATTGAAAATCTGGCGGCAGAAGAACTGTAAAGAGAAGGGCAAGTTCATTACCTACGCGGTCGACAATGTCGATCCGGAAATGTCGATGCTGGAATGTCTCGACGTGCTGAATGAATCCTTGATCGAGCGCGGCGAAGAGCCGGTGGCGTTTGAACATGACTGTCGAGAAGGCATCTGCGGTTCCTGCGGCTTCATGATCAACGGCGTGGCCCACGGTCCGGAGCGCGCAACCACGGTATGCCAGTTGACCATGCGGCACTTTAAAGACGGCGACGAGTTGGTGATCGAGCCCTGGCGTGCGCTGGCGTTTCCACTGATCAAAGACCTGGTGGTCGAGCGCCGCGCCTTCGATCACATTATTGAGGCCGGTGGTTACATTTCCGTTTCTACAGGTCACGCGCCCGATGGCAACACTCTGCTGGTTGGCAAGGAGACGGCGGATCAAGCGATGGACGCTGCCTCCTGCATTGGCTGCGGCGCCTGCGTGGCGGCCTGCCCGAATGCTTCGGCTGCGCTGTTTACCGGAGCAAAGATTGCTCACCTCGGAATTCTTCCCCAGGGCGGTCCGGAGCGTGATCGTCGCGCCCTGCGCATGGTTGCGCAAATGAACGCGGAAGCCTTCGGCAATTGCACCAGCATTGGCGAGTGCACAGGTGTATGTCCGAAGGAAATTCGACTGGACGTGATCGCCACCATGAATCGCGACTACCTCTGCGCCAGCATGAGAAAGCGTGAAGATGTCGAGGTCGATATCGCTCCAGTGGCTGAGCTGATCGCGAAGAGTTAGCTTCGACGCAGCTTATAGATTTTTCGCTTCGCGCTGGCTCGGAATGAGTTGCGTCAGCAATCGTCGCAATGCATGTCCGCGATGGCTGATTTTGTATTTCTCTTCAAGACTGATCTCCGCCATGGTCTGATGTAATTCCGGCACGTAGAAGAGAGGGTCGTAGCCAAATCCTCCGCTGCCGCGCGGAGTTTCCAGAATGGCGCCTTCGACGGTGCCATGGGCGACCGCAATGCATTCTCCGTCGCGAGCCGCCGCCAGCACGCAACGGTACCGGCCAGTTCGCCGTAGTGGTGGAACTCCTCGCATATTTTCCAACAGGAACGCATTGTTACGCGTGTCATTGTCAGTTGGATGGATTGGCTCGGGATCAAAGCCTGCATCCGCCGCGTACCGTGCGGAACGTACACCCGGCGCACCATGCAACGCATCTACCTCCAAGCCCGAGTCGTCAGCAAGCACAATCGCGTCCGGCGCATGACGGCTGTATTCGATCGCCTTGATGCGAGCATTCTCTTCGAATGTGGCTCCGTCTTCGGCCGGCGGATCGACGCGCTCCATTCCGGGGAGTCGGGCAAACGAAACATCACGCGCATGTGGCTTGGCGGCTACTTCGAAGTCACGAAGTTTTCCGGGATTTGTGGTCGCGACGTGCAGTAGAAGTGGCATCGTTGGAATCGATCCGTTAGCGAACGTTCGAGCGAGGTGGGTCGCGCAGACAGCGCGGAGAATATTTATTTGCCAGGGGCCACGGTGGCGACCTGCACCGTCATGCCTGAAACAGTGCCTTTTACGACCGCCGCCTCGCCGGCAAGCGCATACAGTTCCTTCTTGACCTCCGGGTTGGCTTGCAGCGTATACACCTTGTCTCCGACAACGAGCGCGTAAGGCGATCCCATGCCGACGCATTCGCGGGTGCATTTCTGTGCGCTGGCGCCGGCCATCATGTGATGCGCACCGCACATCTGATCGCTGACAATTCCTGTTAGCGTCGTAGTCTGAGCACTGGCAATGCCGGCGGACATCATGGCTGCGATCGCGAGTGCGCCGAACATGGAGAATCTTTTCATACGAGTTTCCTTTCAGAGGGGGGATTGAATTCAGCCGCAAATGCTTCCAGCCAGAAGCTTCAGTATAGCGGCTTCGAGTTCGCGTTCGGTAGGAACGGCTGCAATGGGCATCCTTCGCAGCGCGGCGTGGTGCCGCAATGGCGCTTGCCCACTTCTACAATCAGCGCGTGCAGCTCGTTGGCATGGCGTGCCGTTTCTTCGCGCGTAGAACTGGCGATCGCACCATCCCCCAAGGCTTGTAGGTCCGCATAGCGCGCATTCGCGGGAAGCAGTTCATGCCGTGTGACGACACGCCGTAGATACTCATCGACAACAAATACCGGATGTTCGAGCGCGTACAGCAAAATGGCGTCGGCTGTTTCTGGGCCGACCCCAGGCAGCACCAGCAATTGTGTGCGCAGTTCAGCGGTGGGCGTTTCTGCCATCTGTTCCAGCGACCCGCCGTACTGTTCATCCAGAAATTGCACAAAGCCTTTGATTGACGCTGCCTTTCGCTGAACAAAACCTGAGGGTCGAATCAGCTCGCGCAGTTTTCCTTCTGAGATTTCGCGAATGCCTTCGATGCTGAGCATGCCTGCTTCGCGCAGGTTCGCTATCGAGCGCTCGACGCTGCGCCACGCCGTCGCCTGCGTTAAGAACGCACCCAGGACGACCTCAAATGCGGTCTCGGCGGGCCACCATTTGCGTGTCCCGTAGGCCTCGAGCAACGCCGCGTACATCTTGCGCAGTTGCAATTCGGACTGTGATCCCGTAGACGCTTCCGACGATTTGTGATGATGGCGGCTCATGGAGTTTTCCACGTGCTGGCAGCGTTCCAGCTCTCCTCAGTATCCTATGTCTCATGAAGGTTCATACGGAATATCTGAATATGCAGACGCCGCAGCGGCGTGAAATTGTCCACATCACACCGCAGGTGGAAGAGATTGTTCGTCGCAGTGGAATCCAGGATGGGTTATGCTTCGTGTCGCCGATGCACATTACAGCCGCGGTGTACGTGAACGATCTGGAAGAGGGGCTCATCGAGGACATCATGGAATGGCTCGACAAGCTGGCGCCCGTCGGTCCGGATTATCGCCATCATCAGACCGGAGAAGATAACGGGGATGCGCACCTGAAGTCACTGTTGCTGCATCATGAGACAACTTTGCCCATCACCAATGGAAAGCTCGATCTAGGTCGATGGCAGCGCGTCTTCTATGCGGAGTTTGACGGACAGCGGCGCAAGCGAGTCATTGTGAAAGCCATGGGCGTGACGGAAAAGGGCTAGGGCATACTGTTCCGCTTTGTTTGAGGATTTAGTTGAGCACGGCACACGGGCGACGACTTTATTGCGCCGCGATTCTCAGTCATACTAGGTTGCATGTCCGCCAACGATAGCGAACTCGCCCGTCTGGTCGAGGAGTTGAACCGTTCCGTCGCCCGTGCGCCCCGCGTCGGTGAGAAAACCGGCACAAGTCCGCGCGATCTCGATCAGCTTCTCTCACTCGCCGCTCAGCGGCAAGCATCCGATCTGCTGCTGGTTGCCAACTCGCCCATCGCCTTCCGCATTAACGGAGCTTTGGCGACAGCCAGCAACGCCCTTACTTCGTCCGATGAGGTGCGCAGCTATCTGCAGCCTCTTTTGACCGGCACGCTGGCGCAGGAACTTGAGAGGAATCGCTCTGTCGATTTCTGTTTCATGCGTCCCAATATCGGCCGATTCCGCGCCAATGTTCACTATCAGCGGGGCAGTCTTGGCAGCCGCGATCCGCCTGCTTCCGGCGCAAATTCCTTCGCTCGATTCGCTTCATCTTCCAGGGATTTTGTCTTCGCTTGCTGAGCGCCGCCAGGGTTTTGTTCTCTTCACGGGCCCGACGGGTTGCGGAAAGACTTCCTCACTCGCTGCACTGATTGATCTGATCAACGCTCGACGCCGCGACCACATCATCACCATTGAGGATCCCATCGAGTATGAACATCCCAACCGCAGTTCCATTGTGGAGCAGGTCGAAGTGGGTGCCGACGCTCTGGGATTTGCGGAAGCGGTGCGGTCGGTTTTGCGGCAAAACCCAGACGTGATTTTGATTGGAGAAATTCGCGACGCAGAAACGATGTCGGCCGCGTTGACAGCTGCGGAAACCGGGCACCTGGTGCTTTCTTCACTGCACACGAATGACACTGCCCAAACCATCAGCCGCATTCTCGACGTGTTTCCCGACGGGACACCAGCAGCAAATCCGACAGCAACTTTCGTTGGCTTTGCTGGCGATCGTCGCGCAACAACTTGTCCCGGCATCGGATGGTACTGGCCGCTATCCCGCGACCGAGGTGATGATGGCGAACTTCGCCATGCGCAACCTTATCCGGCAGGGTCACGACCACCAGATTCGCTCGCAAATTATGATCGCTCGCGGTGAGGGCATGATGACGATGGATCAATCGTTAGGCGAGCTTGTTCGGGCGAATCGTATCTCACGCGAAACTGCTTTTGCTCACTGTCATCAGCCGGATGATCTCCGACGACAACTGGAAACAGTGGGCGTTTGAAACAGGCTGAAAAGCCGCGCATGCGACTAAAACTGCGGCGCGATTCAGTAGGAGCTTATTTAACTGACGACGGAGAGTTCTTCTTCCAGCATTTGTTTTTCGTGCAGCTGGGTATAGTAGCCGTTGCGGGCGACCAGTTCGTCATGCGTGCCGAGCTCGACAATCGAACCATCGACCAATACAGCAATCTGGTCGGCGTGGCGCACGGTTGAAACGCGATGCGAAATAAAAATCGTGGTGCGACCGCGCATGGCTTCCGCCAGCCGCTGCAGAATTCTCTCTTCAGTGAATGTGTCCACACTCGATAGCGCATCATCCAGGATTAAGATGCGCGGATCGCGCACCAGCGCGCGGGCAATAGCGGTGCGCTGCTTCTGGCCGCCGGAAAGCGTGATGCCGCGTTCGCCGACGAGAGTATCGAACCCCTTGGGAAACTCAAGAATTTCATCGCGGATATGAGCCGTAGCGGCCGCATCAAGAATGTCCTGCTCGGTTGCAGCGGGAGCGCCAAAGGCGACATTTTCGCGGATCGATTCGCTGAACAGAAAAGTTTCCTGCGGTACAAAGCCGATGGCTTCGCGCAGTTTTTGCAGCGGATAATCCATGACCGAACGACCATCAACAAGCAGCGTGCCTCGTTGCGCTTCGAGAAGCCGCGGAATCAGGCGGACGAGGGTGGTTTTGCCTGATCCTGTTGGGCCGACGATCGCGAAGCTGCTGCCTGCCGGAATCCGCAGATTGATATCCCGCAGCACCGGTGCCGTGGAGTTGTCGTACGTGAAGCTGAGATTGCGAAATTCAATATCACCCTCGAATCTCTGTTGTGACGGCTCCGGTCGCGGGCAATGTTGCGTCGGAAATCGACGGTTCTGCGATCAGAATCTCGTGGATGCGGGTGACAGATGCCGTGCCGCGCTGCACCAGATTGACCACCCATCCAAGAGCGATCACCGGCCAAGTCAACATGACCATATAAGTGGTGAATGCAACGAACGCTCCCACGGAAATTTTCGCGTCAACGACTTCATGCCCTCCCACCAGCAGCACAACGACGAGAGAGAGACCGAGCATGAACTCCAGCGTGGGCCACAACATTCCCATCAGGCGAACTAGAAGCAGTGCGCGACGAACATACTCCGCATTGGCCCGCTCAAAGGCCGAAACCTCCGCACCTTCCTGCGCAAACGCACGCACCAGTCGAGCCCCGGCAACATTCTCCTGCACTTGCGCAGAAATGTCGGAGTACATGGCCTGGATGCGCTCAAAGCGCTCATGAATCTTGCGACCAAAATATTGGACCAGAATGCTGGCCGCAGGCAGCGGCACAAATGCCAACAGCGTCAGCCACGGGCTGATGCGAACCATGAAAATGAGCGCGCCGATTGTGAACAAAATAGTATTCGCGCTGTACATGATGGCAGGACCGAGCAGCATTCGGACCGCGTTCAGATCATTCGTCGCGCGCGCCATGATGTCGCCGGTGCGATTCTCTTGAAAGTATGAAGGCGCCTGTCGTTCCAGCACACGGAACAAATCATTGCGCAAGTCGTACTCAATGTCGCGCGACAGGCCAATCAGGACCCATCGGGTCAAGAAGAGGAAGACGCCCTTCGACAGGGCCACGGCGACAAGAATTCCTGCGTAGAAAAGAATGCCGCGGTAACTCAGATGCTTGGTCATGTCGTCGATGGCGCGACGAATGACCTCGGGAAACATGACCCAGATGGCATTGCTGCAAACTGCGAAGAATGCCGCCCAGCAGAAATCCGCGGCGGTAGCGTCGCATGTACGGAAACAGCGGGCGCAGATTTTCTAGCAGAGTCAAAAGGGTTTCCTTCTCACATTTGATTGTATTCAAGAAGGATAGTTGCAGGAATTGAAGATTGTTTCGGCCGGCTATGAGATTTACGTCGGCGTCCGCAGCAGTAAATATCCGCCTACCAGTCCAAACAGCAAATCAGGCGACCAGGCCGCCAGAACCGCCGGAAGCGTGTTGACGTTGCCCATGGCTTCAAACAGTCCTGCAGCGATCCAGTACGCAATGGCTACGATGATCGCCCCTGCGACCCCCGTCAACGAGCCGCGTCTTCCCATCGCGAGCGAAAAGGGAACTGCAAGGATTGCCATCACCAGGGTCACAAGCGGGTAGGCGATTTTCTTATCGAGCTGCACCCGCAAAGGAAGGGTGTCGAAGCCGCTCTGGCTAAGGTCGTGGATGTAGTGGGCGAGTTCTGAAAATGTCATCTCGGAGGACTGGAGATCCTCTTTCTTAAAGTAGCCCGGCGGTTCCGTGATGTTTGGAAACACTTCGCTGTTGAACTTGCGATAGGAGGAAATTGTGCCACCCTGGAAAGTTCGTTCCCATCCATCTTCAAAAGTCCATTCACGCTGCTGTGGATCCCAGACAACGTCGGATGCAAAAATACGTCCCGCGAGCACAAAGCTGTTGGGCTGAAACTCCAGCACCGTCAGGTTGGCGAAGCGATTGTTGGCAGAATCGAAATATTCGTAATAAAAAATTCGCGAGCCCTCGTTCGGCTTGGTTCTACCAAACACCCATTCGCGGTCTGGACGCAGAAACGTACGGGGCGGCTTGCCTTTGATTTCGCTGCGCAGTGCCTCTTGTTTGCGGTTGGCGTTTGGCAGGTAGAACTGGTCGAAGGTAAACATCACGACAGAAAGAATGGCGGCGATCATGAAAATCGGCACCACAGCGCGATAGAGGCTGATGCCCGTGGCCTTCATCGCAGTCAATTCGCTCGACCGATTCAGGGTCCCGATCGTTACCAGGACGGCGATCAGCACGCTGAGAGGCGTGATGGTGTAGATCATGCTTGGCGTCAGGTTCAGTAGATATTCGCCGACAGTTTCCAGAGCGGCGTGATTGCGGATGATATCGCTGAGCAGTTCAAACAACGAGAAAATCAGCGAGAGCATTACGAAACTGATCTCCACCAATAGAAAGCTGCCGACAAACGAGCGCAGAACATAATCGTCCAGAATCAGCGGGAATCCCTCATACAGCGTGCCTCGCGGCAGAGCGTCAAACACGGCTGCTGGAGATGGCTCCGCTCCTCGGCGAAAGAACTTTCGCGCCTTTTCGCCCAGTCGCGGCATGGGGAATCGAACTGTCCCACGCGACATTTGATACAGGAGCAACATGCCAGCCATTCCGAACAACAGGTTGGCTCCCCATACTCCGAGCATGACGGGAATCTTTTGTTGTTTCGCCAGCGCCATTCCGGTGGAGGAAAGGAAGTAGTAGACGAAGACGAGAAAAATCGTCAGCACGAAGCCCATGCTCTTGCCGCCGCGCCGCGACGATAATCCCAGCGGAATGCCGACCAGCATCAGCACCATGCAGGCGGTGGGATAGGCATAGCGCTTTTGCAGTTCAATCTGGTACCAGCGGCCGTTCGCGGCGTGTGCGCGGTCATACAATTGGCGATTCGTCATTGCCAGAATGGGCACATCGCTGTGGCCGATGCGGGTGGTTTCCTGTCCGCCGTTGATCTGGATTGGGAGGTCCGTCTGCGCGAAGGTGGAGATGCTGTAAGCTCCAGGGTCGTTCTGAGGCATTTCATGCTGCTCGCCGTCGCGCAGGCGCATGCGCAAATCATGGTGCTGGCCGCCGACCACTGTGGCCTGCTCGGCTAACGTAATTTTCGGGGAGCGAGGATCGCTGATATCCGCCAAGAAGACATGCGTCCAAACGGAAGCGTGACGACCGATGGTGACGTTCTGTACGTACAGAATCGAATTCCGGAAATCTTCATAAAATACTCGCGGCTGCACTTGAAATGTCGCCTGCGAATCTCGCAGTGAGTTTTCCACCCTCAACATCGCGGTGGTTGCTTTGGGTGCAAGGTATAGCGAATTGAACAATCCCAGAAACCACGCAGCCACGCCAACGATGGCGACAATGCGAACGAACTGAAACACACCGAAGCCGCAGGCCCGCATCGCCGTTACTTCGCTGTCGGCAGCCAATCGACTGAGTCCAAGCAGCACGCCAACAAGCAGCGCCATCGGGATGGTGACTGTTAATGAATTGGGCAGCGTAAACAGCACCAATTTCAAAACACTCATCGGAGAGGCACCGTCCTGTACCACAAGCTCCAGAATCTGGACGAGCTGGGGCATGAAAAGCACAAACGTAAATAGCCCGATGCCCACCAGGGTGTGGGAGAGAACCTCGCCGAGAATGTAGCGTGTCAGGATGCGCACGTTGATTGTCTAGGTCCTCGTCATCGGTCGACGGAATTCGTTGAGCCTGAGTCTTCAGTGTAGCTCCGGGGTCGTCGCAACTGCCCGCGGCTCCCGGCAATTTCGTTCGTGCTACCCTGATCGGTGCCCAATCAACGGCCGTATCTCTTAGCGTTTGAGGGCAACCTAGGCAGGACTCAAGGAGAGCACTAGCATGCGATTTCGTCCGTCCATCCATTCCATTTTTATCGCTTCGGCCTGTGTAGTTCTTGCGCCGTCGTTGTCGGTCCTCCACGCACAGACCGCGGAGAATGCGTCGAAGCCGGCAACGCATGGAATAAACGTCGCCAACATGGACCGGTCGGTCACGCCGGGAGATAACTTCTACATGTATGCCAACGGCGACTGGATCAAGCGGACCGCGATCCCAGCAGACCGCGCTGGCATCGGTGTTTTCTCCACGCTGGATGATACGGCCAACAAGAATACTGCGGCGCTGATCCAGGAATCCGCAAAGGCCAACGCGCCGGCTGGTTCGGAGGCGCGCAAAATCGCCGATCTGTACAACTCCTATATGGACGAGTCCGCGATCGAGGCGAAAGGGCTAACACCCTTGCATTCGCAACTGGCCGCCATCGCCGCGATCCACAACCAGCGCGACTTGGCACGCGCCCTTGGCGAAAGCCTGCGGGCGGATGTGGATCCGCTCAACAACACCAACTTTCATACGGAAAATCTATTTGGATTGTGGGTTGCGCCCGGTTTTCACGATCCTGAACACTACCATGCGTATCTGCTTCAAGGTGGACTTGAGCTGCCTGATCGCGAGTATTACCTGGGCGATAGCGCTCACATGAAGGAGATTCAGGCGAAATATCAGACCCATGTGGCTGCGATGTTTCGGCTTGCCGGATTCGACGACGCAGATGCGCGCGCCACGCGAGTGATTGCTCTGGAAAAAGCGATCGCGCAAACCCACACCAGTCTGGCCGACGATGAAGACATCCACAAGGCAGACAATACCTGGAAGCGTTCTGAGTTCGCCGCCAAGGCGCCTGGACTGGATTGGACAGAATATTTCCGTGCAGCAAAGCTGGCGGATCAGGATAGTTTCATCGTCTGGCAACCGAGTGCGTTTACAGGTGAAGCGGCGCTGGTGGCGTCGACGCCAGTGGATACGTGGAAAGACTGGCTGGCCTATCACTTTATTGAACAGTATGCGGGCGTGCTGCCGAAAGCGCTTGCGGATGAGCGTTTCGATTTCTTTGGGAAGACTTTGGTCGGCGTGCCGCAACAGCGCCCGCGCGCGCAACGTGGAGTTTTCGTCGTCGACGGTCTGCTGGGCGATGCGGTCGGAAAGATCTACGCGCAACGCTACTTCTCGCCGGAAGCGAAGGCGGCGGCGGAGGCTATGGTGGCCAACATCATCGCGGCCTACCGTGTGCGCATCGAAGCGCTCACCTGGATGGCTCCAGCCACCAAAGCAGAGGCTGAGGCCAAGCTGAACGCGTTATATGTCGGCGTCGGCTATCCGGAAACCTGGCATAGCTATGATGGCTACGAAGTGAAGCCGGATGATATTTTCGGCAACGTCTGGCGCGCCGGGACTTTTTACTACCAACAACAAATCGATCGGCTGGGCAAAACGGTCGATCGCAAAGAATGGTCGATGACGCCGCAAACGGTTAACGCGGTGAATCTGCCCTTGCAGGACGCGCTCAACTTTCCTGCGGCCATTCTGCAGCCGCCCTTCTTCGATGCGAAAGCTCCCGCGGCAGTGAACTATGGAGCGATCGGGTCGGTCATCGGACATGAAATCAGTCATACCTTCGACACTGAAGGCAGCACGTTCGACGCTACAGGCCGTCTGCGCGACTGGTGGACACCATCCGACCTGGCGCATTTCGACGCAGCCACAGCCAAGCTGGCCGCGCAGTACGACACCTATATGCCATTCCCTGATCTGCACGTGAATGGCAAGCAGACTCTGGCGGAAGACATTGCGGATGTCGCGGGAATTTCTGCCGCGTACGACGGCTACCACGCTTCGCTCGGCGGTAAAACTGCGCCGGAACAAGATGGTTTTTCCGGCGATCAGCAGTTCTTCATCGCGTTCGGCCAGAACTGGGGATCGAAGACTCGGTCGGCTGCGCTGCGCCGCCAAGTGATGACGGATCCGCATGCACCGGCAGAATATCGTGCGGCTACAGTGCGAAATATTGACGCCTGGTATGCCGCCTTCGATGTGAAGCCAGGACAGACACTGTACCTGGCTCCTCCGGCTCGTGTTCGTATCTGGTAAATCGCAACATAAATTGTCGGCGCTCGATTAGTACCAGTTCTTAACGTTCGGCCAAAAGGCGGAGAGGGAACCCTTTCCGCCGCGGCAGAGATAGATCGGTCCGTTCTCAAACGGCATGGCCAATGGATTGTCGGTCGCTCCAACCTGCTGCACAGAATCGCAGTACTTCTCCACATCAGATTTGCGTTCACCAACGACAATTAATAGATCGCCGGTGTAGCCACGCGGGCCCCAGAAATAATAATTCTGGTGGCCGCTGATTGCCTGCGGCAAACCATATTTCGGCCCGAACAAATCGATCGCGCCGGCCTCGCCATAGTTATTGCAAAAGATTCCAGCTTTGGCTCGATCGGCAGGTGCCAGCGAGTTATAAATCCGCGCGACTTCGGCTACCAGATCGTGCCAACCAAATCTGTCCGCATAGAACTGAGGCAGGGGACCTGTCTTCGCGGTCTCTGTGCTCTGGCTTGTCAGGTGAAGCGCATGCGTGTAGCGAATCCATGTGTACGGCGGCATCACGGGGATTCCCATGGGTAGCGTGATCAGGCCAACGATGACCATCACCCTGCACCAGGCGGGCAGCAGCCAGGCGGTTTTTCGAGAAGCGGAAAAGAGGTTTTGCCAGGCCAGTCGCACCCGCCGCGAATAGGGCCGGATAAACCGGCGCTACGTAGTAATCCTTGGCAAACAGGTGGATCATGATCGCCAGCAACACAATATACATCAGGCCAATCCAGCGGAATCCGCGCGCGGTCTTTCCGACGAACAACCAAACCAATCCCGGCAGCAAAAGAAAAATGCTGATCGGGTTCAGCATCATCATCTGAGCGCCGATGAACGCAAAAGGCCCCAGCTTTACATTCTTGTGACTGTGATTCACGTTGTTCAGCCATACCAATGTCGGCCACTGATGATGAATCTGCCACAACAAGTATGGCAACGAGATCAGCACAATGAGCCCGATCGCCGCCAGTGTCCATCGGCTCCAGAGAATCCGCCGTTCAGGCGTCAGCAGAAGTCCAATCAGCAGCGCGACCAGGAAAAATGCCATGGAGGGCTTGTTCAACAAGCCCATGCCCGCCAAGGATGCCGAACGCGACCCACCATTTCGGACTGTTTCCGGCGACCAGGAGAAGCACCACGACCATGCATCCCATCCAGAAGACCGGCTCGAACGAATTCATGGAGAGAAAGCTGTCGATCGCCAGGTAAACAGGCGCAGTCAGGACCGCGATCATCGCCATCACCTGAGCGATCCGCCGGCCGCCTAATTGCCACGCCAAAATTCCTGTCAGGAAAACTTTGGCCGCGCCGGCGAGCGCCGAGAAGCTGCGAAAAAGCGCCAGATGGTGGAAGCCAAACAGCAGTTCAGCGACGCGGGCCTGCAACGCAACCATGGGTGCCTGATCGACATAGCCCCAGGCAAGATGCCTGCCGCAGACGATGTAGTACATTTCGTCGCGAAAAATTCCATAGCCAAAATGCTGCGACAGCAGATTTCCGATGAACTCTACCGCGAACTTGATCGCCGCAAATGCAAGAGCAAGATGAATGACGGGCTTCCAGGATTCTGCATTGGCTGTTTGAAATTTCATCGGCTCTCCGAGTGAAATAGTAGAGCATGGTTTCGCTGCAACAGCGAACAATTCTGAATACGGAGGGGGAGCAGAAAAGTTCCAGCGGAGTGAAATCACATCCGCTGCAAGACGACGGGATGCAAGCTTCAGCGCAGTTCCGGCGGCTCGCTAGCGGAAACTGAGGTCTGGAAATGGGCACAGATAGCTTCCGCAACTTTGCGCGACACAACCGACTGCAGCGCTTCAAGAGACGCGGACTGGATGGCCCGCAGGCTGCCGAAATGAGTGATGAGGCGGTTTCGTGTTTGTGCGCCCACGCCGGGAATGCGCAGCAGATCGGAGTCGCGATCGCGCATCTCTCGTCGCTTGCGGTGATAGGTAACGGCAAATCGATGCGATTCATCGCGGATGCGCTGCACCAGGTGCAACACGGGAGAGTGACGATCGAGCACGACCGGATCGTCCTCCTGGCCATAGACGTAAATCACTTCTTCGCGCTTCGCGATGGCTGCCAATGGCTGGCTGGTAAAGCTCAACTCCTCCAGCGCCGCTGCGGCCGCGTGCAATTGGCCTAATCCTCCGTCAATCAAAATCAGACTGGGCATGGGTCGATGTTCTTCTTGCAGGCGACGATATCGCCGGGTGACGACCTCCCGCATGCTGGCAAAATCGTCGACGCCCTCGACCGACTTGACCTGAAACTTGCGATATTCCGACTTGTTCATCGCGCCCTTTTCCCACACCACCATGGAAGCCACGGTCTCCGCCCCTTGAATATGGGAAATATCGAAACACTCAATACGCTCCGGAAGCGCAGGCAGGTTGAGGGCATCCTGCAGCGTCTCCTGAATTACGCGAATGCTGGGCTGCAGCACTCGGAAGCGTTGATCGTACGATTGCTTGGCATTCTGACCGGCAAGATCCAGCAGGGAACGCTTCTCACCGCGCTGCGGTACCGCGATTTCAACTTTGTGCCCAGTGTGCTCGCAGAGCAATTCCGCTAGCGGCGCGCGATCTGCAAAGTCGACGGGCACGTAAACATTTCGCGGAACATATTGCTGGTCGATATAAAGCTGCTTCAGTAACGCGGAAAAAAATACCGCGGGAGCAAATGTTTCGGCCGACGCAGGATCACCAGAATTGGCATTAGCCGGCTCGTCGCTCGTTGTGTCTGCTTCGCCATCCGTGACGGTGGGAACCTGGGCCTCAGGAAACTCCGGCAAGTCCTCCCAAAAGAATTCGCGGCGATCGACAATGCGGCCGTTGCGAATGTGAAACAGATTCGCCGCCAGCATTCCTTTTTCATAATGAAATCCGAAGACGTCGGCATCATCGTCCGATGCAGCAGCGATGCGCTGTTTCTCCTGCAGTTGATGCAGCGTAATCACCAGGTCGCGATAACGGCCGGCCAGTTCAAATTGCTCGTTCGCGGCGGCGGCCTGCATTCTCTGTTCCAGAGACTTCTCCAACTCATCGGCATGGCCTTCCAGCATCAAGCGCACATCACGAACAGCTTCGGCATAGATGTCAGGAGTCGTGAGACCTTCAACGCACGGGCCCAGGCAGCGATGAATGTAGTACTGCAGGCACGGTCGCGGATGATAGCGTGACAGATCGACCTTGCAACTGGGAATGAGAAATGTGCGGTGGATCAGGTCAACGATGCGGTAAGCAAGATTTCCAGGGAAGTAGGGGCCGTAGTAAATGGCGCCGTCTTTGCGCACGCGGCGCGTCACCAGAACCTTGGGATAGCGATCGCCGAGCGTCAGTTTCACATAGGGGTAAGTCTTGTCATCTCGCAGCAGCACATTGAAGCGAGGCTTGCGCTGTTTGATCAGGTTGTTTTCCAGCGCCAGCGCTTCATGCTCGTTGGCGACCAGAATGTATTCCAGGTCGACGGCCTCCCGCATTAGGGAACCGGTTTTTGCGTTTGCCTGCGCCGCCTCAAGAAAATACGAGCGCACCCGCGACCGAAGATTCTTGGCCTTGCCGACGTAAATTACTTTTCCATCGGCATCGTGAAATAGATAGACGCCAGGCCCGGCCGGAAGCGTGCGAATTTTCTCGTGTAGGTCCATGGAAGAGGGCGCTATTACCAGTTTATGCGTTTCACGCCGAGTTTCGGAATCACCTCCCTGGGAGTCGCAGGCGCATGTAAAAATTGCCGTTTACGCCTCGATCTCGCGATTTCCAGCTTTATGAAAGCGGCGTAACGATCAGAAAATAAATAACTTAGTCAAAATGCCCGATTGGCTGACGGATTGCATCCTATTTAAAAGACGCCGAATCCTTTTGCGTCATTACAAGGGAGAAGCTGGCTATGACACGGAGCGCTAGAAGTTCAAAAATTTACCTTGGCGGAGCATCCATTCTCATCCTGACCTTCGCGGGTTGCGCAACCAAGAATTACGTTCGCACACAAACCACCCCTCTGATTCAACACACGAACGAATTAGAAGATCAGACGGCTGCCAATCATCGCAGCATTCAAGATGTAGATTCCCGCGCGACGTCGGGTATTCAGCAGGCACAAACCTCCGCCAACTCCGCGGATCAGAAGGCGCTGGCCGCGGGTCAGGCTGCCAATCAGGCGCAGCAGTCCGCACAAGAAGCTATGAATCATGCCGACACTCTGGAGAGCGTCGTTAAAAATATCGACACCTACCACCAGGTGGCTGACACCAACGTGCATTTCGCTTTCAACAAAGCAACGCTCACCAAGCACGACAAAGAGGATCTGGACAGCTTCGCCAGCCAGTTGGGCAATACGAAGTCTTACATTCTGGAAATTACCGGCGGCACCGATTCAACCGGCAGCAAGGATTACAACTATCAGCTGAGTGAACGGCGCGCAGAAACCGTCGCGCAATATTTGGCGGAGAAATACAACGTTCCGGCGCACAAGTTTTACCTGATCGGCATTGGAAAAGATGTCGAAGTCGCCAGCAACAACAGCGCCAGCGGCCGTGCGAAAAATCGTCGCGTAGAGATCCAGCTGTTGTCGAATGCTCAGAGCACCAACGGGCAGCCCGATGCGAACGCGCAGGGCAATCCGCAAGGGGCAATGAATTCGACGCCGGCTACGGGGCAATCCAATCCTCCTGCGGCTAGCAATCAAGCCAGTGCGGGAGCTGCGCAACAATAGCCGCTATATTGTCGCGGTTCTATTTTTCGTAAAGAACGGGATTCAGGTCAGGATCGTTATACATCTTTAACTGACGATAGACCTGAAATCGTAATTCACCATGTAACACGCGCTGCCACAGGCGATCCAGGCACGACGCCAAATCACCGCGTTGTTGCTCAAGTGTCGCCAAGCGTCGCAGATTGCGCTCGCGATGACCGGGGGGAGATGGAATTCGTTCTATCTCCTCACGTGTGTGATACATCTTCAGGCTCATAATCGATAATCGATCCAACATCATTCCCGGAGTTTCAGAATGCTGTTCTGCCTGAGGACTCGGCAGCTTTTTCACAGACAATTCTTTCAATAACAATTCATCGCAGCGTTCAATCTGGTCATTGCGGCGCTGATTGATGGCATCGATCGCGCGTTTTGCGGCCGCAACGGCAGCGTCTCCGGAGTGGATGTCTCGCGCTTTGTCTTCCTGATGCCAAAGTTCAAAATTGGCGAAGTGGAGTGCTTCAATCGCAGCATCGAAATCGTCTGCAAGCGGCGGCACGGCGGGAGTCTGATGCCAGCGGGCGGTCCACTCATCGAACCTGCGCAGAATCTTTGCTCCGTCGATCCGGTCGGCAAGTGCCATAGGCAATATCATACTGATGCTGGCCTCGACTCTCTCGTAATTACATGCGATCGACATGGGCTGATTCGCCCGATTCTTACGGCACATCAGCCACAATCGTTTCGTCCAGCGTTGCGTATGGCGATATACTTGCGCCCATATGACGATGAATGGCGCGGATGGGGAATTCATCTTATGCATGGCTGCAAGCCACACGGGCGATCCGTTCCTTGAGGAGTTGACGAACCTCGGCTGCCGGGTTGTGTTGCTTACCATCGACGAGCATGCCGATGCTGGATGGCCTACGGACGCAATCAGCGAATTGCGCAGCATGCCCGCGGGAATGACTTTGCAGCAAATTACAAACACCGTCACCTACCTTGCACGGTCTCGCAAATTTGCGCGCATCATCGCACTGGATAATTTCAATGTTCAGATCGCAGCTGCACTTCGCGAACATTTGCGAATCCCGGGAATGGGTGTCACAACAGCCTGTTATTTCAGCGACAGGTTGGCTGCTCGTCTTAAAGCTGCTCAAATCGGAATCGCGGTTCCTGCATTTACATCGGTCGCAAATTACGACGAATTACGCCAATTCATGCAGTCGGTCCCATCGCCGTGGTTGCTGACGCCTCGAAGCGATTCCTGTGATTTCGAGAGCCGGCGGCTAGATGAAACTGAGCAGGTGTGGCGCGCTTTCGATGAGTTGGGCGACTACCAGAGCGGTTTTCTGCTGGAGCAATCGATCGAAGGAGACCGGATCCACGTCGACAGCCTCACTGCGGATAGCACGGTGGTGTTCTCCGCCGTCTCTCCCTATCGGGCGTCGTCAGATGGAACTGAGCCGGGCGAGCTGTTGCCCGTTGCCCGGAAACTTGGCAGCAAAGCGGAGATCGAACGACTCAGGCGCGCCTCCGCTGCGCTGTTATCCAGCATGAGAATGGCCCGCGGAGTTACCCACACAGAATTCCTTCGTTCCCACGCAACCGGCGAGTTCTACTTCATGGAAACCTCCGCAAGTGTCGATGATCGGTGCGTTGCGGACATGATGCAAGAGACTCATGGGCTGAATCTGTGGCGGGAGTGGGCGAAGTTGGAAGTCGCTGCCATGCGCGGCCAGCGATACGCTCTGCCCTCGACTGCGGGCGCTCGCAAGACACTCCCTTCGAGCACTGATGGTCAACATCGATTAGCATGAGTAGGGATGTTTTGACCCGCCTTCTATGCCGCCATCGACCTGGCTCCAAGTACCACATCGCCGCTTCAATCCGCTGACACGAAAGTGGGTTTTGGTATCGCCGCATCGCACCCAGCGTCCCTGGCAGGGAGAGGTTGCGAAGACGGAAAGCACTCCGGCGATTCACTACGATCCGACATGTTATTTGTGTCCCGGAAATACTCGCGCGGGCGGCCATCAAAATCCCGAGTATAAAAATGTTTTTGTCTTCGACAACGATTATGCCGCCCTGCTTCCGGATGTTCCTCCGTTGACAGATGCTCCGCACGACGATTTATTTAGGGCCGAGCGTGAACTGGGAATCTGCCGCGTGATCTGCTTCCATCCCGACCACGATCTGACGCTGGCACGGATGCTGCCCAGGGACATTGAACGCGTCGTGGCGGCGTGGGTCGCGCAAACTCAGGATCTGGGCCAACGGCCCGAAATCAACTATGTGCAGATTTTCGAAAATCGCGGCCCCATGATGGGTGCCAGCAACCCGCATCCGCATTGCCAGGTCTGGTCGACGGAGCACATTCCCGACGAACCGCTGGCGGAGCAGTCTGCGCAGCTTGCGTATCTGGATATCGCACGGACATTGCCTTCTTTGCGACACAGTTGCGCGCGAGGTGCAGTTGAGGGAACGGATCGTCTGCGAGAACGAGGAATTCGTCGCAGTGGTGCCGTTCTGGGCAGTCTGGCCGTTTGAATCGCTGGTGCTGAGCCGACGCCATTTTGGTGCATTCCCTGAGATGGATGCTGCGCAGAAGGCGGCGCTTGCAGATATTTTGAAGCAGGTGACGACGCGCTACGACAATCTATTTCAGACAAGCTTTCCGTACACCATGGGATTTCATCAGAGTCCAACGGATTCGAAACCGCATCCGGAATGGCATTTTCATGCGCATTTCTATCCGCCTCTGCTGCGATCGGCGACGATACGAAAATTCATGGTTGGATTTGAAATGCTGGGAATGCCGCAGCGTGACATTACGCCGGAAATCGCTGCGGAGAGATTGCGCGCAGTGAGCGATCGACACTACAGCCTGGAAAACAAATAGAAGAGGCGAACCAATTGAGTTCCTCAACACTGGCATTAAATGGACAGCCGCTGACCCTGGAAGAGCTTGCCGCAGTGGCGTACGAAAGAACGCCGGTGGTGCTGCATTCGGAGGCGCGGCAGCGCATGGAGGCATCACGAGCCGTTGTGGACCGCTATCTCGCGGATGGTACAACGGTCTATGGCATTAACACTGGCTTCGGCAAAATGTCGGAGGTCTCGATTCCTCCCGATCAGCTGGCGGACCTGCAACTAAATCTGGTCCGCAGCCATGCCTGCGGAGTGGGCGAATCGCTATCGGAAGCCGAGATTCGAGGCATGCTTCTTTTGCGCGCAAACGTACTCGCCAAAGGAACCAGCGGAGTTCGCGTGCTAGTCGCCGAACATCTCCTGAGCATGCTCGAGAAAAATATCTGTCCTGTTGTGCCGGCTCGTGGATCGGTCGGTGCAAGTGGCGATCTGGCGCCGCTGGCTCATCTTGCGCTGGGAATGATCGGCGAAGGCGAAGTTTTCTATCAAGGCGAACGCATCGGTGCGCGCGACGCATTAGCCGCGGCCGGTATGCAACCGTTGCGGCTTGCTCCCAAGGAAGGTCTCGCACTGCTAAATGGTACGCAAGCGATGGCGGCTGTAGGCGGGCTTGCTCTATTGCGCGCCGAACGCGTTACTCGATTGGCGGACCTGGCTGGCGCGATGACGCTGGAAGCTCTGAAGGGAACACCGACCGCGTTCGACGAACGAATTCAAGCCGCCCGCCCGCATCCTGGCCAGATAGAGGTTGCCCGACATCTGCGTTCGTTGCTGGCCGAAAGCGAGATTCGCGAATCGCATCGTGAGCATGATCCGCGCGTACAGGATGCGTACTGTCTACGCTGTATGCCGCAGGTTCACGGCGCAGTCTTGGATGGATTGGCGCAGGGAAGGCGAGTGATCGAAATTGAAATGGGCTCCGCGACTGACAACCCGCTTGTCTTTGTCGCAGACGCGAAAGCGGGCGCTGCGGAAAGTGAGATTCTTTCAGGCGGCAACTTCCACGGTGCACCGCTGGCCTATGTTTTCGATTACGCGGCCATTGTTATGACCGACCTGATGAGTATTTGCGAACGTCGCATCGATCGGCTTGTGAATCCAGACTTGAACGAGGGCCTGCCGCCGTTCCTTACACCGCATGCCGGCGTTTCCTCCGGATATATGGTGGCTCACGTGGCCGCTGCCGCGTTGCTTGCGGAGGCGCGGGTACTCGCTCATCCATCTTCCGTCGACAGCGTTCCGACCTCTGGTGGCAAAGAGGATCACGTGTCGATGGGCATGACGGCCGCATGGAAGCTTCGACAGATCGTCGAAAATGCGGAGTCTGTGCTCGCCATCGAGTTGATGGCCGCTGCCGAGGGTCTGGGATATCGCCGGCCACTCAAGCCAGCAGTGCGCGTGGAATCCGCGTGGAATCAGGTCCGCGAATGTTGTCGCCAAACTCGAACGCGATCGCAGTTTACAGCCGGATATTGCGAACCTGCGCAACGCCATTCTCAGTGGAACTTTGGATGCCTGGATGAAGTAGGGTGCGCCGTGAGCACACCCTGCTCCGAGATTATAGTTGCAGACGAATACGCATTCGAGTCAACACAGCCGAGACCGCAAGAATTGCGAAGGTAAAGAGGATTGAACCGATGACGCCCGACGCTCCCGTCTGGAAGTAGCGATCGAGAAAGGTGAACCCGACAAGCGCGGTGAGAAAGTAGTAGATGTCGGGCAGTAAGTATGTCAGCAAAGTATTTTCACCCGCGGACTTCACAAAAAATGCCCAGCCAGTTTTCCTTTTCACGTCACAAATCCAGTAAAGCAGCATAAAGCAGAGAACACTGGCGCCCACGCTAGCTAGGCACCAGGTGGGTGTAGCGCGGATTTTTGAAATGCCAAGCGGAGCCAGGATCCATGCCGCAGCCAGCGTGGCGATCGCAAAGCCGAGCGCCAGCCACATTTTTTGGCGCAGACTTTGCCAGCGATGTTTTCCAAGAAAAATGATTGACGTTACAACTCCCGCCATGACGATAGAGGACGATGCTCCTCCGCCGAACGGCCAGTAATAGAGTGGCAAGTGTGGCGGAAGATGGATAATGCGTGCTGTGTTCAGCGAACAGAACGCAGTCAGCGCAACAAACCATACCAGCGGAGCCCACAGCCATCGCCGCGTTGAGACGTATAGCAGGGCGACCGAGAAATACGCGAATCCGATTAGTCCAAGGATTTCTGGATAGGAAAAATCAATCCAGGCCGCGGTACCGTGCGTAGTCCGCCGAAAGATCGCGAACACCCCAATGATCATTAGGAAGCCCACGATCCGCAGGCCGAGAAAAATGCGAGCGTGCCGAGTGTCGCGGCTCGGGACCAGCCAGAAGAGAATGGCGCCGGTCAGTCCAAGCAGCGCCCAGGCTGCTGTCGATAATCCCATGCGAACCGGGTCGCCCTTTTCAGCATTCGCAAGAATCAATCCCAGGACAACCAGCCCGATGGAACGCGACAGAATATGCTGCCAAAGAGCCACGTACGATGGGTCGCGTTTCAGCCGACCCGCAATCGCGATCGGCATCGACATGCCCACGATGAACAGGAAGAAGGGGAACACCATGTCCACATAGGTCATCGCATTCCACTGCATGTGGGCGTGGTAGGTCCACCATGGAAGGCCGCGGACGCTGGAAAGATCGTTGACAAAGATCATGACCATCATGGTCAGGCCACGGAAAACATCGATCGATGCGATGCGACCTGTCGGTGCGCTAACCGTGGCGGAAGTGGCTACCAGCGTGGGTGATGCGCTCATTGTGCCTCCGCACGTTGCGATCCCGATTGATCTACACCTAATCCTCGGTCAATCGCGTCGAGCAATTTGCCTGACGGATCGCTTTCATATTCCCAGAACATCATGCCAGCCAGATGGTGGTCGATGACGTATTTGCATTTCAGCGCGAGCGATTCTGGGTCTTCATAGGAAACAAAAATCTGCTTCTGCGAATTGTAGAGGTAGGGTACGGAAGCCTTCTCATCCCAGTGGCGAGTGAACCCCTGGTTCGCGAAGTCCTGGGTCAGTTTGCCGTAGGTTGAGTAAGCACCCGGAACGGGAGCTCCGGGCTGAAACAGACCGTTGTTCGTCGCGCCTACGTGACCCCAGACATGTCCATAGAAGGGAACGCCGAGGACGATCTTGTCCGCCGGAACACCGGCTGCCTCAAATTCTTGCACCGACTTGTCGGAGGAAATTCCCTTGGGATCGGCCGGATCAACATAGAGGGGCGAATGATTGCCGGTGATCTTGTCATCTCCAGGCTCATAGTAGTCGTAGGCCATCAAGTTGACGGTGTCGACGTATTTCTGCACCTGTGCCATCTCGGTGTGCTCGAGGAATTCTGCAGACGCTCCGGCGGCAATGGTGATGTAGAGGCGGCGATGGACCGTTTTCTGCATCTTCTTAAAGCGCTCGCGCAGCTCTTTCAGCAGCAGTGTGTAATTCTTTTTGTCTTCCGGACGAAATACATTTCCAGCGGCGCCGGCCATGGCAGGATATTCCCAATCGATGTCCAACCCATCCAGGTTGTAGCGAGTGACAAAGTCGGCAACGCTGTCAATGAACTTGGCTCGGCTAGCAGGAGTCAATGCTGCATCGGAGAAGCGGCCAGACCACAGCCAGCCACCTACCGAAACCAGTACGGTCAAGTCGGGATTTTCTTTTTTGAGGCCGACTAACGTCGCTAGATTGGCTGCGTCAGATGGGTCACCTAATACGATGCGTCCCTGGTCGACATTCGCGAATGCAAAGTTAATACGCGTTAACTTGTCTGCGGCGACCTGGTCCGATGTGAGGACAATATTCTGAGGGAAGACATACGCGGTGATCACATACCGTTGTTTTTTGGCGTGGGCGGTCGACGACAGAAGCCCCAGTGAGAGAACCAGTAGCAGCATTGAGTGCCACGCACCCTTGGGCGTCGTGGGTATCCGAAAGAAGTGCCTAGACCCAAATCCACGCGTATGCGAATGACTAGTTGCGCTCATAGGTCCTCCTCCTGCATTCTAATCATTGTTAACAAACGCAGGGAGCGAAATCGAATGCGATCCAATATCCTTTCAGATATTCTGCTGCGCCGGGATTTCAACATCAAAACTTCTTCCCTGCGAATTCTCTTTGGCTGCAGTTTCCTGCTGATCGCATCGACATGTCTGGCGCAGATGCATATTGTCGTTGATCAGGTAGGCTACGAGACTACAGCGCAAAAGCAAGCGCTCGTCGTTGCTGACGGTACCCAGGTCACTCAGGACGCACCCGAAACCTTTACCCTTACGGATGCCGACACCGGCAAAGTAGTGTTGACCGGGCCTTTCAAGGCTGCGGGACAGGTGGATCAGTGGGGTCGCACCTTCTGGCTGGCTGATTTTTCTTCTGTCCAAAAGCCGGGACACTACAAGATCGCTGCAACTTCTAAATCCGGCGCGATCACATCGTGCGAATTCTCGATCAATCAGGATGTTCTGGAGCGAAATACTCTTTCTAACGTTGTGTATTACTTCAAAGGGCAGCGCGCCACTGGTGACATGAACCGGGCGGATGCGCATTTGCGTCTCCCGGACGGCAGCGGCTATGTCGACTTGAGCGGCGGCTGGTATGACGCGACCGGCGACTACGGCATCCACCTTTCCCATCAAAACCCGACTTCGTACTTCAACCCGCAGCAGGTGCCGCTGGTCGCGTGGTCTTGCCTTGAAAGCTATCGCATACTGAAAGCTCGCAACGACGATAACTTCACGGAATACGAACGTCGTTTGTTGGACGAAGGGTTATTCGGCGCGGACTTTCTGGTTCGCATGAAGCGGCCGGGAGGTTCTTTCTTCGAATCAATTTCTGCGCCCGGCAAGGACAAACTCGCCAAGGACCGTGCCATCGGCAATCCCAACACTCGTACGAAGATCAAGACCAGCGTGTCCGACAGTACGGAGAGGATTGGCGCTCCTGAAGGACCGTACGCGTACCAGGCCAGCTTCCGTGCTGGCGGCGGAATGTCCATTGCTGCTCTTGCGCTCGCCAGCACCATGCCGATCAGTGGAGATATGGATCACGCTGCCTACCTGAAAGCCGCTGAGGATGCATTTGCCTTTCTCTCGACACACAATCGAGAACTACTGAATGACGGCAAAGAAAATATCCTGGACGATTACTGCGCGTTAATGGCGGCAACGGAACTCTATCGGGCGACGAATAAGGCGATGTACCTGAAGGCTGCGGATGAACGCGCCAACCATCTAATGGCTCGCCTTATTTCGGTTGGAAAATACCATAATTACTGGCGCGCCGATGATGGCACTCGTCCTTTCTTTCATCCCTCCGATGCGGGATTGCCGGTTATCAGCTTGCTCGAGTATGCGCAGATTGCGAGCCCGGCGCAGCAGGCACGGGTTCGCGACGCGGTATCACGCTCGTTGCATTTTGAGCTGTGGATTACGTCGGAGACGAACAATCCATTTGGATATGCTCGTCAGTTAGTTCGCATGAGCAACGGCACAGTGCGCAGCGCGTACTTTTTTCCGCATGACACAGAAGCCGCCCCTTGGTGGCAAGGTGAGGACGCCCGGCTAGCCTCTTTGGCTGCCGCCGCGCGCATGGCCGCACCGCTCTACAACGACGACCCAGCGTTTCAGCACCAACTTGAAACCTATGCCTGGAACCAGCTCCATTGGATTTTGGGACGAAATCCTTTCGACGCAAGTATGCTGATGGGAAGCGGTCATGGCAATGCTCCCTACATGTTCTTTAAGTCGTACAAGTACACCAATGCTCCGGGCGCGATTATTAACGGCGTCACCGCTGGTTTTAATAACGAGGACGGAATCGCATTTAACGAAGGTTTTGCACGCACCGGATTGGATGAAGACTGGCGCTGGACCGAGGAGTGGTTGCCTCACGATGCCTGGTATCTGTACGCCGTAAGCCTGCCGCATAATTAGAATCTGTAATGAGTCTCGACCCGTAAGGCATCGACCGCTGAATGGTAATTGCTGTGACGGTCGCGCGGACTGCCTTGACCGATGGCGCCACGCGAATCCACGTCTTCTGTACGCAACCTAAGGAAGCGATGTGAATTGAAAATGCAGAATGAAAACTGCGCGATCGCGCCGAAAGCCTCTTCCATCTTTCTCCCCATCAATCGAATCTCGCGAAACGCATGCATGCTGCGCTGGGCGATGCCCGTGATTTTTCTCATGTTGGCAACGCAAGTCAGAGCCCAGCAGACCGCTTCGCCGGACTTCAGCAGTATTGATCGCATCATGGACTCGGCGCTCAAAGCGAATACGGTCCCGGGCGCGGTAGTTTTCATCGGCCACGATGGTCATATCGTGTTTCACAAAGCCTACGGCAATCGCTCTACGATTCCGGCGCCCAATGCAATGACGGAAGACACCATTTTCGACATGGCGTCATTGACCAAGGTGATTGCCACCACGACGGCGGTGATGCAGCTCTACCAGCAAGGTCGCTTTCGACTGAACGATCCGCTATCGAAATACCTACCTGAGTTTGCCGCCAACGGGAAAAAGGACATCACCATCCGGCAGATCATGACGCATTACTCCGGATTGCCGCCGGATCTGGACCTGACCTATCCGTGGACAGGGAAACAGACGGCGTATGACATGGCATTTACGGTGAAGCCGGAGCGGCCGCCCGGAACCGCGTTTCGCTATAGCGACATCAACTTCATCATGATGGGTGCGCTGGTTGAAAAGCTCAGCGGCATGACCCTCGATGAATACACCGCGAAGTACGTGTTCGCCCCATTGGGCATGGATCACACGCGCTTCTTGCCTCCTGAGTCCTGGCGCAGCGACATCGCGCCGACTCAGTACGACGAAAACCATCACATGCTGCAGGGCGTAGTGAACGATCCTACCTCGCGGAGGATGGGCGGCGTTGCCGGTCACGCCGGTCTGTTCAGCAGCGCCAACGATCTTTCGATCTTCGCTCAGAACCTGCTGGATCTACTGGCAGGCAGACCAAGCAAATTCCCGCTGAACCGCCTGACGGCCGAAAAGATGACAACTCCACAGAACCCCGCGACCGCTGTCGCTCTTCGCGGCTTAGGATGGGACATCGAGAGCCCGTTTTCAGGCAATCGCGGCGAGTTATTTCCGGTGGGTAGTTTCGGGCACACGGGTTGGACTGGAACCGACATCTGGATGGATCCGTGGAGCGACAGCTTCGTGATTTTCCTTAGCAATCGCAATTATCCCGACCGCCGTCCGAACACGATACCGCTGGAAGGGAAACTCGCCAACGCTGCCGCTCAGGCGCTGGATATTCAGGTGCCTGAGTCAGGGCGGGAAATCTCACGTCTCACCGGATATAACGAATCTCTGACGGATATGCGGCGGTGGCCCAGCCGCAACGGCACTGTCGAAACAGGCATCGACGTATTGGAAGACGAGAATTTTGCCCCGCTGGCGAAATTGGAAAAAAAGCATGGCGGTCATTTGCGAGTGGGTATCCTTAGCAACCAGACCGGCTTGGATAGTCACGGCCGGCGCACCATTGATGTTCTGTTCCACGACGCGCCCGCCAAAATCCCAGGGCTAAAAGTGACAACGCTTTTCAGCCCGGAACATGGGATAACCGGAAAAATGGATGAAACAAATATTTCCGGTAGCACCGATGCCGCGACCGGATTGCCGGTGGTCAGCATGTATGGCGCCACGGCTGCCGATCGGCATCCTCCGATTAAAAAGCTGCGCCATCTGGATGCGGTGATCATTGATTTGCGAGACGCTGGGGTGCGTTTTTATACCTACGAAACGGCTGTGGCGTATTTTCTTCAGGCTGCCGCACATACGGGAACAGACATTGTGATCCTCGATCGACCGGATCCCATCAACGGTTCTTATGTTCAAGGCCCAGTCTCGGATGCGGGGCATTCCAGTTACACCGGATTTATGCCATTGCCGGTTCGACACGGCATGACCATGGGAGAATTAGCCCGGTACTTCAATGGCGAAGCACACCTCGGAGCCTCGCTCACTGTTGTTCCGATGAAGGGATGGCAGCGTGGAGATTGGTACGATTCCACCTCGCTGCTCTGGGTGAATCCATCGCCCAACCTGCATAACCTGAACCAAGCAACTCTGTATCCGGGTGTGGGAATGATCGAGTCGTCGAACATTTCCGTGGGTCGCGGCACGGATACGCCATTTAGCTGGATTGGCGCGCCGTGGATTGACGCGACAGAATTTGCCGCCGCGATGAATCACCGCATGATTCCTGGGATTCGCTTTGTCCCGGTTGAGTTCACTCCGCAGGCGCCCTATCCATACGCCGGGGAAGTTTGCAAGGGAGTTCAGTTCGTCATCACGAACCGCAATGAGCTGAACGTGCCTGAAATGGGCATTGAGCTTGCCTCGATGCTGTACAAAATGTATCCAACCCAATATCACCTGGATGCAATTGCGCCGCTGCTGGCGAATCAGGCGACGCTCAAGGCACTCGAAGATCATCAGGATCCGGAGTCCATCGCCGATACGTGGCGCGACGGGATCGAGCAATATATGGAACGCCGCAAAGCGTACCTGATCTATCCGAGCGAATAGCCTGTGGAATGACTTGATGGGCCGTGAAGAAGGCGTCTACGGAAGAGATTGGAGCCTTGACGGCCAGGCGAAGCGATGGCGTATGTACGCTCAACTTCGGCTGCAATCGCCTGTGATTGCAGCAAATCTGGTGAGCGCGCTGGGACTCGAACCCAGGACCCACGCATTAAAAGTGCGTTGCTCTACCACCTGAGCTACGCGCTCTCACCTTGATTCAAATTATCACAGTGAGCCGTCTCCTCCTAGGTCGCGGCACCATCCACTTACAGAAGCAGCGCAGCAGAATCTTCCAGTTGCGGCCCACGTTGTTGCTCTGTCTTGACGTACAAGCGGAGATAGATCTTTGGCGGCATCGCGGGTGCAATCGCGGGTGATAGCGAGCATGGTGCACCCGTCATATTTTTCGCTGGAATCGCTGAAATATTTGTTCTGCGCGGCCGGAATCTTTGCTACTCTCGATGAAAGTTCAGACCATCCACATTGCTTTTGCCGCTTCGGCGGTGTGTCTATTTGTGTGTTTTGACTGCTCGGCTCTGCATCCTCTTCGGCCTATCTTTCGCCGCCACGCATAACAAATTTTTCTGGCCGCATTTGCGATTGCGACCCTCCTGTTGGTTGGGCGGCAGGATGGCGTCGTTCATGATTGGTGACTGGTCCGCCCCTTACCAAGAGCCGCAAGGAGGAATTGCATGGCCCGCCGAACCTACAAGTTCATGTTGAAAAATGCGAAGGAAATTTCTTTTGTCGGCACCCGCTACTACCCGGTGGAGGTGGACCCCAACCTCTCTCCCTATACGACCGTGCTGGCGACGATCTGGGATGAAGAAAACATGGTCGGCCAGGTCAATCAGACGGAAATTCTGGCATGGTGGTCGGAGGCGTATCAAGAGCCACAGCCGGAAGCCGCTGGCGAGCCTGACAAGGCAGCGTTACAAGACAACACCGCGGCTCAAGCTGAGAAACCGGCTGGCGTTTTGCTCTCCAGTGAGAATTAAAGAATTTGCGGGAATGTGAAGTTGCGCGTCGCTGCGCCATCCGTCAGCACTCGTCTTTGCCCTGATACACTGAACAGTTTGCTAGGGGTCTGTTGATGAGTGCGACAAAGACGACGAACGCAACCAATCTGAAATCACCTGCCAACCTCGAGGCTTTTCGACGCACGGCTGCCGACACTATGGAGTTGGTGGGGAATACGCCGATTGTCCACCTGGGTCGGATTTCGCCTGAGAACGGCGCTGCGATTTTCGCAAAATTGGAATTCTTGAACCCTGGCGGCAGCATCAAGGATCGCGCCGCGTTGGGCTTAATCCTCGACGCGGAACAGCGCGGCGTGTTGCATCCTGGTGGCACGGTTGTCGAAGCGACTGCGGGCAACACGGGCGTCGGCCTGGCGTTCATCGGCGTTCGTCGCGGCTACAAGGTTTCTCTCTTCGTGCCGGAAGGTTTTGCAGAAGAAAAATGCATTCTGATGCGCGGCTTTGGCGCCACCGTGGAACGTACGCCGGAAGACGAAGGCATGCAAGGCGCGATTCGCAGAGCACTGGATTTTGCGCGCTCGATTCCCGGTGCATGGATGGCTCGCCAGTTCGACAATCCCGCCAATCCTGACTTTCACTTTCAGACCACAGCGCAGGAAATTCTCGATCAGATGGAGAACCGCATCGATGGCTTCGTCGCGGGAGTCGGAACCGGCGGAACATTTACCGGAATTGCCCGCAGACTGCGTCAAGACTTGGGCGCTGTCAAGACAGTTGCGGTCGAAACGGAAGGTTCTGTATTGCAAGGCGGTACGCCCGGCAAACATAAAGTCGAGGGAATTGGCGTCAGCTTTATTCCTAAGACGTTTGACGGATCATTGTGCGATTCCATCGTGCGAGTGACCGATCGCGACGCATTTGCCATGGTGAAAAGGCTGGCCACTGAAGAAGGCGTCCTCGGCGGCTCCAGCGCTGGAGCGAACGTATTTGCGGCGTTGGAACTGGCGCGAACCATGCGACCTGGTCAGCGCATTATCACGATCATTCCAGACTCTGCCGAGCGATATCTTTCAAAGAAAATATTCGATGGCGGCCTCTAAAAATCTCGCAACCAGCCGCTGATTTTTACGCCAAACCGGGAATTCAAGAATTCTCAAGGGCACAGATCAATGTCAGAAAAGAAAAAAGGTTTTTCGACGCGCGCAATTCATGATGGACAGACACCTGATCCGGTTACAGGCGCAGTCAATGTTCCTATTTATGCCAGCTCCACCTATGTGCAGCAGGAGATTGGCAAGAACAAAGGATATGAATACTCGCGCGTTTCCAATCCGACTCGCACGGCATTGGAGGAAAATTTCGCGTCGCTGGAAAGTGGAACCTCAGCCCACGTTTTTGGCAGCGGAATGGCAGCCATCGCCGCGCTCTGCACCATGATGAAAAGCGGCGACCACATTGTTTGCAGCGACAACATGTACGGTGGGACGACGCGGCTTTTCAACCAGGTATTGACGAGGTATGGACTTGAGTTCACCTACGTCAACACCTCCGATGCCGGCAACGTTGATCGCGCGATTCAGCCTAATACCAAGCTGGTCCATATCGAAACGCCGACCAATCCAATGCTGGCGTTGACCGATATTGCAGCCGTTGCCTCTATTTGTCACAGTCACGGTGTCGAATTAAGTGTCGACAACACATTTATGTCGCCCTACTTTCAGCGACCCATTGAATTTGGCGCGGACATTGTGATGCACTCCACAACAAAATTCCTCAACGGTCACTCCGACGGTTTGGGTGGAGTTTTAGTCGGCACCAAGCCTGAGCACGCGGAAACCTTCGCGTTTGTTCAAAAATGCACCGGCGGTATTCTCTCTCCATTTGAAGCGTGGCTGCTGTTACGTGGCGTCAAGACGCTGGCGGTGCGGATGCGCCAGCATGACGCAAACGGCCGCGTCGTAGCTGATTGGCTGCAGAAACACCCGAAGGTACGGAATGTCTATTATCCGGGCCTGCCAGACCATCCCCAACATGAATTGGCCAAGCGACAAATGTCCGGTTTCGGATCGATGTTGAGTTTTGACCTGGGATCGCTCGAGGCAGCGAATCGTATGTTGCGGAAGGTCGAGGTATGTAGTCTGGCGGAGTCGTTGGGTGGAGTGGAGACGCTGATCTCTCACCCTGCTTCGATGACCCATGCAGCGATTGGCGAGGAAGGCCGGCGCAAGCTCGGCATCACAGACGGGCTGGTGCGTATCTCGGTTGGAATTGAGGATGTCGAGGATATCGTCGCGGACCTGGACCAGGCCCTCAACGCGATCTGAAGCGAGCGAGAAATCAATCCTTCAGCTTTTTTCGTATCTCGATATTCAATCGCTTAATCTTTTGATTCAAAGTCGAAAGAGGAATCCGAAAGGTTTCTGCCGCCTCTGTCTGGTTCCAGTTACAGTGCTCCAGCCGGTCCGTGATGATGTGTTTTTCAAATTTGTCGACGATCTCAAATAGCGATGCGTCTGGATTGTGCTCCAGCAAGCTCGCCTCGTAGCTGCGTCCTGTCAGATGATCGGGCAGCAGTTCCCTCGGAATTGTCTGGTCCGTAGAAAGAACAACACAGCGTTCGATCACATTTTCCAGTTCTCGCACGTTTCCCGGCCAGGAGTAGTCGATCAGCGCACGCATGGCTTCCGGAGAAATGGTGCGCAGGGGAAGCTGATTTTCCTCGCAAAAGCGCTTCAAGCAATGGGCGACTAGCAACGGAATATCTTCCTTTCGATTCCGCAGCGGAGGCAGGTCGATAGTGATGACGTTCAGTCGGTAAAAGAGATCCTCGCGAAAACGACCCTCCCGGACAGCAAGTCGAAGGTCCGCATTCGTGGCAGCGACAATCCGCACGTCAACTTGCAACTCCTGCACACCGCCGACCAGCATAAATTTTCGGTCCTGCAGCACGCGCAACAATTTGGCCTGCGTGTCCAGCGCCATGGTGCCAATTTCATCCAGAAACAGCGTGCCGCCGTTGGCAATTTCAAACAGACCCTTCTTCGACGCGATGGCAGAGGTGAATGCGCCTTTCACGTGGCCGAATAGGGTGCTCTCCAACAGATCCGAGGGAACCGCACCTGTGTGGACGGGGACGAAAGGTTTATCGCGCCGCGGTGAATGCGAGTGGATTGCTTTGGCGATCAGTTCCTTGCCTGTGCCGCTTTCACCCTGTACCAGCACAGTCGAGCGGCTGGGTGCCACTTGCCCGACCAGGTCGAGCACGGCCTGCATCGGTTCACTTTTGCCGATGATGTTTTCAAAACTGTAGCGCTGCTTCAGAGCGCGCTTCAGCTGGATGTTTTCCGTCTCCGCGCGATGCTGCCCGATGGCGCCACGAATGTCGGCCAGGAGCTTCTCGTTATCCCAAGGCTTCTGGATGAAATTATTGGCGCCGAAGTGCATGGCTTCGACGACGTTTTGCACCGTGCCGTATGCCGTAATCATGATGACCGGCAGGTTAGCGTGTCGGGCGCGAATCGCCTGCAGAATTTCGAATCCGCTTTGGCCGGGGAGGGCCAGGTCGAGCAGCACCAGGTCGAACACCGATTCTTCCAGAACCTTCAGGCCCTTCGCTCCGTCCGGCGCGGTCACGACTTCAAAGCCCTCCAGCTCCAGCAGCAGCTGTAGAGATTCGCGAATGGCGGCTTCATCGTCGATGATGATGATGCGGAGCGGGAGGGTACTGTCGGCTTCTGAAGAGATATTCTCGTGCACAACCTCAGGCATGAACGGGCTTCCTCAATTTCGGAAATTGCAAATGGAACGTTGTGCCGCGACCGACTTTACTGTCCACCTGGATCTTGCCGGCATGCTCCTGAATAATGCCATAGCTCACAGACAGGCCGAGACCCGTCCCACGTCTCTGACCTTCAACAACAGCGGTTTTAGTCGTGAAGAATGGATCGTAAATGCGGCGCAGATTTTCTGCCGCGATGCCGGAGCCGGTGTCCCCGATGATCACTTCGACTTGTCCATTGTCGACGGTTTCCACGCGCAGAATACCGCCCTCAGCCATCGCATCTTTCGCATTCAAAAATAAATTCAGGAAAACCTGCTGCAGTTTTCCCATGTTGCCAAGAATGTCCGGCAACTCCGGCTGCAGCGCCAGATCGAGGGTGATGTTCGCGGTGTTGAACTGATGCTGCAACAGCGCCAGCGTCTCGTGCAGCACGTGGTTCACACTCACTGGCTTGAACTCGATCGTGCTGGTGCGCGAGAAATTCAGCAGGCTGTTAACAATTTCGGACGCGCGAAATGTCTGCTGAGTTATTTTGTCCAGCAGTGGAGCCGTGCGATCGTCGCTACGAATCTGCTTGGCCATCATCTGCGTGTAAGACGAAATCACAGCCAGGGGAGTGTTCACCTCGTGGGCAATCCCGGCTGCCAATAACCCGATCGACGATAGCTTGTCAGCCTGCATCAACTGGCTTTCCAGTTGCACTCGTTCAGTAATGTCATCGACGAGGATGATGCGGCCGACGGTGGTAAAGTCTTTATCGACCAGCGGCGCGATCGTGATGTTGGCGTTGCGAATTTCTCCTGCCCGCGTTGCCAGTTGGAATTTGTAGAGATTATGTACGCCGTTTTCGTGCTTTACCCGGTCATATTCAGCCAGGAAATCGGCAGGAAATAAACTTGCAAGCGGCTGATTCAACGCTTCCGATCGCGGCACCGCATACATGGATTCCATCTGCGCGTTCCAGCTATCAATGCGGTCTGCCAGATCGACGGCCAGAATGCCAATGTTGATGGACTCGACGATATTTTCGTTGAACTCTTTCAACTGCTCGTACTCGGCGATCTTCTCTTCAAGCTTGGCGTACAGGCGTGCATTCTGGATTGCGATGCCGACATAGCTGGCCAAAGTTTCCAACAGTTCAACATCTTCGCTGGAAAGGAAATCGCCATTGGTGGTGCGGCCCAGCCCCAGCACCGCGATAGTGCGCTGCTGCACGCGGCAGGGAAGGTAATAGTTCAGGTCCAGAAGAGAGACGGCGCGCTGCTGGCTTTCGGTCAGATGCGGCGCGTTCTGCGTGCTTTCCAGGAAGATGTGTGAGCCGTCCTCGCGGCCATCGAAGCGAAGAAATCCGGTCTCCAGATTTTCCGAATGACTCAACGCCAGCGCGGGAATTCCATGACTGGCCGCCAGTCGAAACTTCGTGAGTCGGGGGTCTCGTTCGTCATCGAGAAAGACGCCGACCCGGGCAACCTGCAAAATGCGAGGCAGCCGATCAACCAGGGCATTCAGCAACGCGCGCAAATCGGTTTGCGTGTTCAGGCTGCGGGCGAATTCAACCAGTGTGGCACGTGAGTCGAGGCGCTTGCGATCGAAGACGCGGTCTACTCGATCCTGGATAGCGCGCTTGATAGGGTCGAAGACTAGCGCCGCGATGATGATCGCCGCTGCCAGTCCCCATCCTCCTGCTGCGGGCAGTCTGGTGTGCACCACTTCGCCGGCAAATGCGACCGCACCAAAATAGATGGCAACCAGCGTCCCGGTGGCCAGAGTATAGGTCACGCCGCGTTTGAAAATCAGATCGACGTCCATCAGCCGGTAGCGAACGATGGCGTAGCTGAACGTCAGCGGAAGAAAGACTTGGCACAACACGCCAATCTGGCTCAGCAACGTAGGCGCAGACGCTTGGGCCAGCAAATAGGGAATCGCATAAAGCAGCGTGAACGGGGTGACTGCGAGCAGGGTGCCGCGGGTCAACCATTTCAGTTGTTGGCGCGTCAGCGGATTATCGGCTCGGCGATAGTTGATGGAGAACACCAACGCGGCCGCCACGTAATACGCTGTCATATAGCCGATCGCCACCTGATTCAGCCGGTGAAGCAGCAGCTCCGTAGCCGACCAATGCTGAATCGCCGTGATAAAAAGACCAACCAGCGCGATGCCAGGAAGATAGAGTAGCCAAGCCATGCGACGACGGCGCATGGTGGGGTTGTGCTCTGGAAACGTAAATGCGAAATGGAGAAACAGTGCTGGCTGGGCGGCACTGGCGACAACATTCCCCCAGAAAATGAACCAGTCGAAAAGATTCAGCTTTCCTGTGTAGTTAAACGAGTACAGGATGAATGACGCCAGGCAGAAGATGTAGAAGTGAACCGAGCGCGGCGCGGTCCACCGTCGAAACAGAATGTAGAGGCCGATCAATAAATAAACCAGTGCGATTACGCGCAGACCGACGTTGATCTCACGATCCATCGGAATCAGAATCACTGGAATTTCAAGGCGAACCCCGGCGCGGGTCACAGAGTAGGTAGCCTTACTCCAGATACCGGTCGCAAACAATTGCCGTTGCTCTGCGCTGATGCGCGGGGTGCGATGGTTGTTGATGGCGGTAAGCAGATCGCCGGGTTCAATGCCAGCACGGTCGCCTGGACCATGGGCAATCACTTTTTGCGCGATCAGGCCACCGGGAGCCTCAGCCCAAAAAACCTGATCCGTAGGAGTCGAAAATTGGCTTTCGTGGCTATAGTTGATCGATGCCAGAATCACCGCGGCAACTGTCAACGTTGCCAGAACGACTGCGGCAATTCGGAATGGAATGTTCCGTGGCATTTCGAGGCTTGTCTTTCCGCGTCAGAATGCCGAGGTCAATTGTGCGGTTTCTGATGCAGTATAGAACTGTTGTGCAACTTGCGTGCCAGACTGATAAGGGCCAGCTGCAGGGAATCTACGCCTTGCGAATGCCATCACTTAACGCAAATTGTTAGCGTACTTTCGAGTCTCCGCTTTGCCTTTGGTGCGCGGCGTGCCTTTGCGGGCTGCTTTTTGCTTCGATTTGTAACGTGCTATCCCCTGTCTCCAAACGGCCCTTGATTCAGAGAAGATACAACTTTCCCCTGAAGCGCCCATGAATTCTGGTCGATTGCTCTCCACAATTCTAAATCGAAATATATGATTTATGGAATTTCCGCGCCAATCGTCGGCGCGACCAATGTTTGCGGTGGTTCTGCCACGAGAATCCTCAGATCGCGAAGATTGTTTCCCGAAGGCCCAATTACGATGGCTTTTCCATGATCGGAGAGGAAGGGAAAGGCGTCGAATTGTTCCAGCGCGTGCCGGGCATGGGGTAGCTCATTACCTGCGACAAGCTCGCGATCTACGACGCCTCCCGCGGCGGGACTATTCCCGTCGATGCCGTCCGATCCAGCCGACAGAATCGCCACGGGATCGTCTTCCGGCCGCAGTAGTGTGGCAGCATAGAGCGCAAATTGCTGATTGCGTCCGCCGGTGCCGACCGTTCCTCTGGAGTTGTTGCTTGCCGCCGGTAACGTCACACTGACTTCGCCCGTCGAAATCACGCATGCGCGCGGGTGATTGGCGCGGAGAGTTCGCAGTCGATCAAGCAAATGGCTGGCCGCAGCTTTGTACTCCCATTCGTCGCAATTGTTGTCGATTACGGGAAAATATCCCAGCGCTTCTGCGTTCTTCGCCGCAGCTTCGGCCAGAGTTTGCGCACTTAACAGGACCGACGCGCGCGCTTGTAGCTCACCCAGCTTTGGCGTTTCCACCAGTGCATTCGATTCAAAGAAGCGCCTCACGGCAGTGGGGAACTGAGCCAGCAGCCTGTAACGCTGGAGAATCTCTCTGCATTCCTCCACGGTGGAGGAATCCGGAACCGTAGGGCCGGAACCCAGCGCGTCTTCGCGCCCCACAGGTACATCAGAGAGCAACAATGATCGGCACATCGCATTGCCGGCGGCTTGTGCCAGGCGACCGCCCTTCACGGCGGAAAAGTGTTTGCGGACGCAATTGACTTCTGTAATCGACGCACCGCTTCCGACCAGCGCACGATGAAAGCTTGCTGTGTCCGCTAGCGTGATCGAAGAGTCCAGCGGCAGTTCCATCATCGCGGATGCTCCACCGCTGATCAAAAAAAAGCATAGCGAATCGGCAGCCGCGTCTTGCGGCAGCGCTTGTAACATTGCCAATGCAGCGCGCGCGCCGGCGAAGGACGCCTCATTCGGTGAAGGATGACCCCCTGCAAAAACCTGAATTCCGCCGGGAAGTTTTGCGGCGACGCCCTTTGCTTCCTCCGGCGCGATCAATACACCCGCTAGATCGCGCTGGTTCGGGCAAGTCCAGCTGTCGCAGCAGTGAAACAAGCATGGTGCGTGCGGCTTTTCCGACGGCGACAATTCGCACTCGCTGCACAGGCCCAAGATCGATCGTTTCCTCGCCAAGTCGCAGGATTTCCCCCCGCACCGAGACGTGGCGAGCTATTGCCTGCTCGACACTGCAATCGGCGAGCGACTGATCGAAAATCTTTCGAGCTGTATCTCGCAAATTCGCCATACATTCATCCACTCGTAAATATCTCGTCAACGCCTACCCGGGAGAAAATTGCGCTTTACCCACTGGATGATTTCGGCCTGAACCTGATCCAGTTTGCCCACAAAAAAGTGGTCCGCGTCCTGGATCCAGACCAACTGTTTTGGCTCGGGCGCAGTCGCCACCACAGCCTCAACCTCGGCCACTGGACCGTACTGGTCGTGATCGCCGCTGATGAAAAGTTTGGGCTGATTGCAACTTGGCAGATATCGGTAGGAGTAGTGTCGCCCCTCCGCCACAACCGGCAGACCCAACGCAATCAAACCGGGAACACGCGGGTCGCCACAGCAGGCACGCATGCCGACGTTGGACCCGAAGGAAAATCCTGCAAACAGAATAGGACGGTGAAACTCGTGCTCCAGCCAATCGAGAGCGGCGCGCACATCATCCTGCTCTCCATGGCCGTTGTCGTGCACGCCCTCGCTTCTGCCAACGCCGCGAAAGTTAAAGCGCAAGACGGGAATTCCGAGGCTGTGCAGCGCCTTCATCGAGCGATAGACCACCTTGTTGTGCAGCGTACCTCCACCCATCGGGTGGGGATGACAGACCAATGCGCAGTATGGCGAATCTTCCAGGCCAGGGTTCAGCAGCGCCTCCAGCGTACCTGCAGGGCCCGGTAGATCGAAGGATCGAATGGATGGAGGAACGGGAGCGGATTCCATAGGTCAGCGGTATGGATATTTTACGTGCTTCCTGGAAGGTGTACGCGCCGCATCGGATATCGTGGATCGCTCAGCTAGCGGTATGCTGGAAATGCATGCCTACAGACCCCGTTGCCCTCACACGCCAGTTGGTGGATATCGAATCCATCAGTGATAACGAAGCCGCGGTCGGCCACTTCCTGTCGCGCTATCTTCGAGAGCAAGGTTTCCAGGTGGAAACGACGCCTGTCCCGCAGAGTGCGGGGCGCGAACGTTTCAACGTGTATGCCGGAATCTCGAACGACCCGCCGGACGTCGTTCTCTCCACTCACATGGATACGGTGCCGCCGTTTTTTCCTAGCCGGGAAGATGATCAATATATTTATGGGCGCGGCAGTAGCGATGCCAAAGGCATCATCGCCGCGCAGATTGTCGCCGCCGAACGCTTGCGCGCCATGGGCGTGCGAGTGGGATTGCTGTTTCTTGTGGGCGAAGAACATGGCAGTCATGGTGCCAAGGTTGCCAATCTGAAACCCAAGGGAAGCCGGTTCCTGATCAATGGAGAGCCGACCGACAATCGACTGGCCCTGGCATCGAAAGGCGTGTTGAACGCGGTGATTCGCGCGCGCGGAAAAATGGCGCACTCCGCCTACCCGGAGTTGGGCGACTCCGCGATCCATAAACTTGTTTCTGTTCTGGAGCGGTTGCTGCACATGCCGCTGCCTACGGATCCAGAGGTCGGGCCTTCCACCTTGAACATTGGACTGATTCAAGGCGGCTACGCACCCAACGTGATTGCCGATGAAGCTTCCGCAACGATTCTTGTGCGTCTGGTTGGTCCCTCCGATAAAATTCGTGCCTCCTTAAAGGACGTCATCGGCGGGGATGCAGAACTAGATGTGGCGCTGGAAATTCCATTTCAACGACTGAAGCGGATTGAAGGACTCTCCACCATGATCGCTGCCTTTACGACCGACGTTCCCGCGCTGACAAACTGGGGAGAACCGCTTTTGTTCGGGCCTGGATCGATCCACGTGGCGCATACGCCCAATGAACGGCTCTCCAAGCAGGAGCAGCGGGAGGCAATCGACCTCTACGTGCAGGTCGCGCATCGTCTAGTCCAATAATCCTGCGCATCTAACAAGCAGAACGATTCAGCATGGAAGGGCAACCCACGATGGCAGATCAGCAGGAACGCGCGGACGAAACTTCGCAGCCTGTGAACACAGGAAATGCTCCCGCCGAAAACCGCTTAAATGGACTGGCGAACGCGTCGTCATCCTACCTGCGTTCTGCCATGCATCAGCCGGTCGACTGGCAGGAGTGGGGCGACGCTGCATTTGCGCGGGCCAAAAGTGCGAACAAGCCAGTCCTGTTGGATATCGGCGCGGTGTGGTGCCATTGGTGTCACGTGATGGATCGCGAATCCTACGAAGATCCCGAGATTGCCGAAATCATCAATGGACACTTTGTCGCGGTCAAGGTCGATCGCGATGAGCGGCTCGATGTGGACTCGCGATATCAAGCGGCGGTGCAGGCGATGAGCGGACAGGGCGGTTGGCCGTTGACCGTCATTCTGACTCCTGACGGCAAGCCATTCTTTGGTGGGACCTATTTTCCCAAGGACGAACGCTATGGTCGGCCGGGCTTCGGCCGAGTGTTGTTGACCATGGCCCATGCGTACAACGATCGCCATGACGAAGTCATCGAGTCTGCCGATAGCGTTGTGGCTGCGATCGAATATAACGAAAGCTTTTCCGGTCGCTCCGCAGACTTGCATGCCGGCATCATCGACAAGCTGGTGCAGTCGGCGCTGCAGCAGTTCGACAAACACAATGGCGGGTTCGGAACGCAACCGAAATTTCCGCATCCATCCATCCTGGATTTACTGCTCGATTACGCCACTCGCACCGCGGATCAAGCTGTGCACAACGTAGCCCGACTAACGCTCGACAAAATGGCGAGCGGAGGAATGTACGACCATCTCGCCGGCGGGTTCCATCGCTACTCCGTCGATGATCGCTGGATTGTTCCGCACTTCGAAAAGATGTCCTATGACAATTCCGAGCTCTTGAAGAATTATGTCCACAGCTTTCAGAGCTTCGTCGAGCCTGAACACGCACGGGTTGCGCTCGAAGTGATCCATTGGATGGATACTGTCCTGAGCGATCGCCAGCGCGGCGGGTTTTACGCATCGCAGGATGCCGATGAATCGCTCGATGACGATGGCGACTACTTTACCTGGACGCATGAGGAAGCAGCTGCCGTTTTAACTCCTGAAGAAATGGACGTTGCCGCGGCTTATTACGACATTGGCGAGCTGGGCGACATGCATCACAATCCGCAGAAGAACACGCTGCACATCGACTACCCGCTGGCAGAGATTGCGCGGCGGTCTGCGATCACCGTGGAGCAGGCAACCGAACGACTGCAGTCCGCGAAGAAAAAACTGTATGCGGCACGTTTGCAGCGGCCGACGCCTTTTGTGGACAAGACCGTCTACGTCAACTGGAACGGCCTTGCGATCTCGGCCTACCTCGACGCGGCGCGCGTGTTGGAGCTCGATGTACCGCGCCGATTTGCGCTATTTTCGCTGGACAGAATTCTTCGCGAATCCTGGCACGTGGATGGCAGCCTGGATCGGGTCGTTGCTTATGCGGATGGGAAGTCACCATCGACGCCCGTCGCTGGCATGCTCGACGATTATGCCGCGCTGGGGCTGGCATGTCTCGACGCATGGGAATCGACCGTGCAATTGCATTATTTCCAGCAGGCAGAGCGCATTGCCGATGCGATGATTGCGCGTTTCTATGATGCGACCAATGGTGGATTCTTCGATACCGCACAAAATTCCTTCGCGCCCGCGCCCCTGGGAGTGCTCGCGGCCCGGCGCAAGCCGTTGCAGGATTCACCGACTCCCGCAGGGAATTCCCTGGCAGCAATCTTGTTGCTTCGCCTATCGGAGTTGAGCATTCGCAATGATTTACGCGAGAAAGCAGAAGATACACTTGAAGCTTTTGCCGGCGTCGCGGAGCAATTTGGTTTGTATGCAGGTGCCTATGGCCTGGCGCTGCAGCGGTATTTATTGCCGCCGGTACAAGTTTGTATTGTTGGCGAGGACGAAGAAGCTCACCGCCTGGCCGTGATCGCAACCGCGCGGTACGCCGTGAATAAAACTGTGCTGAGATTTTCGAGGATCCGCGATTAAGGCAGAGATGCTTGCCGCCGTCGCTGGCGGAGACACTACCTCACCTTCCTGAGCTAGGGGTGGGACGCAGCTTCGCGGTGGTCTGCAGTGGAAGCAGCTGTCAACCTCCCGTGTACGAAGCCGAAGCCTTGATCGAGTTGCTGAATCGCCTGCTGGAGCCAAATAGCACCCACGCGGGGAATTGATTTTTCCAAAACCATAAGTTCTGAATCGTGAGGCCGAGAATGACCGATGCAAAGAAAATTCTGATCGACCCGGAAGATTTCAGGGTGTCGCCGGGCAAGAAGGTCAAACTAAAAGACTGGCCCACATGCGTGAAGCCGGTTTACAACACGAAAGAGCAGTATAAGGAGATCCTGGATAACCATGTAGCGAAGATGAGTTCGTGTCAGGAACTGCTCTATGCTTGCAATCGCTATGCGCTGCTGTTGATTTTCCAGGGAATGGATTCAGCGGGCAAGGATGGCGCCATTCGCCACGTGATGTCCGGGATCAATCCGCAAGGTTGCCAGGTTTTCGGCTTTAAGCAGCCAAGCGCGGAAGAACTGAAACATGACTTTCTGTGGCGCAGCAACTGCCGATTGCCGGAGCGCGGCATGATCGGAATCTTCAACCGCTCCTATTACGAGGAGGTGCTGGTGGTGCGTGTGCATCCGGAATTGCTAAAAAATGAAGGGCTGCCGGATGTTCACAAGAAAGCCATTTGGAAGGAACGGTATCGCTCCATCGTCGATTCCGAAGAACATCTCTACCGCAACGGAACGCGCATCGTAAAAATATTTCTCCATCTCTCCAAAGAGGAGCAGCGCCAGCGGTTTCTGTCGCGGATCGACGAGGCTGACAAGAATTGGAAGCTAAGTGTCGCCGATATTCACGAGAGAGAATTCTGGAAAGATTACCAGGATGCGTACGAGGACTGTCTGCACGCGACTTCAACCCGTCATTCTCCCTGGTACGTTGTTCCTGCGGATGATAAGGAAAATGCCCGGATCATCGTATCGAGAATTGTTCTGAATAGGTTAGCTGAGCTTAAGTTGAGCTATCCGAGAACTACAGCAGCGCAACGCGCGGACCTGCTGTCGGTTCGAAAGCTGCTGGAAAAGTAACCAGTCAATTTCGGGTGACCGCGAGGTTATCGAACTGACCCTGATTCCAGCCGGTACCCAGGCCGAACATTCCGTGGTGGTGGCTCGAGTCCGTCACGCGAGTCAGGTTTTTTCCATCGAGAGAAACCGCGATTTCACTTCCATGAAATGCCAGGTCGACGTGATGCCACTGCAGCGTCGATAACTCAATCTGCCCATGGGCCAGGACCACTGGAGCCGCTTTATCTGTGGTGGACAGCAACTCCCAGGCGCCATCGGGATTCAGTCGAAACACATACCCTCCGGGATAAACGCCTTCATGAAATGAGTCGGCAGAATCGATGCGGCCAAGCAGCGTGAGAGGACCCGTCTCACTTACCAGCACATCCGCGGCAACATGATAGTCGCTCCACGATTCGTCTCCCGCCAGTGTCCACGGATCGGAGAGATGACTCCACGGGTATCGGCTTTGCGGTAATCACCTGCTGCAAACATCGGCCGGCTCGATAAAGGCACGGACGCACTTCGAACGCACCATCCTGATCCGATAAATATTTCGGGACACGATGCAGCGCTGTGGATTCGAAATCGTCCCGGTAGGGAAGTGGAAACGGTTTGTCAGGCGGCGGTGCCGCAGTACCTTTCGCCTGCCCCGTCGTTGTTGTCAGGGAATACAAAGATCCAGGTTCAAACGTGTAAGTGAAGTGAGAATGATCGGGCGAAACGTCGGCGACATGCTCAAACGTGCGAGTTTGATTTGTCTCCCAAATATGGATGGGGCTGTTCGCCAATCCGCCTGTCAGTGTAAACGTGACCGGCTGCGTGACCTTGGCATCGACCGTTTCAAGAATCATGCTCCAGTTGTTTCCGTCAGTGGATTTCAGCGTGATGTAGCTTCCTCCTTGCGCCAGATGGCCTGAAGATGCGTCCAGATATTTCCAGCCGGGTTTGGCAAATTGAGTCGTGTGCGCCGTCACCCAAATAGCGCTCTGCACATCATAGTGGCCTGACCATGGGGTGTTGGCGTACATCAACCCGGAGTTTGGGGCGGGCAGCAAATCGTAATAGGAGGTCACCGGGCTCCAGATTTCCGTCTTGGTGAAGTGACCTTCCAAATAATTCAGGTTCAAGCGCTGGGCCCAGATTTTTCCGCCTGAGTTCCAATCTCGCGAAAGAATCGGACCCCCGCCGCTGTTGGGTTGATCTTCGCTCGACCACAACGGTTGACCGATCGCGCTGGCTTCTGGTGGCGTTGTGATTTTTCCATCCACCCTGGGATAGTGAACGCCGACGACAGCCACCGCATTGTTGAGCGATGGGTTCGATTGCATTGCGGACAGAATGCTCCACTGGCCGAGACCTTCGCCGGGATACTCATCGCAGCATACGATTTTTGTATCCAATCCATGCTTCTTCAGCGCTCGATCGAGTGCCACAACATAATTTGCGTCGAATTGCTTCTCATTCCAGATGCCGGTGTAAGCGATGTCCAGATGATGGTGGGTCTTCGCTCCCTCCAGAAAATCAGCGACATATTCTGCCATGTCTTCCGAATAAAAATGACCGTCTCCCACCCACCCCGGGGCGCCCCACGGAAGCGTGTCGAGGATGATCGACGGATTGCGCTTGCGAGCTTCCTCCATCAACCACCATTCATATCCGCGGTTGTAATTATGATCCGCCCGGGATCGCATCGAACTCGGCTCCGAGCCATCGGTAGAATTCACGTCGGCTCCAATCTCCACTTTCAGGTGTTGCAGAGAGGCACCATAGTTCGGCTTGAATAGGTAATCGAGAATCTGGCTGCGATACGGTTCGGGATAATCGATCAGCAAACGCGACGAGGCGCCGGCGCTCAGTGCGCCAATCCCTTCGAAAATTCTTCCTTCGCTATTTCCGTCTAAGGTAATGGTCTGGTTGGCTGCGAAGCATGGGACGGCGATGAAAATTATCACTGCTGAGATCGCAAGTCGGAAGAAGCGAAAAGCATTCATGGCAGACAGGTACTCCGTGGTTCAGTTATTGAGCTTCTTCCTTCGGGTCGGGGACGAAGCGATAGCCGATGCCGCGCACCGTCTGCAAGTGAACCGGGTGCACGGAATCATCTTCAAGGTAGCGCCGGAGTCGGACGATGAAGTTGTCGATCGCGCGCGTATCCGTGTCCTGATGCAGATGCCAGACCTTATCCAGAATTTCGCTGCGAGAAATGGCGCGGCCCGGGTTGGCAACAAGGTAGCGCAGCAGTTCGACCTCCATCATGGTGAGGCGAACTTGTTTATCGGCCGCGCGTACTTCCAGCAAGCCAAAATCGATCGTTTTGCCGGCAAACGTATATTCATCCGATGTCGGCAACTCCTGCTCTGTTTCCTGCGGGCGAAGCCAGCGGGAGCGACGAAGCAATCCATTCAGGCGAGCCAGAAGAATCGACAACTCGAAGGGCTTGGGCAGATAATCGTCCGCTCCGGCAGCAAAACCTTCTAATACATCCTCAGGTCTCCCGCGCGCAGTCAGCATCAATATCGGAGTGTAGTTCTGCGCAGCACGCACAGCGCGAGCCACGGCAAATCCATCCATTCCCGGAAGCATCACATCCAGAACCACCGCATCAAAGGGCTCAGATTGCTTCAAGAGCAGATCGATCGCAGCCTCGCCGTCCGCAGCGACCACAGCCTCATGCCCCTCAGCCTGAAGATTGAACAGCAATCCCTGGGCGAGATGCGCTTCGTCCTCGACAATCAGGATGCGACTGCCGCTTCGCTCGCCGATTTTACTGGTGGCTGCACCGCGCGGAATTACTCCATCCTTGCTCACGAATCTCCTTCGTCTTATGAGTGCAACAGGCGCGGCAGCTGAACCGTAATGGTCGCTCCGCGGCCCTCACCATCGCTGGTGGCGCTGGCATCGCCACCATGCTGCCGTGCAATGGTTCGCACCAGAAATAATCCCAGTCCCGTGCCCTTGGTACGCAAAACGGTCAAGCTGGGCACCCGGTAAAATCTTTTGAAAATTCTTTTCAGGTGTACGTCAGAAATGCCAATTCCGTTATCAGTCACTCTTAGGACGACCCACGCATCGTGTTCAACGGCTAGCTGAACGCGGATCCTCGGATCCTTCGGTGAGTATTTCACTGCGTTATCGAGCACATTCATAATCGCCGCGCGCAAGTCTTCCGGGTTTCCCGCCACGACGGTGGAGACGCCACGAGTTTCATTCAAGAATTCGATGGCCTCAGGCGGCAAGTGGTTCCGAAGCGCCACCACCTGGCAGGAGTCTTCCACCATCTTCTTTGATATCGACGCGGATGCTGATGTCGTCGGGTCCGCGCTGGCCAACCTCTCCCGCTTTGAGCACCTGCTCCACAGTGGCCAGCAAACGCTCACTGTCATTCAGCATGATGCGGTAAAACTCCTGGCGCTTGTCCTCGCTCAGGTCGCGACGTTGCAGCGTTTCAAGATAGAGGCGGATGGAAGCAATCGGAGTTTTCAGTTCATGCGTGACCGCGTTCAGGAAGCTGTCGTGGCGCTCGTTCCGTCGGATTTCGCGCACCAGGAAAATCGTATTCAGCACGACGCCGGCAATCAAAATTCCAAAGAAAAACACGCCCAGAACCAGCGGAACAATCTCGTGCCAGTTCAGGATCACCCAGCGGACGTTCAAGGCGATCGCCAGCGCCACCAGGCATGCGCCCAGGGTGATGAAGAAAGCTATGGTTCCGCGGCGGCGGGTGATCTTCTGCATAGGTGTCGACGTGCGTTTAGGCAAACGAAAAGCCTGACGGCAGTATAGAGCGGATTTCCTTTCAGAAATCGCCCCAGCCGTCAGGCTTAAGGGTAGGAGAGGGACGACGAACTTTAGGAGCCGCGAACACCTGCGGGACGCGGGTCGGTTGAATCGAATTGCGCCACCTTGATCTGTCGCGCAAGCCCAAGCTTTTTCAAAATCCAGATGCCATAGAAGTTCGGATCGAATTCATACCAGGTCAATCCATGGCGAGCCGACACCGGATGCGCGTGGTGATTGTTGTGCCATCCTTCGCCGCCGGTCAATAGGGCAACCCACCAGCTATTGCGTGAATCATCGCGTGTTTCGAAGCGGCGCGAACCCCATAGGTGCGTCGCAGAATTCACCAGCCAGGTTGCATGCAGGCCGATGGTGACGCGAAGGAATATTCCCCACAGAACCCACGGCCATCCGCCGATCGCCAGCAGTATCAGGCCTTCGATCGTCAACGGAACCCAGTGATATTTGCTCAGCAGGACGTAGAAACGATCCTTGGCAAGATCCGGAGCGTAACGGGCCAGCATCGCGGTCTCTGTGTGCAGCGCCTTGCCCTTTAAAATCCATCCGGCATGCGCCCACCAGCCACCTTCGGTCGGCGTGTGTGGATCTCCGACGTGATCACTGTATTGGTGATGAACTCGGTGGGTGGCGACCCAGAACATCGGCCCACCTTCCAGCGCTGTGGTCGCGAAGATTGCCATGGCATATTCGACCCACTTAGGAACCTTGTAGCCACGATGCGTTAGCAGTCGGTGGTAGCACATGCCGATACCCACGTTGATCGCCAACATATAGGTAACGACGAAAACGGCCAGGGCGCTCCAGCTAAAGTAGAAGAAATGCGGCAATGGCTCCGGCATGGAAAATGGCCAGAAAAATTGCGGTGGTCCAGGTCACGCCCTTGTCCTGTGTGGCACGGCCCAGCACCGGAAGAGTCGGCTTGGTGCGTGCAGGCGCAGGAGCTTTGTAGACAGGAACGGCGACCGGAGTTCCCACGAAAGACGCTTCAACGGTTTCAATCGTTGCGGAGTGAAGGGGGGAAGTCTCGATGGTGTTCATCTCGACGGCTTCATTGGATATGGGAGCCACGCATTACCTCAATACGAAGAATGAAATTACTGCTATTATCAAGGCTAGCAGCGGCGATGAGGGGCTTATGTAAGACTTTTGTAATTGCCCGTGACAGAGCTTGCTTCTGACTGTGGAAACTGTTAATAGAATCGCATTTGCCACTTGTCGGTCGTCGCGAAAATGTGATGCAATTTTGATCGGCTTTCAAGACAGCTGCAACATGATTTGATAGGTTGGAATGGCCGTGATATTTTCCCCTTGGATTTGCCGCGCTTCCCTCCCAATTCTGCTGGCAGTCCTCTCCGTTTCGAGGCTGACGCTAGCGCAAAGCTCTTCTCCTGTTGCGCGAACCATTCCGCTGCCCAGCAGCAAAATGTTGATCGAGCCTGTGCCCGGCGCTCCACAAAAAACGAACAGCTTGCCCATGGCGATGGCGATTTCTCCCGACGGTCGCTACGTTGCTGTGGTGAATGCCGGTTATGGAACTGCGGAATCAAAAGGTGAGCAGTCGATCGCAATTCTGGATGCAAAATCCCACCAGCTGCTGGATTTTCCAAACTCTCATACCCGCGAGAGCGCACTGCAAACGCTGTACTCCGGCATCGCTTTCGGCAGCGACGGTCAGCATCTATATGTCAGCATCGCTTCTCTGACACATCCAACAGCGGATGGAAAAGACGCGGTGGGCAACGGCATTGTTGTCTATCGCTGCGCCGATGGAAAGGTGACGGAAGAGAAAATTCTGCCGATCCCGCTGCAGCAACTCGCGGACGGAAACGCCAGAACAGGATGGGCACGCATGCGCTGCCCGCAGGCGAAGCGAATCCGTATCCATCAGGATTGACCGTCGTTCGCGCAAGGGATGGCGATCGGCTTTTGATTGCAGACAATCTCTCCGACGATGCGTTATTAATGGACGCAACCAGCGGAAAGATCCTGTATCGCTTCGATCTTTCCACCAGCCGCACCGTTCCTGCTTCGTATCCCATTGCGACGGCCGCGACCCGCGACGGCAAGCGTGGGTTCGTCGCGCTCTGGAATGCCTCTGAAGTTGCCGAATTGGATCTTGTCACATGGCAAAGTGGTTCAGATGCTGCCGCTGTTGCCGCCCCGTGACCCGATTGATCCCAGTTCGCATCCGGCGGCTCTGTTGCTGAATGAGAAAAAGCGAATCCTCTATGTCGCGCTTGCAAATCGGGATTCCGTGGCTGCGGTCGCGATTGGCCGACGCGCAGGCAAACATGGCAGCATGCACACCATCGGATATTTCGACACGCGGTTGCCCGGGCAAACATATTTCGGCGCATTTCCAGATGCCCTTGCGCTTTCGCCGGACGGCAACCGCTTATACGCGGCCGATGCCAGCCTGGATGCAGTTGCCGTTTTCAATCCTCACTCGCTGAAGCGCAATTCGAACGCACCCATTCATCCGCACGGATTTATTCCAACCGAGTGGTATCCCACCGCCTTGGCTGCGACGCCGGATGAACTCTATGTTGCCACCGGAAAAGGTCAGGGAACTGGCCCAAACAATTTCGCGCCAAAATATGTGCCTCCAAGCGTGGCTCAAAAGAAGCTGCCATTGCCTCCGCATACCTACATTGCGTCGCTCCTTTATGGTTCTTTAGCGGCCATGGGTCGCGCCGCCGTCGATCAGCAGCTGCAGGAGCTCACCAACCAGGTGATGGAAAGCAACCGCATGTACGCGGCGCAGCAGAAGATTCTTTTTCGCGCCGGTGGTAATCCGATCCGGCACGTGATTTACATCATCAAAGAAAACCGCTCGTACGATCAGGTCTTCGGCGATTTGAATGCGGGAGATCGCGATCCCAGCCTCACCATGTATGGCTGGTCGATTACACCCAACGAACACAAGCTGGCCGAGCAATTCGGCATCCTCGATAACTTTTATGACTCAGGAGAAGTTTCCGGAGACGGTCATGTGTGGTCGACGGCTGCCATCACCAGCGACTACACGGAGAAGACATGGCAGCAAAGCTATCGCGGCGATGAGCGCACGTATGACTACGAAGGCATCGTTGCCAACGGATATCCGCTGCAGGAAAAAATTTCCGATGTCGACGAGCCGGCCAGCGGATATCTATGGACCAACCTGGCCAAGCACGGCAAAACCTACTACCACTTCGGCGAATTCGTAGCCACCGAATTTTGCAGCGCAGAGGTCAAGCCGAAGAAGCCCGCGAATCCGCTGCAAGGTACTCCAGAGCCCACGCCGGAAGCGTGTGCGCGAAATTCGATCCACGAAGGAGAACCGATTCCGGCGAACTATGGTGGCGGCATCAGCCAGTATCCGTGGACAATTCCTCTGATTGCGCGAGACATTCCCACCAAGCCCGAACTGGTCGGTCACTTCGATCCAGAATTTCAAGACTTTGAACTCAGCGTGCCGGATCAGTTTCGAGTTTCAGAGTTTCTTACGCATTTCAATACATGGGTAGCCGATCGCGAACATGGGAAAGACACCATGCCGGCCTTCGTGATGCTGCGTCTGCCCGACGATCACACTGCGGGAACCACTCCCGGCATGCCGCGCCCGGAAGCATCGGTTGCTGACAATGATCTTGCGGTGGGAAGAGCGGTGGAGGCTGTTTCGCACAGTCCATATTGGAATGACACAGCATTTTTCATTCTTGAGGATGATGCGCAAGACGGCGCCGATCACGTCGACGCACATCGCAGCATTATGCTGGTGGTCAGCAAATATGCACCGCGCCCCGCAGCCAATGGAACTCCGGTGGTCGATCATCATTTCTACACGACGGTCAGCGCGGTTCGAACTTTGGAAACCTTGCTAGGCCTGCCGCCGATGAACAACAACGACGCGTTTGCGCCGCTCATGGCGCCGGAATTTTCCGGCGATGGCACGCAGCCAGCGTTCAACGCGGATACCGTGAATCGCGATAACGGCAGAATCTACGAAGCGAATACGGCGAAGAGTTATGGAGCCAAGCAGTCGGCGAAGATGAACTTCAGCCAGGCCGACATGGCTGACACGTCAAAGCTGAATATCATCCTGTGGCGAGATGAGATGGGAAGCCGCCCGGTACCGCAGCAGCTACTCACTCCTCATCCTCACCACCCTGATGCCGACGGTGACTGACGCAGCTCCGCCGATTTATTCGGCAAAATCCACATGAACGGCCTGAGGAATGACGCCGCGTTCGTGGCCCATCTGCAGCAGTCGGCGGATGGCATTTTTTCCGTCCTCGCCGTAGTCCAGCGTGCGCTCGTTGACGTACATGCCGACAAAGCGATTAGCGGACGGCGTATCCAGATCGCGGGCATATTGCATGGCGTGCGCCAGGGCTTCTTCTCGATGATGCAGCGCATAATTCACGCTGTCTCGCAGCGCCTGATTCATCATGCGGTGGACGGGCGTTCCCAGGTCGCGTCGAATGGCATTGCCGCCTAAAGGCAATGGCAGGCCGGTTTCCTCGCGCCACCACGTTCCCATATCCAGCAAGCAAGTCAGCCCATCGCGAGCATAGGTCAACTGGCCTTCGTGAATGATCAGGCCCGCCTCGAATGTTCCATCGAGTACCTGCGGAATAATTTGATCGAAGGGGACAACTTCCGTACGAACTCCTGGCAGCGCCATCTGCAACACCAGGTTGGCTGTCGTCAGCTTGCCGGGAATAGCAATGCGAGCCTTTTTCGCTTGGTCCAGAGAGATGCCGGGCTTGGCGACGATCATCGGGCCGTACCCTTCGCCGACGCTACCGCCGCAGGGCATCAGGGCGTATTTTTCCTGAACGTAGGGATACGCATGAAAGGAAATGGCGGTCACGTCGTAGAACGCCTCGCGCATCGCTTTCTGGTTGAGCGTCTCGATGTCGGTCAGCGTGTGCGTGAACTCATATCCGGGAACGGTAACTTTCCCGGTTGCCAATCCATAAAACATAAATGCGTCGTCTGAGTCAGGACTGTGCGCGATGCTGATCTGCTGAACTGCTGCGGTCGTCTCCATTGCTGTCGATACTCTCCATATTCAGAGTAAAGCAATGGGAGCAGGGAATGCACATGAGAGCCGAGCGCTGCGGTGGGCAGTTCTAAAATTGCGGAGATTTTATTTCTCGACTACGATCGCTCCCCATTCCTCGGGGCTGCGGTCATGCGCATGGCGAGAGAAAAGCCAGTGGTGTCCGTCCAGGTCGATCACGCCGTACTGCAATTCACCGTAGATGGTTTCGTGGAGATCCTCCACAATGGTTGCGCCTTCCAATTTTGCTCGTTGGAAGTGAGCCTCGACATCATCGACAAATATGGTGAGGCTTTGTGTGCCGTAGCCGAGAGTCGTCGGTACGCAGCGATCTGCCGGCGCGCGCTTCAACATGATCCATGCATCGCCAAGATGCATTTGCGCGCCACTGATCACGCCATCGGCATCATTGTAGTGGTAATGTTCACGGAATCCGAAGACTCGCGTCAGCCACTCGGTTGCTTCCGCAACATCGCGATACAGAATGTGCGGAAGCACAGTATGGGTCGGCACCGAACGGTTCTTCGCCATGCATCAACATTAGGTCCGCATCGCGGCCGCCGACAAGTCAGCCGCGGTGTGCGCCGATTTATGCAACCTGATCGGAAGACTGCAGCGAACGCTGATGATAGCGCCAGTTGCTCCGTTGCGTGCGAATCAGAACAAACACAGACACGCCCAGCAGCAGCCCTTCCAGCATGTAGTTATATCCACGCGGAAGATGCTTCGCGAACCGGCCGGTGCGCTTGGTCGCTGGCTCCGCGACAATGTCGGCAGCTTCGACAAGCACTTCCGTCGCCAGTGGCGTCTGCGTTTCCATGACTGCCTGCATCGGTTCCTGAATCTGGGCCGCAATCGGCTCATTCGCAACGCTGCTCGCGGAGGCCATCATCTCGAGCGCAATGGGGTCGATTAGACTTGTGCTGATTTCGGCAACTTCGGGTTCAAGATCGAACTGTGCCATTTCTGCATAGTCGGTCTCGGTGTCGAATTCGCTTTCGAAGATCGGCGCTTGCGCGCCAGCAAGCGAAAATTGACCACTGGTGAGGGGGGAAGACCGCAGTATTCTGCGTGCGGTCCAAAGCAAAACGAGGCATAGCATGAAGATTGCCGCCATGGCAGTACCGTATAGAATCTGCATCGCAACCACCTTGGTAACCAGGGAAATGAGTACTGAAGTGCAGCCATCATAGCAAACGGATTGTGTACTGGAATGTCAATGTCGCGGGAGGGGAACCAACATGGCAACAAGCAGTTGAGGGCGAATGCACTGCTTGCGCGCAGTTTCAATGCGCCTTCCGTATGTCTCGTTCGCTCAGAGCTGGCCGGTAGCGGGAGGTCGCGGAAGAGCCTGCCTTCTTCTATTCTTCGCCCCGCGATGCCGAGCCCGAGAGACGCGGCATCGGCATTTAACCAAGGGATCGCAGGCGTTGGCAGGCTTCGGTTAAGTCTTTCGGTTTCTTTGCATAGCAGAATCGCAGCAGATCCTCGCCCCGTCCCTCGGTAAAGAACGCGGTGCCGGCAATCGCGGCAACTCCGGTTCGCGCCAGCAGATTTCGCGCCCGTTCTTTCGCGGTTGCGCCGGGGAGTTTCGATGCGTCCGCAAGGATGTAATACGCGCCGTCGGGGATAGAGGGCGTCATGTTCGCGGCAACCAGAGCATCGACGAGCTCGTCGCGCTTCTGCTCATATTCTTTCGCCAACTCGACGTAGTAGTCGCTGGATAGCTCCAGCAAGCCTGCGACGGCGCCGTACTGCAGCGGAGAAGGCGCGCACACATAGGCGATGTCGTGGAAATACCCGATCGCCGGAATCCACTTCGGATCGGCCGTCAAGTAGCCAAGACGCCATCCAGTAATGCTGAATGTCTTTGAAAATCCGGAGATGGTGATGGTGCGCTCCGCCATACCAGGTAGCGAAGCGAAGCTAATGTGTTGCGCGCTTCCGCACAAAAAATATTCGTAAATTTCGTCCGTGATGACGAATAGATTGTGCTGCTCCGCAACCCGCGCAATCGCTTCCAGTTCTTGTCGGCGGAAAACCTTGCCGGAGGGATTGCACGGCGTATTGATGACAATCGCCCGTGTTTTCGGCGTGATCGCGCATTGCAGGCGATCGACGTCCAGCGACCAGTCGGGAGCATCCAGCAGAACAGTCGTCGGTACCAGTCGCTGCGATACCAGCGTATTGCGATGGTAGCCGTAGAACGGTTCAAAAAGCAGAACCTCATCGCCAGGGTTAAACAGCGCCATGCATGCAGCCAGAAACGCTCCCGTGGCCCCCGAGGTAACCAGGATGCCGGACTCGGGGTCACTGTTGATGCCGTTGTAGTCGGATAATTTTCGAGAAATTTCGGCGCGAAGCTGAAAAATGCCATCTAAGCGCGTGTAGATATTGTGTCCATTTTGGATGGCGGCAATCGCGGCTTCTACTACCGGAGCAGGCGGATCGATGTCACATACGCCCTGCGCGAGGTTGATGCCGTGGATTCGATCGCATTCGACCGACATGGCACGAATCTCAGATTGCAGGATGTCCGCAGAGATGTCGCTCAACGCGAGTCTCGAGGCCGCAGTAGCGTTACGCGTTACCAATGGGGTCGACATGAACTCTTGCAGTCTATCGATTTTGCCGGTGTCTCGCCAGTTGACCTTTTCGGCCGATCTCCGCGTCGCCAAAAAAGCCAACATTTCCCACGATTTGAGAGCAAATTCATCTTATTTTCACCTGAGTCCCTTAGAAGGGTAGACGTGCCTCCGAAAAGCACAGGGGCGGCATGATGCAATGACGCTCGAAACTTTCGATCTCGATATTTAAGAGGGACTCTCAATGATTCGTCGACTTCTTGCTTTGGCCCTGATCACGACTGCAACCGCCTTCGCGCAGCAGATTTCGTTGACAGGAGCTGGCTCCACTTTCGCAAATCCACTCTACTCCAGTTGGTCTGGCCACTATCACGCGCTTCACCCTAATGTTGAGGTCAATTATCAGTCCATCGGTTCGGGCGGCGGAATTCGCCAGCTGATTGCGGGCACAGTTGATTTCGGCGCGACCGATGGTCCCATGACCGACGCGCAGCTTGCGGAAGCCCAACAAAAACGCGGCACAGCCATCCTGCATTTTCCCACGGCGCTGGGAGCAGCGATGCCCTCCTACAACATCCCGGGAGTGACCGTGGCGCTCAAGTTCACGCCGGAAGCTATCGCAGGAATCTACCTCGGGAAAATCACTAAATGGAATGACCCGGCGATTCAGGGACCAAATCCGGGAGTCAAACTGCCGGGCAACAACATCGTTGTCATTCACCGCTCCGACGGTTCAGGAACCACTTATACATGGGCGGATTATCTGTCCAAGGTGAGCCCGGAGTGGAAGAGCAAGATTGGCGTAGGAACTTCGGTGAACTGGCCAGTGGGCTTGGGCGGTAAGGGAAATGAAGGCGTCGCCGGCTTGATTCAGCGAATCCCGAACTCAATCGGCTACATCGAATTGATCTACGCCGTGCAAAATCACATCCTTTATGGCGAAGTGAAGAATAGCTCCGGCAACTTCATCAAGGCCGACTTGAAATCTGTGACGGCTGCGGCCGCTGGTGCGACTAAGACGATGCCTGCTGATTTCCGCGTCTCAATCACGGATGCACCGGGTGCCGATGCCTATCCGATCTCCACGTACACCTGGCTTTTGATCCCAGAAAAAATGACCGACATGACAAAAGCAAAGGCGTTGAAGGCATTTTTGAAGTGGGGACTGACGGACGGGCAGCAATATTGCGCGCCGTTGACCTACGCTCCGTTGCCGGCGGCGGTGGTGCAGAAAGAATTGCTTCAAATGAAGAAACTGCAGTACTAGTCGAAACTTTCGGGAGCCGTCGATGTCCAATGCTGTACTCACAACCCCTGAAGTTCCATTTGAATCCAGGGGTCTAGATAAGAAAGTGACCTTGTGGGAACGCCTGCGCAAGGGGGATGAGGTCGCACACCTGATCACCCTCGCGGGCGGTTGGTCGATTCTGGTGATCACCGCCCTACTGGTCCAACATCTTTGGGTCTTCTCCCGCCTTTCCCGTCACGCTTTTGGCTGGCATTTTCTGGTCGATAGCACCTGGGATCCTGTCAACGGACATTTCGGCGCATGGCCCTTTGTCTATGGCACGGTCGTGACCTCGTTGCTGGCATTAGCAATTTCCATCCCGATCGGGATCGGGTCGGCCATCTTTCTTGCAGAACTGGCCCCGCGGAAGCTTTCCAACGGGCTCACCTTCCTGATCGAGCTGCTGGCGGCAGTCCCCAGCGTCATCTATGGATTGATCGGCATCTTCCTGCTGATTCCGTTCCTGTTCAATGTGGTGCCTTACTTCCAGAAATTCTTCGGCTGGATTCCAATTTTCAACGGCACCTTCTATGGTGTCAGTTATTTTTCCGCCTCGATCGTGCTCTCGATCATGGTGGTTCCGTTCATCATTTCGATTTCCCGCGAAGTCCTCATCGCCGTTCCGGTGGCTCAGCGCGAAGCCATGATGGCCCTGGGTGCGACCAAGTGGGACGTGACCTGGCGCGCTGTGGTTCCGTATGCTCGACAGGGAATTATGGGTTCCATCTTCCTTTCACTGGCACGAGCACTGGGCGAAACCATGGCGGTCACCATGGTGATTGGGAATGTGGCCCAGGTATCCACGTCACTGATGGCTCCGGGCTACACCATCGCCGCAGTCATCGCGAACGAATTTACCGAGGCGACCGGCGACCTCTATCTTCACGCGCTGATCGAGCTTGGCCTGGTCCTGTTCGTCGTGACCATGATCTTTAACGCCCTCGCCCGACTGCTGATGCTGACAATGAAGGGTCATGAGGTGGCCGGATGACGACTGCTTCGTACCCACCCCTGTCCCGCAAGATCACCAACGTTGTCATGCTCACGCTGACCGGTCTGTGCACGCTCCTGGTGCTGTCCGTCCTGTTGACGATTTTGGGATATTTGCTCTGGAAGGGCGCCAGCTCCCTGAATATTGATTTCTTCACCAAAATTCCCGCACCGGTGGGTCAAGCCGGTGGCGGTGTCGCAAATGCAATCGTCGGGACTCTGAAGCTGCTGGCGCTGGCGACAGTGATCGGCGTTCCGATTGGTCTGCTCGGCGGTATCTACCTGTCGGAGTTTGCCGGGGGATGGTCAGCCTTTACCATCCGCTACACCACGGACTTACTGAACGGCGTGCCTTCGGTCGTCATGGGAATCTTCGTCTATACTTTAGTTGTCGTGCCAATGCATCATTTCTCCACGTTAGCTGGCGGCATTGCTCTTGGGATCATGATGATTCCAATCGCTTTACGAAGCACAGAGGACTTTCTCCGGGCTGTCCCGAGAAGCCTTCGAGAAGGCGGGCTGGCGCTCGGAGCCAGTAAGTCGGAAACCATCCTGACAATCGTTATTCCGGCTGCTATTTACGGCATTTTGACCGGCATTATGCTCGACATTGCTCGCGTTGCCGGAGAGACCGCTCCGCTTTTGTTTACAGCGTTTGGCAATCTTTTTAACAGTCCTGGATGGTTGCAGCCATCCGCATCGCTGCCTGTCATCATCTATACATATGCTATTTCCCCATATGAAGAATGGCATAAACAGGCTTGGGCTGCAGGCTTCGTGCTACTCTCAGGATTGCTGGTTCTTAACATAATTTCCCGCTTGATTTTGGCTCGCGGCAAAAAAATATCGCATGGGTAATCAATTATGTCAACTTCGATGAAACCGGTAGACCTTAGTCAGCTTTCCAGAGCTCACGACATGCGATTTGCGGAAGATGAGCCAGCGGAAGAGCAATTACCCTGGCCGCAGTTCACTGTATCCAACCTCAACTTTTATTACGGGAACCACAAGGCGTTGAAGGGAATTAACCTGATTGTTCCCAACAAACGCGTCATGGCGTTTATCGGACCCTCTGGCTGCGGCAAAACCACCCTTCTAAGAACTTTGAATCGGATGAATGAGACGGTCCCTGGAACTCGGGTGGAGGGCAGCATTCGCCTGGGCGATAAAGACCTTTTCAGCGTTCCGGCGACCCGTCTGCGCCGTGTGGTGGGCATGGTCTTCCAGAAACCATCGCCGTTTCCAAAGACGATCTTCGACAACGTGGCGTATGGCTTGCGGCTCGATCCTACGATCCGTCGCAGCGAAATCGCCGACAAGGTAGAAAAGAGCCTGCGCCGGGCCGCTCTCTGGGATGAAGTGAAGGATAAGCTGCACCAGTCCGCCAATGGCATCTCCGGTGGCCAGCAACAGCGGTTGTGCATCGCGCGTGCCCTCGCGGTGGAACCGGAAGTGTTGTTGCTCGATGAGCCTTGCTCCGCACTCGACCCTATCTCGACGGCAAAGATCGAAGATCTTCTGTTTGAGATTAAGAACCTCTGCACCATCGTGATCGTCACGCACAACATGCTGCAGGCTGCGCGCGTTGCAGACTACGTCGGATTCTTCCTGAACGGAGAACTGATTGAGTTGAACCGCGCCAAGCAAATCTTCCAGAATCCGGAAAATCAGCAGACGCAGGACTACGTGACCGGTCGATTTGGTTGATGCTCGCGCTCGACTGATACGCTAGAAGCAATGTCCGCGCAGTCGATTCAAGAAACCCACCACAAGCGTTTTGGCACCCATGGCGTCGCGTATCAGGCGCCGGGTCGCGTCAACCTCATCGGCGAACACACAGACACCAGCGAAGGCTTTGTGATGCCTGCCGCGCTCGATCTGCGTACTCTTTCGGTGCTGAGTCCGCGAACCGATTCGATCGCAAATATTTACTCCGTAAATTTTGACGAGCAAGTCAGCGTTGACCTGCAGAGCTTGCCATCGCGTCGGCGCGGCCATTGGAGCGACTACCCGATCAGCGTCCTTTGGACCCTGGAGCAGCGAGGAATTCGCCCTAGCGGCTTCGACCTGACGCTGTCTGGCAATGTCCCGCTGGGCTCTGGGCTGAGTTCCTCCGCGTCGGTGGAAGTGGCTGTCGCTGTTGCCGTTCTGGCGCATGCCGGCGACTGACGCTCACCAAGCCTGAGATCGCGAAAATCTGCCAGTTTTCTGAAAACAATTTTGTCGGCGCGCAGAGCGGCATTATGGACCCCTTTACCTCCTGCTGCGGCGTCGACAACCACGCGCTGCTGATCGACTGCCGCTCGCTCGACTATGAAGCGCTACCGCTTCCCAGCGAAGTGCTGCTGGTCATCTGCAACTCCATGGTGAAGCATTCGCTGGCCGGCGGAGGAGAATACAACGAACGGCGTGCCGAGGTTCAGGCGGGAGTAAAGATTCTTCAGCAGCACTATCCGGATATCAAGACCCTACGCGATGTGACAGAGGAGCAATTGAGGCGCTGCCAGAGCGAGATGCCGGACGAAATCTTTCGTCGCTGCCTACACGTGGTCACGGAGGACGAGCGCGTTCTTGCGGCGGCGGCGGCCCTGCGTAGCGGAGACTTTCATCAATTTGGCCGCATCATGCACGACGCTCACATCAGCATGCGGGATAACTACGCAGCCAGCTGCGTCGAGACAGATTTGCTAGTGGAATTGGCCGCTCGGCAACCCGGCTGTTTCGGCGCGCGGATCACGGGCGGAGGATTTGGCGGTTGCACCATCAACCTGGTGGCAGCCGATCATGCCGACAATTTTGTCCGCAATGTTCGCGCCGGATATGAAGAAGCCACCGGGCATCCAGAGCGGAAATTTATCTTAGCCGGGCCTCCAACGGCGCAGGCCCTCTAGTCTAAATCGCACATCGCGACTGGATTTCAAAGAGAACAGCCGGATCGGTATGAGATCCGGCTGCCGAATTTGTATCTACCTTTCTTCTATTAATTGGAGTCAGGCTGAAACGGCGAGACCAGCCATGGGATTGTCCAGATTGACGATCCAGATGCAGTTGCGCATCCGTGGCTGCCAGGGCCGGTGATGCAACCCCACCAGTCCTCAGTGGCATTGATCGGCGCTGTGCCAAGATTGTCGACGCCGATCGCACCTCTCTTGAAGTTGTTGAGATGAACGCTGAGTTCGCCGGCAGAGGCTTTGAACGCCACGTCGATCGCTTCGTTGTCAAACGTGTTCTGCGAGACCACAGTTCCGGTGATCGGCGCAGCGCTGAGGATGTTAATTCCGACTGGGCCCGGAGTCGCTGCGTCGCCGCTGTCAGCTCCGTTGCCAGAGAAGTGGTTGCCGACGATAACGTTGTCGTTGAGATTGACGCCGGGCGCTGGACTTGGGGCAAATCCGTGATTGTGCATGGCGACGCCCGCGTTGCCATTGCCGATAAGAGTGTTATCGATCACGACGTTGCCGGAATCCGAAGCTCCCGGGCCAGGAGCGAAAATTCCGACTCCTGCACCCGATCCGCTCACCCCATTGCGCTGCGAGATATTGTGGGAAATCGTGTTGTTGAATACGCCAAACGAGGGTGCCGGTCCGGGTCCGATGGAGATGGCTGGCGGGTGCGAGGCCATGGTGATGCCGCAATCCCAGACGTTATCCTGAACGACATTGCCGCTGACAAGATTGCCGCGATTTACGCCGGTCTCGTCGCTGATGAGAATTCCGCCTGCGTTGTGCTCGACTGTATTCCGAACTACAGAGGAGTGGAGATCTGACATCAGGTGGATGCCCTCGCCGCAGTCCTCACCTTCGCTGGTCTCAAAGTCGGGCAGCCCCGGGCAGGCGCCGCCGGAGAGTGCCTTGTCATTGTCGAGCACATGATTGCCGGTGAGGGTGGTGTCGTATGCATTCGCGACCAGGATGCCTTCAAAGTTTGCGTTCTTCACAGTGAACCCGGAAACCACCACACTGCTGACTCCGATGTTCGGCATAGCGGCCATTCCGTTGATGAAAATGCCGTTCGAGAGGCCCTTCGCGTCGATCGTAACCTGATTGGGAACGAGCGCCACCAGGGAAAGAGATTTCGTCACAATGACATCTTCCCAATAGGTGCCCGGGGCGACCAGGATAGTATCTCCCGCAGAGGCCGCGGCGACGGCGGCGCCAATGGTGGTTGAGCACCAGGGAACCTTGTGCTCACTGACGCATAGGGTAGCGGCTGAGGCCGAGGCGAGAGCGCCGCAGCAAATCAATGCGCTGAGAATGGCCACTATTCGCGAGGGTTCATGCTTCGTTTGTCCAGTGGGAATATTTCGAGAATTTTGAGACATGGTTTGCTCCTGACGGTTCGTTCGGTATTTCGAGAAGCGGTTTGCGCAGTCTCTCTCCGCTTGCTGCGCCGTACGTTCCCACACGGCAAAGACTCGTCAGATCAGGTACGTCTGGAGGTCTTTGTCAGTCAAAGTTTTTCGGTGAATTGGCGTCGCGGATAAGCCGCGGCGTCGAGGGGCGACCAGAATTTCACTTTCGGCGAACTATGTCAAAGTGTTCTGGGAGCGATGCTGGGGCGGATGAACAAACTTTTGATCCTGCAGACCTTATCTCCGGTCTAGACCAGGTGTGCTGGAGAAAGTGAAGGGCCTCGCGGTCGTCGAAACCGCGAGGCCCTTCCTTCTTTCGACTGACAAACGATTCTATTTTTGCGCCTTCCAGAATTCCGACCCGCGATTGGAATAATCCACCCGCACGGTGTTGATGGAATATTTTCCGACCGGCACGCTGAGGTGATCGCCGGAAACGGTCAGCGGAGTGCCTTCTGCTTTCTCCATCAGGTTGGTAACGGTTGCCGCGGACGCTCCTTCAGGAACGGTGATGTTCGCCGTCGTCTCCTTGCCGGCCCACTCATAAAAGCGAAGGATCAGGCTGTTGCCGTCTTCGCTCTTCTTCATTGCGGTCAGCACCAGGTTTTCCGGCTTAACGGTGACGAACGAATGCGTCGCAGGTAGCTCTCCAGTATGCGCGCCCACTTGCATGGCGTGCAGTGGGATATTAAACGCGAACCCATGCAGCACCGTGTTCGCCTCACGCCATCCACCTGCGTGCGGATAGAGCGAATAGCGGATATGTTGCGGACCGCGATCGGCATCGGGATCGGGCCAGATTGGCGAACGCAGCAACGACAGCCGCAGATCATTGCCTTTGACATCGTAGCCGTACTTGGAATCGTTGATCAGGCTGAAGCCGTGTTGCCCGTCGCCGAGATCGCCCCAGCGCTGAGCAGGAACCTCAAACTTGGCGTCTTCGACGGAGTTGTTGCGTGTGGTTGGACGTTCAATTGTCCCGTAAGGAATTTCAAACGTCGCCTTTGGGCCGCTGGCAGCCAGCTTGAAACTGGCCTTCAACAGAATGTGAGTTTCGTGCCAATCTACATCGTTCACAACGTCCACGCGATCCATGCCGGCGTAGAGAATAATGTTCTGCACGAACGTCGATTTATCCCAATGCCGCTTGACGCGCACGATGCTGCGCAGCGGGCCCTTTTCGACGAGCTGCACGCTGTCGGCTTCCGTCAGGTCCGTTCCATGCTGAGCAAAATTCGGGTTGATGTTCCATGCATCGTAGTCCTTGGGAGTATCGACAAAACCCTGCAACAGGTTGCCGCAGCTGCCGGCAGCCAGACTTTCAAAGTGAGTCTGCTTATCGTAGAGACTATCGATGCATCCGTTTTTCGGGTCGACGACCACTCGCAGCAGGGAATTCTCCAGCGTAGTCCCATCCGTTTTCAAGTCGCTTGCAACTTTGCGCGTTCCAGGAACCGCATGCAGCACCGTGTAGCCCACCGATGGAACATCCTTCGGCTCCAGCAACAGGTGATAGGTGTGCGTGCTCTCGTCTGTTGAAAGGACCTGCATCAGCACAGGCTTGCCTTGCGAGTCGAGCACCGAGATGCCATTTGGCTCCGCCAGGGGCATCTGCACGCTGGCCTCAACCACGTCAGTTCGATTCCAACTCAAGGGATTCCAGATGAGGATGGGGACGCCGGCGTGCGCATCGGTATCGATGTGGCTATCGATGTCGGTCAGTGCGTTGTGAGTTGCATCCTTGGCTGTCCAATGCACCACGTCAAACTGCTTTTGCGCGTCTTTATAAATCACGCCAATGCCGGAGCCGGCCGCAAGATCGTGGAAGCCGTTAAACAATTGCAGTTTCCATGCGGCGTTCAGCTGCGAACTGGGATAGTCCAGTCCGCCCAGCCACGCTAACGAGGAATATTTCTCCGCGTTCAGCAACCATTCCGATCCGTGGCGCAGGTTCCACTTGTGTTTCGCCTGCGTCGTGTAGGTGCCACGATGGTACTCAAGATAGAGCTCGTCATTCCACACCGGAACGCTGATCTCGCCCGCCGGAGGAGCTGACAACTTCGTGTTGCCCGCGGCCAGCGTCTCGTAGTTCCATGTGGGAGCATTGGCCGTGTCGACGCGCTTCGCCATCGATTCAAAGAATGTCTGCGATGGACCGAATTCAAGATGCGGATAGACCTTATTCGGCTCCATCCAGCGCATGCCGCTGTCGAGCATGTCGCGGGTCGGGCCACCACCGTGGTCGCCGATGCCGTACAGGTGCATCATCTCTTTCTGTCCTGGATTCAAATCGACGGCACTCGCCAGGTCGGTGGCCATTCGCACTGGCTCGATCTGGTTGACATAGTCATGCGGAAAATAGGTCAGGACACGGCTGCCATCCGGAGATTGCCACCAGAATAATTTCAAAGGAAGTTGATTGGTATCGTTCCACGCCATCTTCTGCGTCACAAAATAGTCGATGCCAGACTTCTTGTAGATTTGCGGCAGCTGCCAGTTGTAGCCGAAAGAATCTGGATTCCAACCGACCTTTACATCCACGCCCAGGTTTTTCTGGAAGTAGCGCTTCGCCACCAGAATTTGTCTGACTGTCGATTCGCCATCGGGAAGGTTCAGATCCGGCTCGACCCACATACCGCCGACAACTTCCCAGCGACCTTCTTTCACGCGCTGTTGAATCTGCTGGAAAATGTCAGGATATTTGTTCTGCATCCAGGCGTAGTACTGCGCTGCCGATTGGGAGTAGGTGTAGTCGGGATACTCATTCATCAACTGCAACGCCGTTGAGAATGTGCGCTTCACCACGTCTACGGTCTCGGTCCACGGCCACAGCCAAGCCGCATCGATGTGCGCGTTCCCGGTCATGTGGATGGTGTATTCCTGCAACGCGGGGCGCAACGGATCAAGCTCAGATTGCGCCTTCTGCAACGACGCATCAAATGCAGACTGATCACCCTTGTCGAGCGACGCGAGATCGACCGATGTGGCTGCTTCATCTAACGTTTTTTCCTGCGACGCCAGGGTCGCGGAGTCGGCTGTGATCGCGGGCAGCAGGTGAGCGGCGGAAATCAACTCATCGCGAAGATTTGCCGGGTTCGGGCGGCTGCTGGAGAAAACAACATTTAGATCAGCCGCGTGGATGTCCTTATCGTCCTGGGTCTGCAGCAGTTTGACGGCGATCAACACTTTGTCGCCCGGCTTGGCCTCATTGAACAGCAATTGCTTTTCCAGGTCGTCGCCCAAGGCGATGCGGCTGCCGTTGTAATAAAGAATCGTGGGCACAGGGCCATTCGCCCCAACCTGCATATGGAACCAGATTTGCGATCCTGCCAGGTCATAGCCGTGCAGTGTTTTCGGTACCTCCACGGAACGCCGCAACCACACCGCACCGTGCGGAGCGGTGAAGGGCAGATGGATGGTTTGCCAGCCTGCGGTGTCGAGGTCGGGCCGTTCGCCGTGCGCGATATCGCCGAGATGGTACTGCCATGTATCCGCGGGGATGGAGTCGAATGTGCCGAGGCGATCAATCACCTGCTTTGCCCGCGGCGAGAAGGCATAGGGCGTTACCTTTCCCGCCTGGGCAAACATGCTGTGTGTCTGGAAAAGAACAGCGAGCAGAACGATACCGAACGCCAGGGAATAAAGAGAAATTGAACTACGGGTAGGCTTCAAGACTCACTCCATCGGAGGGGATTTTTCACCGCGTTACAAACGTACATCAAAACTTTTCGCTTCGATTGTTTCGCTCTGACGAGTCATCACGCCCAAGGTCTCACGCGGGTGATTTCTCGACCAAGCAGTAATTTGCAGTTAACAGAACCAGGAAAATCCAGAACACATTGGCGCCCAACAGATGGAGAATCTGCAGCCAGGTTGGCTGTTGCCCCAATACGTCGAATGCGCCCAGCAGATATTGCAGCAGCAACGTCAGAAGTACGGCCATGCCGAGCGTGCGCATCTTTGCGGGCGCCTCACGGCGGAAAGCACGCACCAGCAGCCACAGGATGAAAGCTCCAGCGACAAAGGCGCTAGCCGGATGAAACCAGCGCAGGCGAAGAAGCAAGGGAGCCGTCGGCGAAAAATCCTGTCGAATCGCATCCAGCAGGGATGTCGACGGGTACATCGTATCTCCCAACGCAACCAGCGAACCTGATACGCCGACCAGCAGTGTCGCCAGGATGCCCAGGGTGGGAAAAAGCAATCGGCCTCGACGAAGCCCGGTGGTTGCATCGAACCGCGGATTCGCAAGAAATTCTGCCGTCAACGCCAGCGATGCCACCAGCAGCAACGTGTTCGTCAAATGGCACGAGAAGAGAACAACTCCAGTCACGACCGAAGCACTATGCGCCGCCACGGTGACCAGCAACGCGCCGAGAAATGCCTCATTGATCACCAGCAGTAACGCGATGCCTGCCGTCCAACGTGCTAAATGGCCTTTGCTCGTCGCCCTCCAGGCCCAGACCAGCAGCGCGAGAATCAGGATCAATGCGCCGCCGCTCATCAGGCGATGAGTGAATTCGATCATGGTGTGATACTGCGGCGACTGCGGAATGGCAGCGCCATCGCACAGCGGCCATTGGTCTCCGCAACCAGCACCGGACCCGGTCGCTCGAACCACCCCTCCCCACAGGATGACGATGACGTTATACACCAGGACAAACCACGCAAATCGTCGCAGCGTATCTGAAACGCTGTGCGATTCACTTGTGTGTCGAATGCCGGCGGACATGTCTGCGGAAGCAGCATGGTCAATGGCGATCATCTTCGTCATGGAGTTCTCCAAGGGTTACGCGAAAAACTGCAGTTAGTGCAACCCTGTATTGTAGGCCGAAGCGCCGGTTGCCGCAGCCCTTATCGGTTCAAAGGACGATCCGTCAACAATTCCTTATCGGACAGTTCCTGCACCAGGTACAGCGCGATTCTTCAGCAGCGTTTCTACGTGTTGCCGATAGTCTGGCGGGACAAACAAGAATTTGCGCGGTCCGTTGCCCCACATCGCGAGCAACTGTGCATCATCCAGGCAAACGTGCGGAGCGTCGGGATAATCCGAGCCCCAAAGTAGTGTCGTTTCGCAGCCGTTCACCACGTAGGCGTGCCGCCCAGTATAGAAAATGATGGATGACCCGTACGATTGATCGCCATACAGGATCAGAACATCCTGTGGGCTGGCAATGGCGTTGATGGTATTCGCCATCGCTCGCGAAGAAAGCATCGGCTGAAAGCGCACGAAAGCGATGTGGGCCGCGACCAGAAACATTGCTGCTGTCATCGCGGTGGTGAATGTCGCGCTCAGGTGTTGCCGGCGCACGCGCATACGCCAGGCCAGTGTTGGCCCTACCAACAATGTCACTGCAGCCAGGATCGCAGGCAAACGCAGCGCGGCAAATGAAGGCCCGGTTAGATCCATAAAGTGCGACATCGAGAGCGAGTAGCCGCCGACATCGCGATGGGCTAGCAACGTCCCAATGTCGTGGACGTATGGTAAGTGACGCGACGCCCACAATCCGTATGCCAGCATCGCGGCAGCGCCTGCGCCGACCAACGCGAAAAGGGCTTGCGCACCTTCCAGCCAGCGCATATCCACCGCTCGTTCGTTCGTGGATGCGATCATGGCGTTTGTTTCCAGGCTCGCCAGACCCGCCGCCGTCAGTAGCAAGAGAGGAAAGTATGCCGGGTAGGTGTAGTACTCCTGATTGGTCGAGAGTGAGAAAAACAGCAGAATGAAACCCGCATAAAGCGTCATCAACAGGGAAGTACTGCCGCGGAAATCCAGCTGCTGCCAAGTCTGCCAGCTGAATCGGCGGCCAGAGCGACGGTGTTTATGCCACGCTTCGTACAACGTTGCCGGCCAATAGAGACTCCACGGGAAGAGCCACACCAGGTGCAGGCTCCAGAAAAGATAGCCGGGAAGCTTGTTGTAGTCGTGCGGATAGCGCTTGCCGAGGAAGCGCAGAACATGCTCGTTGATGAAGTAAAAATAGAAAAATCCATGCACATTGTCCGGCGATGGAATGTTGCCGACGGGATGGCCCTGATCCGGATTGTGCAGTCCGGCAAGGATATGCCACGGAGCAGCTACTGCGAGGAAAAGAAGTGTCCCGGAGAAAAGATGAAATTCTCGCCAGCGACGCCATTGTCCGGTCAGCAAGAGATACGGAATCACGCCGCCGAGGAAAAACACTGGCGCGATCAGTCCCTTGGCGAGCATGGCCAGCGCCAGCAGAACGTAGGTGAAATAAATACGCGCAGGCTGACGATCTTCCAATCCTGTCAGGAATAAATACAGTCCTAGCGCAATCAGCAGCGTCAGAATCGACTCAGGAATGAAATAGCGCGTGAAAAGGAATGTTCCAATCGAAGTGAGGAAGGCCAGGGCGGCGTAGAACGCGGCACGTTCAGAGTAAGCCCGTCGTCCCCATAGCAACGCGAGAATCGCACAGCCCAAAACCGCCAATGCCATTGGCAAATGGGTCGAGAAGGCATTGAAGCCGAAAAGTTTGAAATCGATCGCGACCAGCCAATACGGTAACGGCGGTTTTTCCAGGTAGCGGATTCCATCCACCATCAGCGTGACAACATGGCCGGTCAACGCCATATGCTGCGCCGCCTGCGCATGGGTCGCATCGGCGTCGTCGAGCAACGAAGGCGTGAACAGAGCCGCAAAATACACGGCCAGAAAAACTGCGAGAATCAGTACCCACTCGGCGCGACGGGAAAGAGGAAATGCGGGCGTCGAATCGGCCGGCTCAACTCCGGCGAGCGAAGGCTGGTGGGAAGAATTGGAAGATTGCATCCGCATATTGAGAAGCAAACTTAGAATAGCAGTCCAATGTCCGCCACTTTTTCCTTGATTCGTGGCATTCTGCCAATGTGGGTACTGTTCGAGCACAGGACATGACGACGTACGCGGCTGTCGACATCGGATCGAACTCAGTTCGGTTGAAGATCGCAGCCGTTCACAACCACCGCCTGAAAACTCTGCACGAAGATCGAGAAATTACTCGCCTGGGCGAAAGCGTGTTTGAGAGCGCTGTGGTTTCGCCGGAATCGATGGCGACCACCATTCGCGCCTTACGTAGATTTCATCGCGCCGTCCAGGCCCATGCTGTCGATAAAGTTCGGGTGGTGGCGACCAGTGCCATCCGCGATGCGCGCAATCAGCAGGCTTTTCTGGCGTGGGTTCATTCCGCCACCGGCTGGAAGGTAGAAATTATTTCCGGCCTGGAAGAAGGGCGGCTCATCCACCTGGGAGTCGTCTCCAACGAACCGGCGGCTCGCGGGCGCTGCCTGTTAGTGGATCTGGGCGGCGGCAGTTGCGAAGTCACATTTTCCGAGCACAGCGCGATTCGCCAGATTGTGAGTCTTCCCCTCGGTGCAGTCCGACTGACCCGTGAATTTCTCCGTCATGATCCGCCAACTGCAGAAGAAATTGCACGCATGCAGGGCTGGATTCGGCGAGAACTGCATCGCGCGGAACAGCAGATTGGGTGCGAGCGGGTCAGTGTGTTTGCTACCTCTGGAACGGCAGCGGCGCTGGCGGCTGCCGCGCGCGCTGCGACCAAGTCCAGCTTTAAGCCCGACGCAAAACCGGGCGTACGTGCCTGGGATCGCACTCCCACAGCCGTGGTTCGCAAACTGGCCGACAAGCTGAAGCGAATGTCTGTCTCGCAACGCAGCGTCATCCGTGGCATCGGACCCAGGCGTTCGGAAATCATCGTCGCCGGCGCGTATGTCTACGCGGATTTGCTGGAACGCTTTCGTCTACCCGGCTTTCGCTATTCGCCCATGGGTCTGCGCGACGGAATTCTGGCGCTCATGCTGGCCGAAGGCGACACGCGAACATCCGCGCATCAGCATTTTGAGGAAGAACGTTGGGCGAGCGTGCTGGAACTATGTCGCCATTACGGAATCGATCCCAAGCGCCAGGAACCTGTGGTTCGCGACGCCACGCAATTGTTTGACGATTTGAAGAATGTCCATCATTTGTCGCCGGACTATAAGCTGTGGCTGCAATCCGCGGCCATGATGCACTCGGTTGGCAAATTCATGAACTACCAGGGCCATCACCGGCACACGCAGTACATCATTGCCAATTCAGAGCTGTACGGATTTACGCCGGAGCAGCGGCTGATTGTTTCTGCCATCGCGCGCTACTTGGGAAAATCCAGGCCTGCGCCCGGCGATCGGGTGCTGCGTTACATTCCGGTAGAACAGCACGTCAGCGTGAAGCAGGCGGCAATTCTTCTACGCATGGCCGTCGCGTTGCACCAGAACCAGACCACCGCTGTGACGCGCTTTCGCACCCGCGTTACTCCCAGGAAGGTAAGCATCCTGCTGATCCCGGGACGAAAAGGCGCCGACCTGGAACTGTGGGCTTTGCGGAAAGAGGCTGATTATTTTCGCGAGGTTTTTGCGCGCGATCTTTTTGTGTCTTTGGATTGAATCGCTCGCAGCAGCCGAGGATCCAGCAGCCATTGCAAGCGGGTTGATCCGCGCTGCACGGTCAGCGCCGCGATTGCGCCTTTGCGAACTCGAGCGATGGGACTGGTTGCCGACGGAGATAGCAAGCGGTTCAGGTACACCGGCAGATTAGGATTGTGACCCACCAGCAGTACCTCATCCAGTTCCATCACACTATCGAGAAGCCGCTGAAAATCGCTCCAAGTTCCTTCCGGCGACATTGCCTGCGAAAGCTGAATCTTCTTTTCATAACCGGTTTCCGTCCCAACCAATGCGGCCGTCTGCAGTGCGCGTTTCAAGGGGCTGGAAATGACAGAATCAAACTGGATCTTCATGGAATTCAGAGCGCGACCCAACAGAATGCACTGCTGCTTTCCTTCTTTATCAAGTGGCCGCTTGTGGTCAATAAGAGGATCCAATTTCCGTTGACCGGCGCTGCCGTGGCGCAACAAATACAAATTCATAAACCGTCCTAACGCTTCAGTTTCTGTCGCAACCGCTTCGGTCGCGATGACAGGTCATCGCTGCGAATGCGATCGTCAATCATTTCTGGAAATCCGGCGACACTACAGGATTGGATGCTGGCGGCAAAGATGCGTCGCACTCGGATGCCGCGGAAGCCAGCCGCTCCGGAACATGCGAAATTGTAGCAGCGGGACTCGCAAGGGAGGAAAAATACTATTGTGATCGTCGTTCCCACACCTCGGTGATCAATATTCCACCCAGGTACGTCGCTTTGCCGATCGGATGAAATCCATTGGCACTGAAGATACTGGCGTAGTTGGGAATATTGCGAACACTCAATCGAGTGAGGAAAGAGAAAGCGAAATACAGCGAGCGAATCAGCATCCGTGCTGCCAGGCGCTCCCAGCCTTTGTCGGGCACCGCGAATTCCGACACCAGCCAGATTGCATCCTGGGTCAGATGGGGAGAAATTCGCGCGAGCAGTGCCGCCACGTCGTCATCCGTCAGGCAGTCCAGAAAAAAGTGGGAGACGACAAGGTCGTAATCGTTGCCGGTCGGGGTGAATCGGCGAATATCGGCCTCGGTTGTAGAAAGTCGCGTGTCGGCGTCCCGACAACTTCGCCGCGCTCGCTCGCGTAAAACAGCAAGCATCGCCGAGCTCGCATCGATCGCATCGACCCTCACCGTGGGGTTCAACGCCAGGAGACGTGCGGTAAAACGCCCATCTCCATCACCGAGCACCAGTGCATGGCGAGTGTGTGAACAGCGCGTCAAGAAGTGGAAGCGGCAGCGCTCCAACATGGGCCCGAAGCTGAAATATTCCATCCAGCGATAGGCGCGAGCTACGGAATCAAAATTCGGTGCGTCGAGTTCCATTGATTGTAGTGTGAATCGCGCTGCCACTAACGTACGTAGACAAAGAATAGAAGAGGCGTCAACAAGGCTCCATCGGCAAGGACGCGGAGTGACAGCGCACTCAATCGGAAGCTTCGGTGAATCAGCGCGAGAAACACCAGGGAACTAGCCGCGACCGCGATAAAGAGAGGCCACACCAGCCTCCCCGCGGGAAAGCCAGAGAGCGACAGGGCCAGAGCTCCAATCAACAGAGCGAAGGTGCTCAAATGATTTCCCAGGAAATCTGTGAGAGCGCGGTGGGGCACTGAATCTTGTTGGATGGGGAGTTCACTCACTCGCCGCGTCGCAAAATCGCTCTGCACGGTGTCGCGCCGCGCCTCCGCGTCCTCCCAGGTCTGGATCGCCACGCAATTCAGCCAGCAAGCCGCTCCAAACGTAAATATTGCTGCCAGCAGCAATCCTCGCCCTTCCTGCAGGCGCGTCCATGTGGGCACCGCGGTCGCGATCGAAAAGAGAAATCCAACGAATAATTCTTTCGAGAACCGATCGCCATCGGAACGATGATGGATCAGCAGGAAATATCCTATGCCAATTAGACACAAGACAATATCGTCGGTTCGAACCGCAGGCTGCACTCGAAACAAGATAAGGTAGGCCAAAGGTATCGCGGCGGCGAACCACGCGATGACGAACGGCTTGCGGTGTCGCAGGTAAAACCAGTGCCGGTCGCGCAGGTCGGTCATGTCGACCGAGCGCCAGCCGTCGAGGAGACGATCCGCGACATACACACACCAGGTTCCCAGCGCCAGCGTTACAAGAGCAGTCGGAGGAAGGCTTACGCCGAAAGCTGCAGCGAAAAACCAGCACCAGACGACCGCGACCGTTGGGGCATCCAGGCTCAACAAATGCCACCAGACCCATAACCGTCGAGCCGGAAACACGCCCAGGCCCTGGCGAATCTCAGGGCTTTGAACTGCGGGCGTGCTGATCAAAGGGCTAGCTGACATGTCAATCCGTTACGGAAGGAGAAAAGATTGCGGCTGCTCCGCGAAGTGGGACCGCTCTATCTGTATTCGACGCGCGCCGGGGCATTCGCGTTTCTAATACATCTGAATTCATTTTCAATAGGATGTTGAAACTCACCTAGAAGGGACCGCTTTTTTTCGTTCGCGATTGCGCTTCACGGTGCGGGACTTCTTTTCGGTCGGTGAAGCCTTCGCTGCAGCTGTCACATCCGGAATTGCAGAATCCCTGGCATCAGACGCGGCTTCGGAGGTCGGTGGAGCGATCGAAGCTGCCTCCTTCGGGATATCGCGGACGCTGGCTTTATCTTCAGCCAGCCGAATCAGGAATTCTTGCGCATGGAAGTAAGGTCTTCTCCCAGGCTGGTCCTTGGTTCGAATGTATTCGCCAGATGGCAGCAGGAACCGGGATTCAGCGGTGTCGGCAAGATAGGCTCCCAGAATTTCGTCGCGAATTCGCTGCCTCAATTGCGGATCGATCACCGGAAATACCACTTCGCATCGCTCGAACAAATTGCGGGGCATCCAATCCGCACTTCCCGCGTAGATCTCCGCGTCGCCGCCATTCAGGAAATAGAAGATGCGGCTATGTTCCAGAAACCTGCCGACGATGGAACGAACGCGAATATTCTCGCTCAGGCCCTTCACTCCTGGGCGCAGTGCGCAAATGCCGCGAACAATCAAATCGATCGATACCCCAGCCTGAGACGCCGCATAGAGAGCGTCGATCACGCCCTGCTCCAGCAGCGAGTTCATCTTGGCGATGATGTGAGCCGGCTTGCCCTCAGCGGCATGTTTCGCCTCGCGATGAATCATCTGGGCAAAGCCTTCTGCCAGGTTTAACGGGGCGACCAGCAGCGGGGCATAGTCATCCGATTCAGAGTGTGCCGTCAGGTAATTAAATACGTTGTGCACCGCGTTGGTCAGCGTCGAGTTTGCGGTCAGAAGGCTTAGATCGGTGTAGAAAGACGCAGTTTCTACGTTGTAATTGCCAGTCCCCAAATGGGCGTAACGCCGCACGATTCCATCATCTGGATCACGCCGCACCAGCAATGCCAGCTTGCAATGTGTTTTCAGACCGACGGTGCCATAAAAGACCTGGACTCCGGCATCCTCCAGATCGTGCGCCCAGCGGATGTTCGAAGCTTCATCGAAGCGAGCCATCAACTCCACGACTACGGTGACCTCTTTGGTCTGGGCAGCTTCGCGCAGTGCCTGGAAGATTGGCGAATTCGCGCTGGTGCGATACAGCGTTTGCTTAATGGAAAGCACTGCGGGATCTTCCGCTGCCGCGCGGATAAACGCGACAACCGCGTTGTAGGAATCGTACGGATGGTGCAGCAGAACGTCGTGACGCCGAATCTCAGCGAACAGATTCTCCGATTCGCGGTGTAGCCTTAGGCCTCGCGCTACAAATGGCGGATATTTCAGCTCAGGCTTATTTGTTCTGGCATGCAGGTTCATCAGGCGGGACAGATTGACTGGGCCATCCGTATAAAAAATCTGGAATTCATCCAGCTCGAAGTTGGTCCGCAGCTGTTCGACGATTTCAGGAGCAGCATCGCTGGCAATTTCCAGCCGGACGGCGTCGCCTTTGCGGCGATTGTGCAACTCGGAACGCACGCTTTCCAGCAGGCTGCGCGCCTCTTCTTCCTGCAGGTAAAGATTGCTGTTGCGTGTGACGCGAAAGGCTGCGCGAGATAAAAATTCGTAGCCACGATACATGGCGGCTGCCTGAGATTCGATCAATTCATGCAGAAAGATGTAGTCGAAGCATCCTGGCGCGGCCGGCAACGCAACCAGACGTGGCAAGGCGCGCGGCACTGTCACCACTCCCAGCACCTGCGTTGAGGCCGATTTGCGCTTGCGATGCAGCAATAACGCCAGGCAAAGAGCCTTGTTCAGCACATGTGGGAACGGATGAGCCGGGTCGATGGTAATCGGCGTCAGCAGGGGATCCACTTCGCTTTGATAGAAGGTAATCGCAAATTTGCGCTGGTCTTCGCTCAGGTCTTTCCAGGCGCGCATGCGTATTCCGGCCTTGGCGAGGGCAGGCAACAATTGCTCGTTCCAGCAGGTGTATTGGTCGGCGACAAAGGTATGCGTTTTTTGCGCCAGCGAATCCAGGGTCTGCTGCGGCGTCATCAGGTCTGGGCCGGGCTCGTTATAGCCATCTTCAATTCGCTGCAAGATTCCGGCGACGCGAACCTCAAAAAACTCATCCAGGTTGCTGGCCGTGATGGCGAGGAATTTCACCCGCTCCAACAGCGGATTGGTATCGTCCTGGGCTTCTTCCAGCACGCGCCGGTTGAAATCCATCCAGGACACATCCCGGTTGAAGTAGTGCTTTGTGGTGAGCGGAGTTTCGCGGCTGCTTTTTAGTGGCATGCGTGCGTGCTCTTCTTCCGGGTTGGCGATATTCTGGCGGCCAAAATCGACCCTTCCAGTCTCTCAAATCCCTCCGCCCGAGGCTATCAGCGGGTGATGACGGTCATGTAAATCTGTTTGAAGAACTGCAATCCGGTATCCTAAAGCAGGGAACCACGATGTACAACCGGCCGCCGGCGCACGGTGTGCCCGGCAATTCATTCGGCGACAGAAAAAAGATGCGGATCAAGCAAAGAAATTGCACTCTTCTGTCCGTTTCGTCATCTATTCTCTAGCACCTACAACACGGCAATACTGCTCCGTACTCAAACCGTCTGATGAAAGAAATGCCAAAAACTTTTTTTAAAGTATGCCGCGGCTCTCTGCGATTCCTATTTTTTGCGGCAATTATCGTCGGCGTCGCCATTCCGCGCGCGCAAGCACAGGCGACTTCTGATTCCTATAAGGGCAGCGCCGTGCAGCAGAAAGCCACCGCCGGGGTTCTACCTTTATCGCTTGACGATGCCATGCAGATGGGGATGAAGAACAATCTGGGTGCGATTCTGCAAAATACCAATGTCAAATCGGAAGGCGGAGCCAAGCTGCAGCAGCTGCAGGCACTGCTCCCGAACCTCACCGGCACCGCCGAGGCTGCGGTTTCGCAGGTCAACCTGCAAGCGGAGGGGTTGCGCATTCCTGGGTTTCCGGTGATCATCGGTCCCTTTGGGTATACAGATTTCCGTGCCACCCTCAACCAAACGCTGCTGAACGTCTCTTCGTTACAAAGTTATCTGGCGTCGAAACACAATTTCGAATCGAGCAAGCTTTCCGCCAAGGATTCGCAGGATCTGGTGGTTCTGACGGTAGGAAACGCATATTTGCTATGTCTCGCCGATGCCGCGCGTATTTCAGCGCTCGATGCCCAGGTGCAGACCTCGAAAGTCTCTCTCGACCAGGCGATTCAGAATCACCAAAACGGCGTTTCACCCCGACTGGATGAACTTCGTGCTCGCGTGGATTATCAGACTCAGGAGCAATCGCTGATCGCAGCGACGGCGCAGGAAAAGAAAGATCGAATTGCGCTGGCTCGCGCCATTGGCTTGCCGCTCAATCAGGAATTCACGCTGACTGATCAGGTCCCATACGCCCAATTCGACGCGCCCAGCATGGAGTCCGCGATGGCGGAAGCCCTGAAGAATCGCAGCGACCTGCAGGCGGCGGAGCAGCAGGTAAAGGCCGCCGAGAAAACTCTGTCCGCGGCCCATGCGGAGCGGTATCCGGCGCTAACCGCGGAAGTCGACTATGGCGAAATTGGCGTCAATCCAGGCAATTCCTACGGTACTCTGAACGCCACCGGCAAGTTAAGTGGACCCATCTTCGAAGAAGGCAAATTGCGAGGCGATGCACGGATCGCCGATGCCCAATTGGAACAGGCGCGCGCCCAGTTGAACAATCTGGAAGGTCAAATCCGCGCTGATGTGAAAGATGCAATTCTGGATATTGAATCGTCGGAGCAGCTGGTCACGGTTTCGAAAAGCAACGTCGACCTGGCAAGCGAGGCGCTCGAAGAAGCACAAGAGCGGTTTCAAGCGGGAGTTTCCGACAATCTGGCGGTTTCTCAGGCGCAGTCGTCCGTGGCCCAGGCGAATGACCGCTACGTCAGCAGCCTGTATCAGTTGAATGTATCGAAGCTTTCATTGGCGCGCGCCGTAGGCCTTGCGCGCACCCAGTACAAGACTTATCTTGGAGGACACTAATCGTGGCGGAATCGAGACCCGAAGCAACCATGCAAGCCGACTCGGCCAACGGTCGACCGGAAGAGAATCAGCGGACAGGCGATCGCTCTTCTGCGCAGAACGACCAGCGTTCGGACACGAACAGCAATCAAAAAGATTCGTCGCCGGACGAAACGGAACTCCATCATGAAGCGCCGCGTTCACGGAAGCGCTTTTTTATTATCGGCGCTGTCGTTCTAGTGTTGATTGGAGTTGGCCTGTACTGGTGGCATTCCACGTATTACGAGAGCACGGATGATGCGCAAATCGATGGCAATCTGGTGCAGATCAGCGCCCGCATCAAAGGCTACGTCTCCAAGGTAAATGTTCAGGATAACCAGCAGGTGGAGCAAGGGCAGGTGCTGGTAGAAATCGATCCCCGCGATGCGCAGGCAGCTCTTGATCAGGGAGAAGCAGCCCTGGCAACCGCGAAAGCGAATTATGAAGCTGCGTTGGCGAATGTGCCCATCACCACCACTTCTACCGGCGCTACGTTGAGTTCGGCTGCCGCCGGAGTGCAGGTCGCGCTTTCTACTATTTCCGGGGCAGAAAAACAGTTGGACGCAGCGCAGGCACAGTTGCTGTCAGCGCAGGCGGACAACACCAAAGCGCAGCTGGATCTGCAGCGATACACGCCGTTGGTGCAGCGCGATGTTGTCTCCAAGCAGCAATATGATGCGGTTGTTGCGACCGCTGCCAGCGCCAAAGCACAGGTAGCTGCGGCAGAGGCAAATCTGCAGGGTGCTCACGACCAGGTGCGCGTGTCAAACGACAAACTCGCGGCAGCCCGCGCGGACTACAACTCTGCGCAGACCGGTCCCAAGCAGATTGCTGCGCAGCGAGCCAAGGCCGATGCTGCCGCAGCCCAGGTACAAGCTGCGGAAGCCGAACTCGAAACGGATCGCCTGAATCTGAGCTACACAAAAATTGTTGCTCCCGATACCGGCATCGTGAATAAGAAGACTGTGCAAGTGGGTCAGAACGTCAGTGCGGGCCAGACGCTGATGACTCTGATTCCGCTGACCAATATTTGGGTGACGGCAAACTTCAAGGAAACGCAACTGGATCATATGCGTGTCGGGCAACCTGCGACGTTCACCGTCGATGCGTACGGTGGCCGCACTTACCACGCGAAGGTGACCCAGATTGGCGGGGCTACGGGTTCGATGTTGAGCCTGTTTCCGCCCGAGAACGCGACCGGCAATTATGTGAAGGTTGTCCAGCGCATTCCGGTTCGTCTCGACCTGACCAATCAGCAGGAAGATAACGACCATCTGCTGCGTCCCGGGATGTCCGTCAATCCTTCGGTGCGCGTGAAGAACTAAAGTCAGGCCATTCGAGGAGCATCTTCGGTATCATACGTTCGTTGACCGTGAGAAAACCTTCCTCGAATCAGTTTCACGCTGGCATTGTTGCGGTTGTGTGCGCAAGTTGCTTCGCACTGCTGACGCTGGCGGGATGTAAGTCTTCGTCCCGCTCCTCCTCTTCTAGTGGCACGACGCAGCAGGTTTCTACATCGCAGATTGCAAATTCAACCGTCGAGCCGCAATCCGTCAACGTGGTCCTGATCACGCTCGATACGGTGCGCGCCGACCATCTGCATTGCTACGGCGATGACAAGATTAAAACTCCAGTGATCGACGGCCTGGCACGCGATGGAGTTTTGTTTGAAAAAGCAGTCACTCAAACGCCGCTGACCGGACCCTCACACGCCAGCATCTTCACTGGCGAAAATCCAAATGTGCATCATGTTCGCGATACCGGCGGATTTGCGTTGCAGCCTTCCTCGGTGACTCTTGCAAGCACGTTGCAGCAGTCTGGATGGGACACCGCCGGATTTATCAGTGCCGCGGTTTTGAGCCGGCAATTCGGCTTCAATCAAGGCTTCGCCACATACGACGACCGAATTCCTGAGATCGTCGATAAGAACACCGGCGAGTTAGCCGCCGCACGACCGGCGAACGTGACTGTGGATCACGCCATCCACTGGCTCAATCAGCAATCTGGCAAGCCGTTCTTCGTGTGGCTACATCTGTACGACGCGCACCAGCCGTACAACCCTCCGGCACAATTTCGCCGACAGTATCCAAACGATCCGTACGACGCGGAGATTGCCTTTGAGGATCACGAACTCGGCCGATTTCTTGATGTAGTGCGTCAAAAATCTCCTGCGGGGAAAACTTTGATCCTGCTGCTTTCAGACCATGGCGAAGGTCTTGGGCAGCACGGCGAAGATGGCCACGGGATTTTTCTCTATGACTCCACGGTGCGCATTGCCTGGATCATGGATGGACCCGGTGTTCCCGCCGGCGTTCGAGTGCAGCAGCAGGCCCGCGAAATTGATGCGCTGCCGACCGTGTTGAACCTCCTCGGCGGAAAGGCTTCTTCCGCGATTCAAGGGACCAGCATGGTGCCGGCTTTTTCGGGCAAGAACGTGCCGACGACATACTCCTACGAAGAAACGCTGTATCCAAAAATCAACATGGGTTGGGCGGAGCTGCGCGGCATTCACACCGCTCACTGGATGTATATTCGCGCGCCAAAACCCGAGCTGTACGATCTCGACAAAGATCCGGGTGAGCTGAATAATGTCATCGCCGCGCAGCCAAAGGAATTTCGCGAGTTGGAAGCGCAGCTGAAACTTCTCAGCAGGCTGGGCAACAACAATACTGAAACCGTTGTGACCCAGCCGATGGATCAAAAGACGATCGATCAATTGCGCTCGTTGGGATATGTTGGCGGATCGTCCGACAGCAGCGTCGAGTTGAACGGAAAAGGTGCCGACCCGAAGGATCGCATCGGCGTTCTCAAGATATTTGAGCGGGTGACAGGACCGGGCGGCGCCAATTTGTCTCCAGCACGCAAGATTGCGATGCTGCAGCAGGCGATTGCAGAAGACCCAACCAATCCGTACCTCTACTCCACATTGGCCGAGCAATATCGCCAGACAGGCCAGAATGATCTGGCGATGCAGACCTGCCTGACGGCGCTGCACCACGGCGTTCGGAATGGCGTCATTTTTTCATTACTGGGCACGCTCTATCTGCATCAGGGAAATACCAAGCAAGCCATCTTGTTTCTGCAACAGGGCGTGAATATGGACCCGCTCAATCTGGAACGACAGGCGAATCTCGCGAGTGCTCTCCGCCAGGATGGGCAGATGGATAAGGCCGAAGAGATTTTCCGGCATGTGAACGCAATCCAGCCGAACGCCCCGGCCTACAACGGCCTGGGCACCATCGAATTCAGCCGCCACAATCTTCCTGCAGCGCGCGCCGACTTTGATCGCGCCCTACAACTCGATCCGCTCGATATGGAGGCGCAATACAATCTCGGCCTGTATTGTGCGCAGACTCGCGATTTTCCGTGCGTCGTGACCGCCTTCAAAACATTTCTCGCCAAGGCGTCGCCGGAGTATCGGGATGAAGTGCCGCAAGCGCAATACGATCTGGGCATGGCGTGCGCCGAAACGAAAGACATTCCGTGCGTTCGGTCTTCGCTGCAGGCGTTTGTCACGAACTCGTCACCGCAGTACCAGGCCATGATGCCGCAGGCGGAATACTATCTCGGCGTTGCCTGCGCGCGGCTGCACGATGCTGCGTGTGCAAGCACGGCGTTCCAATCGTTTCTCGCCAAGGCGCCGCCGCCCATGCAGAGCATTGTGCCTCTCGCCCAATTCAATCTGGGTATGGCGTGCGCTCAAACCCACGATATTTCCTGCGCGCGAACCGCATTCCAGGCGTTCTTGTCGAATGTTCCACCTGCGTACGAAAGCCTGGTGCCTCAAGCGCAGTCGAATCTAAATGCATTGCATTGATTGAAAGATCGCGGCCAGGTCCGCGCTGTCCGCGTCGCCAACGGATGTTCAGCCAACCTTATCGCCGAGACTGAAAAAATCGTCGCAGCCGATCGCCGCATTCCTCTGCAAGGAGGCCGCCCGTGACCTCGATTTGATGATTCAGTTGCGGATGATTCAGCACACTCAATACGCTTCCTACAGCGCCCGCTTTGGGATCGAAGGCTCCAAATACCAGCCGGCCGATGCGCGCATGAATCATGGCCCCAGCGCACATCGAGCAAGGCTCCAATGTGACATACAACGTGCATTGTTCCAGTCGATAATTTTTCAGAGCCAAGCCCGCGGCGCGCAGTGCCACGATTTCCGCATGCGCCGTAGGATCATGATCGCGGATGACTCGATTTTGTCCCTGGGCGATTACAGTCTTATCCGGCCCCAGGATCACCGCCCCAATCGGCACCTCGCCGGCGGCCTCTGCATCTTCAGCCTGCGCCAGTGCAGCTTTCAGCCATAGTTCATCGGCCGGGCTGGTTGAGGTTTCCGTGGGCATAAACAACAGTCTACGCAATCGCGATTACGAAGCGTGAACGCTGCCACATTCTTCCGCCTGAGATTCCATCACAAGTTCAAACAACTTCTCTTCGTAGGCTGCACGGGCGATTTGAAAAGCGCCAGAGTCGACGAATCTCGTCGATTGTTTCCACAAAGCAGCCATCTCCTTGTGCCACTGCACGTGAGCTGTAAGCAGCTTGCCTGCGTTCGACCCAACGGCGCGGAATCCATCTCCGATTGGGCAAGAACATTTCGATTCGAAGAATGCTGTTCGGTGCAGCAGGGAAGGATTCTGGTCGAGAATTCTTCCGACGATAAAAAGCTCGCGCAATTGCAGTGCGACCGCTCCCAGCGGCGTGGTCGGACCGGTCCACGGCGCAGGTATGTATTGCCGCAGCCACTGTTCCAGCTCCTCAAAGCTCATTGGAGTCGCGATCACATAGCCCTGGGCAAGCTTAATCCCCAGCGCAGCGATTGCATCCAGGCAGGAAGCCGTTTCAATCCCTTCTGCGATAAGATCTACTCCCAATGTTTGCGACAGATCCATCAGATGCATTAGGAATCGTAATTCCTTTGGCTGCCGCTCCAGTCCGTTCAAGAAGCTTCGATCCAGTTTGATTCCATCGACTGGCAATTCCTTGATTCGCAGCAACGACGAATAGGCACTCCCAACATCATCCAGCGCCACCCTGGCCCCTGAACGCTTCAAGTCGAGAAGCACTTCGCGAGAGCCAGTCAGCGATAGCGTGTCGGGGTGCTCCAGCAGTTCCAGGACAATGCGGTTCGTGCTCAGCTCACTGGTCTCAATCTGGTGGCGCAAATTTCGCATCGCTTTCAGATCAGCTAGATGTGGCGGGCTCCAGGTTGATTCCCAGATTCAAATGAAAATTGCAACGGTCCAGATGTCGGACATCTTGCAGGGCGCGCGCCAACACCTGCAACGTCAACTCGGTCAGTTCGTGGGGCCGGAAGCAATCGAGAAATTCGCCAGGGAGAAGAATTTTTCCATTGCCGTCGATCAGCCGTGCCAATGCCTCCACCCCCCTGACACATCCGGTTTGCAAGTTCACCAGCGGCTGATAATGCACGCGGACATTTCCTTTATGAAACAACGCCAGCACGGATGTCTGCCGATTCCTCTTTTTCGCATCCACCGCCGGTTGAAAGATCATCCAGCGCGACGCCGCCGTGCCCCTGCTTTCTTTGAATGCGCAGAGCGCTCGATCCGCATGGCGCAGCAAGTGCTGCGCAGTGGAGTTGTCCTGGGGATACAGAGTGACCCCCACGCTGGTCTGAATCGTCGACGTGTGTCCATTGGACAACTCAATCGGCCCCTCTACCGCAGCCTGGATTCCAGATAGCGTGACGTTCAGTTCATCTTCTCCCAACGCTTCCAGAACCAGTACGAAATCGTCTCCATCCAATCGGCCGGCAGCGTCACCGGGTTTCAGGCACGCCTGCAGCCGATCGGCGACGATACGTAGCAAGCGGTCGCAGACCGGACGACCGTGAAGTTCGTTCAGCGACTGAAAGCCATTCAAGCTCATGAAGGCTACGGCCATCGAGCGGTGATGCTGGCGCGACCGCACAATCGCCTCTTCCACGCGCTCCGTCAATCCCCGGCGATTTAGCAGTTCTGTCAAAGCATCATGTCTTGCCAGCCAGGCCTGAACTGTGCGCTCGTCTTCCAAAGTTTGACGAAGATCGAGAGCGTCCAGCCCGTGCCCGGCTAGCCGACCAATTCGTTCCATCAACTTCAATAGTTCGGGACTAAAAATATGGGGTTCATTCGAGAGCAAAGTCAAAAGCGCCCAGATGTCACCGCCGCGATACAGAGGAACCACTGCGGTCGCCGATTGAGGGTCTTCCTTCCTAGAGTCCGGAGTCAATTGGCCCGCTGTATCTGTTTGGTTGTTTTCGGTGATTTGGAGTTGGCCAAGCCGCCAAGCCCGCACAGCCAGGTCCGTTGTCTCGTCACCGCGGATGACATTGGCTAGGCTTGTGACATTCTTGGATTCACCGCCTGCATTGCAGACGGATTTGATCTGCAAGTCACCGTCTTGGTTAGGCCGTCCAATCCAGACCTGCCGAAACAATTGGCTGTCGACCAACAAGTGGCAAAGGCCGTCCAGCAATTCGGGTTCGGTATGTGCGGCGATGACCAATTCCGCTGCACTCATTAAAGCGCGGTAGAGCGCGTTGGAATGAGTACTTTCTCGCAGCAGAGTTTTCACGTCGGTGATGTCGTTTTGCACTCCGATAAAGTGCGTCGTGCGCCCCGCTTCATCCACCACCGGGGCAATGCTGATCGAGTTCCAGAACATGGTGCCGTCCTTGCGGTAGTTCCGCAGCTCGACCGTGCATGATTTTCCCTGGCTCAAGGCTTCGCGAATGGTTTTCATCTGTGGCTGGGCCGTATCCGTCCCTTGCAGGAAGCGGCAGTTCCTGCCGATCGCTTCTACCGCGCTGTAGCCGGTGATACGTTCAAATGCCGGATTGACATAACGAATCGGCAGGTCTTTCTCCGCAGCCGCGATCAAAATTCCGTGGGCAGAAACATCCATCGCGCTTTTGTAGAGTTGCAGCGCCTGCTGGCTGCGATGCGTATCTTCCAGCAGTCGCAACCTTTCTAAGGCAAAGCCGAGCAGGCTGTGCAATTGCAGCACAAATCGCCGAATGTATTCTCTGCTGAAAAATTTGGGGCGCTTGCTGTACAGGATCAGGATGTCGCGCTTGCCCGGACTCGCCGGCTATCGGGATTGCACAGGAGGACCGCCAACCGAAGCGTAATCCTCGTTCCCGCCAGAAGACACCGGGAAGATGGCTCCGCGAATCTGTCCAGTCGGAAGCAAATTGGGGTGTACCGGTTCGCCAGGCAAGCGCTAAAGGACTGTCGAGATTTTCGTCGATCAGGATTGTTTCGCTTTCGAGGAATTCAGCGACACCGTTCCCCGCTGAATATTGGTACTCGACCCGCTCATGTTCGTCCGGAGAGCCCAGCCACATACCGTCGACTGCGACGGCCTGCAAGAGGAATTCTCCAAGGCGGGAATAGAGCTCCGCAACAGAATGGGAAGTCAGCAGGAGACGGTTCAGTTGCTGCGGTAAATCTCCACGCAGGAGGGCAGGTGTGCTCTCCACACGACTGTCGCCGAAGAATTCAACAAGTTGCGCCATTAACGTCCGCCAACATGTTCAGGGATCATCCAGGTGCAGTGACAAGCATTTTCAAAACGAGGAGCAGGGGGATAGTTCAATTGCAACAGGAAATTGTCGCGGAGGATGGATTTTTCGCTCGAGTCGTGTACGAAAGTAACCTTCGGAACCTCCGGCTCGATCGAACAGAGACTTTCATCCCGCAGGCGAAAAGATTGATCCGATGAAAGTTGTCGCGGAGCGACTGATCGATTTTCGACCTCGTCAACGATATTGGCGCAGGTCGCTCAACTCACCTTGACGGTCGCGCCTCGTCCGCGTCATAGTATCCGTACACGGGAAAGGAGGGCGATCCAGAGAATGAAAAACATTGAAGGTAGTTGTAGCAAATCACGTGAGGTGACTGGGGCTTAGGCGTCCTACGCCAGTCCTGACGGCAAGCACCACTATCGTCGAGGCCCACCTGCGGGGATGCCTCCAGTCAATCTAACCACTCACCGGCCACGGCCCGGTGTCTCATTGGAGACATCGGGCCGTTGGTTTTTCTGCGGATTTTGTGAAGGGGGTTCTATTTCTTCGCGGCTTTATACCCGGCCTTCTCCGCATCCGCTTCCGTCATGAATTTTCCCTGCTTGGTGGCGCCGTAATATCTTCCGTCCTTGTGGTAGACCTTGGAGTCCGTATTTACCCAGACCAGTCCCTTTGCCTTCGCGCTGGCGATGTCGCTGGACGACACGGATGCGTTGGTCGGGGCTGCCTTGGCCTCGGTTTTCGGTGCGGCTGCATGCTGCGTGGTGGCGGCTGGCGCGGGTTTCGCTTCAGGGGCAGCTGCCTTTGCCTCTACTGGGGCGGCCTTTTTGCTTTCGGTTTTGGCGGGAGTCTTGGCGGCTTCCTGTTGTGTTTCTGCTGCTGTTGACTTGGCGGCTTTCTTGCTTTCCTTCGTCGCTTTGGTCGTATCCGACTTGGCTGCTTCGGTAGTTCCCTTGGCGGCCTTCTTACTCTCCTTCGTGGCCTTGGTTGTATCTGACTTGGCTTCGTCTTTGGTTGCCTTGGCGGACTTGGTGGTTTCCTTGGTGGCCTTTGTCGTGTCCGACTTGGCTTCGTCGGTCTTGGCCTTGGAGGACTTCTTGCTCTTCTTCTTGGAAGTGGTTTTGTCCGTAGACGTACCCGAATCCGTCGACTGGGTGGTGGCGCGGCCAGGATCGTTCTTTACAGGAGATGCGAAGGTTGAGCCGACCAGAAAAAATCCGGCAAGGATGGGAGTCAGGACTGAGAGAAGTAATTTTCGACGATCGATCATGTTTTCCCCGAGATACACGTTAAAAATCAATTGCATCTACGATTAGGCTGTGGGGAATAGCGTGTCAAGAAAAAACTTCCAAACACGGCCTTCACGACCTGTTACGGCACCGTATATTGGCCGCTGTTCGTTACCTGGTTCGACGTCGCATTCGACGGAACCGGGCTCGTCAGGCCCCAACTCTGCTGATTGATCCAGACGTTCCACTCCACTCGTGTTCCAGAGGATGGAGGTGGGAAGAACCCTGCCGTACCCGAAAGATCCGGGATGGCGAGCGTCGTCGATCCGTTCTGATAGCTGGCAGTCGCTTCGACTTGGATATTCTCCGTGGAGCCGCCGCTGTTCCCTGGCTTCCAAGAGATCCACGCATTCTGCGAGGTATTGGCTTGTCCAGAGAATCCGGTATAGGCCATGGCGAAGCTTGGCAAAGCCGCCGGAGTTGGGCCGTCGTAGCTCCAGGCGGCGGGGAAATTGAAGGACGCGGGTCCGCCGGAACTTATGATTTCAGTGCCCACCGTGGAAGGTCTATTTGCGTTCGAAGCGCCCGCTTCGAGGAAGTACACGTCGCCTTTTTCAGTAGCACCGGCTGGCAACGCCAGGTATTGCGTTGTTGCGTCCGAGGCATACAAATATTCCAGCGCCGTGCCGCCGATGCCCAGTTCTACATCGGTGCTTGGGCTGGAAAATCCGGACGGCACGTTGTTGTAGGTGAGGGGTTCTGGCGTGGTCTCGTCAGCGGTGCCGAACACCACGGTGTTCCCACCGTTCAAGGCGCCAGGAACGGTCTGGTTGTCGAAGTTTTTTGCCGCAGCCGGGCCATCGCCTTGGCTGGTATCAGCCAGCACCAAAACCCTGTCGCTGCCCGTCGGGGCGGGGACATTGAAGTTGCCCGTCGGGCCGCCGCTGAAGCCGCCGCCACCCTCACCGAAAGAACTACCATTCTGCGCGTTGATCTGAAACGACACCACACCCGGAATGGCACTGGCGTCCAGGCTGCCGCTCAATGTTGGTGTCAGACTTTGCGGATACGCACAAGCGAACGTTAACGCCGTCCCGTCGACGATGCTTGCCTCCCACACATACTCAAACTGTGACGACAATTGCCCGTTTACAAGTGCGGGACAAAGGTAGGCCACGGAATAATTGCTGGTTCCGCTGGGAATGGAAAGCGTCAGTACGTTGCCGCTGAGTGTCTTCGCGGCCATAGCGCCTGTTCCGACCTGAGCGGCGACCAGGCCCGGGATGGAAGGGCCGATAAACGTGATCGTCACCGTGGTGGCATTATTGCCGCCGCCACCGCCCGTGGAACCGCCAGTGCCGCCACCACCACCGCTCATGTTTCCGGCCGCACTACATCCGGCGACCAACGCGGCACACACTCCAACGACCAATAAACGCGAACAAACCAATGGCATTAGTACCTCCGGGCAGCGAAATCCGGTTAGAAAAAGTTCAGTTGTTTCCAATTCGACCGTGATCCGACGAAGTATACCATCGCCACTTTTTGCGTTTTTCCGTGAGTCGAGGCTCGCACTACAATAGGGCTATGGACACTCTTGTCATCGCTGGAAAAGCCTTCCAGTCGCGCCTCATCGTGGGCACAGGGAAATACAAAGACGGAGCCGAGACCCAGCGGGCCATCGAAGCTTCTGGGGCGGAGATGGTGACCGTCGCGGTGCGTCGCGTGAACCTGGATCGCAGCAAAGAAAGTCTGCTGGACTTCATCGATCCTCGACGCTATTTCTTGCTGCCAAATACGGCAGGATGTTACACCGCGGAAGAAGCGATTCGCGCCGCCCGACTAGGCAGGGAAGTCGGTCTGTCCGACTGGGTAAAAATCGAGGTCATCGGCGATCAGGCCACCTTGTATCCCGATGTGCTGGCGACCATCGAGGCTACGAAAGTTCTGGTGAAGGAAGGCTTTACTGTTTTGCCGTATACGTCAGATGACATTGTGGTTGCGAAACGGTTGATAGACGCTGGGGCGGCCGCCGTGATGCCGCTGGGAGCTCCCATCGGAAGTGGCCTCGGCATTCAGAACGCTACCTCGCTGCGGATTCTGCGCGAACTCATCACGGAAGTCCCGTTGATCGTCGACGCGGGCGTCGGTACAGCTTCTGACGCTGCCCTTGCAATGGAGTTGGGCGCAGATGCCGTATTGATGAACTCCGGAATTGCTGGCGCCGATAATCCTGTGCTGATGGCAGAGGCGATGCAACACGCCGTTCTAGCCGGCCGCCAGGCGTTTCTTGCGGGTCGCATGCCTCGCAAGCTGTATGCGACGGCGTCATCGCCATTGGAAGGTATTTCCCGCTAACGACTTCGAAATCAGATTGGAACCAACACGATGCGCGTCCTTGGGATTGATTGCGGCACCGAATGGACAGGGTACGGCGTCGTCGATACCGATCGCGCTGGCGAGCTGCAATCCATCTGCCACGGGGCGATTCATCTTTCAAAGCGCGACAGCCTGCCGCATCGTCTCACCATCATCTTCAAACGCCTGCTGGACCTGATTGGCGAGCATCAGCCCGAGGTGGTGGCGATCGAGGAAGTATTTCATGCGGTCAACTCACAAACAGCGCTCAAACTGGGCGAAGTCCGCGGCGTCGCGCTGCTGGCGGCGGCAACCTGCAAAGTCGCGATAGCGGAATACTCTCCGCTATCCGTTAAATCTGCTGTTTGCGGGTACGGCAGGGCCGATAAAGAGCAGGTGCAGTTCATGGTGACACGCCTGCTACGCCTGGCGGAACCTCCGGAACCGAAAGACGCTTCCGACGCGCTGGCGGTCGCGATTTGCCATATTCACAATGCGGAGACTACATTGGCGCAGGGAATCAGCGGAAAACGCTGACTGCCGAGTTTCATTGCGCGCAAGCGACCGTGAAATGACAGCAACTATAGCGCCCAACTCGTGTCTAATAGGGCAGGGTAAGGAGTGCGACATGCGAATCTCGCGAGCAGAGCACGTTCATTCATCTGCCAACCAAGCTACAGCGATCGACCAATCCCTGGATTGGGCCCGTATGGCAAAGTTGACATTGCTGGCCATGGCTGCCAGTTTGCTGTTTCTGGCATGCAGATGCCAGGCCTTGACCTCCACAACCGACACAAATCAACACACAGGCCGCTGTTGCCCAGACGCCCAACCCGTCTTCGAATGCGGTCGCGCCCGGTCCTGAGGCGGTCACCCAGAACGTTCGCGTGGTTCGTTTGAGCGATGTCGAGGGCACCGTCCAGATTGTGCGAAACAATCAGACGGAATTTTCTCACGCCGTGATGAATATGCCGCTGACCGAGGGAACACAGATTGAAACCGGTCCTGACGGTCGCGCAGAAGTCGAGTTTGAAGATGGCAGCGTCACGCGGATTACCCCCAATAGCTCCCTGACCCTGGCGAAGTTGAGCACCTCTTCCACCGGAACGTTGGAAACCACACTGGACCAGCCGAAGGGCCTGATCTATTACGAACTGCGCAGCGATCCTCGGTCGGCCTTCACTGTGGACTTTGGCGACAGCAAAGTGAAGCCAACGGTGAACAGCACGTTCCGTGTCAACCTTGGAGCGAACCCGGCAGAGCTGGCCGTAATCGACGGAAATGTGCAGGTGCAGGGGACAAACAGCGAAACCGCGACCGCTGTTCCTCAGGGCAAAACAATCGAGCTTCAACCTTCCGGCAGCTCTCCATACACCATTGCCGACGGCATTATCCCCAACGGCTTTGACCAGTGGAACGATCAGCGTGACGAGGAAGCCGCCAAGCAAGCTGCCAGCCAGACTACCGCGCGCGCCCAGCAGGGTGGCGGCAGTATGCTCGAAGGCGGTTGGGGCTGGGGCGATCTGGATGCCTACGGCGGCTGGTATCCGATGCCTGGATACGGTATGGTTTGGCAGCCGTATGGGGCCGGGCCCGGATTTGACCCATATGGATATGGTTCATGGGTAAATGTGGGAGGCTTTGGCGTGAGTTGGGCCTCCGGTTATCCGTGGGGTTGGCTTCCATTCCAGTGCGGTGGCTGGTCGTATATCGGTAGCTTCGGCTGGGGCTGGATGCCAGGTGGCTGCGGTTTTGGTGGCTGGGGTATCGGCTTCGGCTATGGCTACGGCGGTTACTATGGCGGCGGATACTACGGTGGACGCTATTGGCACAATCATCCTGGCCGCAACGGCTACGGCCATGCAAATCCAGGCTGGGGCCGCGGTACAGCCAGAATCTATTCCGCACCTGCGGGATACCATGTCCCAGTGGCACCTGCGAGTTTGCGTGCTGGTGTGACCGGGAGTAGACCGGCCGAGAATATCGTTCACGTCGGGACTCCTGCAACCGCTGCGCGTGGCTTTACAAACAAGGGGCACGCGGAGAACCACGCTCGCGCGATCAATTACAACGGGACCAAGGTTGAGCCGCTGCACAGTGTTTCGAGGGGTGAGAGCATTCCGATTCGAAACGCAGCTCTGATGAAGAGCGCGCCAGTGGGCGCTTTCCGGGGTGATACGCGGGCCAGCTTCGGCGGGGAGAATCGAGCGCTCGCGAGTCGTGGGGCAACTGGCCTGCACGGAGGCAATGAATTTCACGGGCCGTCCAGTCAGATGCGAACCTCATCGTTTAACAACATGCGCGCTGCCAATGCGGCTGCATTTCAAAGTCGCAGCGCCTTCGGGAACCATGCGACATTCGGCTCTCACGGTAGCTTCCACGGTTCGAGCTGCAACCTTTAACGGCGGCTCGTCCGGCGGAGGATTCCACAGCGGCTCGTCCGGCAGTGGATTCCACGGCGCTTCCAGCGGTGGCGGATTCCATGGTGGTGGAGGTGGAGGCGGCTTCCACGGCGGCGGCGGCGGTTCTATCGGCGGCGGCGGAGGTGGTGGACACGCTGGTGGCGGTGGCGGAGGTGGTGGCGGAGGAGGCCATCACTAATCGAAACTTTGACTGCAAATCAGAAAGCCGGCGAGCCAATCGCCGGTTTTCTTCTTTATGCGCCTTTTGTGTGCAGTCGACGAAAGATGGAAGCCATCGCTTCCAGCGAAACTGCCTCCGCGCGAACATCTAGGCTTAGTCCGGCCTGCTCAATCGCGGCTTGATTATCGGCAGGTCCGGCAACGCCAGCGCTCTTAAGATTGTTTGCGAGCGTCTTCCGCTTTTGACGGAAACATAGTTGAAGAAATCGCATGAACGCACGTTCGCTCCACATGCAGTTCGTCAAAGCGAGGGCGCATATCGAGTCGCACTACAGCGGAAGATACTCCGGGTGCAGGAGTAAATGCTTCCGGCGGCAGCGTGAATAATTTCTCGACGTGCGCGTGCATCTGCGCGGTCGCAGACAAAACTCCATACGCGCTTGTCCCAGCCGTCGCAGCTAACCTGTCCGCAACTTCTTCCTGCACCATGACCACGGCGCGCGAAATGGACGCTGCCTGGGCAAACAGATGCAGCAGAATGTCGGACGTAATGTAGTACGGCAGGTTTCCGACGACGACCATGGGCGCATCGCCCGGCGTTCCCGTGATCGCTCGCACTGCGGACAGATCCAGCTCTAAAATATCGCCCTGCAGGATGGCAACATGACTCGCAGATTTCCATTTTTCGGTCAGCCGCGGCGCCAGGGCTCGATCCAGTTCAACCGCGATCAGGTTTTGCGCGCGTGAAGCCAGCAGGTCCGTCAGCGCACCACGCCCCGGCCCAATCTCGAGCACGGTGCTGGAGGAAACATCGCCGAGCGCCTCGACAATGCGTTGTCGAGCGCTGGGGTCGGTAAGAAAATTCTGGCCGAGCTTAGGTTTTTTCTGGGACATGCCGTGGAGAGCACCGCGTGATTGTTCGCTCAGATACAGGTACGATCGAACTGCTCTAGAATAACCCTTCCCGCGAAGGATTTAAGCTCGCTTACATTGCGACAGGGAATCGAGTGCATCGAAGATTTATAGGATGTCAGGAGAATTGCATTGCGAGTAGGTTTGATGACGCGCGAATATCCGCCCAACGTCTACGGCGGCGCCGGAGTGCATGTTGAATATCTGAGCCGCGAACTGGCGAAAAAAATTGAAGTCGAAGTGCATTGCTGGGGCGATCAACGTCTCGACCAAGGCAACCTGCATGTGCGCGGTGCGGAGCCGTGGGAGGAACTGGCCGAGGGCACGCAGGAAAAATTCGACACCGCGCTGGCTGCGTTCAGCTTGAACCTGCTGCAGATGAAATCTCTTGCGCAGATCGACGTCATCCACACTCACACCTGGTATGTGTCGATGGCTGGATTCCTGGCGAAGAAGTTATTCAACATCCCGTTCGTTCTGACCACTCATAGCCTGGAGCCGCTGCGAGCGTGGAAAGCAGAGCAGCTGGGAAGCGGCTACGCGATGAGCTCATGGATGGAGCGCACTGCGATTCTCGACGCAGATGCGGTGATTGCCGTCTCCAACGGCACCAAGGCAGACATACTGCGCGTGTATCCGGAGTTATCGCCGGGAAAAATTCACGTGATCTACAACGGCATCGACCTGGCGGAATACAACAAGACCAGCGACACCAGCGCGTTGATCCGCTACGGTGTCGATCCGTCGCGTCCGTATGTTTTATTTGTTGGCCGCATCACGCGACAGAAGGGCGTAACTCATCTGGTGGAGGCGATCCGCTACTTGCCGCGCGATACCCAGGTGGTGCTGTGTGCGGGCGCGCCGGACACACCGGAAATCGCCGCCGAAATGCGCGAGAAAGTCGCCGAGGCCAAGGCGCACGCATCCGCATGTGGTGTGGATTGAAAAGATGGTGACCAAGCCGGAAGTGATTCAGCTCTACAGCCACGCGCGCGTCTTCTGCTGTCCATCTGTCTACGAACCATTCGGCATTATCAACCTGGAAGCGATGGCCTGCCATGCTCCCGTAGTTGCCAGCGCCACTGGCGGAATCCTGGAAGTCGTGGTCGATGGCGAGACCGGCTACCTTGTCCCATTCGCAGCAGACTCAACGACCGGATTTCCGTCGAACCCGGACCAATTTGCTCGTGACCTGGCCGCAAAGATTTCTGATTTGATGAACGATCCTGAGAAGTGCAGGCGTTTTGGCGAAGCCGGGCGCAAACGCGTGGAAGAAAAGTTCTCCTGGTCTGCCATCGCCGATCAGACTATCCAGCTATACGAAGAGCTAATCGAGTCTCACAAGAAATGAGTCAGGTGTCACGCCGCTTATTGACCGTCAGCGATGCTGTTCTGGCGTCGATAACGCATCCACACGTACATCGGTAGCCCCAGCGCAATGACCACCAATCCTCCAATCGAATTACGGAGGTTGCTGAGAAAAATGTACGTAATCACCAGCAGCGGCCGCCGCAACAAATACACCGGGCAGCACCGGATACGCGGGGACTCGATAGGGCCGCTCCCGATCCGGCTCGCGTACGCCGAAACACAAATACCGTTGTCGCCGTCAGCATGTAGAACAACCATTCCCCCAGCAATGCCAGCTCAAACAGCGCCTGAAATTTCCCCACCATCAACAGCAGTACCGTCGACATCGCAGCCTGCACGTTCAGCGATACCGATGGGCTTTCAAACTTGGGATGAATGTACGCCATCGAGCGAAAAAAGATTCCATCACGCGCCGCGGCAAAGGGAATGCGAGCCCCGGAGAGAACGGTTCCATTTAGCGATGCAAGAATGCTGATCGCCATGCCGATGGAAACTAATCCTGCGCCCCACGCCCCTACGGCAAGGAACATGGCATCGGCGGTCGGACGCGGAGAGTTGGCGATCGCGGTTGCAGGCAACAGATATCCGGTCGCCGCTGTCGTCAGCATGTAGAGCAACGCCACCAGCAACACCCCGGCGACCAAGTGCCAGCGGAATCGAGCGACCCGGCCGCTTGATCTCGCCGGCCACCATGTTCAGATCGTTCCAGCCGTCGTAGGCCCACAGCGCTGCGATCATGGCTACAGTGAATCCCGCAACGCCGCCGGTCGCTCCATGGAAGAGCGTCGAAAAATTTCCGCGATGGCCCAGCGAACTGTTGAAGCAGAAAAACACGATGGCAGCGATCAATGCGACCTTCAACAGCGTAAAAACCAATTGAAATTCTCCGGCGCGACGCAGACCTAAATAATTCAAGCCAGTGATCAGCCACACTACGGCAATGGCAACAATCTGTCCCCACTCCAGGCGAAAGGGATGCAGCAGCAGTGGCTGCCCAAGCCAGGTCAGCAGTGAAAAAATACCGAGCACACGAACCAGGCCAATCGCGCTGCTGGCAATGGAGGCGGGTTTGGCCAAAGAGAACCACGTCCACATGTAAAGAAACGATGGCAGCTCCCCGTAAGCGTCGCGGAGATACACATATTCGCCGCCCGCAAATGGGCGCATCGCCGCCAACTCGGCGTAGGTCATCGCGCCAAACAGTGAAAGTATCCCGGCAGCAATCCACGCCAGGTAGACAAGGTTGGAGGAGCCCGCAGCCCGCATCATTTCGCGCGGAACAAGGAAAATGCCGCTGCCGATAATGGTGCCCGCGACGATCGCCGTGGCCTGCCATGGACCCAGCACCCGCGGCAGCGTGTGCACAGTATCGGCGTTTTTATCGTGAGGTAGGCTGTTTCCCTCGACGGAGTGCATGCTGGTTACTGTACCTCACATCGCTACTGCAGCGGTTTATGGATGCTCTGCATGTTCCATCACCTGCGCCAGCAAGTGAAGCAGCTGCCATTCATCCCAAACACTTGGCTTGGCGGTATTGGTGCTGACATGCGCAATCAGGGGGCTGATCAGCAGCTCCTTCAGGGTGCCGCGTGGCAAGTCCTCTGCCAGCCATTTCGCCTCGGCAAAGGGAATCAACGTGTCGCCGCGCCCGTGCAGCAGATACACAGGCACATGAAGTCCGGCAAGATGCCCAGTTGGAGAGACAGCAGCCATTTCCGCAGAATGCTTTTTGTTGGAGGCAAATAATGCGGCATCGTCCTGCTTCGGATCGAGAAGTTTTTCATACTCTGTTTTCTGCGTCGCCTGTCAGGTTGGCGAGCAATTGTTTTTCAAGTGACCAATTTTCGTAGAGTCGAGCGCGCAGCACAGGACGAATCGCCGCGACATCCGCATCCGGCACAAAATCTTCAAGGTGCTCATACTCCAGCACCCATGGGCCGTAGTTGTTGGGCTTAGCGCGCTCTACGTCGCCATTGGGAAGGGGATCGGCCTCCGTCGCATAGAAAGTAGCTACGCGTAAAAGATCGTCATGCGCTCCCACCGAAAACACAAAAGAAATTTCATTTGAGAAGGGAGGTTTCGCCGCAGCCATCAGTGCCAGTCCGCCAGAAAAACTCAGGCCCATCAATCCCACCGGATGGCCAGTGGCGTTCTGCATCCATTGCACCGAATCGCCGATCGCCTGCACGTCCGATGGCTTGATCCGGTAGTCGCGACTATCCGGCAACTCCGGCGTCAGCACGCGCAGCCCACAGGCGGACATAGACCGGGCGAAAGCAACAAGTCGAGGCTCATCCATTCCCAAGATAATGAATGCCCGGGATCAGAACCAGTCCGGGCGCGTTCGGCGCAGGCGTTGGCGTATACAGTCGCGCCTGCACAATCCCTGCGGAGGAGGGAATTGTCAGCGTCCTGGTGGTCACCGGCATGGCCGCAATCGGTTGCAGAAGTTGCGGCACGGGCTTGCCATTCAATTGATTCAGAATCGCCATCGCCTGCAGATATGTGCGCGTCTTCGGCCAGAAGAGAATTGGCAGAAGCAGAAGAAAAATCAAGCAGGCTGCAAAAATGAAAAATGTGCGACGAAAATATCTCGAGGAAGGTTTGGAATTGGGCGAAGCGGTCACTCTTTCAGTTGTATCAAAGCCGCGGCAAGCGCCGAATCATATCTCCAGAATCACCGGCATGATCAACGGACGACGGCTGGTATTTTTCTGAATGTAGCGCTTCAAATCCTGGCGGATTTTTTCTTTGATCACGCCGTAGTCGGCCTTCTCTTCTGCGCTGGAAGCTTCGAGCGTCGCACCTACAACCTGCCGAGCCTGCTCAATCAAAGCTTCCTCGCCGGCAGCAAATCCGCGCGTCACAATTTCCGGCATGCTCTCAACGCGACCGGTTGTCTGGTTGATGGCAAGGATTGGCAGCACGATGCCGCCTTCGCTCAAATGGCGTCGATCGCGCATCACCACATCTTCCACCACGCCCGCAGTGGAACCGGCATCGATGCAGACTCTGCCGACCGCGACCTTGCCATGTTTCCGCGCAGCGTCTTTCGTCAGCTCCAGCACATCGCCATTTTCCAGCAGCAGGATTTTCTCGACCACGCCCAACTCTGCCGCTAATTCCGCGTGCAGCTTCAGGTGGCGATAGTCCCCATGCAGAGGAACAAAAAACTTCGGCTTCAGCATGTGCAGCAGCAGCCGAAGTTCGTCCTGGCTGGCGTGTCCGCTCACGTGGATCAGTCCATTGGTACCGTCGTCGTAAATCACATGAGCATCGCGACGATACAGATGGTCGATCATGCGGAAGATACTTTTCTCGTTGCCCGGGATGACGCGCGAACTCAGCACCACCGTGTCGCCGGGCTCAATCTTGACCTGCCGATGATTGTCGACCGCAGCACGCGTTAGCGCCGACATCGGCTCGCCCTGCGTACCGCTAATAAAGACACACACTTTTTCCGGAGCGTAGTCTTTCACCTGTCCGGCGGCAATTATTTGTGAATCCGGCACGTCGAGATAATTGAAGTCCTGCGCAATCTCGAACGAGTTCTGCATCGACCGACCAACGATCGCAACTTTGCGACCGTGAGAAGCTGCGAGGTCCGTCGCAATACGCAGACGATGGATCGAAGACGAGAAGCAGCTGAAGAAAAGCCGCTGCTTGGTGCGCGCAAACACTTCGTCCAGCGCGGGACGAACGGCGCGCTCGCTGGGAGTATGCCCGTGTCGATCAACATTGGTCGAATCCTGCAGCAACGCCAGAACGCCGCGTTTTCCATATTCGGCGAAGGCATGCAGATCGAAAGGCTGGCCATCGGGCGGGGTCAGATCAATTTTGAAATCGCCCGAATGAATCACAATCCCGGCCGGCGTTTCGATCGCCAGCGCAACGCAATCCACCAGGCTATGGGTCACGCGGATCGGGTTGATCTTGAAGATGCCCAGCGAGAACGGCTCCCCGGGTATCATCTCGACCAGGTCGGCATCTTCGAGCAGTCCATGCTCTTCCAGCTTGCCCTCAACATAGGCCAGCGTGAATTCTGTGCCATAGACGGGCACGCGTAGCTCCGACAAAATCCACGGCAATCCGCCGATGTGGTCCTCATGTCCATGCGTCAAGACAATGCCGCGCACACGCTCGCGGTTCTCAATCAAGTAGGTAATGTCGGGCACGACCACGTCGACGCCGAGCAATTCCTCGTCGGGAAACATCAGACCCGCGTCGATGACGAAGATGTCGTCTTGCCAGCGAATTGCCATGCAATTCTTGCCGAATTCGCCGAGGCCACCAAGGGGAATAATCTGTAACTTGCCATCAATCATAGGAAAGACGATGCTAGCACGTTCTCGAGAAAGATTTCACAGCGTGGGTCTTTGCCGCGTTGCCCGGCGATCATTGAATCCTGCAAAATAAATACGGAATCATACGTTTCAGGAGTGAAACTCAACAATGGAAGCTCGTCTGGACTACACGAAGGCTTCGCCGGAAGCCTACAAAGCGATGCTGCAAATGGAAGGCGTGGTGCGTCGCAGCGGCATCAATCCCATATTGCTTGAGCTGATCAAAATTCGCGCCTCTCAATTAAACGGCTGTGCCTTTTGCATCGATATGCACACCAAAGATGCGCGTTTCAAAGGTGAGAGCGAGCAGCGCATCTATCGCTGGATGCGTGGCGCGAAACACCTTTCTTCACCGACAAGGAACGGGCAGCGTTGGCCTGGACCGAGGCGCTCACCAACATCCAGATCGGACATGCGCCGGACGATGTGTATGGCGAGCTGCGCAAGAATTTCAGCGAGGAAGAAATCGTGAACATCACCCTCGCGATCACCACCATCAACGCCTGGAATCGCATCGCGATAGGATTTCGGATGGTTCCCGGCAGCTATCAGCCAAGCGCTGCCAAATGATCGCATGCGGACGCGATGAACTACATCGCACGCTCCAAAGAAAAGCCCCCAAACCGCACATTCTGTGTGATATAAACGGCCAGCAATGGTTTGTTTGTGGCTGGGGGGCCAAACGCATCCATGCGCGCAATTCGGTTGATTTCTGCCTGCTTTCTTTTCTCACTTTTTCTTGGGTCATTCGAGCCGGGCGCGCACGCCCAGACGCAGATCACGCTGGGCAACGCCACCACGCAGCTGAACGGTCCATGGAAGTTTCGCACTGGTGACAACATGGCCTGGGCGCAGCCGGACTTCGACGATTCCAGTTGGGGCACGATGGACCTGACCCCGCCGCCGGGATCGTTCGATCCAATCCTTGGCAGCAGCGGTTATTTGCCCGGATGGACGGCGCGCGGCTACAAGGGATACTCCGGCTATGCCTGGTACCGACTGAAAACCAACGTGCAGGATGGCCAGACCCGGCTCGCGATCAAGCTGCCGGACGATGTCGATGACGCCTACCAGGTGTATGTGAACGGCCAGCCTATCGGTGAATTCGGCCAGTTCACCCCGCGCGGTGTCACCGCATACGTAACCCAGCCGCAAACCTTTCTGCTGCCCGGGAATTTCCGCGGCGGCCCGGTGACCCTCGCGATTCGCATGTGGATGGGGGCTTTCACGCCACTCGTAGACCCGGATGCAGGTGGATTGCATGGGCCGCCAGTGCTGGGTCAGGCTTCCGCCATCGGCGGGCTGCTCCAGCTCGATTGGGATGTCTTGGATCGCTCGAACTATACCGCTTTTTTCCAATTTGTGATTCTGCTGCTGGCGTTGCTGGTGGCCATTGGCCTGTTCTGGCTTGACCGCAAGGAACCGGCCTATTTCTGGCTCGGCCTCACGTGCGCGGTCATGCTCTCCATTGTCGTGTTGAACGTGGTGGCAACCTACACCACGTGGTTCGACGGAAATACATTCTTCTTGCTCAATGATGCGGTCCTGATACCGACCACCATCGGTCTGTGGGTGCTGTTCTGGGCGTATTGGTTTCGGCTGGAAGACATGGCGCGTCTGCATTGCGTGGTCTGGGGACTGGTGGTAATGCTGGGCATTTCCACTGCCATGCTGCGGGCGCCCCTCTATGGCAGCATGGTTCCCGTCCATGCCATCGTCTGGCTCTCGCCGCTCAACCTTCTTCTCAAGTTGTTGCTGGGCGTTTTACTCGTATGGGTGACGGTCCTTGGCATTCGCAGGAACCGGGCGGAGGGCTGGCTGGCTCTCCCCGCAGTCCTGCTGGTGATTGTGTCGAGGTATTCGGAAGAACTACTCGTGCTGCATGTGCCAACGGCTGTCTATCCTTTTGGAGTCGGGATAGGCGTCAACACTGTCGCTACCATCCTCTCGCTGGCGATCATCACCGTGCTGCTGCTGCGGCGGTTTCTGCGCGGGCAGCATGAGCGTGAGCAGTTCAGGATGGAGATGGAGCAGGCGCGGCAGGTGCAGCAGATGCTGATTCCGGAGGCGCTGCCGGTCATCCCCGGCCTCACGCTGGAAAGCGAGTACCGTCCCACCCGGCGGGTCGGCGGCGACTTCTTCCAGATCCTCGCCCATCCCTCGGATGGCAGTGTGTTGATCGTCGTCGGCGACGTTGCGGGCCACGGCTTGCAGGCTGCCATGCTGGTGTCTTTGCTTGTGGGCGCCATTCGTAACCAGGCGGAGGCCAGCTTTGATCCACTGAACCTGCTGCAGTCGTTGAATCGCCGATTGCTCGGCCGTGGTCACGCCAATGCAACCTGCCTGGCGCTGCGTATTGCGGCGGACGGCTCGGCAACACTGGCGAATGCCGGACATCTGCCGCCCTATGTAAATGGCAAAGAAATGTCGATGCAAGGCGCGTTGCCGTTGGGAACGGCAGAGGGCACGGAGTTCGCGGTAATGAAATTCCAATTACAACCTGGCGATCGGTTGACGTTTGTTTCTGATGGCGTTGTCGAAGCCACAAATGAGAATAGGGAACTGTTCGGTTTCGCGCGCACTCAGGGGATTAGCAATCAACCCGCCGCAACCATCGCCGAGACCGCGCAGAACTTCGGCCAGGAGGACGACATCACCGTGGTCAGCGTCGTGCGCGCCATGCAGACAGCGAACGCGACGTAGAACTGCGCAGCCTTTGAGTTTTACTTTGCTGGAATCTGGGCCGAGTGAAACGGCCTTATCACGCAAAATGAAAGCCCCCAAACTATACATTCTGTGTGATATAAAGCGCCCAGCACTGGTTTGTTCAGGTAAGGGGCAAAACGCGTCCATGCGTGCATCGCGATTGATTTTCGTTTGTTTGGTGCTTTCGATTTTGCCAGGAGCCATCGCGCCCCACGCGCACGCCCAACGGCAGGTTGTGCTGGGCAACGCGACCACCGTGCTGAGTGGTTTGTGGAAGTTCCACACCGGCGACGACATGGCGTGGGCGAACCCCGACTTCGACGACTCAGCCTGGGGAACCATGGATGTGACTCCGCCCCCGGGCACCTACGACCCTTTCTACGGAACAAGCGGCTTTGTGCCCGGCTGGACGGCACGAGGATATCCCGGCTATGCCGGCTATGCGTGGTATCGGCTGCGTGTCAACGTTCAGAACAATATTGCTGACTCGGCGGATGGCGCACCTGTGCTCGCCATCAAAATGCCGGACAATTTCGACGACTCGTACCAGTTGTTCGTGAATGGACAGATGGTCGGGCAATTTGGCGAGTTCTCGCCAGACGGCGTCGTTCAATACATTTCTCTGCCGCGAGCCTTTCGGCTTCCCACGGATGTCCGCAGTGGACCGGTGACGATTGCGATCCGGATGTGGATGGCGAATTTTACGCCGTTGATTGATCCGGATGCGGGAGGCCTGCATGCACCGCCCGTGCTGGGCCACGCCCCAGCCATCGACGCGCTACTGCAATTGGATTGGGACGCGACCAATCGCTCCCTCTATGGCGATTTTGTGGAACTTGCCATCGTGCTTCTGGCGCTGCAACTAGCATTTGCACTCTTCTGGCTGGATCGTGCTGAACCGGCGTATCTCTGGTTAGGCCTCACCTGTATTGCGATCCTCGCCCTGGTGACCGTCGCGCTGCTGTCGAACTACACCGTCCTCCTGAGTGGAACTGTGCTCTTTTTGCTGCGGGATGCTGTCGTCACTCCAATCCATATTGGCTTGTGGGTTCTGTTCTGGGCTTACTGGTTCCGGCTCGATCACATGGGTCGTCTGCACCGAACGGTGTGGACCCTGGTCGCGCTTTTGGGCATCAGTGTCGCCATGTTGCGCGCCCCGTTCTATGGCACGGTGGTCCCGGTTCACGCGATTGTGTGGCTTTCGCCGCTGGGTCTGGCGCTGAAATTGTTGCTGGGCGCACTGCTGCTCTGGGTCGCATATCGAGGCATCCTGAAGAATACAGCCGAAGGATGGCTTGCGATCCCGGCTGTCTTGCTGGTTGCAATCTCGGTGTACCAGGTAGAACTGCTGGTGCTGCATGTGCCGGTGACATTCTTTCCCTTCGGCTTGGCGGTTTCAATTAGCCAAATCGCCGCAGTGCTTTCTCTCGGCATCATTACGATTCTTCTGATTCGGCGTTTTCTAAGGTCTCAGCGCGAAAGAGAACAGTGGAAACAGGAGATGGAGCAGGCGCGCCAGGTGCAATCCCTGCTGATTCCCTCGACCACCCCCAGCACCCCCGGCTACACCGTGGAAAGCGTGTATCTCCCGGCGAGCAGCGTGGGCGGCGATTTCTTCCAGATCCGATCCGGTGACGATGGATCCCTGCTGATCGTGGTGGGCGACGTCAGCGGCAAAGGTCTGAAGGCTGCCATGACCGTCAGCGCAATTGTCGGAGGACTTCGCGGCTGCGCGTTGCAAGACCCGGCTGACATGCTCGCATATCTGAACCGCATTCTGCACGGGCAGATTGGTGGATTTGTTACCTGCTGCGCCGCTGTGATCTCCAAGGACGGCAAACTTACACTCGCGAATGCCGGGCATCCTTCTCCCTATCGCAATGGCGAAGAGCTGACAACCACAGGCGGGCTTCCGCTGGGAATTGTTGCCGAAGTCAGCTACGAAGAGACTTCCATCCAACTTGCTCCCGGCGATCGGCTGACGTTCGTTTCCGATGGCGTCGTCGAAGCCACCAATGAGAAGAGGGAACTGTTCGGTTTCCAGCGCACGCAGGAAATCAGCAATCAACCCGCCACAACGATCGCGGAGACAGCACAGAAGTTTGGCCAGGAAGACGACATCACCGTCGTCAGCGTCGTGCGGGCCCGGGAGACAGCAGGCGTGGCTTAGGGTCTCGCCGTGTCACTCGGTCGATCGTGTTACGCACCCTTCTTCACTGCCCCGGGGAGCGCAAACATTTCGAGCAATATTTCGGCCGCCTCGTGGGCGTGGTGACTTTTGAAGTCAGGCCCCAACTGCAGCGTTTTTACGTTCGGAGCGACCGCTCCCAAAGACTGCGCCACGGTCTCCGACGAAAGCTGCGGCGTGCTCGGGCCAATCAGGATCACGTCGATATCGCCCACCTGAAGCATGGTTTTGGCATCGCGAACCAGGTTCGTCGACTTCACATCGTACCCATGTTGGCTCAGCACGCTTCGGATGAACACACAAAGATCCGCCGACGAGTCCACCACCAGGATTCGCGGACCTCGACAGTCCTGAGTGTTTGGCGCAGGCGCTTTCTTCGAGAAGGAGGAGATCGCCTCCTGCTCCGTCGCATAGCTCTGGATGACTTCGGAAAGCATCGTCAGCTCCAGCAGGCGAATCACAAACGCAGGTGGCGACGCTAATCGCAGATCACCTCCGCGCTTGCGAAGATTGGTTACGTATCGCACCACCAACCCGAGCCCAATGCTGTCCAGGCGAGTGGCTTCGCCCATGTTCAGGATCACTTGGCCGCACTCGCGCACGGCTTGGCCCAGAGCTGCTTCCAGGGAGGTCACTTCTTCCCCTAGAACAATGCGACCGCTGCATTGGATGATGTAGACATTTTGACAAAACCGCGTGGTGAGTTGTAGCGGCATAATTACCTCCGGCGAAATCGGAAGTGTTTTCAGGAATGTGGCGGGGGGGACTCCAGAGTACATCACCGCTGCGTCTGTTGCACAGCTGAATAGGCCGAACGAGAAATTTCGTTGGCTGGATGATGTCGTCCCCGCGGCTAAGCGGGTGGGCGCCCTATCGCAGCAGGTCTTCCAGCTCCAAAGAAAGCTCGGTCTTTTCGTCGCGATATTTCACGATCACGGGAGTGTAGAGACTCAAGCCCCACTCCGCAGCCTTGCCGCGAGAGATGGCGCGCGCCCCGGCGACGACCACTGCATCCTCGGGAATCACCAGGGGGCCATCCTGGGTGGCTCGAAGAATTTCTCCACGCACAATGTCATACACAGGGGTCGAGCGCGTCAGAATGACGCCAGCGCCCAGCACGGCCCGCTTCCGTACCAGCGTGCCTTCGTACACGCCGCAATTGCCGCCGACCAGCACGCCATCTTCGAGGATGACCGGGCTGGCGTTCACCGGCTCCAGCACGCCGCCAATCTGCGCCGCCGCGCTGATATGAACATTCCGCCCAATCTGCGCACAGGAACCCACCAGCGCATGCGAGTCGATCATCGTTCCTTCATCCACGTAGGCGCCCACGTTTACGTACATCGGTGGCATGCAAACCACGCCCGGTGCGAGATACGCGCCGCTGCGCACCGCAGACCCTCCGGGGACGACGCGAACGCGTTCTTGTGTCGTGAACCGCTGCGCAGGATAGGTGTGCTTGTCGACAAAAGACAAATCCGTCCCGGATTCAACTAACTGGCCGATGCGAAATCCCAGCAGGATTCCGCGCTTCACCCAGGCGTTCACCCGCCATCCGTTTGGATGGGTTGGATCAGGTTCGGCAGCGCGAATGGTTCCACAAGTCAACGCATCGCGCAGCTCAAAAAATGCCGACTCTGTCTCGGCTGCATCACCGGCCTGCGCGCTTTGCTGAAAGGCTGCATCGATGCGGGATGCAAGTGAGGCTTGAGACACAGTTCGAGGTCCTCGAGTTTGGTTTTTGATGAATCGCGGCGATGAATACGAAACGTCGGGCTAGGCGTTGGGGCTGGCTGCTGCGGCCACGGCCGTCACCGGCGGCTTTCCAGCCGAAACCGGCTCCAGCAATCCCAGTTCGTGGACCAGCTTCTCCAGGTGTGCCTTGGTCTTTGGCACTACCGGCATCATGGGCAGGCGATACTCCTCCTGAATGCGTCCCATCAGCGCCAAAACACATTTCACCGGCTGCGGATTCGGCTCAATAAAGTTGCCGATAATCAACGGATAGTATTTGCGATACAGCTTGTCGCGCCAAATCCCAGTCATGGTTCAGCGCTGCGTCCGTCATGCGCGTCATTTGTGCGGGAATGGCATTTGCCGCCACAGAAATAACGCCTACGCCACCGACGGACAGGATGGGCAGAGCCAGGTTGTCGTCGCCGGCGAATACCTTGAAATCGTCCGGCACTGCGTGAACGACTTCTGTAATCTGCTGCAGGTTTCCGCTGGATTCCTTAATTCCGATCACGTTTGGAATTTCTGCAAGTCGCGCCGTCGTCTCCGGCAGCAGGTTGATTCCGGTGCGGCTGGGAATGTTGTAGAGCAGAACCTGGAGATGGGTATTCTCCGCGATGGCGCGGAAGTGGAGATACTGGCCTTCTTGCGTTGGCTTGGTGTAATACGGATTTGCCGTCAATACCCCGTCGACACCGGGGATGGCTTGCAGCTTCTTGACGCGCGCGATCGCCTGCTGAGAGGTGTTGTGGCTACAGCCGACGAAAATCGGCACGCGACCTTCCGCCGCCTCGACCACCACGCTCACCAGGCGCAGCCATTCCGACTCCAACAAGGCGCAGGCCTCCCCGGTTGATCCGGTGGGGACAAGAAAACGGATGCCGCTTTCAATTTGCCAGCGAACCAGGCTTTTGAGCGCTTGCCAATCCACATCGCCGTTAGAAAGAAACGGCGTGACCAGTGCGGTACCGCATCCAGAGAGCTCCATATCTTCGCAGTCTACAACGAAGACGCGGCCGCTTACATCGTTCCGCACAAAACGTTGTGAATAAATGGGGACGCTATTACGGGTTGAACGGGGCGCACGGAAAGTCAGGCGAGAATCTGCGGGAATACATCTTGAAAATCGTAGCAACCAGTGCGCGTGGCCAGCCATTCCGCGCCGCGAACCGCACCATAGGCGAAGCTGCGCCGCGACAGCGCTTGATGTTCGACAACAATGCGCTCGTTATCGGAACTCACTTCCAGGCGATGCGTTCCGATCGCATCCTTCACGCGGTGGGCATCGATCGTGGCCGACGATCCAAATGTCGTTGTCGCCAAAACTTTCTGCAGCGTCAGCGCAGTGCCGGAGGGAGAATCGAGTTTCTCGGTGTGGTGGGTCTCTTCAATTTTGAACTGATAGCCGCCAGCCTGATTTCCCAGCAGCTTTGCCATTTGATAGAGCAACTGAATTCCGAAAGAAAAGTTAGTCGAGTAGAGCAGCCCCGCATTCTTGCGCCCGGCGAGGTCACGCATATCGTCGAGGTGCTGATACCAGCCCGTGGTACCGACGACGACTTTGGCGCCATTGGCTAGGCAGGCGCGAAGATTTTTGACGACTGCCTCCGGAGTAGTGAAATCGATGATGACATCGAAAGATGCCAGGCTTGGCCCAGTCAGCGAACCGGCGTCCTTGTTTTCTTTTTGTTCCAGGGTCTGTACGCTATGCCCGCGCTCGCGCGCTATCTCCGTGACCACTCGCCCCGTTTTTCCCTGACCGATGATCAGCATGCGCATGGCGCTAGCTCCTTTTCGCGGCAACAGCGGTGGATGTGGAGTCTTCTGCCAACGGCTCGCGTGCTTCCACGTCAAAAATCTCCGGATCGGGATCCTGGAAAAAATGTTTGTGGAGCGCTCGAACCGCCTCTTCCACGTCGTCTTCTTCGATCATAAAACTCATGTTGATTTCCGACGCGCCCTGGGAAATCATCCGGACGTTGACATGGCGGATGGCGCCGAAAACCTGTGCGGCAATCCCTCGCTGGCCGCGAATATTCTCGCCCACCATGCAGATCAGCGCCTTGCGCCCTTCATACTTCACATCGGCAAGCTGGCTCAGATCGGCGGCAATGGCGGGCAGGCGATCGTTCGAGTCCACGGAGAGAGAGACGCTTACCTCCGAGGTCGACACCATATCGACGGCGCACTTGTGCTTGTCGAACACGTCGAAGATCGCCTTCAGGTAGCCGTGCGTCATCAGCATGCGGCTGGCCACCACATCAATGATAGTGAGCTTGCGCTTGATCGCGATCGACTTAAACGGCGTACGCGAATGGCGGGCAATGGCGGTGATCTGCGTACCCTGGTTGCTTGGATCTTTGGAGTTCAGCACCCACACCGGAATATTTTTTTGCACTGCCGGAAGAATCGTGGCCGGGTGCAGCACCTTGGCGCCAAAGTATGCGAGCTCCGAAGCCTCTTCAAAGCTGATCGTCTTAACTCGCAGCGCATCGGAGCAGACGCGCGGATCGGCAGTCATAATGCCGTTCACATCGGTCCAGATTTCAATGGCGTGGGCGTTCAGTCCGCGCCCGATCAGTGCGCCGGTAAAGTCTGACCCACCGCGGCCCAGTGTTGTGGTGACACCTTTTTCCGTGGCACCGATAAAGCCGCCGAGTACGGGGACGTGTCCCTTTTCAAGCAGCGGCAGAACATGCTGCCGCAGCTGGTGCTCAATTTTTTCTTCCAGCGGCGTCGCCTTGCCATGGTCCCCGTTAGTCACAATGCAGGTCCGCGCGTCGACGTGGATGCCGTTCAGACTGGATTGCGCGTAGAGCGCGCCGATCATATGGCTCGACAACCGTTCGCCGTAGGAGGCGACCAGATCCGTGGTGCGCGGCGTCAGCTCCTGCACAGCCGCCAGGCCGCGAAGTAAATCGTCGAGAGATTCAAATTGCTCATCCAGCCACTTATGGGTTGCGGCGACGGAATCGCCGGTCAACAATCGCCGAGGCTGCATCGAGATGACGATTCCGAAGGCGGGAACTAATGGCCAGCGCGCCGGTGCGATCTCCTCGTTCAGCGGCAGCGGCTGCGGCCAGCAATTGATCTGTCACCTTGGCCATGGCGCTAACCACGACCACTGGCATCAGCCCTCTCGCGCGACGGCTTTCAACGATCTCAGCAGTGCGAGCAATCGCTGCCGGGCTCTCGACGGAAGTGCCGCCGAACTTCATCACAACGATTTTCATCGCGCCGCTCATGGCTTCGATCCGGAGGGTGATAATTTGCCTTGCGACGCCAGCAATTCCGCATTCAGCAGCGCTGCGCCTGCCGCTCCGCGAATCGTATTGTGCGACAGCACCGTAAACTTCCAGTCCAGCAGGGAACAAGGACGCAACCGGCCGACTGTTGCAGCCATGCCGCGCCCGCGCATGCGGTCCAGCCGTGGCTGCGGACGATCTTCCGCCGGATTGAATTCCACTGGCTGCTCGGGCGCGGTGGGAAGATTCTGTCCCTTGAGCGGTTGAAATTCTTTCCAGGCTGCCAGGATTTCTTCCCGGCTCGGCTTGCTCGATCAGCTCGATGCTGACGCTTTCCGTGTGGCCATCTTCCACCGCGACGCGATTGCAGTGAGCCGTCACTTTCGCGTCCAGCATTGTGACCTGGGAATTTTCCAGCTTGCCCAGCAAACGGCGCGTCTCGGCTTCCAACTTCTCTTCTTCGTTTTTGATGAAGGGAACTACGTTGCCCAGAATATCGAGCGATGGCACGCCGGGATATCCTGCACCGCTGACCGCCTGCATGGTGCTGACAAATACGGATCGCAGGCCAAACTTCTCCGCCAGCGGCTTCAACGCCATCACCAAACCAATCGCGGAGCAATTTGGATTGGTCACGATGTAGCCGCGCTTCTGGCTGCCCTTATTCGCGCCATTCCAGTTCTGTTGCGCAATCAGCGCCAGGTGATCCGCGTTCACTTCCGGAATTACCAGCGGCACGTCCGCCTGCATACGAAACGCACTGGAGTTCGAAATCACAGCGCATCCCGCGGCCGCGAATTTCGGTTCCAGCTCGCGCGCAATGTCAGTATCGAGCGCGGCAAAAATAATCTCAGGAACGCCGTCCGGATTTTGCTCCGGAGTCGCCGGCGACACCGGCAGCTTCGCAACCGAGGCCGGAATGGGCGTGTCCAGCTTCCAGCGCACCGCCTCTTCATACCGCTTGCCGCTGGAGCGATCGCTGGCCGCAAGCCACGTCACCTGGAACCATGGATGATTCTCTAGGAGCTGAATGAAACGTTGGCCGACCATCCCGGTCGCACCCAGAATGCCTATTTTGTATGGAGTCTGCATGAAGAATAATTATTTCATTTATCGCAGCCAAGTGCGCGTCGATGTATCACTTGCTAAAGGCAAAATTTGCTGTCGACGCTTGATGGCTTTGGATTGTGATCTGTTGCGATTGAGTTCCCAGCTTCTCGTGGACGGCGACAAGCGTGTAGGTTCCAGGCGGCAGGCCTTGAATCTCATACGTCCCATCTGCGTTTGAGACCGCGAAAAATGGGTTCTTGACGACGTTCAGGAACGCTTCCATCCAGGGATGATTGTTGCACCGTACCGGAATCATCAACCCAGCGTTGCGAAACATATGTTGCTCGGTCCCTGCCATCGGCGCTTGAGAAATGTCGAAGCCGGAGCTGTCGTCGCTTCCAGGGGGAACAATGTGGATGTTGTGCATAGTGTGATCGCTGTTGCGAAACTCCACCGGCTGCCCAACCATGGCGCCGATCACGTGCGGAATATAGCGGCATCCCTTTTGGTCGAGCACGATGGGCGTCTTCGTCGGCATGTATATCCGATTGCCCAGGCCGTCTTTGACATACACAAAAACGTTGGCGAGTCGACCATCGTGGACGACGTACTGCTCGGTCATATTCAGCGTCGTCGAACCTTGGCTGCAGGCGGGGTCCTGTGCCATGTCGATCACAATTCTGGCAGGCGCTTTGCCATTGAAGCGGATGGTACCGGACACCGAGCCCGCGGTCGCCGGATCGATCTGCGCATTGGCCGCCGGCGTCGCGGGCGTGCTGGTGTTTCCAGCTGCGGAAGGATTGGTTCCGGTGTGTCGATTGCAACCCGCAATCGCCAACGCGACCAGCGGAATGGCCACAAGTCCGACACGCGCATAGTTTTTTCCCAGCATGCTAAATGTCCTTGTCTTTGACCTGCAGAACGAAGGATGATCGGAATGCTAGCTGGCCAATGCCGCAATGACCGCATCGCCAAATTCATTCGTTCCCGCCGTGCCACCTACATCGCGCGTCAGCGATTGTTTGGATTCATACACCTTCTCAATCGCTCGATGAACCCGGTCCGCAGCATCCGCCTCGTCAATGTGGCGCAGCATCAGCACTGCTGATTGCAGCAGCGCGGTTGGATTGGCGATGTTCTTTCCTGCGATGTCTGGCGCTGAACCGTGGACGGCCTCAAAAATGGCGCAATCGCTTCCCAGATTCGCTCCCGGAACCAAACCGAGACCGCCGACAAACGCAGCGCACAAATCGCTGATGATGTCGCCATACAAATTTTCCAGCAGCAGCATGTCGTATTGGAAGGGGTTGGTGACCAGTTGCATGCAGGTGTTATCGACCAGGTGCTCGCCGTAGATCACGTCAGGATAGGCCTTGGCGACATTGCGCGCGCATTTGAGAAACAGGCCATCGGACATCTTCATGATGTTGGCCTTGTGCACCGCGTGGATTTTCTTGCGGTGCTGTTTGCGAGCATAAGCAAATGCAAATTCCGCGATGCGTGTGGATGCTTTTTCCGTGATTATTTTGATCGACTCGACCACGCCCGGCACCACTTCATGCTCGATGCCGACGTATTCGCCTTCGGTGTTTTCGCGAATGATGATCAGGTCGACGCCGGGATAATGGGTTGGCAGGCCGGGAAGATTCTGAATCGGGCGGAAATTCGCGTACAGTTCAAAATGCTTGCGCAGGATCACGTTGATTGAGGAGAACCCGCCGCCGATCGGAGTCGTCACTGGTCCCTTCAACGCGACACGGTTGCGCTCGATCGACTGATAGAGTTCGCTCGGAATATATTCCTGGTATCGCTCGAAGGCCTCCGCGCCCGCCAGATGCTCTTCCCACTGAAACTTCAATCCGGTGGCTTCCAGAATTCGAACCACAACGCGAGTAATCTCCGGTCCGATGCCATCGCCGGGAATCAGCGTAATTTTGTGCTCGGTTGCGGTCGATTGTGCAGTCATGCAGTGTCCTCTCCAGTTCTTTCGGCTTGAGCTGCGGTCGGCGAGCGATTCGCTTACAGCGATTCCAGCTCGGACTTGAACTCGTTCACGTCTTTGAAGTCGCGATGCACGGAGGCATAGCGGATGTAAGCGACGGTGTCGAGAGCCTTCAGTTCGCGCATGATCAATTCGCCGACTTCCAGCGTGCTGCGCTCGCGTTCGGCGGAGTCCATCACATAGCTTTCCACCTGGTTCACGATGGATTCCAGCTGGGCTGCCGGCACCGGACGTTTTTCGCAGGCGCGCAGCAGCCCGCTCAGAACTTTCTGGCGATCGAATTTTTCGCGGCGGCCATCTTTCTTGATGACCATGTAGGGAATTTCATCCAGACGCTCATAGGTGGTGAAGCGCTTCTCGCAACGCTCACATTCGCGTCGCCGCCGGATGGAATCGGCTTCCTTGCTTTCTCGCGAATCGACAACTCGGTCTTGCGTAAATCCACAATAGGGACACTTCATCGGTATAGTTTGATTCTATCAATCGCGGCGTTTTCAGAGAATTCTCGCTCAGCCGAGCTTCACGGTCCGCAGGCGCAGCGCGTTCGAGATCACCGACACAGAACTCATGGTCATGGCGGCGCTGGCAATCATAGGGCTCAGCAGCAGTCCGAAGAATGGGTACAGAATTCCGGCCGCAATGGGCACGCCCAGGGAGTTGTAGAGGAAGGCAAACCACAAGTTCTGTCGAATATTTCGCATCGTTGCCCGGCTTAGCTCACGGGCGCGCACAATGCCGTGCAGATCGCCTTTGACCAGTACAATCCCCGCGCTTTCGATGGCGACATCCGTGCCGGTTCCCATGGCAATACCAACGTCCGCCTGCGCCAGCGCTGGAGCATCGTTGATACCGTCGCCTGCCATCGCAACTTTACCCTGTGCCTGCAGCCGCTGAATGATTTCGGCTTTTTGCTGCGGCAATACGCCGGCCTCTACCTGATCGATGCCGAGTTGGCGAGCGACTGCTTCTGCCGTCGTCCGCGTGTCGCCGGTCAACATCACAACGCGGAGCCCGTCTTTATGCAGTTGCCGCATGGCTTCAACCGCGGAAGGCTTGATTGGATCCGAAACTCCCAGCAGCGCCGCCAGCGTGCCATCCACGGCAGCGAATAAAACCGTCGTTCCTTCGCGCTGCATGGCTTCTGCGCGCTCTTTGGCGCCACCAAGCGGAATACTGGCGGCTTCCATCTGCGCTGCATTGCCAATTACCACGGCCCTACCATCCACTTCGGCACGCAGCGCCTTTGCCGGTGGTTGACTGAAACGCGTTCGCGGGTGCCAGCCACACCTGTCGCTCTTTTGCTGCGCGAAGAATCGCTCCTGCCAGGGGGTGTTCGCTGGCCTGCTCCAGGCTGGCCACCAGCCGGAGAACCTCATTCTCCGCAAGGTTTCCCACCGTCTCAATCTGCGTCAGCTGCGGCTTTCCCTCGGTCAACGTGCCGGTTTTATCCACCACCAGGATCGTGACCTCAGAAAGCCTCTCCAGCGCTTCGGCGTTGCGTACCAGCACGCCCGACTGTGCTCCCCGTCCCGTTCCCACCATGATGGACATTGGCGTCGCCAGTCCCAATGCGCAGGGGCAGGCAATAATCAACACCGCGACCCCGTTGACCAGCGCGTGCGCCAGGCGTGGCTCCGGCCCCCACAGCGCCCAGATGATGGCGGTCAACACCGCGATCCCCACCACCGCCGGCACAAACCATCCTGCTGCTCGATCCGCCAGTCGCTGGATCGGCGCTCGCGTCCGCTGCGCTGCGCTGACCATCTGCACGATCTGGCTCAGCAGGGTCTCGCTGCCCACGCGCTCGGCGCGCATCACGAAGCTCCCGGTCGCATTCACGGTTCCGCCGGTGACCTGGCTGCCTGCCGACTTCTCTACCGGTAGCGGTTCGCCTGTGACCATCGATTCGTCCACACTGCTGTTGCCATCCAGCACAACGCCGTCCACCGGTACTTTTTCTCCCGGACGCACGCGCAGTGTGTCACCAACCGCAACAGCTTCCAGCGGGCGATCTTCCTCACGCCCATCGGGAAGCACCATCCGCGCGGTCTTCGGAGCCAGACCCAGCAGAGCTTTCAACGCGCTCGATGTTCGGCTGCGTGCCTTGAGTTCCAGCACCTGGCCGAGCAAAACTAGCGTGGTGATAACCGCGGCGGGTTCAAAGTAGAGATTCACGCTGCCATCTGCGGACTGTAGAGTAGCGGGAATATGGCTCCCCCAGGCGAGGGAAGCGATCAGCGCGCCCAGGACTATAGAAGTAGCTGACGCCGACACCCAGGCCGATCAGCGTAAACATATTCAAGTTCCAGCTACGCAGGGAATTCCATCCTCGAACCAGAAACGGCCAGCCGCACCACAGCACTACGGGAGTGGCCAGGGCAAACTCCACCCAACCGAGCGCCGTTTTTCCAAGCATGCTCGCGATGGGATGGGACGCGAAGAATCCATCCACCATGATCGCCAGCAGCGGAATCGTCAGCGCCGCAGCAATCCAGAATCGGCGCCGCATGTCGTCCAGTTCCGGATTCTTTTCCTCCACCGTCACGGTGCGCGGTTCGAGTGCCATACCGCAGATGGGGCAGCTACCCGGCTCCGTGTCGCACAACCTCCGGATGCATCGGGCACGTGTACTCGGTGCGTGTGTTGCTCAGGGATATCTGCGCGGGTTCTAACGCCATGCCGCAAATTTGGCACGCGCCGGGTTTGCTCTCGTGGACCTCGGGATCCATCGGACAAACATACTCGACCGCCTGGCTTGCTTCCGCTTTAGAGGTTGGTGGGATAACTGCCGTAGCAGGTGTACCCGCACCGCCCAGTGTGACTAGAGTTGCCGCAGGCGGCCGTAGATATTTTTCCGGCGTCTGCACAAATTTGTCGTGGCAGCCTTGGCAGCAGAAATAATATGTCGTCCCGTTGTGCGTTGCTCTCGCCTTGGCCTTCGCGGGATTTACTTTCATGTGGCAGACCGGGTCGGTTGCCACCGCAGGCTTCAAATATGCGTCAGCATCAGTGGCAAACTTTGCCACGCACGATTTTCCGCAAAAGAAATACGTCTTGCCATTGTGTTCGACCTGCCCTGCAGCTCGCGCTGGCACTACCTTCATTCCGCAGACCGGGTCGATTTCAGTGGGCGTGTATTGCTCGGGATGGGCAGTGAATTTCTGGGCGCAGCCGTTACCGCAGAAGTAATACTGTTTTCCGGAATGCTCGATCGATGCCGCTGCCTTGTCCGTAGACACCTGCATTCCGCAAACAGGGTCCTTCACTGTACCTAATTGTGTCAGCTCAGCCATCGACTCCCGTTCAGCTTGACTCCATTTGAAATGGAGGCCGCATCATTTGCGGAGAAGAACCTCTCACACTCCGATTTCAGTCAACATGCCCTTCGCGCGCTGCCGTACACTCGCTTTCCATTGGATGAGCGACTATGGTTGCGGTTGCTGATTCGGCTGCTGGTTCTGGTTCTGATCTTGGCTCTTGTTTTTGTCGTCATCCTTGAAGACGCCAAATATTTTTCCGAAAAATCCTTTTTTCTTCTTTTCGGGTTCAGCCTGATTCGGATTTTGCTGACCATTCTGTCCATTCGCGGAATTCTTTCCCTGCGGAGCGTTCGGCTGTACCACGTTTGCCGGCGGCGGAGAGATCAGAGGTGGATTCGTTCCTTTTTCTCCCAGGCCAAACATCTTTTGAAATATATTTCGCTGGTCGCCGTTGGGGTGATCGCAGGTTCCGGTAGGCTGCGTTCCATCTAGAAACGCCGCCGTATAGTCATCGGGGCACGACGCGTCCGCAATCAGGTTGGTCGCCTTATCGAGAGTCACTTCACTGACTCCGGCGGGGGGATCAAAGATTTGTGTGTCGGAATACTGCGGCAACTTTACCGCGTTCTTCATGAACGCCGCCCACATAGGGCACCGCCGCCTGCGCGCCTTCGAGTTTTAAATCGGTGTAATCGTCATTGCCGATCCAGATGACACACAGCAAATTGCTGGTGTAACCGACAAACCAGGCGTCGTGCTCGGTCCCGGTTTTACCGGCAGCAGGCGCAGAGAATCCAAGTCCGCGTACGCGTTCGGCTGTCCCGTGGTTGATGACATCCTCCAGCAGGCTAGTTGTCAGGAATGCCACGCGCGGATCCAGCACCGGTTTCGATATGGGAGCGAAATCGTCCACCACGTCTCCGTCGGCTGTTCGAACGGAAGAGATCATGTTGGGTTCAACTCGGACCCCATTGTTGGCAAAGACGGTGTACGCACCGGCAACCTGAAATGGTGTCGCGCCGTAAGTGCCAATGGCCATCGACGGTGTGGCCTCCACAGAAGTAATGCCGGCCTGATGTGCCAGTGTAGCCACATTGTCGAAGCCGACCATTTGTCCCAGCGCGACGGTGGCGACATTCTGTGACAACATCAGCGCGGTGCGCGCCGTAATCATGCCCATCTCTTCGTGCTTGTAGTTGTGTGGCGCATATTGCACGGCGCCATTGTCGAAATCGAAGGTCGTGTCGGCATCGTTCAACATGGTCACCGCGGTAAACACACCTTGCTGACCGGGCAATGCAACTCCCGTCAAACTGCTGTTGAATGCGGTTGCATAGACAAATGGCTTAAACGACGATCCCATCGGCCGCTGGACGACAGCATGGTTCAACTGGCTGGCGCCGTAATTGCGTCCACCCACCAGCGCCAGCACCTGGCCTGTATGCGGATTCAAAGCAATCAGCGCCACCTGCGGGTATGTCAGGTGATCACTGCTATCGGTCTCGGCGCCCTTGTGAAGGCGCTTGTAGCGATGCAGCACCATTGCGTCCACACTCTTCATGCCATCTTCAACGGCGTTGGTGGCAATCGTCTGCAGGTCTGGATCAAGCGAAGTATAGATGTGCAGTCCCTCGCCGTTGATGTCGCGATCTCCGTAGCGTTCCATCAACTTCTTGCGGACCAGATCCACAAAATAGGGCGCCTCCCGCTCATCCACGCTGAATGGAGTCAGACTCAAGGGTGCTGCTTTGGCCGCGTTCGCCTGCTGTCGCGTAATCGAATGCGTTTCCACCATCGAGTCGAGCACAATGTTGCGGCGTGCAATGGCGCGTTGTGGATATCGATAGGGCGATAGTCGGCTGGGTCCCTGAATCATACCCGCCAGCAGCGCGCACTCAGGCAACGTCAAATCGCGAATATTTTTGCCAAAATAGGCCTGCGCCGCCTCTCCGAAGCCGTCAATGGCAAAGCTCCCGCGTTGGCCCAGTGGAATTTCATTGGCATAGATCGTGAAGATTTGCTTCTTTGTATAATGATTTTCCAATTGAAATGCGATGGCGGTTTGGATGATCTTTCTCTTGAATCGCTTTTCCGGCGAGAGGAAGAAAAGGCGCGCCACCTGCATCGTCAGCGTGGAACTACCCTCGCTATACCGATGCGACCGCAGATCGGCGATGGCAGCACCGAAGACACGGACATAGTCCACCGCGCCGTGTTCAAAATAGCGCCGGTCTTCAATCGATGTCACCGCAGGGACAAGATATTTTGGCAGTTCGTCATACGTCACCAGGCGTCGCTTGCCGCGATCCTTGTCAGAGAGCCCGGTGATCAGTTGCGGTTCCAGTTCGTATGCGCTCAACTGCTCGCCGTCATCCGCCTTGATCGCTGTCACCTTGCCCTTGGCGGTGTAGACGGTTGCTCCATCTGGAGCGTGGTAGGACTGTGGGCCCGGCTGAATGTGGATGCTGCTCTCTGTCAGCGCGTAGGTTCCTATCTGGGAGGGATGGGTTTGGCCGACCGGGCTATAACCCGCCTGGTTCAACTCGTGCGCGATTTCCTCGACGCTGTATTTCTGATCCGGCCGCACCTCGGCTGGAGCCGCAAAGATTTTTGCTGTGTTCGCAAAGAGCGGTTGACGCAGGCGCTGCTCCACCACATGCTCGTAGGCGTGATAATAGTAGGCGAAAACGATGCCGCCCACCGCGCAGACCAACAAAACGCACGCGGCCAGCGCCAGCAAAATTCTGATTTTCCAATCGGAATGCCACTTTTTGCCGCCGCCGCTGCGACTTGAGCGCGTGCGCGGTCGATTGCCACCTCCGCTTGCGGTTCGAACTCTGCCAGCGCCATTGGATGGATTGGGCCGCGATGCTGTTCGCGGAGGTCTCTCGGTTCCTGCCATTGTTCCTCTCGACTGTCGTGTTGCTCGGTCGACTGTTATTGCCTGCCCCAGCGTACGGAGCGCTTCATCTTAATTCGCCGTCGGTTGGATTGCCTAACTCACTGCAACCGGTGTGGCTGCGCGCACACGTTCTTGAATCTGTTGTGCGGCTGTTGCAATCGAGATATCCTCGCTGCTCCTGCTCGACCGCGTGACAAGCTCCACAACGCCTTCTGCAACTTTTTTCCCTACGTTCACCCGGAATGGAATTCCAACCAGGTCGGCATCTTTGAACTTGACTCCGGCGCGCTCTTCACGATCATCCAGCAAAACATCCAGTCCGGCCGCACTTAATTCCTCCGCCAGCTTTTCACCGCTTGCTTTTAGACCCGCGTCGCTGACATTGGTAATCGTCACCACCACATCGAACGGAGCAATCGACGGCGGCAAGGAAAAGCCGTTCTCGTCGAAGCTCTGTTCCACATTGGCAGTCAGGATGCGCTCAATGCCGATGCCATAACAACCCATGATGGGAGTGACTTCTTTGCCATTCGGATCAAGCACGCGCGCTCCCATGATGTCCGTATAGCGATCCCCAAGTTTGAAGATGTGGCCTACTTCCACGGCTTTGGCCACGCGCAGCGGCGCATTGCAAACCGGGCAGCCTTCTCCCTCGTTCACGGCGCGGATGCTGGCTGCAACCGTCCAGTTGAAATCCCGCTTCGGCGTAACGTTGCGATAGTGGTAGTCCAGTTTATTGGCGCCGCAAATCATGTTGCTGCGATCTACCAGAGCTTCATCCAGCACCACAACCATCTTCAGCCGATTGGCCGCCGCCCAGAATTGCTGTGTCTTATTGGGCTGAAAGGTGGTGCGCTGCAACTCCGGTAGCAAACTCGCGTCGACTGTCTGCGTCAGGCCGATTGGCCCCAAAAATCCTCCCGGAGCTTTGAAGTAGATGGCAAGTTCTTCCGGCAACATCGGCCGCAGTTGTCCGGCGCGCAGCAGCCCCATCAACTTGGTTTCGTTCACATTGTGATCGCCGCGCAAAAAGGCAGCAACCGCCAGCCAAACCGGCTGATCGGCAGCATCGCGCTTTTCCGCCATGTAGGCAACGCATTTGATGTCCTGGCTGGCACTCACCTTCATGAAAGCGGTCACGTCCGCAATTGCGCCCATTCCCGGTGTATGCACCAGTTCCGGCAGACCGTCGCCGGTCGGCGCAAGGTCTTCGGCAGGCGGCAATTGCGACGTAGCCTTTTCAACGTTGGCGGCATATCCGCACTGGGCGCAGCTGGCGATCAGGTCTTCGCCGGCATCCGTGTACACCATAAATTCCTGCGACTGGCTGCCGCCCATGGCACCCGAGTCCGCCTCCACCGCGACAAACTTCAGGCCGCAGCGGGAGAAGATTCGCCGGTAGACCGCATCATGCTTCTGATAGCTGAGATCGAGTCCGGCTGGATCGATATCGAAGGAATAAGAATCCTTCATCAGGAACTGGCGCACCCGCAGCAGGCCTGCCTTCGGCCGCGGTTCATCGCGGAATTTGGTCTCAATCTGATACCAGATTTGCGGCAGCTGCTTGTAGCTGCGCAGCTCTTTCCGCGCAACTTCCGTCATCACTTCTTCATGCGTCATGCCCAGGCACAGGTCGGCGCCCTTGCGATCTTTCAGGCGGAACATGTTGTCGCCCATGCTGGTCCAGCGTCCGCTCTGTTCCCATAGCTCGCGCGGCAGCAACGCCGGAAGCAGAAATTCCTGCCCGATCGAGTCCATTTCTTCACGCACGATGGCGACGATCTTGTTGATCGAACGCTGGCCCAGGAACAGGTAGGAATAGATTCCGGCGCCCAGCTGGCGTATGTATCCGGCGCGAACCAGAAACTTGTGGCTGGCGACTTCGGCGTCTGCCGGGGCTTCACGAAGAGTAGGAAGAAAAAGCTGCGACCAGCGATGCATGGGTAGGGTCAATGTCCTTATCGTGTTCAATAGCTCAATCTGTTCATTCTACTTGTTTCTGCGCCGGTCTCTTTAGGGTGCCTGGTTGTTGAGCCTCAGAGGTGCCTGTACGGGCTCATAGCATTCGCCGCAAGCAACTCGATCGATGCGGGTCGCCCTGACAGGCGGAATCGTGGTTTTAACCATTTTGTAATCAAAGTCTCCCGGGCCCAGTCTAATGTTATGGGGATGAGAGACGATGCACTCAACATTGAAACATTGCCCAGCTCGCGTTCCGACGCAGTTGTATTGCGATTAAGCGGCCCAATCACGCTGAGCTCGCTATTTCCTCTGAAAGATACGCTCGGCGCGGTGACACAGCACCTTACCATTCTGGATATGTCGCAGGTTCCCTATGTCGACTCCGCCGGCCTCGGTACCGTCCTGATGTTCTACGTCTCCGCCGAGAAGAATGGCCGCAAATTGGCTCTGGCAGCGGTCACAGATCGTGTCTTGAGTCTGATTCGTATGACTCGTGTGGATACCGTCTTGAGCATGTTTCCCAGCGTTGAAGCGGCAGAGCAGAGCGCGTAGTACTGTGCCGTCTTGGGTGCATACTGTTGAGAATGCATTGTCGCCGGTTATCTAGAACAATTCCGTGCCCCACAGATCATGCAGGTGAATGACACCTTCAACCCCACCGTCGTCATTGACCACGATCAGCGATGTAATCTTGCGCTCTTCCATTCGGCGCAGAGCTTCCGCAGCAAACTCATTCGCGGCAATCGTCAGCGGGTTGCGATGCATCGCTTCGCCTGCCGTCTTGGCCAGCGCACTCGCGCCCTCCTTCTCCAACAGCCGACGCAGGTCGCCGTCGCTTAGCAGGCCCACCAGCTTTCCTTCGGCAACCACCGTAGTCATGCCCAGCCCTTTGCTCGACATCTCGTAGATCACGTCTGTCATCGCCGTCCTGGGTGCTACCCGTGGCACCGCATCGCCAGAGTGCATCAACTGCTCCACTCGCATTAGCCGCTTGCCCAGCTTTCCGCCGGGATGCAGATTGGCAAAATCCTCCGCGCGAAATCCCTTGCGCGAGGAGATAGCAATGGCCAATGCATCGCCGAGCGCCAGCATGGTTGTGGTCGAAGCGGTCGGCGCCAGCCCCAGCGTGCAGGCCTCCTGTTCGACAGAACAATCGAGCGCAACGTCGCTGGCCTGCGCGAGCGTCGAGTGCATGTCGCAACAGAACGTGATCAGCGCATCGCCAATCCTCTTCAACATTTCCAGCAGGCGAAGAATTTCTTCCGTCTCGCCGCTCGCCGAGAGTGCAATCACGACATCGCCCTTGGCCAGCATGCCCAGGTCGCCATGATGCGCCTCTGCCGGATGCAGAAACAGCGCCGGCGAGCCGGTGGAACTGAGCGTCGCGGCAATTTTCTGCGCGATGATTCCGCTCTTGCCCATACCGGTGACCACGACGCGCCCGCCAGCGGATCCGCAGGCAACAATCAGGTCAACCGCGCGCGCAAACGCCTCCGCCATGCTTTTCGCGGAAGTCGCATCGCCTTCAAGCCGGTCGGCAAGCGCCAATAAAGCCTGCGCTTCAATGCGCACCAACTGCGCCGGATCCACGACACCAGAGATGTTCGGCGCGCTGGACACGCGCGATATTCGCCCGGATTTTTTCTGTGCTTTCATCGGTATCCGCAGCAGGGAACTGAGTTAGAAGATACTGCATCGGAGGCGCGGAGGTCATTTCGCAATGAGACGTCCAGCAATCGTCATGCCGCACAATCGGCATCCGTCGAAGCTCCAGCATTACGAAAGTGTTCCGCCATTGGTAATGGGTACGCAACTTTCCCTCGAAATTGATGCAGAAATCTCTAGACACCGCGCCACATCGACTGTAACTTCTTGCTTGACCCTCAACAGCAGACGGCTATTTTTCACGGAACTCAGGATGAGCCGCGCTTGAGTGTCAATGTAACGACTTGATCTATTTTCTGCCTGGGCCGGCGATCCCGCGTCACTTCTCCAGCCTCGGGAAATCAAAGCTGCACACTTCAAATCCCTATTGGAGTTGACCCCGATGCATGCCTTCGGACTGCCATCGCCTTTCACTCTTCGACGTTCACAGAAACGTCTCTCATCCGCTGTGCGGGAACGCTTCTGCCACGTGTCGCGAGAAAGATGCCTGTTTTCGCTGATTGCCATCCTCGTGATTCTCGCGTCATCTCCGCGGACCGCCTATGCCGCAACGATCTCAACCCAATCGCAGGCAAAGGTCGCCGTTACGATGGGCACGACCTCGGGGCAGCAGTTATCGCGTCACACCAACACGATCGAGCTAAGACCGCTAATCCCGCTCAGCGGTTTGCCGATCTTTCCGGCAGTGCTCTTGTGGTTCCCGGAAAGCAACAACATGTCCGACGTTCAGGTCGTAGGAGTTCAAACCGAATCGAGTGAGCCCGACTCCAGGTCGTATCGTTGGCTCCGCATTGGCATGCTCATCCTTTTCGCGATGGGAGTGTTAGGAATGCTGTTCAGCTAACGCGGCACGTCGATTCATCCTACTTGGCCGTAATCGCTGTTGCATCGAATTCGGTTCCATCGCCCAAGGCGCGGACACTCCGCGCCTTTGTCACGTTTGGCGGCCTGTCGCATCCAGCGATAGATGCAGGAGTGCCCATCCCGATACAATAAAGAGTTGCGTCCCGCGGCTTCTGCTTCGCGGGGTCAAGGAGTAGGAATGAAGCGCAGTGCAATTGTTGTTCTGATTCTGGTCGCAGGTGTCACCGCAATGATCTGGTCTGGATTTATGGCGTACCGGATGAGGAAGGCGATGAACACGCCCCCGCCGGCACAGACCGCATCACCGGAGCTACGCAAGTTTCTCGGCGAGCCCTCGACCGATTCGGGAAATACTGCCGCGACAACCGCCAGTCCGGATGAAAATTCGCCGGCAGCTCAGGGTCTGCCTGACTTCCGGGAAAAGCCGGCACCGTCGTTCACCTTGAAGAGCGTCGACGGCAAAACGGTTTCGCTTGCGGATTACAAGGGAAAGGCCGTTTTACTGAACTTCTGGGCCACCTGGTGCGGTCCCTGCAAACTGGAAATGCCGTGGCTGATTGAAATGCAAAAGAAATATGCTTCCCAGGGATTTACCGTACTCGGCATTTCTGAAGACGATGGGTCCACGCAAACGGAGGCCAGGAAAGAAGTCAGCGATTTCATGGCGAAGATGGGCGTCGATTATCCCGTGCTGATGTACGACGATCAGATGAATAAAGCCTACGGCGGCATAGACTATCTGCCGACGTCCTACTACATTGGCCGCGATGGCAAGGTGATCATCGAAGCGGGTGGATTAATTTCCGAAAGCGAAATGGAAGCCAACATTCAAAAGATTCTCGCCACGGGAGCGTAATCGTGCGGGCAGGGAAGTTAGCGGTCGTTCTCATCTTCGCTTCAGGAATCGCGTGCGCCGGCGTCTGCTTAGGGCAGTCGGGATGGCAGCCCGGTCCGCGCGGCATCGGCTTTGGCGCACCCAAGTCAAAACAGTGGGTGCAGATGGTGTCTTCGCCGCAAGTGGCCGTCAAGGCCACAGCATCCACAGCCACTCCGAAAGATGTTGAACTCCGATTCACCATCCAGCAGGGATTGCACATCAATTCTCATACGCCGCACTCGGAGTTCCTGATTCCGACCACGCTGACCCTCGACAAAACGCCTGGCGTTGAAATTGCTAAGGTCGATTATCCGCAGGGAGTGGATTACCACTTTCAGTTCTCGCCGAAAGATGCACTCAGCGTGTATACCGGCGAATTTGGCGTGGTTGTTCGTCTGCACGCGCGTGCCGGTCATTATGCCATGCATGGCCAACTGCATTACCAGGCCTGCGATAACAAGGCATGCAATCCTCCGCAGACCCTTCCCGTCCAGCTGGATGTCACCGCGCGCTAGTCGTGTTCAAAACAATCAGACGAATCGCACATGTACTTCGCGGCGTGGCGAGCAACTCGCGGTCAGCCTTATTCCTGCTGAGAGGTTGCTCCCTGTGGAAGGAACAGCATTTTGGAAGCGATCCGGGTATGGGTTGCGCTGACGATGTGCGGGCTGATCACAATCAATAGCCTGCCCGACGTAATGTTGGTAGTGGGGCTGGCCGTCCAGCCAAAACCCGGCAGCTCACTCAGCCCGGGAATGCCGGATAGAGACTTCGATTCCGAGCTGCTGACGGCGCTGGTGACCAGCGCGGTGCCTCCGTCAGGGATCTGAATGGTAGTCGTGAAGTCGCGATTGTTGATGATGGGCGAGCCATTCACCGACGCGCCCGCCAGGGAAGCCATCGTAACCTGCAACTGCATCTGCACGTCTTTGTTCTGCAGAATGCGAGGGAGCGCGTTCACCGTAAGGCCCAGGTTCTGATATTCCACCGTAGGCGCTAACGCCAATGGGTTCGCGGTTGCCGTAGAAGTTGTGCTGGTGCCGGCCAATAAACTGGCGAGAGTCGAATTGGACGTCGCCGTCTGGGTTCCGGCGGAATAGCTTTGCGTGACGATGGGATAGCGCTCGCCAATCTTCACTGTCTGTTTTTGCAGGTCTGCAGCGCGCAGCTCAACGTGATCGATCTCACGCGTGTTCGAAACACTCAGCGAGGCATTTACAGTGGTACCACCGAACGATAATCCGCTGAGCGTAAGACCATTGCCAAATAACGCGAACGGTTGATTCAGAACCGTCCCGTTCACCAGCCCCAAGCCAATCAGAAGAGCTGCGATTCCCGCCAGGTCTCCAGGATTTACCAGTCCTGCCGCGATCAATTCCGTGATCGTGCTTTGATTGCTGTTGATGACGCTGGTCAGCTCCGATGTGACGTTAAAGACGTTCAACTGCTGCGGAAACGATACGCCCAGGTCTTGCGTACGATTGTCGTTGACCTGGTAGACGCGGATATCAAGCATCACTTCCGGTTTGTCGAGGTAAAGTTGTTGCACAGTTGTGTTTATCGCTCGCAGTGTGCTCTCTGTGGAGCGGATGGTCATCGTATCCTGCTCCACGTGACTTGAAATCTGACGAACTCCAAAGACGTTTCGGATCATGTTGACGGTATTGATCAGCTCCGTCTTATCCAGACCGGGGAGAAAAATCGTTTCCAACAAAAGGCGGTCAAATTTCTTGCGATTCTCCGGCGTATCCTTGGCAACCAGCACATGGGTGGGGTCCAGTGCCACCCAAAACGTTCCCGTCGCCAGCTCCACGGCTTCAGACGCTTGAGTGAACGACGCATGATCCAGGTCCAGCTGGATCTGCTTGGTCGGAACAGAGTCGTCCAGGATGGCCGTGATTCCGTAGGCGGAAAGAACCTGGTGCAGGATGTCCTGTGCACTTCCGCGAAGATGGAATGTAGATTGAATTTGCGCGGGCGCCAGCTCAATCAGCCCGGTAGCGAACTGCGGCATCGGCCTCGACTCAATGACCGCAGGTTCCTGGTCGGCATTCAGAGATTGAATATGCTCCTGAACAAAAGGATTGTCCGGATCGAGGCTCAGCGCCTGTTCCAATTGCTGCTTGGCTGCGGATGTTTTACCGGCCTGCTGATCCTGGTTGGCCGTATGAATCATGTTTCCAACCCACTGTTGCCGGGCCAGTTCATACGCGGCCAGATACGGTCCATTGGTGGGATCTAGCAGATGGGCCTTCGCGAACAGGCTCAGCGCCTGCGATGAATCCTGGGATTTGAGAGCGTGCGTTCCTTTGCGGAAATACTCCCTCGCCTGGGCCATCTGTTGCGCGCTCGGTATCGGAACCGATGCTGGTTCGCTGGGAGAAGTTGAGGGCTTGGTTGCCACCGAAGGAGTGGCCGGATGCGCAGTATCGTCCGCGATCGCTTGTGGGACGCAAGTGAAAATCCCCATCGACAGCATCAGGCTGGCAGCGATAGATTTTCTCTGCCACGAAGAAGCAGTCACGGGGAACTTGCAGTCGCGATGGGTGCGACTTGTGAACGTTTGTTTCCCTGGATTGAAGACTTGTTGCAGACGCGGGACGCAGCTCAATATCGGGTTATTAAGAAGACGTTTTTGCGTTGATTGAATCTTTGCCACGCGTCAATACACTGCCTTGCCCGAAGTAGGGACACTACCTCGAGCGTACCAGTTGCACCGCCGGAAGAACAGCGTGCTCCCCGCGAGGCGGGCGCTTCAAGCCCAACTTGATCTGCACTGGATCAAGCTCCAGTTCGGCCAGAATGCGGCTCAGCGTGTTGCGGTGCACGCCCAGCTCTCGAGCAGCCTTGCACTGGTTGCCTTTGTTGTTGCGCAGCACTTCCTGAATGTATCGGCGACGAAACTCGCGGACAGCCTCCTCGTAGGTGATGCCACTGGCGTACATCTGTACGACAAGATTATCCAATTCGCGTTTCACTTGTGACCTCTCTAACCCGGCTTGCAAATACTGCGGCAGTCAATGTTGATAATCGTGAAAAATGTTTCGAAAAAGTCTACTCAATGTTCTAACGTGCGGCTGGGGGAGGATGCAAGTGGAATTGAATCCAGTTTGGACCTTGCTTGATCATAGCCACTCCCTCTTGGATCCGATGCTGCAATTCTGCAGGCGCACCGGCTGACAGGTCATTGGCCGCCGAAAGAAAGTACGGCGCCAGCTTAGATCCTTGCAGCCAATTTTTCTGGGGTACGAAAGCAGCAATTGCTATGATAGCAACCACCACCAGGAAACAGCCGCGAATCACTCCAAATATTGCGCCTAATAAACTGTCCAGGCCGCCCAGGCCGACGGTATGCGCCACTTTGGAAATAGCCCTGCCGATCAGGCCGATGATCAGCATTACTCCCAAAGCAATTAGCAAAAACGCTACCACGTCGGCCACGCCCTCAGAGTGAATGACGTGTGAAAGTGGAGCCGCCAGCACATGGTAGTTCCAGAAGGCCAGCCATAACCCCAGCACCAGCGCCGCCAGCGACACCAGCTCCAACACCAGTCCTTGCGCTGCTGCCATGATGGTCGACAGAAGAATGATAACGACCACGAACCAATCGAAAAGGGTCATACCCGCCAAAGCCAGCTCTCCTGAGTTGCGATGAAGTGCCAGAGGAATTCCCGCAGAGTGGCGAATTCTTCAGGTGAATGCAGTATTGCCAACAACCAATGGGAGAGATGGCTCGAGCAAGAACACAGAAGGTGTAGAGTGCAAAATCGCTGTCCACGCAGCCGTTCATCAAAGGACGGCTGCACATCATTCCCACTCACCACACCCATTATCTGTGCTCTTGCTCTAGTGCAACGAAGTGTGGCCAGTGATGCGACGAAAAGCTTCGAGATATTTTTCCTGGGTTCGTGCCACCACGTCGTCAGGCAACGCCGGGGCAGGCGCTTGCTTGTTCCAGTGGCTTTCTACTAAATAATCGCGCACGAACTGCTTGTCAAAAGAAATCTGCGGACCGCCGGGTTGATATCCACTCTTCCACCAGTACCGAGAAGAGTCCGGGGTCAGAACTTCGTCTGCCAGCACCACTCCGTGCGCCGTCTGCCCAAATTCGAACTTGGTATCGGCAAGAATCAAGTCCTGCCCGTCCACATGGCGCGAGGCACGTTCATAGATCATCAGGCTCAGGTCTCGCAGCAACTCGGCATTGCTGCGGCCGATGCGATTGCCCATTTCTTCCATGGTGATGTTCATGTCGTGTTCGCCGGCAGGCGCCTTGGTCGCGGGCGTAAAGATCGGTTCCGGCAGCTTCTCGGATTCCGCCATGCCCGGCAATAACGCGATCCCGCATACGCTTCCGGTCTCCTGATAATCCTTCCACGCAGAGCCGGTCAGATAGCCACGGACAACGCACTCGAAGGGAAATATCTCCGCTGGCTTAACCAGCATGGAACGGAAATGTAGCAGCTGTCGGTAAGGCTGGAGCACTTCAGGATAGGCGTTGACATCGGCGGTGATCAGATGCGTCGGTACCAGGTCGGAGAGAAAGCGGAACCAGAAGAGGGAAATCTGCGTCAGAATTTTCCCTTTATCTGGAATTCCCGTTGCCAGGATGTGATCGAAAGCAGAGATTCGGTCAGTGGTGATCAATAAAAGGTCGTTGCCTACATCGTAGATGTCTCGAACCTTCCCGCGTGCGTGCAGTTTTACATTTGGGAGGTCAGCTTGAAGAAGTGCTTCTGGCATACCGGTGAGCCTTTCATACGAATTTGTCTCTGGCAAGCAGCTTACAACTCGAAGCTCTCTCCTACACTCGAAATCGTCTGGAACCTTTGGGCGAGACCCACAATCAAAGCGGGACTCAGGCCCTAGGCCAAAGTCGCGACGTCATCGACGTCATAGAGGAGACATTTTCTAGGGATGCCGACAAGCGTGAATTGTTTGCATGCCGGCATAGCTGCGGAACTCAGGCGGAGGCTCGCTCCAGCGCTCGATCGTGATGTAACCGGACCGAAACAATTTTCGAAACGCCCGGCTCCTGCATGGTCACGCCGAAGATGGCGTCGGCCGCCTGCATCATGCGCTTGCTGTGTGTGATGACGATGAAGTGCGTGTGAATGCTCATCTTCTTCAGCATATTCGCAAGGCGTCCCACGTTCGATTCATCCAGCGCAGCATCCACTTCATCCAGCACGCAGAAGGGGCTCGGCTGGAATTGGAAGATTGCCATCAGCAGCGACAGAGCTGTCAGCGCTTTTTCTCCTCCAGAAAGCAGAAGGATGTTTTGCAGTTTCTTTCCCGGAGGAGAAGCGATGATATCGACTCCGCTGTCGTCGAAGTTCTCCTGGTCGGTGAGCTTCATGAAAGCCTGGCCGCCGCCAAAGAGATGAGTAAATGCCGCTGAGAAATTCTCGTTGATCGCGGCGAAGGCCTCTTCAAACTTGCTGCGCAAGACCACTTCAATTTCGCGAATGCTGTTCTGCGTGTTCTCGATGGAATCGAACAGATCCTTCCGCTGCGTTTCCAGAAAGGCATGACGCTCGGAGGCTTCCTTATATTCCTCTAGAGCCATCATGTTGACGGGTCCCATCGACTCGAGCTTCTGCTTGATGCCGCGGCAACCCTCTTCTTCCGCTGTCAGTGGTTCCGCTTCCAGGCGGACCATGGTCTCGTCCGCGCGTAATTCGTCAGCGGGCACGGAAAGATCCTGCATGCAGGTTTCTTCCAAATGAACCAAGTCAGAGGACAGGCGTGCGGCCCGCGCGGCAGCTTCACTGCGGCGATCGCGGAAGGCTTCCAGCTCAACACGCAATCCGCGAACCTGCTGTTCCACTTCGGCCGCCTGCTGGCGAAGCGCCTTCGACTGCTCCGCCAATTCTTCTGCCTGTTGCCGCGCGGTGGTGCGCGTCGTTTCCAACTCCTGGCTGCGAACCTGCAAGCGCTCCTGTTCGATCACGCGCTGCTTCTGTTCGGCATCACCGGAGGCAATCATCTGCTCCAGTTGCCGAACACGCTGCTCGAGTCCCTCCACCATGCGATCGAGCCGCTCGGATGAGCTGACTGCACCGCGTCTCCGCTCTTCGAGACCGGCCAATTCGATGGAGGCTGCGGACATTTGCTGCTGCGCCGCGTCGCGTGCCAGTCGCAGTTCTTCCAACGAACCCTGGGCTTCATTCAGCTGCTGCTCAAATTGGACCCGCTGCTGTTCGTGGCGCTCGACTTCCTCACGCCGTTGCGTCAGCCACTCGCTCTTTTCTGCCTGTGCGGCGGTGTTGCGCTCGGCCTGCAGCGTCCACTCACTCAAGCGCCGTTCTAGGCGGCCGACTTCGGCTTCCAGTTGCCGCAGGGCAGCTCCGGTGTGGGCAGATTCCTGTTCCGCCTTGCGTCTCTCTGCAGATTTGATTTCAATCCGCTGCGACAACTCCGCGACAAGGCGAGCCAGCTTCGCCGTTTCCATCTCCGCGGCGGCCAGAGAATCTTCCACCCCGGCTAGAGATTGCTGAGTGCTGCGCAATTCCCGCTTCAGCGCCAGCGGACCTTCAACACTGGGCTTGCCACCCGTCACCGTGACATTGTGAAAACACTCTCCATTCGGCGACAGAAAAAATGCTTCCGGATTTTCCAGCGCCAACGACTTTCCAACTTCGGAGTTCGGCACCACGTAGCCGTGTCGCAGCTTGGGCAAAATCACTTCCAGTGAACTACCGAATCCGTCCAGCACGCGAATGCAATCTTTCAGCCGCACCACGCCATCGCGCGCCTCACTTAGCGGCGCCACCATGCTCGGCGCAAAAGAAAACTTCGCCTGCGAATCATCCGGATGCACCAGGAACGTCGCCCGCCCATCCACATCCGTCTTCAGAACGCGCATGCCTTCCTGCGCATCGTTCCAGCTCTTCACCACAATGAAGTTCAGTTCATCGCGCAGGAATTCATCTACAACCGTCTCGTATTTATCGGAGACTTCGACGAAATCTGCCAGCACACCAACGGGAGCGTGTCCGCCTTCCATCGTGTTGGTGCGTAGTAACTGCCGGACCGTGTCGGTCGAGTAACTGTGCTCGCGAATCAGCGACTCCAGTGAATTTCGACGTCCCTGCAATGTGGCCTGTTCCGCGCGCAGTTGATCTGCCTGGCGGCGAGACGAAGCTTCTAGGCTCCGTTGCGTTTCCAAGTCAACGCGCAACATCGTCAACTCCGCTTCCGTATCCTGCAGTGTTGTGCTGGCGGAAGCAAAATTCAGCGAAACCTGTCCGCGCTCGACGCCGAGTTTTTCCAGCTCGCTGTGGACACCGGCGCGCTCCGTTGAAAGCCGCTCCGCCTCACGCTGAAAGCCCTCGAGGCTGGCTTCTCCCTGGCTGATCTGGTTGCGTACCTGGTTGGCCTGCGCCATCCAGTGCAGCATTTGGCGGCGAGAAGTTTCCATGCGCTCGTTCACGGACGCCAGCTCAGTGGTTGCTGTCTGGAATGCGTTTTGCCGCGCCTGCATATCCTGCCGCGCCAGATCGACAGCCTGCTGCGCCTGCGCCAGGAATGCGTGCTGCTGGGTGCGCTCCGCTTCAAGTCCCGTCAGCTGCTGCTGCGTCTGCGCCATCTCTGCCTGGGCTGCATGGAGTCGCACCTTCAGGTCCGCGGCGCGATCTTCATTGGCTTTCAATTGCCCCAGTGTCCGCTCCAATTCGATGGAAGCGTTGTTGGCACTGGTCGCGGCCTCACGTGCCTGCTGTTCGCGGCTGTATCCCTCGGCAACAGCGGCGGCTCGCTGTTGATCGACCTCGGCGATGGAGTGCGTCATGCCGTCGATTTCAGTCGTCAGCTGCGCGAGTTCCGCTGCGACGGCAACCGTGGCCGCATCCGTCAGCGAAATTCTTGTCGCAATCACCACCCGCAGCCGCTGGCGAAGTTCATCGCGCAACGCGCCGTAGCGCTCGGCCTTCGCCGCCTGGCGCTTCAGAGAATTCATCTGACGCGAGACTTCATCGAAGATGTCATTTACGCGCGCGAGATTCTGCTTTGCCTGCTCCAGCCGCAGCTCTGCCAAATGCTTCTTAGTTTTGAAACGCGTGATCCCCGCCGCCTCCTCGATAATTGCGCGGCGCTCGTGCGGCTTGCTGCTTAACAGCTGGCCAATGCGCTCCTGCCCAATGATTCCGTAGGAGTCTGAACTCAGGCCCGTGCCCATCAGGACATCGTGAATGTCACGCAGCCGACAAAGCTTTCCGTTCAGCAGGTATTCGCTTTCGCCAGTACGGAACAGCCGCCGCGAAATGATGATCTCGCCATCCTGTGCATGGTTACGTTGAAATTTGCGGCGGCGAATCTTCAGTACCACGTTGCCTTCGGCCGTCGTCCCTGCATCTGCGGAGGCCGCACATTCCGCTTCCTCCTGCGGGGCCGCACCTTTGCGTTCGACTTCAACCGGACCTTCAATGATCTGTCCCGGCTGCAAATCGGCGATGATCTCTTCCGTCTCCTGCGCCGCCTGCGAGCGCACACTGGCTTCATCCCAATCGTCAACAACAATCTCCGGCCCAGGATGCGAACCTGCCGGCCGGTAGACTTCGGGATCGACCAGCACCAGCGACACTTCCGCCATGCCAGTAGGTTTTCGCTCTCGCGTACCCGAGAAGATAACGTCTTCCATCTTGATGCCGCGCAAGTCTTTCGCCGACTGCTCGCCCAGAACCCAGCTGATTGCATCGGAAATATTGGATTTGCCGCATCCGTTGGGACCTACAATCGCAGTAACGCCGTTGCTGTCGAGCAACACTTCCGTGCGATCGCAGAAGGACTTGAAGCCGAGAATATGAATGCGCTTAAGTTCGAGCAATCGGCACCTCTGGGGGCAAGCGTTGCGGGGGCACAAAACCGCCCACCGATGGCTCCACTTTAGTCCTGCTAACGCCTCGGGTCAATATCAGATACAGCGGGTTGTGGATAAGAAGTCCAGAACCCAAGCTGTTGTGTGCCCAGTGGAATCAGGCCCTAGAAATCGACGCGTGGCCGTCTCAACCGATCTCCCGACAGACTCCAGTAATCCTACTTTTTCAGTGTCGGTCGAATGGCGACTTCACTGATGAAGGATTGGTCCGCCTGCGTCGCCAAAAGTGCCACGATGTTGGCGATGTCCTCTGGCGCGATCGCCCCCAGTTCGGACTTGTGACTGGATTGCCCCGATCCGAACTCCGTGCGCACCGTTCCCGGTTCGACCAGTGACACGCGCACCTGAAATTGCCGCAACTCCTCTGCTGCGGAGATCATCATGCCGTTCAATCCCCATTTTGTGCCGGCGTAAGCGGCCCCGTTCGGCACCGGATTCTTACTGGCGAGGGAAGAGATGTTGATGATGTGTCCGCGCTTGGCCGCAATCATCGCAGGCGCGAACGCTCGCAGCATCAGGTACGGCGCGCGCAGGTTCAACGCAAACTGATTGTCCCAGACATCCAGCGGCATTTCGTGCAGCGGGCCCTCTAACCATCCGACGCCCGCGTTGTTGACGAGAATGTCGCATCGGCCATGTGTGCGCAACACAAGCTGGGCGAAGACTTCAATCTGATCCGGCTGCGTCAAATCGCAGGCATGCGACTCAGCGTGGCCACCGGCAGCGTTGATCTCCGCAACAATCTTGTTCAACTGCTCCTTGTCGCGAGCGGCTAGGACGACGTGCGCACCCAGAGAAGCCAGCTTGCGCGCGATGGCAGCTCCAATGCCGCGGCTGGCGCCCGTGACGATTGCGACTTGGTCAGACAGCGGTGAAGGCTGATTCACGATTTCGGTCTCTCCTGTATGACTCTGATGCGTGGCGACAATGGCGCTTTTGCCTTCACCCTCAGCCAAAGATCCGTCGGACGAGCCACAGCGCTGCCAGCAGCATCAGAACGATTCCCAGAACCATCAGTCGCACGTTGCCGAGCTTTTCTGGCCAACTTTTCATTGCGCTCACACCCCTGCCTGCATCGTACATAGCGGAATGCTATTGCGTCAGATGGATACTGGGTGGAATACTGACACGAACCGGATTATCCGGCCTTATAATCCTGCTAACCACACCAATGCGGCACCGTCTGTTCAGCCAAAGCCAATTGTCTCGATGTCTCCGATTCACGCTGCCGGGGACAATCGAAGGCGCGACGCTGGCAGAGATGCGCGTGGCATATTTTATATTCCCAATGAAACACTCGTTCGCGAGGAGTGATCGATGAAGAAAAAGTTTTTGTACGTCACGGTGCTGGCGCTGGCTGGTACCGCTATGAGTGCCGCTCCCATGATGCAGGCGCAAAGTGCAGGGTCGGGAACGATCACCATTAAAGATCCTGCGGAATACAACGCCTACAATTCTGCGATCAGCCAACCGACACCGCAGGCGAAGGAATCGGCGATCGAGGGATTTCTGCAGCAATATCCCAACAGCGTTGTCAAAAAGCAGGTGCTGGAAATCCTGATGGATGCCTACACCCAGACAGGCAACACAGAAAAGGCGTTGGGTGCAGCGCGGCAGGTGCTCCAGATTGATCCGACGGACTTGCGTGCCTTGGCTCTTAGTGCCTTTATTTTGAAAACGGAAGCTGGTCAGAAGACCAATCCCGCGGATTCTCAGCCGCTTGCTGGACGAAGCGGCGAAGGATGCCCAGGCTGGCCTGACGGCCCCGGCACCTGAAGGCGCGGATTCGGCAAACTTCGACAAAATGAAGACAGCGGTCACGCCCTTGTTCGATGGCGCGATTGCCAATGACGATCTCGGGAAGAAAGACTACGATAACGCTATCAAATATTTCCAGGACGAATTGAAGGCCATGCCCGCGGCGCAACAGACTGCTGGCCCTGGTATCGAAGATACCTACCTGCTGGGAACGGCCTATGTTCAGAAGAATCCGCAGGACTTGGTGAATGCTGTCTGGTATCTTTCTCGTGCGGCCGCTTACGCTCCAGAGCCATTCAAAGACGAGATCCAGAAGGCTGCGCAGTATTGGTACAAGAAGTACCACGGTGGCTATGGATGGATTCGATCAGGTTCAGGCGCAGGCGAAAGCATCTCTGAATCCGCCGGCCGGATTTACCATTACTCCCGCGCCGCCACCGCCGTCTCCTCAGGAACTGGCACACAATGCGGTTACATCGACGCCTGACCTGAAAACCATGGCTCTGACGGATAAGGAATTTGTGCTTGCCAACGGGATACCAGGCGGACGCATCCGCGGTATGGGACACCATGAAGGGCTTGACCACCAAAGTTCCTGGAAAGGTCATCTCGGCCACTCCGGATACTGTCCAACTCGCTGTCTCTGATGATGCGCAGCAGTCGAATAAGGCGGACTTCACCATCAACATGAAGTCCCCGCTGAAAACGCCGCCCACCATCGGTTCGATGGTGAACTACATTGCAACCTTCGACTCGTATACGCAGACTCCAGCCGATGATCATCATGAAAGACGGAGATGCGCCTCCGACCACGAAGCCACATCGCGGTGCATCACACCACGCATCACACCACATCGCAGTAGTCGTTCTTTAACTAAAAAGAGCGGGCATCCATCTGGATGCCCGCTCTTTTTTGTCGCTGGAGTGTGATTTATTCGCCGAGCATGAAATGCCGGATCGATTCCGCTCGTCCCGTCGTGGCGTCGCATTCAATTAACGCCGCACACATCTTCGGATTCTTCTTGGCCGCATCAAACTTGGCCGGCATACCGTGCAGGAAGCGGTCAAGCACCTGCTCCACCTCAACACCAATCACGCTGTCATACGGCCCGCTCATTCCGACATCGGTTTGAAATGCCGTGCCGCCTGGAAGAATGCGTGCATCCGCCGTTGGTACATGGGTGTGGGTTCCCAGTACGGCCGTCACGCGGCCATCAAGATACCAGCCCAGCGCGACTTTCTCTGAAGTAGCTTCAGCGTGAAAATCCACCAGGATCACTTTGGCCTTCAACTTTTCCAAGAATGGCGTCAGCAGCGCGAAAGGGATCGTCGCTCGGTGCCATGAAAGTTCGCCCCTGCAGGTTGATGACGGCATACGCCGTGCCGTTGGCCAGCTTGCCCTCATAGACGCCGTAGCCCGGCGTGCCCGGCGCATAGTTCGCTGGTCGCAGCAAACGGCGAGGCCGCTCATGGCTGTCAGCGGGAACTGTGTTCATCCAGTCGATAATTTCGCGCTTATCCCAAATGTGATTGCCGGTGGTCAGGACGTGCGCGCCCCAGTTGAACAACTCCTCCGCAATATTGGGAGTGACTCCAAACCCGCCCGCAGAGTTCTCCGCGTTGATCACCACCAGGTCGACCGCATGGGTCTCGAGGAGGTGGCCCAGATGTGCATGGACAATCCTGCGTCCGGCACCACCAAAAATATCTCCGACAAAAAGTATCTTCAAAAGGAAATCCACTCCGGCCTAAAAGCTTGATGGTAGCACTGATGCAGCGGCGCCCGGCCTACGGGATATGGGCCCTGCTTCGCTCCAAGGTCGATTTGCGTCAACATCGAGCAACTGTGATATTTTTGGGCACATGGCAGCCAATCTGCGGTTTTCGACAGCTATCGAAGCGCTCGCGTTGATGGCAACAGAGCCAGAGAAATTCCACACGTCGCAAGCCCTCGCAAGCGCACTGGCGACAAATCCGGTTGTCATTCGGCGGCTGCTTTCTGCGTTGAGCAGGGCGGGTCTGGTCACGAGTGCGAAAGGTCCTTCAGGCGGCACGCATCTGGCGAAGAGCGCCAAGCAGATTACGCTGCGGGATATTTATCGCGCACTCGATGCGGGAGATCTGCTGCATCAACCCGCCCACGATTCCGCCGAGACACAAAGCGACTTGAAAAAGATCCATGCGCAGCGTCTTTCGCAAGGCGCAGAAATGTCTTGAAGAAGAATTGGATTCGACGACGTTGAATCAGCTGTTGAAGAAAGCTGGCAAGAAAGCAGCCAAGCATGCCGCGGACTCAACGCCAGACCAGCCCGAGCCCGCAACTCCCGCGTTAGTGGACGCCCACTAGGTCTTTGGACTTTGCCGTTCCGTAGCGGTTCACTACATACTCATCCAGAATTTTCGTGAACTCCTGAACGATGTGATCGCCTCGCAGCGTCAACAGCAGACGTCCGTCGACATACACCGGAGCAACTGGGTCTTCAAATGTACCGGGAAGGGAAATGCCGATGTTGGCATGCTTCGATTCTCCGGGCCCGTTGACGACGCATCCCATCACAGCCAGCTTCAACTCCTCGACGCCTGGATATTTCTGGCGCCAGACCGGCATGGACTCGCGCAGGTGGCCCTGGATCTGCAGCGCTAATTCTTGAAAGTAAGTGCTGGTCGTTCGCCCGCAGCCAGGGCAGGCTGTCACTTGCGGAGTAAAGCTGCGAATGCCGAGCGATTGCAGAATCTGCTGCCCGGTCAAAACTTCTTCCGTGCGGTCGCCGTTCGGTTTCGGCGTCAAGCTCACACGGATCGTATCTCCGATGCCGGCCAGCAAAAGCGGAGTCAGTCCCGCCGTCGAGGCGACAATGCCTTTCATTCCCATGCCAGCTTCCGTCAGCCCCAAATGCAGCGCGTAATCGCAGCGACTCGCCAGCATGCGATAGACATCGATCAGGTCGTGCACTCCGCTGACCTTGGCGCTCAAAATAATCTGATCGTGGCGCAGACCGTAGCGTTCCGCCATCTCCGCAGAATCCAACGCGCTGCGCACCATGGCTTCCATAGTCACATCGCGAGCGTCTTTCGGATTCGCAGATTTCGCATTTTCATCCATCATGCGCGTCAACAGCGCCTGGTCGAGTGAACCCCAGTTGACTCCGATGCGCACAGGCTTTTGATTTTCTACCGCGCACTCAATCATGGTGCGAAAATTATCGTCATCCTTGCGCCCGATGGAGCAGTTTCCCGGGTTGATGCGATACTTCGCCAAAGCGCGCGCGCAGTCCGGATACTTCTTCAGCAGCAGATGTCCGTTGTAATGGAAGTCACCCACAATCGGCACATGTACGCCCTGCTGCGCCAGTTCCTCGACAATGGCAGGAACCGATTTGGCCGCCTCATCGTTGTTGACCGTGACTCGGACGATTTCTGACCCGGCACGATGCAGCGCGGCAACCTGCTGGACGGTCGAAGCCACATCGGCCGTGTCCGTATTGGTCATCGACTGCACCACAACTGGTGCATCCGAACCGACCCGAACTTTGCCGATCAAGACTGTAGGTGTTTTTCTGCGAATGATTTCTGGCATAGGCGTTCCAACCTTATTTTATCATTCTGGCGGCAGGGTTTGGCCCTCACAAGACCTCCCGATCCTTAACTCATCAGAGTCCAGGCGGGGCATCCTTGTCACAAAAATTAATGTATGTTGGCTTCGTCCCAGGGCTCTGACGAACCGCTCGGCATTGCAGATGGAGTCGTTTCCTGTTAGGTTTACGAGGGTCAGGGTCATTCCGTAAATACGCCCTCTAGAACACATGAAACGAGTGTGTCTGCAATGAAGCCATCGCCCATGAAAAAGAAAACGACCACGATGCCTCGCATACTTGCCGGAAAATCCGACGCCATCGCCGACCCGGCGCGGAAGCAGCGAATTCAACATTACGAAACTGCAGTCCGTTTGATGCGCGAAGGAAAATACGAAAAGGCCAAGGCTGCGCTGGAGGCGCTCATTTCCTCCGATGCCGGCGACCTGGTCGATCGCGCCCGAGTTCACATGACTGCGTGCGAGCGCCAGATGAAGAAAGATGCGGTCTCCTTTCATAGTCCCGAAGAGCAGTACGACTATGCCATCTCGCTGCTGAATACCGGCTTTTATGAAGACGCGCGCGAGCAATTTGAAGCCATCCTCAAGAAGCATCCGACCGCGGATTACGCTCACTACGGGCTGGCTGTAATGCACTGCCTGACTGGCCGCGCCGAGGATTGCCTGGAGCAGTTGGCACGCGCTATCGAATTGAATCCGCAAAATCGCATTCAGGCTCGCCTCGACTCGGATTTTCAGGAGATGTCGGACGATCCCCGATTTACCGAGCTTCTTTATCCAGAAATTCTTTGAGCACGTCGCGGGCGCGGCCTGGTGCGTGCACCCCGTGGGCGCTTGAATGAGCAAGTGGTCGAACATGCACTCTGTCAGTTCTCCGCAGCCGCGCCTCTCCGATCCAAAACAGCCTGCCCCTTCTAACTCGTCTGCTGAAACCCTTCTGCGTGTTGCGGCTATCGGCGGCGGCACTGGATTGTCCACGTTGTTACGCGGCCTGAAGCGTCATACGCAATCTCCATCGCACGCGGCCTCCACTGCAGACCATTCTTCCGAGACACCGGCCGTTATTTCAGATCTTGCTGCGATTGTTACCGTTACCGATGATGGTGGATCCAGCGGTCGCCTGCGCCGCGATATGAATATGTTGCCGCCCGGCGACTTGCGCAACTGCATGGTCGCGCTGTCGGAAGATGAGCACCTGCTGTCTCGGCTGTTTCAGTACCGCTTCGATAGCGGGGAAGGCCTGGAGGGTCACAGCTTCGGCAATCTCTTTCTCGCCGGCTTGACAGCGGTGACCGGCGATTTTGCGCTCGCCGTCAAAACGTCGTCGCAGATTCTAGCAACCCGCGGGCATTTATATCCCGCGACAAATTCCAACGTCACCCTGGCGGCGCTGATGGACGACGGCTCGACGGTTCTAGGCGAAACCAGGATCACCGCCAGCAAGCGACGCATCGTTCGCCTTATGCTGAAGCCGGAACGCGTAGCGGCGCTGCCGGAAGCGGTGGAAGCGATTTTGGGCGCGGACCTGATTACGCTCGGCCCAGGTTCGCTCTATACCAGCCTGATTACGAATCTTCTGGTGGAAGGCATTGCCGAGTCGCTGGTGGCCGCCCATGGGCTACGGGTTTTCATCTGCAACCTGATGACGCAGTCGAATGAAAGCCTCCACCTGACCGCCTCGCAGCACATTGAGCGCATTTACGAGCACACCGGCGGCGCCATCTTCGACTACGCGCTGGTCAACGTAGCTCCTGTTCCGGAAGAAGCGCGGCGACGTTATGCTGCTGAAGGCGCTGAACCGATCGTCGCGGATATCGACCAGATCGAGCGCCTCGGGGTTCGCTGCATTACCGGCGATTTTCTTCGCGCCGAAGATGTTTTACGTCACGACTATGAGCGAGTCGCCGACACCCTGCTGGAGCTCGGCCTGAAACATCGATAGAGCTTCGAGATATTTCGAACCGTTCCTGCCCAAAACTCAAAATTATTTTCATTTTTTGTCACTTTTTGCGTTCTCCCGCGCCCCGATCTGCGTATACGCAGGTACAGAGAATTCCGGCGAGGGGCAAATCCGTTGCAATCCGCAATCACAAACTCATCCGTGGCATCGATCTCGCCGTCGAGAGATGGATTTCGTGACATTGTGGAGCAGCACCAATCCCGCGTCTACAGCATTGCGTATCGCATCCTGGGAGATTGCGGTGCGGCGGAGGAAGTCGCTCAGGATGTCTTTCTTGCGCTGTATCGCGACCTCGACCGAATGCAATCGCAGGAGCATTTGCTGGCGTGGTTGCGCCGGGTCACGGTTCATCGCGCGACCGACGCTTGTCGCCGCCGCGCCAGCCGGGTGGACTTCGCCGCAGACGAATTCTGCGAGGAACACACGCATTTTGGAATCGATTTTGCGGTATTACCGGGCGCTTGCAAGCCAGCCGGTACTCCAACCAGCATCGAGCAGATGGTCGCATCCCTTCCAGCCGCGCAACGGGCAGTCGTGCTGCTGCGCTATCAGGAAGACATGATGCCGACTGAAATATCCGCGCTGCTTTCGATGCCCCTTGGAACCGTAAAGAGTCATCTGCAACGGGCACTGAAACTGCTGCGAACCAAAGCATCGCGGCAACGAAAGGAGGTCGTCCATGGTTGACTTCGTCAAAGAGCCGCACGATTCACGCGACGACGAATTTGAACAGGAACTGCGCGCCGGTCTGCAGCCGCGGCCCGCACCGGCAGGGTTTGCGGATCGAGTGCTGGCGCGTGTGGATGCAGTGCCGCACCATGAACCGGCGCCGTGGCCAGTTCGCACGATTCGCAACCCCGTGGTGCGTGGCGCCATCGCAGCGACGCTTCTGTTTTCAGTCGGCGTGGGGGGCTACTTCGAGCACCAGCGAGAACGCCTGATCGCCGGCGAACATGCTCGCCAGCAAGTATTGCTCGCGCTCAGAATTACCAGCGCAACATTGCAGGATGTTCGCAACAAAGTGGACAGCGACAACACGAACCATCTGAACGCAAATTAAGGAGAGATAGCTATGACTCGAATTCAACGATTGACCACCGCTTGCCGTACAGGCGTACTGCTAGGCTGCGGATTACTGCTGACACTGCCCGCTGTCGCCCAGGATGGGCAACCCAATTTTCCAGTGGAGCTCGACAAAAAGCTCGCGGCACGTGCCTCCGACGTGAATGAAGTCACGATGAACAAAACCATGCTCAAGTTTGCGGCCCTTTTTCTCCACTCGGATGAAAAAGACGATGCCGAGGCGCAACACCTGATTCAGAATCTGAATGCAATTTACGTTCGCAATTACGAATTCTCCCAGCCTGGTCAGTACACAGCTGGCGATCTCAACACAATCCGTCAGCAATTTCTCGGAGCCGACTGGAATCCGATGGTCAAGGTACGTTCGAAAAAGGGTGAAGGCGACACCGATGTCTATGTCAAGATGGTCGGCAATGAGGTGAAAGGAATGTTTGTCCTCGATGCCGAGCCGACGGAGCTGAACATGGTGTACATTTCCGGCTCGATCCGCCCAGAGGATTTGAAGGAACTCAGCGGCAACTTTGGCGTGCCGAATTTGAATCTACAGAAAAGCTCGACCAAGGAGGCGAAATGAAATTTCAAATGAGACACTTCGTTTCGCTCCTGCTTGGTTCAACGCTTATGGTCTCGACCGGATGTTCCGCAGCCGATCATGACTTCAACTCCGTCGTCTCTGCCGTGGAACATAAATACTCCGTCCATGCGCAGCGCATTCCCATGATGAGTCTTGTCAGCATTTGTGCCAGCCTCAAAACGCATGGGGGTGTTCGGAGTTTGCGAGTGGCGGAGTTCGACAATTTGCGCGGTATGGATGGCAAGGATCTTTATCCGCTGCTGCGTTCAAAACTCGGCGAGGATTGGCAGCCGTTTGTAACAGAAGTGAGCGGCGGAAAGAATCACGATGGCGATCAGTCCGTGATCTTGGTTCGCCCCGACGGCTCCTCCATGGGCATGATGATTGCGGATTACGATCACGGCGAGCTTGACCTGGTTGGTATGGAGATGAACGGCGCCGCATTATCCAAGTGGTTGCACGATCCCGAGCGTCAGCACCATGCTTCTCATCCGCCCAATGCTTCGGGCGACTAACGCAGGCTTCGGCGCGCGACGTATGGGTGCCCCACCCAAACGCAGGTAGCGTGGGATACAAAGGCGTTTGCATTACGAGAGTATTTTCTAGGATTTTGCTTTATCGGCTTGCTGTTTGTCTGATGTCGCGCTCAGCTTCTGCACAAGGTTGGTTGTGCTGAAGCCCGCAACTGTCGGCACGATGGCGACCCGGCCACCCCAGCTTCTCACCAGGTCCGCGCCGACTACAGTCGCTTCGGTATAGTCGCCGCCCTTCACCAGCACATTCGGCCGCAACGCTTCTATGGTCTCGAGCGGCGTGTCTTCCTCGAAAATCACAATCGCATCTGTAGACGCCAGTGCCGCCAAAATACGCGCCCGCTCTTTCTCGCCGACAATTGGGCGTGTCGGGCCTTTCAACCGGCGTGCCGAAGCATCGCTGTTGATCCCAAGCACCAGGTGATCGCCCATGCGATGCGCATTTTCCAGCAGCGTGATGTGGCCAATGTGCAGCAGGTCGAAACAGCCATTCGTGAACACAATTGTTTCGCCGCGGTCACGCCATTGCGCAGCGCGCGCAATCAAACCAGCGCGGTCGACAACTTTTTCCTGCGTGCTGGTGGCCAGTTCTACTGACAAGGTTGCCAGTAAGTTCGCCCGGTCGATCGGCACCGTTCCCACTCGGCTCACCACAATTCCTGCGGCCACATTCGCTAATTGAATGGCGCTTTCCGTGTCGAGCTTTGCCGCAGCCGAAGCAGCGAGAGTCGCAATCACCGTATCGCCCGCGCCAGAAACGTCGTAGACTTCGCGAGCCAAAGCCGCAGCATGCAGATCCTGCTCTGCGTCTGGATACAGGACGCGAATCCCACGCTCACTCATCGTGACGGTCAGATATTCCAAATGTAGAGAAGGAATCAGCGATCGGCCTGCCGCCAACAGGTTGTCCATTTGCTGAATAGGAACACCGGTGCAGACTGACAGTTCCTGAAGGTTGGGGCAGATCGTCGTCGCATTGCGATACTTTGAAAACTCGCTGCCCTTGGGATCCACCAGCACGGGGACATTGCGTTTGCGCGCCTCCGTGATCACATGCTGACAAACCTGTTCAGGCAACGCACCCTTCGCATAGTCAGAAAGAATGATGCCGTCCGCGGTCGTGATCTGCGCGGTTAACGATCGCATCAGGGAATCAATCTCCGTGGCAAACGGCAGTTCAGGCGCCTCCACGTCCAGCCGCATCAACTGCTGCCGTCCCGCCATAATGCGAGTTTTCGAGATAGTTGGCCGCTTCCAAACGCACACTGCATCCGTCGCGATGCCCGCGGTCGTTAGCAACCCGCGCAAAGTCTCCGCCGATTCATCACTGCCCAGGAATCCTGCCAGCGATACCTGCGCTCCCAGGCCGACCAGGTTCATTGCAACATTGGCGGCGCCGCCGGCGACATGTGTACGTCGCGCCGATCGCAGCACTGGCACGGGCGCTTCCGGAGAGATGCGGCTGACGTCGCCCCAGAGATACTGGTCCAGCATCAAATCGCCAACCACCAGCACGCGATAGCGCTGAAAGCCGGACTCAACCAGATCGAGGACACGATGAAGATCACGAATCATGCTGTGCTCCAATCTATCCTAACTGGCTGCATTGCGGAGTGAGTTAACGAGGGCTGGGAACCAAGGTGTGCGCTAGCGAAAGACGGGCCAACACACGATGCACCACGCCCAGCACTTCCGAAGGCAAAATCGAAGTGAGGCATTTTTTCTTCTGCTCAATGCAGGTCTCCAGGTCGCAACCCCAGCAGTCAGTGCGGTGATAGACAACTTCATGCTGGCTTCCCCAGGGAAACCACGTGCGTGGTTTATTCCGCGCAGCGAATACCGCAACGCAGGGCGTGCCCACCGTCGCCGCCAGATGCATCGGGCCGCTGTCATGTCCTACGAAAATTTTCGCCCGTGCAAGAACGGCCGCGGACTGGCGAGGCAGAAGTTTTCCGCATAAATTTACGGAACGTCCGGCCCAGGCTCCCGCAACACGATCGCTGAGAACTCTCTCGTCGCCAGCTCCAACCATCACCAACCCGTACTGTGGCAACTCTGAAGCCAACGTATCGAGCACGCTGCGCCAGTTATCCGCGCCCCAATCTTTTGCCTGCACCTTGGTGCCCACGCAACACGCCAGCAACGGCCGGCCCTGCACCGGCTCCAGCGCCTCTGCCGCCCGTTTATGCTCGTCAAGTGTCAGGCCCAGGTCCCAATTCTTTGGATCCTGCAGATCAATCTTTCCCAGGCTGCGCATCAAGCGCGCCAGTCGCACTGCTTCCGGCTCATACCACCCCGTCACAGGATCCAGCAAATTGGTGCGGGCATCGCGAGTCAGCGGCAATCCAATCATCGTCGGAATACCGCACAGCCGAAAAAATGCAGCGTCGCGCACCACTTCGCTCGCCAACCTTCGCGGCGTTAGATAAACCAGCACCTGGGCACGATACGCGCGAATTTCTTTTTGCAACATCATCAAATCACCGATGCTTCGCGTCGCGATTGGATAGCGCATGTAACTGTGCACCAGCCCGGAGCCCTCCAGCACAGCAAACGCCGCCGGAGCTTTGGCATGCACAGGAATGTTTGTTAGCAGACGACGTTCTGCATCAGGATAGGCGCGTGCAATCTGATGGAAGCAGGGAAGCGACACGACGGTGTCGCCAAGACTTCCCAGACGATATATCAGAACGCGCTCAACTTCAGTCTGCATATGCGTGAAAGTCCTATGCTACTGCGTGATCGCCGTCTTCACGACACGAATATCGTTGCCGTGATTGAGCCTCATAGCTGTTGGATGCTTCGGCCTCGACTGGTTCTCTCGTTTATAATCGTGGTATGTCGATTGTGCGCGATATCGCAGCCGTTGCCAAAGGAATGAGTGTCACCTTCGGAGAAATCTTTCAGCCGACCGAGGTGGAGAACTATCCGGATGGCCCAGGGCCGATGCGCGGAGCGAAGTTTGAAGAGCGCTACCGCGGCCGGCACGTGCTGCAACGCGATGAAAATGGCTTGGAAAAGTGCGTGGCCTGTTTCCTGTGTGCCGCCGCATGCCCGTCGAACTGCATTCACATCGAGGCTGCTGAAAACACCGCCGAGCAGCGGATTTCCAGCGCCGAGCGTTATGCCAAGGTCTACAACATCGACTACAACCGCTGCATTTTTTGCGGCTATTGCGTCGAAGCCTGCCCCACGGACGCCATCACCCACGGCCACGGCTTTGAATCTTCTTCGTTCAACACCACCACCCTGGTGATGCGCAAAGAGGACATGCTGGCGCCGATGCCGGGCTCCCCGACCCCGATCGAACCTTCCACTCCATAACTGAACACTACGCAATCGTTAAGATAGAACGAAGGGCTCTCTTCGCGCGCCGATTCTCTAGGTTGAGTTTCGAGATGCGACGAAGGAGCGCTTTACTTGACGATCGATAGAACAAATTTCCAGTTGGAGAGATCGAAATGAAAATTTTAGGTTTTTCGACTCTAGGGTTCGCCGCTCTACTCGCATCCGCAATTTTGGCCACGCCGAGTAGTGCCGTCGCACGCGGCATCGGCGCTGAACCGGCGGTGTCGAGTGATTCCATGCCCGCCAAAGGAATCGCTCCCTTGATGAAGTTCAAGGTTTTGAATCAGAGCGCGCAGGAGACGACCTATGCGGTCATCTTCGGCGCTGGGGACGAAATCCTGGGCGGCCTGACGAAGTTTGCGGAAGAAAATCACATTTCGGCCGCCAGAATTACCGGCATCGGATCGATCCACAACGGCACCCTGGCGTGGCTCAATCCGGATACGAAAAAGTTCCGCATGATTCACATCGACCAACAGGCAGAAGTGCTTTCGCTACTGGGCGACATTGCAATGTATCAAGGCAAGCCAGTGGTGCATGTGCACATGGTGGTCGGCTTCGGCGATGGCACGGCGCATGGCGGACACCTGCTGCAGGCGCATGTCTGGCCTACGCTGGAAGTGATCGTTACGTCATATCCGCGACCGCTTTATAAGAAGTTCGACCCGCAGAAGGGCATCGCTGTGATCGATCCATCGGCCGAGCAATAGCTTTTTAGCAAAACCTGTCAGGATTTATTGCCGGACAAATTCGCGTATTCATTCCAGGAATAGCCCCGAAAAACTGGTTGTCCTGGCAATCAGTTGTGCACATATGGTTGCTAAGCCGACTGTAGTGTCCGGCGATAAAAATAGTTGTTGCAACGGTCATTGGCACATTTACGCGCGTCACCCACGGATACTGGAAATAGAGTCCTTTCCCAGGAGTGTCCGTGTCTATTCAAACTATTTTTCTTTCTCGTGCTTATCGGGCCGCTCAGGCCGCGCATCACATTTTTCCCGCTTTCGCTGCCTGCGAGGCCGCATTGGAGTCCGGTTGGGGCCGATCGCAATTGGCCGTCGAAGCCAATAACCTGTTCGGGCAAAAGCAAAGCCATCCGCCGCTGGCAGGAACGGAGACGATTGCCATGCCGACGCGGGAATTTCTTCACGGCCACTGGCTGACGGTCTCGGCAAACTGGGCCAAGTTTGCTGACTGGAGCGAGTGTTTCCAAGCGCGCATGGAAGTGCTGGAACGGCTCAGTCGAGCCTATCCGCACTACGCAGCGGCGCTCAAAGCGGCGAATGGCGAGCAGTACGTGACCGCGGTGTCGCAGAGTTGGTCGACCGATCCGGAGCGTGCAGGCAAGGTCTTGTCGGTGTATGACGCGCACGCGGAGGTCTTCACGAACACGCAGCGAGCGGCCTAGGGAAGGACGGTTGCTTCGACCGCCGCAATCCAGGTCTCAACATGGAGATCTGGGGCACCCATATTTCTCCGCCGCTACGGTAACAGCAGGTCCCTCCGCTTCGTCGATGACAGGCATCTAGCGCCGCCGGCATCTCACCCACCGCCACTCAAGATGCATCCAACATTCGGTATTCTTGATTCAAGAAAGTTGAGATAAAGATGCCGACGGAAATTCATTTTGGGACCTCGGGCTGGCGTGCGATTGTTGCTGACGAGTTCACCTTGCCGAACATTCGGCGTGCGATTGTTGGAATTGCAAAGTACGTGTCGAAGCAACCGGGAAAGCATCGCATCCTGGTGGGCCGCGATCCCCGATTTATGGGAGAGATGTTCGTTGCTGAAGCCGCACGGTTGCTGGCAGAGGGCGGCGTGGTTCCTGAAGTGATCGGAGAGGCCGCACCGACACCGGCGATTTCCTATGCGGTGCGCCAGCGCAAGACGAGCGGGGCGATCAACTTTACGGCGTCGCACAATCCGCCGGAATATAACGGCATCAAATTTTCCACCCCCGATGGTGCGCCGGCGTTGCCGGAAGTGACGAAACAGATTGAAGCGGAAATCGCCGCCCTTGGCGATTTCGAGATTCCCGCTGGCACGGCCAGAGAGAAATTCGAAAATGTCGATGTGAAGCCGGACTATCTGAAGCGGCTGGCAGAACTGATCGACATTCCCGCTATCGCCAAGGCGAAGCTGCGCATTGTGGTGGATCCGTTCTGGGGAGCAGGACGCGGGTACGCGCAACAACTGCTAACGGAGAACGGTGTGTCCGCGGTGAGCGTTCACGACTACCGAGACGTATTGTTTGGTGGCCACGCACCCGAGCCAGATGATGCGTTGCTGGGCGACTGCAGGGCCAAGATGAAAGAGACCGACGCACACCTGGGGATTGCTTCCGATGGTGACGCGGACCGTTTCGGCATTGTCGATCGGGACGGCACATTCATCCAGCCGAATTACATTATTGCGCTGCTGTTCGACTACCTGGTGGAGACACGTGGCTGGCGCAACGGTGTGGCGAAAAGCGTAGCCACGACAAATTGCATCAACGCGCTGGCGGAGCACTACAAGATTCAGCTGTACGAGACGCCGGTGGGATTTAAATACATTGGCGAGCTGATCGACCAGGACAAGATTGCGATTGGCGGAGAAGAGAGCGCCGGCCTGACAATTCGCGGGCATGTTCCGGAGAAAGACGGCATTTTGGCCGGGCTGCTGGTGGCGGAGATGGTCGCGGTCCGCGGCAAGACGATTGGCGAGCAGCTGCAGACCCTTTTTGGCAAAGTGGGTTCCTTTTATCCAGTTAGAGAGAATTTCCACTTGACGCAACAGGCTAAAGACAACTTCACTAAGAAGTTGAAGACTGAGCCGCGCGAACTTGCCGGCCGCAAGGTTTCAGCCATCGTCCGAACGGACGGGCTGAAACTGGTCTTCGACGACGGATCGTGGGTTTGCTATCGTCTGTCTGGAACGGAACCTGTGGTGCGGGCCTATACAGAGGCTCGCTCCAAGGAAGATTCCGCGAAGTTGACGGCGGCGGCGAAACAATGGGTGCTGGAGTAAGTTACGATATCGAATGAGGCGTGGATCGTGAGAATGTGCAGATGAATCTTGGATCACGGAAGAAATTGCAGCGGCAGTTGATCTCTCACGATGTACCCGCGCCAGCTTCCGCGCCCCAGGGCAGCCGCATCGCCCGCTTTTCCGCATCTGCGCTGGGAATGCGCCGCAAGGCCGCTACAGTGTTATTCGTTTCGCTGTCTGTGTTTCTAGGGTTCTACGCGATCCTTGGCCATGATGGGCTGGTGGCCTACCAGCAGAAGCAGCATGAAGCGCAACAGCTGCACCAGCAGATTCTTGATCTGCAAAAACAGAATGAGCGGCTGGCGCTGCACGATCAGCGATTGAAGACCGATCGCGACACGATTGAATATGAAGCTCGCGAGCAGATGCACTACACCCGCCCGGGCGAAGTGATCTATACCCTGCCGCAAGCGCCCGCAGCAAGCACCGCAGCGAAAACTAAGTAGCCTTTCAGCGAGTCGGATCTGTTCCGAATCGCATTTCAGCTCATAAAATTCTTCTACTTTAAAAGTCGATGTGGACGCGCACGCCTTCTACGTTGACCGGACCGCGATCCTGGTTGTAACCGGGATGGTGAATGTTCTGGTAGTCGAACGCAGAGTAAAGGCCACGCCAGACGTGGGCGTTGTAATACCCCTCCAAAATATCTTCCCTCGCGTAATTCAAATTCCCATCCCCAAGCAAAAATCCCAAGCCGCCGTATCGCAAATAATTCTGATGATCTTTTTTGATGGCGTTGGTCACGAAGGCAATCCCGACCTTATCGAATTTTCGATGCCAACGGGAACCCGCATAATCCGCGCCAAAAAGAAATGTCTGATCATCTTCCGTGTAGGCGAAGGATTCGTGCTGGCCTTCATTCCAGCCGAAACGGCCGGCGACGCGTAGGTTTGCCGTGACATCCTGCTCGATGTTGAGTCCGAAGCCATACTTCAGCGTGTCGTATTTTTCGACGGAAGTGATTTCAGGCGTGGGCGTCAGCCCTTCCAGATAATGATTCACAGCTTCGCGGTAGTCGCCCATGTGGGCGTTGTTGCCATAGGCAAGCAAACGAACCGCGCCGTCGCGACCAGGCAGAAATCCCTTACGAATTTCGAGCTCCATATTTTGCGCGCGGGCCTGGCGCAGGTCCCAGTCCAGTGTGAGGCCATTGGCGACAGTGGGCATCAGCGCCAGCACATAACGCAGCGACCAGTTGCGGTCGTCATACTCCAGGGCAACTCCGTAGGTGTAGCCGCGAGTGTCCGCCGCGTAGTCCCAGGCACCGTTGTTGTCGATGGTCCAGTTCTCGAATTGAAGATGGCTATCGCTGAAGACGGCGTTGACGTCGAAGGTATCCGGCAACGTAAATTTCCCGGCGCGCAGTTCGAGTCGTCGCACCGGCACCTGCGTCGCAAGCGAGAGAAAACTGCGTTGCTGCGGCACGGTCTGATCGGTGAAGCCAATGGTTTGGTGGAGTTCGACACGCGCCAGTGTAGGGCGTTGGACCCAGGTTGGGATTGCGGACCACATCGAGATTTGTGAAGCCAGCCAGACCGAGCGCTTGGCTCAGACCGCGGCCGCCGGCATTTTCCTCGTCATACAGCACGTCGGTTTCGTAGCGGGGATTTTTAATCAGCTGGTATCCGAGGAAGAGCGTCGCCACTTCCGAGGCTTTGTACTCGAAGGGAGCGGTGAAGCTGTTGCGGCCCTGGTACGGTGAATGGAAATTTCCGTGCAACTGGAAAATGCTGTTGGCCTGTCCGCTGATCCAGTAGCGAGCGGTTTCGGAATGGGGAAAGAAAGTCAGTTGCGTCTCTACCCGCGGCAGAGTGTTCAAGGCCAGGGTGGGGGAAGTGGTCGTGATCGGTACCTGCTGCGGATTTGGAAGCCACTCTTTGGCGACGGCTTCGTAGGTTTCCTCTAGCGAAACGCGGTTCGCGGCCAGAAAATATGTATTGCCGAGGTCTGCAGTCGGATGCGGGCCCGCACTATCTGTGAGAGCAGATATTGGCTGACTCGCCGGCAGCAGACACATCGCGAGTAGGAGGTTGCAAGTCAGCATGAATCTCCGGGTACAGCTTTCCTGAGGAACTAGGCCACGCAGATATAGTTAACTACAGTTAACTTAAATGGGTCAATGCACTTTAACTGAATTTCATGGGCGATTGCAGTGGGTCAAGGCAGGATAGCAGGGTCTTTCCGTCTTAAGAAGACGCGGCTCTCAATTTGATGGGAATGGTTGTATGCGGAGCGCCACTGTGCGAAAATTCCGTGAATTTTTCGATTCTAAAAATGGCGGACGACGTCCTCTTCGGTGGCAGGTTTATGACGATCGCGCTCCAGGGATCGGCTGACGAGGTCGCGAGAGCCCAGGCCGACGGCCAATGCGAGGGCCAGCACAATGCCACCAAATAAAATTCCGAATCCAAGATCGACAATGCTGCGGCCGATGCCGAGATGATCGAGCACCATGGCGGCGACGAAGACGAGCACCAGCCATTTCGCGCCCAGGCTTAGCAGGCGGGCATGCTCCAGATTCATGTTGACCCCGTTGATCAGCACGGTGCGAGACAGGAATCGAGCAACGATGATGCCGACAATCAGCAACACCACGGCGGCGACAATTTTGGAGATATAGGTGACAACGTAGGGCGACAGGCCCGACGCGAGTGAGGCGTCGAAAGCGGCGACGCCGACAAACAGGCCGGCGATTACGGTGAGCCAGAAGACAATCCGCGTTGCCAGGAAGGTAGGAGTTTTGGCGGAGGACCAATCAGAAATATTGGCGAGACCGGATTGTTCCACGCGCGCGTCAAAGTGCAGTGCGAGCAAGATGCGCCGCAGAATGGCCGCCAGGACCCATCCGATAAAGATGGAGACGACCAGCGCGACGATCAGCGCAAGCACGCCGGGCAACAGCGTAGCGACTTTGAAAACGGCACGGTGAAGCGATTCCAGTAGCGCCTGATGTACTTGTCCCCACATGACGGACTCCTGTTCTAGTGCGGGCTTCTACGGGTGAAAGCGATCGGGCCAGCGCCACCGGGACAGAAGATAAGGCTTCTCCGACTCGTAGGTGCGGGCTAGCTGCTCCACTCGTTGTTGCGCGGCGGCGATGCCGCTCTGGTTGATTTCAACTGCGTACGACGCAACCCATCCGAGATAGAGCGGTGTGAGCGCGCCAAAAAGGTGGGTGCGATGAATATTGCGAAGGCGATGGGCGAGCGCGAAATCGTAAATGATGCGAGCCCACAGCGTATCCGGCATATGAAACTCATCCGGAGAAAGTCGGGAAAGTTTTTTCAGCTCCAGCAAAGTGACAGGCGGAAGGATCAGCGCCCAGAAGTCGCGCAAATTGCGCTCGCCGAGCTGAAAAGCTTCGACCATACGGCGAACATCGACGGTGTCGGTTGCTTCCGTCGAGATGGACGCAGCGCCGAAAATGGGCGCGTCATGCGAGCCGCGAATACGCTGCCAGAATGCGGCGTTATCTTCCATGTCGAGAAATAAAGGACCAGTCAGCTGCGCGAGAGCGTCGCTTAGCTCAATGCCGTCTGCGCTCGAAGCATGACGCGTGCCAAGCTGGGCCTGGCAGATTTTCAGATTCCTGCTGGCTGCAAGAGTCACGAGCCACGGCAGACGGGCCTGCTGCTGGCTGGAGTCGCGGACGGTGCTTGAAGCAATCAGCGAAAACATTTTCGAGGACATTTGAAATTCCGTGCCCAGCGGATTTTGCACGCGATGGCCGTAGAGAGAACGCGTCAGCGGGTAGAGGATGCTCTTATTCACCAGGTCGTCGAAGGCCTGCGAGGCATAGAGAGGCATGACCAGGTCGAAGCTGCCGCCGATTGCGGGGTCGACCAGGAGAGTGAGCTTCTCGGGGGTGAGTGAATCGCGAGTGAATCCGGTATCCGTACCAAGTACCGTGCATGCCCGCGTCTGCAGCGTTGTGGCCAGACGGGCGATTTCTTGGTAAGTGGCGAGGTTAGGGAGCCACGGAATAGTTCCAGGAACAATTGCGGGCAGGGGATAGTTGACGTAACGCAGGGGTCGCTCGGAGGCAGGCGCAACGCCAGTCGGGGGAAGCTCCTGAGGCGCGTCCTGCGCTTCTTCTCCGGGTAGCGCGAGCACCACCTGGCACGGCGACGAGAGAAGCTTGCAGGCTTGCAGGATTTTTTGCAGGGCGGGCGCGAGAAGTTCGCTCCGCAGCGGAGCCGGGATCGCCATCAGGAGATCTGTCTGGCCGACCTCGGGGCTCTTCTGGTCTGATTCCTGCAGCGCTTCCAATTCAGCCATGGTTTCGATTTACTCCGCTGCGGGGGAATGCCACGCGTTATTCAAATTCTTGCTGCAACAATGCAGCGACGCCCATCAACGGTATCTTCACCCAATCGGGACGACTATTCAACTCATAGACCAGTTCGTAGAAAGCCTTTTCCAGCAGGTACAGATCGAGCAAACTCCATTGCGCCGCGGGAGTCGCTGGAATCAAATGACTGCCCGCCATGGTTTGCATGTAGGCATGCAGAAATTCCGCCGTAGCGGATTCATCCCAGAGCCTTGCCCAGGGTTCCAGCTTCGATTGATCTTCTGGGCGACGAGAGGCGTAGCGCATGAGCGCGGCCCAGGCCGCATAGTTGAACGAGCGCAGCATTCCGGCAACATCTTTCAACGGCGAATGCTTCATGCGGCGGATGTCGAGCGAGCGGGCCGGTTCGCCTTCGAAGTCGAGAATCACAAAGTCGGATTTGACGCGCAGCACCTGGCCGAGATGGTAGTCGCCGTGGATGCGGGTGCGGCGACCGTCCATGCTGCCAATGTTGGACGCGCCCAAGCCGTCGAGAATACGTGTGCGATGGCTCAGAAGAAGCGCGGCAATCTCGACCGTGTCATCCGCCAGGCCAGACATAGTTTTGCGCAGCAGCTCGTAGGCATGGGCGGCCTGTTCATTGATCGACGCCTGCAGATTGTCAAAATATTCTTTCGTCAGCGGCTCAGGCGAGAAGGCTTTGTTGGTTTTAGAGGAAGCCAGGGCCAAATGCATTTCCGCAGTGCGACGACCGAGTACAGCAGCGGCATCCAGGGCGACGCCCGCATGCTCCAGCGCAAATTGTGAAGCGCGGGCGACACCGATCGGCGCCGACGTCGAGACAACGGGCTGGCCGAGCTCTTCCGCGGGAATCGTCTTCTGCACATAATTTTCGTAATAGCGCTCCAACTCCTCCAGCATCCATTGCCAGCCGTCACCCTGATTCGTCACCAGCCCCTGCAGCATGCAAAGCGTAGTCGGAGCCTCGCCCTTGCTGACATATTCGATGGAGCCGCCAAAGGGTGGAATGTTCGAGAAGTGCGCTTGCTCGGTGAGGAAACGACCGATTTCGCAATCCGGATTCAGGCCAGGCTCCGGATGACGAAACAGCTTCATGATCAGACGATTACCAAACAGAATTGAAGTATTACTTTGCTCTGCGGAGCTGCGCCGGGCGGCGAGCGATTCGTCGTGCGATTGGTTTGTCATCAGCCCACGCAATGCACTGCTGGGCGCTCCCTCCGCCGATCCCTGTTGCATGGAAAAAGTGGTGGAGTTGGCGATGACATCCAACAAGGCCTCGCAGGAATGTGGGTCATACGTCGCATCGTAGAGCACGCCTTCACCCGCGGGAGAGAGAACGGCGGAAAGAATGGACGCAGGCGAATTATCGCGAAGGGCTCGCGCCGATTCTCCGAAGGCAGTCGCAACGGGAACGAAATAGCGGTCTGCTTTCCCAGTCTCGTACTCCACGTGGACCAGGCAGAAGATGGCGCTGCTATGGTCGATCTTGCCCCAGTCTGCAACAGTGGTGCTGCGAATCGCCGCAGACTTGTTGCCGAACCATCTTTGCAGCGGAATATAGGTGGGCAGGATGGATTCCTGCAACTTGCGCAGGTTGCCATCGAGAAACAGGCTTGCCAGGTCCGTTGTATCGGCAAGCAGCAGCGCAGAATCTTCCGGCTGAACTGCAGCCGTGTCCGGCGAAGGATGCAATTCCAGCCAGAGAAATCCATAGGGCGCAAGCGTGACTGCATACGGCTGTCGGGTGATCGTTGGAAACTCGACGTAGCCGAGCATTTCAACTGGCACCATGCCGTCGTACTCGCTGAGATCAAGCTGTGCCGGCTGGGCGAAGCGAGAAAGATTGGCGACGCACAAGACAATCTCATCTTCCGCTTCGCGAACGTAGGCGATGACTTTGCGATTCTCTGGATTTAAAAATTTGAGTGCGCCTCGTCCGAAGACGCGGAACAGTTTGCGCAGAGCGATCAGGTTGCGCATCCAGTTCAATAGCGATGAGGAGTCGCCCTGCTGCGCCTCAACATTGACGGCCTCGTAGCCCCAGATGGGATCCATCACAACTGGGCTATACAGCTTGGCGGGAACAGCGCGAGAGAAGCCGGCATTGCGATCCGCGGTCCACTGCATGGGGGTGCGAACGCCGTTGCGATCGCCGAGATAGATGTTGTCGCCCATGCCAATTTCATCGCCGTAATAAAGGATGGGCGTGCCGGGAAATGAAAACAGCAGGCTGTTCAGCAGTTCGATGCGGCGACGGTTGTTGTCGAGCAGCGGCGCCAGGCGTCGGCGAATGCCAATGTTGATGCGCATGCGCGGATCGGCGCTGTAGGCAAGGTACATATAGTCGCGCTCATCTTCACTGACCATTTCCAGCGTCAGCTCGTCATGATTGCGCAGAAACAGTCCCCACTGACAGGTGTCGGGAATGGGCGGTGTCTGTCCCATAATTTCTGTGATGGGAAGGCGATCTTCCTGGCGAAGCGCCATGTACATGCGCGGCATCAGAGGAAAGTGAAAGGCCATGTGACATTCATCGCCGTCCGCAAAATAGGGACGAACATCGGCCGGCCACTGGTTGGCCTCCGCGAGAATGATGCGATTTTCATAGTGGGCATCAATCTCGGCGCGAATCTTCTTCATGACCGCGTGAGTTTCCGGAAGATTTTCGCAGTTGGTGCCGTCGCGCTCGACCAGGTAGGGAATCGCGTCAATACGCAGCGCATCCACACCCATATCCAGCCAAAAGCGCATCACGCGCAACACTTCTTCCAGCACCAGCGGATTATCGTAATTCAAATCCGGCTGATGCGAAAAAAAGCGATGCCAGTAGTACGCCTTGGCGATTGGATCCCAGGTCCAATTGGATTTTTCTGTGTCGGTAAAAATGATGCGTGCGTCTTTGTATTTCTCGTCGCTGTCGCTCCACACGTAGTAGTCGCGCTCCGGCGATCCCGGCGGCGCAAGCCGAGCACGCTGAAACCACGCATGCTGGTCGGAGGTGTGGTTGACTACCAGTTCGATCATGACCTGCAAGCCACGATCGTGAGCAGCGTGGAGAAACGTTTGAAAATCCTCCAGCGTGCCATAGCTGGGATGGACGGTCATGTAGTCGGCGATGTCGTAACCATCGTCGCGCAACGGGGAAGAGAAAAACGGCAGCAGCCAGATGCAGGTGATGCCCAACTCCTGCAAATAATCCAGCTTGCTTAGCAGACCCTGGAAGTCGCCGATGCCATCGTTATTAGCATCTTCAAACGCCTTGACGTGCAGCTCATAAATAATGGCGTCTTTAAACCAGAGGGGGTCGAGGGCGCTGCCTGGCTGCTTCAACGTGGAGTTCCTCGCGGTGTCATGCATATATCTCGGGGGCGAAAGCCTGTGTTGATTTTTTCATACTTAGGGCCCAACCGAAGTTAGGCCCTGATACGATCCCCGACGAACCGGGGAGTCTTGTAGATTACGCCGAAGGGGCTTGGTCCGTCTCCACATGGAAAATATGGGAGCGCCCCGCCTCCAATTGAATGTAGTTTCGCGGACCGGTCCACTGATAGCTCTGGTCGGTGAGCAGATCGTGAACGCGGAAGGTCTGGTTGGGCGCAACACCGAGTTCGGCGAGATCCAGATCAACAAACCCGGACTGCAAATTTTGATGGTGAAGATTGACGACGACCAAAATCACATCTTCCTTATCGGGGTCTGTTTTGCTGTAGCTGATGAGAAACGGCTGATCGGTCGAATGAAAGCGCAGGGTGCGATTGCTGTGCAGCGCGAGATGTTTCTTGCGAATTTCGTTGACGCGCGCAATATAGGTCTGCAGGTTTTGCGGATCTTCAATGTTCCAATGACGGAGCTGATATTTTTCTGAATTGAGATATTCTTCGCTGCCCGGCTTGACCGGAGTGTTCTCGCACAGCTCGTATGCCGGGCCGTAGATGCCGTAGTTGGAGGAAAGCGTCGCAGCCAGCACAAATCGGCTCATGAATGCAGGGCGGCCGCCGGTCTGCAACTCTTCATGCAGAATGTCGGGGGTATTGGGCCAGAAATTCGGGCGGAAGAATTCGACGACTTCCGTTTGCGTCAACTCTTCCAGATATTCGGTGAGGTCTTCTTTGGTATTGCGCCAGGTGAAGTAGGTGTAGGACTGGGTGAAGCCAAGCTTGGCGAGGCGATACATGACCTTGGGCCGGGTGAAGGCTTCGGCGAGGAAGATGACATCAGGATGCGCCGCCTTGACTTCGGCGATGACCCACTTCCAGAAAGGAAAAGATTTGGTGTGCGGATTGTCGACGCGGAAAATGAGGACGCCTTCGTCGATCCAGTAGTCAATGATGCTTTTCAATTCTGTCCAGAGGGCGCGCCAGTCTTCGGTCTCAAAGTCGAGTGGATAAATATCCTGATATTTCTTCGGCGGATTTTCGGCGTACTGGATGCTGCCATCGGCGCGCTTTTTAAAGAAGCTGGGATGCTGCTGCACGTAAGGGTGATCGGGCGAGCATTGAAAGGCAAGGTCGAGGGCGATTTCCAGGCCGTGTTGTTTTGCCGCAGCCATCAGCGAATGAAGATCGTCGAGCGTGCCCAGCTTGGGATGGATCGCCTTGTGGCCGCCTTCTTCCGAGCCGATGGCCCAGGTGCTGCCGACATCGTCCGGCTCAGCTTTTTCTGAATTGTTTTTTCCCTTGCGAAATGCGTGGCCGATGGGATGAATGGGCGGAAGGTACAGGACATCGAAATTCATGGAGGCGATGTAGGGCAGCCACGATTCGCAATCTTTGAAGTTGCCGTGTTGGTCAGGCGCAGGGGCGCAGGACCGAGGAAATATTTCATACCAGGCGGAGAAACCGGCGCGCTCGCGACCCACGCTGACGCTGAGCTCCTTGGCGTAGCGCGTGGTGTAGGCGTGCTCGGCGTAGGTTTGCATCAGCGACTCAAGCTTAGGATCGAGAGACGCAGCAGAGGCGGCATCTTGATCGGTGTCGTTAATTTTCGCGGCGAAGTCTTTGAGTGCCTTGGCATCATCTTTTTTTGCACGCTTAGCGGCTGCGACTACCAGCGCGCTACCGGCCATACGTTCGACGTGAGTTTCCTGGCCGGCGTCGATGCGCTTCTTCATGGCATTGCGCCAGGTGGTGAAGGTGTCGACCCAGCCTTCGACGGTGTAGCGGTACTCGCCTAACTCCATGACGGCAAATTCTGCGCGCCAGCGATCGTTGCCGAGGGGTTGCATGGGCAGGGTGCGCCAGTTGCGCTCGCTGCTTCGGCGATAGAGAAGCTGGGCGGCGACGGCGTCGTGGCCGTCCGCAAAAACGTCGGCTTCCACCGCGACCGTCTCTCCGACGACGCGCTGGACGGGAAACTCTCCACAATCAATCTCCGGCTTCACGCCCTCAATGACGACCCGGCGTCGACCTTCCAACTTGGCTGCAATCGCTTCTTTTGTCTGCTGCTTACTTTCCGATGGCATCAAAAAATATCACTTTCCAAAAAAGTTGTCTTACTTAACAGAGATGCAGGTTTCGCAGATACCGTTGGAGCGAGGTTCTTTCCTTGCAATGTATGCGCGATGCAGAGTCGATGCCATGCGCACGCCCGGAAAGTTCGACACTGAGAAAAATGATAGTCCAGGCGGCCGCGAAAGCAGGTGAACGAATACCGTTGACACTCTATCCATAGATAATCTATATATAGGCGCATGACGAAAAAGCCTGACCTGCTGCCGGGAACGCTCGACATGCTGATCTTGAAGACTCTGGCCCGTGCGCCGCTGCATGGCTACGGGATTGCGCTCTCCATCAAGCGAAGCTCCGACGATGTGTTGACGGTGGAAGAAGGCTCGCTTTATCCGGCGCTGCAGCGGCTATTGCTGCAAGGCTGGGTGAAGGCGGAGTGGAAGAAGACTGAAACCAATCGTCGCGCGCGCTATTACACGCTGACCCCCCTGGGGCGCAAGCAACTGGGCATCGAGCTGTCGCAGTTTGAGCAAATGATCGCGGCCATCGGCCGAGTGCTGCAGGATGCGTAGGGGATGACGATGAATCGATTTCGCAGAATGTTCAACAAGCTGACGATTCTATTCCGCCGCGATACCTTCGACAGCGGGCTTGCGGAAGAGATGGCGTTTCACCAGGAGCAGGCCGAGAAAGATTTCGTCGCTGCGGGGATGGCTCCCGAAGAAGCGCGTCATGCAGCGCGCCGACAATTTGGCAACGCCACCAAGATGAAAGAGCAAAGTCACGAGGCAGTGAAGTTCTGGTTTGAGACGGTGGCGCAGGATGTTCTGTTTGCAATGCGCCAGCTACGAAAAAATCCTGGATTTACCGCGACTGCCATCCTGATGCTGGGGCTCGGGATCGGAGCGGCCGTGGCGATCTTCGCGTTCGTCGATGCGGCGCTGATCAAGCCATTGCCCTATGCAAGCCCAAACCGGCTGGTCGCGGTGACAGAAAGTGTGCCGCTGCTGGGGCCGGCCAATCTTTCCTATCTGGATTACCTGGACTGGAAAAAGATGAATAAGGTTTTCAGTTCGCTCAATGTGTTTACTCCATCGGGAGCCATGCTGGCGACTCCAGCTGGAACGGTGCTGGTGCCGTCGGTACGCGTCAGCGATGGAATGTTTCGCACGCTGGGGGTGGCTCCCATCCTGGGACGTGATTTTTATCAGGGAGAGGATTTGCCGTCGGGGCCGAATACGGTGCTGCTGAGTTATTCGACCTGGAAGCTACGTTTTGGCGGAAACAAGAACGTGATGGGCCAGAAAGTGGTGCTAAGCGGAGTTCCGTACACCATTATTGGAGTGTTGCCGAAGAGCTTTCAGTTCGCGCCGCGAGGTGGGGCTGAATTCTGGACGGCGCTGCACGACACGGATTATTGCGCAACGCAGCGGGGCTGCCACGATCTGGACGGCATCGCGCGCCTGAAGCCGGGAGTTTCCGTGGCCACCGCGCTGGCGGACATGACTTCGATTGCGCAGCTATTGGAGCGGCAATATCCGGCGACGAATCGTGGCCAGGGCGCGAGCGTCGTCCTGTTGCGTGACCGGATTGTGGGGGATATTCGACCGATTCTTTTGACGCTGCTGGGCGGATCGTTTCTGCTGCTGTTGATTGCGTGTATTAATGTGGCCAATTTATTGCTGGTGCGGACGCAGAGCCGCCAGCGGGAGATTGCTGTGCGAGGCGCTCTGGGCGCATCTCCGGCGCGGCTGATGCGGCAATTTATTACGGAAGGGTTGCTGCTGGTTTGCGTGGGCTGCGCGGTGGGGATTGCATGTGCTTTCGCAGCAGTCCGTGTTCTAGTAGCGACGATTCCCATGGAGATGATGTGGCGCTTGCCGTTCTTGAAGGACATGGGACTGAACTGGCATGTGCTGGCATTTGCGGGTGTGGTCGCCTTGGCTGCCTGTGCATTATTCTCTGCCACCCCCATGGTGCGGCTGCCGTTTGGACAAGTGCGGGCTGGTCTGGCCGAGGGCGGCCGCAGCGCGTCGGGGTCCTTTTGGCGTCATCTGGGTTCCAACATGGTTGTGGTTGAGCTTGCCGTGGCGATGGTGTTGCTGGCAGGCGCAGGACTGCTGGGCAAGAGCCTCTACCGGTTGTTGCATGTGGGCGTGGGATTCCAACCGGACCACCTGGCGACAATCCAGGTCCTGTTGCCGCAAGTCGTCTATCCCACCAATCCAAAGGTGATGGTGGTGGAAACGAAAATTCTGGACCGCATAGCAGCGGTGCCTGGGGTAAAGTCGGCGGCCATCACCAGCTCATTGCCGGTGAACACCAATGGCAATACCGACTGGATTCGATTTGAGGGCCGCCCCTACAACGGAGTTCACATCGAGGTGCCGGAGCGGGATGTGAGTCCGGAATATTTCGCGACGCTGCACGCCCCGCTGCAGGAGGGCCGGGCCTTCACCGATCGCGACGACGCGACCCATCCCAAGGTGGCGATCATCAATCGTGCTTTGGCGGAGAAGTTTTTTCCGGATGAAGATCCAATTGGAAAAAGGATGGGGGGCATCACTCTATCACCGGACTCGATGAAAGAGATTGTCGGCGTGGTGGGCAATATTCGCGAGGGCGGTCTGAACCAGGAGATTGTGCCGGCGGTGTATTACCCGTACGCGCAAAATGCCGATCGCTATTTTGGTATAGTCGTTCGCACCGCGCAGGACTCACAGACGACGCTGCTGCAGATGGATGCCGCCATTCACCGGGTGGACCCGGGGCTGGGAACTTACGAGCCGATGACGATGACAGAACAAATTCATAGTTCCGTCACCGCATACCTCCATCGTTGCGCGGCGTGGCTGGTGGGTGCCTTCGCCATACTGGCGCTGCTGCTGAGTGTGGTGGGGCTGTACGGAGTGATTGCCTACTCCGTGCGGCAGCGGACGCGCGAGATTGGAGTGCGCATGGCGCTGGGCGCGCAGCGGGCCGGCATCTATCGATTGATTCTGTCAGAAGCCTCGCGTCTCATCGGGATTGGTGTGGTGGCAGGGCTGGCTGGCGCGATTGGCGCGGGGTTGCTGATGCGCTCGCTGCTGTTTGATGTTCGCTACTGGGATCTGCCGACGCTGGCCATGGTCGCTGTCGTTCTTTCCGTGGCCGCACTGGTGGCGACCTACATTCCCGCGCGCGGCGCTGCGTCGGTCAATCCAGTAGAAGCTCTTCGCGCAGAATAAATTTTTTGAAACCCATCGACTCATTCAAGGGTGAGAAGGTATTGGCGATACTCTGCTCCGGCCAGGGCCTTGACATGTTGATCCAGGGTAACGAGGACGCCGTTTTGCTTGATCGCTAGTCCCAGCAGGTACGCGTCGGTCACCTGCTTATAGCCGTGCAATCGCGACGCGAATGGCTTCACCAGCTGTAGCCATGGTTCGGTTATCGGCCAATAGCGATATCCGGGAAGCTGAGCCATTTCCCTCAACATGGCTATCGCATCTTTCATTTCCTTATTGCCGACATTAGGCGCGGCAGACAGGCGAACGAAGGCCGCCTCGGTAAGCGGACACAGGAACCATTCATTCGTGCCGCGAGCCTTAAACCATTTCGTCGCAGTTGGATGAGCTTCGTGGGCATCGTCGCTCAAGGCAATCAACACATTCACATCCGGTAAATAGCGAATCTTACTCAAGGTCGTCCTCTTCGGCTTTTCTGACCATGGAGGTAGTGATCTTGGAAACGGTACGCGGAAAGAGCGGAAACCCAGCAGAAGAGCGTCGGAACTTGGGAGTCTGGAGTTCGGCGGTTTCGGCGATTTGCGCCTTGCGGATCAACTCGCTGATAGCAGCACCGAGTGTGATGCCTTTTGCATCCGCATACACGCGCGCAAATTGATGAATATCCTCAGAGAGGTTGACGTTGGTTCTCATCTGTATAGTATGCGCCAAGTAGATGAATGGTGCAAATTATAAAAATGGTACATAAAGCGATAAAATGTACCGATATAGAAATGTGGACCTATTTTGAAGGTCACGTATTTCGATAGGGAAGAGGCTTGCCGCAAACCGCCGCAGGTGTGTTCGAGTCATTCGCAGCAGTGCGCTGCATGTCGGAAAGGTCGATGCGCTGATAGACTGTTAAGGGTCTACCAAACAGGTTAAATCGATCTCGAAGGGTGGTTCGACGAAGCATGGCAACTCACGAAGCCAGCGATAAGAACAATGCTGGAGCAGCAAAAGTTGAGCCCGCGAAGGGCAAATTAGGCGTCATGGTTGTCGGCATGGGGGCGGTAGCAACCACCTTGGTGGCCGGCGTTGAGGCAGTTCGCAAGGGATTGGCCAAGCCGATCGGTTCCATCACCCAGATGGGCACGGTTCGACTGGGAAAACGTACCGATGGTCGCACGCCGCTGATCAAGGATTTTGTGCCGTTGGCGGACTTGAACGACGTGATCTTCACCGGCTGGGATATTTTCGGCGGCAACCTGTATGAAGCGGCGAGCACGGCCAAGGTTCTGGATAAGGATTTGCTCGAGTCGATCCGGCCCTATCTGGAATCGATCAAGCCGATGCCTGCGGTGTTCGACCAATACTATGTGAAGCGCCTGCACGGCACCAACGTGAAGCAGGGCAAAAACAAGCGTGATCTGGCGGAACAACTGCGTGCCGATATTCGCGAGTTTCGCAAGACAACCGATCGACAGGTGATGATCTGGTGCGGCTCGACGGAGATCTTCCTGCATCCGTCGGAGGTGCATGATTCGCTGGCAGCCTTTGAAAAGGGACTGGAAGCGAACGACATCAACATTGCGCCCTCGCAGATTTATGCGTACGCAGCGTTGACCGAAGGAGTGCCGTTCATCAATGGCGCGCCCAACCTGACCGTGGATCTGCCGGTGATGATTGAGCTGTCAAAGAAAAACAATGCTCCCATCTCCGGTAAGGATTTCAAGACTGGGCAAACGCTGATGAAGACGGTGCTGGCGCCGGCATTTAAAGCTCGCATGCTGGGTGTTGCCGGGTGGTACTCGACAAACATTCTGGGCAATCGCGACGGCGAAGTGCTGGACGATCCCGAATCGTTCAAGACCAAGGAAGAGTCGAAGCTGGGCGTGCTGGATTACATCCTGCAGCCGAATCTGTACCCCGATCTGTACGCCAATATTTACCACAAGGTTCGCATTAACTATTATCCGCCGCGTGGTGATAATAAAGAGGGTTGGGATAACATCGACATCTTCGGGTGGCTGGGTTATCCGATGCAGATCAAGGTGGATTTTCTGTGTCGCGACTCGATTCTGGCAGCGCCGATCGCGCTCGACCTGGTGCTGTTCACCGACCTGGCCAAGCGGAGCGAAGAGCTGCGCGACATCGGCATTCAGGAGTGGCTAAGCTTCTTCTTCAAGTCGCCGATGACGCCGGAGGGTCTGTATCCGGAGCATGATCTGTTCATTCAGTCGATGAAGCTGAAGAACACGCTGCGGCACATTCAAGGTGAGGAATTGATTACGCACCTTGGGCTGGAGTATTACGACTAGCTGGATACTTTTTTGAAAATGAAGAGGCCGCCGGAATTTTCCGGTGGCCTTTTTCTTTTGCGATGAACAGAGAACCGCCACCCTCGAAACAGGCTGACAGACGGCGCATACTATTTGTAGGGCAGGGAGATTTTCTTGGTGCTTGAGCATCGAAAATTTCGGAGCTGGAAGCGGACTGCGGTCGCGGGAGTAGCGTTGCTGTTCGCGGCGACTGCGGTGTGTTTCGCTTCCTCGAAGGAACACAAGGAACCCACCTGCCCGACAGCGTCTGCGTCCGGCGCGACCAACACGAACACGACGACGGCCGATACTTCCGACTGCCTGATGCCGGGGGTGAAGGAAGGCAGCATCAACGATGTGAATGCGGTCGGGCATCGCTCGGTCGGCGGCCGTGGGTTCGGCAACTGGTACTCCGAAAACTCAGAGATGGCGTGGGGCGCGCAGATTGCGCAGCAGGTGATGAAGTCCTCGAAAATTGTGCACGACCCGGTGATTGAGGAATACGTGAACCGCGTCGCGCCAGAACATTGTGAAGAACTCCGACGCCAAGGTGCCGTTCACGATTCGCGTGATCGATTCCGACGAGGTGAATGCGTTTGCGCTGCCGGGCGGATATTTCTTCGTCAACAGCGGCCTGATTCTTGCGGCGGATAATGAGGCGGAGCTGGCAGGAGTGATGGCGCACGAGATTGCGCACGTCGCGGCGCACCACCAGGCGCGCGAGATGACGCGCATGCATTATGCCGACCTGGGCATGGTTCCGCTGGTGATGTTGACCGGCTACAGCGCCGTCGGCTACGGGATCTACGAGGCGTCTGCGTTTGCGGTGCCGCTGACGTTCCTGGAATTTCAGCGCGACTTTGAGGAGCAGGCCGATTGGCTGGGCGTGGAATATATGTATGACGCCGGCTACGATCCGCAGCAGCTGATCGCGTTTTTCGAAAAGATTGAAGAGCTGCAGAAGACCAAGCCGGGGCTGATCGCGAAGACATTTTCGACCCATCCGCAGACACCGGCGCGGGTGGAGAAGACGCAGCAGGAGATTGCGACGATCCTGCCGCCGCGGCCGCAATATATTGTCGATACGTCGGAATTCCACGTGGTGAAGGAACGGCTGCTGCGGATGGAAAATCGGCGCCCGGTGAAACCGGGAGCAGGGAAGAATACTCCGACGCTGCGACGAGTCGCGGCCGGCCAAGGCGAGGATGCTGGTTCTTCAGGGGACAGTGATGCTCGACCAGTGTTGCATGAAGGGCCGAGCCACTAGGATTTCGCGGCTTTGCGTGCGCTCGTAGTCGATGCGGATTTGGCGGGACGGCGCGGGCGCTGTTTGGCGCTGACGGCGCGGATGATCAGGCGATACTTGCCGGCTGGATCAAACGGAACTTTGGCGCGGGCGGCAGCCACTTCCATCAAGGCCACGATTGCAGGTTCATCGAGCATTTCCGGTGAGGTCAGGCGGATGTGGCGAACCTGGTTGCCGCTGCCTTGCAGAATCTTTTTCGGGTCGGGCAGAGTTTTGCCTTGCAGGAAAAATAAATTGATCCAATTTGGATAGATGGCGATGGAGAAGATGACTTCTGACGCGCGTTCGGTGGGACCGAAGCCGATGGCGAGCGCGTTGTAGTTGTCGTACACCAGCTCCAGAGCAGACGGATAGCGGGCCCGCATTTTTTTCAGGATGGCCTGGGCGCGGGCGGCAATTTCCGGCGAGAACTTAGCGAGGAACGCTCGAAGCTGCGCAGTTGGACCTGCAGTAGCCGCCATACTCAATTTCCCGAACTACGCAAATTTGCGGACGATGGCGAGCACGCGGCCCTGAATCGCGACCTGGGCGGCGGGAACATAAATCGGTTCCATTTCGGAGTTCGCCGGCTGCAGGCGAACCGTATCGCCCTCCAGATAATAGTGCTTCAGGGTGGTCTCGCTGCCGTCGACCAGCGCCACAACAATTTCTCCCTGGCGCGCGGTCTGGGCTTTTTCGACGAGCACATAATCGCCGTTCATTATATGGTCGTCGCGCATGGACTCGCCGCTGACTTCAAGCGCGAACACGGCCTTGTTGTCGACAATATCGTTCAGCGAAAGGCTGTCGCGAAACTCCATCGCCTCCAGCGGGCGACCGGCGGCGATGCGGCCCATCAGCGGAATATCCTGCATGGTGGCGGGCTTGCGATCGGGCGTCAGGTCGATGGATCGGCTGCGATTGTGAGCGCGGTTGAGGAGACCCTTCCGTTCCAAATTGGAAATATGTTTGTGAACGGTGGCCAGGGAACTCAGATCGAGCCCCGAGGCAATCTCTTCAAAGGAGGGAGAGTAGCCGCAGCGCTCCACGAAATTCCGGATAAAATCGAGAACCTCTTTTTGACGCTTGGTGATTGCCATGGTGCGGACAGTCTAGCGAATGAAAGGCGAAATTGCAATAGAATTGTTGTTGACGTCGGATGTACAGGCCGGTGACCCACTGGGAGGGCGTAGGACATGGCAATTGCAGAGGGAAAAAAATGGCATGCCTCATGGATTATTCCCGCGTTGATGTCGGGTTTGCTCGCATGGGTTGTTGCTGGAACAACGCTCGATATGGTTCACCTCTTTGCGATTATTTGCATTGTCTGGATGCTGGCGATCGCACTGGTTTGGGTGCTTACTCCCCGACAGAGACATCTAGGATCAAAAGTAGCGTTGACATTTCTTCTTACGGTCGGTGCCGCGTCCGCTGGTCTGTGGGTGTATTCAACGGACAGGCCGATTCTACGGCCGCAGATCGAAGGAGCGGTCCTTCGGAATTTCAATGGGGATGCTTTTGGGCTTGATGTTCGGACTCTGGTTAGGAATGACGGTCGACAAAGCAGTTACGCCGATCGATGGAGGTTGAAACTAACTGTTGATGGTGTAGAGATTGAGGGAAAGGAACTTTTTGGGCAACCCTTACCGCCTGGGGCTGCGAGTGGGTCCGAAATATCGGATCATGAATTTCAGCCCGGGGCGCCCGTCAGGGGATGGCTGTTTTTTGGGTTTCCCGGGACGTCACATGATTCGCTGCAGTCCTATTTCACTTGCGGCTCACCTTCGATGGATAAGATGACTTTGGAGTTATCCGTCTCGGATTCGGAGTATAAGAGACAATGGATCCAAGTTAAGCCTTTGAGAGATTTGGGCAACGAAGCGTGTATTCCGTTGCAAATAGCGCAGCCGACGACCTCTTCAAACTTCGAGCCGCAATCGCCAAAGCGAGGTACGCACAAGGCGCACGCAGGGACACATACTTCTCAAATTTCCGTACCTTTAGCGGGAATGCAGTCGCCGACCGCTCCTTCCTTGCCCGTACCACCCCAATCGGCAGATCACGGAATCATCAACAATGGCTCTAACAGCGGCAGCCAAACGGTGCAGGATAACCGACAATATGGAGAGCCGTTGCCGCCTCCGCCCACTCACTTCGAACAGTCGCCGTTGGCCCCTGTACCACAGGAAGCTCCTAGCTCCGACCCCGCCGTAAATCGAAACAATCAAATTGCTGATGCGGGTCAAGATCTCCTAAATGACAAATACCCCGGAGTTGCTCTGACGATTGTTCTCGACGGTGGTTTCTATAATCCAGCTTTCATAATCCAATGTTCTGCTCCATGCCATCTCAAGTTGGGTACTGTCCGAACGACTGCCACAAGTTCCGTCCAACTTCAATTTCTTTCGTCGAGCGATCTAACCGTGCAAGGAGTTAGGTTCGTTTCCCCGCAGCAAATGCAATCCGGGACCAAAATTTTCATGCAGCTTCGATCGCTCGATTCGAGTCCAATTTCTGTAATTTCAGCTGGCCCATATGTTCAGCCCATTCAATAAACTTGCTTTTGCAGGCTAGTTAAGCCTTGGGCGGGTGGTCATGTCAACCCTTCCATAGGCTTGAACGAAAGAGAAAATTAGCCTAGCAATTGAAAGGATCTCGAAGCAGTGAGCCGCACAGGAAAAATGATTCGGTGGATCTGGCTCTTCGTGACCCTAGGACGGTTTAGGGTATGGCTTGTATCTAGCGTTGGTCGCCTCCCAGCTGATCCCGCTCAAGGCAACCCGGTTCGAGCGCTTTATGCACAAGATGTCTGCGAAGGAGTGTGCAAGTGCCAGTTATTAAGTATGCAGGAATGGCATTGGTACTGGTGTTAGGAATCAGAGTGTCGGCATTCACGCAGGCCCTCCACGTTCATTTCGGTGTGGACCGGACCAGCTTCTATGCCGATGGAAGAGAGTCCGAGAAAACCCAATTTCCCAGTGAGACTCAGATTAACTGCGATCGGCAAAGTAAAACCTGTATCGCTGCAACAGCAGAATATTATTCCGGCCACCCCCACGTTTCAATCGAGTATTTCCAACTTTTGAAATGGGACGTAGACGGGATCATCGCTACATCGAATGATGCAGTCTGTATGCAGAGAACATTGCTCATCTCCTTTCCAAACAAGGCCATTTCTATTTCAGGGATGTTGAAGAGCTTGCCAAAGGAGAAGACAGAAGCATGCGAAACAATCGGTGCGAGTAAGCCCTATACGGACGTATTTGTTCTCAAGAATTCGCCGGAGTGGAACAAGGACCCCTACGGCGAGAGCAGGGGCAAATGAACGCAAAATATCTTTTCCCCACTCAAGCCAACCCGCTCGACTCACCTGACGGTCCCTCAGGGTGGCTTGAATGGGCCACCCACAATAATGAGGAGCTCAATGATTAATCACATCATTCTTACGGTGAGCGATGTGGAACGATCGCTGGCATTTTATGAGGCGGCGCTGAAGCCGCTGAACATCCAATACTTTCTGCCGTACAAGGGGAAGGATGGTCATCCGGACCTGTGGGGATTTGGGGATGGCAAGCGCGCGTACTTCTGGCTGAAGCAGGGGAAGGCCGATCCGGCGGCGATTCATTGGGGCTTCGACGCGACCAGCAACGCGAACGTCGATGAGTTCTACCAGGCGGCGATGGCGGCCGGCGCGCGAGACAATATTTCTCCGCGGGCGCGGCTGGAATACTATCCCGGATATTATGCCGCGGATGTATTGGACCCGGACGGATATTCCTTCGAGGTTGTGTATAAAAGTTGAGGAGGGAACCGCGCATCCGCCACTTGCGTGCGGAATCGTAGAATCAATCGCACTGATAAAATGCAGCGCATGATGCGAGCTCGAAATCTACTATATTTCGTCATCCTTCTTAGCGTCTGCAGCTTCACTTTTGCGCAACGGCCTACTGGGCCAAAGGAGTCTGTTATGCCTCAAGCCGCTCGCGGGACATTCGAAGTGAAAGTTCAACCGCTGTCTGCTCCCGACATGGAGGGCGTCGCGCGCTTTTCTATCAACAAGACCCTCCACGGCGATCTGGAAGCGACCACCAAGGGGGAGATGTTTACCGCGGGCGATCCGAAGGCAGGCGCTGCCGGGTATGTTGCCATTGAAACGGTGAGTGGCACGCTGGCCGGCAAGAAGGGCAGCTTCGTTCTGCAACATTTTGCCACGATGACTGCGAGTGGCCCCGACATGATGGTGAAGATCACTCCCGGCTCAGGCACCGGGGAACTGAAGGGCATCTCGGGCACATTCACCATCACCATTGCGGACGGAAAGCACAGTTACGATCTGGAGTACGAGCTGCCATAGCGATTCCCCGGAAACAAGTCCGAGGTCTACCGCCGATCGCTGGCAATTATTGGTACGGCGATACGTCCAACTTCATGCTGTAGGCGACCGGCTGGCCATCTTTGATTGCGGGAATGAATTTCCAGTTCTTCGTCGCGTTCATCAGTTCCGGATCTTCATTAGGAAACACCAGTTCTGCCGAGTGCACCTTGCCCGCCTGATCAATGACGAGCTGCAGTGTCTCCTGGGATCGCGCCAGCGATTGCTGCGACGGAGACAGCGGTGGCCGCCACAACAGAATCGCGACCGGAGGGGTGTCGACCGCCAGCTGATTGGCTGAGAATGCCAGAGGGTTGGACGCCTTGACGTAGCTTGAGGCTCCATTGAATTGCACCTCCCGTTCGGGAGCGGATGCAAAGGGCCTGACGAGGTGGTAGACGACCGGCACGTCGTGCCAGTGGGACGGCAGTTTTGCCGACGCGATGGCTGCCACCTGCGACTCAATGCCTTTGGCACGCGCTGCCAGGATCTCCGCTTTTATCCTCGCAGCGTCGGCAGGCGGCCATGCCTCGTCCAACTCCGCCCAGGCCCGCTGCGGACGGCCGCTGTAGAGATAGGCCCAAATCATCTCCAGAACCTTCACCTTCGTCGTGCGCAGGCGCGTCCACTCTGCTGCCGATAGCGAGCCGAATGCGAGTCGCCCGTCACTCTTGCGGAAGCTAGACAGCTGCTGCGCATCCAGTTGCGCGCGCAAGCTTGCAATCTGCCGATCATATTGCGGCTGGTAGCGAGCGCTGACATCCGTCAATTTGCCGTGTTCGAAGCTGAGCACAACGGTCGGAGCAAAGTCGTACACTGCATAGGCCAGCCCATCGAAGCCGTTGACCGCGGCCGCATCCGTCGTCCATATCGCGACCCTGTTGTTGAAATCCGCATCGACGGCGCGGTACGAGTCTCCTCCCGTAATGGTTTTCAGGAGTCGCGGTTTCTTGCCTAGCGAGTAGATCAGATAGGTCGACTGCCAGTCGCCAGCGGCATTTCGCACTTGAAACGCAACCACCGGCACACCCAGTCCCAGATCCGCGCCGAGGACGTCAATATCAACCTGCGGGGCGCTCGCCACTGCCACCAGCTTGTCTTGCTTCCAGCTAAGAATTGCGTCGCACGTTCGCGTTGCGAAGGCTCCACTCTGGCCAGCGCCTACCCGCACGCTGACTCCCGTGGCAAACTGGGTCTCGAACTGGCCCCTGCCATTGTCGCAAACCGCTTTCTGTGCCTGGGTCTGGCCAACGATGCCGATCGAGAAAAACAGAAATACGAGGAACGCAATCCGACCGGTCATGCGGATACTGCCGAAGATTGCCGCTGTGCTCTGGACCTCAGTCGCGTGGCGTGAACGGCGGACTGCGTGGCTTCTACGAATTGATTGCACCCTGCCCGTATACACCCGATTGGCCAGCATTGTCGATCAATAGTCGACGATGGCGCGATCGGGGCGCTTGAAGGGCACACCACATTTCTGCAGAGATCGACAAACAATTTTGCTGCGTTGATTCCTGAAATGGGAGCGAGCAGAGAGGTGTGTGCCGAATTGATTTTCGGCGCGGACGGAACGCGTTTCTTCCATTGAATTTCGCTTGCTGCGAGCGCAACTCTAGACCAGACAAGCAAGGGCGTGAACATGCTGATGCCTTTGCCAGTCTGCACAGAGAGTGAGCAAGCAGATGGCAACCTCCCCCGGTTCCAGGATCCCGCAAAGTTCCGTACGAATTCCGTTGAGCGTGTTGCCGGCGCTCGAATGGGTGCCGCTGCCGTCCCCGGTAAAACAACCGCGTGGGACGGCGGCGACGGCATCGATGGCAATCGCAGCGACGCAGGCGAGCACGCTGCCCCAGCCACCCAACGTGACCGGGTTCTGCTGGAGCATATGCCGCTGGTGCGGATGGTGGCGTACCGCATGCTGGAGCGGCTGCCGCAATCGGTCGAGCTGGACGACCTGGTAAGCGCGGGCGTGGTCGGGCTGATTGACGCCTACAACAAATTTGATCCGAGTAAAGAAGTTCTGTTTCGCAGTTATGCGGCGGTGCGGATACGGGGAGCCATCCTGGATAGTTTGCGCGGGATGGATTGGGCGCCGCGGGAGATCCGCCGCAAGGCACGCGAAATGGAAGAAGCGACGCAGCGCCTGACCCAGCGCCTGGGGAGGAAACCGCAGCAGAGTGAAGTTGCGGCCGACTTGGGAATGGCGTTTGCGTCGTTTCAGAAACTCTTGGTGACGGTGAAGGGGCTGGAGATTGGCAGCCTGCAGTCGCCGCACAGCGACAGCTCGACGGAAGAGGAGTTGGTCTACGTCGAGGCCAATCCGGATGACGATCCACTGCATCAGTGCATGCGCAGCGAGAGGTCGGCGAAATTGTCGGCGGTGGTGGCGGAGTTGCCGGAACGGGAGCAGCGAGTGCTGCAGATGTATTACGTCGAAGAGATGACGCTGAAGGAAATTGGCCTGGTGCTGGGGCTGGTGGAGTCGCGAGTGTCGCAGATTCGCACCGCGGTGCTGGAAGTTTTGCGAGCGCGACTGGGTTGTGATGCGAACTGGCAACACGCGTGATTGCCGTCACCGCCAAAGATATTTCCAAGGGAACATCGTTCAATACAGTCCGTGGAGAAGTTCAATCCAGGAGTGAACGATGATGCCCACTAGTAAATTTCTGGCCAATCCTGAGGTAGAGGAGGCCACTGTGTACTCCTCACTGCGCAGCCGAGGCGTTTCGCGGCGGCGGTTTCTGCAGTTCTGCTCTGTGATGACGGCAACGCTTGCGTTGCCGGACATTTATATGACGCGGGTGGCCGAGGCACTGGAGACCAAAGCCAGGCCGGTGATGGTGTGGCTGGAATTCCAGGATTGCGCGGGAAATTCTGAGTCGATGTTGCGGTCGTCCTCTCCGGACATTGCCGCGTTTGTACTCGACCTGGTCTCGCTGAATTATCACGAAGTGCTGATGGCGGGCTCCGGTAAATATGCCGAGAAGGCCCTGCAGGACAGCATCAGCCAGTACAAAGGGAAATATCTTGTGGTGGTGGAAGGCGCGATCCCACAGGGGGATGGTGGCGTATATTGCACCATTGGCGGACGCACGGCGCTGAGCATTGTGCAGGAAGTCTGCAAAGATGCGGCGGCGGTGATTGCGGTAGGCGCGTGCGCGTGGGATGGCGGCCTGGTGGCTGCCAGTCCGAACCCGACCGGCGCGACGGGATTGCAGGCGGTGCTGCCGGGAACAACGGTGGTGAATCTGGGTGGATGTCCGCATAACCCGGCAAATACGGCTGCCGTGTTGACGCACTATATTACGTTCGGCGAACTGCCCGCGCTCGACCAATACAATCGCCCGCTGTTTGCCTACGGACGCCTGATCCACGATCAATGCGAACGCCGCGCCCATTATGACGCCGGCGAGTTTGTCGAGGAATGGGACGATGCCGGCAGCCGCAAGGGATATTGCCTGTACAAGATGGGATGCAAGGGCCCGCAGTCGACCTATAACTGTCCGACAGTTCGATGGAACAGTGCGACCAGCTGGCCGGTGAAGGCCGGGCACGGCTGCATTGGCTGTGCCGCACCGCGATTCTGGGATACTCGTTCGCCATTCTATCGGCGACTGCCGAGCGTTCCTGGCTTTGGCGTCGACGTGCCGATTGGTGAAATTGGCGCAGTGATGCTGGGTGCGGTCGCAATCGGCAGCGCAGCACACGGCATTTCGCGCGCGGTTCGATTCCACAACGAGCCCAGCGAACACAACACTTCTGCAGATCCTGAATCCAGCACACCGCCCAACGGGACGCCAAGCCCGAATGAAAAGGAGAACTAAATATGGCACGCGTCGTCATTGATCCGGTTACACGAATTGAAGGGCATCTGCGGATTGAGGCAGAGATGCAGGGCGGAAAAGTCTCCGATGCGTGGAGCTCCGGAACGATGTTTCGCGGCATTGAGATTATCTTGCGCGATCGCGATCCGCGGGAAGCGTGGATCTGGGCGCAGCGGATTTGCGGTGTCTGCACGACCGTGCATGCTATGGCTTCCGTGCGCGCAGTAGAGAATGCGCTGGGCGTCGAGGTGCCGGACAATGCGCGCCTGTTGCGCAACATTATCGCCTCGTCGCAGAATGTGCAGGACCACGTCATCCACTTCTACCACCTGCATGCGCTGGACTGGGTGGATGTAACGGGCGCGCTGAAAGCCGATCCGGCGAAGACGTCACAGATCGCGCAGTCGATCTCCGACTGGCCGAAGTCGAGCACAACGTATTTCAAAAGCGTGCAGGATCGCGTGAAAGGGCTGGTCGCCAGCCGGCAGCTGAGCATTTTTACCAGCGGCTATTGGGGACACCCGGATTATCGCTTGCCCCCTGAAGTGGATTTGCTGGCGGTAGCGCATTATCTTGAAGCGCTGGAATTTCAGCGGGAATATATTCGTCTGCACGCCGTGCTGGGCGGAAAAAATCCGCACCTGCAGACATTTCTTGTAGGCGGCATGGCAACCTCGATGGATCCGAACGAGCCGCAGGCAGTGCTGAATCCAGAGCGAATCGATCTGCTGCGGAAGCTGGCGGCAATGGGCGAGACGTTCGTCAACCAGGTGTACATCCCCGACATTCTCGCGATCGCTTCGTATTATCCGGACTGGTTCCAGCGTGGCGAGGGCCTGGGAAATTTCATGACCTACGGCGACTATCCCGCGGGAAGTTTGAAGACCGTCGCGAGCTATGGATTCAAGCGCGGCATGATTCTCAATCGCGATTTGTCGACCGTGCATCCGGTGGATCCGGCGCAAATCACAGAGAACGTGGCGCGCTCCTGGTATGAGTATGACGGGGCGAGCGGAACATCGCTGCATCCGTCGCAAGGCCAGACCCATCCCAAGTACGCGGGCCCGCAACCTCCGTACGAATTTCTCGATGTGGAAGCAAAGTATTCTTGGTTGAAATCCCCGCGCTATAACAACACGGCAGTCGAAGTGGGACCGTTGGCGCGCATGCTGGTGAATTATGCCGCCGGCCAACCCGATGTTAAGTCCGCAGTTGACGGGGCCCTCCAGGCCGCCAAGCTGCAGCCTCAAGCCCTGTATTCCACGCTGGGGCGGGTAGCAGCCCGCGGGCTTGAGTCGAAAGTTCTGGCCGCGAAGTTGTCCGGCTGGATCGATGAACTGGACGCAAACATGAATCGCGGAGAATTGCGCATTCACAATGGCGAAATGTGGGATCCAGAGTCCTGGCCGAAGCAGGCGCAGGGAGCCGGGTTGCATGAAGCGCCGCGAGGTTCGCTGGGACACTGGGTGGAGATTGAAGATCGCAAGATCAAAAACTACCAGGTGATTGCTCCGACCACGTGGCTTGCAGGTCCGCGCGACGCGAATGGAGTGCGAGGCGCCTATGAGGCTTCGCTGCTGAATACTCCGCTCGTCAATCCGGAGCAGCCGCTGGAAATTCTGCGGACGGTGCATTCGTTCGATCCTTGCCTGGCCTGCGCAGTGCATGTCGTCGACGCGGCCGAAGTGGAACTGGCGCACGAAATTCTGACCTGCGTGTAAGGAGGAGCCGTGGCAACTACGATTGCAAGCGCAGCGCAGACCGGCAAGCGGATTGTGCGTTATTACGTGTGGGAACTGCCGGTTCGCCTGGTTCACTGGGCACTCGTTCTTCAGCATCGCGATCTTGTCTGTCACCGGCTATTACATCCATAGTCCATACCTGATTGCCCATGGCAGCGGCGCCTACGTGATGGGCACAATGCGCGCCATCCATCTGAGTGCTGCCATCCTTTTTCTGGCGGCGATCATGCTTCGGGCGTATTGGTTCTTCGCCGGAAATCAATTTGCGCGCTGGCGTGCATTTCTGCCGATCACCGGCACGCAACGCAAAAACCTGAAAGAAACCATTCGCTATTACGCGCTGCTGCGCTATTCGCCGCCATTGACGATTGGCCACAACATGCTGGCCGCGCCGGTGTACGCGTTAATTTATGTATTGTGCGCGGTGGAAGGTTTGACCGGCCTGGTGATGTACAACGCGCAGCTGAAGGCGCCGGTTCTGAACACCCTTGTGGGATGGATTCCTCAAGTGGTCAGTATCCAGACGCTGCGGTCGATTCACTTCTTCCTGATGTTTGCTTTCTGGGCATTTCTGGTTCACCACCTATATAGCGCGATCCTGACTGCAATGCACGAACGCGATGGCTTGATGGACAGCATCTTTACCGGCAACAAATCCGTGAGCAGCCACTTGCTGGAAGAGACCAGTCTGGATCTGTTGGAGCAGGAGAAGAAGGTTGATGCCTCCGATCGCTAATCCATCGAGCATCAGAACGATTGCCGTGCTGGCGCTGGGAAACCTGATGCATGGCGACGATGGAGTCGGCCTGCACTCTGCTGCGAGCGCTGGAGTCGCAGAACCGCGAATTAATTGCGGAATGCGAAGCTCGCGGAATCGACCTGCGATGGATTGAAGGCGGAACGCTGGGCCTGGAGCTGACGCACTCTTTAGACGGCGTAGAGTATTTGCTGGTGCTGGATGCTGTCGCGATGCAGCAGACACCGGGAACTGTCGCGCGATATGAAGGGGACAGTCTGTATCAATTGCCGGTCGGGCGAAGCGTTCACCTGATGGGATTGTCGGACCTGCTGGTGGCGATCCAGCTTTTAGGGAATCCGCCGCACGAAGTGATTTTGCTGGGAGTCGAACCGGCGAGTACCGCGTGGGGCTTGGAGATGTCTGCGGAAGTGACGGCCGCGTTGCCGCTGCTGATGGGCGTGGCGAAGAAGCAAATCGTGGCGTGGATGGAATCGTCCGAACGCGTCGGATGTAGCGGAACATGTGCCTGCACGTCGGCAGGCCAATGCCGTTCGGAGCAGCGAACTTCACCCGTCGTAGCGTTGCCTTAATTTGCCGCGAGAGCTTGCATGACAGAAGCTTCGTGCGCCATCTGGCGTTTCCGTTCCAGCTTGTAGCGCAGTGTTACCAGCATCACACCCCACACAAACCATCCTGCCAGGTTCCACCAGACTGCCGGCCACATGCTGGGATCGAGCCCGGAATTGGCGCCGCCGCCGATCACCGGCGAAGGATGCTGCGTGCGCCACCAGCGAATCGACATATAAACGATGGGAACATCGATCGCCGCGAAGATCGACAACACCGCGGCGAGGGTTTGCGTCTGGCCTCCGGCGGTAAAGCGGCGAAGCAGCAGGTAGCTGACGTAGATCAACCACAACATCAGGAAGCTGGTGAGGCGTTCATCCCAGGTCCACCAGATCCCCCACACAGGACGTGCCCACAACATGCCGGTGGCAAGCCCGATGCTGCAGAAGATCAGCGTCATCTCTGCGGAAGCAAGAGCGAGAGCGTCGGCCTTTTGGGCGCGCAGCGGATTGGAATTCCGCGTCGAAAGAAAAACCAGCGAGGCGATGAAATTGATGTAGGGAAACAGCAGCGCCATGATGGCGGACGGGAAATGGTAGTAGAAGATGCGCTGGATTTCGCCCATGGTGGCCTCGGTGGGCGCCACCCAAATGGCTTGATATAACCCGACCGACAACAGAACCAGTGCCAGCGGTAATCCGATCAAGAGAGTTTTTTTCATAGCGAGAGCCAAAGCCTGCTGTGCGTCGTGCTGCTATCTTCTACAAACTTTTTACGACTGTCTGAATAGTTTCCGAAAGTCTACTACAGAACCAATGCGACCGATGCAACGCCAGGATTCACTGGGGCTGCGCCATGGACGCAGATTGCGTCGGCTTTTCGCCCGGCTTGGCAGGGGCATATTTGGACGCGCATTTGGCCTGAATCTGGCTGGCATGAAAGACTCCATCGCGACCGTACATGCCGACGGCCAGCGCTTGCGCATTGTCTTTAAACGTGTCGGGCGGAGGATCGCCGCCGGTGTAGTTGACAGTAAGCTTGCGGCCCTGCTCAACCAGAACGAACTGCGCATGTGCGCCGTCGCGCTGAATTGAGCCCGGTTCAACGTTCCCGGCCACCCGCAGATGGCGCGAGTAGGCGCGGTTGCCCATCGACTGCAATTCCTGAATGGTGACGTAATAGCTTTTGTTGGCGCGGACGCCGGTCACGGCCAGATACAAGATGGTGCCAACGATAACGACTGTGGCGATGGCAACGCGGACTCCAACAGAATTTTTCTGCACTGAAAATCTCCTGCAAATCAACTTCGAGACTACCTTCCAGTATGCGCCAAAACTCAGCCAAAAGAACAGCGATTCTAGCGCCTCTGGAGTGACCTGCATCACTGCATGCGGTGACGCTCAAAGATATACCTGAAGCCTGCGTAAACCTTTTCCGTCTTCGCTTCGCCCGCGCAAGAAACAAACCATTGAGGGGTCCCATTGATGCGCGTGACCACCGCTCCAGCCAAATGGTTTGATTCGATTCATTGGCAGACCGTCGTCCTCATCCTCACTTCCGTTGCCATGACGGCAGCGTTCATAGCAAAATTCGTCGCGCCTTCTTCCTCGGCCACGGTAGACAAGCTGCTGCTGGTGGGAATTCTCGGGTCGTGCCTGCCCATACTGTTTGAGCTGATCGGAGAGATGGCGCGGGGCAATTTCAGCGTCGATCTGCTGGCCGCCATTTCCATCGTCACCGCTCTCATCCTGCACGAGTATTGGGTCGCGGCGATTGTGATCCTGATGCTTTCCGGAGGACAAACACTGGAGACGTATGCAACTCGTCGCGCATCGTCGGTGCTAGGCGCGTTGGCGAAAGCGCATGCCGGAGGTGGCGCACAGGGTCAACGCAAATCGTGCGGTCGTGGATGTCCCCAGCGGAGAGATTGCCGTCGGCGATCTGGTCATGCTGTATCCCCACGAGCTATGCCCGGTGGATGGAATTGTGATGGACGGCCTGGGCAGCATGGATGAGTCCTACCTGACCGGCGAGCCATATTTGATGGAGAAGGCGCCGGGGACAACGGTACTGTCCGGAGCGATCAATGGAAATTCCGCGCTGACGATCAGTGCAACAAAAATCGCGAAGGATTCGCGCTATGCCAAGATCGTCGAAGTACTGCACGCATCGGAAGAAGATCGTCCGGCAATTCGGCGACTGGGCGATCGCATCGGAACGTGGTACACGCCGCTCGCGGTGTTGATTGCGGCAGCAAGCTGGTTTTTCAGCGGACATGCGGAGCGCTTTCTCGCGGTGCTGGTGATTGCAACGCCGTGCCCGCTGCTGATTGCGATTCCAGTGGCGATTATCGGCGCGATTTCTGTCGGGGCACGATACGGCATCGTGATTAAAGATCCCTCCATTTTAGAGAAGCTGGATTCCTGCAAAATCTTGATCGTCGATAAGACGGGAACGCTCACCTACGGCGAGCCGAGTTTGACCGAAGTCATTTCGCTGAGCTCGATCCCGCAGGAAACCTTGCTGCAGTTCGCCGCCAGTCTGGAGCGGTACTCGAAACATCCGCTGGCGAAGGCGGTGCTCGATGCCGCTGATGGGGCGCAGATTCCGCTGATCAGCGCGGGAGAAGTTTCCGAAGCACCCGGCACAGGATTGACGGGACAGATTCACACTCACGAGTGGACGTTGACCGGTCGCGGACGGATTGATGAAACGCTGGCGAGCCGCTTGCCGCCAACCGTGCCGGGACTGGAGTGCGTGTTGCTGCGCGATGGCGAGCTAGCCGGGCTGCTTCGATTTCTAGATGAGCCGCGCGGCGAGAGCCAGCCGTTTCTTGCGCACCTGGGTCCGAAGCACGCCATTGAGGAGATCATTCTGCTCTCCGGCGATCGCCCGGCGGAGGTGGAACAATTTGCCAGCACCATGGGCCTGAAGAGCGTCTACGGCGGCATGAGCCCGGAGCAGAAGCTGGGCATTGTGCGGCGCATGACGGCGATGTCGCCCACACTGTATCTGGGCGATGGCATCAACGACGCACCTGCCATGATGGCGGCAACCGCGGGCGTGGCGCTGGGCGTGAACAGCGATATTACGACGGAAGCGGCGGGAGCGGTGATTCTGCAATCGTCGCTGGCAGGCGTAGATGAACTGATGCACATTGGCCGTCGCATGCGGCGCATTGCGCTGACCAGCGCGGTCGGTGGGATGCTGCTGAGCCTGGCCGGAATGTGCGCTGCGTCACTTGGGTATTTGACCCCGATTCAGGGTGCGATTGCGCAGGAGGTGATCGATTTGTTGTCGATCTTAAACTCATTGCGCATGATTCTTCCCGTGGGAGAGATGAGCGATTTTCATCTGCCGATCGCGGGGAAGAATACATAACGCGGTTTCACAGTGCGGGCATTGTTCTCTCCCACTCTTGCTGCGCAAGGATGGGGCACCCAAGCTTCTTTTTGACGCTAGCGATCGCCCCAAAGTAACCCTTTGGGCGGAAGTTTTTGGCGTAGTTACGGATTCGTCAAAGATTTATTTGCGAAAGATTGGGCAACTCTTTGAAATAAAACGAGATAGAGCCAATGCGCGATGGCGTGCTAATCCAGTCCGGTTCGCTAGAATTAAGACAGTAGGAGAAATGACCACAACTCCAGGGCTCGTCGATTTAATCGACGGGCCTTTGTTATGAGTTCTATCTTCCTGCGAAAAAATTTAAGGAGCCGCATGAGCCACCTACGAACCGGGGTCACCGCTATGAGTATTTGTGGACTTTGGGATTGCTGCGTGTTCACTCTCGACTGGTTTGCCAGGTTCGAGATTGTTCGTGACTTCCTGCGCCAGATACCCACAGGAATGTGGGTATATCTGTCGCCCGGAACGGTCGTACTCGTCGGGGTTAGTGGAGCCTTGATCGAAGTTTTGTTTCGTCACGCCAAGGTTGGTTTTAATGGCGGAGTCAATTCGCCGCCTGAACTGCCCATTCGTAGAAGAGATTCGGCAATTCATCTGCATTTGCACGACATCTCTGCTGCAGCGGTTCATATCGAAGTTACGAACCTAGACTCCTCCAACAACAGGATGGGTGATCTCTGACCTTAAAGACTAAGGCCGAACACCATCATTTTGCTACATACCTTCGCCGTGGGGGAGTGTCTTGGGCTCGTAGGGGCAGAAGGGATCGCTGGCGAGCGGATCGCCGGTGTAGGCGAAGGCGCGGGCACGGGAGCCGCCGCAGAGAGCGGAGTATTCGCAATATCCACACTTGCCCTTGAACTGGCTGGGCGCATGCAGGCCGCGAAAAATGGGCGAGTTGCGATAGATATTCGCCAGGCTATCGTTGCGAATGCTGCCGACGGCGAGTGGCAGAAATCCCGCGGGATACACATCGCCCTGGTTGGAGACGAACATGATGCCGTGGCCGTCGCGAATGCCAAATCCACGATAGACAGGCGTGCGCTCGATCTCCTGCGCGGACATTCCCTCGCGGCGCATCTCGGTTAACGCAATGCGCCGATAGGATGGCGCTTCGGTTGTTTTGACCTGAAAGGGCGCGGTGCGGGAGAGATCGTAAATCCAGCGCATCAGCTCTTCGCCATGCTCGGGCGAAACCGGCTGCAGCGTTTTGCCGCGGCCGACGGCGATCAGGAAGAAAAGACTCCAGCGCATCACCTTCATGGATTTCAGCAGCTCAAAAATGGCGGGCAGATCGTCCGCAGTTTCCTCTGAGACAAGGGTGTTCACCTGAATAGGAAATCCTAATTCGCCGGCATCTTTCATGGCGCGGATCGTCCAGTCAAAACAGCCGGGAACGCCACGAACTGCTTCATGACGCGCGGCGGTCGAACCATCGAGACTCAGGCCAAGGCTGTCGATGCCGTGAGCTTTCAACTTTTCCAGCACCTCGCGAGTCAGCTCCGGTGTCGCGCTTGGTGTGATCGAGACGGTCAGTCCAAGGCCGCGCGCTTCATCAATCAACTCGAAAATGTCGGCGCGCTTGAGCGGATCGCCGCCAGTCAAAATGAGATGCGGCTTGTCGAAGGCGGCAATCTGGCGCAGCAGATCCTTGCTCTCTGCGTTGGTCAACTGATCCGGGTGAGGATCAGAAACGGCTTCGGCGCGACAGTGGCGACAGGCCAAAGCGCAAGCCTGTGTCATCTCCCAATACACCAGCATGGGATTCTTTGAGTAGTCGTGGGCCGAGGGCCGATGGGAAGGCCGGGGTGTGCTGGTAACGAGCGTTCGAATATCGACGGATGTCATAAGTCATCTTCTCCTTGCGAGGAACGGAAGCGGCGAGAGGCGCAGGTTCGTCCACCGGCTCGGGATTCGTGAGGCTGTTTGCAATTTTGTTGGCGGTCTTCATGCCGCTCGAGATGCAGTCTGGAATTCCGGCGCCGTGGTAGGCCGCGCCAGCCAAATGCAATCCAGGATGCCAGGCGGCGAGGCGTTCGATTTCTGCGATCCGAGTTCCGTGACCCACGTCATATTGCGGATTTGCTTTCGACCAGCGATAGGCCTTGGCGAGTACAGGCTCCGCGTCGATACCCATAATGGTGTGTAGTTCCTCGCGCGCGATTTGAATCAGGGCAGCGTCATCCTGCTCCGCAAGAAATTCTGCGCGGGCGCCACCGATGAAGACGCGAATCAATTCGCAATCGTCGGGCGCGCGATGAGAAAACTTCTGTGACGACCAGGAGCAGGCCGTGATTCTGCGCTTTGCAGAATGCGGCACAAGGAAGCCCGTACCATGCAGCGGCGTCTTCAACTCGCTGCGTTTGAATGCGAGTGAAACCGTCGCGGTGGAGACGTAGTGAATCGCGCGCAGTTTGAACGCCAGCACAGGATCCAGGCCGCGAACCAGGTCAGCGGTCACGTCTGCCGGAGTTGCGAAGACGACTTCATCGGCCCAGAGGCGCGTGCCATCGTTCAGATCGATCTGATACCGATCGAGCACGCGATTGACGCAGACGACTGTGCGATCAAGCAAAACTGTTTCCAACTTCAGGCAGCCGACCAATGCATCGACAAGCTGCTGCAAGCCACCTTTCAGCGTCATGAACATGGGGGAGGGCTTAGGCTTGGAGCCAACAGGAGCAGAATTGCGAGCTTTGGCGCGATTTCTCTTGAGGATTCCGCGCAGTAGACTGCCGTGCTGCTTCTCCATCTCCAGAAACATGGGGAATGTACTTTGCAGGCCGAGTTTTTCAGGATCGGCAGCAAAGATGCCGGCCATCAAAGGAGCCGCAATTTTTTCCAGTGCCTCGCCACCCAAGCGACGTCGCGTGAAACTGGCCAGACTTTCGTCTCCGGTTTCCTCGCGGCGCGGAATCAACAGTTCCATCCCCATACGCAATTTGCCACGCCAGGAGATGAGCCGCGAACGCAGGAAGGGAAGCATCATGGTGGGGGCCATGAGCATCATGCCTTCTGGAATGGGATGCAGATCGCCCCGATTCCAGACATAGGTTGGTTTGCCGATGCTGGAACCGATGAGCTGATCTGCGAGCCCAAGATCGCGACAGAGTGTGATCGCTGCAGGTTTTTGTGTGATGAAGGAATCGGGTCCGCATTCGACCGTAAAGCCATCCTGACGGGCCGACAGAATTTTTCCGCCAAGCCGGGGTGAACTCTCAATCAACGTGGTGTCGATCGCGGCGCTGGCATATTGCTGCAGATAATAAGCGGTGGCCAGCCCGGTAATCCCTCCGCCAATGATCACAATTTTTTTCATGCCGTCGCCTACCAGTTTGCGCCTGCAGATCCGGCCCTTACAGCCTGGAGTGATGCGGGGAGGGCTGCAGGACCGCTTTACTATTCCCAACGGTAACGATTCAAACCGGGGCACGCAGTGATGAAGATCACATCGCAGAATTTGTCCGAAGGTGTCTGCTTGGAGACAAGCAGAACCGATGTTGTCGATGCGGAAACCATGGTGCTGAAGATTACAAAAGTAAAACACGTTCGCGATGCGCAGAGTGCAAGAATGGACTCGCGATGAATTCATCTCCCCTGATCATTCAAGGCGGCATGGGCGCAGGCGTGTCGAATTGGCGCCTGGCGAATGCCGTCTCTCGTCTCGGCCAACTTGGCGTTGTTTCCGGAACAGCTCTCGATCAAATTCTTGCGCGGCGATTGCAGGATGGCGATCCCGGTGGACACATGCGTCGCGGCTTAGATGCGTTTCCATTTTCTGCAATGGCGGAGCGCATTTGGCAGCGGTATTACATTGCTGGCGGAAAAAGTGAACGGACACCCTATCTGCCCGTACCTCGCCATGCAAAAGACAATCCGCGTGCATTGATTGAGCTGGATATTGTCAGCAATTTTGTCGAAGTGTTTCTTGCGCGCGAAGGACACAAGCATCCTGTTGGGATCAACTATCTGGAAAAAATTCAGACAGCGCATCTCTCCACAATTTATGGCGCCATGTTGGCGGGAGTTGGAACGGTCATCATGGGCGCCGGGATTCCCCTGAAGATTCCCGGCCTGCTGGATGGATACGTCGAGCATCGAGAAGCGGAGTACACGATTCATGTAACCGGCGCGCTCGATGCTGACGATACGACCGCCCACTTCAATCCGCGAGACTACATGGAGTGTGAACTAGGCCCTCTCGCGCGGCCGAACTTTTTCGCGATTGTGTCTTCCAACACGTTGGCGACCACGATGGTGAAGAAGGCCAATGGCCGAGTCGACGGGCTGGTGGTGGAGATGAAAACTGCAGGCGGCCACAATGCTCCGCCGCGGGGCAAGATGCAATTGTCGAATGCAGGCGAGCCGATTTATGGTGAGCGCGATGCAATCGACATTGCGAAGCTGTGTGAGTTGGGAGTGCCCTTCTGGTTGGCCGGAGGCTACGGACATCCTGAAAAATTGCGCGAGGCGTTAACGCAGGGAGCCGCGGGGGTCCAGGTAGGAACGGCATTTGAATTCGCAGAAGAGTCGGGCCTGCGAGAAGATTACAAGCGCGCGTTGCTGCAGAAAGCGATTGCGGGCGAGGCGAATGTCTTTACCGATCCGCTGGCGTCGCCGACACGTTTTCCATTTAAAGTGGCTTGCCTGAGAGGCACCGGCTCTGAGCCCGACATTTATGCCGCGAGACCGCGTATTTGCGACCTTGGATTTTTGCACGAACCCTATCGAACTCCAGAGGGAACCATCGGATATCGCTGTGCGGCAGAGCCAGCGAGTCTGTATGTAGCCAAGGGCGGCAGCGCGGACGATTCGGCCGGAAGAAAATGTCTTTGCAATGCGCTATTAGCAAATATCGGCTACCCCCAGGTGAGAAATGGCAGCCGGACCGAGCAGGGAATTGTGACGGCTGGCGATGATCTGGTCAACGTGCCCTTGTTTCTTCCTCCCGGGCAATCTACCTACACTGCGGCCGACGTGGTTGCGAAGTTGCTGCAGGGCACGCCTGTCTCCCGCCATAACGGCGCTATATACCAGCACCGTTTCCACGACGATCCGAGATTCATCGAAGATATGGTCAGCGCGGAATTTGAAACCGTCTAGAGTCCGTCGCGCAACATGAACCTTGGCGATCACCCGCACCGAAGATCATCGCTGTCATGGAATTCGACGGTACCTCCGTTCCCAAGTCAAAAGTGATGCCCATCACTTGCACATGTACCGCCCATCACCGCCCGCAAGGCATGGCTCGGTTCAGCCTTATATCAGGGACACTCCGTCGAGGGAGGTAGCTTATGGCACAGTCCATGCACGCAGGCGTCACCATTGAACCCAAAAAATCTATTCCCGCCTTTGAAAAAATTCTAGTCGCCACGGATTTTTCCAGATCGTCCATTGCAGCCCTCTCCTACGCGGAAGACCTGGTCAATCTCTATGGCAAGGAATTGCTGCTGACCCACGTGGTGAGCGCAGGCAACGCGACCCATCCGGATGCGACAGCGGTATTCGCCGCGCCCGAGATTGGGCAGGCGATGGCAGAAGACCTGGAGCAGCTGACGAACCAGTTGCGGCGTCGAGGGATTCAGGCTCGCGCCATCCTGTCCGAAGGTCCGGTCGCGGATGCGCTCGAGGCGCTGGTCCAGCAGGAGAAGCCGAGTCTGCTGGTGACCGGCACGCACGGAGCCCATGGTCTGGAGCGGCTGATTCTGGGATCGACGGCGGAAGCGATCCTGCGCAAAGTGTCTTGCCCGGTGCTGACCGTGGGGCCCAGTTGCGCGAACATCGCTCAAAAGAACCTCGCACTTGCGGACGATTGTGTACGCGACCGTCGTGCAGCACCCATCTGAGGCTGCGCTGCTCTACGCGGCTTCGTTAGCTCGAGAACTGCATGCGCATGTGCAGCTCGTCCATGCGATTGACGAAATCAACGACCTGCCTGGAAACTCGCTCGACAAAGAAATACAAACGCAGTCAGACCTGTTCGCTGAGGCGCTGAAGGGCTCCGACAGTAAAGTGACCGTGCATCGCGTCTATGGCGAACCGGTGGAAGCGATTGTTCGCCGCGTGATCGCGACCAAGGCAGACCTGATTGTGTTGGGTGCCGAACGAGGCCGGAAGCTTGCCGCTTTCATGCCGGCGGGCGTTGCCTATGGGTTGATCCGCTCCGCGCCTTGTCCCGTAATTACATTCAAGCGTGAGGAACTGTATCATCGCGGGTAGGAAAACCCACAGGGGGACTGCGTATGGTCAGGGAAGCGAAAATCCACACCACGATTTTGGTCGCTCAAGGCATTTTGATGATTGCGTTGGGTCTTGCACTCTTTTGGGTTCGATCCACGATGACCAACATTGTGTTTGAGGCGACGGGCACTGTGGTAGCAGTCTTGCTCACAGCAGCCGGCCTGTTGCTGATCGGCGTCATCGACGCCATTGGTGGATTGGCGCTGCATCACGGACATCGGCGAGAACTACACTTCTATCTATTCTTTGCGGCGCTGGCGATGGGTGCGGGATTGTTTTTTTGGCTGAGCCCGTGGGGCTCGGTGCAGATGCTGGCCGTTCTTGCAGGCCTTCAAGGATTGATCTGGGGCGGATGGGACCTGCGTTTTGCGTCGCATCTGCGCGATCATCCGCGGGAGAGAAAAGCGCTGCGCTTGGCTGGGCGCCATCACGCTCATCCTTGGAGCGCTGCTGGTCGTCGGAATGGAATTCACCAGTCGCGGCGCGCTATTTCTCCTGGCAACATACGTGACCTATATTGGCATTCACATCCTGCTGATCGGAATCTACATCTATCGCCCATGGAAGAACGCCCTGCCGCCCGGCAAGCACGTGGAACCTGCACCCGATACGAAACTGATCTAGACGCTCCACAACGAAGCGGTTGATAAGATATGGATCGGCGACCGCTTCGCTGGGAGAGTGCCTCGTGCTTCGCGATCATACCGCATTGATAACTGGGGCAACCTCCGGGATCGGCCTAGGAATAGCGCAGGCTTTTGCCGCGGCAGGATGCCGGATTGCCATCAACGGAATTGCGACTCCGCAAGAGGCAGACTTGCTGGTGTCTCGTCTGCAGCGCGAAACTGACGTCCTGTTTCATCCTGCTGACCTTGCCAATCCGAAGCAATGCGCCGCGCTGATGGAAGCAGCAGAGACGCGATTTGGCGCGGTCGACATCCTGATCAACAATGCAGGGATCCAACATGTCGCGCCCGTCGAAGAATTTCCTCCGGATCGATGGGACGCCATTCTCGCGATCAATCTTTCGGCTGCATTTCACACCATTCGCGCCGTGTTGCCGGGAATGCAGAAGCGCGGTTGGGGCCGGATCATCAATATCGCTTCCACGCACGGACTTGTTGCTTCCATCCACAAAGCGGCGTACGTTGCGGCCAAACATGGCTTGGTGGGCCTGACAAAAGTGGTCGCGCTGGAAAATGCCACGCGCGGAATTACCTGCAACGCAATTTGCCCAGGATTTGTGCTGACCCCGTTGGTCGAGCAGCAGATCGATGATCGCGCCCGGCAGAGTGGAGCCACAAACGAAGAAGCCACACGCGAACTGCTGCGAGAAAAGCAGCCTACGGAAAAGTTCACAACGGTGGAGGACATTGCTGCGCTCGCAATCTTTCTTTGCTCGCCCGCAGCGGCCAATATCACCGGTGCGTCGCTGCCGATCGATGGCGGCTGGACGGCACAATAATCGTCACGCGACTTCTTCGCCTGCGACATACACCGCTCGTATTTCGAGCGCGCTTGTGACCGGTTGTTGCGGCAACCAATCAAAAAGAACAAGGTCGGCGTCGGCGCCAATGTGCAGGGTTCCATTTCGGCCGACAAAGTGGCCCGGGTTTTCCGTCGCCATCTGGATTGCGCCGCCGAGCGAAACACCGTCGATGGAAGCGGCATGCGCGATCCCGACTGGCAGGGGGCGATAAGCGCCAGCAAGAAAGCTGCCGCCGGAGGCGCTGATGACGCGTCCATCTTCCGTTACCTCCACCGCACCACCGACGTTTGCCTGATAGACGCCGACAGGCATGCCACCCAGCGACACAACATCCGAGACGAGAATACTTCGCCCGATAGTTTTTGCGCGCAACATCGACTTGAGCGTGTCGGTGGGAAGATGATGACCGTCGGCGATGAATGTGGCGGCGAGGCGATCTTCCGCAAGCTGCGCCCACAGCAGGTTCGGATGACGCGGAAGAGGACTGCCAAGTCCATTACCAAGATGGGTGGAGAGAGTCGCTCCGGCGTCGGCCGCTGCATGAATCTGCGCCGGCGTTGCATGGCTGTGCCCGATGGCGACGACGATCCCTTTATCGGCCAACGTAGAAATCAACGCGAGAGCGGCGTCATCGTGAGGCGATACCGTGACCATGCCGACAAGACCATCGCATGCCGCCTGCCAACGTTCGAACTCTGTAAGATTTGCTGGACGAACCTGCTCGCGATCGTGGGCGCCGCGGGGACCATCATTCGGCGAAATGAACGGGCCTTCCACATGCACAAACGGAATGGCATGAGCCACGACCGGATTCGCGTGTCTTGCGTCGGCAATGGCCCGCAGCGCGCGAATGATTTTTTCCTCGGAAGCCGTGATGACAGTAGGAAGAAATGTCGTCACTCCCAGCGCCAGCATTGTTTTCGTCAAGGCTAGGATGACATCGGGATCGACGTCGTCTGCATTTGCATCGCTGCCGAGATAACCATTCACCTGCAGATCAATGAAACCGGGCGAAAGCCACGGGGCCTCTTCAATCGGGCTGGGAATAATGGCACGGATGCGGCCATTCTCGATAATGACCTCGAGAATATTGCCGGTGGCTGGATCGCGTCCTGTAATCGATCGTGATTTCATTGTGACCTCGACCGTGTCGCGCGCCGTTCGATTTCATGGGGAAGGGGATCGATATCGACAGCGCGACCCTGGCGGCAAGATTCGTAGATGCTAACCACGGCCTGGAGCGCGCGATATCCCTCAACCGCCGAGACCAGCGGCGCGCGTCCGGTGGCGCAGGCCTCGCCAAAATCCAGAAATTGGCGCTCGAGCGTCAGCGTAGAAATCGCCATAGGATCGGAAGCGCCGGAGGCCAAAGCGTGATCAATGGGCGCGGGCTCGCCACTGTCATCCTGAACATCCCATCGTGTTAGCTTGTCGCCGGTGACGATCGCAGATCCCTTGGTTCCGTGTATCTCAATTCGTTCCGGATATCCGGGCCACAGCGCGGTCGAGGCCTGCAGCACGCCGGTTGCACCGCTTGCATATCCGATCAGCGCGTTCACCACATCTTCCGATTCGATCTGGTGCGCCGCGCCTAACTGCCATGCGGCCGACACGCGGTCGATTGGGCCCATCAAATATAAAAGCACGTCAAGTTGATGGATCGCCTGATTGATGAGCGCACCGCCGCCTTCACCGGCCCAACTGCCCTTGATCGGGCGACTGTAGTACTCCGCGGAGCGATACCACTTGACGTAAGCGTCGGCCTGAATAATTTTCCCAAGGCGCCCGTCGGCAATCGCCTGCTTCAGGAATTTTGTTGAGTCGTCGAAGCGGTGCTGGCTGACCACGCCGAGTTGGATACCCGCGCCGCTTGCGGCTTCCATCATCTTGCGCGCTGTTTCAAGATTGGTGGCGATGGGCTTCTCCACCAGGACATGCTTCTTTGCTTTCGCGCTCAGTTCCACAGCGGGCAGGCGGAAGCCGGGCAGCGTGCAGATATCGACAACATCGACGCGCGGATGACGGATGAGCTTGTCATAGTTCGAGACGAACTCCGCTCCGGTGGCTTCCGCGAAGGCGCGACCTTTTTCAGCGGAGGTGTTGGTGCAGACCGTCAGCTCATAGCCGATATTTCGCAAGGCCTGGGCATGTTTGTGCGACATGGCGCCGGTGCCGATGATGCCTACTCGCAACGTGATTTCCTTTCGAGGTCTGCGAAGAGAATCATCGAAGCCACTCGTCGAGATGCTGCGCGACAAATGCGTCGTCGTTCAACTGGGGATAGGCGCGATATACGCGATCGATCTCTTCGCTCTGGCCCGGCGACATACTTTCTTTCGGATCGAGGCACCAGATACCTTCGAGCAGACCCTGACGACGCAGTACCTCATGAATGCCCGCGATGCAGCCGGCGAAAGTGTTGGCGGCGTCAAAGAAGGCCGCATTGGCATCGGTGATTTGCTGGGCAAGCGTCAGGTGATCGGCAGCGATCGGTCCGCGCGATTGTTTTGCCAGCTCCAAATGCGCAACCGCTGTTTTGGTCCAGACCGCCCAGTGTCCGAGCAGACCCCCCACGATGCGAGCACTATTGTCGCCAAAATTAAATTCTGTCAGCAGATCAATCAGGATGTTGTCGTCGTTTCCGGTATAAAGTGCAATCTCATTTTCGCGACCGGCATCGAGCACAGCACGGATCACATCAATCGTTTGATATCGGTTGAACGGCGCCATTTTGATGGCAACAATATTTTCAATCTCGACGAACTTGCGCCAGAAGCGATAGGGAAAAATCTGTCCGCCGGCGAGCGGCTGCAGATAAAAGCCGACGATGGGCAGAATGGCAGCGATGGTTTTGGCGCGCTCCAGTTGTTCGTCCAGAGTCAGAGATTGCAGTCCGCCCATGCTGAGCAGCGCAGCATCGTAGCCCAGCGAGCGCGCTAGTTCGGCCTCCGCAACCGCAGAGGCGACAGGGCCGACCACTCCCGCGATCTTTACAATTTCTGATCCGCGAACCTCTTCCGCCGCGAGTTCCAGCACGGGCTGCAGCAATCCCACCTTGCGAATTGCGAATTGAGTTGTGTGCACGCCGACCGCGACGCCACCAGCTCCAGCAGCACGATAGTATCGCGTGAGCGCGCGCTGACGACGTTCATCCAGCTTTCGCGCGCTGTTCAGTGCGAGCGGGTGGGCAGGAATGACAAGGCCGCTTTTGAACTTCTCTCGTAGAGTCATCAGTACTTTCCATCTCGCGTCTGAAAATGTGTGGGCTTACCCAGGTTTCTTTTGCCGCCTGCAATCCAATGAGCGGTCCATGCAATCATTTGATTCGGCGTGACCGTAGGATAGCCGAAGAGTTGGTGCTGCTTCGCCGCGTTGCTCAGATAAGCTGAGTTCGTTTCTTCGCCGACGAAAATTGGCTCGCATCCGAAATGTTTACCGAACTCTTCAGCGATCCAGCGAATGCTCAATGTTTCCGGCCCGGTGAGATTCAAGATGAACGGCGGCGACTGGCAATACTCGAAGGTGCGAAAGCAGACTGAATTTGCGTCGCGTTGCCAGATAGCATTCAGCGCGGGCGTGCGAATATCAAGCGGCTGACGCTGAAATACAGCAGTGCCAATATCCGAGAGCACGCCATAGCGAAGGTCGACAGCATAGTTCAGACGTAGCAGTGTAACCGGCGTGCCCCAGCGATGCGAACCGTACTCGAAGATGCGCTCGCGGCCAAGAACGGATTGGGCGTACTCGCCATGAGCATCGGCGGGTGTCTCTTCCACGGCTCCCCCAAGATGCAGCGGGCGAAGCGGGTAAATGTTGCCACTCGAGAAGCAGACGATCCGCGAATTGCGATAGCGGCTGGCGACCAGCGAAGGAAGCTGCGTGTTCATTGCCCAGCTGAGATATTCAACGCCTGTCGTCCCAAATTTTCTTGCCGCCATAAAAATGACGTTAGGCACATCGGGCAAACGATCGAGCGCACCATCGTCGAGCAGATCGGTGGTTATAGTTTCAATCCCATCCGCCTGCAGTGCCGCAGGCAGAGCCGGATCGGTAAAGCGCGCAACGGCGATCACTTTTTTCTGGACGCCGGCCGCATCGATGGAGCGTTGCATCAGGCGCGCGAGACTGGGTCCCATTTTTCCGCCGACACCCAGCACGAGGATGTCTCCTTGCAGTGCGCGCATGGCAGCGACGTCATCTGGCGTCGGCTGGGACAACTTATCTTCCAACTGCTCTTCGGTGTCGATCGGCATATGCATGAGGCCTCAAGCTATTTTAGGGTACGGGCTGGAGCGGCGGGACTGGCTGGCTGATTGGCGAGCGTGCCGAGAAAATCACCGACTGCTCTACGCCATTCGGACTGCGCATACACGGGCTGACTTGGCTCGGTGATTGCCGCTTGCTGTTTGGGCGACGCGGCATCGCCGTATACCCGGTCCGCGCCCGAGGCATAGGATCGCATGCCAGGCGTGGTCAGAATGAGTTTTGGCATTTTCAATGACGGAAGAATTCCTGAGATATCGAATCGATCCCGAAAGACCAGCCACATGGGCAGCAGGTGAATATGCTGCTCGCGTTTGATTTCCTTTGCGAGCGATGGCTGCGGATCTTCCAGGATAAGGCCGGCGATGTTCGGGGAATTCTGCGCAATGTGCGCGGCCACGGCAGCTCCCAGGCGAGCGCCGTAAATCACAATATGACCCGCTGGAATATGCCGAAGGCTTATCAGGTAATTCAAAGCCGCGGCGCCATTGGCGTAGGCCTTCTGCTGCGAGGGATGTCCCGCCTGGCTGTTACCGAATCCCTGATAGTCGAATGCGAATACATTCACCCCGAGCGCGTGAAACGCTTTGAGTGCGTCGACGTTTGCGGGCAGATCGGTATGGCCGTTGGGGCAGAAGAGAACTGCGAAATGCGAAAGGGGCGCTGTCGCCGACGCTGGAGAGGGAATCCACCAGCCATCCAATCGCTCGACGCCTTCTTCAGTTGTGTCGAAGCGAACGTCTGTGATCGGAAGTCCGCTGCTGGCGGCGACAGATGCCGCGCTCAGCTGAAGTGTTTTCGGCGGAAAGAAAGCGAACTGCCACTGCCCTTGATAGAACAGAAGGCAAACGGTCAGATAAAGCGCAACGCCGGCAAGCGCCAGAACAACCAGAATTGCCTTCACCAGCCATCGTCCGCTCACGATCTCCGCGTGATCGAGTTGATGGGTGGAATCGTCGTGCTTTGCCATGATGCGTATTGGCTGGCCGCTCGCGGTTCCTGGCTTATTGCTTGAGCGATGCAAATCCTGAGGGAATCTAGCCACAAAATCGACTCTAGCATGCGAAGCCCGATGAGGTAGCGATTGCGGACTGAAATCCAGGGTCTGATCCGATTGCCTTTTTAGTATTTGCGCGGGGTCGATATAATCGCAGCGATCAGGCCGGACACGACGCGGAACCCACCCCACCGTTTGGCATCATTCTCCGAATTGATGACACCACCTGGAGGTACCTTCACAATGAAACTTCGAATCGCATCCGGCTGTATGTTGGCCGTCCTCTGTTCCTGCACGCTTGCGCAAGCGCAAAGCGCTTTTGTCGGCACCTGGAAATTGAATCAGGCCAAGAGCCATTTAACGGGAGATACTGTCACCTATTCCGCAGCTCCGGACGGCGCAATCAAGGAAACCACAGCGGCGGGATCCTACACCTTCAAAACCGATGGACGGCCCTACACTACGCCCTTCGATTCAACGGTCACATGGAAACAGACGGAACGCTCTACTTGGACCACGGAAGAACGTATGAAAGACAAGCTGCTGAGTACCGACATCATGCAGGTTTCTGCGGATGGAAAAACGATGACCGTGCTTTCTTCGGGCACCAGTCCAAATGGCACCGCTTTCAACGACAAAGAGGTCTACACTCGCATTGCCGGGACAAGCGGACTGATGGGCACATGGAAGAGCGAAAAGGTGAAGAGCTCGACATCTCCCATGATGGAATTTGCTGCGAACGGTCCCAACGGGATTGCCTGGATTCTTCCGGAGATCAAGGCCAAGCTTGACCTGACGTTCGACGGAAAAGACATAGCCCCGGTCGGACCGACTGTTCCTGCGGGGTTGACGATTGCGGCGACAAAAAACAGTGGCCGATCCTTCAGCTTTGTGGAGAAGATGAACGGCAAGGCTCTGTTTAAGGGCACGCTGACCGTTTCCAAAGACGGCAAAACGTTGACGAATGTCTCTACTCCCGTCCACGGAGCGAACGAGCGAACCGCTGTATACGACAAGCAGTAGGGCGCGTCTCGGATTTGAATTGGGTTCCCCGGACGAAAGTCCGGGGCCTGCCCACAAGCCAGGACTAAACTTCGGGTTTATCTTCCGTCTTCGACTTAGGAAAATCGTGTCAGCCTTTTGATGTCGAAGTCGGGCGCGTCGGGTGAGATGCGATCGTCAGGGATGGGATCGCCGGCGCGCATATGAACGGGAACAACTCCAGCCCAGATGGGAATTTCGTAGTCCTCTTCGTCGTCGATGGGAGGACCTGTGCGCACCTTTGCGGAGACTTCATCCATCGGCAAAACCAGCACGCTGGTAGCTTTCAATTCCTGGTCGGTCGGCACCCGTGCCTCGTCCCATCGGCCGGGGACAACGTGATTCGTAAAGCGGCGCAGCGCATCAATCTTCTGTTCGCGATCGTGAACGAGATGTGCAGTTCCCAGCACCACCACAGAGCGATAGTTGACCGAGTGATGAAATGAGGAGCGCGCCAGCACCAGTCCATCGACCAATGTTACGGTCACGCAGACCTTGATGCCCTGATCGACCGTGCGCAGCATGCGGCTTGCGGCTGAGCCGTGGATGTAGAGTTTTTCGCCGGCGCGAACATAGCCGGTAGGAATGACGTAGGGCTGCTCCTCGACGGTGAAACCAACATGGCAAAAAAAACCTTCGTCGAGGATGGCATGCACTTGCGCTTGATCGTAGACGGCACGCTTCGGCAGTCGTGTCACTCGAGTGCGTTCATTGGGTTGGTAGCTGGCCATGCGCTATTATCTCGCACCGCCGATTCAGGGATGGATTGCCTGCACCAATAAAACGCATCCGACCACAGCCAGGCCGACGTATACGTACCGGAGAAAACGCTCGCCCTCGAGGCGGCGATTGAGGACTTTACCAATCCAGATGGCCGGCAGTACAACCGGCAGCGACCACAGATAATCGTGCGTCACGGTGGAGGTCCAGAGTCCGGCGAACCAGAAGGAAGTCATTCCCAGAATGCTGGCCGGCAGAAAATAACCTTGCAGTGTCGCTCTAAATTGTTGCGCGGACCAGCGCCGCATAGCTCCGTACAGCACCAGAGGCGGCCCATTCATTCCATACGCACCGCCCAGTACGCCGGCACAAAATCCGCAGGCCAGCAGCCAGCGCTTGCTGTCACTTTGCAAACGCAACAACGTTCGCCCGCGCAGACAATACACCGAAAAACAAATCAGGATGACCGCGAGAGCAGCTTTCACGACGTTGGGTCTACCGGCCTTGAGCAACAGCAGACCCACGGGGATGCCGAGAACGGTTGACACCAATAATCCGCCGACGCTGGGCAGGTGAACATGCCGCCAATCCTGCGCCACAACAACGAGGGCGATGGTGATGGAGACCAGCACAGCCAGTGGAGCGGCAACCGTCAGAGGAATGCGAAGCGCCAGCAAAGGCACAGCAAACAGCGCTTCGCCAAATCCAAACGTAGATCGAATCACTGTCGCGAGAAATAAAACGACGAGGATGTGCAGGATCACCGAATGCATCGGCGACTATACGCCTGACACCAGATCGCGGATCACTCTATTTGTGCTCGCCGCTGTGCTCCGGAGTGGCGCCGGGCTCGGGGAAGTCGGAATCGTTGCCGTTGATCAGGTCGTCGGCATTGCGATGGCCCAGCTGTCCGGCCATCGACTCCTGAGATTCTTGCGGCTTGCCAGGTTGGCGTGGGGAAGAATCTTCAACAACGCCCTTGTTTTCGTCGGCGTCGGTATTCGTGGAAGGAATGCCTGTCTTGGTCATAAAATCCTGAAATCCTCGCAAAGCTTGTAAATGAAACGTGGGCAGAGCAGCGTCTATGGATGGCCCGCGGTCGGCTTGGCGTAAATGTGGACGCCCATGCCGTTCAGCTTGCTGCGCGCCTGCATCGCCTCTGGCGTTTGCGGGTAGCGCTGAATCAAAGCGCGCAAATCATGGATGCCAGCATCCTTCTGTCCCAGCGCCAGCTCCGATTCTGCTTTGCGCAATTGCGCTGTGGGAGCTTTCGAGCTACCGGCATACTGCGACAGCACAGCGGAATAGTTGTCGATGGCGCTCTTGTAATTTCCAGCGCGGTAGTCGATTTCGCCCATGTAGAACTGGGCATTCGCAGCCTGCTGGCTTTGCGGATAGAACTTGATAACGTCGGCGAATTCCTGGCTCGACAGATTATATTTTGCGGCGTTGTAATCGCTGGCCGCGGACTGATACAGCTGATCGAGCGGCGGCGCCTGCGGGGCCGGCGGCTGATCCGATGCGCCCTGCGGCTGATCTGCGCCAGGCTGACCATTGGCCGCCATCGGTTGTCCAGATTGACCGGCCGGCATCCCCTGACCAGCGGACATAGAGGATTGCTGCGACGAGATCGAATTGATTTCTTTATCGAGTTTGTCGAGGCGCGCACGCAGCTCATCCAGCGAATCATTCATAGACTGCATCTGGCCAGAAAGCTGTTGCAGCGAATTTCCCTGTGAGCCCTGTTGGTCCTGCGCTGCTTTTTGCATCGCCTCCACTTGGGAGGCAACTTTGCCGACGCTTTCGGATGTCTGCTGCAACAGGTTGTGCATGGTGGCGTAACGCTCGTCGTTCGCCTGCTGCATGCTCATCATCATGTCCTGCATTTGTTGCACCTGGGCCTGCAGCGCAATGATGTCTTTATTGACAGCAAATGCGTTGGGCGCGGCGGCCAGCAACAGACCGCAAACTGAAAGTGCAGAAACTCGTAGAAAATTACGCATGCGACACCCGCTCTAGGCGCAAACTACGCCTGAATTCTGGTTCCAACAAAAGTGTACGGCAAGTAGGATGAGTGTTTCAAAATCCACGGCAGCACTTGCAGGATGATGGTCCATGCAAGTGCTGCCAGGGGTGAGTCTTTTGATGATCCGCGAACGGATGTGCGTCATTGTTGGTTCGTCAAAGCAACCTTCTACTGATCCAGGCTGAACTGCGCGCGACGATTTTGCTGCCAGCAAGACTCGTTCTCTTCCGTGCAGAACTGCTTTTCTTTGCCGTAGCTGATGGTGCGAACACGGCTGGCATCGACACCGGCCTGCACCAAAGCAGTCTTTGCAGCGTTGGCGCGATTCTGACCGAGTGCCAGGTTGTACTCTGCCGATCCGCGATCGTCACAATATCCGGCGATCAGGATCTTCGCACCGGGATGCGACTGAAGGAAGGACGCGTCCTGAGTAATGGTGGTCTGCGCATCGGAGCGAATCGTGTAAGCATCGTAATCGAAGAAAACCGGTTTCACGTTCTGTTCGAATTCCGACTCCGTCAACGCTCCCGAAGAAGCGGCCGGCGGTGGCGCCTGGCTCACTGTCAAGGTTGCCGTCGCATCCGTCGATCCGCCATCGCCACGCGCAACCAGGTGGAAGGTCGTGGTGTCGGTGGGGCTCACAGTCTTGGTGCCGCTGGTTTCGACGGCGCCGATTCCATCAATCGAGACATCGGTCGCGTTGGTGGTCGTCCAGTTCAGAGCAGCGCTTTGGCCAGGAGTGATCGTGTCAGGAGTGACAGTAATGCTTGCAGTGGGAGCAGGGGTGGTTTCGGCCGGCGGCGCCGGAGGTTCCGGTGCTGCGGCCTCCTTATGATGGCAGCCAGTGGTGAACAGGAAAACAGCAAACGCCGCGAGCGCGAGCGCAGAATTTTTCTTATAGTTCTTCATGGATTCTCCTCAGGACCTTCCTTCGTTAAATAGTGTAGAACGAATAAACCGGTTGTTGTGTGCTACTCGTCACCGGCTCGATTACTTCCAACTCCAGTTCGGCATTTGACTGTTTCCCACCGTGGTTAACGCTTGCTGCCCGGTTCCGTCCGCCAACATGGTCCAGATTTCGGTATGACCGTGCATCGAGCGCTGAAAAACTATATGGCGGCCATCAGGCGACCACGACGGAAAATCTGTGCGACCGATATCGTGTGTCAATTGCTCCCACTTGCGGCTGGCAATATCCATCACGTAGATATCCTGCCCGCCGGGAGCGCCGGGTCCATAGTGCCGTGACCATGCGAATGCCAGAAACTGCCCGTTGGGCTGCCACGATGGCGACGTTGCATAACCGCCGTCCGTTAGGCGCTGCACATTGGTGCCATCTGATTCCATGGTGTACACCTGCGGCAAGCCGGTGCGGCCGCTGATCCACGCAATCTGATTGCCGGTCTTAGGATTGAATACCGGCGAGACATCCGGTCCACGATAAGCAGTGACGCGGCGCAGTCCGAAGCCACTGGCTGAGGAGATCCAGATTTCCGGGTCGCCGCTGCGTGAGGAAGAGAAGGCGATGCTGTTGCCATCCGGGGCCCATGCTGGCGAATAATCCGTTCCATCATGAATCGGAAAATTCACCATGCGATGCAGGCTCAGGGAATAGATACGGATGTTGCTGCCGTGCGAATTCAATTCATCGAATGCCAGCCGGGAACCATCCGGCGAAATGCGCGGCGACAGGCAAATGGAGCTGAGGTGCGTCACCTGGTGCTGGTTGGCGCCGTCGTAGTCCATCTCCCACACTTCTTTCGTACCGCTGCGATCAGAAATGTAATAGATTTTGCTTTCCGCGATTCCGTTGATGCCGCCGCCGAGCCGCGCAATAATCGCATCCGCAAATTCATGAGCGATGTGGCGAGCTGTATCCGGCGTCAGCGCTTCCGCATAACGTTGGCCTAGGACCTGGGGAGATTGAGTGTTCTTCGCGTCGAACAGCCAGCCGCTCACAATGACCTGGCCATTCTGCACTCCGATGGCGCCGAAAGCGACCATCGCGGCGTTGGCCGGCGGCGAACTCCACTGGGTGAGATTGATCTCGGAGGGAGATCCAGGAGTCACAGCCGGCGCCATGCTTTTCGAAACCATGTCGAAGATGCCGGCGTTGTTCAGATCGGAAAACAGAACTTGGTTGAAGGTCAGCTGCGCGCTGCTGAGGGCCGGATCATTGCCGACCAATTTGAAGTCGGCGGCTGCCAGGCGAATTTTTTGCGCACCCAGATTGGTGCCGGTACGAACCCAGTCCTGCGCCGAGGCCAATGTCGTGGCCAGGAACAAGAAGGCGAAGAAAAGACGGACGGCTTGCTTAGTAGCAAAACTCGGGGAAGCTTCCATTGTGCACTCCGTTTGACGTATGAAATCCAATTTTGACTGCGCAAAAATATATTTCACTCGCAAAAATAGTTAACTGTTTCTATTTCAGTCGATTATCTCGGTTCTATAGTCCAGCTGCGAAGAAATCACGGCCGCGTACTTTGATCATAAGTAAAGGTATAGGCCACGGTGACTGAATTTCCGACGTATCCGGCGGGTAACGGGCCGAAGGCATTCACACGCTGAATGGCCTGAATCGCAGACAGGTCGAGCGATGAGACGCCGCTGGATTGAGCGATGCGAGGGTCGCTGACGGAACCGTCGCGATGCACAACAAATGTGACGATCACGGAATGACCCATGGACGCTTTCGGGTCGGCGAGCTGGCTATACCAGTTTTGCGCCACGGTGCGTTTAATCACGTCCACGTACCAGCCGAATCGCGAACCGAAGTCGCCGTTCTGCACCACCACGCTTTTGTCGATCGAGGTTGGGAATCGAAGTTGGAATGCTCGACGGCGCAGCCTCACCATAATTCGCGCGATGCTGCTGTTGCTTCGGCTGAACATATTTCGGCGGAGCGGGCGTCGCCTTGGGAGCTACAGTCTTGATCTGTTTAGGCTTTGCCGGGATAGGAATGGCGGTTAGATCAGGCGCTGCCTGTGCAGCTTTCTCTGGAATCAATGGCGCTGGGCTAGGAGTTTGCGTCGCCAGCACCGAGTCTGAGTTGAGCGTGGGGCTGGGCAGCGGCAAAGAGGGAGCAGCAGAAACCAAAGTGGCGCTGATGGTTTCTCCAGAGCTGATCTGTCCCCAGCGGCTGTCATGCAGTCTGCTCAAATAAATCGTCGACGAAATAATGGCCACTGCCAGCGCGGCATGCAGCGCAAACGAACCAAACCAGGAACCGACAACCGGTTCATGCAGGTCCCAGGTTTCGTGAATATATGGCATCGTTTTTTATTGCCCAGCCGGAGAGGTTTCGATAGGCCGGGTCACAATACTGATGTTCGTGATGCCGGCCTGCTTGACCGCATCCATCACGGAGGCGAATGCGCCGAAGGGAACTTTTTGATCGGCTCGCAGATAAATCACCCGGTTTGCCGCGGGGGTATGACCGTCTTTCTGTAATAGCAATTGCGGCAGATCGTTCACGTTGACCGGCTTGTCGTCGAGATACACGCGCTGCTCGCTATCGATAGTGACGACGGTGCGCTGCTGCGTAATCTGCTTGACGGTTCGTGTGCGAGGAACAGCGACCTGAATGCCGGACTGCAGCACCGGCGCGGTGATCATAAAAATGACGAGCAGCACCAGCACCACATCCACCAGCGGCGTAATGTTGATGTCGGACAGCGCGGTTTGAGTTCCGCCGTTCTTAGCGGTGTAAGCCACGCGGTACCTCCCGCTGACGCGCGTATTCCTCGGCCGTGGGCGCCGGCATTGCGTTCAATTCTTCGATCGTGTTCAGAAGCTCGCGGCCAAAGTCATCCAGGCGCGCGCCGAGTTCCCGCAGCCGGCTGGTCAGCTGGTTGTATCCCATCACCGCCGGGACAGCGACAAAGATGCCGGCCGCTGTGGTGATCAACGCTTCTGAAATACCTGGCGCGACGGCGCGTAATGTCGCTCCGCCGGAAGTTCCCAGGCCCATGAACGCATCCACGATGCCCATGATGGTTCCGAAAAGGCCGATAAATGTAGCTACATTGCCGATGGTAGCCAGCCAGGTCATGCGGCTTTCCATCACCGTGAGCGCTTCGCTGGCAGCCGTCTGCGCCGTGCGTTCCAGCGCCTTCAGGCTGCGCACTTCGCCGTAAGATTCCATCTGGTGTCGGTACTCTTCATAGGTGTCTTCAAACACCTGTACCAGCGGGCTTGGCTTGAACTGTTCGGCAACCGCTGCGACATCCTGCAGACGATCCGCCTTTTGAAAGGCGCGCAGGAAGCGCTTACTTTGCGTGCCCGCTCTGCGGAAGGCCGACCATTTTCCCAGAATAATGCTCCATGACTGCAGGCTGGCGATCAACAGGATCACGAGCACAGCAATCGCGACGGCGCCGAGGTTGTGCCACATGTCTGTCAGGGCGCTGGCATGGATCGGTGGCGCAGCCTGGGTCGCGTCCGTCGCATCGGCGGTCTGATAAAAGAAAATAAGTAGAGCGGACATTGCATTCATAGCTAGTTTGAGTGTACTGGGGCTTTCCGATTGCTCCAAGTTGCGATCTTGGTTCGTGGCACGGTAAATCGATTGCAAATCGATTCATGGTATGCTGCGCTCGAAGTGCTCTCATCTCCTGGTTAGCAATCAAAATGTTGATGCGACAGCTTCTTGAGTCCGGAGTGCCATGCTGCTGGAACTACGCGCGGAAAATTACATCGTCGTCGACAACGTAACCGTTGCGTTTGGACCCGGTCTGAATCTGCTGACTGGAGAAACGGGCGCAGGCAAGTCCATTCTGATAGACGCGCTGGGGCTCCTTTTGGGAGAAAAAGCTTCCGCGGAAATTGTTCGTCACGGAGCGGAACGTGCCCTGGTCGCGTGCGTGTTTGAGGCGACGCCCGGCGCGCTCGGCATTCTGGATGCCAATGGATTAGATGCAGCTGGAGAGGAAATCATTCTCCGCCGCGAAGTCACGACCGCAGGGAAAGCCCGCGTATTTGTCAATAATCAGCCCGCAACTGTCAGTGTGCTGAAGGCTTTAGCGCCCGAGCTGGCGCTCGTGCACGCGCAGAGCGATTCTCTGGGTGCGTTCGATCAGGCCCAGCAGCGCAGTCTTCTCGATCGCAGCGCCGCAATATCTGAAGAGCCAGTCCACGAAGCATTTTCTCGCTGGTCACAACTCCGCGCCAAGCTCGCGGCAATGCAAACCGACGAGCAGGATCGCTTGCGGATGGCGGATTTGTGGCGCTTCCAGGCGAAGGAAATCAACCAGGCGCAGTTAGAGGCTGGCGAAGAAGAAGCCTTGCTGGCGGAAAAACGCGTGTTGGCGAATGCAGAAAAACTGTACGCTGCGGCTCTCGGTGCGCACGATGTTCTGTATGAGTCGGCGACATCCGCCGAAGTAGCGCTGCGCGCCGGCCTGAAGCAGATGGAAGAATTGCTGCGCTACGACACGCGCTGGGAAGAGCCAGTGCAGCAGTTGATCGCCGCACGCGCGACTGTCGGCGATCTGGCAGAACAGGCGAGGGAATTCGCCGAGAAGATTCAGGCGTCCCCGGAGCGGCTGGAGGAAATTGAAGACCGGCTCGCCTTGATCGACCGCCTGAAGCGCAAGTACGGAGCGAGCGTGGCCGAAGTCATCGCGTACGGCGAGCAGGTACAGGGCAAGCTGGATGAAATTGAAAATCGCGATCAACTGCTGGCCGATCTGGCTGCGGATTTAGAGAAAGCTGCCGCAGGCTATAAGACCGCTGCCGACTCGTTGACGGCACAGAGAAGTTCTGCTGCCAAGCGCCTGATGAAGCGCGCCGAGGGTGAGATCAACCAGCTGGCGATGAAGGCGCAGTTCCAAATAGCCGTGACACCGCAGCGCGAAGAGTCAGCGTGGAGCACGCATGGCTGGGACACAGTCGAGTATCGCATCGCGACCAATCCCGGCGAGCCGCTCAAGCCGCTCGACAAAATTGCTTCTGGTGGAGAAATGTCGCGGGTGCTGCTGGCGTTGAAGGTCAGCGTCGAAGAGAGCGCGAACTCCACCGCAAAAGGAAAACACAAAACGCAATTGCCGCGCACCCTGGTCTTCGACGAAATTGATATTGGCATCGGTGGCAGCGCAGCCGAGGCAGTCGGACAGAAGCTGAAGACACTGGCGCGCGGCCAGCAAATCTTGTGCATCACCCACCTGCCGCAGATTGCTGCCTTCGCAGATCAGCATTTCCTCATCGAAAAACAGGAGCACAGCGGGCGCACCAAGACCGGCGTCCGACAGCTTTCGAAGGATCAGCGACGCCAGGAAATTGCCCGCATGCTCAGCGGCGCGCAGGTGACGGAGACCTCCCTGAAGCACGCCGAGCAGATGCTAAAAACCAGCGCCAAGTGACCAGGGATCAAGGATCAGCTCGCTGAGGCGAGGTGGCCGAAGCAACGGTTCTATCCGTGCTGAAAACAGGCGATTGAGATTTCGCGTTCCTCTGATACACTCGCGCACGATGAAGACATTTCGACTGCGGTCTCTCAACCTTCTCCCCTTCATTTTTGGCGCGATATCGATCGGCTGCCTGGCGCAGGTATCGAGCCCTTCACCGCAACACCTCTTCTTTCGCGTCACGCTGGGCGCGCAGCAGACGACGCCCGTTTCAGGGCGGCTGCTTCTGCTGATCAAGCCGGGAACCAAGCTCGAAGATGTCCAAGTCAACGAGTTTCATCCTTCCAGCATTTCGGTGGCGGCGAAGGACGTGACTGGATGGAAGCCGGGCGAGTCGGTCGATATCGACACCGACAACATTGCGTTTCCCGCGGGCTTCTCCAAGTTGCCAGCCGGAGATTATGTCGTGCAGGCCGTCCTCGATACGGCGAATAAGTTTGCCTACTATAACCGCCTGCCCGGAGACATCGAGAGCGCTCCCACATTGCTGGCGCATTGGACCGCGGGCCAGGGCGAAGAGCCGCAGTTGACGCTGGTAAAAACAATCGAGCCGAAGACCCGCGATTGGTTGTCGCCCAAAATGACACCCGCCGAAAAGCAGGGCGCGACAGACTCCACGAAGATGTTCGACTTCGAGAGTCCGGCGCTGACGCAGTTCTGGGGCCGCTCCATGCATATTCGCGCCTGGGTTCTGTTGCCGCCGGGATATAACGATCATCCGAAACAGCGCTATCCCACGGTGTACTTCACCCACGGTTTTGGCGGCACAATGGAGTACAACAAATTCACCGCGGCGATGTTGTACCAGCGCATGGCAGAGGGCAAGATGCCGCCGATGATCTGGGTGTTGCTGGATGAGAGCAGTCCGCGTGGCACGCATGAATTTGCCGACTCCGTGAACAATGGTCCGTGGGGGCAGGCGCTCACGCAGGAGGCGATCCCCGCACTCGAGCGCGAGTACCGCATGGACGCCAAGCCGAGTGGGCGCTTCCTCAACGGACACTCCTCCGGTGGCTGGGCGACATTGTGGCTGCAGGTCACCTATCCAAAGATTTTTGGCGGAACCTGGTCGACCTCGCCCGACCCGAGCGACTTTCATGACTTCACCGGGATCGATCTCTACGCGGCACACGCGAATGCCTATCGCAAGCCAGACGGTACGCCCTATCCGATCATTCGCGACAAGGGAAAAGTAATGGCGACCTTCCAGGAGCTGACGCAACTTGAAGATGTGCTCGGACATTACGGCGGCCAGATCCGTTCGTTCGACTGGGTATTTTCTCCGCGCGGTCAGGGCGGTCGGCCGGAACCGATGTTCAACCACTACACGGGAGATGTCGATCCGGCGGTGGTGGCATATTGGCAGCAGCACTACGACATCGCCAATCGCATGGCGCAGCAGTGGCCAACGATCGGCCGTGATCTTCGCGGCAAAGTTCATGTCTACGTCGGCACGGCAGACACGTTTTATCTGGATGGCGCAGCGCACAAACTAGACGCAGTGTTCCAGGGATTGCATGCCGACGAGCACTTCACCTTCATCCCTGATCGCACCCATTTTGATCTGTATAAGCTTGGCGATGATCGACGGCGGATTGTTCGACGACATCGCAATGCCAGATGTATGCAGTGGCACGGCCAAAATCGCATTGGAAAGCGACACAAACCAGCGCGTCCGAAGCCCTAAATTTATGCTGCAGATTTGGTGCAAAATTGATCGATTTACGCTAGCGGAGACGCGTCTCGAACGGTATACTTGAGGTGTGACTGTGCTTACGAACGAACCTTCCCCGAACCCCGCGACTCACGCCACCGACCGCCGTATTCTTCTTCTGAAACCACGCGGATTTTGTGCGGGCGTGGTGCGCGCCATTGACGTGGTCCAGATCGCCCTTGAAACCTTTGGCGCGCCCATCTATGTTCGTCGGGAAATTGTCCATAATCGCTTCGTCGTCAATGATTTAGCGGCCAAGGGCGCCATCTTTGTCCACGACATCGACGAGGTGCCGGAGGGCGCGCGGGTCATCTATAGCGCGCACGGTGTTTCGCCGGCGGTTCGGGAGATCAGTCGGCAGCGGAAATTGAAGGTGATCGACGCTACATGCCCGCTGGTAACCAAGGTGCACGTGGAAGCCGTGAAATTTGCGCGGCAGGGATATTCCCTGGTGCTGATTGGCCATCGCGATCACGATGAAATTGAAGGCACGCTGGGCGAAGCGCCGGAAGAGACCCAGGTGGTCTCGACCGTTGAAGAAGTGGCGGCGCTGGAAGTGCCGAATCCGGAGCGGGTTGCGTATCTGACGCAGACGACGCTGAGTCTGGATGAAGCGCGCGACATCATCCATGCCCTGAAAGCAAAGTTTCCGAATATTGTCGGACCACATTCGCAGGACATTTGCTATGCGACAGAAAATCGTCAGGTAGCGGTGAAGAATGTGGCGCATCAGGCCGACCTGGTGCTGGTGGTGGGATCGAATAACAGTTCGAACTCGAACCGCCTGGTGGAAGTCTCGCGCAACCTGGACACAATCGCATATTTGATTGATGATTCAGAGAAAATTCGCTCGGAATGGCTGGAGCACGCGAAGACTGTCGCTGTAACTGCAGGGGCATCGGCGCCGGAAGTTCTGGTGCAGGATGTCATCAATTATCTGCAGCGAAATGGTTTCGGCGAAGTGGAAGAGGTTGAGGTGATGCCAGAAAATGTTCGGTTCGGCCTTCCTCCGGAAATTGTTCGTGCCATCGCAGCCGCGCCGGAACAACCGGCCACTGTCGCGCCGTAGGCGTCTAAAGATCTGAGTAGATTCGCAAATGTTTTTCGGGCTATAGGCCCGAATATGTTTTTTAGCGACTCGCATCCTACTAAAGAGGGACTATAGTTCGTTTGTCGACACTTATGGCCACAGTGGATCAAGCCAAGCACGGCGCCGCAGTTCGGTTCGGAAGACTCGATGCCGGTCTGGACGAAGTCGAGCAGGCAATTGACGCCTCGCGGGAGCTACTGTTCTCGCAACAGGAGCCCGAGGGTTATTGGTGCGGCGAGTTGGAAGCGGACTCGACGCTTGAGTCCGACTACATCATGGTTCACACGCTGCTGGGCACTGGCGATGAAGGCCGGATGCGCCGCGCGATCACGGAAATCCTGAATCATCAGCAAGCCGATGGGGGATGGAACACCTATACCGGCGGCCCCTCCAATTTAAGCGCGAGCGTCAAGGCATATTTTGCGCTGAAACTGATGGGATGGTCCGCGAACGATGCTCCACTGGTGAAAGCCAGCGAATGGATCCTGGCCAACGGCGGCGCCACTGAGGTAAATACCTATACCAAGCTGTATCTGTGTTTCTTTGGTCAGTATGACTACAACTCTGTGCCGGCCATTCCGCCGGAGATTGTGCTGTTTCCCAAGTGGTTCTACTTCAACCTGTACGAAATTTCGTCGTGGTCGCGCGCCATGCTGGTGCCGCTATCGATTGCCTATGCGAAAAAGCCGTTCAAGAAAATTCCGCCGGAGCAGGGAATTGACGAGTTATTTGTAGGTGGTCGTGCGCGGGCCAATCTGAACCTGCACTGGGATAAGAAAATCTTCAGTTGGCGCAATTTCTTCCTCGTGCTCGACAAGATCACCCATTGGTCAGAACGCGTTCATGTGCGCCCGCTGCGTGCCATTGCGCTGAAAAAAGCGGAGAAGTGGATCCTGGAACGCGTAGAAATGTCGGATGGCCTGGGAGCAATTTATCCCGGAATTTTGAATACCGCGATCGCTCTGCGATGCCTGGGATATTCGCTGGACGATCCGCAGGTGATCCGCACATTGGATGAATTTGAAAAGCTGGGGATTGAAGATGCGGGTATTCCGGGGAAGACTGAGCCGACATTCCGCATGCAGCCTTGCCGCTCGCCTGTATGGGACACGGCGTATGCGTTGTTTGCGCTAGGGGAATCCGGCGTTTCGAATCGCGATCCGCGCCTGTTGCAGGCTGCCGACTGGATGTTGTCGAAAGAAGTTCGCCACAAGGGCGACTGGTCCGTCAAAGCTCCCCATGTCGAGCCAGGCGGCTGGTATTTTGAATTCAATAATGAGTTTTACCCCGACATCGACGACTCTGCGCAGGTGCTGCTGGCTCTCAATAAGGTAGAGAATCCCCGGGAGCGATATCAGTACGACGTGACTCAGCGCGCCATTCAATGGATCTGGGCGATGCAATGTAAGAACGGAGGCTGGGCCAGCTTCGACAAAGACAACACGAAGATGATTTTCCAGCATATCCCGTTCGCGGATCACAATGCGATGCTGGATCCGCCGACCGTCGACATCACCGGGCGAATTCTGGAGATGCTGGCCAACTACGGTGTCACGCGAGAAGACCCGAGGGTCGCCAAGGCCATCCAGTTCATCTATCGCGAGCAGGAATCCGACGGAAGCTGGTTCGGACGCTGGGGCGTCAATTATCTGTATGGCACCTTCCTGGTATTGCGCGGATTAGAGGCGATGGGCGTCTGGAACCATGAACCGCAAATTCAGCAGGCGGCCGAGTGGATTCGGATGGTGCAGAATTCCGACGGTGGCTGGGGCGAAAGCTGTGCCAGCTACGACAATCCTACGGCGCGTGGCACAGGCATCAGTACAGCTTCGCAAACCGCGTGGGCAATTCTGGGGCTGCTGGCTGCGGGAGATATTCGCAGTGATTCTGTCGCCAAGGGAATACGCTGGCTATTGCAACATCAGCAGGCCGACGGTTCCTGGACCGAAGATCATTACACGGGCACGGGATTTCCGCGGGTGTTTTACTTGTCGTATCACATGTACCGCAACTATTTTCCGCTTTTGGCGCTTACAACGTATCGTAGAGCAAAGCAGGCCGAAGCAATGGGTACCAGAAGCTAGTCGCAGCAGGTCGGTTGATCGCAGTTGTCGCATTCGATGCTGAACAGACTCGAGCCGTAGCAAGAAGGAGAAATTTGAATGGCTGTGCCAATCTCACAAATGTGGACGGTTGCAACCTATGTGTTGCGCCAGCGCTGGAGTGGCCGCAAGCGTTATCCCTTGGTTCTGATGCTGGAACCGTTGTTTCGCTGCAACCTGGCGTGCGCCGGCTGCGGAAAAATCCAATATCCCGCACACATTTTGAAGAAGCAGTTGACCCCCGAAGAATGCTTTCGCGCGGTCGATGAATGCGGGACTCCAATGGTGTCCATCCCTGGCGGAGAACCCTTGCTGCATCCACAGATAGGTGAAATTGTTGAAGGACTGGTTGCGAGAAAGAAGTACATCTATCTTTGCACCAACGCCCTGTTGCTGAAAGAGAAACTGCACCTATTCAAGCCCAGCAAATATCTTTCCTTCTCCGTACATATGGATGGGCAGCGTGAGCACCACGACTTCTCCGTCTGCCTGGAAGGCGGATACGAAAAAGCGATCGAAGGTATCCGCGAAGCCGTTGCCAAGGGCTTCCGCGTGACCACGAATACCACCTTGTTCGACGGTGCCGATCCGAACAGCGTGCGCGCCTTCTTTGACGAGATGATGAATGCGGGCGTCGAGTCCATGATGGTTGCGCCGGGATACACCTACGACAAAGCTCCAGACCAAAAGCATTTTCTCGGCCGGGCACGTTCTCGCAGACTCTTCCGCGCCATTCTTGCGAACCGCAAGAAGAGCTGGCGCTTCAATGCATCGCCCATGTACATGGAATTCCTCATGGGCAAGCGCGACTTCACTTGCACTCCTTGGGGCATGCCGACGTACAACATTTTCGGTTGGCAGAAGCCGTGCTACCTGCTCCAGGATGGTTACGCCGATAGCTTTGCCGAGCTGATGGAAGCCACGGAGTGGTCGCACTACGGCACGGAATCTGGCAATCCGAAATGTGCGAACTGCATGGTCCACTCCGGATATGAAGCTTCCGGCGTGAACTTTACCTTCGGCTCATTGAAGGGATTGTGGGCGACCGCAAAAGCGACCATGACCTTATATCCGGATCGTGGGGCGCTCGATTTATTGAGCCATCCCATCACGCCCGTGCACGCGAAAAATCCTCTTGTGAATATTGAGGTGCCGCAAACCTCCCTGGAGGAAACGCGCGCATGACGGACGCTACGACGAAGCCAGTCGCTGATCCGGATGCGATGGAAGTTGCGCCGGGAGCGGAGCACGAAGTTCTGGAAGGTTGGATTCCGGCCCTCGCCACCGAGGAAGAAACTCGCGAGGCACTCGAGCAGGCCTTCGGATATCGCGGTGACGTGACCATCACGTTGAAGACCGGGGTGCGCATCGAAGGCTATATTTTCGATCGCCGACCGGCCCCGGCACTGCATCGCGCCATTGTCCGCATCATGCCGAAAGATACCTCGGAGCGAGTGTCGATTCCTTACTCGGAAATTGCCGGGCTGGCATTTACAGGCCGCGATTCCGCAGCTGGCAAAAGCTGGGAAGCCTGGGTGCAGCGCTACTGGGAAAAGAAAGCCGCCGGCGAAAAGAATATCGGCATCCAGGCCGAAGCGCTCGACTAGACTGACCGCAACCGATTCGTCCAATCTTTTTGCCCCCTTCCTATGCGGATCTTTGTTACCGGAGCTACTGGATTTGTCGGGAGTCATGTTGCCCGGTCGCTGGGCGCCGCCGGAGCCGAGTTGCGCTTGCTGACCCGCAAGACCAGTCGCACCGAACATCTCGAAGGATTGCCCTGCAGAGCTCGTCACCGGCGATCTGCTGCAGCCTGAAAATCTGCGTAGTGCAATGTCCGGATGCGACGCACTGGTCCACGTGGCCGCCGATTACCGGCTCTGGGTTCCCGATCCCAAAACAATGTATGCCGCCAACGTCGAAGGCACGAAGGCCTTGCTGCGGCTGGCGCGGGAAACCGGGGTCGGCCGCGTTGTCTATACTTCGAGCGTCGCGACCATGGGATTTTTATCGGACGGCACGATCGTCGACGAGGAAACTCCAGTATCGATCGCGAACATGATCGGCCATTACAAGCGCTCAAAATTTCTGGCGGAACAGGAAGCCATTGCGGCGGCGCATCTCGGCCAGCGCGTTGTCATCTTGAATCCGACAACGCCGATCGGCTCCGATGACGCGAAGCCGACTCCTACCGGCCGCATCGTCGTCGACTTCTTGAACCGAAAATTTCCAGCGTATGTGGATACAGGCCTCAACCTGGTCGATGTGCAGTCCGTGGCCGCCATGCATGTCGCGGCGCTCGAGCGCGGCACCTCCGGAGAGCGATACATAGTAGGCGGAGAAAATCTCACGCTGAAGCAAATTCTGGATCGCATGGCCGCCATGACGGGGTTGCCGTCGCCGACCATGAAGGTGCCGCATGCAGTCGCCATGACGTTCGCATTCTTCGATGAATGGATTACAGGTCGCATGCTCGGGCATGAACCGCGAGCTACTGTAGAAGCGGTGCGCATGGGAAAGAAGAAGATGTTTGCCAGCTCGGCAAAGGCAGAGCGGGATTTGGGATTTCAGGTGGTTCCAGTCGACTCAGCCTTGCGAGACGCGATCGATTGGTTTCGCGCGCACGGGTATGCTCCCGCATCATGAGCGCCGCGGCGGCTCGACCAAGAATTGCGATTCTCGCGGCACTGCCGCGGGAAGTAGCGACGCTGGTGCGCGGTTGGTCTGCTCCCATAGTGTCGAAGAGTGAAGGCACCAGCGTTTGGGAAAGCGATGCGGCTATCGTGGTATGCGCAGGCATGGGGCGAGACCGCGTCACGCGTGCGCTGGAGTTGGCCGAATCTCGTGGACCGCTGCGCTCGGTAATTTCTGTCGGATACGCTGGAGCGTTGCGGCAGGGGATGCGGATCGACGGGGTGTACTGGCCGGCAATTGTCATCGACGGACAGACCGGCGAGCGGTATGCATGCGAGGATGGAGAGGGCGTTTTGGTGACCGCAGATCATGTTGTCGGGCGTGAAGAAAAGCCGAAGCTGGCAGCCCAGTGGAACGCGGACCTGGTCGACATGGAAGCGGCTACGGTGGCGAAGATTGGCAAAGGCGCGTGGCCTGCCTTTTCGGACTGTGCGCGCCGTCAGTGATCCGGTCGACGACAATTTGCCGGATTTGAGTCGCTTCACCGATGTACGAGGTGGTTTTCAGAGCGCGTCGTTTGCAATGTATGTAGCATTGCACCCATGGCTGATTGGTGCGACGGTCAGGCTGGGAAAGCGGTCGGCACGGGCTTCGGAGGCAATTGCAACCGCACTACTCCAAGTTTTAAGGCAAGCGGAATAAAATGGATACAGTGACTACCCTCAACGGTTCAATTCCCTCAACAATGCGGGCAGCGGTCTATCGCGGCATCAACGACGTTCGCGTGGAGAGCGTGCCTGTTCCTGAAATCGGCCCTGGCGAAGTTCTGGTCAAAATTCATAGCAGCGGAATCTGCGGAACCGACCTGAAAAAGATCCACACCGGTTCGCATTCCGCGCCACGCATTTTCGGTCACGAGATGGCGGGCGTGATCGCTGCAGTCGGCGACAAGGTGAGCGGATGGAAAGTTGGCGATCGTGTGATGGCCTTCCATCACATTCCATGTGGCAAGGGCTGCTACTACTGCAGAAAAAAAACATTTTCGCAGTGCGAGAGTTACAAGCGCGTAGGATGTACTGCCGGATTCGAGCCCTCGGGCGGCGGTTTTGCCGAATACATTCGAGTGATGGATTGGATTGTCGAGCGCGGGCTGGTGCGGATTCCCGATCATGTTCCATTCGAACAAGCGTTGTGGATTGAGCCCGTCAACACTTGCTACAAGGCGATTCATAATCTTCACCTGGCTGCAGATGAGACCGTGCTGGTGATTGGTCAAGGCCCGATCGGAATTCTGCTGGCGTCGCTGGCGCGGCAGACCGGTGCGACCGTCCTCACCTCCGATCTATATCCGTCGCGCCATGAAGTGGCGTCGCAATTCGATCTGCATCATCCGATTTATGCAGACAAACAAAATCCGATTGCAGTGGTGAAAGAGCATACCGAAGGCCGCGGCGCGGATGTAGTAATTGTCGCTGTCGGCGGCAACGCTTTAATTCGCCCAGCCATGGATGCCGTGCGATATGGCGGTCGCGTGCTGTTGTTCGCAGCAACACAACACGGTGAAGTGGTCATCGATCCGGCTGCAGTTTGCATGGACGAAAAATCACTGATCGGATCCTACAGCTCTTCCGCGGATGTGCAGCACATCGCCTCACAATTGGTTCTGGATGGCTATCCCGATCGATTCAATCTAACTCGCCTGATCTCCCATACGTTTCCGTTGGAACAAGCAGCAGAAGCGATCGTCTTTGCCTCGGAACCGAAACCGGATTCCATGAAAGTTGTGATTCAGCCGTAAGTATCCCTGTTCCGTCATGTCAAGAGTAAAAGAAAGTACAAGTCGATCGACTCACAATGCAGTCTGCAAAACCATCAATATGGCCGCTGAAATGAATGCCGCTGTTTTGTACGGCAAAGAAGATGTTCGGATCGAAAGGTTGCCAGTCCCGCAAGCGGGCGCAGGGGAGATTGTTGTCCGCGTTGCGGCCGCGCTGACCTGCGGAACCGATCTGAAAGTATTTCGCCGCGGCTATCACGAGAAAATGTTGAAGCCGCCTGCACCGTTCGGCCATGAAATGGCAGGCGTCGTCTCTCAGGTGGGCGCTGGAGTGACCAGGTTCCAGGAAGGTGATCGCGTGGTCGCGGTCAACTCCGCACCGTGCGGGGAATGCTATTTCTGCCGCAAGCAACAGGAAAATCTTTGTGACGATCTGGTTTTCAATAACGGCGCGTATGCAGAATATTTTCGGATCCCAGCCCGCATCGTGACGAAGAATACATTTCTGGTTCCTCCATCTTTACCGCTGGAGCACGCAGCCCTGACCGAGCCGCTGGCCTGCGTGCTGCACGGCATGGATGAAACCGGAGCCCAGGCTGGCGACAAGATGGTGGTCATCGGGGCCGGCCCCATTGGCCTGATGTTTATTCACGCGGCAGCGCTCAACAACATTGAAGTGATTGCCGTGGTGAAGCACACGGAACAGGTGCAGCAGGCTCGTTCACTCGGCGCGCGTCACGTTGTGCAAACTACGATGACAGGCGATGTAATCGCCGCTGTTCGCGCACTCACTCCGCAGGGCCGCGGCGCCGATTCGGTCGTGGAAGCAGTGGCGACACCGGAGACCTGGCAGTGGGCCGTCGACATGGTGCGCAAGGGTGGCGTGGTCAATTTCTTTGGTGGATGCGCTGCCGGAACTCAAGTGGCGCTCGATACCAATCGCCTGCATTACAACGATCTGACGCTGCGCGCCAGTTTCCATCATCGTCCATCTGTGTGCCGACGGGCTTTCGATTGGATTGCGACCGGCGAGTTTGAGAGCGGCAAGTTTCTAACCGGACGAGCGTCTCTGGAAGAACTGGTCCCGGTTTTCCGGCGCTTCCTGCATCGCAACAACGACATTAAGATTGCGATCCATCCCGGCGAGGGATTCAACGATGGCTAGCGGACTGCAACAGACCGACAGAAATTCCGCACAGGCGCTGGAGTCGGCGTGGCGCAAGCTTCCCGCCCAATACCGCATGCCCAAGCAGACGCCGACGCTTGCAGAGGCGCAGGCGTATTGCCGGGAGCTGGCCGAATCGCATTACGAGAATTTCCATGTTGCCACTTGGTTTCTACCAAAGCGGCTGCGGCCGCATTTCCAAAGTATCTACGCGTACTGCCGCATCTCCGACGATTTGGGCGATGAGGTCGGCGATGCGCAAGAATCGCTGGCACTGCTGAATTTTTGGAATGATCAACTGGATGCCTGCTATCAGGGAGTGACGCGTCATCCCGTGTTTGTTGCACTTGCGGAAACCATTCGTGTTTGTAACATTCCCAAGACTCCGTTCGCCGACCTGCTGGTGGCATTCCGCCAGGATCAGACGGTGACGCGATATCGCACCATGCAGGATGTGTTCGGCTACTGCCGCAATTCTGCGAACCCGGTAGGACACCTTGTGTTCTATGTTTGCGGCTATCGCGAGCCGGAATTATTTACTCTGTCGGATTTCACTTGCACCGCGCTGCAACTCGCAAATTTCTGGCAGGATGTGCGTGAGGATTATCTGCGCCAACGCATTTATCTTCCGCTGGAAGATATGCAGCGATTTGGCGTGACGGAAGAACAGATTCGCGATCGACGGTTCACTCCGGAATTTCGCGACCTGATGGAGCATGAAGTGGCGTTCGCGCAGCAATTGTTTGACGCGGGCCTGCCATTGCTGCACCGGATCGACAAAGAAATTGCGGTCGACATCGCGCTGTTCAGTCGCGGTGGGCAAGAAATTCTGCGAGCCATCAAAAATCAGGATTACGATGTGCTGCGTTCTCGCCCTGTCATCTCCAAGCCTCGCAAGGCGGCGCTGCTGTTGCGCGCCTTTCTTGAACGGCTGACTGCAAGGCAGGCTGCGTGATCGATTCGGTGGCGCAAGCGTATGCCGCCTGCGAATCGATTGCGCGGCGAGAAGCAAAGAATTTCTACTACGCATTCCGCGCATTGCCCAAACCGAAGCGCGCCGCTGTGTGCGCGGTCTATGCCTTCATGCGTCATGCCGACGATTTGGCGGACGATGAGCAACTCCCGCGCGAAGAGCGCTCTGACTCAATCGCAGCGCTGGCTTGACGATTGGCATCGCGCCGCCGCCGGTGAGCCCACGGACAATCCCGTATTTATTGCACTGAGAGATACGCAGCAGCGATTTGGAATTTCGACAGAACTGCTGGATCAGCTGGTGCAGGGAACCATGCTGGATCTGACTGCACCCGCCAGCACCACGGAGCTCACGACCTATCCGACCTTCGACGATCTGTATCGCTACTGTTATCTCGTGGCCTCCGTCGTAGGGTTAGTGTGCATTCGAATTTTCGGCTATACCGATTCGCGCGCGGAAGCGCTTGCAGAGCAGACTGGCATTGCATTTCAGCTGACAAACATTCTCCGCGATGTGCGCGAGGACGCAGAGCGTGGCAGAATTTATCTTCCACTTGAGGATCTGAAACAATTTCACGTAACGCTGGAACAGCTCACTGCACGCCGCGCCGATCAGCGAGTCACCCTGGAAGAACGAGGATTGATGGCGATGGAGGCTGGCCGCGCTCGCGAATATTATCGGGCCGCCGACAATTTGTTGCCGCTAATCTCTCCCGATAGCCGAGCCGCTCTTTGGGTTCTGGTGAAAATTTATCGGCGCCTGCTGCAGCGCATTGAAAACGCGCATTACGAAGTGTTCGCCCAACGAGTGAGCGTGCCCACATCGGAGAAGCTGTGGATTCTGACGCGCGGCTTGTGGATGGCGTTTCGCTTGCGGCTGCTACAAAAAGCCTGATCAACTGAACTGTGCATTCGGATAACCTCTACGGAACCCATGGCAGACGCGACCACCCACAGTGCCGGCATTCATGATGTAGCGGTTGTTGGCGGCGGCCTCGCTGGCCTGTCGGCTGCGTGCGCGCTCGCGGAGTCAGGCTATCGCGTTCACCTGATCGAGCGCCGTCCGTATGTTGGAGGTCGGGCGTCATCCTATGAACATCCGGGCACTGGCGAAGTCGTCGATAACTGCCAGCACGTTTTGCTGGGCTGCTGCACCAACCTGATCGCGTTCTACAAACAACTCGGCGTCGCCGATCAGATTCGCTGGTTCAATCAAATTACCTTCATTGAGCCGGGCGGACGGCAGAGCCTGCTGCGCCCGGGATTGTTGCCTGCGCCTCTCCATAATGCGATGGCATTTCTCCAATCCTCCGCGCTGTCGCTGGCGGATAAGGTAGCCATCAGCCGCGGCATGATGAGTTTTCTGCAAGGCGTTCCCGCCGACAGCGGAGAGAACTTTGCATCCTGGCTGGCTCGTCATGGCCAAACGCAGCGCGCCATCGATCGATTCTGGAATCCGGTGCTGGTGAGTGCGCTCAACGAAGACCTCGATCGTGTTTCGGTCCACTATGCCGCGATGGTGTTTCGCACATCCTTCATGCAGTCGGAGCAAGCCGGTTGCATGGGGGTGCCGACCATCCCGCTCAGCGAACTGTATTCGCACGCGGTCAGCTTCATCGAAGCGCATGGCGGACAAGTGACCTTGCGCAAAAGTGTCGACAGCTTTGCCTATGACGAGCACACCCGACGTTGGCGACTTGGATTTGAAGGCGGCAATGTCGAAGCGGATGCGGTAGTGCTGGCGGTTCCATTCGAGTCGATGCAGAAGCTGTACCCATTGCTTCCGCCACCTGCGGAAGAAAGTTCGAAATCGCTCCCGGAACAGCTGGGACATTTTCAGCATTCGCCGATCACCGGCATCCACCTGTGGTTCGATCGCGAGATTACGGATCTGGATCACGCCGTCCTGCTCGATACCACGATTCAATGGATGTACAACAAGACCCGCCTGCAGCCGCAGCGACGCAACGACGGCGCCGGCAGCTATCTCGAGTTAGTGGTGAGTGCGTCGAAGACCCTGGTGCCGATGTCGCGTCAGGAGATTACTCGATCTTGCGCTGCGTGAGCTTGCAGAATTCTTTCCAGCCGTGCGCGACGCAAAATTATTAAAAGCTGCCGTGGTGAAAGAAGTGCGCGCGACATTTTCAGTCACTCCGGGACTGGACGTTCATCGACCCGGATCGGTCACAGCATGGCCGGGAATTTTTCTGGCAGGGGACTGGACGGCGACTGGCTGGCCTTCGACCATGGAAGGGGCAGTCCGCAGCGGGAATCTCGCAGCCGAGGCTGTGACGAGCGCTGCCGAAAAGCCGCAGAGATTTCTGCAGCCTGATTTGCCCGCACAAGGATTGATGCGCCTGTTTCCGTAGAGAAACTTGCCGTCTAGCGATTCAGAAAGAATACTCCGGCACAAACGCACACGGCAGCGATCCAGCGGCGTCCGTCGACATTTTCTTTCAAGATCCACTTCGCCGCAAACGCATTGGTGACGAATGTCAGCGCAGCGGACGCAGGCGCCACCAGGCTGACGTCCGCCCAACTCAGGGCAAACAGCAGCGAGAAAAAACTCAGCGCCATGCAAAGTACGCCGGAGAAGAATCGCCCGTTGTGCAACACCGCGAGGATCGCGCCCTTCAGTCCAGAGTGGCTGCGAATCACATCAAAATCACCGATCTGGCGGATGGCGCCGGCCAGCAATACGTCCCCTGCCGTGGCCAGCAGCACGATCACACCGATCATCGACCACACCGCAGCTTCGCCCGAGAGATTCATGCGGACCTTTCCTCTTTCCCTGCGGCGGTCAGTTCTGGTGGGTTTGAAGTTGCGTCGCTATCGTCGTCCGCGCCTGGATGATTGTGGTTGGTGTAGGAAGGGCCGTGCGTGACGAAGCCCACACCGAGCGTGATGAGCGCAATCCCAACCCAACGTTCCGCCGATATGGTTTCATGCAGCCAGAATTTCGACAGCAGCGCGACGATCACGTAGCCAAATCCCGTGGCGGGAAGAACAAATGTCAGGTCAGCCCAGGAGAGCGCGGTCAGGTAGGAAGCGAAAAATAGAATCAAAAAAGCAATTCCGCTAAACACCCACGGATTTTTCAGCGCGATGAGCAGCGTGAGCAGATGATGCAACGACACCGGGCCGACCTGCTTCATGCCCTTGCTCAGGAATGTATCGCCCACCGATGCGCCGATCATGACGGCACCGAGAATCAGGTAGCGACGAAATGTCATGGTGGACTGCGAGATGGCGATGGCGAGATTCCTCAACCTGCGTTACAGGTTTCACTGCGGTCGGATGAAATGGAAACGCGGTCAGCAGTTTCCGGGCTGACCGCGCAGATAAAAATCTAACCGTACCAGCCGCGCCCCTAGGCGCCGACTTGTTGCGTGGCAGCCACAGCGGCCTTGTCGCGCTTGCTTTTCGCTACCACACGATTCCGTTGTGCACGCAGCTTCAGGAAGGCCTTTGCCTCAACATACAAACGGGGCAGATCGCGATTGACGATTGCCTTGCTCACCACTCGCCATGCCGCCTTGGGCCGGAAATAATATTCATCGTAAAAGCGATGGACCATCTCCAGAACATATTCCGTCGGCAATCCCGGATATTCCACGTGGGCCAGTTGATGGCCTTCTTCATCCACCATGGCGCCATTGTTGATGATGAAGCCATTGCTCTTGGCGAAGTCGTAAAACTCCGTTCCCGGATATGCATGCGCGATGGAAACCTGAATCGTTTCCACGTCGAGCGACTTGGCGAAATTGATGGTGTTGCGAATCGATTCCTTGGTTTCACCGGGAAGCCCGAGAATAAAATCGCCATGAATGGTCAGGCCAAGATCGTGGCAATCGCGAGTGAAGTCGCGCGCACGTTCGACCGTGGCGCCCTTCTTGATGTTCTTCAGAATTTGCGGGTCGCCGGACTCAAAGCCGACAATCAGCAGGCGGCATCCAGCTTCGCGCATCGCCTTCAGAGTTTCGCGATCGGTGGTGACGCGCGAGGTGCAGGACCAGGTGAGCCCCAGCGGCTTCAACTTTTCGCACAGCTCGATCGTGCGCGCTTTCTGAATATTGAAAGTGTCGTCGTCGAAGAAATATTCCTTCACGTGCGGAAACAGTTCCTTCGCATGCGCCATTTCAGCGGCCACGTCATCGGTAGAACGCTTGCGCCATGCATGTCCGCTCAGAGTCTGCGGCCACAGGCAAAACGTACACTGCGCCGGGCAGCCGCGCGTCGAGTAGAGCGACACGTACGGATGCAGCAGGAAGGGAACGTTGTACCTGGTCACGTCCATGTCGCGGGCATAGATGTCCGTCACCCAGGGCATCGCATCCAGATCTTCCACCTGCGGGCGATCGGGATTGTGAACGATCTGGCCATCCTTGCGATAGCTGATGCCGAGAATTTCATTCAGCGGTTTGCCGTTGGCAAACTCCACCGTGGAGAAATCAAATTCGCGGCGGCACACAAAGTCGATGACCGGGCACTCATTCAATGCGCGATCCGGCGACGTGGTCACCGGCGGCCCGACAAACGCAATCCGAATCGACGGATTCGCTGCCTTGATGGCTTCCGCCAACTTTTGATCGCCCTGCCAGCCGGGAGTGCTGGTGAACAACACCAGGAACTCATATTGCTTGCAGATCTCAATGGTTTCCGGCGCCGTGACATGGTGCGGCGGAGCATCGAGCAGGCGAGAACCCTCCAGCATTCCAGCCGGATACGCTAGCCAGACCGGGTACCAGTAGGATTCGATTTCGCGGGTGGCGGGCCAGCGTGAACTGGCGCCACCATCAAAGTTCTCAAAGGAGGGCGGGTTAAGAAAGATCGTCTTTAGGGGCATAGGATCAACCCTAATTTTACCACTAGATAGGTTCAGAATGTCGGATTCCTGCGGTTGGCAGCCATGGTTCGCAGGAGCTCTAATTCTTGCCCAGTCAGAGGCTTAGGTGAGGTCATCCACAGCTGGCGGAGCGAGGTGCTTTCGATGTCTTACTGCGATAAGGCTGACGGGTTGGAAGTTGATGCATCACTCGAGGGTTGGGCGCTTCCTTTTGCCCAATCTTCCAGATCTCCCATCGCGCTCAGCAGATCGAGTTTCACTTTCGTGACATTAAACTGCGCATCCTGAAGCCCGACGAAACGAGTGCGCTCTTCCACGCGATATTGGTCGGCTTGCTGCGGCGACACCGGTTGCCCGTTGGTGCCACCCTGGTTCATCTGGGTGATAGTTGAAGTCAGAGTATCCTGCGCCAGCTGCTGTTGCAGGTCGGCGACCAGTTCTTGCGCTTCCAGTTCTTTAAGACTGTGCCAGAGCGTCAGGTTGCCTTCATCATTCTGTATCTTGACCAGTTCCGCCTGCTGGCGATCGTGTCTGGCGATTGCGGCGGACTCCTCCGCTTTATCGTGCTTGGTCCGATCGAAGATCGGCCAGGTCGCGTTGATCCCAATTCCAATATTGTTTGGAGTGAAGTGGTTGTAATACTTGCTGATAGCCGTTGAAACTGGCGAATCGAGCATACTGAAATGCGCCGTACACGATCGGACGGCTTTCCGCCCGCTTATCTCCCCAGGCCTCATACATTCTGGCGTCCGCAGTGGCAACTGCAGCCTGCACTGCCGGAGCACTGTTTTCCTTCGATAGCAACCCCTGAAAATCAAGATCAGGCAAGGCCGGAACAGACGCGGCCGCCGGCGTAATCGCGCCCGGATCCAGCCCAGTGAGTCCAGACAAATGTTGCCGCAACTCATCCGCGTGATCTTCCAGATGAATCTTTTGCAGCTGAATCTGCGCGCGCGTCAGCTTCGCCTGCGTCAGATCCATCTTACTTTCAAGGCCTGCGTCGAACCGATCCTGCACCACAGACACCAGCTTGTCCGTATCGGACATCGCCTGTTCCAGAGCCTGAATTTCCGCGAGCGTTTTATTCAGCTCAATGTAAGTTACAGAAGCATCCAGAATCACTTGCCGCTCGCTGATCCTTCAGGTTGAGCGTCGCAGCCTTGGCCGCCGCATGCGCTGAGCGCACGTAGTCCGGCTGAGAGAAACTGAATGCGAGAAACTGTGACTGCACGTTGAACAGCGTCGGATTACCGAGAGGAAATCCATAGGAATATCCCAGGCCCGAACCGACAGAGAAACTGGGAATATAAATGTCGCGCGTCTCCATCCATATGGCGCGTGTCCGCTGCTGATCGGCCTCCGCAATGTGCACCGCATGGCTGTTGCGCAGCGCCAGATCGACGATGGTGTAGAGAGAGACATCTCCCAATGTCGATGCGTTCAATTCTGCCGACGCGGAGGGCGGCCGAGCGGGGACCGCCATGGCCATTGCCTCGCCAGCTTTCGGAAGATACGCAGGACTTGTGGAATTCGATAGCACTGCAGTCGGCCTGGGAGCATTCGGCAGCGGTGCATTCGTTCGCTGCGCATAACCTGCCAGCGTGAAGAAGACCACCGACGCCGAGACCGCCAAGACTTGCCCCAAGCAGCGACTGCTGCAGCCAGTCCACGAGTTCGATCGAGGCATGTCCATCCCGTCTGATTCTAAACGGGCGCAGCAGTCTCTATTCCTGTGATTGAATCCTGCCTGCGGAGAATGGAGAGGCAGCTTCATCCGCGTGGCGCCTGTTGCGCCGGCTCGTAATCGCTGGCCAGTGTATGTGCGGTCGCAAATTCTTTTGCCGCTTCGGTCTTGTCGCCATTCTCGGCAAGCAATTTGCCCAGCTGAACTTGCACCTGGAATGCAGGCGCATCCTCGGATTGCTGGTGAGAGGCCAGATACTGTCGCAGCATCTGCTCCGCCTGCGCAGGATCCTTGTGCTTCTCGATCAGCAGCGTGGCCCCTTGCACCAGCGCCGGCCCTTTGCCGGGATCCGCTGCGATTCCACGTTGAATTGCCTGCTGCATGGCCGCGAAATTCTTTCGCTCGGCATAGAACTCCGCCAGACCCATCCATTCGTCCGCCGGGTAGCTGGAACTCTGGATGGCCAGCTTCCACTCCTGTTCCGCACCGGCATCATCCGATTTCTTCGCGTCGATTTTTGCTTGCAACTCGTGATAGCGAGCTGCGTCCAGTGGCTGCAGTTGCTGCGCGATCGCCTCGGCATGAGCAGGTCCGCCCCCTAAGATTCGCGGAACGTCGATCAGGTATTCCCCCAGGTCGGAGAGCGCAGATTGATTGGTCGGATCGAGGCGCACCGCCGTTTCAAACTCCGCATGTACTTTTTTCGCCAGCGAGTAGGCGCTGGTAAGCGATGCGTGTGCGGCCGCGTCGCCATAAGCTCGACCGAGCCATTGATGATAGCGGCTGTTGTTCGGCTCCAACTCGACGGCGCGATTGCATTCTTGTTCCGCCTGCGTCCATTGCTCTTCCTGGATGTACACACGGCACAGCAGATCGTGATCGGCGGCATTCGCGGAGTTTTTCGCCAGATCCTGTTGCAGCAGGGCAATCGCGTCGTTAGCGTGTCCGTTCTTTAAATCCTGCCGGATCGAGTGTTCAACGTCGCCATTGCTGGCGGGTGTAGTCGTGCGGTCTGGGTTCATGGCGACGACCGTAGTGACTCCACAAATCAGCAGGATTGCAAGCGAAAGCAGTCGGCGAAGATGTTTCGAGGGAGCGACAGAGTACATACACTATTCCGGTCGGCGCACAGCTTGGCCGTTATGCAGGTTGGAACCATCGACTGCGGACAAGGCCACAATATCGCCGGCGTGCAGGCCGGAAACAATCTGGACCTTCATCAGATTGAGCGCGCCAATGGTAACGGGTATCCGCTTGAGATGTCCGTTCTCCACTCGGTAGACATAATCCCCGCTGTCGTCGATTCGCAGGCCCTCGCGTGGAATGAGCAGGACATTCTTCAGGTCTTTCAACACCACGGTGATGGTGACATTGGTATTCGGCAAAAGAGTCTCGTCTGCATCATCGACCGAGACAAGCGCTTCACCAACATTGCGTGTGCCATAGCGAATGATGGTGGAAGGCGTACGGATGATGTGCCCGTGCCAGACCCGATTGGGAAGCGCAGCCCAAACGATCGTGACAGGCTCGCCGACGGCCAAATTTCCGATTTCTGGCTCGTCAAAATAGGCATGCACCTGGATCTGTTTCAGGTTCGCCATTTGCAACAATTGAAATCCACCAGGGACAAAATCGCTCGCTCGCGTGGACACCGAGTAGACGGTTCCGGCAAAGGGAGCGCGCACATTTTCTTTTTGCAGCGTGTCGAGCGCCCCGGCGTAGGCAGCCTGGGCATTGTCTAAGTTCGCAGTGGCGTGTTGCAGATCGATAGGTGCATACCCCTGCGTCTGCTGCTGGCCCAGGGAGTTCAGCGCGGCATCATCGGCGGCGAGCATTCTGCGCGCGGCATCCACTTCACTGGAGGAAGCTGCGCCCTGCTGCTGCAATTTCTCCAGCGTCGCCAAATTCGCCGCTTGTTGCGCTCTGGCAGCTTTTGCCTTGTCGATGTTGCTGGTCATGGTAATTTGTTCGTGGCGTGTTCCGCCGTGTTGCAGCGCTTCCAGCCCGGCCTGGGCGCCACGTACTGCCGCCAGCGCAGCAGCCACCTGGGTGCGAGCTTCGGCATCGTCGAGCGAAACCAGGAGCTGGCCCTTACTGACCTTCTCCCCTTCGTGGACGTACACAGCTTTCACGGTTCCCGGCAAAGGGCTGTAGGCAGCAAAATTGTCAGTTGGTTGGACGATTCCGTTCGTCGCAAAAGTGCTGACCAGTTCGCCCATTTCCGCCGTGCTCATTCGCACCTCGGTCAGATCGCGCCTGGAGTAACGCAGCAGGATGGCTGCGGCCAGTACAACCAACGCAACCATGACCCAAAAATTCCGTTTTTTCTGCGACGCATCTTGTGGTGACGGAGGGGCCATAGTGAGATCTTGGTATCTCTAAGAAGGATCAGTATATAAGACGCGGGCTAGGAGTCTTGGGATTCAAAGACATAAGGGTTAATCGCGATGGTACTGTCGGGCGTTGAAAAAGGTGTCCGCCTCGGTCACGAAATGCAGATTGACGCGAGCGCAAATCTCGATTCGGCGTCTCAGTTTCGTACAATCAAGCTATATGGCATCCAGCACAAAGAGCAGCGCACCCCGCTATACCGAAGATCACGCCAAGGCCGGTTTAGATTTCAAGTTTCCATCGATCGAGACCTGGCCGAACCAGTTTCCCGGGTATGAAATTGTCATCGACGATCCGGAGTTCACCTCAGTCTGTCCAAAGACCGGTCTGCCGGATTTCGGCATCATTCTCTTGCGATATGAGCCGCGCAAGGAATGCCTCGAACTGAAGTCGTACAAGGAATATTTGTTCTCCTACCGCAACCTCGGAATCTTCCAGGAAAACGTCGTCAACCAGGTGTTGAAGGATGTCGTGAAAGCCTGTGATCCTGTGTGGGCGACAGTTCGCGGAGAGTTTCGTCCGCGCGGCGGAATCTCCACCGTTGTTGAAGCACGTTGGCCACGGAAAAAATCGAAGTAGGGAACGGCGCCGTCGTTTGTCCGCGCTTTGAAGGCTTATTGCGACACAGGCCGCGGACACGCAGGCATTCTGCGATGTTCCATCCAAAGCAGCGCCAGCCCCATCACCGGTATCAGCACGTCCATGTACAGCATGACGCCTGCGTTTCCGGGAGCGAAGTTGTGGGCGACCACAATCTCCCGGATATGACCCGCCGCCGCTCCCAGCAGAAAGAATGCGGGCCCGACTACGGCGCCGACGCGGAGCCCATGACAGCCGCGCACCGCAAGAAATGCAACCAATGCAAATCCTAAACTTGCGAATCCTACTTCCGCCTGGAACGGGCTGTTCTGCCAGCCGATAAACCGGGCCGACATGGCGCCGAAGAACACGTGCATGACGAAGTTATAGAAAAAAGAAATCCCCAGCGCGAACAGCAGAAAGTTCGCAAAGATTTTCTCGCGGATGCGATCGGATGTCCTGGGTTCCTTGCTCAAAACCAGAGACAGCAGCGCAACGATCAGGCCGAGAATCAGAAACGTCAGGGGAAAATTGCTCAACGCCAGTCGAATGCAGGTGGCCATGGGGGAAACTCCTTGGATCAAGTTTTACCTTGGAGCATCGTATTTCGTCGCTGGAAAAATTCAACGGTTCTTGAAGCATCACAGACGAAAAGCCCAACGCGATTGTGCCCGGCGTAAATCCAGCCAGCCGCTCCAGCCGCGATGATGCCTTGATTCTTTCTGCAGCCAGGCCTGATATGCTGGCCGCTCATGCCGGTGGATAACCCCCAATCTTCAAATCGACTGCCAGCTTCCGCGGCGTGGACCGCGCTCGCCCTGCTGACCGCGCTAAACCTGCTGAACTATACGGATCGCTATGTGCTGGCCGGAGTGCAGCCCCTGGTGCAGCGTGCCTTTCATGTGAATGATGAGCGCATCGGCAGCCTGACCTTCGCATTTCTTCATCACCTACATGTTCGCGGCGCCGCTCACCGGATGGCTTGGCGACCACTTTCCACGCAAGCCTCTGATTCTTGCTGGCGCGCTTCTCTGGTCGCTCCTGACGCTCTCTACGGCGATGGTGCACACCTTTGGCGAACTCTATCTCCGGCATGCGCTGGTCGGCATTGGCGAGGCGAGCTTCGGCATTTTCGCCCCGGCGTTGCTGTCGGATTATTGGCCGCCGGAGCAGCGCAATCGCATCCTGACAATGTTCTATCTGGCGCTGCCCATCGGCGCGGCACTTGGATACATTCTGGGCGGAACGCTGGGCCAGGCCTACGGATGGAAGGTGCCGTTTTATGTTGCCGCCGCTCCGGGCCTGCTGGTTGTGTTGCTGGTGTGGATTTTTCTGCGAGAGCCGGCACGTGGCGCATCAGAGCCGCTTGCCATTCGGCCGGATCGCGCAACGCTCGCAGGCCTGACGCACAACGCAGCCTACTGGACAGCAACCCTCGGCATGGCGATGATGGTGTTCACGCTGGGCGGGATCTCTGTGTGGATGCCCACGTTTCTCTATCGCTATGCGCACGTCTCGCTGGCCGGCGCGAGCCAGATTCTCGGCGCCATCACAGTGGTCGATGGCATTCTTGGAACCTGGCTGGGTGGATGGCTGGCACAGCGCTGGCTACGGCGTAATAAGGCGGCGCTCTATCTGCTTTCCGCGTGGAGCATGCTGCTGGCCGCGCCGTTCGCAGTGCTCGTTTTCTACGGTCCGCGCGCCACCATGGTGCCGAGTCTTGCCGTAGCTGAGTTTCTGCTGTTTCTGAATACGGGGCCCTTGAACGCCGCCATCGTAAACGCGGTCGACGCCCCGATCCGCTCGACTGCAATTGCCGTTGAGCTGTTCGTCATTCACGCGCTCGGAGACGCGCCCTCGCCGCGCATCATCGGCTGGGTGTCGGACCACTCCTCTCTACGCGCGGGATTGGCAGTCACGCTGATCACGCTCATCCTTTCCGCCATCCTCATTTTCGCGGGCGCAAAATATGCTCCTGACATCGATGCCACGGCAGTCTAGATTATTTGCGCGGCAATGCCTGCGAAGAATCGGCATACTAGAGGAACATGTCATCTGTACTCGCGTTGTTTCTTCACGGACGATTTCTATTCGCAATTTTTGCCTGGATCATCGCAGCGGCGTGGCTGTCGCGCGTGATTCCGGCGCTGTGGATGCTGCCGCGCGTTCCAAATCTTTTGCGAGATTCGTTCGAAGCGCCGGCCACTTGGCCGTCCGTGACTGTCGTTGTTCCAGCGAAAGATGAGTGCGATCGCGATTCAACGCTCCTTGCGCAGTCTGGTGGAGTGTGATTATCCCAACCTGCAAGTCGTCGCCGTAGATGATCGTTCGACCGATGCAACAGGACGCTTGATGGATGAGCTTGCTGCGTCCCCAGAATCCCACGACCGCTTGCGTGTGCTGCATGTGACCGAGCTTCCCGACGGTTGGCTGGGAAAGCCCCACGCCATGGCACTTGCCGCCGATGGAGCCACCATCTGACTGGCTATTGTTTACCGATGCCGATGTCATCTTCGATCCACGCGCGATTCGACTCGCAATTCAATATGCCGAGCAAAGTCGTGGCGATCATATGGTGCTATATCCCACGCTGATTTTGCGTGGCGTTGCGGAGAAGATGCTGATCGGGTTTTTTCAGAGCGTCTCCGCGCTGGCCGGTCGGCCCTGGAAGATTGCCGATCCCAAAGCGACCAAAGATTACATCGGTGTCGGCGCGTTCAATCTGATTCGACGGCCCTGTGTATGAGGCTCTCGGCGGATATGCGGAATTGCGCATGGAAGTCCTGGAAGACATGCGCCTTGGTTTTCGCGCCAAGCGGGAGGGCTATGCTCAGCGTGTTGCCTTCGGCAAAGATCTGGTGCGCATTCGCTGGGCAGAAAGCGCCTGGGGCATTCTGAATAACCTGACGAAAAATCTTTATTCCACGTTTCGCTTTCGCACGTCTCTGCTGCTTGCGGCCTGCATCGGCATGCTGCTGATGTGCCTGACTCCGTTTGTCGCGCTGTTCTTTCCCGGGCCAGCACAATGGGCCGGCATCGTCACGCTGTTCGTGCTGCTGCTGCTGAATCTTCACTATTGGCGGCTGACGGATATTCCGCCGATTTACCTGGCACTGTTCCCCGTCGCGACGTTGATGTTTGTCGTGACATTATTGCGTTCGATGATTCTGGTTTTATGGCGCGGCGGCGTCCTGTGGCGCGGCACACTCTACCCACTGAAGGAGCTACGCCGACAGGCCGGACCGCTTTGGTAATCCGGATCAATTTCCACGATGGTGGAAGTGGACGCCATGCTGACCGCCGACCCCATTGTGTGTGCTGAATCCCTGTCCGCCATTTTCCGCGGAAAAACTTTTTACCAGCTGCGGATTAGGATGGAATTTCGGCTTGCCCCCATGTAACTGTTCTTTCGAACTGAGAATCATGTCAGCGCGCCCTTGGATAGGTAGAATTTTGCCGCGAATCTGGATGGTTTGACCGACCAGCTCCTCAAGATTGCCAACGGACTTTTTATCTTCCGTGGAACTGAGGATGAAGAAGTGGCAATCGGCGTCTGAAGTTTCCGGGCTGCACACATCAAGGAAGCGGATGCCGTCGCTTGCGTCCACCACGCGATAGACACGGGCTTCCACACAAACAGTTTTGTGCAGATGCTGCAGCGCCTGCTCAGGCGGAATGCAGGCAGGTTTTGCCTGGGCGGCAGAGCAAAGCAGCAGAAAAACAATGGGCACACTCAGCAAGATCGGCGCACGCATAGGGGGATGTCTTTCGGTTCAATTGTAGAAACTTGTGTTGCTTCGATTATGATCCCATCGCGTGTTCGTTGCCACTGAAAGGTGCGTGCGCGTCAGGCAGCAGGGCAGATTCAAGTAGTTCGCAGTGCGCCATACGAGCGATCCAGCACCGTTTTCGTAGCTCGCTGCAGGTTGGCGGCAAGCGCGTCGATATGCCGCTCCTCCGTCAAATAACTGATCACCATCATCCGCAAAACGCTGCGTCCCCGCACTCGCGTTGTCGAGATCCACTGCCGTCCGTCCTGTGTAATTTCCGCGGCAATGGCATGATGCAGGCGCGCAATTTCTTCTTCCGGCAAAGCAAGTTCTCGCGCGGCCTTGGCGCGAAAATTCAAGATCGTCAGTCGGCGCGGCGTCGCCAGCTCGAACGCTCCCGTTTCAAGAACGCGCGATTCCATGTAGCCTGCCAGCCGAAGTTGCGAGTCGATCAGCTGCTCATAAGATTGGCGCCCATGAACCCGCAGCGTCAGCCACAGCTTCAGAGAATTCATCCGCCGCGACCACTGCGCGGAAACTCGAAAATTGTCCGGCAGGGAACTGTTCGCAGCGCGCGGCAGATAACTGGTATCGAGCCCGAACGTCGGCTCCAGCAATTCCGGATGACGCGTCAGCAAAACTCCAGCAGCAAACGGCATCGCCAGCCACTTATGCGGATCGATGGTGATGGAATCCGCCAACTCGATGCCATCCACAATTCCGCGATGCTGATTGGAAAAAACCACCGCCGCACCGAATGCACCATCGACGTGGAACCAGAGATTCTGTTGCTGCGCGACCGCCGCCAGTGCGCGCAGGGAATCGACCGCGCCAGAGCTGGTAGTCCCCGCCGTGCCGACGATGGCCAGTGGCTCGAACCCTGCGCTACGATCAGCAGCAATCGCCTGTTCGAGCGCGTGCACATCGATTTCCGCAGCTTCATTCACGGGAATGCGTCGCAGCGCTTTACGTCCCAGCCCAAGCAGTCCCAAGGATTTTTCCAGCGAGTGATGCGCCTCCGACGAAGCATAAACGACGGGCTGTTTGCCTAACCCAATCAGTCCATTGTCAGCCGCCTGCGGATAACGCTGCGTCAGCGCAATCGCGAGCGCGCTTAAGTTCGCTTCCGTGCCGCCGCTGGTAAATGTGCCGCCGAACTGATCCTCGCGCCATCCCACTCGCTCCGCGATCCATCCGATGGTTTGCTGCTCAATGCGCGATGCCAGTTGCGAACGCGCCAGCGAAGCCAGTTGCGGATTGAGCGCAGAGACCAGCGCCTCCGCCAGCACCGCCATATAAGTCGGCGTGGGATTAATCAGACCGAAATAGTTTGCGCTGGGAACATGAAATCCCTGATCGATCATCTGCGAGCAAATGTCGTCGAGGACAGCCGCAGCTTCCTGGCCAACTTCCGGCAAATTTGCTTGCTCAAGAAGAAATCTGCGCTGCGCAGCGGGCGGCTGAACCGGGCGGTCTTTCAGTGAGGAAAAATATTCGTTGATGCGGTCGATCAGCTGATAGCCAAGCTGTCGACGCTGGTCGGAATCCAAGTCAAATCCCATGCGGGTACCTGCTTTACTGGATTCTACCCGTTCGGCGATTCGGCTGGCTTGTGCTCCGGCCCCGCGTCTTCGCTCTTCACCTGCGGACGCATCAGGGGAAACAGGATCACGTCGCGGATGGAGCGTGAGCCGGTCAGCACCATCGTCAGGCGATCAATGCCGATGCCTTCACCGCCCGTGGGCGGCAGCCCAAAGCTGAGCGCGCGCACAAAATCTTCATCCATGGCGTGCGCTTCGGAATCGCCGCGTTCGCGTTCGCCAAGTTGCTGCAGGAACCGATTGCGCTGCTCCACCGGATCATTTAATTCGCTGAAGGCGTTGCCCAGCTCGAAGCCACCAATATAGAACTCGAAGCGCTCCACCCAGTCCGGTTCGTCTGGTTTCTGCTTCGAAAGCGGCGAAACGGCCAGCGGGAAATCGTAAATAATTGTTGGCTGTACAAGATGTTCTTCAGCCACTGCTTCAAAGATGGAAGCAATGTTTTTTCCCGCCGGCGCATTCGTATCCAGATCGACAGAAATGTGAGCGGAGCGGAGTTGCTGGCCGACCTCGAGCACGCTCTCCGCATCTGCAAAGGCATCCATCGATGGCTTCGCTCCCGCGGCCTCCGGCCAGAAGTGAAGAATCGCTTCGCGCATGGTGAAGCGCTGCCACTGGCTCAGATCAATCTCAACATCGTTGAACGAGTCACCGTCGTCCCGTTCACCTCCATGGCGACGAACTGGATCAGCTCCTCCGTCAGATTCATCAGATCGTGGTAATTCGCATACGCCTGATAAAACTCCAGCATCGTGAACTCAGGATTGTGCTGCGTGGAAATGCCTTCATTGCGAAAATTTCGATTGATCTCGTAAACGCGATCGAGTCCGCCAACCACCAGCCGCTTCAAATAAAGTTCCGGCGCGATGCGCAAATAAAGATCAATGTCGAGCGCATTATGGTGCGTGGTGAACGGCTTGGCCGCAGCACCCCCGGCAATCGGCTGCATCATCGGCGTTTCCACTTCCAGAAATCCGCGCGCGTCGAAAAACTTACGCATGGCACGCAACACCGCCGCCCGCTTGACGAAAACCTCGCGCACATCCGCGTTCATAAATAAATCGACATAACGCTGGCGATAGCGCAACTCGACATCCGCCAGTCCGTGATATTTTTCCGGCAGCGGCAGCATCGCCTTCGAAAGAAATGTCAGCGAGTCAACGTGGATGGTCAGCTCCCCGGTGCGCGTGCGAAACAGGTAGCCGCCGACGCCGATGTGGTCGCCCATATCAAGCAGCTTGTAGAGCTGGAATGCATTCTCACCGACCGCATCCATGCGCACATAAATCTGCAACCGCGCGCCGTTCTGCTGCAGCACTGCAAACCCGGCCTTGCCCTGCGCGCGAATCGCCATAATGCGTCCAGCGACGGAAACATTGACGCGATCTTTCTCCAGGGCCTCTCCGGTGGCAGCATCGTATTCGCTGCGAATGTCCGCCAGCGCGTGACTCGCGGCGAAGCTGTTGGGATAGACCGGGTGGCCGAGGGCTTCAATCTGGCGCAGTTTGTCGCGGCGAAGATCGAAGACGCTTTGTTCAAATTCCGATTCGTACACGCAGTTTTTCCTTGAAAGGCGGGATCGTTGGTTTCATTGCCAGTATAGAGGTTGCCTGCGTTACTCTCAGGAAGAAGAGTCGCGCAGGTCGATTCGCGACAATTGCGAAGACGCAGGATTCACTGGGAGAAGGAACGATGAAGCTTTGGGCGAAAATTTTCGCGGGATTGGTGGTGATCGTGATTGCCGCGATCATCGCCATTCCATTCTTCGTCGATGCGAATACGTTCCGCCCCACACTGGAGACGCGTCTCTCCGCCGGCTTAGGCCGCCCGGTGAAACTCGGAAACCTGCGGTTGTCGCTGCTGTCGGGTAGCCTGGTCGCCGATAATTTGAGCGTTGCGGACGATCCTGCCTTTAGCACCACACCCCTGCTGACGGCACGCGAGGTGCGCATTGGGGTCGACATGAAGCCGCTGCTTTTTCATCGTCAACTGCATGTCCGCAGCGTCGAAATTGAGGCGCCCCAGATCCATTTGGTTGAGGGCCCGAACGGGCAATGGAACTTCTCTGGCCTGAGCAGGAACGCAGCGAGCCTCTCTTCGAACTCGAAATCGACAGCCGCGTTGTTTCGGTCGGTGGTGGACTTCATCGGAATTCAGGATGGTCGCGCGGTGGTGGAAACCGTGCCCGCGAACGGGCCTCCGCAAGTGTACGATCACGTGCATCTCACCGTGCAGAATTTTGCCCTGGCCCAACGTTTTCCATTTGAACTGGGAGCCACGTTGCCCGGGAATGGCGCGGTTCTGGTGAAGGGAAATATCGGTCCGATGGACGAGCAGAATGCAGCCAAAACTCCGGCAGACGTTGACGTCGCAATGCAACACCTGGACCCGGTGGCAGCTGGATTTCTCGATCCCAATGCGGGACTTTCAGTCGTGGCCAACATCACGGCGCATGCAACCTCAGACGGAAGCATGGTGCACAGTAGCGGCACAATTCACATGCAAGGCTTGCAGCTAAGAAAAGCGGGCGCACCCGCACCGCAGCCAATCGACCTGACCTACGACATCAAGCATCAGTTGGATGACAATTCCGGGCAATTGCAGCAGGCATCCATCGGCCTGGGAACAGGCACGATTCAGTTGAGCGGCAACTATCGGCTGGCGGGAGAAGATCCGTGGGTCGATCTGAAGGTGGCCGCCGCAGCCGTGCCGATCGATGAACTACAGTCCCTGATGAACGCAGCCGGAGTGAAACTGCCCAACGGATCGCAACTGAAGGGTGGGACACTCACGCTGGATCTGGACATTGCCGGCGCCGCAAACGATCTAACAATCACCGGGCCGGTGGATCTTGAAAATGCGCAGCTGGTTGGGTATGACCTGGGATCGAAGATTCAGGGAGTTGCTGCACTCGGTGGCGTCAAAACCGGAAGCACCACGACCATCCAGAACATGAAGTTCAATCTGCAGGCCAGTAACGCCGGCATTCAAGTCAAAAATATTGACGGCACAATTCTGGGGATGGGCCGTTCCACCGGCAGTGGCACGATATCGCCCACCGGTGCGCTGTCGTTTCGTCTTGTCGCGCACGTGACCAATGCCCACGGAGCAGGGAAGGTGGGCGTCGGCTTGATGACCAAGATGAATCAGTTCGGCAAGTCAGCTTCCGAGAAGGAGGCGGCCCAGGGTGTGCCCATGCTGGTCACAGGCACGGCGAATGACCCCGTGATTACTGCGGATGTCAGCGGGCTGGTGCACCGCAATGCTTCCACAGTTGTAGGTAAGATGAAACATTTATTCGGCAAGAAAAGTACTCCGCCTGCCACTTCGAATTGAACGCCCGTCGTTTTCACACCACTCCAGAGGTCGACCCTCAGATTTTCATATCTTCAACTCCCTGTTGTTTGCGCTGATCCGCGCGCAGTTCCGGGGTAGGATAAAAACAATTGCCCATAAATCTGGCCGCATCTCAACCCTAGGTGTCGAAGGAGGGGACCCAATGGCTCGTACAGCTTCTACCATGCTCGCTCTCGGAACAACAGCGCCGGACTTCTCACTGCCCGATGTAGTTTCCGGCAAGACCGATCACGCGCGATCAGGCCATGGGCCCAAAGGGGCTGCTGGTGATGTTTCTTTGCGCGCACTGTCCTTTTGTGCAACACGTCAATCATGAGCTTGCCCGGCTGGGTCGAGATTATGCAGGCCGTGGCATCGGCATCGTCGCCATCAGCAGCAACGATGCGGACACCTATCCAGACGATGCACCCCCAGGATTACGTCACCAGGCCCAGGAGCAAGGGTTTTCATTTCCGTATCTCTTCGATGATTCTCAGGACGTCGCGCGCGCCTATGAAGCGTCCTGCACTCCGGATTTCTTTTTATTCGATGCGGACAAAAAACTTGTCTATCGAGGCCAGCTGGACGGCAGCCGCCCCGGCAATGACGTCGTTGTGGATGGCCGCGATCTGCGCGCCGCCATGGACCAGGTGCTGGCCGGTGAAGCCGGTGACGAAGACGCAGCAGCCCAGCATTGGCTGCAATATCAAGTGGAAACAAAACGGCTGAAGCAAGCTGCACGGCGCAGGCAGGCAGAATGACGGCGAAGGCGATCCAATTCGACATCATTACAGTGTTCCCGCAGTTTTTCGAGAGCCCTTTCGGCTTCGGAATTCTGGGACGCGCCATTGCGGAGGATCGAGTTCGCGTCCAGGTACACAACCTGCGCGACTTCACGTCTGATCGGCATAAGACTGTCGACGATCGTCCGTTCGGCGGCGGCGAGGGAATGGTGCTCAAGCCGGAACCGATGTTTCTCGCTGTCGAGTCTCTTGGCGATTGCGGAGAAAAGTGTTCGCGACCTGAACCGTGAGCGGGTGGTGCTTCTGTCCGCGCAGGGAAAGCCCTTCACCCAGTCGGTGGCTCGCGAATTAGCACAGGTCGACAGAATTATTTTTCTTTGCGGCCGCTATGAAGGCGTGGATGAACGGGTCAACGATCTGCTGGCCGACACCGAACTTTCTATCGGCGACTATGTCATCTCCGGCGGCGAACTGGCGGCTGCGGTCATTGTCGACGCCGTCACCCGCCTGCTTCCCGGCGTGCTCGGCAACGAGGATTCCACCCGCTATGAGAGCTTCTCCGCCGAATCTGCGCAGGCTCGCCCCAAAGTCGCACCAGCCGACGACGTATCGTCCGAGAGACCTCATCCGCGTTCAACATGCGATTCCGGAGGATTGCTCGATTATCCTCATTACACTCGGCCGCCGGAGTTTCGCGGAGCCGAGGTGCCTGCGGTGCTCAGTTCCGGCAACCATGAAGACATTCGCCGCTGGCGTCGGCGGCAATCTTTATCGAAGACATTGCAGAATCGCCCGGATTTGTTAGTCGATGCACCGTTGACGGAAGAGGATCGCGCGCTGTTGGACGAGTTGCGCCATGAAATCTGACGATGCCGGGAAAAGCCCGGGCAAACAAAGGCCAGTCGAGCTCGATTTCCTCGCCGGCGGCGGCGAGATGGGCGCGCGTGTGCGAGCTCTCGACTGGTCGAAAACTCCCCTCGGTCCAATTTCAAAGTGGCCGCAAAGCCTCAAAACCTCTGTCAGTACTTGTTTGAACTCGCGTTTTCCCATGCTGATCTGGTGGGGCTCGCAGCTGGTCAAAATCTATAACGATGCCTATCTTCCGCTGATCGGTAGCAAGCATCCGTGGGCATTGGGTAGCCCAGCCAAAGAAGTCTGGCCGGAAATTTGGAGCGTCATCGGCCCCATGTTGAACCAGGTGATGGAGCGCGGCGAAGCGACCGTCTCCGAAGATCTGCTTCTGTTGCTGGAGCGCGACGGCTATCCGGAAGAATGCTATTTCAGCTTTTCCTATAGCCCCATGCGGGATGAGTCGGGTCGAGTCGCTGGAGTTTTCACGCCTGTCATTGAAACCACCGAGCGCGTGATCGGGTCGCGACGTCTGCACACCCTGCGCGACCTGGCATCTGTTTTTGGAACGCAGACTCGCAACGCCATAGATGCATGCGTGGCAGCGGTGAAGGTGCTCGCGGCCAATCCTTACGATTTTCCGTTCGCGGTGATCTATCTGTTCGACGAGAAGCGTACGGAAGCAAATCTGATCGCACACACGGGCCCGCCAAATTTCCCGGGTAAAGTGGATCTGCGCGCACAAGGCTGGCAACGACTTCTAGCCTCCATCAACGGCGAGAGTTGCATGCTCGATCTGCGCACGGTCAAGTTGGATCCGCTGCCCCACGCTCCATGGGGCCACGCTCCAGAGCAGGCTATCGCGGTGCCGATCCTGCCCGCGAATACCACCGAACCCATCGGCTTTTTGTTAGCCGGTATCAACCTTCGAAAGCGTCTCGATGAACCGTATCGTTTGTTCTACGCCCAGGTTGCAGACCAGATTGCCAGCACCATCTGGGAGGCCGATGCCGTCGAGCGTGAAAGGGAACTGCGCGAAACCGCCGAAGCCGAGCGAAGCCAGATTCGCGAACTATTCTTGAATGCTCCCGCCGGCATCATGGTCACCACTGGACCAGAGCACCACATCACCCTGGCCAATCGCCAGTATGTCGAATTGATTGGTCGCTCCTCGTCGGCGGAGGTCGTCGGCAAGCCGATTCGGCAGGCCATTCCTGAGTTGGCAGATCAACCGTTTTTCGGCTGGATGGACGAGGTCTACCGCACCGGGGTTCCGTTTATTGGACGGGAGCTGAAGGCGCGATTGCGCCGCGGTCCGGCCGGCGAGGAAGCCGATGCCTACTTTAATTTTGTGTATCAGCCGCATCGAAGTGCAGATGGCCGTATCGACGGGCTCCTGATTCATGCTGTCGACATCACCGATCAGGTGCTGACTCGCCAGGAGATTGAAACTCGCGAAGAGCAATTTCGCGTGCTCGCCGACTCGATTCCGCAATTGGCGTGGATGGCCAATCCAGACGGCAGTATCAGCTGGTACAACCGCCGCTGGTATGAGTACACCGGCACCACCTTCGAGCAGATGGAAGGCTGGGGCTGGCAGTCCGTGCATAATCCGGACCTGCTGCCCGCGGTGATCGCGAGATACAAAGAGTGCCTTAGGTCCGGAGAACCGTTTGAAATGACGTTTCCTCTTCGCAACGCCGACGGCGATTTTCGCATGTTTCTGACCCTGGCTTCGCCGGTGCGGGATAAAGCGGGGACGATTGTTCGCTGGTTCGGAACCAATACCGATATCGATGCGCAGCGAAAAGCGGAAACGGGATTGCGCCAGGCAGAGAAGCTCGCGGTTGTCGGTCGACTGGCAGCATCCATCGCGCATGAGATCAATAATCCGTTGGAAGCAGTGATGAACCTGATTTTTCTGGCGCGCCTTTCCGCCGTCGATGTGGAGACCGCCGGATATCTACGATCAGCCGAAGAAGAACTTGCGCGCGTCTCCCAAATTGCAAGCCAGGCGCTGCGCTTCCACAAGCAGCAGTCGTCCGCCATGGCCACGGATGTGGTGGAGTTGCTGGATTCTGTTCTGACCCTCTATCGTGGCAAGCTGTCGCGCAACAAGATCCAGGTCAATGTGGAGACCTCCGATTGTCCCCACCTGGTTTGCTACTCCGGAGAAATTCGCCAATTGCTCGCCAACCTGGTGGGGAACGCAACCGACGCGATGCCAACTGGAGGAACGCTGCGGCTACGGGTGCGACCGGTCACCGACTGGCGTCACGAAGAATCGGGCGTGAGAGTCACCATTTCAGATACCGGGCACGGTATGACTCCCGATGTGCGACGACGAATTTACGAGCCTTTTTTTACTACCAAAGGCGAAATCGGCACCGGGCTGGGGCTGTGGGTCTCGGCCGGCATCGTGGATAAACACAGAGGCAGCATGCACGTTCGCAGCCGCTCGGAATTGGGGAAAAGCGGAACCACATTCACCGTAATTCTTCCGCTCTCAGGGCCCCAGATGCGCAGCGTCGAGGAACCGCCTGCGCTGCAAATTGAACCATGAAAACGAGACGAAATCACTGATTCCATGTAAACTAGTGTTTTGCGTCATATTCCATTTTTCTAACTAGAACAGGAATCTTTTATGTCGATTCATCCCGTCATGCAGCGTCTGGCTGCCAAGCTTCAGCGCACCGATCTCCCCAAATTCGGCCCCGGCGACACCGTGCGCGTTCAGGTAAAGATTAAAGAAGGCGACAAAGAGCGCGTGCAGGCCTTTGAGGGCATTGTGATTGCGCGCAAAAACGGCGCAGAAGGCAGCTTTACGGTCCGCAAAATGAGCTTCGGCCAGGGTGTCGAGCGTATCTTCCCCTTGCACTGCAAAGTGGTGGAGAAGGTGGAAAAAGTCCGCTCCGCTCGTGTGCGCCGCTCCAAGCTGTTCTACCTGCGTGCATTGCGCGGCAAGGCAGCCCGTCTGCGCGAAGCCGATACGACTCGCACCAAGTAATCGTTCCATCGCTTCTCGAATTTCAAAAGCCGCATTCCCGTCAGAGGATGCGGCTTTTGTCTGTTCCATTTGAATCTGCCGGATCTCGTGCCTTACATCGGCGGAACGGGCCGCATCATCGTGTCTTCTGCCTGCTGAAATGCCGTAGCGGTCACGTGAACCGAACCCTGAAATGGGCGATCAATATCGCCGATGGCCACCAGCGCCAGCGATACCAGCAGGCTAAGCGAAATAATCAATACAAAATGCAAGGGCACATTTTCGCTTCCAATCAGGCAGGATGATGCGATCGTGATCATGCCGCCCATGACCAGCACACCCCATAGAATGTCGGGCATCTTGGTTCTGCTTTCCAGCAGGCGTATACGCCGGTGTTCGGTCATGCTGCTCAGCTCAATCATCACCTGACGCAGGCTGGCCTGCTGCTGCAGATTCGTCGTGGGAGTTTGCGTGGTCACCGACCAAAGCTTCATCACGTATTGCTGGCCCCCGTATCTCTCCACTCCTTTGCCCGACACATCTTCGTGCATCGTCGACCACTCCTGCGTGACCACTTGGTTGGCATAGGCGCGCGCCGACTGCTGGATCAAATCTCGCTGCGGCTCCTGCAATCCATCGGCGGCACGATACAGGTTCACCAGATTATTCGCCTCGTTATTGGCGTTCGTCTCCGCAGTTTGAAAATTGTTCCACACCGCGTAGAGCATAAAGCCGATCATCACCGCATAAATGGTGCCTAGAATCGCAATTTGCCACCCGATCACGTCGTTGTGAACACTGCGCCGGCTCGGCTCCCAAAACGTATTCAGCATCACCAGGCACGTCAGTGACAGCGTGATCCACAGCACGACCAGATAAATATTTTGACCCGTGTTTAACAACATAGGCTCCTTCGAAGTGGCGCAATCTAGAGAAAATCCTAACCCGAAGCGACGCGAATCCACCACGGCAAAATTTCGACGACGAGGTGTGGCATCATCCATCTTGCCCGCTGTTGTTGTTCGGAACTCGGCGCGTTTCGCGCGCAGAATCCTTGCGCTACACTACCCACTGACGGCGAACGGTGCCGATCTTTACCCATCCGGATCGCTCATGGATCGCAGAAAATTTCTCGTCACCGCTGGAGCTTCGCTCGCTGCATCCACTCTGAACCCAGCTCCTGGCGCCAAGGCCGAAACCGCAACGTCCACCCAATCGCCTATGCCAACTACAAAGCCAGATCGGCCCAACATCATCGTCATCATCTGCGACGATCTCGGCTATGGCGACCTTGGATGCTACGGGTCGAAGCTGGCCACGCCCAATATCGATCGTCTCGCCGCCCAGGGTGTGCGCTTTACCCATCACTGCACGCCCATCGCGCTGTGCTCGGCCTCGCGCGCGGCCTTGATGACCGGTCTATACCCCACCCGCGTCGGCGCAACCGGCGCCTTCGGTCCGCTCAGCGACACCGGTATGTCCCTTGACGCAGTCACCACGGCGAACGTGCTGCACAACGCGGGATACACCAGCCTCGCAATCGGCAAATGGCACCTTGGCGACCTGCCGCAGTACGCCCCGACCCAGCGCGGCTTTGATGAATTCTTCGGTGTCCCATATAGCGTCGACATGGACCCGCTGCCGCTGCTGCATAACTCGACAATTGTCGAGAAGGAAGCAAATCGAGACACGCTGACGCAGCAATACACCAAGAAAGCGGTCGAGTTTCTCAGTCAGCCGAAAGAGAAACCATTCTTTCTCTACATGGCGCACTCGTACCCGCATATTCCGCTGCACGCGTCGACGGCCGTTCCGCGGCAATTCGGATCTGGGATTCTATGGCGACGTGGTCGCGGAAATTGATTGGAGTGTCGGCGAAATTCTGCGAACGCTGGAAGCAAACGGCCAGAGAGAAAAGACCCTGGTGTTTTTCACCAGCGATCATGGTCCCTGGTTCCAGGGCAGCACCGGTAATCTGCGCGGCCGAAAAGGCGGCGTGTATGAAGGCGGCCTCAGAATTCCCGATGATCGTCAGCATGCCCGGCACGTTGCCGCAGGGCAGAGTCACTGAAGCACTGGCGTCGCACGTCGATATTCTGCCCACCGCGGCCGGCCTCTGCCACGGCGAGTTGCCCGCGTATCCGCTCGATGGGCGCGATATCTGGCCGCTGCTGACCTGTCACCAGGACGCCGTCGAACGCCAGGCCCTGCTGTCCTTTGAAGGCTGGAATATTCAATGCGCGCGATGGAAACAATGGAAGCTGCATATCGCACGCGGAAATACGCCAATGTTTATGCCGACTCCAGCCCAGGGCCGCATCAACTACACCCTGCGAAGTCCCGAACTCTACAACCTGGTCGATGACCCCAAAGAAAGTTACGACTGCGCCGCAAAATATCCCGAGGTGGTCGCCACCATTCAGAAGAGTATTCAGGAACAACTGGCGACGCTGCCGGATGTGGTGAAACAGGCCTACAGCGCGACCCAGCAGCATCTATCCACCCCGAGTATGCCGGCGGACGCGCTCCCGGAGTTTCGTAACTCCGAAGCAAATCACGGTGCGTGGCTCGAAGGCGCGGACGCCGAAAAAGTGCTGCAGCGATTCAAATAGCGTTCCGCAATTCATAGCCACCATCTGGCGCGGCCGGTTCTCGTAGAGTAGCCTGTACTGCGTACAAACATTCCATCCGACTCAGCCGCAGTAGGAGAGAACGACCATGCTTTCCGTCAAATTTTCTGCCAACAGGTGCGTCGATCGAATCGTAACGTTGCAATCACCTGTTCGCGGCCGGATGTGCGCGAGTCATCTCCATCTGTGCAATCGCCATGATCGCTTTCGCATTTTGCGCGGCACACGCAGAGATCACTCCTCTGTCGCAGCAGATGGCGCGATCAGTGATACAGAATTGGCCCGACGGTCACTACTCCACCGATCAAGGGGAGTGGAAGTGGGACTATCGCCTGGGCACAGTGCTGAACGGAATGGATGCTGTCTGGCATAACACCGCCGATCCCGCGTACTACGACTACGTCAAGACAGCGGTAGACCAATTTGTTGCCGACGACGGATCCATCCGGACATACAACGCGAAGGATTACAGCCTCGACAGCGTTTTGCTCGGCCAGCAGTTACTCATGCTCTACGGAGTGACGCAGGACGCGAAGTATTACAAAGCGGCGAAGCTGATCCGCGAACAACTGACAACACAGCCACGCAACGCCTCCGGAGGATTCTGGCATCAAGGCCAGACGCCCAACCAGATGTGGCTGGACGGGCTCTACATGGCCGAGCCGTTCTATGCCGAATACGCTTCGATGTTTCAGGAGCCGAATGATTTTGCCGACATCACGAAGCAATTTGTCTTGATTGACCAACACGCGCGAGATCCAAAGACGGGCCTGCTGTATCACGGCTGGGATGAGTCGAAGCAGCAACCATGGGCCGACAAAACTACCGGCGATTCGCCGAGCTTCTGGGCTCGCGCCACCGGCTGGTACCTGATGGCGCTCGTCGATACGTTGCCGTATTACAAGCCGAATGATCCGGGCCGCGCGCAGCTCATCGCAATTCTGAATCGTACAGCCGCGGCGGTTGCCAAGGTTCAGGATCCGCGCACCGGCCTATGGTATGAAGTTCTCGATAAGCCGCAGGCGAAGGAAAATTATTTCGAGTCCTCCGCAGCCTGCATGTTCACCTACGCGTTCGCCAAGGGTGTTCGCCTGGGATACTTGCCGCCAGGGTATGCGCATCAACGCGGCGCGCGGCTATCGCGGCATCCTGCAATATTTTGTCCAGAACAATGCGAACGGTTCGCTCACCATCAGCGACACGGTGTCTGGAACCGCGCTCGGTGGGAACGCGCATAATGACGGCAGTTATTCCTATTACATCAGCGTGCCAAAAATCAGCAACGATCCACGCGGTGTGGGAGCGTTTCTGTTAGCAAGCAGCGAAATGGAGCTGGCGCCGACCGCTCTGGATGGCATGGGCGCGACCGTCATGATGGATGCCTGGTTCAACAGTCAGCAGCGGACCAACGCCGCCGGGCAAAAAGAATATTTCCATTACAAGTGGAATGACCAGGCCAACAGCGGTTTCTATTTTCTAGGACATATCTTCCGCAGCTATGGAGTCGCGACGACGACGCTCTATAGCGCGCCGACGCTCGAAAATTTAAAGCACTCGCAGATCTATATGATCGTTTCGCCCGACATTCCGTCAAAAAATCCGAATCCGCATTATGTCCAGCCGAAAGATGCCGCGCAGGTTGCGGCGTGGGTAAGACAGGGTGGTGTCCTGGTGATGATGGAGAATGACGGCCCCAACGCCGACATCGAACACCTCGATCTTTTAGCTGACAAGTTCGGCATCCACTTCAACAATGTGCTGTTCAATCACGTGATCGGCGAAGATCTCCAAGCCGGCCGCCTCGCCGTCAGTGGTGATTCCCCCGTCGTCCCCGGCTCACACATTTTCTACATGAAGGACACCTGCACCATCTCCGTGCGCAAGCCCGCATTCTCGCTGTTCACGCAACAGGGAACCATCATGATGGCGGGTGCGAAATACGGCAAGGGAACTGTCCTGGCAGTCGTCGATCCTTGGGTCTACAACGAATATGTCGATGGTCACAATCACAATTTGCCGTCGGAGTATGACAACTTTACCGGCGCCCACGAAATGGTTCAGTGGTTGATCGAGCAATTGCCGGCCCCGCAACCACCTCCAGCAAAAGCCAGCGCGCACAAGTAACGATAGACGAGGATAGATCCCGAAACATGAATAGACGCAGCGATTGTCGAAGAACTTCGCGGAGAAATATTCGTGTGTCACTCGCCGTTGTGGTTCTTGCGTGCTGCTTCGGTGCTGTCGTGAGCCTGCGCCCGCAAATCGCGTCCCCAGAGAAAACCAACCTTGCTAGCGAGACCACCGCACAAAGAGTTTCTCCGGATACGGTGCTTCATTGTCCGGCAGGTACAGCCGAGTTTCGCGACGAAACATTTAACTCCACAGTGTTCGGCGGCCCGCGCCACTATCGAATCTTTTTGCCGACAAATTATGATGCCGTCTCCACTCGCTATCCCGTCATCTATTACCTGCATGGCCACAGCGATCGCTACACGCTTGAGGATTACGATCATGGCGAAGACACGGTCCCGAAGATCTGCCGCTTCGTCGCAACCCATGCTGTGATTGTTGTCGGCGTCGATGGGTATATCGCCCGCGCTTACACCGGCTTCTACAACGGCGATCCGTATGATGTTCGTCCGTCCGGCGGCGACATCGATTTCGGAAAATATTTTCTCGAGCAGGTTGCCACCATCGACGCGAACTATCGCACCCTCACCTCGCGCCGCTATCGAGCCACATCCGGTCTGAGCATGGGCGGCTTTATGAGCCTCTACCTGAGTGCTCGCTACCCGCAAATCATCGGTAGCTGTTCCGCATTCAATCCCGGCCCGGAATTTTACGTGGGAGAAAAGGGTCGGCGTTCGCTGTGGCGTCCGAAAGATTACGTCTTGAGTTTCCAGCACACGCCGGTTCGTCTGATTCGAGCCAGCGGCGACTACATCAGTCAGTACACCGAGGAAACGCGCGCAGCATTCGCGGCAACGCCCTCGGTCGATTTTGAATTTCGCCAGGATGAATACGATCGCCACTGGGCCACTTCGATTGCGGAGACCTTCGAATTTCACATGCGCGCCTTTGCCGATCCCGCGCTCGACACCACACCGACGCATTGGGACTATGCCAGCGCCTTCGACCAATTCGACGCATGGGGTTATCACGTGCAGGCCGATATCGCGGGCCCGGCGATGATCTACCTGCAGCATGTGAGCCAAGCCGGCATGCAAATTACGACCCGTCAATGGGCCCCGGATGGCCCCCCGGCTGCATGCTCGCAGTTGAATGTAACGACGACAACTCAGTATCAAAGTGGCGCGACCTACAAAGTCTTTGATCTGAATTTAAAGAATGATCGCACCACGACCAAAGATCTCATCGCCGATTCGCAGGGCAGACTACATCTGGCAACGGATTGCAGCGGTCATGAATTTTCCTTCTCCGGTGATGGCATCCACCCCGAGCAAGCACCAATTTTGCTGCCGTTGACGCCAAGAGTTTATCTGCGATTGATGCCGGGCAAGCCACTGACTCTTCCAATTCGTATCTGGAATCCTGGCGCCGCGCCGCTCAAAAATCTGCATGTGGAATTAAGCTCGGACTATCCGACAGTGCAGATTATGCGTGGAACCGCTGATGTTCCGGAATTGAAATCCGGACAGACGATTGATCTTACCTCGAGGTTTCTTGTGAAATTCACATCCGGCGATGGCGACTTCGCACGAACTCGTTTGTACCTGAATGCGACGACCGCGCCAGCGAAACACAACGCCGCGCCCGCTGCCCTGCATACATACTTCGACGTGCTGGTCGCTCCCTCGAACCTAGCTCCGCCGTTAGCGGTGGCAGTTCTCGATGGCCGCACCAAAACATTTTCAACGTTCTATCAAGGTATCCACGGCGGCGGAACCAGCGTGCCGCGCACAGTGACCGAGGGAAAGGGAAATGGAAATGGTGCTCTCGAACCCGGCGAGCAGGCGACGATCTGGCTGCAAACCGCGCAAGGCCTCGACCCGTTCGATAAAGGGAACTGGTGTCGCGCGAAAGTCTATACCAATTCACCGTGGATTACGGAGGTCGCCGACCTGCAGGAAAACAAGGGCCGCGAATGGACCTCTGCGGAGAATCGCACCAGCGTGATCGAACTGAATCCAGCGACGCCGAAGGGAACTGAGGTCCATGCAATCCTCGATTGCGAGACCTACAGCTACACCTTCACGCCGGACGTTCGCTATGGAGCCCGGCCGCTTTACCAGCCCTACCAGTTCCACCGGCACCAACTATATCTGTGGACCTGGAAAGTACCTTAGCTGCGATTGCTCCACACCAGCAGGTTCATCGGCGTGTGGATCAGATCGCCCACCTCGATGCCGGGACAATACTTGTCACGATCGAATTGCTGATACCGGTTGACGGGCTTGGTGAGTCGCATGTCCTCGTCCATATAAATAATGGTCATCACTTCGCGCGGAATCGGCGTGGTATTCTGCCCGGCGCGATGGAAGGTCCATCCTGCGTGAAAGCTCACTTCTCCCAGGTCGTACTTCTCTTCATCAATGCCGTGATCTTTCAGAGCTTCGCCAATGCGGTCTTCGCTTTCCTGCCCAATCTCCAGATCGCGACCGTAGGTGACGTGATGGCTTTTAGGGCAGAACGCGAGCGGCCCCATCTCCAGCGGCGTTGCCTGCAAGGGAATCCATGCGGTGATGGTTCTGTCGGTATCGACAGGCCAATAATATTGATCCGCGTGCCAGGGAGTAATGCCGCCGCCCGCTTCTTTGTAGAGTGCCTGGTCGTGATAGATGCGTACGCCGGTCGAACCCATCAGCTGCGCGGCAATTCGCCCCAGCTTAGGAGACGAAATAAATTCGCGAACCAGCTTGCTGCTCTCCCACAGATTTTCTACCTGGAGAAAAGCGCGATGGTAGAGGTCCCGTTTCTCAATAGGCAGGTGCTCAGGGTTCAGCTCTTGTACTTTAAGGGTGATTTCGCGGCCGTAGTAGGCCAGCGTCTCGGCGGAGAGCACATGCTTCAGCTTGATGTATCCGTTTTCCTGATATTGCTCGATCTGTTCTGGTGAGATCGAATATGCCTCACTCAAGTCCTGCTGTATGTCGGTCGCAATCGCCATTGAGCATTCTCCATCGTCATGTCCAGCAAAACAAGCGCAGCATCAGTCAGAATTAAGTGTAGTGGTACCCTCTCGGGTTGCCAATGGGAATAAGGACGGCACGCAATCGAAACGATTCGCTCGTTTCGGTATAAATTGTCGATAGTAAGTCGACTTGATGGGAGTGAAACGATGAAGTTGTCTCGAGCCCGGCGGCCTGCGCTGCTCGCTCTGGTAATTTTCTGTTTAGCCTGCCTTTCTGCTTCGTCCAGCTGGGCGGCGGCAAAGCAATCCATTCTGTTGAACCAGGGATGGCAGTTTCGGCAGATCACGAATCTGCAGGGCATCGCGCATGATCAGTGGCTGCCCGCGACAGTCCCCGGCGACGTGCAGCTGGATTTGCTGCATAACAAGCTGATCCCGGAGCCGTTCTATCGAAACAACGAGACCAAACTGCAATGGATTGAGAATGCCGACTGGGAATATCGCACCACCATTCCGATCAGCGAAAAACTTCTGGCTCGACAAAATATCGACCTTGTGTTCGACGGCCTCGATACCTGCGCCCAGGTGTATCTGAACGGAAACCTGCTGCTCACCTCCGACAACATGTTTCGCACCTACCGGCTGAATGCCAAGCCGTATCTCAAGGCTGGAGACAATCAGCTGCGCATCGTTTTTACTTCGCCCATCCAGGGCGCAGAAAAAATTGCCGATCAGGATCCGTGGCGTCCGCAGACCCATACACAGGCGCGATGGTACATCCGCAAGGCCGCCTACCAGTACGGATGGGATTGGTCACCGCGATTCGTTACCAGCGGCGTATGGCGTCCGGCGCGGTTGGAGGCTTGGGATGATGCGCGCATTTCCGACCTGAACATCCGCCAATTGGATGTCACCAAGCAATCCGCCCACCTGCTGGCCCAAGTAGAAGTCACGGCGTCTGCAGACTCGCCGGCTACGGTGACTGTTCACTACGGTCTCACCGGAAAAGAACTGACTGCCGCGCAATCCACAGATCTGCATGTGGGCGTCAACCATGTTGCGCTGCCAATCACCATCGATCATCCGGAGTTATGGTATCCGGCCGGCTATGGCAGCCAGCCGCTGTATGCGTTTCATGCCGCCATATCGATACGAGGAGTCATGCAAGATACCTCCGATGTGCGGACCGGCCTTCGCTCTGTAGACTTGCGCCGCGACCCAGATAAATGGGGACGATCCTTCGAGTTCGTCGTCAATGGAATTCCCATCTTCGCCAAGGGCGCCAATGTGGTCCCGTTCGACAGCTTTCCCAGTCGCGTCCCCGTAGCGCAGATCCGCGACATCCTGCAATCCGCCAAAGATGCCAACATGAACATCATTCGCATCTGGGGCGGTGGCTACTACGAAACCCAGGAATTCTACGAACTATGCGATGAGATGGGCATCATGGTTTGGCAGGATTTCATGTTTGGAAATCCATGGCAGCCGGGAACCTATTCCTTCAAACAAAATGTCGCACAGGAAGTCGAAGATCAACTGAAGCGTCTGCGGAACCATCCCAGCATCGTTCTGTGGTGCGGCAATAACGAACAGGAAAATAATTTTCTGCAGGACAGTCTGCACGTCAGCCAGATCGCGCGCCTGCAAATGTGGCAGGACTATCTGACCGTGTTCAGCGGAATCATTCCGACGCTCGTCGCCCGGTACGATCCTGGGGCGGCGTATTGGCCCAGCAGTCCCAGCGGCGACTACGAAGAAACCAGGGCAATGAACTACCGCGTACTGGAGAATGGCGACGATGTCGGAGGCAATGAGGAGTTCGGCGACACGCATGATTACAGCGTGTGGACCTCATCCACCGTGCTGCCGCGTGTGCCGTTCAGCAGCGAAGAAGATCGCCACTACAGGTTCGTCAGTGAGTATGGATTTCAATCCATGCCGGAAATGCGGACCATCGATTCCTTCACGCTGCCGGAGGATCGCACCAGCACTTCCACGCCGGTGATGACCGTGCACCAGAAAGATCCAGCCGGCTATGCGAGCATGCTGGATTACATTCGGCAATATTATGGTCAGCCCAAAGATTTCAGCTCACTGGTCTACGCCACGCAGGTCATACAGGCGGAGTTCATCAAGGTGGTGGCCGAGCATCTTCGCCGCGATCGGCCGCGCACCATGGGCTCAATCTTCTGGCAGCTGAATGATTGCTGGCCGGTGGTGTCGCCCTCGAGCATCGATTACTACGGTCGATGGAAGGCGCTGCAATATTATGCGCGAAGATTTTATAGTCCGCTACTGGTGTCCTCGCGTCTGAAGGATGGAAGTTTGAACGTGTCGGTCGTTTCCGACGAAACTACGCCCACGACCGCGACTCTTCGCGTGCGCGTGATGAAGTTTGACGGAACCGTCCTGCATACCGACACACAGACCATCACCATTCCAGCGCTGTCCAGCAAGGTTTACCTGCAGCTTCCGACGCAACCGTATTCCGATCCCGCCGCTACAGTCGCGGCGATGGATTTGACGGTGAATGGCAAACAAGTCTCCAGCAACCTCATGTATCTCGCTCCAACGCCCGACGTACATCTTCCTGCCGCGGAAATTACCAGCCATTTGACCCAGGCGAATGGCGCCTATGAAGTCCGGCTTTCCTCCAAAGTTGCTGGCGCGGGATGTCTATGTATCCTTCGGCGATCACGATGCGAAATTCTCTGACAATTACATCGACCTGCTACCGGGAGAGCCGGCAACCATCATCGTGCATAGTCCCGCCAGCCTGGCAGAGTTGCAAAGCAGCATGAAGGTGATGTCGTTAGTTGACGCCATTGAGCCCAACACAGTTTGGAAGAGTACACCTGGGAACTAGCATTAGCGGGCCGCCAAATCTCCCGAGAGATGCAGAATTTTTCCGCGTTCTCCACATGTGGCGATGGCGATAGACTCGCTGTAGATGCCAGTGAAAAACCAGACCCGTTCCGCTGAGCCAGAGAAGCCGCTCTCCAAGCAGGCAGAAAAAATGCGACGCCTGCGCGCCCTGATCTGCGGCGACAAGCACGAGCGTGCTGCCCGGCAGATGGGAGCGACCGCAGTTGCCGGCGTGGATGAAGTTGGGCGAGGCTCGCTCTTCGGCCCAGTGGTCGCGGCGGCGGTGATTCTTCCAGAGAAGACGCGAATTCGCGGCGTACGCGACTCGAAACAACTGCCACCGGAAGAGCGCGAACGTTTGGAAGTTATCATCCGAAAAAAAGCGATTGCCGTCGCAATTGGATTTGCAGATGCCGCTACCGTCGACGCCATCAACATTCGCCGCGCGTCTCATCTCGCAATGCTGTCGGCAATTTCTCAGCTTCTTCCGCAACCGGATTTTCTGCTGATTGACGCCGAGCGTCTGGATACGCCCTGCCTGCAAAAAGCGATTATCTATGGCGACTCCATCAGCATTTCAATCGCTGCGGCTTCCATCGTTGCCAAGGTCTACCGCGATGCGTGGATGTGCCGCTACCACGAGGAATATCCGCAATACGGCTTTGCCTCGCACAAGGGCTACGGCACGGAGGAGCATTTGCGAGCGCTCGCCGAACACGGGCCCTGTCCGCTCCACCGCATGACCTACGAGCCGGTTAGAAGAGTGGTCGCACTACGGAACAGCGTTTCGCCGAGCGCCCTGGTCGATGAAATATTAGACGCGCAGCTAGCGTACCCAAATGGCCAAAGCTGACATCACTTCCGTCGACGAGTACATCGCAGCGCAGCCCGAGGCGGTCCGCCCCATCCTTGCGCAAGTGCGAAAAGCCATCCACCATAGCGTCCCGCGAGCCGAGGAAGTAATCTCCTACAAAATGCCCACCTACAAAGTGGACGGCGATGCCATGCTCTATTTCGCCGGTTGGAAGCAGCATTATTCTCTCTACCCAGCCACCGAGCGCGTCCTCGCGGCGTTCAAGGAAGAACTTGAACCCTACAAGGTCCACAAAGCAACCATTCGATTTCCAATTTCCGAACCCGTTCCTGTCGAATTGATTGCGCGCATCGCAAAATTCCGCGCGAAAGAAATTGCCGATCGTTTGAAGTTGAACCCGGAAACGCGGAAGAAGATTTAGGCCACGACCGCGACTTTCCGCTTCCGAGCAGCTTCTTTCAATTGCCACGCAACCCGCGCCAGCAATAACACTGCGAGAATCGCTGTCACTTTCCACGGAGTATGCACGCCGGGTTTCACCAGCCACCAGTAATGGATGACCCCAGCGATCGCGGCGACATAGGCCAGCCGATGCAGCGCCGTCCAGCGCTTGCCGCCCAACTTGCGAATCGACCACGCGGTAGAAGTGGCCGCCAGCAGCAGCAGGCAAGTCCATCCCGTCATGCCCACCGTGATGAAGGGTCGCTTGCCAATGTCATGCAACATGGCATGAACATCAAAGTTGGAGTAGAGCCACACCCACGTCATCAGGTGAAGCGTCCCGTAGAAAAACGCAAACAACCCCAGCATGCGACGAAAGCGAATCAGCCATACCAGCTTTCCACTCAATCGCCGAATAGGCGTAATCGCGAGCGAGATCAGCAGAAAGTAGAGCGTCCAAAATCCAGTGGTGTGCGTGATCGTCGCCACAGGATCTGGACCCAGCGTGTTGGTGAACCCCTGGTAAACCAGCACGCCGAACGGAATCAGGCACGCAGGGAACACAACGAATTTCAGAATGACAATGGCTCGATTGGACATAGGGGGAGCTAGTAATTCCGACTAAGATTCATGCCCTTGTATAAGTCGGCCACCTGGTCTCCGTAGCCGTTAAACAGCATCGTAGGCTGGCGTGCTTTCCAAAACGGCGCGCCAATGACGCGCTCATATTTCTGGCTCCACGGCACGGTATCGACATCCGGGTTCACGTTGGAATAGAAGCCGTACATCTGCGGCGACGCCTCATTCCAGGTGGTGCGAGGCTGGCTTTTCACAAAGCGAATATGCACCAGAGATTTCGCGGACTTATATCCGTACTTCCACGGCAGCACAATGCGAACCGGTGCTCCGTCCTGATTTGGCAATGTCTGCCCGTACAAGCCGAATGTAAGCAGCGTCAGCGGGTGCATGGCTTCATCCATACGCAAGCCCTCGGAGTAAGGCCAGTCGAGATTGACGCTATAAATTGCTGGCTCTTCGCTCGGCTTATCGACTGACAAAAATTGTACGTATTTCGCGGAGCTGAGCGGCTCGCACTGCTTGATGAATTCCGACAGGGAATAACCCACCCAGGGAATCACCATGCTCCACGCTTCAACGCAACGATGCCGATAAATGCGCTCTTCCAGCGGATGGATCTTCATCAGCGCATCAATATCGAATTCCTTCTTGCTTTTCACCTCGCCGTCGACCTTGATCGACCACGGACTTGTCTTCAACCGCCACGCGTTGTGCGATGGATCGCTCTTCCCAGTGCCGAACTCGTAAAAGTTGTTATAAGTCGTAATGTCCTCAAAGGTGGTCGGCGTCACTCCTTTGGTGGAGTATTGGCTCGGAACTGTCGTCAACTTGGTGGTCGCATGTACCGCTTCGCGCGGGGAGGCAACATTTTTCAACAGGTCGGCTCCCAACGCAGCCGCGCCCAATGCGGCCGCCCCAGCCATAAACTTGCGGCGATTCATGTAATCCGACTTTGAAGTGATCTGGGACGACGGAATATCTGACGGTTTACGAATCAGCATGCGGTCGCTCCTTTCTTACGGCGTACGCAATATTAGACATTCAAAGTTCGCGTAGGTTACAGAGTTTTGAAGGTTTGCGCAGAAATTTGCAGGCATCAATTATTTCTGCACTTCCTGTTCACCCAGGAGTACGAGCGGACGGGCCAGGACGGATTGCATCAAGTCAGTGGCGGAAGGATGCGCATGCAGGCCTGCAAGAACTGCCCGTGCGAAATGTGATGTTTCGCGGCCGTGTTAGGGAGAGTTCTCAGCTTGCGAACAGCCGTTCCTGCTCGTTCAAATCCAGCTTGCGGCGGTTGCTTGGATGAATCACAGCGACAATCTCCACCGACTGCAGTGCCGACCGCGGCACAAAAATACGCTGCGTGTTCGATCGCATATCCGGCGGCGTAAACTGGATTCCCTCCGGCTCCAGGAATGAAAGATCGTTGCTCGCCAGGCCTTCCAGTTCGTCGCCATCGCGCATTCGCATTCGAATCCACAGGCCAGGAGTTCGCGGACGGGAAGTAAAATTTCGTCGCACCAGCCGTTCGGGGTCAGTGCTGTCGCCGCCAGGAAACTCCCGCACGAAGCACATCATTTTCACGTCCTGCAGTGTCATCGCCAGCACTTTGCCGGTGCTGTCGAGTAGTTCCAAACGGCCATCATGCGCGAATCCCTGCGGGTCCACGTAGCCCGAGTTCCACTCGCGGCTGAACTTTCGCACGATCACTTTCTTTCGACTCGAGCCTGAACCTGCCACTCCGTGCTCTCCAAGACAACGTGCAAAGGCGACCAGCGAATCCGCATGATCTCAACTTAGCCAGGATTGTCGCATGAAGCGCAACCGGACGCAGCGGTTATTGTGCATGGCTGGAAAAACAGCCGCCGATATGGTATCGTAGAACATTGTGTGCGCGACATCGTCGCCTACATCTAATTGAAAAGACGGGTCTTAGCGGCACGAGTGAGAGGCTGCTGACCGAGGCGCAAAACTGGGCATGCCCGATTATATCCAATTGCTTGAATCCAAGCTTTCTCCGAACGAAAAACAAGCACTCAACGCCATGACAGACGTGGCCCGCGCCCGCCAAATTACGGTTTTTCTTACCGGAGGCGCGGTGCGAGACATCGTCAGTGGCGCCTCTGTTCGCGATCTGGACATCACCGTTCAGGCGAATCCGCTGAAGTTCAAGAAGGATTTGGAAAAGGCTGGGTTCACCATTACCGGCGAGCATGAGCCGTCGCATACCCTCTATCTGCGATATGCGAAGCAGGCGCGGATGGAAATCTCCGCCGCGCGAACGGAAACATTTTCCAAGCCGGCCAAGCCGGAATATTCTCCCGCTGGAATCCTCGATGACCTGCGACGTCGCGACTTTACCGCCAACGCCATGGCGCTCTCGTTGAATGAAGGTTCGTGGGGATTGTTGCTCGATCCCTTGAACGGGACGGCGGACATTTCAGCGCGTCAATTGCGCCTGGTCAGCAATTACGGATTCCTCGAAGATCCCATTCGCCTTGTCCGCGCCGTGCGGCTGATGTCGCGCACCGGCTGGGATATGGAAGAGCGGACCAAAGCCCGCTATGACAACGCCAAGGCAGAAGGTGTCATCAGCGCCCTTACCGCCGTGCAGCGCGGATACGAGCTGGAAGAGATCGGATACGAAGAAGAACCGCAGCAGGTGCTGAGAGCGCTGGAGGCCGAGGGCTGGCTGGAACATTTGTCGCCGCACTGGAGCAGCCGCTCTGTCGATGTGCAGGGCCTGGAGCGTCTGCACGAAAAGTTTGTCCAGTTGTTGATGGCCGGCTTGCATCCCGATCCGTCGGCAGCGCAGTTCCGCCTGTTGACGGCCAAGCTTTCTCCTGCTCATTTCTCGGCGCTGAAAAAGATGTTTGTGCGCGGCGATTTGATTGCCGAAGCGAACGCCCTCGATTCCGAAGCCAAGCACGTGCTGCAGAAGATGACGGCCAAAGATGCCGCCAAGCCGTCGCAGTTGTGGAAGCTGCTGCATAACGTCAAGCCGGAAGGGGTACTATGGCTCTTCTTCACCAACAAGACGGCGGCGGTGCAACACAAGTTTGAGAATTTCTTTACCAAGTGGCCGGAAGCTCGCCAGAAAATTCCGAATGCCATTCTGCAGGATATGCGCATTCTTCCCGATGTCGAAGGCTACGACGAACTGCTCGATAAGCTGACGTTTGCCTTTATGGATGGCGAATTGCCGACGGAAGAAACCATTCGCAAATTTGCGGAGCCCTATTCTCCACCCGCTCCTCCGCCGCCGGTGATTGTGCGTCGCAGTCGCACGGTAAAGCGTGTCACCGAGCCGAAGAAAGCAAAGGGCAGAAAGGCTGCCAAGGCTGCAACGGTGGCTCCGAATGGAGATCTGAGTCTGGCAGCGTCCGGTGAAGCGTCACCTGTCGGAGCGCTCGCCGATCAGAATGGAATGGCGGGCGGCAAGGCGAAAGCCGCTGCCGCAAAAGGAACTGAGAAGGCCGCAGCAGCGAAGACGGTCGCCAAGCCAGAACCCGCAAAGAAAGCAGAGAAGCCTGCCAAGGGCGTCTCAGCCGCCAAAGCCGTCGCAAAGCCTGTCGTAAAGGGCAAGTTGGATAAAGCGAAGACAAGCGGCAAGGTAGTTGCGAAAACAGCAGCGAAGACCACCGGCAAGTCGACCCAGGCAAAAGGCAAAGCGCAAAAGGCTGCGATTGTCGCCAAGGCCCACGGAAAAGCCAGCAAAGCGGCTCATCCCGCCGGAAAGAAGTCCGCCGGCGCTCGCGGCAAATCCACTGCCTCTGCCAAGACTGCGCATCAGCCCATCGCGAAGAAAGCAGCGGTGAAGTCGAAGCCAGCCCCGAAAAAAGTCGCGATTGCCAGAAAGCCGGCCGCAAAAACAGTCAGCCGACCTACTTCCAAAGCCGCATCTTCAAAGTCGAAGCCGAAGAAAAAATCCAGTCGATAGCAGCGCGTTTTCTAAGCTGACGAAAATGTTCCGAAACAAACGTGGCCTGCGTCAGCCAGGCCGCGAACGGACTTAATCGCCGCTTCCATCCGCCATCACCGCAACCACTTCAGCCGGAAGAATCCCCAAGTCCCGATAGATCGGTCGAATATGCACGCGGATTTTCGGCAGTTGCGTCGCAAACCATCCAGCTCCTACGATGCAGAACGCGCCAGTAATCATCAGCGTCACCGGCGCGCCCACCCAGTGTGCCAGACCGCCGGCCAGCAGGCTGCCGAACGGCGCCATGCCGACGAAAGCCATCGTGTAATAGCTCATCACCCGGCCGCGTTTATCCTCTGGAACAATGGTCTGGATAATCGTATTGCTGGCGGCCATCCCGCGCATCATTCCGTACCCGGTGATCAACATCAGCACCAAAGAAAGCCACAGGATGTGACTGGTGGCGAACGCAATCAGGCCCGCTCCAAAGATCGCGGCGGAGCTGGCGATCACGCGCCCCAGCCCCAGCACAGATTTGCGCATCGCCAATGAAATCGCGGCGATCAGCGCACCGGTCCCGACCGCTCCCATCAGGAAACCCAGGGTATGCGGACCACCGTGCAGAACTTTCGCAGCGAAAATCGGCATCAGCACCGTGAACGGCATGCCCATCAAGCTCACGACAGCGAACAGCAGCAGAATCGTTCGCACCGGAGTGAACCGCGAAACATACGCCCAGCCTTCCTTCAACTGCTCCAGCATCGGCACGACCTGCAACGCCGCCACAAACTTCGGCAGCTGCATCAGCAGCAGCGAAATGATCACTGCAATGTAGCTGATGCCGTCGATCAGAAAGCAATACCCTTCGCCGAAGCCCGCAATCACCAGGCCGGCCAGCGATGGTCCCACCAGCCGCGCCATATTCACCATGGAAGAATTCAGCGCGATGGCGTTGCCCAGGTCCTGACGATCCTCAATCATCTGCACCATAAAAGCCTGGCGGCCAGGCATGTCGAAAGCGTTGATCATGCCCTGGAAAATGCTGAGCCAAAGAATTTCTGTGATCGTGACGACGTGAGTCAACGTCAATGCGGCAAGTACCAGCGACTGCACCATGGCCAGGGTTTGCGTCACAACCAGAACGTGACGGCGATTCAGCCGATCCACCCAAACGCCCGCAAACGGCGCCAGCAGAAATGTAGGAATCTGCCCGCAGAATCCGACGATGCCCAGCAGCCACGCCGAACCCGTCAGCCGATACACCAGCCACGCGGTCGCGATGCGCGTCATCCAGGTGCCGATGAGCGAAATGCTTTGCCCGCCAAAGAACAATCGGAAATTGCGATGCCGCAACGCCCGCCACGCCAGCGAAATGCCGGTGCGCGGCGGCGCTACCTCAGCAGCATTCGTCTCGTTCGCGATCGGCTCGTCCATCGTCGTGGGCTCCAGGGATTTCAGAAATGTAAGTCGGATGCGACGCAAAAACTTCCTATGGAAAGATATCGGTTGGATTACGAGCCGTCCGAGGAAGTTTCGTCCTCGATTTCCTCATCCATTTGCTATTCCCATTGGATGAGCGTTTCCTTCCTGTCGGTGCGCCGACTAGAATTGAAGTACGGGCATGGCAGAATTTACGCACTTACATCTTCATACGGACTACTCGCTGCTGGACGGGGCCTGCGACGTTGACAAGCTGCTGAAGCATGTCGAAGGCATGGGACAGAAGGCGGTCGCCATGACCGACCATGGCAATATTTATGGCGCGATGCACTTCTTTGATGCGGCGAAAAAATACAATATCAACCCCATTTTAGGCTGCGAACTCTACATCTGCCAGAAGGAAGACCATCGCGCCGATCCGCAAGGCGATCAATATCACCATCTGCTGGTGATCGCGGAAAACGACGAAGGCTATCGCAACCTTGTCCGCATCACGTCAGAAGCGTCGCTGCATGGCTTCTATCGCAAGCCGCGCATCAGCAAAAAATATCTGGCCGAGCATGCGAAGGGGTTGATCGGATTTTCCGGCTGCCTGGCAGGAGAACTCTGCGAGCATCTGACGAACGATAAGTACGATGCGGCGCGCACCACAGCCAAGCAGTACGAAGACATTTTCGGTCGCGGCAATTTCTTTCTCGAAATTCAGGACCAGGGTCTGGAGCTGGAAAAGAAAATCCACGCCAATCTGTTTCAGCTGGAAAAAGATCTCGACATCCCTCTGATTGCCACCAACGACAGCCACTACATTGGCCACGACGATCACCACGCCCACGACGTACTGCTCTGCGTCCAGACCGGCAGCACCATCCACGACGAAAAGCGTTTTCGCTTTGACGGCGACCAGTTCTTCGTCAAATCTGCCGAGGAAATGTTGCAGGTCTTCTCGCAAACGCCGGAAGTTGTGGCGCGCACCATGCAGTTTGCCGAGCGCTGCCACGTCAAATTGAACAAAGTTGAGAATCCATTTCCGCAATTTGACGTGCCGCCTGGATTCACCATCGACAGCTATTTTGAAAAGATCTGCCGCGAAGGCTTCCGTCATCGCCTCGACACTTCCGTTCGCCATTTGCGCGACAGCGGCCACCTGCGCCACACCACCGAAGAATACGAGCAGCGGCTGCAGCGCGAAATCGACTGCATCCAGCAGATGAAGTTTTCCGGCTATTTCCTTATCGTCTGGGACTTTATCCGCTACGCCAAAGAGCAAGATATTCCCGTAGGCCCGGGCCGTGGATCGGCGGCGGGGTCGCTGGTTTCCTACGTGATGGGGATTACGGACGTCGATCCGCTGCAAGGCGATTTGCTGTTCGAACGCTTTCTGAATCCCGAGCGCGTTTCCATGCCGGATATCGATATCGATTTCTGCATGAACCGCCGCAGCGAAGTCATCGATTACGTGACGCGCAAGTACGGACGCGAACAAGTGGCGCAGATCATCACCTTCAATACCATGGCCGCCAAGGCCTCGATTAAAGATGTCGGTCGCGCACTGGCCATGCCCTACGGCGAAGTCGACAAAATTGCCAAGCTGATTCCAGCCACCATCGGCATGACCATCGATGAGGCGCTGAAAGAGTCCGAACCGCTGCAGCAGGTGTATGAAAATGATCCGCAGATTCGCGAGCTGATCGACATCGCCCGCCGCCTGGAAGGGTTGGCGCGCGGTGCAGGCATTCACGCCGCCGGCGTTGTCATCGCGCCGGAAGAGCTGACTAACCTGGTTCCGCTGAGCCGCGGCAAGAACGACGAAATTGTCACCGCGTACGACATGAAGGCCATCGAGAAAATCGGTCTGCTGAAGATGGATTTTCTCGGCCTGACCACGCTGACCGTCATTCACGAGGCGCTGCGTCTGATCCGCGTCAATCTTGGAATCACGATTGACATGGAGACCATTCCGCTCGATGACAAGCAGACCTTCGAGCAGGTTTTTCATCGCGCGCTGACCTCGGGCGTGTTCCAGTTTGAATCGAGCGGCATGCGCGACGTGCTGCGACGCTATCGTCCAGAGACCATCGCCGACCTGACCGCGTTGAACGCCCTCTATCGCCCGGGGCCAATCCAGGGCGGAATGATTGACGATTTTATCGATCGCAAGTGGGGCCGTGCCCAGGTCGAATATGAACTGCCGGAGCTGGAAACAATCCTGAAAGAAACCCTCGGCGTCATCGTCTATCAGGAACAGGTCATGCAGATTTCGAACGTGCTGGCTGGCTATTCGCTCGGTGAAGCCGACCTGCTGCGTCGAGCCATGGGCAAGAAAGATCCCGCGGAAATGGCGCGGCAGCGCAATCGTTTTGTGCAGGGCGCGCTCGATAAGAAATTCCCGCAGAAAACCATCGAGCATATTTTCGAGCTGATGGAGCGCTTCGCCGGATACGGATTCAATAAGTCCCACTCCGCCGCCTATGCCTTGCTCGCCTATCACACCGCATATCTCAAGACCCACTACGCCAAGGAATTTATGGCCGCGCTCCTGACCTCAGAAGTCAGCAAGCCGGACAACGTCGTCAAATACATCAAAGAATGCCGCGAAATGGGCATCTCCGTCGAACCCCCCGATGTGCGCACCAGCGACGCCGATTTCACGCCGCATGGCGAGGCGATTCGCTTCGGTCTCGCAGGCGTAAAAAATGTCGGACAGAACGCCATCAACTCCATCCTCCAGGTACGCAGCCAGTTGGCCCAGGAAGGCAAGACCTTCACCTCCTTCTGGGATTTCTGTGAGCGCATCGATCTGCGCGTCATGAATAAGCGCGTGTTGGAATCGCTCATCAAGAGTGGCGCCCTCGATTGTTTCGGAGCTCGCGCAGCGTTGATGTCGGCCATCGATAAAGCCATTGAACGCGCGCAAAAGGCGCAGCGTGACAGCGCAGCGGGCCAGCATGGATTATTCGGACTGTTCAATGACACGCCCACGGCTGGCGGAGCTTCGCAGCAAGACGAGTTGCCGAACATCGCCGACTGGGATGAGGTGCAGCGCCTGCAGCACGAGAAAGATGTGCTCGGCTTTTATGTTTCCGGACATCCGCTGGGTAAGTATGCCGAGAAGTTGCGCAATCTGAAAGGCGTCGTCGACACACAAACCGCGCTCGAAATGACTCCCGCGCCCAACACCGGCCGACGCGATGCCCAGAATGAAAACGAAATCTCCATCGCTGGCATCCTGACCGGAGTACGCGTCGCCAAGTCGCGTAAAGGCGATCTGTATGCGCAAGGCTCGCTGGAAGATCTGACCGGGAAGATCGACCTCATCTGCTTTCCGGAAGCGTACAAGCGCATGGCCGAAAATCTAAAGATCGATGTGCCGGTACTGGTGCGCGGCGTGCTGCGCGGAGAGGAAGATTCGGCGCCCAAGCTGGCCATCTCCAACATCACGGCGCTCGAAGATGTGAAACTGAAGCTGCCCAGCAGCATGCGCATTCGCATCGCCTTGGATCGCGTGGGCGAGCCCGCGATCACCCAGCTGCACGAGATCATCCTCGCCACTCCCGGCAAGGGAAAAATTCTCCTCGACTTTGAGCAGCGTGATGACTACCTGGTTGTGCTCGAGCCGGAAGGCCTCGGCGTAGCTGCGGATAAAGCCTTCATCGAGCGCGTCGAAGAGCTTGTCGGCGCCGGCACGGTACGCATCATCGAATAGCAAATCGCTCTCCGATAAATCCGCACCGCTCTCCGATTTGATTTATTGCGCCTGCAATGTGTAGTGTCCCGGCGTACTCAAAACGACCGCCGCGCGCGTACCATCCTCCGCCGATTTCACATTGGTAGCGGCTGCGCCATTCACCAGCACACCCGCTCCCGCGTGCTGAACTGGAATCAGCACCGTGGCAACTTCATCCGCAGGAAGATCGATGGTCGTCTGCAGGCCCGATTTCTGTTCGAGTGAAACCTTTAGCAATCCATGCGGCGTCGGCTCCGCACCCTTCGCCCAGGCAAGCCCAGCCAGGTCCGGCCGAATCGTCACCTGAGAAAATCCGCCCGCCGTCGGCTGAATGCCAAGGATCTGTTCCATCAACCACGGCGTCGGTCCAGTCGACCATCCGTGCGCCAGGCTCACGAAATATCCCGTTCCATCGTCGGCCTGCAGCGACGCATGGAAGTTATCTTTCGGCCAGCTGGGGTAGTAAGCTTCCCAAAAACTTGTCGCTCCCTCGGCGATCATCCCGCCCCAGTATTGGCGAATCCAGGCCAGCGCTTCCGGGCGATGACCGGTCTGCGCCATCGCCGAGATGATGTAGTAGTTGTAATACGGCGTCATCACCAGCGCCGTATATTTTGTGTTCGCCACACTGGACAGCACATTGTTCCAGATGGGTGCATACTGCGATGGATCGGCCACCCCGGTAAACACAGCGGCGGCGTTTGTCTGCCAGCGAGGTCCAAAAGTATTGTTCGAGCTGTCGAGCAAATATTTCTGCGATGCCTCCTTCAGCAGTGTGGCGCGTTGCTCAAAATGATCCGCATTGGCCGTGTCACCGAGTTGCCGCAGCAGAAACGCCGCATCGCGATAGGCTAGATAAAACTCGAACTGCGTGGCGCGCTTAGCTTCCGCTGTATTTCCATTCAGCTCCGGCGACCAATCAACAAAATCCCAGGTCTTCGTCGAGTCGGCGAACAAATTCTTCGCATCGACATCGGTATCCATGTAGTTCAGCAGCTGCACCAGCCGCTCGTGCACGCTCTGCAGATATTCCTTCGATCCAGTGTGCAGATAATACTGGGTCAGCACATTAATCCACCATGCGGAATATCCGGAGATGTCGTTGACATGCTCCTTCACAGGCGCCGCCGGCAGCAGATTCGTCATCGTATCCTGCATCAGGAAATGATCGTCGAAGACGTCGTCGATGCCGCGGCCGCTCACGTCCAGATCGCCCGCCCACCGCGCGCGATCACGCTTGGTCGCATCCCAGATGTCCTCCTGCATGCAGAGATGATCGGTATACGCGCCAACTTCCCAGATCTGATTCAGCAGCGGATCAGACGACTCGAAGCTGCCCTGATACTTCACCGGATAGTAGATGTCATCGAGCGCGATCGATTGAAAGCGCATCGTGGGTCCGCCGCCGACAAATCGTACTTTCGCAAATCGGAATGCAGACTTGGGTCCATAGGCTGTCCCATGCGGAAGGATGGTGAGCGGATCGACCCCTAAATACGGCTGATTCAGAGCCTCCTCGCGCGACTCGCCATACTGCACCGTAATGTGCATTGGCTGGTCAGAAGCGGATACAAACATCACGCGCCCGCTAACCTCCTTGCCGAAATCCAGCAGAAGACTCGGCGCCTGTTGCTCCGGCACCGTCGCGGAGGCAAGCTCAACAGTAAAATCTTTTCCCGCCGCAACTGCGCCCGCATTCGTTAGCGATTCCAGATTTTCATAGCTACTGCGCCCCGCAAATATCTGTTCGACACGCTGCACCGGCAATGTCGTGCGGTCCATAAACTTTGAGACGCCAAGATATCCCGGCCAACGGTAAAGCCCCGCATCGTCATTCATCTGCAAAAAATTTAGCGAGCTCTCAATCGCTCCCATTGCGTCGACCGGCGTCCAGGAGGCATCGCTGAATCCTGCGTTTTGCCAACCAGCGTCGGCTGTAAACGAAGACTTCCACGATGCATCGCTGATCAGCAGCGCCGGCGCTTCCACGCCCTCGGTCGCCGGAACAATTTTGACCACCAGCTGATCATCATCGCTGCGAGGCGAAATTTCGAGAGCCAGAACATTCTTGCCGGCATGCAGCTTGCCGCTGACGTCGGTGACGTACACGGGCATTTTCAGCGGCGATGCTGGGTTTTGCTGAACTGTATCGACCAGTTTTCCATTCAGATAGGCGCTCGATGCTTCCGGCCCTGCAACATAGAGCGTTGCATGTTGCGGAACTGTCTTCACCTGAAACGTTGTCGCGAAAATATATCGGCGCATTCTTTTCGATCTGTTCCTTCGAGCGGTGAGTGGCGCTCCAGATGTATTGCTCCGGCAACGGCGTGTGCCCCTGATCCGCAGGCTGTGGCGAGACAACATTTCGTGTGGGATCAAGCTGGCCGGGCTGAAAATTGTTTTGCGCAATCAGCGCGATCGGAAAGCACAACAGAGAAGTCAGGGCAGGGAAGACAAATCGGCATAGACAGATTTCATGGACCATCCTTGGCAGAGCGTTGCAGCTCCCGAAGTATATTTCATGCAAAAATCATTTCCAAACCCTCACGACGGCCCGTTGCCCATATGCGCCAGTGCAACTTTGGCCTGACCTAACTCCGGTCCGTAATCTTTCGGCGCGTTGGCAACGAATGCGCGAAAGGCAGTCCTGGCGCAGGGAATATCGTGCACCTGATTGCAAACAATCCCGAGATTCAATTGGCCTTCAACATACGTTGGACTCAACTGCACCGCTTTCTCAAAGTTGGCGCGCGCCCCGGCGACATCGTTTCGCTTGTCCGCAATAATTCCAAGTCCGTTGTACGCAGGTGCATAGGGTTGAATCGCCAGCACCCAATGAAACACCCGCTCCGCATCCGCTAACTGGCCGCTCTGCAGATATGCGGTCGCCAGATCATTTTGACTTTCGATGTCGAGCGGATTTTGCTGCTCCGCTTGCTGGTAGTACGAAATCGCTTCCTTCAAATTGCCGGTTCGCAAATATAAATTCGCGAGCCGCGACAGGATCATTCCATTCAGCGCCGTGTGATGCAGCGCCTGCTGGCAGACTCTGCATGGCCTGCGCATACTGGCCTGCGGCCTCATATTTGTCGACCAGACTTTCATACAGCGTCGGATTCGACGGATCGTGCGCCAGCGCCTCTTGCAGCAATTGAATGTCTTTGTGGGTATCCGCCCCACTCAATCCCGAAGTGTCCACCAGGTGCAGAGCCGTCAGCGTCGCCAGGTGATCTTTCGGGTCATCACCCTTTCCGTTCAGATCGAAAGATGTTCCGGAAAATCCAGCCGTATACCCCAGCGACTTCAGTTGATTCATGGTCTGCTGGTCCATCTGTTTGAACGCCACCGTCTCAGTTCCGGAGTCTCCCAGTCGGCTGTCTTTTTTCAACTGCGCGTCCAGCTCGCGATATTCCTTCGGGTGCGCGTCGATGACATTATTCAACTCACCAGGATCTTGATCCAGATCGTACAGTTCCGGCCGCGGCGCGCGAACGTACATCCAGTGGGCGGTGTGAATGCCGCGCAGCTCTGACCAACCCATGTTGATTTTTGGATACAGCGTTTCTTCATACGAATAATTCGACGGCACAGTCTTGCCAGAAAACGCCGGCACCAAGCTTGTTCCTTGAACGGCTGAAGAAGGTTGACCACCCATCAAATCAAGCACGGTCGGCAGCAAGTCGATTTCGCGTGCTTGCTGCTGCACCTTGACACCCGCGGGTACTCCAGGGCCAGATAGTATCCACGCAATTCGCACAGTGGAGTCATAGAGAAATACACCGTGGTCGTATTCGCCGTGGTCGCCCAGGCCTTCACCGTGATCCGACAGCAGCACAACGAGCGTCTTGCCGTCCGGCGATTTCTGTTTCACCGCATCCAGCACCCGCCCCACCTGCTGATCTTCAAATGCGATCTCGGCATCGTAAGGATTGTTGGGATATTGCTTGCGAAACGCCGCCGGCGGATCGTACGGGAAATGCGCATCGTAAAAATGCACCCACAAAAAATACGGCTTACCGGATTGCTGCTGCAGCCAGTGGATCGCGTGATCCGCAGTCACGTCAGCCGCGCGCGTTGAAACCGGATCGCGGCGGTTGCGGTGGTTGAGCTGATCGTCGTACGTCGCAAAGCCTTGATTGAAACCGAACATCTTCGTCAGCACGCTCGCGCTGATGAACCCAGCCGTATCCCATCCGTGTCGCTGAAGAATCGTTGCCATGGTGACGGACGAAGGTTGCAGCGCAAATCCGCCGGTGTCGCGAACATTGTGGACGTTAGGGTTTTCGCCTGTAAACATGCTGGCATGCGAGGGCTGGGTCAGCGGTGTCTGCGCCACAGCTTTTTCAAACAACACGCCGCTGGCGGCCAGGGCGTCAATGTTGGGGGTTTTGATCTTCTCGTTTCCATAGCAGTGCAGGTGATCGGCCCGCACCGTGTCCAGCGTGATCAGCACCACATTGATCGGCTTCAACGCAGCCGCAGCAGTGTTCTGCTTTGGCGTCGATTTGCAGGAAATAAGCAGGGCCACGGCAAGCGTACAAACACCGCTGACAAACGCTCGTCGAATACCGAATTGCATCGATCTACTTCTCCGCATCAAATATGGGCAAAATTCCTAGATGATTACGCCAAAGGGCTTTCGCAGCGCAAACACCGTGATCCAGCTGACAAAAATAAACCACACGATCCAGGGAATTCCAAATCCAAACATGTTCACTTCAGCGTCCGGATATCGAACCTCAATCCATCGAAATGCGCCATTCTGCGGCAAGAGTTTTTCTCCGGGATTGATCAGCCAATCCCACACCGACGACACCCGCCGATCAGAAAGAATGTGCAATCCGCCCCCCACGTTCACACGTTTTTGCGCAGAACTATCGCCTGTAGTGCTCCCCGGCAGAGTGAGCGACAAATTGCTTTGTCCCGGCGTCACGGCACGAACTCCCCAGACAACCTGGTGTTGATCGGGCAGTCGCACCGACGGCGTTTCCACCGCAATGTTGGCGCCGTGCAGTTCCGGAGAAATCTTATTCAGGTCCACGTTGTTCGCCACCCCCGCGGTGACCAGCGTATCTTCGCCAACCTGCAGTGGCCGATGTCCGTACACCGTGTCCATCAACATCGTCAGGGCGATGATCGGCAGAATGACGACAGCGGCCGGCTTCAGCATCAGTCCCAGATATCGCGCATTCCATCGCAGCAATTGTCCCTGGGCGCGAAACACCAGGCGCGGCTCGTCGCCGAACAGTCGAAATTCATACAGCGCCGCGCGGATTTTTCGTTTGGCCAGCGCGATGCCTTCGGTGTTGGAAAATCTGCCGAACACCGGAAGAATCGCGATGCCCGTCAAAATGCCCAACACCGTCAGGCTGATCAAATAGGTCGCTGGTCGCATCAGTCCAGGTATCCCAGGCCTTTCAGCTTTAAAACGATTTCTTCATCGGACTGCGCATCGTCCAGCTTGGCAATTTCTCTGTCGAGCACGTGCTCCACAAACTCCTCTGGCGAGCTGTAGCCGCCCGCCTGCGAAACCCGCTTCACCTTCGCCCATAATTCTTTTTTCAACTTGATCGACGTTCCCGCCATACTTGCCTCCGTCTCAAAACATCGAGTGTCCGCGCATGTCTTTCGGCTTCGCTACGCCAAACTCATGCAGCAACGTAACAGGCACATCACCCAGCCAAGGATGTTCGAGTTTACATTTTCGATTGCTCAGAAAAGTTCCGGGAACAAGTTCCGGATCGACGCAGTGATCACCGCGCCACTGATCTTTATTATCCTCAATCACACGCCACCGGAATCTCTCCCAGCGCCGTTTCCCACGACGATCGATAACCTTTTTGCCAACCCACAATCAAATCCGGCGCCAGCTTGACCGCCGGCCCATGATAGACCTGATCGCTGAGATACACCTTATAAGCCGGCGCAATCCCATTTAACGGATCCTTCAGTGCTTCCAGGCGTGCCGCAATTTCCGCAGCTACTTTGTCACGCATCGCGGCCGGCACGATTCCGTTTTTCTCGCGGCCGGCAACGTTAATGTAGATCGAGTTCAGTCCAATCGAATACGCCTGCGTGTGTGCCCAGTCCACGTGCGTCAATGTGCCATCGTCCTTGCCCAGGTTCGCAGGATTGTCGATCGCGAGGAAGCCTTCTTTATAGAGCCACGTATTCAAATTGACGGCGCGATCAAAGCTGGTGAATCCGTGATCAGAGATGACCATCAAGGTTGCATCCGGAGCCGTCTTCATCACGTATCCAACCTCAGCATCGACTCTCTGATAAATCTTCAGCAAGTCGTCTTCATACTTTCCCCACAGCATGTGCGAGCCTTGATCGACCGGGCCGTAATGCAGAAACAAGACGCCATTCCGCAGGCGAGGAATCTCATAGTTGAACATGCGAAACTCATCGTCGCTGACAAAATCAATCTGCTGCTCGAATTCCTGCCGATCGAACACTCCAGACCGCCAGGCCGCGGTATCTTCCGGGATGCCTTGCGTGTAATAGGGTCCAATCGCACGCGCCAGATCCGCGCTGAAACCGGCCGGCGTCGAAATCGGCAGCTCCGGCGAACTGGGATCAATATTGACTGGCGACACATAAATCTCAAACTCCGGATTGATCTTTTTCGCATAAACGCGAAACATGCCGGCCGCGGTTTTGATGCCCGGGATAATCGGAAAGTGGACATGGATCCATCCCGACCACTCTCCCTGGCTCAAAATAAATTTCTGTCCGTCTACTTCAAATAGCGCGGCAGGATGATCCGGATCGCGATGCACGACAATCGTCACCGTCGATCGCGCATGATCTTTGCGCAACGTATTCTCCGGACCTCCTACAACCAGCGAGACCTGATTATTCTCGACCGTTACCGGCACGATAATTCCACCGGGAACTTCGTGCGCAACCGCCAGCGGATCATCCGTGAAGTCGGTGAAGGTTCCGTAGGTCCCGCGTAAATCCGGCGTGCCCATGCCAGAAAGTGTTTCGCTCTTCGACGGCAGCGGCGGAAAATTATTCGGCATGCGAAGAATGATGGAATGCACGCCGACCTTATCCAAAATTTGCCAGAACGCTTCCCCTTGCAGAAATCGCTCTTCGTGCCCCTTGGAGATGGGCAGCAGGTACGGCCCAATGGAGACGGTATGACTCGGCAAGTCTACGTCCGCCATCGAGGAAAGCAGCGTCATCGTTTTCGGATCGCGCAGGATGAAGTCGAACATGCCATCGCCGCCTGGATCCATCCCTGTCATCACGGAGGACCACGCCACTGGGCTCTGCGGAGGGATGGTCGTGCCCAGCCTCTTAAAGTCGCCAATTTCTCGCAGGTGATTCAGGTTGGGCAGGGAATTCCAGTGCCGCTCGAGAAAGGCTGGGTCCATGCCGTCAATGCCCAGCACTAAAATGCGTTTGCCGACCGGCCTGCGATGATGACAGCCGATCACCATGCCGCATAACCCGATCGATAGAAGGCTCACCGCTGCGATGGCGCCGCGTTTCCACACGCATAGATTCATAGCGCCAGCGATTTTCCTTCCACCCAATGCGGCACTTCAACGCCGAACAAATGCAGCGCGGTCGGCGCCAGATCTTCAATGCCGGGATCAGTATTTTTGACCGGGCGATTCGCGAATAGCACTCCCGGAACCAGCACCGGATCGACACAGTGATCGCCGCTCCATGCCTTGGTGTTGTCTTCAAGAATGTCTTTCGTGATTTTGCCAACCGCACAATCCCACGACACGCGATATCCCTTGTGATAGCCCACCAGCATGTCGGGCGCTGCCTGCAGGTACGGCCCTTGATAGAGATCAGACGTCGCATACACCGTGCGGATCGGCGCCTCGCCATTGTCTTCTCGCAACGCTGTCAGCCTGGTGATGATTTCGCGCCGCAGCGCTTCCGCTTCTTTTCCCGGCGTCACAATTCCGTGCGCTTCGCGCCCTTGGACGTTCATATACATTCCGCCCAGGCCCAGCGCATACGCGCGTGTCTTGCTCCAGTCCACACCCTCGAAAAACGAACCTGCCTCGGCATCCGGCTTCAGCGTCAGATATCCATTTTGATGCAGCCACGAATTCAGATTGACGCCGCGCCGAAACGCGCAGAAGCCATGATCCGACAGAACGTACAGAGCGGTGTCGGCATCGACAAACGGCAACGTCTCGCCCACCAGCGTGTCCATGCGCTGATACATCTCTTCAATCGTCTTTTGATATTGATCGTTGCCGCCCATGTGACCGAAGAACATATGCTGCACGCGATCGCTGGTATCAAACACGCAAGCCACCACGCCGCGACGTGTATGCTTCAACGCGCTCAAGAACATTCCTTTGCGCTCTTCAAAAATGCTGTACGCCTGATCGAGGAATGCTCGTTCGTCGATCACGCCTTCATTCAGCGCCCAGGTATCTTCCGCCATGCCGCACGTGGCGTACGATCCCAGCAGATCGGCCAGATACTTCGCGTAGTAGGACGGATGGCTGATCGGTAGCGCCGGCCGACCCGGATCAATCTGAATGGGAGACATATACAGGCTGGTTTCCGCGTCGAGTTCCGTCAGCATAAACCGCACAATGCCGCAGGCCTTGGCGCCGACAACCGTGCGGAAAGAAAGCTGCAGCCACTTCGTATACACGCCACGTTGCAGTACCACACGATCGTCTTGCACCCGCAGCTCCATCCCATCGCCCTTGCGGATCAGCTGGAAGGGAATATGCAGTGTCGGTTCGTCCGCCAGAAATGTATCCTGCGGCCCTTCAATCACACCTTCGAATCCGTTTTCCGTCGCGCGCAGGGGATAGCGGCTGCCATTTTCGTAAGTCGTTTTTTCAACCCGCGTAGTGAACTGCGAAAAACTTCCTTGCGTCCCCTTCAAATCAGGAGTCGACATTGCCGACAGCATTTTCCCGTCAAATTTTTCCGGCGGAAACGTAATCGGCAACCGCAAAATCGTGCAGTCAATCCCATGCTCGCCAAGAATTTTCCAGAAGGGTTTGCTTTTGCGTAGCAACTCCACCGTCGGGCTGGACGTGGGAATCCGCAGCCGCCCGATCTTCAGAACCTTTCGCGGTCGCTCTATCCGCGCCGACGACAGTTGCGGCAAATAATTCTTCAGGCTGCGATCTAGAAAATCGAAAATATTATGCTTTGCCGGGCTCACTCCCGTAGCGAACGTCGACCAGGCCACCGGAGACAGCGACGGAAACGTGGTGCGCAGCCGACTATAACTCCCCGTTTCGGCCAGCTTCTTCAGATTCGGCAGCTTGCCTTCGGCAATGTAGCGCTCCGTCAATTCAGGATCGAGCCCATCGAGTCCGAGGAAAATGATTTTCTTCACTTTCGCATCGCGAAAACCTTTATGCCGCCGCAGCGTGCGCCAGGCCATGCGGAATGGCCAGGTTAAGAACGACAGCAGGCTCGCAAAAAAACCGACGATCAACGTCAGGAACGAACTAATAAACGCGAATCCCGAACCCGGCCCGATGTAGGCAAACTGAACCGCGTGCGGATGGTGGAGCGCGTAGGCGAACCAGCAAGCCGTCGCCGCCAACGTCACCGCCGCGCTCATGCGGCGAGATGCGCGGCAAGGGATGGAGCGACCGTTTCACCGCAGCTTCCCTTCGAGGAATGGAACCTCCAGCACCTTCGGATGCTGCACCGGCCCGTGACCGAAATATCCATCCTCACCAAACAACTCCCCGTGATCAGAGGTGATGGTGATGTATGTATTTTTCGGCACCAGATCGAACAACTCCTCCACCACCACGTCGAGATACTTGACCGCCGCAATCTGTCGATGGCGCAGATCATTCATCTTTTTCTGATTGAAGAATCGCGTGCCCTTCAGCTTTCCCCCGACCACGGGATCCTGCAGGTGCTTAAACACTCCATGCACGCCATGAATTCTTGGCCAGTCTTCCTCCGGCTCCCCGGGCAGCGCATAAGGATAATGCGTCTCGCCCACGTTCAACACCCAGAACGACGGCCGCTCCTCAGAAAAATGCATTTCGCGAACCATGGCCCGCATGTCATTGTGCTTATCCATCAATCGAAAACTGTCAAAGCCAAGATTGATCGGCGTCTTCGGATTCAGCACCGGCAGCGAGACTCGAGCATGCGTCGCATATCCCAGCGTATTTCTCAGGAATGGCGGCAAATATAGTTGCGGCACCAGCGACTGAAACTTCAGATCGTCGCAACCCAGGCGCTGGTTGTATTTCAGAAATTCTGTCTTGTAATATTCCGACGCGAAAATATGCTTCGGACTGCTGTGCGGCATCAGTCCCATCAATAAATTAAAGTGCGACGGCGCCGTCCAGGTGGCATACGACCACTTGCGCTCTACCGGACCCAGCTTGCGCATCGTGCGCGGCCGTGCCTTCATAAACGAGTCGTAACGGCAGCTGTCGAAGACCACCAGAACGTAGTTATTGCGCTCAGCGTCTTTGCTTTCGCGGCTTTTACTCCATCTGAATGTGTCTACTATCTTACCTGCGATGATACGTGTTCACCGTCGCCTGCGCAGGGTTCTTTCAAGTCAAATTTTCACCTTGTCCAACGCAGGTCCCGGCGTCATTAATACTTTCGCGCGGACTGCCGGAGGGACCCAGCTTGCCAGGGTCAAGCGCAATCGGGAACCGCCAGGCATAAGCCGGGAAACTTTATCGGACCCTGCTCCGTCGAACAGGGCGGGATAGTGTGCCTGGTCATGCTGAGGATCTCGTCGGAAATGCATTTCAGATACGGTCGATACGGGTTAAGATTTATATTGCATCCAAGCGATCGACAGCGGGGAAAAGCATACCCAAGCCGATTGGACTTCCCATCTGCTTCGGCCTGGTCAAACGCTCGATCGCGATACGGTCTGCAATGGAAGCAGGAAGCCGGCACCAGTCGTACCAGAACGTTCCCAGGTCGTCCCACTCTCACCAGGATTGATTTTGGAAACCTACTCTGATGGGGAAGGGAAAGCGTGTGAGTAGGGAACAAGCGATCGCGCAGGGCAAGCCGGACAGCGGCCTGACCATCTGGTTTACGGGCCTCAGCGGCGCTGGAAAAACCACAATCTGCCGCTACGTTCAAATGGAATTAGCCACTCGCGACATGGCCGTCGAAGTCCTGGACGGCGACGTCGTGCGCACCCATCTCTGCAAAGATCTTGGATATTCGGAAGCCGACAGGAAAGAAAATATCCGCCGCATTGCGCAGGTAGCAAAAATGCTGACCCACCACGGAAAGATCGTTCTGGTGGCGGCGATTTCTCCCTACCGCAGCGGCCGCGAAGAAGCTCGTTCCATCATCGGCAATTTTATTGAGGTCTACGTGAACGCCCCGCTGGCGGTGTGCGAACAACGGGATCCAAAAGGTCTCTACCATAAGGCCCGCATCGGCATCATTCACGGATTTACCGGCATCGACGATCCCTATGAAACTCCGCTTTCGCCGGATGTCGAGTGTTTCACCGGCGTGGAAAGCCCCAAAGAATCCTCCGACAAAGTGATTGCTGCCGTGATGGAATTTCTCACCCGCTAGCCTGCAGGCAGCGCTGCCGCCCAAGGCGTAATCCGCATCTCTCTGCAACAATCACCAACCATCAGCGACTAGGCGACTCGACGACCGGCTTCGGCGCGGCACTCGGACCCGCTCCCCCAATCTTCTCCAGAACTGTCTTCGCCAGCACATAAAGCACCGGGATAAAGAACAGATTCAGAATCGTCGAAACCAGCATTCCACCGATAATCGTGGTGCCAATCGAGTGTCGGCCTGCCTGTCCGGCCCCACTGGCAAACGCCAATGGCAGAATGCCGAGAATAAATGCGAACGACGTCATCAGGATGGGTCGCAAGCGCAATTCGGAAGCTTCCATGGCTGCATCGGCGATAGATCGGCCCTGCTTGCGCAACTGCTCGGCAAACTCCACAATCAAAATCGCATTCTTCGCCGCCAGGCCAATCAGCATCACCAACCCGATCTGGCAATACACGTCATCGGAGAGGCCACGCATTGACACCGCAGCCAACGCGCCCAGAACCGCCATCGGAACTGACAACAAAATAATGAACGGCAGCGCAAAGCTTTCATACAGCGCCGCCAGTGTCAGATAGACCACCAGGATTCCAAGTCCGAAAATAATAGCTGCCTTGTTGCCGGCTTCAATTTCCTGCAATGCCAATCCAGTCCAGGAGTATTGCATGCCGCGCAGCATATGTTGCTTGGCCAGATCCTGCATGGCCGTCAGGCTCTGTCCGCTGCTGATGCCGGGCGCCGCAGAACCGTCGATTTCCGCCGACCGGAACAGATCGTAGTGACTGATCACCTGCGGCCCGGAAGTATCCACCAGCGTCACAAGGCTATCCAGCGGCACCATCTGGCCGCCGCCAGTACGCACATAGAACGAGCGGAGGTCCTGCTTGTTGCGCCGGAAATTTTGATCGGCCTGCAGATACACCTGGTAGGAGCGGTTGTTAAAAATAAAGTTGTTCACATACGCGGAGCCCATGTACACCTGCAACGCGTCGCTGATCTGCGTCATCGGGACGTTCAGCACCTGCGCCTTCTCGCGATCGATGCTCACCTGGATCAATGGGTCGTTGGCGGTAAAAGGAGTGAACAGCCCCGTGAGCTGATGACTCTGCCGGCTGCCGGCGACAATCTCATTGGCAACTCGAGCCAGATCAGTCAGCGTATTTTGTCCGGTGTCCTGCAACTCAAACTGAAATCCGCCGAAGCTCCCGATGCCCTGAATCGCAGGCGGCTCGAACGGAATCACCAGACCACCCTGGATCGAAAACAGCTTTCCGCGCAAGTGCGACACTAACGCGCCCGCAGAATGATCCGCCCCTTTGCGTTGAGAAAATGGTTTCAGGCTGACGAAGACTAGCCCATAATTTGCAGCGCTGCCGGCAAAACTAAAGCCAGTCACAGCAAACGAGCTGTCGACTTCCGGCTCGTGCATCACGATCGCCTGAGCCTGATTCGCCAATTTGTCCGTATAGGAAAGGGAAGCTCCGGGTGGCGCCTGGATCTGCAGAATAATGTAACCCTGATCTTCCTGCGGCACGAACGATGTCGGCACAGTCCGGTACATGTAGACGGTCGCTGCCAGGCCGGCGACAAATAGCAGGATCAAAAGATAGCGCCAGCGCAACACCACGTGAATACTGCGCGCATAGCCCGTCGACATCCCTTTGATGCCGCGCTCCACAGCTGCCAGCAATCCATGATGAGTTCGTTCTCGACGCAGCAGGATGGCCGACAGTGCCGGCGAAAGAGTAAGCGCGTTGAACGCGGAAATCGCGATGGAAAACGCAATCGTCAACGCGAACTGCCGATACAAAATTCCCGTCGTTCCCGGGAAGAACGACACCGGCACGAACACCGCAATCAACACGATCGAAGTTGCGATGACCGCACTCGTCACCTCTGCCATCGCATCGGAGGTCGCCTGGTGGGTGTCAACCGATTCTTCAGTAATGTGTCGTTGCACATTTTCGATCACCACAATGGCGTCATCTACAACCAGACCTGTGGCGAGCGTAATTCCGAACAGCGTTAAGGAGTTGATGGAGAAGTCAAAAATCCGGATAAACGCAAAGGTGCCGATCAGCGATACAGGAATCGTCACCGCAGGAATAATGGTGGCACGCCAATCCTGCAGGAAAAAGAAAATGACAACAATGACGATGACGATGGCTTCTGCCAGCGTGATCAGAACCTCGCGAATCGAGTCGCCCACAACCGTTGTCGTGTCAAACGCGATCGCATAATGCAGTCCGGGAGGGAAAGACTTGGCTAGATTTGCCAGCTCCGCCTTAGCCGCCTTGTCCACGGCCAGCGCATTCGCGTTGCTCAATTGCTGAACGCCCATACCCACGGCGCTATATCCGTTAAATTTCAGATCCGTCGCGTAGGTCTGCGCTCCCAGCTCCGCATGTCCCACGTCTTTCAGCAAGACGATCCCGTTCGGCGAATTTTTCAGGACGATATTGTCAAATTGCGCCGTACTCGTCAGCCTGCCAATCACGTTCACGGCGATTTGATATTGCTGCTTTGGATCGATCGGCGGCGCACCCAATTGTCCGGCAGCGATTTCCACGTTCTGCTGCTGCAGCGCCGTCAGCGCATCGGAGGCAGTCAGTCCACGCGCTGCCATCTTCACCGGGTCGAGCCAGAGTCGCATGGCGTATTTGCGCTCGCCAAAAATAATTGTTCCGCCAACGCCCTGGATTCTCTTGATCGCGTCGGAAACGTAAACATCCACGTAATTACTGATGAACTGATTGGAATACTGACCGTTGTCGGAATAAAAGCCGACCGCGAAAACAAAGTTGCTGTTCGCTTTGTTGATGGTGACGCCAAAATTGTTGACAGTTGCCGGCAATTGTCCCTGCGCGCTGGCAACGCGGTTCTGCACGTCCACAGCCCCGATGTTCAAGCTGTAACCGGTCTTGAAAGTAATTGTGATGGTGGATGTGCCATCGTTGCCGCTGCTGGAGGTCATGTAGTCCATGCCCTCGACACCATTAATCGCTTCTTCCAATGGAATCGTGACGGCAGACTCGACTTCCTGCGCGCTTGCTCCTACATAGGTGGCGCTCACAGTGACCTGCGGAGGCGCCAGTTGCGGATAAAGCGAAATCGGCAGGCTGGGGATGACGACCGCGCCAGCCAGAATAATGAGCAGTGCGCAAACTGTGGCGAAGACCGGCCGATGGATAAAGAAATCAACAAACACGTTGAGCTACCTCTGCCTCACAAAATCGAACGCATACGTTGTGGCTACTTTGCTTGAAACGGCTGGGGCTGAAAATACGATGGAAATCTTTACGCCATGGGTTGGACTGGAGCGCCGCTGACCAAAAGTTGCGTTCCCGAAACGATGACTTTTTCGCCAGGCTGCAGTCCGCTTTTCACTTCATAAAAGTTGCCGACGGTGTCGCCTAGCTGCACCGTTTTTTGTACAGCGATATAGTGGCCATCCTTGTTCTCCGCCACGTAGACAAACTGCTGGCCGCCAATTCTTGTCACAGCAAGCACAGGAACGGTTGGTGCCGGAGCAGAGCTCCACGTAAGAATTGCGCGAACAAGTTGATCGTTGCGCAACACGCCGGGCTTGGTGTCAATCTTTGCTTTTAGAAGAATGGCCTGCAGCTGGTTATCCACCTGCGGAGACACGAAGTACACCTTGGCCTTTGTGATTGGAGTTCCGTCTGCCGAAGTCAGCTCAACCGGCAATCCAACATGTACCTGCGAGGCCCGATCGGCTGGCACATAAATGTACGCTTCCAGCTGAGTGTTATCGTCCACTGTCGTCAAAGTCGTCGTCGGAGAAACATAGTCGCCAATATGAACGGGCACATCTCCCACCACTCCAGTGAATGGCGCAACAATATGGTAGTAGGCCAGCTGCTGTTGTGCGGATTTGCGAGCCGCCACATCGGACTCATACGTAGCTTTCGAAGTATTGAAAGTCTGCTCCGCCTGCTGATACGCCTGTTTGCTGGTGATGCCGGAAGTAAACAGCGACTTCTGACGAACGATGTCTTTCTGGTTGTACTGGTAGACAGCCAGCGCCTGCTGCTCGGTGGCTTCCTGCTGCGCGACGATTGCCTGTTGCTGGCGCGGATCGATCTCCATCAAGCGCTGGCCGCTCTGCACGCGATCCCCGGAGTGTACAAAAATCTGCGTCAGATTTCCGCTGACTTGGGGCATGATGGTCGCGGAGCGGCGAGATTTGATGGTCGCAACATAATTGTCGCTCACCGGCACCGGCTGTATCGAGACAGACTCCACCTTGACCGGCATGGCCATCGGTCCCTGCGGCGCTTTATTCTGCGCGTTAGAACTGCAACCCACAACCCAGACCAGGATACTTGCCGTTGCAACAGCGGCTGTCACGAGCGTGTTCAATGTATTTGGCTTCAATTCGGCGTCCACCTGGTGTCACCTGCTTCACAATTTTTCTTCGTATCGCAAATCGTCAGACTGCTCCGGTCAACCGCGTTCGTGACCCCCAAGGGCAATTCTTTCCAGTGTTCTTCCTTCAAGCATACGTTCCAGGAATTCAATCAGTTCTCAGAAACACGGCCGCCCATTCAGTTTCCAGGCCGACGGGTCGAAGTGAAGGATGCAGGCGAAAGCATTGCGGATGCAATCATTTGAATTCAATCTTCTCATGCGGCCATCATTGGCGCGAGCCCCAATGAAAGGGATTAAAACTGGAATGCGCATCGAAGGCATCTGAACCCTCTGACTTTTTCAGCCAACCCACCACCGCATAGGTCAACGGCGTGGCGACAATCTCGTAGATTACCTTGGTTATATACGCGGAAAAGATCAACGCAACCAATGTCCTGTCCGCCGCTTTTCCCCAGAATGCGATGACCACCACCGTCGCAGTATCGACCGCCTGCCCAGTAATTGTGGAACCGACGGTTCGCGTCCACAACCAGCGGCCACCCGTCAGCAATTTCATTTTCGCCAGGGTGAAAGAGTTCGTAAATTCCCCTGCCCAATAGGCAATCAGGCTGGCGACTACCAGTCGAGGAATAAATCCGAAAACTGTCGCGAACGCTGCCTGGTTGTGCCATCCCGGCGCCGGGGGTAATGCGACGACAATCGCTCCCATAATGGAAAGCAGTGCCGAGGCGAAGAACCCAATCCAGATCGCGCGACGCGACGCGGCATATCCGTACACTTCCGTAAAAATATCGCCAAAAATGTACGTGATTGGAAACAAAAGCTCAGCGCCGCTCAGTGTCAGCGGACCAAGTTTGCAAATCTTCTGCGCCACCAGGTTTGAAATCAACAGAACGACGACGAAGATCAGCGTCAGCGTGTCCAGATGTTTGTAGGTCCGATCGGCGGGCGCAGGCATCCTGCAATGAAAATATCAGGTAAGCGACAGATGCAGAGGAAATGATGGTGCCAGTGGCACTCCCCAATATGCATTGCCGCGTCTTCAAACGATGCGGTGGATTGCGGCCGGTGACCGCTGCATGTGCTTCCTGCCCGCATTCGCTACCGCCAGCGCATGCTTCAGCTTTTGCTGAGTCGTCCGCTGCAGCAGGGGAATCAATTTGCACTTGGACGCGTGATGTAAGTTTTCGCGCGCGATTGTCAGCAGTTCCTGCCAATCATGCCACTCGCCAATCGCATCCTTCACCCCGCCCAGAATTTTGATCAGCTCTTCATCGGCCGGATCCTTTTCCATCTCCAGCATGTATCGCAGTTCTTTCACCTGCAACCGATAAGGATGCAGATTCTTACTTGTCAGGCGAACCGCCGCCGTCAATTCTCGTTGCAGCCGCAACTCAGACAACATTGTGTTTCCCGGTGCGGATTCGCTGGCCGTGGCATCCTGTGAAGCTGTTTTCAAGTGGCGGCCAGTTCGCTTTAGCCGACGACCCAGCGACTCACCATGCTCGACGGCAAAAGAATGAAGTTGCTGACTCCGCCGGTCATGTTCCGAGCCCAAATATTCCAGCAACTGGACCAGGCAATCTTCTTCGTCGTGGATCTCCAGCGTGGCGACAAACCCCGTCAGCACATCCAGGTCGCGCACCTTTCCCGCTCGCTTCCGCAACTTCGCCAGTTTGCGCAGCAGTCGCTGCTCATTCGCGTTGGAATCAAGTTCCAGCGCCTGCATGGCTGCCTCAAACCGCCGAATGGCCGTGCGCACGGAATGAACCTTTTTCGGCGTCGCATGTTTCGGCGCACGTTTTAAAAACCGTCTCAACTTGCGAATGTCTTTTTGAACCCTGCCGAAGTCGAACGCCATACGGGTACCGCTACCCAATTCTAGAATGGCAAAGCCGAGTCAGTAGTCGTCTCGGCGACGGTCGCGAGTAGGCCCGGAAAATCCGCCCCGCCACGCATCCCATAGCGCATAAGTGCATCTGTAACATAATCTGTAAGTTCGGGCTGCGTCGCTTCGATCTTTGTTGCGACCTGTTCCGCCCGATTCCGGCTGAAGCGAGCCCACAAACGAATTCAAGCCAAAAAGGATGCCGTGCTAAAGGCGAGATTGCTGTTGGTCGCGATGTTTCTCGGGGTGGGATGCCTAGCCGCGTCTGCCCAGCATGCCGCGTCGCTCTATTCGGGAAAAGTGGTTGGACCCACCGCTCAGCCCGTCGTCGGTGCAACGCTCCAACTGGAAATCGCCAATCATACCTTGCTTCTGGTCACCGGCGAGCTAGGAGACTTTCAAGTCTCCACCAAACTATCCGGACCCGGCACCCTGGTTCTCAAAATCCCCGGGTATGCTCCGCAGACAGAACGCCTGCTGCCCAATCAACCGCGGACCATCACCCTGGCGTTGGCAACAAATTCTCAGCGGGTTGTAGTGACCGCTGACCGCACCGCGCTGGCGCTGAATGAATCCGCCGATACCGTTCGAGTCGTCTCACAGCAGGCACTGCAGCAGACCGGCAATCTTACCTTCGGCGATCAACTTCGCCAGGTGACAGGATTGCAATTTTATCGCCGCTCCAGCACCTTGGTAGCGAACCCTACGTCTCAGGGCCTCTCCTTGCGCGGCCTGGGTTCCACCGCAGCCAGTCGCACGTTGGTGCTCGCTGGCCATGTTCCCATGAACGATCCCTTTGGCGGCTGGGTGTACTGGGATCAGCTGCCTTCGCTCGCCATTCAAAATGTTGAAGTGGTGCGCGGCGGCGCTTCCGACCTCTACGGAAATAGCGCAATCGGCGGCGTCATCAATATGATCGAGCATCGTCCCGGGCCCACCGCCTATGCCGTCGACGCAGGCTATGGCCAGGAAAATACGCCGCACGCCGCCTTGCTCGGCACCACGGCACGCGGACCCTGGTCGGGCCTCGCCGCAGCCGACTGGCTGCGCACCGATGGCTACATCCTGGTGGCTCCTGCGGCACGCGGCCCCGTCAATGTCGCCTCGAACGTCCACTACCAGAATGGTGAGTTGGATGGGCGACGTACCTTCGCCGAACGAGGCGACGTCTATCTTCGCGGCAATGTGCTCAATGAGGCGCGCGGCAATGGCACTCCGCTGCAGTACAACCGAACTCGCCTGTGGAGATATACCGGCGGCACCGATTGGACGACTGAAAATGCAGGCGCGTATGCAGGCCAGTTATTCGGCAGCCAGGAACATTATCAGCAAACCTTTTCCTCGACCACCGCCGGCCAGCAGAGCGAATTTCTCACTCGCCAGCAACAGGTCGCCGTGCAACAATTCGGCGGTTCTGTGCAATGGACCAAGTCGCTTCGTCCCTGGCTCATGCTGATTGCGGGCGCCGATGCAGACGACGTTCGCGCCTCGGATGATGAAACCCCGGTCAAAAATGGAGTGCCGAATGGATTGGCGGACACCACTGCACGCCAGCGCGACATTGGAGAATATGTCGAAGGCCTGATTCAGACAAAAAACTGGACCATCGCCGCCGCCGTTCGAGGCGATGACTTCCTCAATCTGGATACGGTGCAGTTCAAGCAAACCGGGAACGGCCCCATCACCACGACCGACATTCCCAACCGCAGCGAAGCCCTGGCCAATCCGCGCCTCGGCATCGTGCGTCGAATGGACCAATACGTTTCGCTCACAGGCTCCGTCTATCGCGCCTTTCGCTCGCCCACCATGAATGAGCTGTATCGACAGAGCCAGGTTGGCCAGGCAGTCACCTTGCCGAATCCGAATTTGCTCTCCGAGCGCGCGACCGGTTGGGAGACAGGTCTGCAGTTTTCCTTGCCCACTCAGAAACACAGTCGTTCGCGCCAGTTATTTCTGGACAGAAGTGAATCGTCCGGTGACCGCTCTGACCATCAGCGTCACTCCCACGCAAATTGTCGAGCAGCGAGAAAACCTGGGCCAGATTCGCAGCCGTGGTCTCTCCCTCGATTACGAATCGCAGCCGCTTTCCTGGCTTTCCATCACCGGTGGATATCAATATGCGAACGCAACCGTAACCCAGTTTGTTCAGGAGCCCAGCCTGGTCGGCAAATGGATTCCGCAAGTCGCACACAACATGGCGACCGCACAAGTCACTGCGACCAAGCCCAAGATCGGGCTGATCGAGCTGCTGGGAACGCAAAGCGGCCGGCAGTATGACGACGATCAAAACACTTTCCTCCTGCATGGTTATTTCCAGCTGGATGCCTACGTCGCCCACACCTTCGGCTCGCGCACTGAAATTTACGGTGCCGTCAGCAACATCTTCGATCGCGAAATTCAAGTTGGCCGCACGCCGATCCTCACGCTGGGCACGCCTCGCATGGCCAGCATCGGCATTCGCTTCCACTCCAAAGACTGGAATGCCGGCAGCTAAATCTTCCGCATCCTACTAGCCATGTCAGCAACGCACCACGACGTCATCGTCTTAGGCGCTGGAATCGCAGGCCTGACTGCTGCGCGCCAACTGGCAGCCGCAGGTCTCCGCGTCCACGTCGTCGAAGCGCGTCATCGTGTCGGCGGCAGAATTCTCACGCGTCGCATCGGCGGGGAAGTCGTCGAGCTAGGCGCGGAATTTATTCACGGCAAGCCGCCTATCCTCTGGAACCTGATTGAAGAAGCGCGCCTCGAAACCTACGAGCTCGGCGGAAAACATTTCTGCTGGGAGCACGATGAGTTGCAGGAATGCGGCGACGGATTTGGCGCCGAATTCAAATGGCTGGAAGCGCTCAAAGATTGGGATCGCGAGGATTGTTCGTTTGCCGAGTATCTCGACATCATGCAAGTTCCCGAGGCCAGTCGAAAACATCTCATCGGATTTGTCGAGGGCTTCAACGCCGCCGATCATCGTGTCATCGGCGTGGCAGCCCTGGCCAAGCAGCAGGCCATCGAAGACGCCACCGAAGGCGATCGCATGTTCCACGTTCGCGGCGGCTATGCGCAGGTGCCGGAATTCCTCGCGCAGCAGATTCGCGAACACGGCGGAACATTTTCCATGGAAACTCGCGCGACCGCGATTCGATGGAAGCAGGGAAGTGTCGAAGTCGACTGCCTGCGCGACGGGCAATCCGAGACGCACCACGCCACCGCCGTTGTCATCGCGCTGCCACTGGGTGTACTCCAATCAGGCGCAATCGAAATCTCCCCGTCGCCACAGCACGCCATGCAGCTTGTGTCGCAGATTTGTGTCGGCCATGCTCACCGCACCAGCATGATCTTTCGTCGCAGATTTTGGAGCGATCTCACCGCTCGACCGGCCGCCGAAGGTCTCGATGAACTGAGCTTCCTTCACTCTTTCACCGAACTGTTTCCCGTATGGTGGACCAAGTTTCCTCAGGAGTCTTCCGTCTTGGTCGCATGGACCGGCGGCCCGCGCGCCGATGCCATCGCCAATCGCACGCACCAGGATTTGGAAGTCGCCGCGATTCGCGAACTGGCAAAAATATTTGCGGTCGATGAAGCGCGACTCCGCGATTGGCTCGTTCAATCCGAGTCGCACGATTGGCAGAAGGATCCGCTTGCGCAGGGCTCCTATAGTTATTTGCCTGCCGGTGCGCTTCACGTTCCGGAGGCTCTGAGCGAGCCCATTGAGTCGACGCTATTCTTCGCCGGCGAACACACAGATACAACAGGCAACTGGGGGACGGTCCATGGCGCCATGGAAAGCGGTCAGCGCGCCGCCAATCAAATCCTGCATCGCTAGCTGACGAAATCTCGCCATTCCACCGGAAACAACGCAAGTTCATCGCATCAAACGACATCCGCGAAATCATCCCGGCACAACTGTGAAAATGCTGCCTGAATACGCTCTGCCACGCGACTTTTTGCGGTCTGCAGCGTATTTTTATAGAAGGAGTATTTTTGACTGATCCGCAAAAAAACCGCGTTCGATCCACTGCCCCCCACGCGGCGGAGCAGGGATATTTGCTGCTCGGACTTCTTTTCCTGTTTGTCATCATCCTGATCGGATTGGCGCTCGCGGCGCCCAAGGTGGCCAAAGAAATTCAGCGCGAAAAAGAAGTCGAAACCGTACATCGCGGCGAGCAATATAAACGCGCCATCCAGCTCTACTATCGCAAGTTTGGCGCCTATCCCACCTCGATTAGCCAACTCAAAGAAACTAACCAGGTCCGCTTCCTGCGCCAGGTCTATACCGACCCCATGACCGGCAAAAAAGACTGGAAGCTGCTGCATCTGGGTCAGGTGCAGATGGTCACCATGGGGTTCTTCGGACAGGTGGCGCAGGCTGGCGGAATGCCAGGCGCACGCAGGAATGCCCGGCAGCCAATGGAACAATGCCCGGAGCGACCGGTATGTCAGCTGGAGGTATGACGGGAGGCATCGGCGGCAGTAGCGCGATGGGCGCGTCCGGCAGCGCCTTTGGAGCTTCCTCGGGCCCCGGCGGAAATTCCTCCATGGGCAGTAGCGGATTCAGCAACAATTCCAGCGGCAATGACAGCTTCTCCAGCGACTCTTCCAATTCCGGCGACAACGCCGACGGAGTCAATCAAATTCCGGCGACAACGTCGGGGGAATTCAGCCCAACGCGAACGCATCTCCTGGCAATGCCAAAAACGGCGATGCCGCCTCGTCCAACAATCCAGACCAGGACGCTTCCACCGGCGACAGCGTCGAGGATGACGATTCCGGCGGCGGAGCTACGATGCACTCCATGAGCATGACCAGCGGTTCTGGAGGCATGAATTCCGGCGGCATGAACGGCGGCATGAACTCCGGTGGAATGAATTCTGGCGGGATGAACTCGGGAGGCGCTTTTGGCTCCAATAACTCCCAGGGCAACGGAACACTCGGCGGCGCCAATGGTGCGGCCGGAGTCTCTGGATTTCCCGGCAGCACCGCAGCCGGTGGCGGTATCGGCGGCGCGGCTGGCGCTGGCGGCCCCATCGTCGGCGTTACGGTTCCACTCAAGAAAGCGTCCATCCTCGTCTACCGCAAAAAGAAGGCCTACGACAAATGGCAGTTTGTCTACAATCCGCAGGATGAAATCACCGCCGCGGTTGGACAAGCCGGCCAGCAGGTTCCAGGAGGCGGCTTGGGCGTCCCCGCAGGGGGGCCGACATCCAGCGGAGTCGGAGGGAGCAATACAATCGGGTCTTCCGGCTCAGGCTTCGGCTCAAGCAGTGGTGGACTGGGCGGCTCTTCCAGCGGAGGCTTTGGTTCCTCCAGCGGCGGCTTCGGCTCAAGCAACAGCGGGTCTGATTCGTCTTCCGGATCGAACGGCTCGTCGGATAATTCCAATCCAAATCCAAGCCCCAATTCAAACTCAGGTCCGACCAGTTCTGGCGCAAATCCGAATCAATCGAATCCCGTTCTAGCCCCAGCGCATTCATCTCCGCCAACAAAAAACCCTCGGCCACACAGCCCGAGGGTTTTTTGTGATGCATCAGTTTGCGATTGTTCAGCGCTATTGCACTGTAGCGTTGTGCTTGTCTCGGTAGATGCGGCGCGATTCCTGGTTCTGCTGCTTATGAATCGTCTGGCGATCCTGGTGAGTCAGGTGCCCGTTATCCTGCGCGCGCATGCCTCGCTCTTCCTTGTTGATGCCCGCTTCCTGATGTTCCAGCCGGCCGGTTTCGCCCGCTGTCAACTGACCGCTCTTTACGCCGTTGGCAATCCTGCCTTGCTGATCGCCCTTCCGCTGTTGGATGTTGTGGTCGTGCTGCCCGGGAGTAGGGGTCGCCTGCGCCAGTATTGCAACCGGCGCGAAAACCAGGGAAGCAGAAAGAAGAAGATGTCTGAGAATCATGGCTAGGCTCCTGACGAATCTGGATTTTGTCTGCGGTGATTCCGGATATCTCCGCGTACGAAGATTGCAGACCCAGTTGCATCAGGATTAGTTGCGCAAAAAGGGCGATATATTCTTTCGAATACATCGCCCTTCCAAAAGCATTTCTACCGCAAACTTATGCGCTGAAAGAAGATCCGCAGCCGCAGGTGCTCTTCACGTTCGGATTCTCGAACTTGAAGCCCGCCGCTTCCAGCGTCTCCACGTAATCCACCACACACCCACCCAGATACATCAGGGAAGTGGAGTCGACGAACACCTTCAGCCCGTCAAAATTCAATACCTTGTCCATCATGCCGGACTGGTTCTCAAACGACATGGAATATTGGAACCCGGAGCAGCCACCGCCCACCACGCCAAGCCGCAATCCCGCAGGAACTGGATCCTGGGTCGCCATAATCTCGCGAACCTTCTTGATCGCTTCCGGGGTCAAATTGACCGGGGGAGCCTTCACGGTTTCAGTGGTTGGGGTCGGGGTTTGAGTCGTCGTTGCCATTATAGGTAGCCCTCGTATTTCTTCCTTCTTTAATGATACGGCGAATTGGATCGCAAAACAATCGGAAAGTCCGCGTGGAATGCACGCATCCATCCTCCACGCCACCTATATGTTGATGCCAAAAAGCTAATTTCGATGCACAGAATCTGCTACCCGCCCAGCCAGCTTTGGGAGTACGATACAGGCGAAAGTGGTGTCGGCGCATGGACGGCACGGAATTTGCGCAGACTTCGGCATACTACAACCGATAGCGAGGTCATCTTATGAGCTACGTATTGGTTATCTGGACCATTTGGGGAGCATTAGGTCTCGTGCTTCTGGGTCTTATTTTGTATCGCGCTACCATCACGCGCGCGGAAGAGGATCAGCTTTTCCTGGAAGATGCGCCGACGATGCAGCATCAGGAGCAGGAACTCATCATGAAGCGGGTCAAGCCGGTTGAAAACTTGATTCGCATCTTCGGAGGCGCGGAAGGCCTGGTCACATTGGGAATTCTCGCGTTCTACTTGATGGACGCCCTGAAGCAATTTTGACGCGCAACCTGGAGCGCGGCAGCGTAGCCGCTCGAAGCCCGTCGTAGCCACGAGCGAACAGGCTTTCCCGGTGCATAATTCACGGATCAGTTTTCTCGATGTACTACGGACGCAGTTGCTACGAAGCGTGCCAACCACCTCACCAGCAGCAAACACAACCGAATTTTTCTGACAGGATGACAAAGCACTCGATGGCTTGGATTGAACGATTCACCTGTGACATCTGCGGCAAGCAGCAGGCAAGTGTGGAAGAGAAGTGGTGGATCGCCACCAATGAGTGCGCGCCCGCGCTCGACTCCAAGACCGGCCAGCCCACCCTCAAGCTGAACCCCTGGGACAACGGACTCGCCCACAGTGCCGACAGCAAACACCTCTGCGGCGCCGGCTGCGCCCACACCTATCTCGATCGATGGATGGCCGGATTTCGCGCCGGCACCGAAACCTGCATCGACGTGACCACCATCTCCTAGCCCCATCTCACTCGCACTGCGTTGTCCCGCCGCAGGTACACTCCGATACAGCAGAGGCAGGTCCGTGAGCGCATCCGATTGCGAGCACGCGAGAGGACGATCAGCTTGGCATACGACGATCTAAGGGACTGGATAAGGCGCTCGAGAAAGCAAAAGAAATCAAGTACATCAAGCACGAAGTTGACCCGATACTTGAAATGGCGGAGATCGCCGATCGCGTCTCCAAGCTCGGCCCTCCCAGCCACGCCGCCGGCGGTCCCGCGCTGCTGTTTGAAAATGTCAAAGGCTATCCCGGCGCCAAAGTTCTCATGAACCAGTTCGGCAGCGAACGCCGCATGCGCCTCGCCCTCGGCGTCGACTCACTCAATGATGTCGCCGACCGCATTCGCGAGCTCATGAATCTCCGCTCCCCCGAAGGCTTCCTCGACAAAGTCCGCATGCTCCCCATGCTCGCCGAGATGGGAAACTTCTTCCCCAAACTTGTCTCCGCCAAAGATGCTCCCTGCAAACAAGTCATCCTGCGCGAAAATTTCAGCGTCCTCGATTTTCCCATCCTGCAATGCTGGCCCCAGGATGGCGGCCGCTTCATCACCCTGCCCTGCGTCATCACCCGCGACCCGCGCATCGACCCCGGCAGGGAAGCGCAACGTCGGCATGTATCGCATGCAGGTCTACGACGGCCAGACCACCGGCATGCACTGGCAGCGCCAGAAAGTTGCCGCCGAACATTATCGTGATCGCCTCCGCCAATCCGCCGAAGCCGCCTCCGGCGCCGCACCCAATCCGACGCCGCATCCGCCGCTCGCGTCGCCATCATGGCCGAAACCGCCGGCGGCGCACGCTCCGCCCAACATGACCGACGGTGCCCCATTCAAGCCCTCTTCTGGCTTGAGTGGGATAGAAGGACTGCCAGCTGCCGAAAACGTCACCGTTCGCACCAACCAGATCGCAGATCGCCTGCAAGTCGCCGTCGCCATCGGCACCGATCCCGCCACCACATTTTCCGCCATCGTCCCCGCGCCGCCAGAAGTCGAAGAGTTCATCATCGCCGGCTTCCTCCGCCAAAAGCCCGTCGAGCTCGTCCAGTGCGAGACCGTCGATCTGCAAGTCCCCGCCTCCTCAGAAATTGTCCTCGAAGGCTACGTCCGCCTCGACGAGCTCCGCTCCGAGGGTCCCTTCGGCGATCACACCGGCTTCTACACCCTGCCCGACGACTATCCCGTCTTCCACATCACCTGCATCACCCATCGCCGCGACCCCATCTACGCCACCACCATCGTCGGCAAGCCGCCCATGGAAGATGCCTGGATGGGCAAGGCCGTCGAGCGCATTTTTCTGCCGCTCATGCAGCTCACCATTCCAGAAATTGTCGACATCAATCTGCCCGTCGAGGCGGTCTTTCACAACCTGATGATCGTCTCCATCCGCAAAAGTTATCCCGGCCAGGCGCGCAAAGTCATGAACGCCATCTGGTCGCTCGGCCAGGCCATGTTCACCAAGTGCGTCCTGGTTGTCGATGAGGATTGCGATGTGCAGGACATGCGCGAAGTCGTCCTCCGCGTCACCAACAACATCGATCCCGAGCGCGACATTCAATTCACCCTCGGCCCCATCGACTCGCTCGATCACGCCTCGCGCCTGCCCAACTACGGCAGCAAGATGGGCATCGACGCCACCAGAAAATGGGCCGCCGAAGGCTTCACCCGCCCCTGGCCAGAAATGCTCCGCATGGACCCCACCACCAAATCCAAAGTCGACGCCCTCTGGTCCAAGCTGGGCTTGTAAGAAGCCACCTTCAGTCTTTTTTGCTCCAACGCCGAATGCTGGAATCAATCTATGGATATGTTGAAAGAGCTAATCAATTTCTGGAGAGAGTGTCCCACAGACGAGCCGCCATTCGTTCATCCAGCCGATCATTCTTTAGTTAGTCGAAATAAAGTTTCGGATATGGACGAGACATCGATGGACTTTGACAGTTTCATCACGGATCAAAGGTTCGGCCGGTTTGATGATCGACTGCACACATCTCTGTTACCTGTTCCGTATGTAGGTGACTTGAGGAATGCCCAGATCGTAATTCTGCTGCTGAATCCGGGGCTCTCGTATACAAACTATTGGGGCGAATACAAAATGCCGGAATTCCGGGATCGCCTCATAGGCAATATTGGCCAATCATTCGAAGGGGTAGAGTTTCCGTTCTTCGGGCTGGACCCTCAGTTTTGTTGGGATGGCGGCTTTGCGTGGTGGGAGAAGAAACTGCGCGATGTGGTCACTAAAATAGCCGAGGAAAAATTCGATTCCAGATATTTTGAGGCGTTGCGCGACCTATCCGCAAAACTCGCCTGTGTGGAATTGGTCCCTTATCATTCATCATCGTTCGGCTCTCACGCGATCCTAGAAGAATTACCATCCTCCAAGATGGTTCGAAAATTTGTTTTGGAGTACCTAATACCGGAGGCCCGTATTGGTAAGCGCACACTCATTGTGACTCGCCAAGCAAAATCATGGAATTTGCCCGAAACAAATAAAAATATAGTGATCTACAAGGGCGGGCACACCAGAGGAGCAAGTCTAAGTCAAAACTCGTCGGGCGGAAAAGCGATCCTCGACAGTTACGGTATTAGATAGCCATCACCCTGTTTCAATAGAACCTTTACGCGCTGTCCAAATAAAAAGAATATGGCCCGTCGAAGACTTCACCCGACCCTGGCCAGAAATGCTCCGCATGGACCCCACCACCAAATCCAAGATCGACGCGATGTGGGAGAAGTTAGGGCTGTAGGAGTTACCCACTCAAGCCAAAAGAAGGCTTGAATGGGCCACCTGTCCACTATTGACCGCCGTATGTTGCTGTAACGATCCGTGAAAACAAGCCGAATATGGATTCTGCCAGTCTGTTGTTTATAATCCGCAATCATGGGTAGAAATACAGGCAACAAAGTGGTCGTTGCGGCTCTGCAAACGGCCTTGCAAGCGTTTCTCGATGACCAACGGAAATTCGCCGCAACGGATGAAGAGTGGGTCAGGGAAACTGCGTCGTACTCGAAGGAACAGATGGACGCAATGTCGGGCTGTGATTGCGACGAGTGCCAGCTTGCTGGACAATTGCTATGCAGAATCTAGACGGCGCTTTCATCGAAACGCGGAGTCGTCGCAATCTGGACAGACTTGCAGATGCAGCAAAAATTCCCTTTGTGCCGCTAAACCTCTTTGTAATGCCTCTTCATGAGAAAGAGCTACAACTATTTCAGGCTGGATGTGCGTGAACAGTCCCCCTGTCTCTCTTACAGCCAGGAGATTGACGATATCGGCATATTTTTGTCCAGGTGTCCCTCAGAGATTTTCCGGCATCACACATCGGCATGGCGCGAATTATATCGCGCCGTACCTTTTTCCTGACATATGTGAGCTGCTTACGAAATTAGGATGCTCCCAATTCTTGTAAGACCCTTGCGATTTCTCGCAAAGCGCTCCTCGCCCAGCCATCGTCGGCCCATTAAGGATGAAATGCTTTGCCTTGCTCCATCATGGCAAGAATCGTCTTCATCCGTTTTTCTCTGGTCTCCGGCTTCTTTGCCGTTTCCAGACGATACACAATCGCATAAACATTGGCTTTGTTGAGCGTCTTAAAAAATGCCTCTGCCTTTTTATTCTTCCTCAACTCCTGTAGAAAATCTTCAGGCGGCGTAGCACTCCTCGATGAAGCATAGGCGGCTTCCCATCGACCATCGGCCTTGGCAGCTTCAACCGCTTTCATCCCTGCAGGGGTCATGGCTTCTGCCTGGATAAGACGCTCCACATGCTGCGTGTTGATTTTCGACCACCCGCTTTTGGGGCGCCTCGGTGTGAATTTTTGCAGCCAGGATAATTTGTCGAAGGGTTTTTTCTGGCCATCAATCCAGCCATAGCAAAGCGCCTGATCCAGCGCTTCAGCGTAGGTCAGGGATATCTCCTGCGAATCTTTCTTCGAAATCCGCAACCATATCCCATCGCGATTCCGCATGGTTTTTCTCCAGCCACCGTCGAAAATCCGCAGATGTTTTGAAGTGCAAAGTTTGCATGAACTCGGACCCCTGATTGCACTGTATCCCGGTGCAGTTCCGTCTTCGAAAAGAAATCCAGCGACCGCAACCACCTCACGCAAGCCCAAAAAATTTCTCTGCACCACCCCGTCCCCATAACCGGCAAAACTCAAGTACGATAGGGAATCAGTCGCAACCAATTCCCCGCAACATCTCAGCCAAATTTCATTGTCGGGAGAATCGCACCATGCGTCGCGTCCTGCTCAGCCTGTTTCTTTGCGGTGCGTTGTTCGCTTGTCCGATCCATAGCCAGGCGCAGGCCAACGCTGCCGCCGTCCAGCGTGGCCGGTACCTGGTCGAGCAGGTAAGCAAGTGCGGCGACTGCCACACTCCCCACGTCGCCGGAGCTCCCGACAAAAGCCGCTGGCTCAAAGGAAGTGTCCTCGGCTTTCAGCCGCTGCATCCCGTTCCCGGCTGGGCATCCGCCGCGCCCGATCTCACCCGCACCAGCGCTTTGTGGAAGTCCTGGGGCGATCAAGGCCTCGTCCGCTTCTTCACCACCGGCCTCGCGCCGAACGGCAAACCAGCCGCGCCTCCCATGCCGGCCTACACCCTCACAAACCAGGATGCCCGCGCCATCGTCGCCTATCTGAAATCTCTCCCCTGATAGAGTGCGTCCGCGTGCCGGATCTCTGCCGCCGCGGCCGAAGACATGGGAACCAAGCGTACGGATGAACAGCTCTCAGCCCAAGATATTTCTCGAATGCGTCAAAATCATGGTCGCGGTGAAGAAGGGAATGCCTCCCGTAGACAGAAGGTTGCGATCATGCAGTCGATGGTCTTGCGTACTGTATGTCATCCACCACTCACCGCTTCTTCCGCCCCAGCAGCGACTCCAGCTCAAGCTGCGCCACATCCGACGGCTCTATCCGTGGCGTAGCATAAAGCCCCAACGCGGTAGAATGACTATAGACACCCTGTGCCCGCCTCTCCCAGACGTGGAAGCTGTGTCCGCCTTCGGAAAAACCGTTTTTTTTGCCCGTTTCGCGGTGAAAAAGCCGGCCTGGCGCTCCGCAACTGAATGGTATCTGCGGTTTACCTCGTAATTTGACCCATCGGGCTCTGCACAATCCTTCAATTAGACTGCACAATCCTTCAATTCAGGCTGCACAATCCTTCAATTAGGCCGCACAATCCTTCAATCAGCTTGCCTTGAACCCCAAAAACTCCGCCCGATCCCCATAGCTGTACAATCCAAAGCTATATTGATGATCTAGCCTTTGAATGCAACGCCCACACCCATGCACATCACTCTTCTCATCCTGTTCTTCGCAGCTTCGCGCACCGTGGTTGCCATGTGCAGCGCCGGCGTCCTGCTTTTCCTCATCGCCCTGTGGGCCACCAAGGCAGACATCGCCCGCGCCTATCGCCTCGACAAATTTGTCGCCGCGACCAATCTTTGTTTCGCCATCCCGCTCGCGGTCTTCGGCGCACTCCATCTCGCGAACATCGCCTTCGTCCTACCCGCCGTGCCACCCTATATGCCGTTCCGCCTGTTCTGGGCCTATCTCGTCGGCGTCGCCCTGCTCGCTGCGGCCCTCAGCATCGCTACAAAAATTCAGGTGTTCTGGTCCGGCCTCCTCTTCGGCACAATGATGTTTCTCTTTGTCCTGATGTCGGATCTACCCGGATCTATCGCCACTCCCAACAACAGGTTTGGATGGACACTGGCCCTCCGCGAATTGTCTTTCGCCGCTGGAGGCTGGCTCCTTGCAGCAGCCGCAATGCGGAGTCCGCACCGCAGCAAGCTGATCACCGTCGGTCGCATCATCCTCGGCGTCGCCGCCATCTTCTATGGCGTCGAGCATTTTCTGCACCCACTCGCATTGCCCCGGCGTGCCGCTAGAAAAAATCATGCCCACCTATATTCCGCTGCGCCCAGCTCATCGGCGTCATCACCGGCGCAATTCTCTTACTCGCCGGCGCAGCCATTCTGCTGAATAAAAAAACACGCATGGCCGCAACCTGGCTCGGCTCATGGATTGTCCTGCTGGTCGTGTTTGTCTATGGGCCAATCATGATCGTGCAATTGCTCAACCCCAGCATGATGGTCCAGGTGGAGGGCATCAACTACTTCGCGGATACGCTGCTGTTTGCCGCAGCAATTCTCGCTCTCGCCGCCGCCACGCCACATGAAAGTGAGCGGCCCAACGCTTCCTGAAATTGCAGCGGAAATAATACCTGCAACAGAACTGCAACTAGGCCGGGCAGCCTGCGTCCATCCACTTCTTGAAAAGCGAAACGCGATCGGCCGGCCATGGCGCATCCGGAGGCATGTGGCCACTCGCTACCTGCTCGTACACACTTTGCGCGTTGGCGGGCACACACATCCATTTCGGATCGTCGAGCTTGACCCCTGCGGGTCCCATGCACTTGATGTCTCCATCGCGAAAACAAGGGCGAATATCTGTAGCAAAGCTGAGAGCCATGTTGAGTCTCCTTAGCTGATTCGATGTCAATCGCAGAGCACATGGAATCATCCGCGACAAAAATTTCGTGCCTCCATCATAAAGCCACATGCCCCGCCTGAAGCTAGCGCGTTTTTGTTGACAAGCAGCGCGGGAACAATCCACACTCAGCGTCATGCGATCTGCCATCATCTGCACCCTTGCCATGGCTCTGCTCCCTCCAATATGCCGCGCGCAAGCGCCAGTTTTCTCCGTCTCCCCAGCGGAGAGCAGCATCCGATTTTCAGTAAAATCTTCCGTCGCCATCGTCGGCAAATTCGACAAGTGGCATGCCACGCTAAACTTCGCTTCGCCAAATGTCACATCCGGTGTGCTGTCGATCGTGATCGAAGCAGCTACGGTGGATACAGGAAGCGGCATGAAGAATAACAAGCTGAAGGGCAAAGATTTTTTCTACATCGAGCAGTACCCCACGATTAGTTTTCATTCAACGAAAATTGTCCAGACCAGCCCAACCACTTTCGATGTCGACGGCGATTTTTCTATCCGCGGGGTCACGCGACAGGAGAAATTAAAGCTCACCATCCCGACCAAGCAAACTGGCGAGGACGAAATACAGGGCGCGCTGATCTTCAACCGCAAGGAATATGGCATGAACAAAGGCATCCCCTTCGTCCGCATCGAAGACCACGTGGAAGTCAGAATCAACCTTCGCGTGCAGCAGGTCAGCGGGCCGCGATTGGTCTATCAAAAATAGCGTCGCCGACGAAAGCCGCTCACCGCTATTTTTTCTCGCCCACCGGAATCTGTTCGCGAATCGTGAGACGATCAACGGTGAGCTCGCCAATCTCCAGCTTATCGATGCGGCCATGGCGAATGCCGAGCTTGCCAATTGCGATCGCTCCGACAGCGACTGCTCCCACTGCGATCGCACCTACAGCGGAAGCGCCGATCGCGATGGCTAGTAGCGCGGAACCTGTCGATGCTGAGATGAACCTTCGCTGTGAATTCTTCACCATGGGCGAAATTGTACCGCGTGAATCCCTGCATCATGGATTTGTGTGCTCATTAAGGAGTCCTCAAGCTGTACACTGCATCCCATATGAAAGGGGGAACTGAATGAAGACTAGCGAGGTATGGAAAGCGTGGGCTGGGATCCTGGCTGGTCATAAACCAACGCTCTCCATCGAGATCACCAAGGAGTGCCCGCTGCGTTGCCCTGGATGCTATGCATTCGATGAGGCGCATCTGGGCGGCGACACTAAACTGCGCCAGTTGTCGGACTTCAAGGGCACCGAGCTGGTCACGAAAATTCTGGCGATCGTCGATCGCGAGAAGCCGCTGCATGTCTCCCTGGTGGGCGGCGATCCGCTGGTTCGCTATCGAGAGTTGGAAATGCTGCTGCCCGAGTTGGAAAAGCGCAAGGTCCATACCCAGATTGTGACCAGCGCGTTCCGGGAAATTCCAGCGAAGTGGAATCAATACAAACGGCTCAACGTGGTGGTTTCGATCGACGGTCTGCAGCCGGAGCACGATGAGCGTCGCAAGCCCGCAACCTATGAGCGCATCCTGAAAAACATTTCCGCGGCGAAGGTGACGATTCACTCCACGATTACCGGCAACATCGCAGATCGTCCTGGTTATCTTGAAGAGTTTCTCCGCTTCTGGAGCGCACGTCCCGAGATCAGCAAGATCTGGTTCAGCTTATTCACGCCGCAGGTGGGCGCCACGGGCCCGGAAATTCTGACGCGTGAGCAGCGTGCATTCGTGGCGGAGGAGTTGCTTCGCCTGCGGGTGAAATATCCGATTCTCGACATGCGGGAAGGTCTGATTCGCGAGATGCTGGCGCCGCCTGCCAGCCCGAAAGACTGCATCTTCGCGCGCACCACCACCACAATTTCGGCCGATCTGAAGACCAAGATCACGCCCTGTCAATTCGGAGGAGAGCCGGATTGCTCGCAATGCGGATGCATGGCCTCCATGGGGTTGGCGTGGATTGGACATTATCGCGTCGCGGGCCCGCTGACCGCTGGGCATCTCTTCTACGCATCCGATCGCATTGGAGCTTCTTTTCGATCGGTCAACAAAATGTTCTCCCGCCCTGAGCCTGAAACGCCGATGTTCACCATTCTGGAGCGGTAGAAGTAGAAAGCAGGCGCGCGTCGAGATTGTGAACCGGCCGCGGCCTGCTTTGACCCAATCATTTCGCCGGAGCCGGTGTCAGCGGAGTTTCCGCCGCACGCGCGCTGTTGAAGAATTCCACACGCCATTTGCCGTCGCTCTTCTTCAGAATGCCGGACTCCAGCCAGCGTGTCGGCTTGCCATCCACCGATCCGACATTGATCTCCGTAATCCCAGCGATGTGGCAGTCCAGGTAAACCCTGGGCTGAGTGACACTCCAGACGAATACATGTCCCTGGGCATGAAGTTTCTGAATTCCACCCATCAATTCGTCCCCGCGATATTGCTTCCCATTATCGAACGCATAGAAGTCCGGCGAAGTCACGGAATGAAACAGGGTGATGTTGTCTTTCGCCGCCGCCACAAACATGGTCTTCACCGCCTGCACCACGGCGGCACGGTCGGCCGGGGTGCCACAGGCTTGGGCCCTCGCCGAAGCGGGTCCGACAGCAGCCGCAAGCAACGACAGCAATACCCAGTAGAAAATCTGGCTCCGATTTTTCGTCATGGGCGAAATTGTACCGTTCGAGCCCGGTGGCTTGTCGGATTTCGCGCATTTCCGCGTGCCGTGTCGATCCTGCTTTCCGTTCGGCAATGGCCCAGCCTGCGGACTGCTCGCTCGGGCCACGCAGGCAGAGGCCCTAGAAAATAGCTCGAAAGACGACACTACAAGAATGAAAAATGCTCTAGCATGGTAGCCATATGGCATTCGTCCTGGAGCACTTGGATCATCTGGTTCTCACTGTGGCCAATATCGATGCCACCGTCGACTTTTACACTGAGGTTCTGGGAATGGACCTCGTTAAGGTGGACGGCCGCAAGGCGCTCGCCTTCGGCATTCAGCGACTGAACCTGCACCAGCGCGGGCATGAGTTCGAGCCCAAAGCGGCGCATCCAACACCTGGCTCCGCGGACCTCTGCTTCCTGACGACGACATCTCTCGACACGGTGATGGAGTATTTGAAGGAGCAGAAAGTTCATATTGAAGCGGGCCCGGTCGAACGTGACGGCGCCATCGGTAAACTTCGTTCCATTTATCTGCGTGATCCCGACCGCAATCTAATTGAGATTTCCGTCACGGTGTAGCGGGACATTCGTGCCGAACCCGTTGCACGATAAAATCGCAGCATGTCCGATACAGCCACTCCAAGCCCCTCGCTGCTGGAACGCGCCAAAAAGATTCGCCTCTTTCTGATGGATATCGATGGCACGCTGACCAACGGCGGCGTCTGTCTCATTTCCTTGCCCAATAACGGCGGCATCGCGGAGATGAAGGAATTTAATTCGCAGGATGGCCTGGCCATCAAGCTGGCGCACATTATGGGAATCCAAACTGGATTTATTACCGGAAGAAAATCTCCCGCCGTGCAGCAGCGCGCCGACGAGCTATCGGTCGCCTACGTTTATCTTGGGCAAGCTACAAAGACCGCCGCTTTTGAAGAGTGCATGCAGAAGGCCGGCGTGACAGCCGATGAAGTGGCCTATCTCGGCGATGATCTTCCGGATATGCCGGTGTCTAAACTCGCAGGACTCGCCGTTGCGGTTGCGAATGCGGCGCCGGAATTAAAAGCGATCTGTCACTATGTCACCCGCGCGAACGGCGGCGAAGGGTCTGCTCGAGAAGTGGTGGAGCTAATCCTGAAGGCGCAGGGAAGATGGGAAGAAGCGATTCCAAAAGCGCTTGCATAAACAACGTGCGTGGGTCATCGTAATGCGCCGCATCGTCGTCGCAGAGCATTACACTCGTTGACAGACTCGAAGGAGATGTTTCATATGAGGCGATTGATCTGCCGGTTTCGATCGACTGCAGGATTGCTGGTTCTGTCCATACTAAGTTTCGCAGCGCCGACAACGATGCGAGCGCAACAGAGTGGCATCCTGACACCCGCGCCTTCGCCCAAACCGCAAATCAATGGGCCTACAATCTACGGGGTCCATCCGGGCCACCCGCTTTTGTATCGAATTCCAGCAACCGGCAATCGGCCGATGACATTTTCCGCGAAAGGCCTTCCCAAAGGATTGATGCTCGATCCCGCGACCGGCATTCTTCGCGGCGTGCTGTCTCGTCCCGGAAATTACAACCTCACGCTGCAGGCACGCAATTCCGTGGGAACCGACAAGCGGCGTTTTCGGATTGTTGCCGGCGACAAGATTGCCTTGACTCCGCCGATGGGCTGGAGCACCTGGTACATGGTCCACCTCAACATCAGCGATGCGATGGTCCGCCAGCAAACGAACGCGATGGTTTCGAGCGGTCTCGTCAATTATGGATATTCATTCATCGACATCGACGATGGCTGGAATATCAAGCCCGGCTCCTCCGATCCAATGATTGGCGGCGCACCGCGCGATGTCGACGGAAATCTCCGCTCCAACTTGAACTTTCCTGATATGGAGGCGCTTGCAGATTACGTCCATAGCCAGGGGCTAAAAATCGGCATCTATATCTCTCCGGGTCCGCTGACCTGCGGTGGCTTTGAGGGCAGCTACAAACATGAGGCGCAGGATGCCAACCTTTTCGCGCGCTGGGGCTATGACCTTCTGAAATACGATCTCTGCTCCTATCAAAAGCTGATGAAGAACACCAACGACCCTGCCGAATTGAAGCCGCCCTACCAGTTAATGAGCTCCGAGCTGGCGAAGCAGAATCGCGACTTTGTCTATAACCTGTGCGAGTACGGCAACGGGGATGTGTGGAAGTGGGGCCGCGACGTCGGCGGTAATTTCTGGCGAACCACCGGCGATGTCGGATATTTGGACACGCCGCAGAGTACGCTCTGGAAGAATCTCGCTGCCTACGGATTCGGACAGGCGGGCATTGAGAAATGGGCCGGTCCCGGCGGATGGAATGATCCGGACAATCTGCTACTTGGCAAAATTCAGTGGGACGGTCATCTGATGCCCACTCCGCTGACGCATAACGAGCAGTACACCTATATGACGCTGTGGTCGCTGATGGACGCGCCCCTGATCTTTGGCGGCGACATGACGCAGCTGGATCCATTTACGTTGGGCCTGCTCACCAACACGGAAGTCATCGACGTCGATCAAGACGCGCTTGGCAAACAGGCATCTCGAGCTGCGAAGTATGGAACTCTCGAAGTCTGGTCGAAGCCGATGGAAGACGGCTCAATCGCAGTCGGCCTGTTCAATCGTGGCGATGAAGCGTCGGTTGTCACTGCACTCTGGTCCGATCTTGGCATTCACGGCAAACGAACGGTTCGCGATCTCTGGCGTCAGAAAGATGTCGGCAAGTTTGATCATGAATTTCGTGCGCCAGTTGGTCCGCATGGCGCCGAGATGTTTCTGTTCGAGACGCATCCTCACCAGTGGTGAAGGATCGGCTGCTATTCCACGGTTCGCTTCAGCTGGCCGCACGCCGCGTAGATATCAAGGCCACGCGGACGACGCAGAAATGCCGGCACTCCGCTGGCGATTAATTGCTGCTGAAACGCGGTAACGTCTTCCGGCTTCGGCATGCGGTAGGGAATATCGGGTCCAGGATTCCACACGATCAAATTCACTTTGGAAGGCATTCCAGACCGCTGCAGCAGGGCGCTCAACTCGCGCGCATCCTGCAGGGAGTCGTTGACGCCGCCCAGCAGGACATATTCAAACGTAACTCGCTCCCGTGGTCGCAGCGGAACCTCTCGCAGCGCCGCCAGCAGATCTTCAATCTTCCATTTGCGCGTGACCGGCATAATGCTTTCGCGGATGGAATTATTCGGCGCGTTCAGGCTGAGCGCCAGCTTGGGCCGCAGCGTCTCCTTGGCGAATCGCTCAATGCCGGGCAAGATTCCCGACGTCGACACGGTCATGCGCGATTCCGGAATGCCCATCCCTTCGACCAGCAGATGGACCGCCGCCATGAAGTTGTCGTAATTCAGGAACGGTTCGCCCATCCCCATAAACACCAGGTTGATTCGATCGCGGCCAACCTTCACCTGGTGGCGATTCAAGACTGCCGCGACTTGTCCCGCGATCTCTCCAGCCGTCAGGTTGCGCTTCACTCCCAGCTTTGCCGTCAGGCAGAACTGGCAATTCACCGCACACCCCACCTGGCTTGAAATACAAATCGTCGCGCGACGATAGGGAATTGCCGGCTCGGACCGCTGCCTCCGCCCATGCCGAACCAGCTTCCTCGTTGGCCGCATCCGATCCGTCACCCAGTTCGCCGTCATCCCCGTTCGGCATCCAGACGGTTTCAACCGTCTCGCCGTCAGCACAGGCGACCAGGTATCGCTCCGTTCCATCACTCGAGACGAAGGCTTGCGCGATGCTTGGCATCCCCACCTGAAATCCAGCTCGACTTAAGTGTTCGCGGACGGATTTCGGCAGCGCCGTCATCTCCTCCAGGGAGGAAACACGCTGTTGATAAAGTGCGTGCCAAAGCTGCTGGGAGCGATAGCGTTCTAAACCTAACGTTTCAATTAGGTCTTCAAGTTGTTGTAATGAAAGCGAAAACAGTGATTGTGTAGAATTTACAAGATTCTTTTGCGAGAGGGGGTCGAATTGTGGAAAACTTTGCATCTAATGTGGATAACTAGTTGCAGCCTCAGCCGCTTCCGGGCTCGACCGCAATCCAACCTAGTATGTGAAAAAATTATATCCAGATGATTACGATCGATAGTCCGCAGGATACTACGCATTTCAGTTCACTAGGTAGCTCGCCCGACAGCGCGCAAAGCCGCAATATTCGCCGAACAGAATTATCGAATGGTCTGGTGATTCTGACCGAGAGGATGGAGCACGTCCGTTCCGTCTCGATGGGTGTTTGGGTCAAGACGGGTTCACGAGATGAGCTGCCAGAAATCAACGGCGTCTCCCACTTTGTTGAGCACATGGTATTCAAGGGGACCAAATCGCGGTCCGCTCAAAATATTGCCAGGGAAGTCGACGCCATCGGCGGGAACCTGGACGCTTTCACCAGCAAAGAAACCATCTGCTTCAACATCAAGGTGCTTGACGAGCATGTGCCGAAGGCGCTCGATGTGCTGACGGACCTGGTCACGCAGCCGATCTTTGCTCCCGACGATATTGGCCGGGAATGCAAAGTGATCCTGGAAGAAATCAAGATGGATGAAGATAACCCGGACATGCTGGTGCATGAAATTTTTACCCAGAGCTTCTGGAAAGATCATCCGCTAGGCAAGCCGATCCTGGGCACGCGCGACACGGTAAAACGGTTCGATCAGGGAACGCTGTTCGACTTCTACGGCGGCCGGTTCCAGGGGAAGAACATGATCTTTTCCGCAGCGGGAAACCTGGATCACGATGCATTTGTGACTTTGGTCGCGGAGAAGCTGGCGCATCTGCCCGCCGCGCCTTCGACGGATAGCGATCTGATTCTTCCGTTCGCAGCTACGCCGAAGGTACATGCGCGGATTGTCTCCAAGCAGAAAAAGTCGCTGGAGCAGCTGCAGCTTTGCCTGGGTGTTCCGGCTCCGGCGGTGAACGATGAACAGCGCTATACAGTAGCCCTGCTGAATACGATTCTCGGCGGCGGCATGAGCTCGCGCCTGTTTCAGAATGTTCGTGAAGATCGCGGGTCTGGCGTACTCCATCTTCAGCGAAGTGAATTCGTTCCGCGATACAGGTTCGCTGTGCGTCTACGCGGGAACCTCCGCGCAGAATGCGGAGCAGGTAATTCGGCTAACGGTCGATGAATTTCGGCGTCTGAAAGATGACCTGGTTCCTGAAGAGGAATTACAGCGCGCCAAGGACCAGTTGAAGGGAAATATTTTGATGAGCCTGGAAAGTTCCGGGGCGCTGATGTCGAACCTGGCGCGGCAGGAAATGTATTTCCAGCGTTTCTACGCTGTGCCAGAAATACTGGAGCAAGTGGGTCAGGTCACGAGCGCGGACCTGATGCGAATGGCCGAGCAGCTGTTTGTTCCTGAGTCGGTGGCAGTTGCGCTGCTGGGCAACCTGAACGGCCTGAAGATCACGCGCGAACACCTTGCCTGCTGATACAGTAGGGATATATTCGCATTGGTTCCAATGCAGGGTGTTGAAAATGAAAAATGAATTACTTCTAAGTAACAAGCGGCAGCTGCGTCAATCTGGTTTCACATTGATGGAGTTGCTGATCGTCATGTCGGTCATCCTGATCCTGATGGCTGTGGCGATCCCAAACTACATGAACATGCGCAGCCAGGCCAACGAAACCGCGGCCATGGAGGAATTGCACACGCTGAACAGCGCGGAAATCCAATATCAGACCGATTACCCGGCGAATGGATTTTCCTGCAATTTGTCACAGTTGGGCGGCGATCCCAAGTCGGGAGCACCAAGCGCCCAGGCAGCCCAGTTGATTCCGAAGGACCTGGCCGCAGGCTACAAGAGCGGCTACCTGTTTGCCATCACCAATTGCACCAAGGTGAATGTGAACAACCAGGATGTCTACACTTCGTTTGAGGTGACGGCGGTTCCGCAGGCGGTGGGTAAGACAGGGCATCGCGGGTTCTGCATGGACCAGACCGGCGAAGTGAAGGCCGATCCGGCTGGTGGCACCAACTGCACGCAGCCGATTTCGTAGCTTGAGATCATTCATCCATCGGCACATCGTTCGGAGCGCAGCGAAGAATCCAGAGGGTGATGGCGGTACGGTCGATGCGAAGATTGCCTGGATTCTTCACTGTGGTCGCTCAGGCGACCGTCATTCGGGATGACTCTGCTGAATATTTTTAAGATGCGATCGAAACACGAGTGGGCAGCCATGGCGTTGCCCATGGTTTGCCTCGTTTCCGCAGGCCCGTTATGGTGTGCCGGCCTGACACCCGTACCTCCGGCGGCACCAACGGTTGCAGAAATCTCGAAACAAGTGGACCAGCACTATAACCGACTGCACTCGCTCCGCGTCCAATTCACAGAAACCTACCAGGGTATGGGAATGAAACGCACCGAGAGTGGGACGCTGCTGATTGGAAAAGCCCGGTCGCATGCGGTGGGATTATTCCAACCCGGCGGGCAAGGTTTTTGTCATCGATGAAAAGTACGGCTACTCCTACACACCGGGAGATGCGCAGGCGGAGCGCTACCCGGCCAAGCAACTGGAAGACTTTCGTTCGCCACTTCGCTTCTTGTTAGGCCATACACGCATAGAAAAAGAACTGACCGAACTGACGCTGACTCCGGAGGGAGCAGGGTATCGTTTGCGCGGCGTTCCGAAGGGCATGGAGCAGAGAGTGGCGGAGGTTACGCTGACGGTGACCGCGGAGGGCAGGATTGACGCCATCCAGTGGAAAGAAACCGACGGCGCGATCACGGAGTTTCAGCTCACCAATGAGCTAGCCAATCCGCCGCTTGCTGCAGATACGTTCTCCTTTCGACCGCCCCCCGGCGTTGCGGTGGTCAAAGGGTTGGCCCCGATTTAGTTCGGGATCCATTGGTCTGGAGAAGTGGCTTGCAGTCTAAATTCTTGCGGACAATTTTGTCTGGATTGGCGTTGTTTGTCGTCATCGGCGCCACTTCGCCTGCGCGTGCCCAATGGCAGATCGAGCGAAGCGGCACGACCGCCAGCCTTCGCGGAATCCACACCGTGACCGCCAACATTGCCTGGGCCAGCGGAACTAACGGCACTGTACTGCGGACCCTCGATGGAGGCCAGAAATGGCAGCCCTGTGCGGTACCCGCAGGTGCTGAGAAATTGGACTTCCGCAGCGTGTGGGCCTGGGATGCAGACCACGCGATGGTCATGTCGAGCGGCCCCGGCGTGGAATCGAAACTCTATTCCACGCATGACGGATGCCGAACGTGGAGGACTGGTGTTCACCAATCCAGATGCCGATGGTTTCTGGGACAGTCTGCAATTTGATGGCACACGTTTCGGCGTCATCCTGGGAGATCCGGTGCAGGGAAGTTTCACCTTGTTCGTGACTTATGACGGCGGCGGTCAGTGGACGCGACAGGTGAATCCCTGCCTGCGCACCATGGATCCGAAGCAAGGCGCTTTTGCTGCCAGCAATCAATCGCTGGCCATCGTTCCATTGCAGGATGCGAACTCTGCGCCGGGAACTGGAACCAATCATCAGATATGGTTTGGCACCAGCGGAGGGTGGCTGTACGGATTTGTGTTGGCGCCTTTGGAATTGATCTCTGCACCGGAAGGAAATGCGGCGGCGAATGGATGTACCCACATTCGCGCGCTGCCGAATGGATCGAAAGATTCCGCTGGAATATTTGCCGTCGCGTTCCACGACACCACCAGCGGAGTTGTCGTTGGCGGGGATTATGCCCAGCCGCAAAACGGAACCAGTAGCGCGGCATTCACGACGAATGGTATTCACTGGCAGGTCGCGATTCATCCTCCTGCGGGCTATCGTTCGACGGTGGCGTGGAACCCAACCGACGCGAGTTGGATTGCCGCAGGATCAACGGGCAGTGACATCTCGCGCGATAACGGCAATTCCTGGCAGCCGCTCGACCACGGAAACTGGAATGCCATTAGCCTGCCGTTCATCGTCGGGCCAGACGGCCACATTGCAAGACTGATATCTTGGGGTCAGCTACGCGTAATGAATCAAGCTCCGATCGCGGCTATTTCCGGATCGGCGAAGGACTAGGACGTATTGGAATATCTTGTCAAAATTGCGGATGAACGGGGGCATGTGCAAGAGAATGTGCACATTGCAAACTCCGCCGAGGAGCTACGCCAACGCTTTGCCCAGTCCGGCCATTATGTGTACTGGGTCAAGCCGAAAGGCCTGGCCGGCAAGGCGGGTGCAGGCAAGCGCGTCAAGCTGGAGCCGTTCCTGATTTTCAATCAGCAATTTTTGACGCTGATTCGCGCCGGCCTTCCGATCTTGTCTTCCGTCGATCTGCTGGCAAAGCGGCAAAAAGCCTCGGCCCTGCGCGCCCAGCTGGAAGACGTTGCTGTGCGTGTCCGCACCGGGCAATCGCTCTCGGCAGCCTTCGAATCTCAGGGTGGATTCCCCGTGATTTACACCACTTCGTTGCTGGCCGGCGAGCGTTCGGGCAACCTGGAAGAAGTGCTTACACGCTACCTCGCCTTCCAGAGGATTTCGCTCACCTTCCGCAAAAAGCTGATTGCGTCGCTTTTCTATCCGGTCTTGCTGATCATCATGGTGACGGGCTTGTTCATCTTTTTGATCAGCTTTGTCGTGCCCCGTTTTGCTGCCCTCTACGATCAGATCGGCACCAAGCTGCCCGGCATCACAGTGTTTATGCTGGCGATGGGCAAAGACTTCCAATCGTACCTGCCATATTTGTTAATCGCTTTCGCCGCCATCGTATTTGGCCTAATTCGATGGAGCCGTACCGATGCTGGTGCCAACCAGATCGATACCCTTCGTATAAAAACCCCGGTTTTTGGCAGCATCTGGGTCAAGTATCAAGTAGCGTTATTCTCACGCACCCTTTCAACACTGCTTTCCGGAGGCTTGCCGCTGGTGCCGTCGCTGGAGACTGCGGCCCGCTCCATTGGCAGCCGGCGTCTCAGCCAGGCCGTTACGAAGTCGGTCGGCAGCGTACGAGAGGGCAAGGGGCTGGCCACCAGCCTGAATAACACGAAGATCTTTCCCGAGCTGTCGATTGAAATGATCGAGGTGGGCGAGGCGACGGGAGCGTTGCCGGGAATGTTGAATTCCGTGGCGGAGTTTTTTGAAGAAGACGTGCAGACGGCGCTGACCGCGGCGCTGTCGTTGATTGAGCCCGCAATTTTGATTGTGATGGGCGGCGTCGTTGTGACCATTCTGATCGCGCTCTACCTGCCGATTTTCAGCCTGGGCGCGGCTGGCGCAATGACACACTAAGTAAGGAGAAATACTATGGCGGATATTGCGATCGTTCCCAACGGAAAGGCCCTCGTCAGCGATGAGACCGCGCAGGCGCAGGTGCTTGCGGCGCGTTATCGCTGCGAATTCGTCGATCTGAGGAATTTTCGAATCCAGCACGAACTGTTCCGCACCGTGCCGGTGGACATGATGTTCCGCTACAACTTTGTGCCGCTGGAGCAGTTGGAGAATAAGCTGATCATCGCCGTCAGCGATCCCAGTCGATTGATGATGATGGATGAAATCTCCAGCCTGCTGGGGCAGAAAATTGGCGTTAAAGTTGCCACGCTCAGCCAGATTACCGATCTGCTGAAGAAGACGGAGCAGTCGCAGCGCGTCCTCGATGAAGCCACCGAAGGACTGACGTTTGACGTACTTTCGTCCGAGGACAATCAGGACGAGACGCTTTCCATCGAGAAGTTGACGTCGGAAGAAGACATCAGCCCCATCATCCGCCTGGTCGACACCATGGTGTTTACCGCGCTCGAACGGAGAGCCAGTGATATTCACCTTGAGACGTTTGACGACAGTCTGCTGGTGAAATATCGCATCGACGGCGTATTGCAACACGCCATGGCGCCGATTGCGCGCGAGCATCACCAGACCATCCTTTCTCGTATCAAGGTCATGAGCGAACTCGACATTGCCGAGCGCCGCGTTCCGCAGGATGGACGTTTCCGCGTCCGCTATAAAGGTCGCCTGATCGATTTCCGCGTCTCCATCATGCCCACGGTGCACGGCGAAAATGCAGTGCTTCGTGTTCTCGATAAGGAGTCGATGAGCGAAACCTTCCGCTCGCTGACGCTGAATGTGGTCGGGTTTGATGAGGACGATCTTCGCCGTTTTCGCCGCTATATCCGTGAACCGTACGGCATGGTGCTGGTGACTGGGCCAACGGGATCCGGCAAGACCACCACGCTGTACGCCGCGTTAAACGAAATTAAAAGTGACGAAGATAAGATCATCACCATTGAAGATCCAGTGGAGTATCAGATTCGCGGCATCACGCAAATTCCGGTGAATGAGAAAAAGGGCCTGACCTTTGCGCGAGGACTGCGTTCGATTCTGCGTCACGATCCCGACAAGATTCTGGTCGGTGAAATCCGCGACCAGGAAACCGCGCAGATTGCCATCAACTCGGCACTGACCGGTCACCTTGTCTTCACTACCGTCCACGCCAACAACGTGGTTGACGTGCTGGGACGCTTCTTGAACATGGGCGTCGAACCCTATAACTTCGTGTCTGCGCTGAACTGCATCCTGGCCCAGCGCCTGGTTCGCGTGATTTGCGAAGATTGCAAGCGGCCGGTGCAATACGATCGCGAGACGCTGCAGCTGAGCGGATTGGATACGCAGGAGTGGTCTGGATTTGAATTTCAGGAGGGCGCAGGTTGCATTGAATGCGGCGGCACCGGATACAAAGGCCGTACAGCAATTCATGAACTTCTGGAGCTAAACGATAGAATCCGCGAAATTATTCTGGAGAAGAGGCCGAGTTCTGAGGTGCGCAAGGCAGCACGGGCAGAAGGCATGTCGTTTCTGCGGGAGTCGGCGTTACAGCGGGTGCGATTGGGCCTGACAACGTTGAAAGAAATTAACAAAGTTACGTTCATTGAAGCTTCACGGTAAGCTTAACTTACATGCGTCTTTTTCCAACTTCACTGCAAGATGCAGTGCGTCCAAGGCTAGCCTGCGAAATTGCGCCGGATGGAATTCTCGCGGCCCGGTCCGCCAGCGTGGATTCGCCGCTGGATGAAGCGGTCTTCGCCTCGCTGCCAGAAGGATCGGTCTCGGCGGGAGTCACGGCGCCACTGTTTCATGACAGCAGCGCGGTGCAGACGGCATTAAAGGATGCGCTCGACTCTTTCGACAGTCGTGGCCGCGACTGGACCTTTATCGTTCCGGACGCATGCACCCGCGTTCACATTCTCGATTTCGACACGCTGCCGGCCAAAGCGCAGGAGATTCTGCCGCTGGTTCGTTTTCGACTGCGGCGCATGTTGCCCTTCGATGCTGACACGGCGGGGGTTTCCTATCAGTTGTTGAGTTCGCGGGACTCAACGCGCAAAGATGCTCCAGTGCAGGTGATTACGGCAGCCATGCCAGCGGAAATCCGCGACGAAGTCGAGTCCATGGCGCGCGGCCTTCAACGGGAACCCGGCGTCCTGTTGCCAGCGACGCTGGCTGCTCTGGCCGCTCTGCCCGATACCGGCTCACATCTTCTGGTGCACACAGAAAAAGATTCGATGACAACCGCGATCACCCATAACGGGGAACTGTTGTTGTATCGCGCGACCGATCGCGCCACTACAGATCCCGGAGAGATGGCGCAGGCTGTCCTGGTGGCTGCGGCGTATTACGAAGATGCATTGCATGTGCCGCTACAGGAAGTCTGGGTCGCTGGATTGGAGTCGACCGATGTGCTGCGGCAACATCTCGCTGCCGACGGAGCCTGGCAAATCCCATTGCGCGCGTTGGTGAATTCACAATCGTTTTCCGCGAATGGCATACCCAGCCAAGTGGACCCCGGCCGCTTTACAAGTGTGGTGGGGGCGCTGCGCGGCTAATGCGGATCACTCTCAATCTCGCCTCCCGCCCCTTCTTTGAACTGCGCCCGGTACTGCTTCGACTACGTGTGCTGGCAGGAGCGCTCTGTGTTCTGGCGCTGGTTCTTTTTTTGCTGCTGCGTCAAGCGGAGGTGAAGGCCGATCGGGCTGAGGCCGTGGCGCACAAATGGGCCGTCGCCACGCAGCAACAGCAGCGGGAATGGGCGCAGGATCAGGCACTCATGCGTCAGCCGGACAATGCAGCAACGCTGCAGCGATCGGAGTTTCTGAATCAGATTTTTCGTCAAAAATCTTTTTCCTGGACCACCGCCATGATGGACCTGGAGCGCGTGTTGCCTCAAGGTGTTCAAGTCACCAGCATTGACCCGAACATGACAAAAGATGGTCGCGTGATGATGCGTCTGCGGGTCAACGGGCCCCGCGACAAAGTTGTGACCCTGGTCAGCAACCTTGAGAAATCGCCTCACTTCATCGAGCCTCTTGTCGCAGGAGAGACAGCCGACATTCAGGGTGAGGGTCAGGCTGGATTTCGTCCCACCATGTCGGAATCGATCGATGTAAATGTCGATATTATTGCTGGCTTCAATCCGGGCGACCTGGCTTCTACGGATGTCAATGCAGAGGCGCAAAAGTCGGGAACTCATCTCATCATGCGCGAAGATCGTCCGCGACAAACGGGTGCGGAGCCGGTGCCTCACTCGACAGCGCCAAACACTCGTCCGACAGGGAAGCGAGGTGTGCGATGAAGTTGACTCGCCCCAACTGGACGAACATTCGCATCACCGCGCAGCACTGGCACTATGGCGCAATCATCGTACTGCTCGTACTCAATCTGACATTGGCCATCCGGCTGATCCTTGCGTGGGACCGCGCCAAACAAGGCGATGCAGCACGCATCGAGGCAAGTCAAGAGCAATATCGAGCAATCAAGCTGAAGACCGCTCCGCTGCGAGGGCTGGATAAAAAGATTGACCAGGCCAAACTGGATCAGCAGGCCTTCTATGAAAAACGTTTTCCGGCGACCACCTCGGAGGTCCTGACCGAGTTGGGCGCATTGGCGGTAAAGAATAATGTATTGCTGGCTCGTGACCAGAACGCGTACCGCAAGCCGCAGCAGGGCCTTGTCCAATTGGACATGGAAGCGACTTTGAGCGGAGACTATGCACCCGTCGTCCGATTTATTAACGGATTAGAGAGAGACAAACTTTTCTTTCTGATTGAAGGCGTTGCTTTGAACGGACAGCAAGGCGGCGTGGTGAGTTTGCGCATGCATTTGACAACGTTTTTACGGGCAGACACGGCGAATGCTGGCGGGGCGTTGCCGGCCACCTCCACCGATACCAACTCCACGGAGCAGTAGGGAAGCGATGGCGATCAAACTCGGCACCGAGGATAAGAAGAAGCGTTTGATTGCGATGGTCATGGTGTCGCTGGCTCTGACGGCGATTGCCTACATGGTCTGGTATCTGGCTGGGGGGTCATCTTCCACACCGCCACCGACCCCGATTGAATCCGCGGCACCTACGCCCGCCGGATCATCGAATAGCACGAGCGGGGGAATCGGCAAGTCGGCGCAGCATGTAGAAAGCGCGACCAGTCTTGATCCCACGTTGCATCCGGAGTGGATGGCGAAGGCGGAGAACACGGTGTACTCCGGTACCAGCCGCAATATTTTCTCCAAGGATTCGCTGCCTCCAGTGCAGGAGACTGCGATTGAAAAACCCATCGCATCCGCGCGCACCGGACCTGCGGCTCCTTCGGGTCCTCCACCACCACCGCCGATCGATTTGAAGTTTTACGGTTTTGCAAAGCAGCAGAACGGTCGCAAGCTTGTGTTCCTGATGCATGGCGAGGATATTTTTATCGCCGGAGTTGGGGATATCGTCGACGGCCGGTACAAAGTGATCCAGGTGAACGACACCTCTGTCGTGGTGGAAGACCTGGCCTACACCAACCAACAGACGCTTCCGTTGCTGGTCAGCTAGCTCTAGAGGGAACGTTGGCAGAGCAACCAATGTTCTCGAGAAGCGCGAGTGTTGCATGACGGCATTCCTGCGAGGAAAAATCTTTCTTCGAGAGCGAAGTGTACGAACTGCGGTGTGCGCATCCTTTTCATCCCCGCGATTGCTCTGATACACTAGCGCTTGCAACACAGATCGCCACCGTAACCACTGCGGGATGCGTATCTGGGGACGTAGCTCAGTTGGTTAGAGCGCTGCCCTGTCACGGCAGAGGTCGCGGGTTCGAGCCCCGTCGTCCCCGCCAGATAAAAAGGACCTAAGTCCGATCTGGCAGAAAAAACGAGAGAACAGATAAAGACATCTGCAGAAAATCTCGTCGAGTTGCGCTGCAGTAAATAAAGTTCACATGGAAAAGGGCTCCCCGAATAGGGAGCCCTTTTCGTCTGGTTACGTTTTCTGAGACAGGGTATGCAGCGCGGACATTGCCTGCGGTGCATGCCTGTCACGGGAGCGAATTAGTCGATTCGAATATCTCCTGAGCCTGTCGCAGCGTGGACTTCAGGGCCGCCTCCGTTCAGCTGTGCCTGCACGTGGTGATGATCCTTCGAATATTGCATCGCTCCAGAAGAGGGCGCAGAGATGTCGCCCGAGCCAGTCGATGCGTCCAGATCCATCGGCGCACTTCCTGTTGCCAGATGAATGTCGCCGGAGCCAGCCTGGAGCTTCCACGGTGAAGAGGGTGTTCCAGCTGCCTTGATTGTGCCTGATCCTGTTTGTGCCGTGAGTGCGCCGTTCACGCCTTTCACGTCGATGTCGCCGGAACCTGTCTGCGCCCATGCATCTCCCCGGCCTGCACTGTCGATGGCGATATCTCCGGACGCAGTCTGAACTTTAAATCCGCCTTGAAGCCCAGAGGCCGTAATGTTTCCCGATGCTGTGTTCAATTTCGCTCCATTGCCAACGCCGGTATCGGCAATATCACCAGAGGCGCTCGAGGCATTCAAGATCGCATCGGCAGGCGCTTCAATCTGATAGCTGATGCTGATGTTGTGCAGGTTCTGTTGGTGTGCCCCGATGCGGATAGTGTTTCCGTTCTGCTCGATGGGCGGGTTCGCAGCGATCTTTTGCACCTCTGCCGGGTCGCCATTTTTATTCGCCTTGACGATGCCGTGAATACGGATCTGGTTGGCGGTTCCGCGCGTGAAGGTAATGTCGCCCGAAGCAGTGCTGACCGAGAGATCAAGCGTGCCGTTGAATGACAAGCTGCGATCGAAGGTAGCTTCGGCTTGGCCTGAGCCCTCTATGAAAGCCATGGACGGAGCAGGAGGAGCAGCGGGATTCGCGAGAGCAATTTCCCGTAGCACGGGGGCGGAATGGGCACCCGAGGTTGTCGCTGTCGCCAGAATTGAATGTGTTCGTAAGGTTGACGAAGTCTCCGGCTTCGCACTCAACACCAAGACGTTTTGCGCTGATTGCGGGGCGGCTGCTGGCGCGTTCGAAACCGTAGCAACCGGGATTGATTGTGTTGCTGCATGCACGCGGACAACTGCGCCTGCGGAAAACAATATTGCGGGAAGGATAAGGACAGCGACGCGAGCGCGTGTGCCACCGGAGAACGCGCGGCGCAGGTAACTGTCGTTGAACAGCTGTTCAATACGGCGGGAGATGCTGCTGGGACGTGCCATGGCGACTCCTATGAGGGTTGGGCGCGGCGCAGCAGCAAATTCAAGCAGAATTTGGGCATATGCCGAGCGGTTGGATGCTGCATGGAGGCCGGAGCGATCGCTGATGGCCTCACCAAGATCGGAGAGATTGCGTTTGAGCCACCACCCCAGCGGGCTGAACCAGGTTAAAGCCGCATAAAGAGAGGCGAGAATCTGAAAGTGAAAATCGTGCATATCCACATGCGAACGTTCGTGCGCAAGAACAACGTGAAGTTTCTCTTCAGTCCAGCTTGTGTAGCCCGCGGGCAAGACAACACCTGAGCCGATGGTGACGGGGGTGGAGATACGGTGGCTGAAGCGCAGTTTGAAGTCTTCGCTAAATTGCATGTCGCCGCACGACGGAACCGGAGTGGAGGAATACCAGAGGCGCAATGCGCACGCTAAGTCCAAAGAGCAAACGGACCAGGAGTGTGCCGGCAATCAGAAAGTAGGCAAGCAGCGCGACACCGAACAGCGATAATTTCCCGCGGACGGCGACGGGTTTGGCAGAGCCACCACTTGGATGGGGCGACAGAACTAAGTCGGATGATGGAGCGTGAGCGCGATTGTGGCCGGCAGGGGCGATTGCATTTCCTAGAGTGCCGAGTTGATCGTGTGGCGGCGCGACAAGGATGGAGCGGGTGAATGAATCAGTTCCTGACGCTGCTGGCCGAGCCGTTGGTACGAGCACCGACTGAATGCGATCGAGCGAAGTTGGTGCCGGAATCGTTGCAAGGGGAAGGATCTGCCAGCGCGCGGTGAACGGAAGTGCAAACGGCATCAGCAGGGAGCCTACGAGAACTACGAGCCATGCATAGCGCTGCGAAACCACATTCTGGACGTGGAAGATCCGGAGGGCGGCCCAGACAATCAATGCGAGGATGAGCGATCGAAGAACAGCTTCGAAAAATGCAGCTAGCATGGTTCAACCTCCAACTATCCGATCTTCGAGTTCGCAACAATCATGATCGGTGATCCAAAACCACATGCGGCACCGACAAGACGAAATAGAGGGAACTGTCTCCGGTAGATTTCCGATCTGCCGATCTAACTTTCGTCTTCGGTCTTACGTTTGTCCTGCTCGCGCACGGCAGCAATTCTTTGTGCGAGCCGCTGAAGTTCGGCGCGATCCAATATCTTCGAATCCACCATACCGACGAGCAGCGTTTCGACAGACCCCGCGCAAAGCCAGTCCACAATACGTTTCGCAGCACGGCCCGCAACGCGCTGCCGCGATTCTGCCGGGCGATACACGAAGGCCCTGTTCTCCACGGTGTGCTCTATGTAGCCCTTTTCCTCAAGTCGGCGGAGCATGGTGCGAACGGTAGAATCTGTCAGTTGCCGTTCAAGCCCTTCGCGCACTTCCTCCGCCGTAACGGACGCTTCACGCCACACAATCGAGAGAATGCTGCTCTCGAGCTCTCCCAATTCGGCTGGATTATGACGCTGTGGATTCGGTGTCTTCATTGTGTTACCGACAGTAACATACAAAGACGGTCTGATGTCAAGAGGAGTTTTGAATGCTCCAGAATTCACCGCAAAACGAACAGCCACGTCGGCCGGCGCGCCTATCAACAGGTCATCAGATTGGGCCGGGGTCTCAATTCAGCCATTTCTCCTTGGGCGCTGTTGGGAGCCCCATATCCGTGACGTAGTCCTCAGGATGCAGCCATGACGGAGACTGTCTGATCTTGGGCTATGTCTCAGACGTATGCTCGGCTCCGGTTTTGAACAATACGACTAAGCCATCGTGCCGTGGATTCCGATAAGGGGCATGCTAACGAAGGGGCTACCTACTCGGCATATCAACATCACTTACAGGTCAAGTCTTTCGCGAGATTTTAATAACTCATTGGAAATCACTCAAATAAATACACTTATAGATTTCATTCAATTTTATTTTTATGAGACCAAGTTCGCTTGCCAAATGGGATCGCGCTCCCTTAACTTAGCTAAGCACCTCCGGATGATTTACATCTCCGCTTGAAATATTTTCCTGCGGTGCATCTGGTAGGGCGTACGACGAGAAAACCTACAATTGTGGCTCGATTCGCAGGGAATTGGGTTGGGACGTCGAAAGCCTGTAAGCGGAATTCGTGAATTGCCACGACATTCTGAGCATCGATCTCCTCGTGTGTAAGTCCCCAATCCCTGGAACAAAGCGCTAAGTCAAAAACCCTCTAACCCAAATTCTCTGGAGATCACGATGACACAAACTCCCCTCAGGAAGTGTGCCCTGACCTTGCTCTTCCTATTGTTTTCTACGAGTGGGATTCTTGCTCAGATTGCCACGGGCGGGATTACCGGTACCGTGCACGACCAAACGGGCGCGGTTGTTCCCAATGTAAAAATTACGCTGACCAACGATGCGACCGGAACGGCGACTTCAACCGACTCCACTTCGACGGGCACATACTCCTTGACCGGCGTCATGCCTGGCAGCTACACATTGCAAGGCGAAGCGCCCGGTTTTCAAACTTTTGTTGAGAAGGGGCTGCAGGTGCACGTCCAGGCGACAATGACGGTGGACATGCCGCTCGTCGCCGGCAAGGTGGCCAATCAGGTGACAGTGACGGCGGCAGCTCCTCTGCTTCAGTCGGAGAGCGCGTCGGTGGGGCAAACGATCACCTCGCAAACCATCAACGACATGCCGCTGCAGACCCGCGATTGGGTATCGTTAGCGCAACTTTCCGCAGGCGTGAACACCGCACCTGTCGGCAATCCAAGCGGCGACTCAGGAGAATCCGACAGCGCCTACTTCTCGGTTGACGGCGTGAACCTGTGGCAGAATGACTTTCGCCTGGATGGGATCAACGACAACATCGAAGTGTATGGCGGTTCCTCGGTAGGCAACAATGCGGCCATTGTTCCTCCGCCGGATGCGATCGAGGAGTTCAAGTTGCAGAACGGAGATTTCAACGCGGAATTCGGACATTCCACTGGTGCCGTCGTCAATGCTGTCATCAAATCCGGCACCAATCACTTCCACGGAGATGTTTGGGAGTACTGGAGGAATGACGCACTCAATTCCAATCTTTTCTTTAATAATCTGAACCACATCGCCAGGCCTGAGTACCGTCAAAATTTGTTTGGCGGAACAATAGGCGGACCCGTCATAAAGAATAGAACCTTCTTCTTCGCGGATTATCAGGGAGGTCGATACATTAAGCCGGTACCGGCTACCAGCACTGTACCGACGGCCGGGATGGTGAATAGCGGGTTTACAAATCTTCAGGACCTGATTACTTACAACAGCGGCTCAGGGACGGATGCTTTGGGACGCATTTTCCCTCACGGAACGATTCTCGACCCGGCAACCACTCGCGAGATTGCAGCCGGTGGCGTCGATCCGATCAGCGGACTGACTAATACGACCGGAAGTCCGGTGTATGTTCGCGATCCTTTTTATACAGGCAGCTTGGCGGGCAAGACGAACTTTGTCGGTGATACAGCGCAACTCAACATCATTCCGGCGGGGCGACTCGATCCAAATGCGGTCAAGCTATTGGGGGTATATCCAGCTCCCACTCGTCCAGGTCTTGCAAACAACTTTTACAATGCACCGAAGCAGTCTGAGAACACGAACTCTTACGATATTCGCGTTGATGAGAACTTCAACGCGAATAACAATCTATTTGGTGTGTATGATCGGAGCCTCATATCAGAAGGTGTCCCGTCGTCGCTTCCTGGCCTGGCTGTGGGTGAAACCGGCGGCCGGAACGATAGTTTCCCAGCCTGGTCATTCGCCGTAGGGTACACCCATGTCTTTACGCCGACCCTGACCAATGAAATGCATGTCGGAGTTGTTCATGCCGACAAACTGCAGCGATCGATCTACGGGAACACTCTCGGCATTCCGGCACAATTTGGAATCCAGGGAATTCAGCAGGTGGCCAACAACGGCGGCCTTCCTCCCATCAGCTTTTCATCTTCTACGAATGCAAGCACCCTAACTCACATCGGTGTAGGGAATTACACTCCGACCTTACAGTATGTTTACAGTATTGAAGGGGCTGACTATGTTACCAAGGTATTTCGCAGCCATACCTTCAAGACCGGCGTCCAGGTAGATGACCTGGAAGGAGACATTTCGCAACCACCTCAGGGGCGAGGCGACTTCAACTTCTATGGACAGTACACTGATATTCCAAACAAGAATAGCGGCTTGAACGGGGTAGGCGACTTACTCCTGACTCCCATTCCGTCCACGGTTGGCGGCGTTGATTATGTGGGAGGAATGACCAGCTTCTCCGGATCAAACATCGCCGCGACCGACGATCATCGTTGGTACATCGGGGCATTTTTCCAGGACGATTGGAAATTAACTCCAGATCTTACCCTGAACCTAGGGCTTCGTTGGGACTACTTCACACCCTATGCCGAGGTTCACGGGCGGCAGGCCAACTTTGTCGCGGCCGGCGGCAATGGCAATACCGGCACCTACTACATTCCTAACTCGGGTTGCCAGGTACCCAGGTCGACTGGCTTTAACACGTTGCTGGCAAGCAGCAATATCAACCTCGACTGCGTTTCCGGGCTCGGTTTAGGCAACGCCCAGAAGCTAAATGTCGCTCCCCGTCTCGGATTTGCGTATCGCGTGCGGCCAACTCTAGTTGTGCGCGGTGGATATGGAATCACGTATGGTGCTTTAGGAAATCTCGGCTACGGTGGAACCCTGGGAACGAATTATCCCTTTGTCTACACGGCAACATTCAACAGCCCAGATTCCCAGCATCCGCTACTTCTTTCTAACGGCGATCCAGCCACTATGGAAGAGGCGTTCACAACTGTCAATTTTCAAGATCCAACAATCAACAGTGGACAAGGGTTGAATTTGTACGGCCGTCAATATAATTTTCAGACCCCGTACGTTCAAACCGTAAACCTGACGGTGCAAGACCAATTTACCAATCACGATTCCATACAGGTTGGCTATGTTGGGACGATGGGTCGGCATCTGGACAATCTTGGCTATAACAACTCGCCCAGCGAAATATTGCCGCCAAGCGTAAACCCACAGCTCTACGTCCCGTTTCCTAACTTCGCCCGCAATTCAACTTATGAAACCACCAACGCGAACAGCAGTTATAACTCCCTGCAGGCCACTTACGAGCATCAGATGGCGTTCGGCCTCTATTTGCTGGGCAACTACACTTGGAGTAAGTGCATGACAAACCAGCATACTCAAGCGTCGCAGAACCAACAATACCGAGCCGAATGGCTGCCCGGATTTGGCATTGCGAGGGACTACGGGCTTTGCGATACCGACGCGACGAACCTGGTCCATCTGTCGGGCTCGTACAATTTGCCATTTGGTCGTGGCCGGAAATACCTGGCTGACTCGAATCGGGCGATCGATGCGATTCTAGGTGGCTGGGTGGTCAACTTTATTTACACCTATCAAGGAGGTCAGCCAACCACCGTCACCTGCCCGGTTGCGACATCAGAGTTCGGCTGCTTCGCAAATACGGTGTCGGGACAGAGCCTGTATGCAGGACCTCACGACTACAAGCAATGGCTGAACCCAGCCGCGTTTGCCCAACCTCCAATCGCCACCTCGATCGGCGAGACCAATTACGCCGTTCTTGGAGGCAGCCCACAGCAAGTTCGCGGTCCCAGTTTCAAGAACGTGGATGCCTCGATCTTGAAAAACTTCATGTTTCCGGCGTCGCTTCGCCTGCAGTTTCGGGCAGAAGCATTCAACCTAACCAACACAACGCAATTTGGACAGCCAACTCAGCTGAACTTCACGACTTCCAACTTCAGTCAAATCAACAGCCAGAGAAATCCAAATCGAGTGATGCAGTTGGCGTTGAAACTCTACTACTAAGCGGAAGGAAAATCCTTCTTATGACAGAGAAAGGGGCAGGCATTGGCTGCCCCTTTAATTTTGTAGCAAGAGCTATTTGTCGGTAGCGAGGCGAGCTGCTAGTGTTTTGCCTCGTGATAGTTCACGTAGACAGGATTGCCGAGCATCTGCAGGTCGCCTGTGGGTGTCTGCACCTGCGGGAGCAGCCAATGGCGCTTACCGTCGCTCGGCCAGCTGAAATGTAGGGTGGCATCTTGTTGCGAAAGAACACGAGACGGAAGATCCGGGTCGTCATGGTCGTTGTCCGTGAGGTGCAACGTCCAGCCTGAGCACCCAACGACATGAATTGTTATCTCTACGTCGGAGCCTGGAGGAGCACGCAGCGTATCGCCCATCATGACCGATCCTTGTGCCGGAGGTGTGGCGGTCATTTCCAGCATGCGATCGTGAGATCCCGTTAGATCGATAAATACATGCCCAGAACGAATTCCGTCGAGAATCGCCGGCACGGATAAGTCTTGCGCGTAGACGACGGTCGTTGGGATTCCCACAGAGTCTGGATGCGAAACCGGCCACGCGCCATGATGATTGTCGCTTCCGCCGATGGCGGGGATTCGATAGCCGTCATCCAATTGTTTTTCCCAGAAACTGACACCGGAATAAGGCCCCCGGAGAGATCCACCGTTGACGGCTTCGATGGCAGAAAAGAGATGAAGATCTGCGGGCGGGTTCGGATGCCATCCGCACCCCAGGCAAATTTCTCCGCTGGGAGCGCTGGGGTGATTGATAGAAATCAGTCCGCCTAACTGATGAACATCCCGTGCGATGGTGTTCATGTCAGGCGCGCCCGGCGTCCCGATCCGATAATCTACGAATCGTGTAATACCGAACACATTTGCGTGACCTTGAAATGTAGTGATCTCGCGTCCAGGAATAAAGAGTAACTTGTCATAGTACGGTTGCAGCTCCCGAAGTGCGTCATATTGGGAGATCGTATTGTGGTCTGTAACTGCAATAAAATCCAGCCCGCGTCTTACAGCCGCTTCGGCTGTGACAAACACAGGGCATGGAACAGACTTACCCGTCTGACTTGGACAAGTGCCATCGCTATGCCCGGTATGCATATGCAAGTCACCGCGATACCAGGCCGGCCCAGGGCGCAATGGGCCATTTGAGAAAGATTGAATTACCGGCTCGGTTTCAAAGAAGATGTCGGCCGTGTAATGGGAGACTACGTGCGGCCGAATATTCGGCACCGCGATCAGGAGATACCATCTTCCTGCCACGATAGGCCCCGGCAAATAAGACGGGGTGGCATCCGTTTTGCTGATGGTAAAACTGGATTTGTTTCCACCGCTGGCTCCGCGAAAGCCGTTCGGGTCGAAGATGCCGAGATCGAGCCGCGTCCCCTGATCTTTGCCTGTGTAATGAAATGTAACAGTGAGGCGAAAAACCTCGGACGGTATTTCGAACGGAACCTGGATGTAGGTTTGGTTTTGCGCGTGTGTCACTACGCCTTGTAATACCAGGTTTGGGCGGGTTTGAGACTCAGCGCGACAGCTTCCAAAGAGGCTGCCTGACAGCCAGGGCGAGGCAAAAGGTCCTTCCTATCCGGTCCAACTTCAAAACATCACTCCATGATGTGGATTGCGAGACTGAAGGTCTTCAGTTCACACGTGAGCGAACCGCTCTGTCAATCAAGCTTGCGAGGGATGAACTTCGCGTCTCCATCCCGGGAAGCACGCTCTCAGAATCTGCGGAGTCGTTATCGCTGCTGCACCACAGATTACGGATTCGTGGATGCATCTTTATGCCTGCCCAATTTCTTTTTCAGGTCAGGCGCAAATTCTCCGATGGTGTTGATGATGACTCCCACCCAGGCTTGCGTGATCACACTCTGATATCCCTTGACTGTAATGGTCGGATTGTTTGGGTTCCAGGTTGCGCCGATCGCTCCTGCACCGAAAGCCGCGGCGAAAGGCATCATGTTGGGCCGAATGGATTGTTCGGAGTGATCATAGGTGATGAAGTTTCTGATGAAAGCGTGGCGAAGGCGTGGACCGGCGCCCGTGCAGCGGCAGCGATCGTAGCGGGGCTCCCATCCGACGATGCCTTGACCGAGCGAGGTAAATGAGTTCTGGATGATATTCGTCGCCTGATTGGAGCCGAGGCGTTTCGCGAAACCCGGAAATCCATCACCCCACGCCTGCGGGGTATCTCTAACTTGATCATGCATGGCGAAGAAGCCAGTCTTGATATAAATTCCGGGGGTCGTGTAGGTCTGGCGAATATAAAGCTTGAAACGCTCGGGACCATTCAACGCGACCATCGGAACATCTTTCGGGATATAGGCACCATACAGCCAGTTCACTGGAAGCTGAGTGTTCACGGATGGCGATTCCGGCTGCACAGGGGTTTGACTTTGTTCTTGTGCGAAGGCAGGAGCAACGAGAACAGCGAAGAAGACGACGACCGTAAAGTCCCTGGTTCTGTGTAGACCGCCCGAGGCGGCAATATCTGGTTTGCGAATGACCGCGAGTCTTCGGCGGCAAAAAATCCGCGCAGCAGAACGTAGAGTTTGCATGCGACGCCCTCCTGTCCTGGCCTGCTCCTGCAACGCGAACCCATTCAGAAATCTATCCCGGATCGGACGATTCACTGAGCCGCGCTGCCCCGGAACCGCAGAGCTTATCTTCGCCGTATTTCGGTTTCACGAAATATCGGAATACCGGTGAGTCCAGAGAATACCATCGCAGCTTGAATGACCGCTGAATCGGTGCTTGCCTAGCCCCTATTTCAAAGCAATCCACGTGATGCTGGCCGCAAGGGCAAAAGTCACGGGTTCCAGCCTCATCGTGCAACCGCGTCAACGGAATCTTCTGAGCCTACTTGATCGCTTGTCAGCTCGGCGTATTCGAGCTTTGGATACCAGTCTGCGCCCCGCCCCGCAGGTGTCAAGTCGAGGATGGTCCATAAGGGGTCGAGGTCCGTGGCTCCGCGAGGATCCTGGCCAGGATCGGCCATTTCTCCACTCATCTCACCACTCCAGAAGTGGCGAATTGTGCCATCACTGCGAGTGAAGACGCTGAGGCCAGGAATGTCGTCATCGTTGGCGCTGACATAGGCGCGGGTATAGTCGCCCGTCGTGTCGGAGTAAATCTGTAGGTTCCGCCACCCACGTTCCTTTTTGAAATCGAGAAGGCGCTGGATCGGAGAGCGCGCGGTGACTGCGACAGCAACACGTTCGCGCAGGTTTCTGGCAGTCCCGTCCCAGGATGTAAGCATGGCTGTACACATAGGGCAGGCCTGTTCGCGCTGCGGGCCAAACATCATGCTGTACAGAACCAGAGTGTCCTTGCCGCCGAAGAGCTGCGAGAGCTCGGACTGTGCCGTTTGGGCCTTCGAAGGCATAGTCCTCGGGAACGACACCACCGGGAGGAAGCGCCCGACGCAAATTGGCGACACTCTCGATGTGGCGTCGGAGTTCGATCTCCTCGGCGAGGAGGGCGTTGCGGGCCCGGCGGTATTCGGGACTCTCGTTGGGGAAGTGGGCCTTATTCTTTGCGACGAGTTCGGCTGCGGGTATCAGGTCGTTGTCGGCCATTCGGGTTCTCCTTGGTGAGAAGCGCCGTTCGAGTCTTTATTTTAATAACTTCGTTGGTCTATGGCCATGGATCGCGTCCTGCCAGAAGTTCGATCCGACGCTGCTGAAATATAGGCATCGCAGCCATCAAAATTAAAGTTGGCCGATTGACATCTCTTCGACCAAGTTGGTATCAAGGCAACTGGGTGCGCCATACATTTGATATGCTGGCGCGTACGCCAACAAGGAGAAATCCAGCCATGTTTACGCCAAAAGGAAAATTCAGCTGGTACGAAATCATGACCAGCGATACCAAAGCCACCGGCAAGTTCTACTCCGATGTTGTGGGCTGGACGACCCAGGAAATGCCCTCCGGGGACGGTCATCCGTATACCACTTTCAACATTGGCAAGGTTGGAATCGCCGGTATGTTACACATGACCGGACACACCGGCTGGATTGGCTACATCTCGGTCGACGATGTTGATGCCCACATCGAAAAAATTGTCGAAGCGGGCGGCAAGCTGTGGAAGCCTGCCACGGACATTCCCAACATGCTTCGCTTCGCCGTATTATCCGATCCGCAGGGCGCTGCAATTGTGGTCTTCACGCCAGACCCGAAGATGCCATCGCCGCAACGCCCAGAGCCACCGACGCCCGGCACCATCGGTTGGCACGAGCTCTACACAACGGATCTCGACGGCGGATTCAACTTCTATAACAAGCTCTTCGGCTGGACCAAAGTCAGCGATATGGATATGGGGCCCATGGGCGTCTATCGGATCTTCGATGAAGGCGACCACCAGCAAATGGGCGACGGCGGCATGATGACCAAGGCGCCGCATATACCTGTGTCATGTTGGAACTTCTACTTCAACGTTGACTCGATCAAGGCGGCGATCAAACGCGTCGAAGCCGGCGGCGGAAAGGTTTTGAATGGTCCGCACCAGGTACCCGGCGGAGCTTGGATCATCAATGGACAGGACCCTCAAGGAGCCATGTTCTCTCTCGTCAGCAGCAAAGAATAAACTGCGGGTTTTCTTCTGGCCGGACCGGCCATAGTCGATACCGAGCATGAGCAACGACTCGCGTGCGAAAGGCGCCGCTACTCAACTCAGGCTCGGGCAAGGTGTTGGTGCAGCCGGTGCCGGTGCTGCATCTCGTTCCATATTTCATTCCTGCGCACAATTTGCAAATGCAAAATGGCGCCGCGCATTGCGGGGTCCATCCTTTCGAGTTATCGTTAATACGTTCCGAATAACATGCAATCTTCTGCAATCTGCGCTGCAACCGAAACGGCTACGCGAGCAAGGCCTCGGTTGTTGTTCCTTGTGTGGACTTAGACCAGCCTTTTCTTGAACTGTGAGGAATCAATCGTGAACAATCTGAATCGAAGGACTTTTCTTAAGACTGTGGGCCTGGCGACCGCCGAAACCCTGGTCGGGCCGAACGTACATCTGCTGGCGGAAGAGCAGGCTGAAGCCGCCAAGGCTGTGTCGCCGAATGACACCATTCAATTTGCGCTGATCGGCGCGGGAATTCGCGGACAGGGAATTACGAGAGACGGCGATCCAGGTTCCAGGAGTGAAGTTGGTCGCGGTATGCGATACCTACCAGGGCCGGCGCGACCACAGCAAAGAGCTGTGGGGACCCAGCATTTTTACCACGGTGGATTACAAGGAGATTCTGGCTCGCAAGGACATTGATGCGGTCGTGATCGCGACGCCAGACCACTGGCATAAGCAAATCGCTGTCGATGCGATGCATGCCGGGCAAAGACGTGTATTGCGAGAAGCCGATGATCCACAAATACTCCGATGGACCGGAGATGATTGAGGCGGCACGCAGCACAAATCGAGTGATTCAAATTGGCAGCCAGCGTGTCAGCAATGTTGCCTACATCAAGGCGAAGGAATTGTTGGCTGCCGGTTCGATAGGTCAGTTGAATATGGTGACCGCATGGTGGGATCGCAACTCTGCAATCGGAGCCTGGGACTATACGGTGCCGCTCGATGCTTCGACTGAAACCTGCGACTGGCCGCAATTTCTGGGAACAGCGCCCAAGATTCCTTTCGACGCAGAGCAATTTTTTCAATGGCGCAAATGGAAGGCCTATGGCTCCGGCGTCGCCGGCGATCTCTTTGTTCACTTGTTCAGCGGCACCCATTTTGTGACTGGCGCACATGGACCCACGCGCGGCATGGCAACCGGCGGCCTGAGGTTCTGGAAAGATGGGCGGAATGTACCTGACGTGATGGTGGCGCTGTTTGATTATCCGGAAGCTTTCAACCTGAGTCTGCGCGTCAATTTTGTGAACGGCGGCGCGGAAAGCGAAGGGCTCATCTTCACCGGCTCTGAGGGAACCATGCAAATCTTTGGCGATAGCGTCAGCGTCACGCGCACGCCGCGAGAGACAGAGCCTGGATACGACATTGAGACGTTTACCAACGCGATGCAGAAGGAAATTGTGGAGAAATACCGAGTGAAGTATCCGATCACACATCCAAATGGGGCGCCTGCGTTGAACTTTGAAAAGTATGAGGCCGCGCCCGGCTATGACGACGTCTACAGCCACTTCGTTACCTTCTTCAATGCAGTTCGCACCCGCAAACCAGTCATCGAAAATGCGGTGTTCGGATATCGCGCCGCGGGAGCTGCGTTGTTGAGCAATCGCAGCTACTACAGCGGCAAAATTGAGCACTGGAATCCAGAGACGATGGAACTGGTGTCGTAAAATTAGGCAATAGAAATCGAGAAAGGGTTGTGATGAGAATTCGAATGAATCGTTTTGCGTTGCTGGCCTCGGTTTGGCGCCGTGGCGGTTGCGCTTGCCTGCGCCGTGCCAATGGTGGCGCAGAAAGTTGAAACACCTCGGCTGACGGTGCCGGGCAATGGGCCATACGGAGTTCCGCAAGCGACGTTCTTTGTGCACCAACTTGGTACCGATCATGCGGAGGGAATTACGACCCTCGACATGAACGGAGACGGACGCCTGGACATCGTCAGCGGCGCGTACTGGTACGAAAATCCTGGCCCGCAGGGCGGGGTGTGGAAGCAGCACCAGTATCGAACTGTCGGCATTCACAATGAATTTGTTTCCGATGCCGGCGAGTGGACCGTTGATGTGAACCACGACGGTGCGCCCGATGTAGTGACGTACGGATGGATCGAGAATGGACTCTTCTGGTGGGAGAACCCGAAGAAACAGGGTGTCATGTGGAAGCGGCACAAAATCTGCGACAGCTACGACACAGAAGGCGGTTGGATGGGCGACATCAACGGTGACGGAAAGCCGGACCTGGTGTTAGCGCATTACAACCACTCTGGCGTGCTGTGGGTTGACTTCTCCGGGCCGAAGCCGCTGGTGCATCACCTGGGCGAAGATCACAGTCGCGACAAAGATGTCGGCAATCCAGATGGAATTGTCCATCGTGTGTCGGCGGAAAGCAAGGCGGAGGATGGCCACGGAACCGGCATTGCCGATGTGAATGGCGATGGCAAGAACGATGTGCTGACTCCGTACGGATGGTTTGAAAATATTGATGCCAACAACGACAAATGGAAATGGCATCCTGACTGGAACCTGGGCGATGCTGGATTTCCCATCCTGGGTTATGACGTAAACAATGACGGCAAAATGGACATCATTTATGGTCAGGGCCACAGCTACGGCCTGTTCTGGCTGGAGCAGCAGGGAAGTGGTGACAGTCGCCATTGGATTCGCCATACGATCGACGACTCGTATTCGCAGATTCACGCGCTGAAGCTGGTGGACCTCGACGGCGACGGCCAGCCAGAATTGCTGACTGGCAAGCGCTACCGCGGTCATTCCGGAAACGACCCGGGCTCGTATGATCCGCTGGTTGTTTACTACTACAAGATCGATCGCAAAACGGCCAAGTTTACCCGCTATGCGATTTCCGTCAACGGCACGGCAGCCGCGGGAACGCAGTTCGTTACCGGGGACTTCGATCAGGATGGCGACGTAGATATCGCCACCGCGGGCAAGACGGGCGTTCACTTCTTTGAAAATCTGAAAATCAACAAGGTGCCGAAAGCGCAACGTGAAAAGGAACTCTTCCTGAACCAGAAGTGGCCGTTCCCTGGCGAGGGCAAAGAAGTTCCACAAGAGGATGGACCGAAGTAGCTTTTGCGAACCATCGCATTGAGAAAAGTTGCCGGTTGCTTGCATCAGAGCAACCGGCAACGTCTTTTTGAGGCCGTCAGAAAGTACGTCTGTCACAATGCTGGAGGCTTGCCGTTTCAGTCCTCGTTATTTCTTCGTGGCGGGATCTATAGAGTCTCCACGCAATTCAAATGCGGGCGCTATGTAGTCAGGTTCGATTTGCGCCGACTGCTGGATTTGTTTGCGCGCCTCCGCTGAATTTCCCTGGTACTGATCGATGAGCCCCAGCAGATAGCGGGCGCTGGCTACGCGGTTGCGATACGGAGAGTCGAGCCGGAATTGTGCGAACACTTGAAATTGCTTCAGCAATTCCGCAGCTTGCTGTTGCTGACCAAGCTGCACGAGTGACAGCACCATAAAGAAATTCTCTGGGTTCCAGCTCTCGCTGCCGCCGCCGGCCAGCTGATCCACGCCGCGAATGCTCTCCCGATAGGCCTGCGTCGCTTCTTGTTTCCGACCCAGCGCGTCCAGCGTGCGTCCGAGATAGTAATAAATCCGCGGCGTCGACTGCAGTTCGAATGTGTCCATGCCGAGATTCGCGGGCGGATTCAACGCGGACTGAAATAGTGTCAGCGCCTGCTCATAATCTCCTTTGTTGAACGCTTGCGATCCCTGGGCATATTTCAGTTCACGGTATTCATCACGAAGCCGGTAGGTGCGATGGCGCGGCCCGAAGGTGTGATGATCGATGATGTCCTGCGCCGCCTGAAATTTGCCTTCGAGCAGATACGCATCGAGCAATCCCTCGTACAGATCATCGTCATTGGGAGAGTTCTTGATTGCTTTTTCCAGCAACGCGACTTGCTGATCGAATTTGCCATTGCGTGCATACAGGTTGGAAAGATCATTCATTGCTGTCGCGTCGTTGGGACTGATGTCGACCGCCTTTTGCAACTGTGGAATGGCTTGATCCAACTGCCCTTGTTCCTGATACGCGAGTCCGAGTGCACGACGCGCCGAGAAGTCCGAAGGGTTGATCTGGTTGATCGCTTGCCACTGCTCCATCGCCTCCGCGTGCTGCCCGCGATAGTACAGAAGGCACGCTAAATTGAATCTCGCGACAGTATCGTTAGGATCATGTTTCACAGCGTCAGCGAGGGGCGCTTCCGAATCGGGCCGGTAGGGGAATCGCTCAACGATGCCAGCAGCAGCCTGCGCTTTCTTGCGATATGCAGCGGCAGCCTGCGGGTCACCCGCCTGCTCCACGTCATACGCGAGCGTGTAGTAATAGACGGGCGGTATTCCCCAGGGGTCTTTGTTGTTCGGCGGCTCGACCATCTTGAGAATCGCTGCAGCTTCCTTCCAACGCGCGAGAGAGCTGTAGAAGATGGAGACCTCGATCGCACTTTCACTTTGCGCGCCCATCAGGTCAATCAGTGTTTTTCTTGATGCGGCATCGTTCGTCAGAAAATATTTTTCTGCTTGTGCAACGCGATCCGCCGGATCAATCTTCTCGACCGTCGCAAGCTCGTCAAGCGCTCCGGTCTGATCGCCCAGATCCCTGTCCGCCATCGCCAGCAGCAAGTGGGCATTGATGTCCTGGCCATTGGAGTTGATCGCCCCAGCAAGATGCTGCGCTGCAGCGGCATCTTCGTGGCGCAGAAAATACATTCGCCCCAACTGGTATTCGCGCGCACCGTAATAGCTGCTGTTCGGCCAGATGAAATAAAAATTATGTTCTGCTTGCTTCTGCTGACCGAGCTTCAGTTCGCATGTGGCCAGGTAATACCAGCTTTCATCCGCATACGGATTGCGATCGACAGCCTTCTGGAATTCTGCCGCCGCCAGCTGAAAATGATCCTGGTTGAACTCGAGAATCCCCAATAGCTGATGGGCTTCGGAGTATCCCGGGTCGCGCTTAAGCGCCAGATTCGCCAGGTTCGTGGCGTCGGCAATGTTCATTTCTTTCTGCTTGAAAATGGCCGCCAGCACCAATTGCTCCGCCGTCATTTTTTCCGGAGGTATCGGCGCATTCTGCAGATCTTTTGCAAAGGGCGTGACGTTGCCGCCCGGATTGCTGTCGGGCCGATGATAATCCAACAGCACGCTACCATCCAGTCCAGTTATCTCAGACGTCCATGCCTTCGAGTCCGCTGGCATCGGCGTGAATGCCGGAAATCGTTTTCGTCACAGGAGTTCCTGGAATCAAGTCGACTGAAGCATCCAGCAGTTTGCCAGTTCTGGCGGTCACCGTGAGTTTTGCATTGCGGATTGGGCGCACGGGCGACAGCGCGATTTCGACGGAAGAATTTTTTCCTGCCGCATCGGGATGTACCTCAAGATTCAATGCGACATTTTGCGTCAGCGTCGTCAGCCCGTTGATGCCGGCCACCGGAATCCACCATTCGTGCCAGCGTTCCACGGTATGCGGATAGACCCACTCATAATGACCGTCCCAAACATAGCGTCCACTTTGCGCTTCAATGTAGGGGCCAGTGTTATCCGTGTAGGCGTGCTCCAATGCGGTCGCCGTTTTGCTGTAACCGAAGGTCCACAGCTTCATGCCCTGGACGACGCGACGATCGGCATAGCGGAACATGCCGTAGTCTTCATCGAATTTGTAGACGCCGCCGTAGTTGTCGTAGCTGTCGATGCCGAACACGCCCAACATATTTTTGTTGTTGCGGTCCCAGCTGAGATCTTCGCCGTTATAGATCGGCCACGGAGACACGACGCCGGTGGTGTGACCCACGGTTTCTGTCATCGGATAGAGGAACCGAGTTTTGGGAGTCGATTGCAGCGAGGCGCTGGTCCAGAACATCTGCGGCTTTTGTCCGTCGGTGCCGTTGTAGCAGAATACGTCGGTTCTCATCGCAGCCACGCCGGGGAAGAGCGTCGCCGAAAACGTCACGTTCATGTGATAGAAGGGATCGACTTCGCCCAGCACGACGGTGACGCTGCCATCTTTATGTTTCACGATGGTGTGCGACCAATAAGGCTCGCTATGCGTAGTGAGCGAGTGCGAGTCGTACGGGCCGGTGAGCTCAATTCCGGACAAGGGAAAATTTACGCGGTCGTTATAGTGAGCTGGCTTGATGACGTCGTTGCGATAGAAAACCTGTTTATGGTGCAGTTTGTCGTAGAGCGAAAAAAATCTGCCGCCTAACTCTGGAATGTAGGTGAGCTTGAGATATTCGTTTTCCACGAAAATAGCGGGATACTTCTCCGGAACGGGACCGCCTTGTTTAAACGGCATTTGATACGTGGTGAAGGGATAAATCCCGGACAAAGTGGAATGCGGAAACAGCGGTGGCTGCAGGTATCGCCCAGGACTTTGATAGGTCGGAATCGTGAGGACGCCTTCCGACACGGTGACAACATCTTGTTTCGAGGAGTTCGAAGCGTTGGAAGGGATGGCGGTCGCAGCGGTTCCCAGGAGAAGAGCGAAGGCAAAAAATGACAGCGGCAATTTCATTCAAGTCACACTTTCAGCCAGCGAGTGAATTCTCTGCGCCACCTTACAAACTGCAGCATGCATCCAGAGCGAGCCTCTGGTGCAAGCCAATTCCGGATCACAGTAAAGTTGAGCTGTGGCTAGGGAACAAGTATATCCAAGGAAAAGATTGCATTCGTAACTTATCATTGTCATCGTTTCTGGATGAATGCCTCGACCCGGAGGTGGCGGGATCCGGGGGTTCCAGCTTCGATACACTCGAAACAACAGCGATTTATCGCCGCGTGTGCCCACCATGCCTACCCCATCATTGCAACAAATCGTTCAGGAATGCGCACGAGCCGCTGGATTTCATTTGAGCGGCGTGGCTCAGGCTGATCTGCGCGATTCGATGGAAGCGGGTCGCGAAACAGATGGAGATGAACCCGCCGGGGAACGTCTTGGCGACCTGTCGTACCTCGACGCATGGATTGCGGAGGGCCGCGCGGGCGAGATGGAATACCTGAAACGTCGCGATGCGGACGGGAGACTGCTGCGCTCCTCCGTGCAGATTCCGTTTCCCTGGGTGCGATCGGTGATTGTTTGCGCGGTAAATTACAACAGCGATCAACCCTACTCGATAGATTCGGAGGCTACGAGTCCGACAGAAAAACATGGGTGGATTGCACGATACGCATGGTCGGGACAACGATCGACTGGCACGGAGCAGGGAACAGAAGACGGTGCGGCCGAAGAGCTATCGCCGACCGATTATCATTCTGTGATCCGCAAGCGGCTGGAACAGCTGTGTGTCGATCTGAAGCAACGAGTCGGCGACTTTGAATCGCGATGCTTTGTCGACACTGGGCCGCTGGTGGAGCGGGTATACGCCAAGTATGCCGGATTGGGCTGGCAGGGCAAGAACACTTGCCTGATCCACGAGCGATTGGGTTCGTGGTTTTTTCTCGGCGTGATTCTGACGTCGCTGGAACTTCCGAGCGAGCAGTATGTTCAGCCGATGCCGGATCGATGCGGCAGTTGTACACGATGTATCGACGCCTGCCCGACCGATGCGCTTGGAGCCATATCGCATGGATGCCTCACGCTGCATCGCCTATTTGACGATAGAAAAACGCGGACCGATCGAGGAGGAACTGGCGGCCAAAGCGGGCAGGAACGTTTTCGGCTGCGACATTTGCCAGGAAGTTTGCCCGTGGAATCGTCGCGCACCGATTACCGATTGGCCCGAGCTGCAGCCCCGTAGAGAGTTGGTAAATCCCGCGCTGGATTGGTTGGCGAATCTTGGCGAAGCGGACTACCGCCGCATGTTTCGTGGGTCGCCGGTGGAACGCGCAAAGTTCAAGGACTTTCAGCGCAACGTGGCGATGGCACAGGAAAATGCGGCTCAACTCGCGAGCACCGTTTCGACTGCACCTGCAATCGACAGCGTAAGGCGAACCGTGACCGACGCTGCTGATCCGTAGGAACGACACCCCAGTCCTCAGCGGGCCATTTTCGGAAACGGGCAATTGCCGGCGCTGATGGAGCTATGCGCTGTGTTCCTGATTGCGAACTACGTTGAGCGCGTTGAGTCCCTTTGGACCTTGCTGGCACTCAAAATCGACCGCGTCTCCCTCGTTCAGGGTCTTGAAACCACTCTGCTGAATCGCAGAGAAATGCACAAAAACATCTTCGCCAGTAGAGCGCTGGATGAAGCCATACCCTTTGGCGCCATTGAACCACTTCACTACACCACGTTCAGTCACAAATATCCCCTTCATGGATCATCGTTTCGCATGCGCTTGTGGGAGGGTTGAAGGGATTGCAGCGGAGGCTGCGAGAGCGTGGAACAGAGGCTGCTCTTCATCCGAAAAATTTGCGTGGTTCGAGGTAATACAACGACACAACCAATTGGTACAAAAGGCCTTCCCGAGACAAAGCAGACACGTTCCCGCCCGCAACTTGTGAAAAATTGGGCTGAGACGAATCTGGCACTGTTATGGCAGGAATTTCAAAGAAACGCAAGAAAAATCTTTATTGCAATCGTGTGAATCCATTGCCCCAACTTACTGCAGGTGCAAATCTTCACCCGTTGCGACTGAAGTTCCCCCCCTCATGGAACATGGAGTTTCGCCGGACAGACAAGCTATAGTCAGAGTAGCTATCCATTTTTTTTGAGCTAATTCACCCAGATTTGGAATGTCTTCACCCCCATGCTGACATTACTGTCACCGCAAAGTCCGCAAGACTCGATCGCCCTGGATTCCGACTTGTATGAGCCGCAGGAATCCCAGGTGATGGCGCTGCTGCGCTACCTGTCGCGAACGGCAGTTCATACCTACGCCTTTAGCGTCGCGGCGAACGTGATTCTCTCTCTGTTTCCGTTCATCGTGCTGATGCTGACGATTGCCCGATTGCTGCACTCGGCGCAAATGGTGGAAGTGATCCGTGGAATGCTGCAGGTGCTTCTGCCCACAGGCCAGGAGTTCGTGACTCGCAACATGGTGTATCTGGTCTATTCGCAGAAGCGGGTGGCCGCCGTGTCAGTGGTGATGTTGTTGATCTCGTCTACCGGCGTATTTTTGCCGCTGGAAGTCGCTCTGAATCAGGTCTGGGGCGTCAAAGAGAACCGCTCCTATGTGCGGAATCAACTGATCTCTCTCGGACTAGCATTCATGGTCGGCGTCTTGGCGCTTCTTTCAATCGCCGTTTCGGCGTCGCATGAAACGCTGCTGAAATTGATCTTCTTCGGCCACACCGGAAATGTGTTCTTTCACTTCATGGAGCGAACGGTGCTACGAGTTCTGGGCGTTGCCGCCAGCATTTCGCTCTTTTTCCTGATCTATTGGATACTCCCCAATCGCCACGTCCGCGTGATGGCAGTCCTGCCGGGCGCGGTCGTTACTGGCGTGCTGTGGGAGGCCGCAAAACAGCTCTACATCATCGTCCTCCCGTGGCTGGATCTCAAGTCTGTCTACGGACCGTTCTCGATTTCGGTCGGGTTGATGTTGTGGGCATTCCTCTCCGGATTAATCCTGCTTGCCGGAGCGCATTTTTCTGCCCATCGATATCTTCGCGCCGAATCGCTGGCGCAAGACAAGCGAGCCAGCGAAGCCACCGCAACTCCCCGTGACCTGACAACTGCGTAAACCTACAATCTGTCAACCCCTGGATACGGCAAGACGGTTGTTACACTCGAATTACGTCATGGATAGTCGGGTGCGATAAATGGCAGGGATGCGTTGGATCGGATCAATCAATGAGCGTATCCGCGCGATGCTCAATCGCCCGTTCATTCGCAAAAAGAAACGCGGATTCGCGTTCTGGTCGCTGGTCACCGCATTAATTCTTTTCCTGCTGCGCTTAACTCCGGGAATTGGCCAGCATATTCATCTTTCTCCATGGATCGCGCTAGTTGTGGGAATCGTTGGCGTCGCTGCCCGGATTGTTTCGATGGGTCCGATGGCATCTACTATGGAAACTTCAAAACCGGCTATTCGTCACCTACGCCCTGATCGGCCTCACCCCGGTCGTTCTGTTCGGACTGCTGGCGGCGTTTGCAGCGTATGTATTGTTCGGCCAGTTCGCGAACTTCGCGGCAACTTCTGAGATTCATTCTGAACTGGTCAGTCTAGCCGCTAATACGGACGCGCTGGCGCTGCATATGCAACATGAACTTGCCGAACAGAAAGCCCCCAAGGGCGCCGCGGACGGATTGCAACTGTCGCAGGCTGTGCCGCCCGAAGCAAAAAACATCATGAACATTCCAGGGCTGGAGGTGGGCGTTTACCTGGATGGGAAATTGCAGAAGCTTGATTTGCCATCGGCTCATGCAATCACGACGGTATCGACGCCGCCGGCATGGGTCCACGGCAGTTTCAACGGATTAATTTTGAGCGGCCACCAGGTATATTTCGCCGCAGTCACGCGCGAACCTGTTGGCACCCACACTCTATTTGTGATTACCGGGTTGCGGCTGGATCCTCAATTTCTAGGCCGGGTGGTCAGCGGATTAGGCACGATGGCGCTGTGGCCGAACGTTCATCTGCAGACCAGTCTTCCGATCGCTGATCAGCATCCTGAATACAGCGCTAGCGTCGATACCAAAGCAAAGCAGAAAATGCAGCCCACCGCCGATGACGATGCCGGCCTGGGCCCAGTGATCGACAACCAAGGCCGCGATGCGGGCGAGATTACCGGAGGCGTTCTCCCCAAAGCGGAGGACATGTTCGATCTGCCCATCAATTTTCCGACGACGCTAGATACGCACGAATGGTCGACCGGCAAACCAACAACGGTATTTGCACTGGTGACGTCGCGGCCGTCGTTGCTCTACCAGCGGCTCTTTCAACAGTCATTGTTGATTGGTGGGGGCGTTCGGACCGCGCTCATCCTGACGGCCATCGTTTTTGCGTTCCTTGAGTTGCTGGCGATTGTTTTGGCCGGCCGTTTGAGTCGAACAATCACGCGATCTGTCTCTGATCTGTACCATGCCACCCGCGAGGTGGATCAGGGACGTCTGGACTATCGCATTCCAGTCAAGCGGCAGGATCAGCTTGCGGCGCTCAGCCGATCATTCAACACCATGTCTGAATCGCTGGTTCGATTGCTCGAAGAGCAAAAGGAAAAAGAGCGCATGGAAGGGGAACTGGAGATTGCGCAAGAGGTGCAGTCCAATCTGTTTCCTTCCTGCGACGTGCGTTTGGGAAATCTGGAATTACATGGCCTGTGCCGGCCAGCCCGCACTGTAAGCGGCGATTACTACGACTTTCTTGTGCTGGGCAATCATTCGCTCTGCATGGCCATGGGAGATATCAGCGGGAAGGGAATTTCCGCGGCGCTGCTGATGGCCGGACTGCATTCTGCGGTGCGTGCGTTCAGTCTGGGTGGCAACGAAATCCTCTCAAGCAATCAGCTTGAACATGCGCACGCCGGTCGGTCTAACGGCGCGGCGGAAGAGGTTTTCGTTTCTCCGGCGAATCTGATGCGGCTATTGAATCTGCATCTGTATCGCAGTACGCAGCCGGAAAAGTATGCGACGCTGTTCCTGGCCAATTACGAGGTCGAAACGCGTACAGTGCGGTACTCGAATGGTGGTCAGTTGCCGCCGCTGGTCTTGCGACCGGATGGCTCAGTAGTGCGTCTGGACCGCGGGGGAACAGTCGTCGGACTGCTCGACGACATGCAATACGAGGAAGGCGCCGTCACACTGCAATCCGGCGACATCGTCATCGCGTACAGCGACGGAGTGACCGAGCCGGAAAATGAGTTTGGAGATTTTGGCGAGGAACGGATGGTGGAGTTGGTCTATCGCAATCGTCATCTTCCACTGGAGGAGATTTCCGGCCACCTGATGCAGGCGTTGCAAGACTGGATTGGCGGCGAGGAACAACCCGACGACATCACAATTGTGCTGGCTCGGCAGGGTTAAGTCTCCAGATTGACGGAGTGCAATCGCGCCGATAGAATCGCGAGCTAGTTCGCCCTAAGGAGCTACCGTGATGCGAAACATGCTGTCGTTCAAAAAAATTACAGGCTCAATCCTCTTCGTCCTGTTCACCTTCCTCACACTTTCCAGCTATGCGCAGGTACAAGAGCGCGCGAACAAAGTTCGGCGACGCGATCGATATGTACCACGCGCCCACAATTACCCCATTCAGGCGGACCTGGCAAGATCGAGGGGACCGCGGCCGGGCACGGTGATCAACGGCTACTACCCGGACTGGGCCACATACGACGGCTTCAACGTTAAAAATCTGGTCACGAGCAATACGGCGAGAAAGCTGACGCACCTGACGTACGCCTTTGGCGCTGTTGCCAACAACCAGTGCGCGCTTACGGACATCTACGCCGACATCCAGCAGGCGTTTACCGCGGATACCAGTGTCAATGGCAGGGACGACTCCGCAGCGCCGATGGCGTTGCACGGAAACTTTCAGCAGCTGGCGGAGCTAAAACGCCTGTATCCAAAACTGAAAATTATCTTGTCGATCCAAACAAGCGCGGCGGCATTTTCGGAGGCGGCGCAGCCGGAAAATCGCAAAGCGTTTGTGACTTCGTGCATGAATATGTTTATCAAAGGGAATTTCGATCCCAGCGTAAAGCCGTTGCCGGGATTGTTCGACGGCATCGATATCGACTGGGAGTATCCGGTGGCTTCGGATGCGCAAAACCTGATTGCGCTGTTCCAGGAATTTCGCCGCCAGTTTGCAGCGGTACGTCCGGGGCTGATTTTGACGATGGCTTCCCCTGCAGGAAGCTGGGCGTATGATCCAATTCCGTTGGCCGCGGTGTCGAAAGAACTGACCTTCTTTAATTTGATGACCTACGACTATAACGGGCCGTGGCAGAATACGACGGGGCCGGTGGCTCCGATGAAGGAGTCGCCGCTGGATCCGATACCGGACGATTACACCATTGAACGGACGTTGAAGGGATACTTTGCCGCGGGCGTTCCGCCATCGAAGATTGTGCTGGGTGTTCCGTTCTATGGGTATGGCTGGGAGGATGTTCCGGACGTGAACCACGGGCAATTCCAGGCGGGTACCCCGGTCGATCAGGGTGGCGACGCGTATTCGTATATCGTGACGCTGATGCCGGTGTACAAGCAGTATCGCGATCCGAAGACAGACGTAGTGTGGTTGTTTAATGGCAACGAATACTGGACGTATGACGATCCGGAAACCATTCACGTGAAGATGGATTATGCACTGAGAAAGCAGCTGCTGGGCGCGATGATCTGGAGCCTGGACAACGATACGCCCGATGGACAGCTGATGAACGCTGTCTACGATGGCTTGGCGGATGGTCGACACAAATAATGATGGTGGGATTTCGTTGGGCGTCGCGAGAGTGACGCCCGGCGAAGTTTTCGTTGCGTACATAGCTGCGCTGGGTCTAGCGAACCATAAATGCCTTGATGACGATATCGTTGGGTTTTGCGCCGACAGGAAACATGTTGAGCAGGCTGTTGGTCGAAGTTCGAATCACTGCAACGTCACCGGACCGCGCATCAACAACAAACAGCAAATTTCCTGCTTTCGAAAATGCCATCGACTCCGGGCCATCGCCGGTGCGCGGAGCGACCGGCAACAGTTCTCCATCGTCGATGCTGTACACGCCCAGCGAGTCGCCATCAAAATCGCTGACGTAGAGCAGGGAGTTGTCCGCGGTCGCGACTCCGGCAGCGGGATGGGTTCCGACCATGTAAGCGCCGCCCACCTCATTGGTGCTGGTGTCGATTTCTGAAAAAGACGCTCCGTCGTAATTGACGGCAAAGATTTCTCCACCGTCAGGCTTCAAAACCAGGCGAATGGGAGTTTTGCCGACGTCCAGGATCGCCAGCAATTCGTCCTTCGGGATTACTTGTCGGGTCGACATCCGCGAATGTGAGGTGGCGGAAGCCGGTGTCGCCAGCGCAATCGCCATCACTTGATGCCCGCCGGAGCAGGCGACAAATGCTTTGCTGGAGTCGGGGAGAATCGCGATGTCGGTCGCACCCGGACACCCACTCCAAACGCTGCGAACCTTCTCTGTCTTCGCGTCGATAATGCTGACGCTGTTGCCAACCCTGTTGGATACGACAACGGCGTTTCCATCCGGAGTGACGGCTGCAACTCCGGGCCCCTCACCCACTCCGACAACTGCAATCTCTCGGCGCGATTGCAAATCAATGACAGACACATTGTTGGAGCCGGAGTTTGCGACGTAGGCTCGAGTACCGTCATCACTGACCGAGACGAAATAGGGCCGCTCATGAACTGGGATAGTGGCGACGACCGCATTTTTTTCGGCGTCGATGACGCTGACGGAATTGCTGCCAGTATTCACGACGTAGACTTCGTTGCGCTTCGTATTCACAGCCACGCCGGTGGGGTTGGTGCCGACGCGGATGACTCGATCCTGGCGAAGATTGACGACATCGAGGACCGTGACCGTGTTACTGCCGCCATTGGTGACGTAAGCGTATTCGCGGTAGTTGGCGGGATAATCCGGAAACTCATGCGAATGACAACCCGCGATCGAAAACAGAGATACGGCAACGAACAGTGAACAGAGCCAGCGCGCGATGCGATCGCCGGCCTGTTTCCTGTCATGTCTGGGTGGGTGCAGCAACGTCATCCGCTCGCCGGCTATCTGGTTTTTGCAGCGTGCGCACTCGCACCCGCAAGCCCAGCCACTTCCTGCTCGATTCGGATGCCATCGGGAACATCGCGATGCAGAATGCGAGCGATCTGGCGAACCTCGCCCATCATGTCGGCGAATTGCTGCGGATAGATCGACTGTGCGCCGTCGGAGAGAGCCTTGTCCGGTTGGTGATGTACTTCAATCACCAGGCCATCTGCACCGACCGCAACTGCTGCCCGGGCCAGCGGAACCACTTTGTTGCGCTTTCCGGTACCGTGGCTCGGGTCCACAACGATCGGCAAATGGCTCAAGCGCTGCACCGCAGGAACAATACTCAGATCGAGCGTGTTGCGAGTGTGATCGACGAAGGTGCGCACGCCGCGCTCGCACAAGATCACCTGATAGTTGCCCTCGCTCATGATGTATTCAGCGGCCATCAGCAGTTCTTCCAATGTCGCCGACATGCCACGCTTCAACAACACCGGCTTCCGGGTGCGACCGACTTCACGCAGCAGGGAATAGTTCTGCATATTGCGTGCGCCGATCTGGATGATGTCGGCATACTCTTCAATTAGTCCGAGCGACTCGTGATCGATCGCCTCCGACACGATACGCATGCCGAACGTCTCGCGAATTTCCGCCATGATTTTGAGGGCTTCTTCGCCCAGTCCCTGGAAGGCATAGGGTGAGGTGCGCGGCTTGTACGCTCCACCGCGAAAGAACTGCGCTCCGGCTGCGGCAACTTGCTCTGCGACGGCGAATGCTTGCTCCCGCGTTTCTATTGCGCAGGGTCCTGCCATGATCGCCAGATTCTTACCGCCGATGCTGGCGTTCGTGCCAGGGAAGTGGATGACGGTGTCTTCTTCTTTGACATCGCGGCTGACCAGCTTATAGGGCTTGGTGACTCGAATCACCTCAGAGACGCCGGGCAACTCCTCCAACGTATCCTGGCCGATCGCGCCTTGATTCCCAGTCACTCCAACGGCGGTACGCAACGCGCCGGGCATGGGATGCGCGCGAAACCCCAGACTTTCGATATAGTCGCAAACCGCACGGATCTCCTCCGCACTGGCCTGCTTTTTCATGACAATCAGCATGGCGAACCTTCCTGTCTTTCTATTTGAACTAATGGGGAAGTGGGAAATACTTTCGGCTTTGCGCGAGATTCAGGAACTCAGCGCAGAGGCGGCATTTTTCAGTTCGGGCGAAGGCAGCTAACCGCGCAGGCGACGCCAACCAACCAGAACCGTGCCGAGATATCCCAATTGCAGCAGCCAGGTCACCAGATACGCCAGGATGAGATGACGGTGATTCATGTGGAACTCCTCATTCGTGTGTGCACGAAAGCGCCGAAACAGTAGTGTACGCCAAGCCGCTTTCAATCCGGCCATTTTGTACGCAAAAAGATTGCGCTTGGAGCTCGCCCGAAGTGTCCGGTCTGCCGTCGCGACTCGATCCTGTGGGCATAGATTCAAGTTGCCATTCGGTAATCGGTCTGCTGAGATAAGACGGTGAAGCTTCCGGACATCCAGGATGCGATACGGCGACGCCAACAGGCCTGGAGCCAGGTGCGGACCAGCTCCCTGGTCATGATGTTGTGTTTTGCTTTCCTGCTGTTTACAACCATCGGGCTGCTGATGACCTGCCTCTCGCCGCGTCACATCCCACCCCTATTGTTCTGGTCGATGGTGATCAATTACGGCCTCTTCGCTATGGCCTATGCGTATGTCTCGATCCGCATTCACTGGGTCTTGATCTTCGCCATCATGCCTTTTGAGACGTTGCTGAATTGGTGGTTGCAAAGGCAGGTGGAGATGCAGCCATTACTGCCCATGGTGGCACACTCAGAAATGATTGCACGGCTCAATACAGCGCTTGGACTGGCGTGTCTGATGATCGTGATCGGTTACACCCTTGTGTTCGTCGTAATGGCACGCGAGGGAAAGCGATTCTTCCAGGTTCACGCTGAGATCGAGCTCGCTTCAGAGATTCATCGTGCGCTTGTCCCCACCATCGATCTGCGAGTTGGAGCGTTCGAGATTTATGGCCGGTCGCTGCCCAGCGGCGACGTTGGCGGTGATTTAGTCGACGCCTTCGTTCGGCCGGAGGACGGCAGCTGGTTTGCCTATGTTGCGGACGTGAGCGGTCATGGAGTTTCTTCCGGTGTGCTGATGGCAATGTTGAAATCCGCCGCGCGAATGAGCCTGCGCCAGAACCAGGAAGCGGGCAAGATGCTGGACGAGGTGAATAGCGTTTTCTATTCGCTGAAGGCTCCCAGTTCATTCGCCACGCTGGCGGCGATCAGTTATGTGGAAGATCGAGGCCTGGAAATTGTCGTCGCAGGACATTTGCCGGTTCTTCATTCCGATGGACACGAAGTGCGCGAACTGGACACGCCGGGACTGCCTGTAGGGATACTGCCCGAGTCGAATTTTCGAGCGATCGCGCTGGACTTGAAGGCGGGTGAGATGTTGGCCATCGTAACGGATGGCCTGACAGAAATATTCAATAAGGAGGGCGAAGAGGCGGGAGACGGTTACATCCGAAATGCGCTCGTAAAGGAGTACAGCCAGCCGCTAGTCGAGATTGCCAACGGATTGCTGGCAGAGGCGAAGGCGTGGGGCGCGAGAAGCGACGACCAGAGTCTTCTACTCGTGCGGCGTCTGGGATAGGGGTCCAGCAAGGCCTGGAACATCCATCCACTGAATTTATTCAGCGTTGAGAATGGTCTCAAACATCAGCAGGCAGAGGGTCATGAAGATGATGTCGTAGCCGGCAAGCATGTTGATCCACAGACCCGGGTCGGATTCTCCCGTGAGGATGGCGGAAGTGGATTGCACCATGGCAAGCAGCGCCGGAATCGAGACAGGAAAGAGAATCAGCGGCAGCAGCATTTCTCGATTGCGTGTGCGCAGAGAAAGCGCAGCAAAGAAAGTTCCGTTGACGACAAGCGCCAATGTGCCTAGAGGCAACACCACCGCCATCCACCAACCCTGGCCGAGCGCGTGCAGGTTATAGAAGATGACGAACAGCGGGCCCAGCACCACCTGAATCATAGTGACGAAAAGAAAATTTGCCAGCACCTTGGCGAGAAATAATGCGCTGGCCGGGCTGGGAGCCATGCGCTGAGCGTCGAGCACCTGATGCCGCAGTTCGCGTGTCCAGGTCTGGTTCAACGCAGTGGTGGAAGCGAAGAGCAACGCGACCCACAGGATGCCGCCGGCAATTTGACGCGAGACGGCCATGGTGGGATCGAAGGCAAAGCTGAACAGCACTACGACCAGCAGCGAGAAGAACAGCATGCCGTTGATGGCGTCTTTCGAGCGCCATTCCAAACGCAGATCTTTCGCCAGGTGAGCCCAAACGATGCGCGCGTAGCTCATAGGCTTCCGCCCTCGACAGTAGGCGTTGGGGGGCGTGTCAGATCGACAAGCGTGGCTTCCGCTGCGCGCAGATAATCCGCGGGGCTTAAGATGATTTGCATCCCGCGCGTTCCGGCAGAAACGGAAATGACGTCGAATAATTCAATCGATTCATCGGCGAACACCGGATAGGGCTTTTTGCTGGCAAAGACGGTGACACCGCCGCGAATGTAACCGGTCAGCGGCTGGACTTCCTTGATCGGCACCATCTCAGCACGGCGACCGCCGACTGCGGTTGCGAGCTTTTTGAAGTCCAGTTCATCGGCAACGGAAAGAACCGCGAACACGATGTCTTGCTGATCCACGCGACACAGCAGGGTTTTGAACACCTGCTCCAGTGGCATCTTGATTTTGTTCGCGACCGTTTCACCGGATAGATCTTCCGGGTCCACTGCGTATTCGCGAGTTTCATAGCGAATCTGGAGCGCATCGAGCAACCGGCATGCATTCGTCTTCATGCGCTCGGCTCCTCTACAGACGACGCTTCGGCAGATTCCTTTGAAGGCGAAAAATAGTCCATGTTGGCAATCTGTCCCGCTTCCATAGTGCAGAAACAGTCGGCGATGGGGCGTGCCAAGTCGGGCTGATGCGTGGTCAGCAGAATGGTGTTGCCGGCGGAGCGCAGCTGATCCAGGACATGGAGCATCTGATTACTGCTGGCAATGTCGACGTTGGAGAACGGTTCATCCAGCAGCAGCAAGTCTGGCTTCGCCATCAACACTCGTGCCAGCGAAGCACGTTGCCGCATACCCTGCGAAAACTTCCCGACGGGTCGGTCCAGACCCGGATCGAGGCCGACCATGGTGAGCGATTCTTCGGGGGTCCATCGTCCCGTGGGAAGTGTTTCTCCCTGATACAAGCTAGCGCTGTAGCGAAGATTTTCCATCGCCGTCAGTTCGTCATACAACATGGAATCGTGGCCGAGGTATCCGATACGACTGCGCACCGCAGAGACGTCGCCACTGCCGAGAATCGTCATTTTGCCGAAGGTAGGACGCGTCAGGCCAGCCAGATTGCGCAGCAGCGTCGACTTGCCGGCACCATTCGGCCCAAGGATCACATAGCTTTTGCCGCTATGAAAATCGACTGTGACTCTGCGCAGCGCGGCAAAGGTGCCGTAGAGCTTCGACACCTCATTCAGTTCTATGGCGTTGGCGGCAGGCACTCTTGGAGTATACGGAATGGGCGAATTAGAAGGGTCCTCGACGACAGCCTGGCGCACGGGAACCGATTTCAGAGAACCACTCATTGCCCTACGATAACCGCATGGATGGTGCCTGACTTGTGATATTGCTCACTCGAAGCGTCGAATTCAGCAAGGTATAATCAGGGTAGCGAAGCGATCTGTTCGTTGCGTGGGAACATCACTCCGGGAGCACGAGGTACACATGAGTAACAACAGCCATCATCTCGACACGACTGCAGGCAATCCCACCACGAAAATTCCCACTGGACGCGCAGAATGGATCGTGAAACGCCGTGAGGAAGCTGCCCGGACCGGGGACTGGAACATGTCGCAGATGCACTTCGCGCGGCAGGGAAAAATCACCGAAGAGATGGCGTATGTCGCCCAAATTGAAAAGCTGACACCGGAGTTGATTCGTGATGAGGTGGCGGCGGGGCGGATGATTATTCCCGCCAACGTCAATCATCCAGAGCTGGAACCGATGGCGATTGGCGTCGCTTCGAAATGCAAAATCAACGCGAACATCGGCAACTCCGCGATTACGTTCGAACATCGATGAGGAGCTGCGCAAGCTGCATACATCTGTCCACTTCGGCGCGGATACGGTGATGGATCTTTCAACCGGCGGCGACATTCACTCCATCCGCGAAGCAATTCTGCGGCATTCTCCTGTGCCGATTGGGACGGTGCCGATTTATGAGGCGCTGAATCGGGTCAAGAAGCTGGAAGACCTGAACATTGATGTCTACCTGGAAGTGATCGAAGAGCAGGCGGAGCAGGGAGTCGATTACTTCACAGTGCATGCCGGCTTGCTGGTGCAGTATGTGCCGCTGGTTGCCAAGCGCATCACCGGCATCGTCAGCCGCGGCGGAGCAATTCTGGCGCAGTGGATGACTCATCATCACAAGCAGAATTTTCTGTATGAGCATTTTGATCGCATCGTGAAAGTGATGGCGAAGCACGACGTCAGCTTTTCGCTCGGCGACGGACTGCGTCCCGGTTGCCTGGCCGATGCCAGCGATGAAGCGCAGTTTGCCGAGTTGAAAACTCTCGGTGAGCTGACCTCGGTTGCGTGGAAATCCGACGTGCAGACCATGATTGAAGGTCCGGGCCATGTGCAGCTCGACAAGATCAAGGAGCAGGTCGAAAAGGAAGTCGAACTTTGCCACGCCGCACCGTTTTATACGTTGGGACCCTTGGTGACGGATATTGCGCCTGGATACGACCACATCACCAGCGCGATTGGCGCAGCCATGATCGGCTGGTATGGCGCGGCCATGCTTTGCTACGTCACGCCAAAAGAGCATCTCGGATTGCCGAACGAAAAAGATGTGAAAGACGGCATCATTGCCTACAAAATTGCCGCGCATGCTGCGGATGTTGCCCGGCATCGCCCAGGCGCACGCGACCGCGACGACGCCATCAGCCACGCTCGCTATACCTTCGATTGGGACAAGCAGTTTGCGCTGTCGCTTGATCCGGAAACGGCTCGTTCCATGCACGACGAAACGCTGCCCGACGACTATTACAAGGAAGCTGCCTTCTGTTCCATGTGCGGGCCGAAGTTTTGCTCCATGAACTGGTCGAGCAAAGTGGATGAGTTCAACAAGCGCGAGCACGGCCTGGAAAAGCGCGATATGACTCAGCTAGTCACAGAGCAGATGCTGGTGGAGCGGCGCTAGATGGACAAGACCATTCGCAGGATCACAGATCCGAAGCAGCAACAGGCGGAGACCTATCGCTACTGGCAGAGCCGGACAGTCGGAGAGCGCCTATCTGCCGTTTGGCAAGCGAGCGCAGATGCGTACGCGTTTAAGGGAGTTCGGATGGATGATGAACAAAGATCTGAAAGAACTCTTACTCGCGTTCAACGAACACGCGGTTGAATATCTGCTCGTCGGCGGTTACGCGGTTGGCGTCCACGCAGAGCCGCGGGCCACAAAAGATCTGGATATATTTATCCGAGCGGATGAGCGGAACAGCCTCGCGGTATATCGAGCTCTAGCCGCTTATGGCGCGCCGCTGCGGGGGTTCAGCCCTTCAGACTTTAACGACGAGCAGGGATCTGCATTTCAAATAGGCCAACCGCCGACTCGCATCGACATTCTGCAACGCATCGATGGTATCGCCTTCGACGAAGCTTGGGAAAAGCGAGTTGAAGGTTTGCTTGAAGGCGAAATCCCGGCCCACGTAATTTCTCGAGAGCATCTAATTCGGAACAAACTCACGGTTGGACGAGCGCAAGACCTTGCAGACGTCGAGGCCCTTCGCAACGCTGCCGGAGAAAGTTCTCCAGAATAGCTGGAACGGCGCTAGACCAGACGAAATTTCGTTCTCGCGACAATCCCACTTAGTTCTTCCGCGGAGCCGCAGTTCGTGGCGATCTCGAGCAGCCCCGAACTGCCAACAATGGCAAACAAGCTCTCCCTTTGGCGCCTCCGCATAGTAGCGGCAAAAGCGCGTGATGCGCAGGCTCTCAAATTCGATGGCGAGATTGGTTCGGTCGGCAGGCACATCTCCGGAGGCAAGGTTTGTGAGAAGGTTGCCAAAGCGATCGCTCTTCAGAATCACACCCTCGATCGAACCATCCGGGTTATGGATCGGCTCCGGCACGTCCAGTTGAATCAGGCTTTCAATTGCGGAGCCAAAGGTTTCCGCCCGCACATGGCGGCGTTCGATCTGGGCAGCCAGGTGTGCGGCAGCAGGCGCAAAAATATCGCGACCATGAAAGGTATTGCTTTGCGCTGGAAGCATGTACTGTCGATTTTCAATGGAGCGGTAGGAAGCTGATCCGCCTCTGCGCCGTACATCGCGCTCCACCAGGGTAAGCACGCCATTGTCCGGCGCGATCCACCAGGCGTTCCCGATGCGGCAGAGAACCGGCTCGCGACTGGATCCTACGCCCGGATCGACTACGACAGTATGGACCGTATTAGCAGGGAAGTAACGCCTCGCCTGCCAGATTGCCAGGGCTCCCTCCAGCACATCGAAGGCCTTGACTCCATGGGTGATATCAATCACATGGGCGGCGGGGCATATAGACGCAATCACGCCCTTCATGACGCCGACAAAGGGGTCATTCAGGCCGAAATCCGTGGTCAACGTAATGAGGGGTCGAGTGTCCATAGCCAAGGTTCTAGATGTCGCCGTAGGATGATAATCCGGCAGCTTTGGATGTCAGGTTTCGACAAAGCATGTTATTCTTAAGTAGACACTTATGCAGTGTAATCGACAATGAAGAGGGAGTAGCCACACTGTGCTGGCACCTGCAAAAAAAACCGACGTAATCGAACGCTTCCGTACCCATGCAAGCGACACCGGAAGCCCCGAAGTGCAGATCGCGATTCTGAGCGAACGCATCACGGAGCTGACTGAACACTTCAAGGCCCATGATAAAGACCACGCATCACGCCGTGGCTTGTTGATGATGGTGAGCAATCGCCGCCGTCTTCTGGACTACTTGAAGACCCACGATACTGATCGCTACCGGGAAGTCATTGGCAAACTGGGCATCCGCAAGTAAGCGGCAGCGACGTTCCGCAGATTTCAAGCTGGCGAACGTGGTTGAACCCAAGCACTGCGGCATTGACGCGGAAGAGAACTGGCTCTGTTGGGCCGCTTCCGCGTACACATCCCACCTTTCATCGCCGCCTGCCAATTTCCCCACGTTCCCGCCTATCTGCACCCACGCCCCTATACAGCAAGATTTGAGGATTCTATGAAACATGAAGTGACCGTCGAATTAGCCGGCGGCAAACGACTTAATTTTGAGACTGGCCGCATGGCCAAGCAGGCTTCAGGAGCCGTATTGGCAACCCTGGGCGACACCGTTGTTCTGGCCACCGCTGTGGCCTCACCCGACCCCAGAGAGGGCGTCGATTTCTTCCCGCTCACGGTCGACTATCGTGAATACGCATATGCCGGCGGACGCATCCCCGGTGGATTCATCAAGCGCGAAGGCCGGCCCAGCGAGCGCGAAATTTTAACCTGCCGCCAGATCGACCGCCCCATCCGCCCCTTATTCCCAGAAGGTTTCCGCAACGAAACCCAGGTGATCGCGCTGGTCTTTTCCGCAGACAAGGAAAACGATCCCGACATCATCGGCATCAACGCCGCAGCGTGCGCCCTGGCACTCTCTGACATTCCCTTCGGCGGTCCGGTCGGCGCGGTTCGCGTCGGTCGCGTGGATGGACAGTTCATCATCAACCCGAGTTACGCAGAGCTTCGCGCGGGCGATATGAGCATCACCGTCGTCGGCACGCCCGATGGCATCGTGATGATCGAGTCCGGGGCCAAGCAGGTCAGCGAAGATTCCATCGTCGATGCGATTGAATTTGGACACGCCGAGATCAAGAAGATCTGCGCAGGCATTACCGAGCTGGTTGGAAAAGCAGGGAAGGCGAAGCGCGATGTGAAGCCGGTCGAATTTGATCAGGCCTACTACGATTCGCTCTATGCCAAGGTCGGCGATCGCCTGAAGGATGCGCTCGATACCCACAAGCATCCCAAGTTTGAAAGCTATGCGCTGGTTAAGCAGATCAAGGACGAGCTGAAGGCGGCTCTACCCGCCGACGATTCGACTGCGCCGGCGAAACTCTCCAAGTACTACGAGTCGCTGCGCGAGAACATCTTCCGCGATCAGGTCATCAAGGATCGCATTCGTCCGGACCGTCGCCAGTTCGATGAGATTCGCGATATCTCGATCGAAGTCGGCGTACTGCCGCGCGTTCACGGATCGGCGCTCTTCACCCGCGGTGAAACTCAAGCGCTGGTGACGGCGACGCTGGGAACATCTGGACGATACTCAGCGCCTGGAGAGCTTCGAAGGCGAGCAGCGTAAGAGGTTCATGCTTCACTATAACTTTCCGCCATTTTCCGTTGGTGAAGTTGGACGTATGACCGGCGTAGGTCGTCGCGAAGTAGGGCACGGAGCCTTGGCGGAACGGGCGGTTTCAGCTGTCCTGCCGAGTGAGGCCGAATCGCCCTACACAGTCCGCATCGTCTCCGACATTCTGGAGTCGAACGGATCTTCCTCGATGGCCAGTGTATGCGGCGCCAGTCTGGCGCTGATGCATGCTGGTATTCCATTGAAGTCTTCGGTCGCAGGAATCGCGATGGGTCTTGTGAAGGAAGGCGAGAACTACGCCATCCTGACCGACATTGCCGGAGCGGAAGATCACTACGGCGACATGGACTTCAAGGTTGCCGGTACGCGCAACGGAATCACCGCGCTTCAGATGGATATCAAGATTGGCGGCGTTACTGGACAGATCATGCGCGAAGCTCTGGCGCAGGCTCGCGCAGGACGCTTCTTCCTGCTGGACAAAATGGATGCAGTAATCCACGAAGCGAACACGGAGAAGTCCGAATTCGCACCGCGCATCCACACGCTGCAGATTCCTGTCGACAAGATTCGCGACCTGATTGGGCCGGGTGGCAAGACCATTCGCGGCATCGTAGAAGCGACCGGCGTCAAGATCGATGTCGACGATACTGGAAAGGTGAACGTTGCCTCCTCCGATGCCGATGGTCTACGCCGCGCGATTGAAACCATCAGCAATCTGACAGCTGTGCCTGAAGTGGGTAAGACATACCTCGGCAAGGTGGTTCGTCTGGCGGAATTCGGCGCGTTTGTCGAGATCTTCCCGGGAACGGACGGTCTGCTCCACATCAGCGAAATTGCTGAACATCGCGTCCACGAAGTCACAGACGAATTGAACGATGGCGACCAGGTGCTGGTGAAGGTGTTGGGCATCGAAGGCAATCGCATCAAGCTATCCCGCAAGGCGGTTCTGAAGGAACAGCGTATTAAGCTGGGCCTGCCGGATCCGAATGCAACGGGCGGTCACGTCGGAGATGTGGCTGCAGCAGGGGAGCGTCAACCCTCTTCCAACGGCAGCACGATTGTGCTCGAGAGCGGTGACGACTTCAACGATGAAGGCGGCGAATCTTCGGATACGCCGAATTTCAATCGCGCTGATGGTCCGCGTCCTCCCAGTTCGCCTGGCGGTCGTGGTCCCGGTGGCGGCAACAACCGTCGTCGTCGACGTCCCGGCGGCGGTGGTGGTCGACCTGGTGGTGGCGGCGGTCGACGCTAGTATTATTTTGATGATTGAAAAGCGGGCTGTGATGAAGCAGTCCGCTTTTCTGTTTCTGGCACCGTAGCGATTCACACCACATGAAACCTCGCATCATCCTCGGGCTGGTCGCGCTGTCCATTATCTGGGGCAGCACATGGATGGCGATTCGCGTTCTTGTTGTTTCCGTTCCGCCGATGCACAGCGCGTCGCTGCGATTTCTGTTGGCCTCGGTCATCCTGTTGCCGATCATTCAATGGAAAAAATTGCCTTGGCCCACGGGTCGGGGACTACATGCGACGTTGCTGCTCAGCCTGAGCATGATTGCGGTCCCGTCCGCGCTGACGTTCTGGTCGGAGCAGCGACTCTCGTCGGGACTGACAGCGTTGATCTTCGGTGCAATGCCGCTGATGACCGCGTTCTCTAACTCCGCTCATGGCAGGCCGCACGGTTCCGCGGAAAGCGTGGGAAGCGATGATTGTCGGCCTGGGCGGACTGGGACTGGTGATGTCCGGAGCCATTTCGACGTCGTTATGGCAAGCAGTCGGTGCTATGGCTGTCTTGCTTGCGGTCGCGATGTATGCTGCGTCTTCTGTTTATGCCAAAGAAGCGTTGGCCGGAGTGCATCCGTTTGTCAGCACCGCGATCCAGTTTTTTCTAGGAGGAATCTGGCTCGCGCTTGCCAGCATGGTGTTCGAACGCGGTCGAACATCAACCTGGAGCACGCAGGCCATCGTAGCGCTGGTATTTCTTAGCGTATTCGCGAGCGCATTGAGCTTCACGCTGTATTACTGGCTGCTACAGCGCATTGAAGCCTATCAGCTGACGAGTCTACAGTTGGTGGTTCCGGTTCTTGCGGTGGCCGAAGGCGCTCTTTTTATGATGGAGCCGGTGCCGTGGACGATGATTGCGGGTGCTGCGGTGGTGCTCGGGAGCATCGTCTTTGTGATGCGAGCGCGGCGCGACGATGAACAGGAAATAGAACTTCGCCTCGATAAGAACCCGCCGCCGGCCACTATGAAATAACTTCTTTTCGACCTGACTGCCAGCTGGCATACGCGGCATCAAGGACTCGCTGATTGTTCAAGCCATCTTCACCCGGTGCTCGATAATTTCCACGGCCTTCGATCGCGTCGCTAAATCCATCTAGCATTCTGCAGTAAGCATCCGCATTGGTGACCGATTGGCTATCGAGGACCTTGCCGCTCTGCACCAACTGAACATCCACCGTGCCAGTGACGGTCAGACCGTTTTCGCTGCGGATCACACCGGTCTCGCCGACGATTTCAACCAGCGATCGATACGGACTGCGAAAGCTGACCAGGATGGATCCAATCGCGCCGCTGTGAAAATCCATCGAGAGCGCGGCGCTCGCTTCCACGCCCCCGGAATTTGCGTCGCGGTGGGCGAGTGTTGTCACCGCTGTCACATTGTCCTGCAGGATGTATCGCAGAACGTCGAGGCAGTGAATCCCGACGTCACCGATGGGGCCGCCACGGGCCAGGGAAGGATCGTAGATCCAGGCGCGCTGACTGTCTGCACTCTGAAAATAAAAATGGGATGTCGCGAAAACCGGTTTGCCGATTCTACCCGCCTCCACCCATTCCCGAATTAAATCGACACTGCGGTTGTAACGAAAATTCTGCGCCACTCCAAATTGAACGTTTGCTTTTTTGGCGTGGGCCAACATTTGTTCGACTTCTGCAACGCTCATCGCGAGTGGTTTTTCGCACAGCACGGCCTTGCGATGCGATATGGCCATCAAGCTATCGCGCATGTGCAGGGCATCAGGCGAGGTGACGAAGACAGCGTCCACCTCGGGCGATGCGCATAATTCCTCTGCGGAGGAGAACACTGTTTCGATGCCGTAATCGCTGGCGTTGGCCTTCGCCTTATCGAGATTTCTGCGCCAGATGCCAGTCAGCTTGGAGTTTTTTGCTCCGGCAAAAGCGGGCACAAGGCGCTTCCATCCGTGCAGTCCAAATCCCAGGATGCCGTAGCGAACCATCCAACCCTCTCATTTGTTTTTGTAGGATTCCAGCTTCGCCGTCCACAAAAGAAAGTGGACCAGATTGCCTTTTTCCGCAAAGAAAAACTTCCAGAAGATGCGGGCGTCAATCGTTCCAGCCGGAATGCCGGAATAGGTTTCGATACGCCAGCGAAGATAGGGACTTCGCCATGGGCGCAGCCAGTGTCCGCGCAAGGCGTTCCAGCCGAATCGAAATGGGGCGAGGATTTGCTGCATACCGGAGCGGCTACGCCGTCACTTCAGCAGCGGGCTCTTCGGTCTCGCGGAAGACATTACCGATACGGCGAATCTTCGCGCCCACGCCGCGCAGTTTCTCTTCGATGCGCTCATAGCCGCGATCGATGTGGTAGACCCGATCAATAATCGTTTCTCCTTCCGCGACCAGAGCGGCCAGAACCAGCGATGCAGAAGCGCGCAGATCGGACGCCATCACCGCGGCTGCGGATAATGGAGTCTTGCCGACTACCGCGGCGGTGCGACCTTCCACTCGAATATTTGCGCCCATGCGAATTAATTCCTGCACGTGCATGAAGCGATTTTCAAAAATGTTTTCCGTGACGAGAGAGGTGCCTTCCGCTTGCGTGGCCAATGCCATGAATTGCGCCTGCATATCGGTAGGGAAGCCGGGGTACTCTTCCGTAGAAATATTTGCGCTGCGCAGCGGACCGCCGTTGTGAACGCGAATCGAGTCTGGGCCCAGCTCGCAATGCACGCCAACTTCTCGCAGCTTTTCAATCACGGAAGACAGATGGTCCGGATTGCAGCTCGTCAGGGTAAGCTCTCCGCCGGTGATAGCCGCCAGCCACTAGAAATGTTCCCGCCTCAATGCGGTCCGGATGAATTCGATGTTTCGCGCCATGCAATCGTCTGCGCGCCCTTGCACGCGAATCGTCGCCGTGCCTGCGCCTTCAATCCGTGCTCCCATGGAGGTCAACATCTTTGCCAGGTCAGTCACCTCAGGTTCGCACGCGCAATTTTCCATAAAGGTCTCGCCATCGGCAAGCGCCGCAGCCATCAGCAAATCTTCGGTTCCGGTGACGGTGATTTTCTCAAAGACGATATGTGCGCCGTGGAGACGTTTCGCACGAGCTTCCAGGTATCCGTGCTCCTGTGTAATTTCCGCTCCCATGGCCTGCAGCGCTTTAATATGCAGATCGATGGGCCGACCACCAATGGCGCAACCGCCGGGCATGGCGACACGCGCCATACCTGTGCGTGCGACCAATGGGCCCAGGACGAGCGAAGAAGCACGCATGGTTTTGACGATTTCATATTTCGCAACCGGATCAAGAGTGGCGCAGCGAATGCGTGTGCGGTGGTGGGCGCGGCCGTATCCTAGTTCGACATCGGCGCCCATAGAGACCAGCAGCTTGCGCTCGGTTTCAATGTCGCGCACGTCTGGAATATTTTCCAGCGTCACTTCGTCTTCAGTCAGAATGGCCGCAGCCATGCAGGGAAGAGCGGAGTTCTTCGCTCCGCTGATGCGAATTGTGCCTCGAAGCGGTGTGCCACCGCGAATGACAAACTTATCCATGGATCCATCTAACCATGCATTTTTAGCTTTGCAGCACAGGGTATCAGCAGCGTCAACGCATCTTTTTGAGGGCTACAGTTCAAGCGTGGTGTCTTCAATGGCTCGGCGCACATTTCCGTCGGACTTTGCCAGCCTGCGGACCGCTTCCTGTTTGTCGACGCCGGCCTTCAACATCACCATGGCGATGGGCACACTCTTTCCGGCGGCCTTCATGGTGCGAACGGCTGTTTCCTGGTCCACTCCGCAGGCCTGCTTCAGAATGCGAAGTCCGCGTTCGACCAGCTTGGAGTTCTTCATGTGCACGTTCACCATCAGGTTTTCGTACACATAGCCAAGGCGGGTCATGGCGCCGGTGGTGATCATGTTCAGAATCATTTTCTGCGCGGAGCCAGCCTTCATGCGAGTGGAACCCAGCACGACTTCCGGACCGACTTCAGCGACGATCGTGACGTCGGCCACAGTAGTCAGCTCAGAATTGTAGTTGCAGGTGACGGCCGCAGTTTTCGATCCGCGTCCACGTGCATACTCCAACGCGGCGACCACATACGGAGTCCGACCGCTTGCAGAAATTCCAATCACAATGTCTTTGCGGGTGGGACGGCGACGGGCGATATCCCGCTGGCCCAGCTCGCGAGAATCTTCATTGGCTTCCATGGAGGAGGCGAGTGCTTTCGGTCCTCCCGCCATGATGTACTGCACGGTCTGCGGCAGGGTCGAATACGTAGGCGGAATTTCCGAGGCATCCAGGGCGGCAATGCGTCCGCTGGAACCCGCGCCCACATAAATCAGGCGTCCGCCGTCGCGCAAACATCGGGCCACATTGTCGATAACGGTGGCAATCTCCGGTAAAGCTCTCTTGATTGCTCCAGCGATTTTCGCGTCTTCGTGGTTAATGATGCGTGCGATCTCCAGTGCGGACTTGGTATCAAAGCCCTGCGAAGCCTGGTTCGCACTTTCTGTCGTCAGTGATTCCAGGTGAGAGATCGAATCTTTCCCATTATGATCAGCGCGAGTGGTGGGTGTATCGATCGTGTTAGTTCCGTTTCCCATAAGCTTCAAAAAACCACCTCAGGTGCGACTCTTCTACTTCGATTGTATCGCCTCGCGCGCTTCCAGTGCAGCAGCTATTCTTCGCCAGCAACCGGGGAAGAATTCGCATTTGCACCCCAGCCAAGCTCTCGCATCAGCGCATCATGGAATCGCGGTCGAACACTCTTCATCAATTGGGAGGCAACCGCTTCGTCCCCAGGATAGGTGCGATTGGTCAGCAGAACGATCGCAACCTGCTTGTCGAAATCAATCCAGAGCGAAGTTCCTGTATAGCCAAGATGACCGACGGAGTGAGCGCAGAACATTGATCCGGACGATGAAGGCGCAGTCGGCGTATCCCAGCCCAACGCCCAGCCGGAAGATAGAGGCATGTGCTGTCGCGTTGTGAAATGTGAAATTGTTTCCGCATGAAAAATGTCGCGCCCCCGATTGAGCAAACAATCCGCCACGCGAAGTGTGTCGGGTACGTTCGAAAATAATCCGGCGTGTCCGCTGACTCCGCCCAATCTCCAGCAATTGCCGTCGTGAACTTCGCCCTGAAGAACTCGACCACGAAAATTCTCCGCGTCTGAGGTAGGCGGAATGGAGGCTCGAATTTCCGCAGGAGGGCAGTACAATGTCGAGCTCATTCCCAGAGGCTCGAACACTTCTCGCTGACAAAAACTGTCCAGGCGCTCGCCTGCGATTTGCTCCAGCAGATGGCCAAGCACGATGAACCCGATATCGGAATAGACGGCGCGCGTCCCAGGAGGCGCTTCGAGAGGCATGTGCATGCACGCTTTGAGCAACTCCGTTGCCGTGGTGCAGGTTTTATACAGAGGCGCATAGGCCGGCAGGCCCGAGCAATGTGCCAGAAGCATTCGCGAAGTGATGGTCGATCGAACGGCGGCCAGTGATTCAGCCTCGGAGTTGGGTCCCAGAAATTCAGGAAGTCGACAGCCCAGTGGCTCGTCCAGGTCAAGCTGGCCACGTTCCCAAAGCAGCATGGCCATCGATGTAGTCGCGACCGCTTTGCTGACGCTGGCCATGTCAAAGATGGTTTCCGTTGTGACGCGAGGCGAATCCGGCTCGTAGGTAAACCCACCGACAGATTCAATTGAGAATTGTTCGTTTGGATAGAGCACTCCGAAGACTGCTCCAGGAAATACACGCTGCTGAACTGCCTGAGTCAGCACGGAAGTTGCAATAGGGAAACGTGGCATAACAGGGAATGATTCAACCTTCAACCTAGCCTAGCAGTTCTTGGGGCGAAGCAGCTGGAACTGCTAGGTTTAGGGTCTGACGCAGCAACATTACAGAATACATGTTATCGGACATTGTAACCGTGCGGAGATCGGTCGCTGGAATCCCGAATTGGGCGTTCCGTCAGCCTAGCCCCAATATGAAACCGAGCCCTTGCAAGCCCTTCCAAGCTGCGAATGCTTTGCCCCTCCGCGCCGACAACTACCTGGTGGTGCGGTCCATCGCGACGCACGCGAGGCTTCCCCCGATGTTCTATCCATCATCTCGCCCTCAGGCGCGATTCGCAGCCTCGTCCATCTTTGCCATCATTGTTGCGATGGTTCCAATGACCATGTCTGCCGCAGCCGCTCCAATTTCCGTCCTGCTGCAGATCAATCGCGTTGCCGGTTCGCCGAGTGGAATCGCTGGCGGTCCAACAGAAGCTGGACCTGCGCCGCTCGCGAAACTGAAGCGTTGCGGTCCAGCCTAAAGATGACGATTCCTGCAGACAGTCACATACAATGACTGGAACGTTTCTGATTTATTGAGGTGCCATGAAACAGGCCATCAAGGCGATGCTGCTTTCGCCGACAACGAAAAACTTCGTCGACAAAGTCGAGGGTGCCGTTCCGTTGATCCGCAAATGGCACCGCTTCGAATATGAACAGCATTTCATGCGCATTGCTGAATGGGAGCGGCTGTTTTCTGGCGTGTATCCTTCGTTCGCCGCAGCCAACGCTGCCATCCCTGCGGAACGCAACAACAGCTACGACAATCCTGAATCAGCGAAGTTTCTCGGATACAAAACTTCCGTCCGCTCCAGCGATTACCCGGTCTTATTCTGGCTGGAGAAATTACTTCCCCAAAATCCACGAGTATTCGATTTTGGGGGGTATCTCGGGATCTCCTACTATTCATTTCAGAATCATCTGGACTATCCGGAAAATCTGCAATGGATGATTTACGATGTTCCCGCCGTGGCTGAAGCTGGCGCGAAATTGGCAGAAGAGAAGGACGCGCGTCGCCAGCTGACTTTCACCACTGATTTGCAGCGTGCGCAGGAATTCCCTATTTTCCTCTCCTTCGGATCACTGCAATTTCCTGAGTCGACGTTCGCAGAAATCTTTCGCAAATTCGCATCCCCGCCGCAACACGTGCTGATCAACAAGCTACCATTCACCGAACGCGAAACTTTCTACACGCTACATAACATGGGGCCCGCGCTGTCTCCTTACCGCATTGCCAACCAGGATGAATTTCTGCAATCAGCCTATGACCTGGGATATGAGTTGATCGATAGTTGGGATAATCCTGAATTCGGATGCTACATCCCATTTCATCCGGACCATTTGGTACGCGCGTTTAGCGGTCTCTATCTGCGGCAGAAGGGCGCGGCGACGGCTAATTGATGTATCGGTTTGCCGGCACCGCCACGCTGTCTTGCGGATGAGCAATGCAACGATAGCTGGTTGCAGAATTCTGATCGCCGCCAACATATTTTGGGAATTGCGGATAAGGACAAATCGGGCGCTGGAATCGAATCCCCTTTGCAGCAATGTCGTCCACGTACGTGCTGGCGATGATTTGTTCGGGCGCGACACCCTGCTCGACCCAGCCAACAAGTGCGGTCAAAATGTCATGATCGCTGTCCTGCGGACCTTCCAATTGCAGGTTCTGACCGAAATCGTGAAGACCGGGACCGCCGCCGCAGTGTGCCATGCCCGGCACCAAAAAATATCGGAAGAATTGGCGCGTCGTTGTTAATCCCTGTTGTGGTCCCATGCCGCCCGCGTCGGGAAGTCGCTTCTGCTGATCGCTCACCACTCGGTCGTAATAGTTCAGCGCATCCTGATACGGAACCAATGGATCGGCTGTTCCGGTAAACATCAGAATTTTTCCGCCGCGTTGCTGCATAGCCGACAAATCAGGGTTGTTCGCATTCAGAATCGGCGCGAGCTTTGCATCGACTAGGTCCTGATCGTGATCGAAATCAAACTTGTGGTAATCGAAGCTGGAACCGAGCGCCCAAACAAATGGGTACCACTGATCTGACATTTGTTTGGGATCCTGCTGCATCGCCATTCCCGCCGGAGAGTTCTCGCTGCCGACCGGGATGGGCGTGTAAATTCTCTCCCCCGTTCTCGGGTTCGTGGGCCCCGCATAGAATTTCTTAAGCGTGGATAATTCGGCCGGAAACAAGCAGTCAGTGTGGCTATTTCCCTGGCATTTCGGAAGAGTATCGGGATCAAACTTACATTCTCGAGGATCGGTCAAAAAATTGTCGCCCGGAGCGCCGCCGTCTTTTCCTGCACAGGCCGCTACAACAGATTTGGTGATGAAGGCGATTGTTTCAGGCGACAATTGAACTCCCGGCGGTTGATTCGCGGCTTGCGCATTCCAGACAAATCCTGTGTGGATGTGAGTCCTGTTGTTTGCCGGTGCGCCGGCGATGATCCCGTTGTAATCGCTGGGAAACCGTTGCGCTTCCATCAGTCCCTGGCCACCGCCGGTGGAGCATCCCACAAAGTACGCGTGGCTCTGGGGCTTGTTGTAATACGCCTGAAGAATTTGCTTCGACACGACCGTCATCTGATGCGTCGATCGATAACCAAAGTCAGCCCAGCGTTCCGGATGGCCGACCACTGCATTGGCATCCGGCGACGTCCCCATGTCTGTATTGGCGGTCGCAAATCCGCGACGCATGCCGAGTGCGAGGCTTCGATAGGAAATCTTTCCAGCTCCACCACCGTTGCCAGTCCCGAGAAATCTTCCGTTCCAATCTTTCTCCGGCATCCACAGTTCGATTTTGATATTGGAATCCGGCGTCGGGCGCAAGGTGGCTGCGACTCGGCAAAATGGCGGCAAGTTGACGATGGCCGAGGTTGCTCCGGGCGGCGTAAAAGTTCCGCTGTCAACCGGGGACGCCGAGGTGATCGTCACGCCGTCAATTTTCATCCGCGAAATTGCCTGGCAACGTGTAGCCGCGTCCGTAGCCGACGCATCAGCACAACAAGAAATCGCCAGCGCGGCGACCGCGAGTATGAATGTATTGCGCGTCGCGTGGGAGCTGCGAGATGCACTTGAAAGCTTCAGGGCATTTTCCATAGATTGAACCGGAAATGGTGACCCCGGGAAGATTCGAACTTCCGACAAACAGTTTAGGAAACTGCTGCTCTATCCACCTGAGCTACGGGGCCAAACCTGGAGTCTACACCACCAAAGAAAGCTGCGCGGCGCAACGTCTACGACCACAATTCCAACATGGTAGCACCCTCCCATTTGTTTTCCTGGCATCCGCTGCGTGAGGCCCAACGCTAGATGGAAACCAACAGATTGACCTTGGATTACATCTTCTGCCAGGTCATATCCACTTTTACAGGAATTTCATTCTTGATGGGGACGGTAAGGAATGATGGGCGATCAATCTTGAAATCGGAGCAGGTCGCGGGAATTGTTCCGGTGATCCGCACCTGGTTGCCTTCCGTGACTCGCTGGAAAGGCACGTGCTGATAATGTGCGGTCTGTCCGGCAAATTGAACCTCGAGATTCGCATAAATGGTTGCAGAGGTAGTTGCAGCCTCAGGAAAATCAGTGCGCACCATCACCATGGGATATTGCGCTCCCCGCGTCGCTTCAATCATGTGGAGATCGCGATTGCTGTCCCCGGAGTCGAAGGATTTCACCGGCACCGCAATCAGAAAATTGCATTGGCCGGCGTGGCAAATCCCCTTCCCTTTCGCAGCGCGACTCACACCGTCGACTTCGTGCATGGGATGTGACATGTGATAGGTAAGGGTGGACTGCTGAAGAACCCACTGAGTGTCAGTCTGAGCCAATACCGGAATTGCAAACAGCAAGAAGGCGAAGAGAAGATTCTTCTTCATCATTTTTCAACGCTCCCAGAATTTCCAATGGATCGGCCATGACACGGCCACAATGGATGCTCCATACGCGGCAGCTGTAATATATGCCGCTGTACCGTGTGCGGAAGCGATCCCATGCACTTTCTCTCCGGCGTTCTCCTGTTTGTAGGCCATAATTCCCAGCACGGGAGTAATGATCATTCCCGGAGCGTGGATCCAGGCCAGATCGCGGTGTAGACGAATCGCGCCCTTGGGTTTGACCCCTGGGATTTTTGGGGCAAAGATCGCGTAATAGGCGGTGGTGAAATATAGGCCCGTCGTCAGGCTACCCAGAGCCATGTGGAAGTCCAGGTTCGCATCGGTAGGTTCAGTAATTGGCTCGCCGTTTTTTCCTTTCGCCTTCGCTTGCGGTCCCGTAATTAAAGTGGCGACCATTGGAATCGCAGTGATCAGCCCCAACGTCTGATGCACCTTCAGCATGTGGGTGCGCTTGTTGAGCAAGGCCTGTTCCTGCGCGCTGCCCTGAGTCTGGTTGGCGCCGAAGCCCAGGTCCTGCAGCGAAGGCGTGTTCGCATTTCCTGCAGGTGAAGTTTGCTGATTCGGCTGCGGCGCGGGTGGCAACTTGTTAGGCGGAGTTTCCTGCTGCTGCGGCTCCGCATCGAGGACGAAGTTGGCATGCTCCTCCTCGGCGGCGATCAACGTTACGTTCGCGGTTTGAGGGTTCAATCCCTGTGCGACAGCGGATACGGTGTATGTCCCAGGAATAAGATTGGACTCGGTGTACGCACCAGCAGAATTGGTTTTTATTGCTATTGATTGGTGCGTGTCGACGTCTTTGATCGAGACCTGGGCGTCGCTCACTAACTTGCCGTCGGAGTCTTTGACGATTCCAGAAATGCCGGCCGCAGTTTGCGAACGCAAGCCACAAGGCGTCAAAAAGAAGAAAGTTGCGATCCCTCCAGCTAAAGCGATTTTCGCCGTAATCCGATTCATTGGCTTTCCTTCATCTTCAGGATGATTCCAGGTTTTTTGCAGGAGTGAAGCGGCGAACGTCGTTCCTTGATTAGTCTTAACCGGCTAAGAAGTGCTGTCAAGCTCGCGCGTAAAAGTTGTGCTTGAAGTTTAATGAACTATGAGAGGTTCAACTTAATGAAGCGCTTCTCCAGATACATCGCAACGGCGATAGGCAGCCTTATCCTGGCGCTTCCGTTGCACGCGGCCCAATTGCTTTCGGCACCGCTGCGGGCGGGTTCTACTTTCCCCGCATTCACCGGCCGCACGATTACGGATCACCCTCTAACGCTACCGACATCTCCCATGGAGAACCCAACGGTGCTGGTGTTTTCATTTAGCCGAACGGCGGGCAAGGATGCGCGATTGTGGAATGAACGCCTGGCAAAGGATTTTCCCGATAATGTATCGGCGTACGGGGTGATTCAGCTCGAATCTGCGCCGAAACTCTTTCGCCGACTGGCGATTGCTGGAATCAAGAGCAGCATGCCTGTGTCGGTTCAAAATCGAACCATTGTGCTGTACAAGGATGACCAACTTTGGCGGCAGCGTCTGGGAGTAAAAGACGAGAGTCGAGCGTATGTCGTTCTGCTCGATCGCACCGGTATCATTCGTTGGATGAATTCTGGTGCCTTTTCAGACAGCACTTACGGAATGCTCAAGGCGGACCTGGCGGCGTTGCTGCACCCTCATCCGTAAACCACTCGCTGGCCATAAGGCACAGCAACATTGCATGATCACCAGGTCAATGCGCGATGTTATTGTCCAACCGGAATTTCCATCGAAGCCCCTAAGGTGCGCGTTCGAGCGTCGGCAATCGGATTGACCGACCCGATAATTCTGCTGGCGAGTGTCTTCTTCGCGCCAGGTCGATACAGCGAGCGACGATGCAGAACGTAGCTGCCGGTGATAAATCCGACAGCCTGGCCCACTAGAATGTCGGACGGAAAATGCTGGTTCGCAAAAATGCGTGACATGCTGATTGTCTCGGCAAATCCATACGCGGGAACCATGACATACCAATGGGGGTACTCGCCGGCAATCACGCGAGCAAGCGCCATGCTGGCGGTGGCATGGTCAGATGGGAAAGATGAATCCCATTCCCAATGCTGCGTGCCGTAGGGCCAAAAATCACCTTGCCCATTTCCTTGCCGCGGGCGCTGTCGATTGCTGGCCAGCTTGGTCACCAGGGTCACGGTTCCGGAATCGATGATGGCCTCATCGGCCAACCGTCCAGTCTCCGCAAGCTTGGGATCTTTTTTCGCGAGTCCAATAAAATAAATTCCCGCTCCTTCCGCACCTGTCGCAATGAAAGACCCAAAGTCTGCAATCTTGTTCGCGGTGTTGGTGCGGCCTGGATCGACACCGACGGCTTCCGAAGCATCCGCATCGTATGCGATCGCCAGTCCTGTCGCAGCGCCGAGGGGCGCCAGCCAGTAGCCATCCTTCGGCTGCAAGCGCAGCGGACTGGTAAAGATTGCCTTCTCGTCTTCCCCAAGATCACGGATACAACGACCGAGCTTCGTGATGCCGCAGATTGGCTGCGTTTCCTGCGTGGATGCGGTCGCAGTAGAGAAAGCACTGCTCACTGAAGCGTACGGGACGGAGGAACTTCCCGCGAGGGTGGTCGGTGAAATTGAGATGCTCGGAATCAAACTCGCGACTTGTTCTTGACGCAGATTTGGTTGTGGATTGGGCGGCAACGTGGGCGCCTGTGCGCTCGCGCAAACGGCAGTCAAGCTAAGAAAAATCCAGACAACCAGTGGGGAGAAATAGCGCATGATGGGGATTACTGCCTCTCAGAAGGATTGGGTCGCGGCGATGTTGCAGAAATTGGATTGCGGCTGGGGACCATTGTCACCTCAATGCGAGTGTTTTTCACGAACGCTACATTCTGGCCGTGCACCAGCCAGCGCTCGTATACCGAAAGCGCCGCCGCGTAGAAGCCAATGCCGGCCGCTAGATATCTCGATCCAGAAACAATGCCAACCACGCGCCCCACAATTCCAAAACCGTTCGAAGATACGGCCGTGTTGGCCGTGAGATTTCCATCATCGTCAAGGGCACGGCTGGCGAGAAATGTGAGTACCAGTGGGACAATGACACGATTTTGCGGCTGGGGTTGCACTCCACCTTCCGAATCAATCTTAAGCTTCTCAGATTTGACCGAGTTTGCGCCAGCGAGTGTTCCTTGCACCGACTCTGAAGGGGCGCCGGGAAATCTTAATTCACGAAAATCGAAGCGTAACTTCCCTGCCCTGCCGAAAAATCGTGCGGGCTTGGATTGCGTGATGGTCCCTACCAAGATCGCCCCCTCCGGAACTTCGACGGTACGGTCCGGGTTGAAGATCGGCGCTGCAACGACTGCATCAAACGTGTCCCCTTTCTTCTCGGTTCCGGAACTGATGGTTTGTTGCAGGTAGGCGCTCAGATGCCAGGCCTGTTTGTCTTCCGCAGGCGGGGGGGTGGGGGAGGGCGACTTCGGCATCGGTTTCGGTGGGACAACGGTAGCTACAGCGCTATTTTTCTGTGCCTGTTCGATAGCCTCATTTTCTTTCAGGGTTAAAGGCTCCGCCAAGGTCACGGTCCACATGGTTGCCGACTCAATCCTCTGTGGGTGATACGGAAGTTGCCGATACAACAACTGAACCATCCGATCCTTTCGCCCGGGAGCGGTTACGACCTCCGTCATTTCCTTGGCCTGCTGTTTTAGCTGAATGAACTGCTCGGCAACAAACGAATGCGACTTGCCGGCAGCAGGTGTCGAGAGGTGCAGCACCGGTGCTCCGTTAGTGGCATCGTCGCTGGCAATTTTCTGAACGTCACCACCCGGAAGGATCAATTCATCGAAGTGTACGACCGGAATATTGAAGGGTGTGAAATCTCCCCAGAGCCGACCGTGAACTCTTCGACTGTGATCTGGAGTAAGCGCCACCACGGTTCCGCGAACAACAGTGCCTTCCGGGATTGCAACCTTATTCTTTGCATACACCGGATACATCAGATGGCAGTCGATCGGCTCTCCTTTTTTCAGCGAAACATGTTTTCCAAGTTGTACAGGTAAAGGAGTGCCTGCGGGAATTTGAACAGTCGTCTCCTGAGCAAGGAGCGCCGGTGCAGTCACCATCAGCAACAGCAACACGGAACAACGCAACAGTGCGCGAATGTCGTTCATGCTTGCTTTGAGATTCTAGTGTTCACGTCGAGCGTTTCCATCTCTTGTGCCGACGTTCCTCGGGTTCAAGGTTTCACTGTGGCCTGACTGTCGACATCGACGGCAACCGTTTTGCCGACGCGGAGAACAAAGGTGCTGGGGTCTTTTAGCCCCCATTGGACATATGGAATGCTGAATTGCGTGGTTGCGCGGAGCGTGTTGCCGGCTGCAGGCATGACATGAACGTGCAACTGCAGCGGGTGATCTGCGCCATGTAGATGAAAGATGCCGTCTACCGTCAACCATTGGTCCTTGCTGAAATCGAAATTGCCGGACACATGCGTGGGGCGAAAGCTGATCTCTGGATATTTTTCACTCTGCAGAACATCTTTCTGCATTTTCTCATCTCGAGATCGATCCCCGCTTTGCCCGCTCTTGGCTTCTATCGAAATCAGCCCATCGGCGGACTCCGTCACCGGGTTCATATGGATGACACCGCTGTCGAGGATGAACGTGCCCTGAGCGGTATGGAGGACGGCTTGTAAGGTCCAATGAATTGACGTCTTTGCAGAATCAAAGGTGACGGTGATGGGGCTCTGCGGAGTAGTTGCTGCCCTGATCGCAAGAGGCAAGATCAGACAGTTGACGAACACGACCCATGCGGCGATACGCTCGCTAAAGGGATTCTTGCGAAAAACGCGTTCCATTTTTACTCCATCAATACAGGCTTGCCTCAAGAAAGCTCCAGCCAACTTGAATTCCCTGACGCATCGCAAAACTTTGCATGCTCTGGGCGCCAACGTGTACAGAGAGGAGTTGCTGAAAGTAGTCTGGGTGGGTCGACAATGTCTTGATGGCTCGACCTTGCATTTGCGGCCAGCGATCCATGGAAAGCATCAGCCAGCTCATGGCATGCGGAAGCCGACCAATTTTTTGGTGCTCCCGGTTGTATAGCTCCAGATTTCCCCGCTCAATTGCATTTGCCAGCGAGACCGCTTGGCGGAACGACACCGCAAGACCCTCCCCGGTGATGGCATCGGGGGATCCGGAGGCATCCCCGATGAGTGCGACAGACTGATTCGCAACGCGGCGGAGTTTTCGATTGGCGGAGATGCCGCCGCGAAGAGTCGACATCGTCGGAATCCCTTTAAGCTTTTCTGCCACGGCAGGAAATGCTTTCAAGAAATCGCCTTGTGCCAGCTTGGGATTTCTCGTGATGAACACGACACAAATGCTGTCTGCGGCCACTGGCGTGACGTAAACCTGCCCGGGAGATCCCCAATGCACCTCTACGTACTCACTCCACGGCGCAATGTTGTAGTGGCGTCGAAAACCGAAACGGATGCTTTCCCTTTGGACCTGGCCCAGGCCCGCCCACTTTCTGACGCCCGAAGCTTGCCCGTCTGCACCGACCAAGTAGCGAAAGGAAATTTTCCTTCCGTTCACCAAAGCGGATCGACTGTCCAGCAACCGGGCTCGACTGCTCCACGACACAGCGACGCCGGCTTCGCGGGCCCTTTCGGCAATTAAACCGTGCAATCTTGTGCGACGGACACCAATGCCCGTACCGTTCGGAAATTCGGCGTGGACATGATGTTGGAGATTGTTAAAGCGAATCCCGCGGAAGCGGTGGCCTTGCTGCTCTGTGATCGTCAGACCAAGATCTCGAAGCGATGCCAGCGCGTCGGGCATCAATCCCTCGGCACAACCCTTGTCGATCGCCGGCTCCAAAGCTTCCACCACGAGGCAATCGATGCCTTTCTGGCGTAACGCAATCGCCGCTGCCAAGCCGGCAGGGCCGCCGCCTAGGATCAGAACGTCTGTTGAACCTTTTTCATTGCTCATTGTTTTTGTCGTTGAGAACCTGGTATCGGCGATGGTGGGTGGGGGAGGGCTGAAGTCATACTTCATACGGGTCGCGTATTGGAAGTCTTAATCGTATAAGACGCACACTGTGCCCCTATGTTAGCGAACCCAAAGGAAAAATCCGCCGACGAGAAGAAACCCGATAATTGCCAGCACGCCGATAACATAAAGGATATAAGAGAACGGGATATCTTGTTCTTCGACCACGGATCACTCCGATCCATTGCGGTACGACTGGATTGCGTCTTTTTGTGGACTCCGTTCGCGATTTCCCGTTGGGAAAGTCATTTCTATGTCTTAATCTATTAAGACATAGAAGTCAAACCCATGGGAGCGGCGGAAGAGAGCTTCTTCTATTCGCTTTTCATGGGGGGCTGCAGTCATTACAATGGAAAAGGAGACACCGACAGGTGTGGCGGAGCCGATGATAAACAAGCGATTGAAAGGATCCCGAGGAAAGCACCTGCCGACCGCAAGCGAACTGCGGCTGCTACAAATCCTTTGGGACAATGGCGAAGGAACGGTCGAGGACGTTGTCAATGCGCATCCAGTGCGCACCCGACCTAACTACAAAACCACACAAACCCTGCTTCGAATCATGGAAGAAAAGGGCTTTATCGCCCATGAGAACAGGGGCCGGGTTTTCGTCTTCACTCCGTTGATCTCACGCAAAGCAATTGACAAGTTATCTATCCAGAGCCTGCTCTCACAAAACTTCGGGGGCTCTCCGACAGGGCTGTTCGTAAATCTGCTGGAGGCTGCCAAGGTGAAGGACAAGGACCTGGACGAGCTGGAAGCCCAGATACGCGAGTATCGTAAGAAGAGCGAATCAAACGGGCGTGGCCGGGGCTAAGGCGACTGGGCCACAGATTATTTGAACCGTTGAATTCCTTTGTGCATCGGAGACCTGAAGCACGGTAATCATTCGAGAATGTCAGAGGTAGGATGCACTCAGAAACTCAGCTCGCGATCGTGGCGGCATTCGCAGGTTTCCTGCTCAAGACTTTTTTAGGCCTCTGCATCTGTTGGGCAATCAGCAAAATTATCGTGTCGCCGCGCAGGAAGTTTCTTGTTTGGTTTGCATTCCTGACCCTTTGTGGCGGCTACTGGCTTTGGTTGGCATTTAGTTTCATTCCCCACGCGGCCTCCGAATTCTCGCTCTCAGTTCACTCAGCCAACTCATCCTCAGAAGCTGTTGCTCGATGGCAATTGCCGTCATCCTGGGCTTATCCTCTGCTGATCATTGAACGAGTTCTGGGAGGCTTGTACCTGATCGCGCTGGGCAATTTCCTTCTTGTTCGCATCAGAAAGCAACTGCGCCTGCGCTGGGTTCTTCGCTTTGCATATAAAGCTCCCGATCACATTGAAAGTTTGTTTCGCTCCGTTGCAGTCCATTCCGGCGCTGAAAAAGTTCGACTGCTGGTCCTATCGGGAATCTACTCTCCCGCCACCTTCGGATGGATTCATCCAGTTGTTTTGCTGCCGCCACTGTGCCTGGAACAGGATGAGAACGAGTTGGCTGACATTTTTCGCCACGAGCTGCAGCATGTATCGCGACATGATTTCTTCTTCAATAATGTTGCCGGTTTTTGCAAGGCGTTGTTGTTTTTTCATCCTGCGCTTTGGTATGCCATGCGCAGAATGGAATTGGAGAGTGAGTTAGCCTGCGATCTGGCAGTGGTTCGCGATTCACCCGAGCGACGCGCCACTTATGCAGAATGTCTGGTGCGGTTTGCTCGGTTGCACGCAGCCCAGGACCCGACCCCTTGGAATCTGGATTTTGCCGGTTCGTCAATTCAGCTGAAAGTTCGCGTTCGATCTGTGTTGACGGAAACGGTAAAACTTCCCGCGTGGCTATTGGGTCTGCGCACCAGCATGGGAATGCTACTTTTGGCAGCCTTCCTGTTCATGGCGCCGTCGTTGTGCGTTGTGCTCTCGTATGCCCGTCGGGCCGCACAGCCGGTCGTGCCGTCGCTAATCAGCTCTCAGACCAGAATTCGGCCGCGAAAGAGATTTTTGACCCATAGCATGGTGCGACAGAGCCTGGGTCGCGACTTTGCGACTCCCGCAACCGCAAATGCAGCGACCGCGAACCAGTCAGTCGCTTCTTTAACAAGGCCACAAAAAGTCTCGCGTCTACCTGATACTCTCTCGTCCGGAGAGCCGGTGCCTACCTTGCAACAGAGGGGCGCCGCAGGTACCGGAACTGTCCACAAACCGGCGCATGCAACCGTGTATTTTATTTCCAACCCATCGTCTGTGAGCGCCGGAAATCCGGACGGCGGTAAGGGGCGCTCGATTGCCTCAGCCTTCATGACGGGAGCGACGGAAGCTGCTCGTTTTGCCGGTAGCCACGGAAAAGACATCCACTAGCCCAATCGTCGCGAGCGCCGGCCACAAACCGAAACGAAGTGCAATCTCTCTTCCCTTCCCGCTCACTGTTTCACGTGAACCATCGTCGACCATCCCGGCTTCATCGTTTCCGCGATATTCAGTTGCTTACGTTGTATCGTCCGACCCTTCAATTCAAGGCCTTTTCTTGAATGAGCTAGGAAAGCGAAATGGAGCGCAGTTGAATCTCGCAACGTTCGCCCTGTTTGCGAAATTTAGTGCACGCTCCTTTTAACGATATTGATTGAAAAACTGCTGTGCCACTTGCAGACAGAACGGTGGCTCCAGCATTCCGTGATATTCCAGGTTGTAGTCCATGGGCCCTAGAATACTGAGATATTTCGCCTGAATCTGTGCATCGACATCCTGGATTGAAACGTTGGTGAGTCCGCGGCTGATGAAGCCGCTGTATGCGGTCTGTCCGTTGATGGCAAAATTCACGGTAGGATCGCCAGATCCGCCGCACAACGTGGTCGGCGCGATCGGGCTCCAATCCAGCGTATTCTGCTTCGCTCCATCTAGAACGGCGGCATTGTTGGGGTTATTGCCGAGGTCCGTAATGTAGGCCGCCTGAAACATCGCAGCCTGTGCTTGAGCTGGCGTGCCACCTGGCAGCATTGCGTTCACGGTCGCAGCAGGCAGTAGCGTGGGAAAGAAATTGGCGATGAAGCCTGCATAGGCGGGCTGGAAGACGTCTGAAGTCGCTGCATATGCGTTGCCGTAGATCTTTTGGTAGGAAGCGATTTGAAATGGCACAATCGACTGCACGCCATTGATTGGATTTTTTGCTCCCGCGACCAGGGCCCCGGAAATGTTGTAGGGGCCAGCCAGGTGAGCTGCCGCGACCACATTAAATTCTCCCGTCGCCGCCTGTTCAATCTCGCGCTGTGTTGCCATGGAAGCCTGTCCGCCCTGTGAATATCCCGATAGCATCACCTCGTTGTTTAACTTCAAGCCAAGCTGCGGAGCGGCTTCTCGCGCGGCACGGATGGAGTCGATGATCGAGCTGGCTTCTGTGGGAGCGTGCGTGTAGGGGTGATAGGGGTAGGTGGATTCAGCATAGCCGAGAAAGTCTGTCGCGACCACCGCATATCCTTGCGCTGCGAAAAACGTCATTAACATCTCGGTTGACGGGTTCGTGAGGTCGGCGTTGGCCTGCATCTTTTCCATCACCGTTGCCCTGCCAAACGCAATCAGCGGAAATGGTCCAGGACATTTAGGTCCACTGGGAACGAGAACGGCTGCGGACGCATTCGTTAGCTCTCCGGGTTGAACTCCCTGGGTCGCATACACAATCTGAGAGACGGTTACATTGCATTGCGCGGCTCCGGGTAACCCGGTCAGGCCATTCTTCTGCGTCAAGTCATCCAAATCGGTCGTCGTCTCTGTGCCGACGATCGAAGGAGCGCTCAGCAACTTTCCATACGGATTCGGGTCGACTCCAGCACAAGCTGTGAACATCGCGATGAATATGAGCGCAATTACAAACCGGCAGAACTTCATTGCCCACCTCGATTGCGAGAATTCAGACCGGAAACTTTCAGCGGTTACCCCTGAACATCCCGACACTCTCTTGATCGGCGCTGCGCGTTGAAAGAAATAGATCGACTCACAACTTCTCCGTGCCGAATCGTGCCGATAGTCATCTCGTTAAATTGCAGTGCACGCGTGTGGCTTGATGGCAGCGATAACGTCATCAGGCCTCCGCAATGGAAATTTCTTCACAGGAGATTTAGCGGAAGACCGCAGTTTTCCGCTTCGACGGCGGTGCGCTTGTGCCGGGTGCGACGCAGGTGAAGCTGGCCGCGTCCTCGATATTTCCGCCGGCACCTGCGGTATATGCGGCATATTGCGGATATGGACACAAGGGTCGGCTTCGGTTCAATGGCAGCACTGTGAATGCAGAAACATCCGCAGCGGGCAATCCGGTATTGGAGTTTCTCGCGATCATGGACGCGGGCGCAATCCCCTGCTCGACCCAATCCACGATCGCCGTAAGCGGATCGAAGCTGTCTAATGCATGCAGACCGCCCGAACAATGGTTCATCCCCGGCACCAGAAACAGCCGCGCGAAGCTGGGCGTGCTGACTCCGTAAGCGCTTGTCAGGTTGTTGTAGTACTGAATCGTGTCGTACATCGAGAAGACGGGATCGCTCTCGCCATGAAAGTAGATGATCTTCCCGTTGTGGCTCAGCAGCTTCCTCAGGTTGGTCGAGGTGGCTTCCATGTAGCCGGCCGCCGACTGCGCGAAGGTTGCATCGGTCGCGTTGACACCCGAATTCAAATCATCCATCGAAACGTTGAAGATGTTCATTGTCGGATCGGGCGGGGTTGTAAACAGGTACATCGCCGAGGCAGCGCCCTGGGTTGTGTTTTGCGCAACGAAAGGAACATAAATCAAATTGCCGCCGGCCATGTAAGGCAGGTTAGTGCCGATCGTCCACATCATCCATTTCGGGTCCTGAATCCCCACGTCATACGGCCAGGTGGAGTAAAGAGCCACTCCGTGCGAATCAACCGGCCCCTGGAAGACTTTCTGAATCGCGGCGATCTGCGCCGGCAGCAGGCATCCAGCAGCTTTGGTGCCCGTGGGACATTGCAGCTGCGTGATGGTGGCCGGATCGAACGCTTTTCTGCATGCATCCGTATTGAAGATCATTCCGTCGGCGACTCCATCCAGCGCGTCACATTGCTGCAACACAAGATTTCCCACCAAACCCAGGTCTTCCGAGGTGGCCGCAAGAGTCAGGCTGGGATTGCCATTGCCATCGGGGGGATCCTGTCCATTTGAAACGGCCTCGGCGGCGGCAGCAAATTGTTGTGTGTCCCAGGCCTCCGCAATGGCGGCATGGGGCAGGCGAAATCCAGGGTCGCCCGCGACAACACCATCGAACATATCGCCCCACTGCTGACTGGCGATCATGGCTTCGCGGCCTCCGTTTGAGCAACCAAGATAGTACGAGTACACCGGCGCGATTCCGTAAAATGCCGCAACGATCGCCTTCGCAATCGGCGTCAACGTGCCAGTCTGCTGATATCCATAATCGTTTCTCGCAGCGGGGTCGTAGCCGAATCCATTGTTCTGATCGGGGCCCGGTCCAAATTCGTCTGCCGCGGTTCCCGAGCTGTGGCCGGAATTCTGCGTGATGACGGCGAAGCCCTGGTACAGCGCGGGCTGGTAGGCTGCCCCTCCGCCGAGAGTCGCGCCCACTGCTTCTGTAACCACGCCATCGTCGCCGCTGCCTCCAGTAAAGAAGAAATCACCATTCCAGGTTGCGGTTGGCATGCGAAGTTCGAACTCGATCCCGTAGTCCGAATCCGGCTGCACGGAGCCATTGAGGTTGCCCCATTGGTCCATCGCCGGAGCTGGAGCGCCAGTGCGCGCGCCGACAATGCCGCGAACCAGGCAATGTGCCGGCAAATATCCGGCACTGGGAACACTGGTCGATACCACAGTATTTGCAGGAATGTCGGTGGTCTCGACAATTTGCGTGTTCGGAAAATCCATCGCCAGCAACTGGCTGCACGCTATCGCCGGCGCGGATGGCACGATCTTCGCGGTCGCCAGAGTCAGGGTTGCTGTTGCAGCCCCGCCAGTGTCAGTTGCGGTGACAACATAGTCGGCCTCCGCGGTCGCGATGGTCGGAGTACCACTGATGACTCCCGTGGATATGCTGACGCTAAGCCCAGAAGGCAGACTCGGAGCCACGCTGTAGGACGTGATCGTCCCACCGGCACTGGTAGGGCTGTTCGGCGCGATCGGCATATGGATCGCATACACCGCAGATTGCGCGGTGTAGAGCAGCGACCTCGGCGCTTGATCATTCACCGTGATGGTCAAAGCGAAAGTCGCGCTGCCTGAGATGTTGCTCGCTCGAACCGTGTAAATGGCCTGACCCGTCACACGGGTGGGAACGCCGCTGATGATCCCTGTGCCTGGGCTGAGGCTGAGACCCGCAGGCAATGCTGGAGTCACTGAGAAATCCGTCACTATTCCACCTGTGCTGATCGGGCTGTTTGGAGCGATGGGTAGACCCAACGTGTACACCGCCGTGGCAGAGTTGTAGCTCAACGACAACGGCGGCTGCAAACCACCCTGTCCGCAGCCAAGAAACAAAAGACATCCCCCTACCAGGGAGACACCGAAAGCCCGCAAACTCCGCATGAAATTGTTCCTCTTCGTTCGCTCTGCGCCTTCGTGAGCGTCAGCGCGCAGCACGCACCACGGCATAAGCGCATCGATGCTCTCGATATCGGCGGAGCCGTCGCGATGGTTGAACGGACTGGAGGAGAAGGATGAAGTTCGCTGTGACTTCGGTGCACAGATAGTTCCAACCCATGGCGTCGTCATTCACGATGCCGAACGGATCTGCCGATCAATAGATCGAGTGTGATCGCGAAGGATTGGGTGATGATGGAAAACAATGTTGTGCTGCGACCTCTGCTGTTGATAGTTATCGTGATGATTTTGAGTGGATGTGGCAGCAGTTCTTTTCATCCGCCAGTAGTAAACCCAGCGGCGTTGAGCAACACCAGCGTCAACTTGATCTTCGTCGTTAGTGAGGACCTGGCCTACCAGGCTCCAGGGGACGTGAGCCCGACCACGGGGAACCTGACCAGTCAGGGCTTGGCGCGTTCGTTGTCGATGGGGACATTTCTCAAGACCAATGTGTTGGGATCCGCCAACGTCACGGGCATCTACGCGCTGGAACCGATGACACACCTGCAGACCACCAGCGCGCTTCCGGACATGGCTGCAATGGGAACCATTCAGCAGTTTGCAGTAATGAATCAGATCACACTGGCCATCGACCATGGGAGTTCGGTCTACTACACGGGCAATAGTTCCGCCATCAACGCGTCGTACGCAACGGTGCAGCTACCCAGCGGAGTCGCTCCGCCATTGATTCCCTGCAGCGAATGCCAGGGGCTCGATTTTAGCGATGTGGACGGTGACAATGAAACGCTGGTGAGTAACATCCTCAGCTCCGGGGCTCCGGGTTTCTACGTTTTCGTCGCGCCTTGGGAGACCATCCACCAGTTTATGTGGAATATCAATACGCAGCATGGCTTCAACCTCGCGGTCCCGACTGCATACGCCGGCCCCAATACCATCTATTCCATCTCTCTGCCTGCGTCTGGCGGGGCCAGCCTGAGCGTCTACAACACGAATGCCAATCCGTCGTCTGTCTATCCCACGTTGCCGCCGGGAATTGTGCAGACAACCGTTCGCGCACAACCGTTCTTCTCTGTTACCGTGATCGGCGGAGTAGGGGGAGCCGTCGTTCCGGCGGGCATCAACACAAACGAAACGGTGTATTGGATTCGCCATGCGGAAGCGCATCCTGACGACAATTGGGACGATGGCAATTTTGTTGCGGCCGGCCAATGGCGCGCCCTCGATCTGCCCTACGCTTTGAAGGGAAAAATTCACCCGACGCAGGTATGGTCGATCGATGGTGCACAAGTGATCCCAGGAACGTCGGACATGGCGGGCCGCGGGTATTGGTCGTACATCCGAACCGATCTGACCGTCGAGCCCTACGCGATCGCAAACAATCTGCCCTACAATTTGGCCGCAGGCTTCGAGATGCTGGCGCAGAACCCTCCGCAACTATGTCCTCAGGCCAGCGATTTCTTTTTTACCGGCGGCAGATTCAGCGGCCAGAAAATCCTGGTTGCGTGGGAGCATGATCACATTCCACCCACCGTGAACGCGTTGCTCGCGAGTTATTATCCCAATGGCGGAGGAGTCTCAGCGCCCACCACCTGGCCGAACACGGACTACGACACGGTGTGGACCGTAACCATCGATGCCAAGGGCAACGTCACCGTGGACGACAGCATATTTCAAGGGGTCGATTCGAAGCTAATGCCAAAAACCGCACCGTTGTTCTAAAGTGTGGTTCTTCGCGATAGGATCGTGCCAAGTCCAGCTTCACTAATAACGAATGTCGGCCATGAGACGCGTGACTTCCTGCTGCTGGTCGGCAGTGAGTGGCAATAGCGGCAGGCGGGCACGGCCGCCGTAATAGCCATTCAAGTCGCATGCAAATTTCAATCCTGGAACACCCATCTGCCCGCCAACGACGCCGGAAGAAACCCGAATGCGTTCCTGCTTCTCCGCAGCCAAGCCCTCGTCGCCTTCTTTCCACGCCATATAAATCTCGCAGCAACATTGTGGCGCGCATGTCCCGAAGGCCACGATCGCGCCCGAAGCCCCCACACGGAAGGCGTCATGCATAGTGCTCGCGCCGCCTGTCAAAACCGTAAATCCCACGTCCTTTTGACGCGTCTTCATCGCCGCTGGAGCAGCAGCGACCGCAACCGCCGAGCTTCCCTGCTGTAATGCATCGGCGGTGACAAACCGTGCTGCGGAGTCGGACGGTTGTGCTGCGAGCATCCGCTCCGTGACAGCGGCGAATGTCGGAGTCACTGTCACCGTCCTCTTCACAAATCGCGTGGACTCCACGATGGCGGCAATGTTCTCCACATTTCCGCTCGATTCTTTAATGCCGATAATGTTCGGATGATGTGCCAGCTCCGCGATTAACTCGACCGGCATATCGTACGCCGTGAAGAAAGGCACGTTGTACAGCAGCACTGGCAGCGGCGAGTTGTCGGCGACGGTGCGGTAGTAGGTCAGCATCTCGAGCTGTGTGCCGTTTTCACGATGGAGTTGCCGCCGGTAGAAATGTGGCGTGCGAACCAGCACCGCGTCGTAGCGAAGCGAGGCGGCATGTTCCGCCATTGCCAACGTCTGCAGAACGCTTTCCTGTCCAACGCCTGCAATCATCACCTTGTCTGGAGCAGCAGCCGCAATCGCATTTGCGAGCACCTCTCGCTGCTCTTCTGTGCTCAGCATGACAGCTTCGCCAGTCGAACCCAGGACGACCATGCCAGACAGCTGCGTACGGGAGTAGAGCGCAACGTTGTGTTCCAGTTTGCGCAGGTACAGGCTTCCGTCTGGATAGAACGGCGTCGTGATGGGCGGGAAAATTCCTTCGAGCAACATGGTGCTTATTATTGTAGGCGAAGGGGTTTCCTGGCTGGGAACTTTCCTCTGTCAGCATGCGTATGTTTTGGTAGATCGAATCGCCGGAAAAGGGGCCCGCTTTCGGGGTCCGGCGAATCGAATCGCTGAACTGAAAGCTTGATTCGCAATGGAGGTTGTGCGATGAAATTCCTGTTGTGGTGCGTGCTGCTGGTTTTATGCTGGCCGCTGGCGCTGTTCGCGCTAATTCTGTATCCGATTGTATGGATACTTTTATTGCCATTTCGGCTCTTCGGGATCGCCGTGCACGGCGTGCTGGACCTGATCTCGGCCCTGATCATGTTGCCCGCGCGTGTTTTGCGGGCAGTATAACCCGCAAGCGACGTATGGCATTCTTGCACGCCGGACTCACATCGGAGCCACATGCATTCGTTGAATTTGCTTGAACGCCTTTAGCTAAACGCCCGCGGTAATCCTCGACGCATGCAGATTCTGGAGCGCATTCACTGAGATTTCCTGTTGCTGCAGGGCAACAATTCCGCCTGCTGCGGCGCGTGCAGCGCCAAGCGTCGTAATCGTCGGGATGCGTTGTGTGACAGCGGCCCGGCGAATCGCCTTCTCATCGAAAAACGTGTCCTGACCGCGCGGTGTGTTGATGATCAACTGAATTCGATCGCCCTTGATCAGATCAACGACATTCGGCCGGCCTTCCTTCACCTTGAACACGCGCTCGACGACGAAACCGGCTTTCTCCAGCACGTCTGCCGTTCCATGCGTCGCGACCAGTTTGAATCCTAGTTCGACAAATTGCAGCGCCAGGGCTGCGACCGCCGGCTTGTCATGGTCGTTCACGCTCAGGAACACGGTTCCCTTCACTGGAAGCTTTTGCCCAGCACTTAATTGTGCTTTGGCAAACGCCTCGCCGAAGGTGTCCGCCACTCCCATCACTTCGCCGGTCGATTTCATTTCCGGTCCAAGCACGGTATCAACGCCAGGAAATTTATTCCATGCAAATACCGGCGACTTGACGAAGTAGTGAGCGCCTGTCTCCAGTACAGCTTCGCGATCCACCGCATCACCCAGGAATTCGCGCAGTTTGCGTCCTGTCATCAGACGCGCCGCGATTTTCGCTAGCGGAATTCCGGTCGCCTTGGACACGTATGGAACGGTACGCGATGCGCGCGGATTAACCTCAATGACGAACACGTTCTCGCGCTGCACCGCAAATTGAATGTTCACCAATCCAATCACATTCAGCGCGCGTGCCAGCTTGTAGGTGTGGGAGCGAATCGTCGCCAGCACCTGTTCCGACAGGTCTACGCTCGGCATCACGCACGAAGAATCTCCCGAGTGGATACCCGCCTCTTCGATATGCTGCATAATGCCGGCAATCACGACATCTTCGCCATCCGACAAGGCATCAACGTCGACTTCGATGGCGTCTTCCAGGAAGTGATCGATCAGAACCGGCCGCTGCTGCGAATATTCCACCGCCTCGCGCATATAGTGCGTGACCGCAGCGTCATCATAGGCGATGACCATGGCCCGTCCGCCTAACACGTACGAAGGTCGCACCAGCACGGGATATCCAACCCGCTGTGCTCCTGCAACAGCTTCTTCCACGCTGGTCGCCAGTGCTCCCGGCGGTTGCGCAATTTTCAAATCGTCGAGCAGTTTTCCGAAACGCTTGCGATCCTCAGCCAGGTCAATGGACTCTGGAGATGTCCCAATAATCGGCACGCCGGCAGCCTTCAGCGGCAGCGCCAGGTTCAGCGGAGTTTGTCCGCCGAACTGCACGATCATCCCAATCGGTGCGCCAGATGCTGCTTCGTGCTCGTAAACCTCAAGTACATCTTCATAGGTCAACGGCTCGAAATACAGCCGATCGCTCGTGTCGTAATCCGTCGACACGGTTTCAGGATTGCAGTTGACCATGATGGTTTCATAGCCATCTTCCTTCAGCGCGAATGCTGCGTGGCAACAGCAATAGTCGAACTCAATTCCCTGCCCGATTCGATTGGGTCCACTGCCTAGGATGATGACTTTTTTCTTCTGCGTCGGGGTGGCTTCATCTTCTTCGTCGTAGCAGGAATAAAAATATGGCGTGAAGCTTTCAAACTCGGCAGCGCAGGTGTCCACCAATTTATATACCGGCTGCAATTTGTGCTTCAGGCGTAGATCACGAACCTTCACCACCGCGTCAGAGCCTTCGATGCCCCACACATCGGCGAGCCGCGCATCAGAGATGCCCATGCGTTTGGCCTTGCGCAATAATTCCGGCGAAATGTTGTCGTAGGTCGTTGTGCCGAGCTCTCCCACGCAATCCGTGATCTCTTTGATCTGTTGCAAAAACCACGGATCCATCGAGGTCATCCATGCAACCTCGCGCACCGACTGCCCGCAGCGGAAGGCATAGCGGATGTAGGACAACCGATCTGGATGCGGCGTGACCAAACGCTGCGTCAGGCGGCGCGGCTCAATCACTTCGGCGCTGATCGCCCGGCCCGTCTCCAACGAACGGAATGCCTTCATCAGCGCTTCTTTGAAGGTGCGTCCGATCGCCATCACCTCGCCGACCGATTTCATTTGCGGCCCCAGGCCTTCATCCGTGCCGGCAAATTTCTCGAACTGCCACTTAGGAATTTTCACGACAACGTAGTCGATCGTCGGCTCAAAGCATGACGGCGTCTTCTGCGTAATGTCGTTGGGGATTTCGTCCAGGGTGTAGCCGACCGCAAGACGCGCGGCAATTTTTGCAATTGGAAAGCCAGTGGCCTTGGATGCCAGCGCGGAGGACCGTGACACACGTGGATTCATTTCAATCACAACCAGGCGTCCGGTGGTCGGATGGACGCCGAACTGCACATTGGAGCCGCCAGTTTCGACACCAATTTCGCGCATCACCTTGATCGCTGCGTCGCGCATCGCTTGATACTCTCGATCGGTCAGCGTCTGCGCTGGCGCCACGGTGATGGAATCCCCGGTATGTACGCCCATGGGATCGACATTTTCAATCGAGCAGATGATGATGACGTTATCCGCCAGATCACGCATCACTTCAAGCTCATACTCTTTCCAGCCCAGCACCGATTCTTCAATCAGGCACTCATGCACCGGAGAGAGATCGAGGCCGCGAGAAAGAATCTCCATCAATTCTTCGCGATTGTAAGCGAGTCCGCCGCCCGATCCGCCCAGCGTGAACGAGGGGCGAATGATCACCGGGAAGCCGATCTTTCCTGCAAATTCCAGCCCATCACGAAGATTATTGACCAGTGCGGAACGCGGAACATCCAGACCAATGCGACGCATTGCGTCCTTGAACAAGAGCCTGTCTTCTGCCTTCTTGATCGCTTCCAACTTGGCGCCGATTAGTTCCACGCCATATTTTTCCAGCACACCGGAATCTGATAATTCGACCGCAAGATTCAGTGCAGTTTGGCCGCCGACCGTCGGTAACAGCGCGAAAACACCTTTACGATTGTCGCTGGTCAGCATCTCCGTTTCGATACGGATAATTTCTTCCAGATATTCCAGCGTCAGCGGCTCAATATATGTGCGATCCGCCAACTCGGGATCCGTCATGATGGTGGCGGGGTTGGAATTCACCAGCACAACTTCATAGCCGTCCGCCCTGAGCGCTTTGCAAGCCTGCGTTCCAGAGTAATCAAACTCGGCGGACTGCCCGATCACAATGGGCCCCGAGCCGATTACCAAAATCTTCGTGATGTCATTTCTGCGTGGCATCTACCATCCGTTTCTATCTGTAAATCTCTCGACGATGACCAACCGCGACAACCAGCACTAGTAGCTCATGATCGCGCAACTCGCACAATACTCGATAATCACCGACTCGATAACGCCAGCGCCCTTTCAAATCGCCAACTAAAGCATGGCCAAATTGACGCGCGTCGGCTGAATTTGCGATCTTGTCCCTCAAGAACCGCGTAATTAAATCGGCTATCGGACGATCTAGTTTCGCGAGTTGCTTTTTCGCGGTCGCTGTAACACTAATTGTCCAAGCCAAGTTCCTGTCTCACTTCTTCGAGTGTGAAAGTTGGTTCGTTCTTGCGTAGGATTTCATCGGCAAGTAAGGAATCCTCGCGGTCCTCTATATATTGCCGAATCGCTTCCTTTGCGTAGTAACTTTTCGTACGCCCGGTCTTTTTTGCCAGACGTTCAAGACGCTTTTCGATGTCTGGCTCTAATCTGACTCCCAGCATAGCCACACCTCCTGTTAAACAAGTTTAACAGAATGCAAAATACGTGTTTTATTGGTCCTGATCCAAGTTTTGCCAGTGAGCACGCCGTTCACTTCTTCCAGTCCTCCATCATCTTTCGAAAATCGTGAAAGAGGTAGTGCGAATCATGCGGTCCTGGACTCGCCTCCGGATGATACTGCACGCTGAATAATGGCAAATTACGATGGCGCAGACCTTCGAGGGTATTGTCGTTCAAATCGATGTGAGTCAAGTCGACTTCGCTCTGCTTCAACGAATCCGGGTCGACAGCATAGTTATGATTGTGCGCGGTAATTTCGACCTTGCCGGAACCAGTGTGTTGCACCGGATGATTGCCGCCGTGGTGCCCAAACTTCAGTTTGTAGGTTTTGCCGCCAAGAGCGAGCCCGATCAACTGATGCCCCAGGCAAATTCCAAACACAGGAGTCTTGCCCATCAGCCGACGAATATTTTCCTGCGCGTACTTTACCGGCTCCGGATCGCCAGGACCGTTCGACAGAAAAACTCCGTTCGGATTGAGCGCCAGCACATCTTCCGCGGAAGTCGTCGCCGGTACCACCGTGACGCGGCAACCTTGCTGCGAAAGCATACGCAGAATATTTCTCTTGATGCCATAGTCATACGCGACAACGTGCAGATCCTGTTCTGGCATCGCGGCTGCCGGCCCAATCGTCAAAGGATCAGCATTCGCCATCTGCGGGTCGGCCGTGTCCCATTCATATCGAGCTTTCGTCGTCACAACGCTGGCAAGATCCGTCCCATCCATTTTTCGAATCGCGCGGGCCTTTGCAATCAGCTTTTCTGGATCTGATTCCAGCGACGAGATCACGCCACGCATCACGCCGTGGGTGCGCAGGTGCCGCACCAAAGCGCGCGTGTCAATCTCTGAGATGACGGGAATGTTGAATCGCTCGAGAAATTCATCCGCCACTAACTGCGAGCGCCAATTGGAGCTGACGGGAGAGAACTCACGCGTGACCAGGCCCTCGATATAAGGGCGGCTGGCTTCATCATCCGCGTTATTCGTTCCGTAATTGCCTATTTGAGGATTGGTGAGGACAACAATTTGCCCTGCATAGGATGGATCGGTGAAGATTTCTTGATAGCCAGAAAGCGATGTATTAAAAACAACCTCGCCGTAGCATTCTGCCTTGGCACCGTAGCCGCGGCCCTGAAAGATACGCCCATCTTCGAGCGCAAGTATGGCCTGCATCGCGTCTCCACGCAGTGGATTTTATTAATCTTATCAGAATTTCTGCGGCAATTCCCTGTGGAAGACAGAGACTCTAAATTTGGAGCTTCAAAGATTTCGCTAGTGAACGACTCCCATATCGTCCGTGGGCCAATAGACGAAGGTTGCTTTGCCGTAGATAAGATTGCGGTTCACAGGGCCAAAGTCGCGGCTGTCACTGGAAATTAACCGGTGATCTCCCATGACGAAATATTCATTCTTCGACAAAACAGTTTCAGGATAGGAGCGATCATCTCGGAAGCGCATTGGGACATACGGCTCTTTCAGGGCTTTCCCGTTCACGTACACCTGGCCATCGTCAATGCGCAAAGTATCACCGGGGATCGCAATCACCCGTTTGATATAGCTTTTTGCCGGATCCAGCGGAAAGTGAAAGACCACGACATCGTCGCGATGGATCGGCTCAAAGTGGTATTGAAACTTATTGATGAATAGCCGTTCCTGATCCTGCAGGCCGGGCATCATGCTGGTGCCTTCTACACGCACCGGCTGATACAGGAAGGTAATGATCAGAAAAGAAATGGCGACAGCAAACAGCAGGTCACGTGCCCATGTGGAGACCGTTAGCGGCGTGGACGCAGGTCTCGCATCCTTCGTTTCCGCAGGGTCTGGGCTTTCAATGTTTGTTGGATCAACCGAAGGCAAAGGAATTTCAACCTCACTTTCATTTTATCCGAAATAGTTCAAGCAACCGATTCTGATTGATCGGCTTCTTGCCGATTCACGGATCTCTGGATGCCTCGGCAAAGCGCGCTCCGCAGGAATCGTTGAAATGCACTAAGCTACATCCAACGTTCTATGCGAGTTGCATTCTCTACCGGTCGTCCCGCGCATGCAGTGCTGCCAGCAAACCTGCTGGCTCAACGCGGAGAACAGGTGACGATCTTTACCGCCGCCTATCGCGCTCGGTTTCCGCAGCTGGCTTCGAATGTGGGCCTGCGCTGGGTTCCGCAATTCGTTCCCTCAATCCATTTCCTGACCGGCGTGCAGCTTGCGCGCCCCTGGCAACGAGCCGACACCGCGCTCTACGATCACCTTGTTGCCATGCGTATTGGAGCGACACACGAGCACTTCGATATTTTCTGGGCCTGGGCGTCTGGCGCATTGGCTTCGGGCCGCGCTGCACGCCGTCGAGAAGCCCGATTTGTTCTCGATCGCGCTTGCCCTCACGTTGATGCTCAGCAAGCGCTGATACAGACAGAGTGCGAACAGCTCGGTGTGCGCTATCAATCTGAACCATCGTGGTTCCGCGGGCGCCAACTTGCCGAGTACGACGAGGCCGACATTATCCTGGTCCCTTCGACCTACTCGCGCGCGACATTTCCGGCGGCGCTGCAGTCGAAGACATTGGTCGCCCCACTCTTTGGACGAGTGCCAATGCTTCAGGTTACGATTTCTGAAAATGCAACTTCCGTACCGTCAAAGGAAGCGAGCGCCGGATCAAGCGCACCGTTCACCTTCGGCACAGTGGGCGGCCAGCCGTTGCGCAAAGGCTTTTTGTATTTGCTGCAGGCATGGAAACAACTTCAACTTCCCAACGCTCGATTGCTTCTGCGCACCGACGCGTCGCTCGACCGATCGCCAGTGTTGCGCGAAGTTGCTGCGTGAATTACCGAACGTTGAGATTGTTCGCTACGTCGAGAACATGAGCGATTTTTACCGTCGCTGCGACGCTTTTGTCTTCCCCACGATTGACGATGGCTTTGGCATGGCGCTGTTAGAGGCGATGGCCCACGGCCTGCCTGCGATCACGACCACACATTGCGGCGCAGCGGAGTTATTCACCCCTGACAAAGATCTGATTGTCGTCCCTGCCCAGAATGCAGAAAATCTGGCGTCCGCCATGCAAAGTCTGTATTCCTCTGCGGAGACGCGTGCCTGCTTGCGGTCGAATGCCCTGGATTCGCTGCGGCGCATTGAAGGGGATGGAACATATCACCTGTACTCCAAAACCCTGGATCAAATCCTAGCGATGGGAAAGAATGTTGGGCGCTGAAGGTCGCGCATATCTTTTCCGAGGATAGGGGAATTCAACCTTTAGTGATCACAGCAGTCCCGCAGGGATCCACCAACGGAAAGCAGCTGATCCTTGCCTCTTCACAGTACTTTCTCACAGCCGCCTTCGCTCCCGGATAGTCCTGATTGTTGTAGTCGTGAATGAAAATGAATCCTCCTGGGCTCAATCGAGGATAGAAAAATGCAAGGCCATCGTAAATTGGTTTGTATAAATCTGCATCGATGCTCACGAAAGCAAAGGATTCTGCCCGGTCGGTTTCCTCAAGGGATTCAGGGAAATAACCGGCTCGAATCTTTATCTTTTCAGGATGGTCCATCTTCCCCAAGACCAAATTCACGCTGGTATCTGAAAAGTCCTCCGATGCCGACGAAAAGCCACCACCGCGATCGACCTCCTGATCCTTTTGACTGAATCCTTGGAATGTATCGAACAAATAAAGGCTTCTTTCGGGAAACTCCCCGTGAATGTGCTTGGCAAAATCTCCCTGGTACACCCCAAGCTCGGCGACGCTGCCAGCCACTGATTTCGAACGGATATCCTCAGCTACAGCGTGCAATGAACAGACCCGAATGGAATCCCTTGTGGTGAGCGTGGATAGTTTTTCCATGTCCAAGACCACTTGTCCGCGCAGAATAACCAGGCGATAACGTTCGTATAACAAGCCCTTCAGATTCTTTCTGAAGGATGTAGAAAATATCTGAGGCATTTCTAGCTCCGGTGCAAGACGGTGTATGTGTGCGGTTCGTCCAGGTTTACAGGCGCGCGTTTGATTGCTGACGCTCGGACGTTTGTAGCCTCTTGACTCGCCCAGTTCCGATCCGTAATTCGAGCGTCACCAAGTGGTCGGTCGGATTCTCTGTGGCGCAATGGATCACTGTCGTCACATCACTTATTTCTTTCTTGCCACCAGCGTAATGGAATAATCCGGCCAATTCATCGCGCGGGTGACTGCAGTATCGAAGACAGGGGGAATCCAACGGAATGGCAGAATAATCGGCCAGCTGATCATTTCCGACGTAGCATTTTCCGCCACGCGCTTCACGGAGGTGAGCTTTTGACTCAGCACTCCGCTGCAATATTCAATCCTCATCACATCGAATCCGGATTGCTGGCAGAGTTGTTTCAGATCGTCCGGAGAATATCCACGCCGGACATGACCCCCATTGTCCCCACTCGATAAATTTTCATTGTCGTACGCCATTGGCTTGAAGCTGAGATTTGGCGTAGTCAGCAGCAAAACGCCTTCCGGCTTCAGGCATCGGGCCATGTCTTTCATCAACTTGACATCGTCCACAATGTGCTCGATGCACTCACAGCAGATGGCGACGTCAAACTGCTCGGCAAGATCGGGACGTTCATCCAGGCGGCGAACATCTTGAACTTCGAAGCTGGCAGTATCGGCTTTGCAGATTTTGGCTCGCTGTTGCGCGACGGTTTGGTTCCTGGAATCCCAACTTAAACCGAGGGCACGATACCCTCGCAGTGCCGCGCCCATGGTAAATGCGCCGGTTCCGCAGCCGACATCCACCAGGCTGCGGGAGCCGCTTGGCACCACCGGCAGATACTTTTTCAGCCACAACCAACGATCTAATACAAGGGTGTCGCCATGTATCAGAGTTGCTGGAAATCCCAGAATACGAACCAGTCCAGATTTCAATGTCCACCGTCACTCATACTTTATGCGTTACCAGCGAGAAGCTTGTTGCGAAATAAGACGTACAGCTTTTTTATAATTTCCTGCATATTAAAAAGGAAAAATGATATTAACGCCATCGTAGCGCTTACCGCGAACCCCGCCGCAAACTGCAAGTGATACGGCATTAGATGCGTGTGGGTCAATACGATGTCCGCGCCCGCCAAACCAATCAGGCATATGAATGCCAGCCGATACACATACTTCATCCGATGTTCGCCGGTGTGGGCAAAAAGATCTCGGTTTAGTCCGATGATACGGATTACCTGGAACAACTCAATCCCCAGCCACGAATACAGGAAACCCAGCATGCCGTACCAGTGAACCATTGGAATGGCGATTGCGACCAGGGCGATGTAGCTGAAAAACATGAGTCGCGCCAACCGCTCGTGGGTGTTGGTTGAAAATTGGAACTGAAACTTGTGCTCCTTTGCGCTCAATATCATCGAAATCGCGGAGGTGACGACGTACGGAAGTACAGAAAACAACTGCGGCTTGTGCAGCCAGACCGCCAATAGCACCGGCGAGATAATCAACATCCCCAGGTTCACCACCGGGATGAGGGAGAAGATCAACCGCTCAGAATAATTGTAGATTGCAGTCAGCTCTCGCCACTCCTGTCGTCCGTACAGGCGGGTTATTTCTGCTCCCATCGCCTGGGTAGGGCCAATTAATATGAGCCGCGACATGGAAAAAATTGTTCGCATGGCTGTAAACGCCACCACCACGAACGCGCCAGCTTCACGCTGCAGGATGAGCACCGGAACTTCGAAGGAGAGAAATGTGCTCATGCTGATTAAGCCGAAGTAGCTGCTTGGCCCAATAATCGCGCGCACCGCGCTGCGGTCCCACAGTCCAACCTGCGGAAAAATCTCGGGCGCGACGCGATGAATTTGCACCAGCACCAGCAGAATTCCAAGCGCGTACACCGCAGCCTGCAGTCCGGCGAGCAAGGGAAAGGAAAAGCGCACCCACGCCCCGGCCGAGGTTACGACGACCATTGTCAATCGCAAGCCGTTCACCCACAAAACACCGGTGTGTGCCCGGCTCAGCACCATGAACATGCCGGTAAAGTAGCCGAACAAAACTCCAAGCAGTATTTGCAGCGCCAGGAAATAGAGGGTGAGCGACGTGTCTCGATGAGAAATGGTCAGCCGAAGCCAACGCTGTACTGGCATTGCAAAAACGACAAGACACACGACAGCCGCGCTGCCAAGGATCCCCAGCAGTACGCGCAGCGAGGTTGATTGTTGCAGATGGTAACGGTCGAGTTCGTGGCGCTGGTAGCGGACCGTCAGGTCCTGCGTCACGTAGGTCTGGATGCCGAAGTTCAGCGTGCTGAGATAGGCCACAGCGCCCGACAACGCGATCCATTCCCCGTAGAGCGTTGTGCCGTATTTAAAAAGAAAAATGGGCGGCAGCAGCAGCTTCGTGGCCAGGCTGACCACGTTGGACGTCATCAGCGCGGCCATCACTTTAAGGATGCGTGTCAGTATGCCCATGCAGGATTAAAACGTGAAGAGCGTTTTATCGAGTTCTCCGTGCACCCCAAAGAGGGCGGACGACGACTCGTTTGGAACGTATAGAGATATTGTCGCAGAGTGGTTAACCGGATCTTTCACGAATCGAATGTTCCACGCGGGAAGCGCGCTGCGCTAGGTCTACTGGATATTTTTCCAATAAGCTTTGTGCAGCATCACACACCTGTTCCACACTGATTTCATCGATTGAGTAATCCGGTGGAATGTCTCCGATCGACGGCCCGCGCAAGACGCGATAGCGTTCAGATTGGACCGGCAACCACTCCAGCGGACTCTGCCACGCTGGCGCAATCACCACGCCGGGCAATCCGACGGCACGGGCCACATGGAAGGTTCCCGTATCCAGACTGACAATCAGGTCACACTGAGCGAGCAACGCCGCAAGTTCCGCGATGGTGGTTTTTCCGGCCACGGAAATTCCTTTTTCAGGCATATCCTTGCGCAACTCCTCAATCGGTGCGGCATCTTTTTCTGTGCCGACGAAGATCGGAATCGCTCCCGCGGAATTCGAAAGATTCGAAATCACCTGCTGAAATCGACTCAAACTCCATTGGTTCTTCTGTCCGCCGCTATTTTGCGTGACAAAAACTATCCGCGGCGCGTTTGGACTTGCAAGCGAGGAGAGCCACGACTCTGTTCTTGCAACATCCCGCTGCGAGAAAAATATTCGTGGCTCGTAGAAAGGGACGGGATGCCCAAGGCTGCGCACGATATCGAGGTTGCCCTCGATTTGCCCATGCTCCGGATCGAACTTCAAAGCTACGTCGTAGAGTTCCGGAGCCAACGTGTATCCCACTCGAACGGCGCTGCCACCCAGCAAACTCAGAAACGCCAATCGAGTTCTCTGATTCCCGATCGTAGTGATCACGCAACGAGCGCCAGTCGGTGTCGACTCAAGCAGCGCACGTACCGCACGCACACTTCCCGGAAAAATCTTTGAAAGGGCTGGGAGTAACCACACAGCGGTCGACGTACGGATTGGAATGAAGAACGCTGGCGGCGATCGTTGAAGCCGCAACGGAAATGTAACAATCCGGGACCGCGCGCTTCAGCGCCTCAAACAATGGCGTCGCATGAACCACACTGCCGAGGGGCGATTCGTACTGCAACACCAAAAAATTGCGGATTTCAGCCAGTTCGGCCTGAGAAAATCTTCCCCCACCGTGCAGCAAGCGCACGACATTCGCGATCACCCGAAAAGCTGCTCTCTTCCATGGCGAACGTGGCGGCTGCAGCATCGCGGGCCCTTAGCTAGTCAGAATTAGAGTGTCGCCCGGCCAGGCACTACATCTTGTAGCGGCCGAGGTCTTCGTCATTGAGATTTTCCAGCCAGCGCCGCAGTTCTTCCGTAGAAAAATTCTCCACGCCGGCGTTGGCCATGCGGGTGGTCCGCAGCACCTGAGCGGATAGATAGATGGGGCAATCCGTACGCAACGCGAGCGCCAGCGCATCCGACGGGCGTGCATCCAGGCTGATCAGTTCCCCGCCGCGCTCCATCCAGATCAACGCATAAAATACGTCGTCTTTGAGTTCAGTAATCACCACGCGGCGGACTTCCCCGTCCAGGGTGCGGATCAGGTTGGCGAGCAAATCGTGGGTCATCGGGCGCGGCGTCGCCGTCTTCTCGATCTCCAGGGCAATCGCGTTCGCCTCAAAAATCCCCACCCAAATGGGCACCAGGGCGTCGCTTCCGATATCCTTCAGGACCACCATGGGCATGTTGGTGACTGGATCCATCATCAGGCCGCGAATCTTGACTTCCATTTCGTCGGCCTGCACTTCTCCTGCGCCGGATTGGAGTGGAAGACTCATGCCACGCAAATTTCCTCTCCCGCGGAAACCGCGGCTGACTGCAACGTAGGAATAGCCTCGCCAAGCAAGCTGTTCGGAAAACTCTGCGTAATGCGCACGTTCATGTAACTTCCCACAGCTGGAAAAATAGGGGAAGCTACGGTGAAATTGACAACTTTATTCTGCGAACTGCGCCCCGAGACCTGGCCGCGCGCCGGATTATTTCCTTCAACCATTACTTCGATAATCTCGCCGATATGCTTGCTATATAGACGACCTCTGAATCTCACGCTGGCTCTCAAGCAGCGTCTGCAACCGTCGACTCTTCACTTCTTCTGGGATGCTGTCTTCCATCGAAATGGCTGGAGTATTGGGCCGCGCAGAATACTTGAAAGCAAACACGGCGTCGTATCCAACCTGCGCCAGCAAACTCAGTGTCTGCTCAAAATCCTCTTCTGTCTCCCCTGGAAATCCGACGATGATATCGGTCGTCAGGCTGATCGGTCGTCGCGCCGCTTGAATCCATGCGATCCGTTCCAGGTACCATTCGCGCGTGTATTCCCGCTGCATCCGATGCAGCACCCGCGAAGATCCGCTCTGCACGGGCAGGTGAACATGGTCGCATAGGGTAGGCACCGCATCGATCGCCTCGACAATGTCACGCGTAAAGTCGCGCGGATGCGAGGTCGTAAAGCGAACACGCCGAATCCCCGGCACCTGGCCGACAGCCGTCAGCAACTCCGCAAAGCTCATCTTGCCCGAAGAATCGTGATACGAATTCACGTTCTGCCCAAGCAATTGGATGTCCGTGTAGCCGGCATCGGCCATCCGCTCGCGCTTCTGCCAACACGGACGCGGAGGTGCGGCTGCGCTCTTTGCCGCGCGTGTACGGCACCACGCAGTAGGCGCAGAACTTGTCGCATCCTTCAATGATGGTGATGTAGCCGCGATGCTTGTTGCTGCGAGCGGTAAATTCCGTCTCGAAGGTCTGATCGGTCTGCCGGTCATCCAGGCCGGTAATCCGCTTGTTGCCGGCTTCCAGCTGCACCAGCATCTCCGGCAGTTTGCGATAGGAAGCAGACCCGGCGACCAGCGACACATACGGTGCCCGCTCGAAGATCTTCTCGCCTTCCTGCTGCGCCACGCAACCCAGCACGCCGAAGCGCTTCCCTTGCTTGTGCAGAGCTTTATAGTCATTCAGGCGATTGAAAACCTTCTGCTCCGCCTTGTCGCGAATCGAGCAGGTGTTGTACAGAATCAGCGCCGCGTCGACCTCGGTTTCCACCTGGCGATAGCCTTCCTGCACCAGCGTCCCAATGACTTTTTCCGAGTCATGGGCATTCATCTGGCAGCCGAAAGTCTCAATGTAAAACGTCTTGTCGAGTAGGGCCATCGCACCTGAAGTATAACGCAGCCAGCGTACGTCTTGACCATCGCAATCGCGGGTCAGGGTCGTCAGGATGAGTACACTAACTGCATATGCCGGGCAGCGATCTGCAGAGTTGGAACCAGCGCTATCTTGCGGGCGAATTTGGATTTCGCGAGACCGATCCGTTCGTAATGGAAGCTCATAAGAATTATTTGCAGCCGCTGCTGCATGAAAACTCTGACGCACGTTCCAACACAGGACTGGATCTGGCGGGTGGCGCTGGGCATCACGCGATTTGGCTGGCGCAACAGGGCTGGAATATGACGCTTGCCGACTGGTCCGAGCCCGCATTGAAAATTGCCCGCGAAAAAGCAACCGCACATCAGCTCACACTCGACATCCAACAAGGCTCCTGCGCTGGATGTTGTCTCCGAATATTCAGCCAATGACCACCGCTTTGGATTTGTGCTGGTTTCCTTCTTTCTCGATCGCGACATGTTGCCCTGGCTGCCGAAGATTCTGATTCCCGGTGGATTGCTCCTCTACCGCACCTACACCGAAGACAATGAACGTCTCGGTAATCCACGAGGACCGCGCGATCCGCAGCATCTATTGCGTTCACAGGAGCTGCTGGAGATCTATCGAGAAATGAAGATCCTGCATTACAACGAGACCGTCGCCCAAAAAGGTGTAGCCGAATTGATCGCCCAGAATATTGAGGCGCACCCCAGGAAAATGGAAGCTAATTCATGACTTCGACCCACGTAAAGAAGCACAAATCGACTGCCACCTCCGGGCACACTCTCGATGGGCCAATCCCCGGACTAGTCCATCACTGCTTCGGCTGCTCCCAGGAAAATCGTACCGGCCTGCATTTGCGCTTTCAGGAAACACCCGACAACGGCGGTGTCGCCAGCGAATTTCGTGTTCCGCGGCGCTTTGAAGGCCCTCCCGGCCATGTTCACGGAGGCATCATCGCGACCATCTTGGACGAAGCCATGGGCAAGGTGAATCGGCGCAAAGGTATCGTCGCGCTCACTCGTCACATGTCGATCGAGTATCTCCGTCCGGTTCCGCTGGCAACCAAGCTTCGCGCCGTCGGCTGGTCAGTCAAGGAAGAGGGCCGAAAGCACTTCCACACTGGCGAAATTCGCGCCATGGACGGCGCAGTACTGGCCCGCGCCCAGGGCGTTTTCATCGCTGTCAATTCTGCCGAATTATTTGAGAAATACAAACAGCGGCTCACCTTCAGCGCCGCGAATCGATAACCGGCGAAGCTGATAAACTGGTATTTCCACGACACTTTCCGTGGCAAGGAGCAGCACCATGGCAAATCACCAAAACAATGGCAACGCGAACCCCGAAACCGGTCACGGACTGCGCCTGAAGGTCGGCCTGGCAGAAATGTTGAAGGGTGGCGTCATCATGGACGTCATCAACGCCGAGCAGGCGGAGATTGCCGAGAAGGCCGGCGCCGTGGCTGTCATGGCGCTCGAGCGCGTGCCTGCGCAGATTCGCGCCGAGGGTGGCGTGGCCCGCATGGCTTCTCCTGCGATCATCAAGGAGATTATGGCCACGGTTTCCATCCCCGTGATGGCGAAATGCCGCATCGGCCACTTTGCGGAAGCGCAAGTGCTGCAGGAATTGGGTGTCGATTTCATCGATGAGTCGGAAGTTCTGACGCCAGCCGACGAGCTGCATCACGTCAATAAGCATGCTTTCAAAACTCCATTCGTCTGCGGAGCACGTGACCTGGGCGAGGCGCTGCGCCGGATCGCTGAAGGCGCGGCGATGATTCGCACCAAGGGCGAAGCCGGAACTGGCGACGTGGTCCACGCAGTCAAGCATCTGCGTCAGATTGTGAAAGACATGCGTGAATTGACCGTGTTGAGCGAAGAAGAATTATTTGCTGCTGCGAAAGAGCATCGCGCACCGTATGAACTCATTCGCATGGTTGCGAAAGCCGGCAAACTGCCCGTTCCGAACTTCTCCGCGGGCGGTATCGCCACCCCGGCAGATGCAGCGCTGGTCCGCCAATTGGGCGCGGAAGCGGTTTTTGTTGGCTCGGGAATTTTCATGAGTGACTCGACTCATCTCGCCTCGATTGAAGAAGCAACCAGCAGAGCACGTGCGATCGTTCGTGCCACCACGTTCTTCGACGATCCCAAGGTGCTGGCCGAAACCAGCGCAGAATGCACAGGAGCGATGAAGGGTTTGGCAATCGCCGCCATGGATACCGCTTCCTTAATGCAGACACGCGGCTGGTAACTGCCGGCGGCAGATTCGACCTGTTGTAGACAACGAAAATCTCTGGAAGATTGCGCATGCAGCCTATCCCTATCATCGGCGTGTTGGCCCTGCAGGGCGATTACGAGTCGCATGCGCGCGCCCTGGAACAGGTGAACGCGAAACCGCAAATGGTGCGCACCGCGGCAGAGCTGGAACAGGTCGATGGCCTCATCATTCCGGGAGGCGAGTCCACCACGTTTCTAAAATTGTTAGAGCGAGAAGGACTTTTCGCGCCTTTGGAGAAATTTGTCCGTACTCGTCCGACCTTCGGCACGTGTGCCGGATGCATTCTGTTGGCGAAGCGCGTCACCCATCCGGAGCAGGACAGTCTCGGCGTCCTGGACGCGACCGTCGAGCGCAATGCCTACGGTCGTCAGATCGATAGTCAAATTGTCACTGAAGAAACTTCCCTTCCCGGCGGCCCGCTGGAAATGGTTTTTATTCGTGCACCCCGACTGACAGACGTGGGCAGCGGAGTGGATGTGCTGGCGAGTCGGGATGGATTTCCCGTGTTGGTGCGCCAGAACAATATCCTGGCTGCGACCTTTCATCCTGAGCTGTCCCACGCCAACTCTTCATCTGAGGCTGAGGGGCCCGAGGATTTGGAGCGAAATCCCGATCGGCGCGTGCATCAATATTTTGCCAACATGGTCCGCGACACGTTGCAGGCTGCCCCAGAATCCCGCACAATCCAATCCACGGTGGCGAACCGCGAATGATCCAGTCCTGGCTTTCGGCCACGACTGCACCCATGCTCGCGCTGCAGACATCTTCCATCTGGATGCCTCAAGCAGGTTCGCTACACGCGCCGGCCATCGATACCTTAATGCGAGTGAGTCTGCTGGTTCTGACCGCTGCCGGTATTCTGGCGCAGATCATTTTGTTGGCCGGTTTGTTTCTTCCACGGGAGAAAAGACCGCGATTTTCGCCGACCTGGCGCTGGATTGCATCCGCCGTTTTTGCCGCTTGCATGGTTTGGATGACGGTAGTCGCGGAGAATCTTTGGTCGACCATCCGCCTGACACACGCTGTCGCAAACGCCGTTCAGGTTGAAGTGACAGGCGTGCAATTCGAGTGGTATTTCCGCTATCCCGGCGCGGACGGAATCTATGGCGCAATCAACCCCAATCTGGTCGATGCAGCGGGAGGCAATCCGCTTGGCCTCGATCCCGCCGATCCGCATAGTCACGACGACATCGTCACCAGCGTCCTGGAACTACCCGTGCATCAGCAGGCGAAAATTCGACTGCGTGCGCAGGACGTCATTCACGGTTTCTTCGTTCCTGGCATGCGTGTCATGCAAAATGCGACTCCTGGCATGCCGTCGCAGATTCACATTACGCCAACCCGCATTGGCGATTATGCGATTGTCTGTTCACAGCTCTGCGGGCTGGGACATTATCGAATGCATGCGATTTTGCGCGTCGTTTCGCAGCAGGATTTCGCCGCGTGGATGGCGCAACACCAGGCCGCGAGCAAGGAGAACTAGCGCGTGACGAATCCAGTTCATCCCGAGCCGCGCAAGCAACATTCCTGGCTACGGCGCTACGTCTTCACTACGTCGCATCGCGTCGTGGGCGTGCAGTATTTGCTGGTCGCGCTTGCCGCGGTGGTCACGGGCTCGTTGCTATCGTTGCTGATGCGCTGGCATTTGGCGTGGGCAGAGACCGTTTTTCCGGGATGGGGCTTGATCAAGCCGGAAGATTATCTGGCGCTGCTAACCCTGCACGGCACGCTGATGATTTTCTTTGTCACTTCGGCAGCCCCGCAGAACGGGCTGGCCAGCCTGATTCTTCCCGAGCAATTACGCGGCACTCGCGACCATCCTCCGCCGATGCAAACGCAGCCCACTCTGAAGTTCGCATGGCGTTGCCGTTCTTGAATGCTCTTTCTGTGTGGTTCACCCTGTTCGCGCTGTTGGCCTTGCTGTCCACGCCATTCCTTCCGGGAGGTGCAGCCATCTCTGGCTGGACCAGCTATCCTCCCCTCAGTTCAACTGCGCTAGCAGGGCCGGGACAAGGCTATGGCATGGATGGGTGGCTGATTGCCATCGCTCTATTCAGTGTCGGTTCCCTTCTGAGCGCGATTAGCGTTATGGCGACAGTCATCACGCGACGCCTGCGCGGTATGAAGTGGATGCAGATGCCGTTGACCGCCTGGTCCTGGTTCGTGGCGGCCTGCATGATGGTCCCGGCCTTCACTGTGCTGCTGACCGCCTGCGGAATGCTCTTCAGCGACCGCCATTTCGGCACCAGTTTCTTCTTCCCGCCGGTCGATGTTATGAACGGCGTAGTCCTCCACCATGCCGCCGGATCGCCATTGCTGTGGCAGAACCTCTTCTGGTTCTTCGGGCATCCAGAGGTCTACATCGCAGTCCTCCCTGCCATGGGACTCACGACAACATTGCTGGCCACTTTTGCCGGGCACGCCCTGGCTCCGCGAACCTACCGAACCATGGTGGCTGCGACCATCGCCATTGGACTGCTGGGATTTGCCGTCTGGGGCCATCACATGTTTGTCAGCGGAATGAATCCTTACGTCGGCCGCGGATTCGGACTGGCGACAATCGCCATTGCGATTCCATCCGCGGTCGAGGTGATTCAATGGATCGCGGCAATCTTCGCCGGTGGACTTCGCCGCGCCACGCCGCTGCTATTCATCCTCGGCTTCGTGTCCCTGTTCATCACTGGCGGATTGACGGGTCCCATACTGGCGCAACCCATTCTCGACGCCTACCTTCACAACACATTTTTTGTTGTGGCCCACTTTCACCTGATTATGGGGATGGCGGTCAGTTTCGCGCTGTTCGCCGCGATTTATTACTGGTTTCCGCTGCTCACTGGCAAACGCATGAGCGAGAGACTTGGTCGCTGGCATTTCTGGCTGTCATTGATCGGCGCCTACGCGGTGTTCTTCCCCATGCATTTTGCCGGCCTCGCCGGAGAGCCCCGCCAGTACGCTCAGCTAACGGATACTGCCGCGTTTCTGCGGAATTTGCTGCCTCTGGAACGGTTCATTACGATGGCGGCTTTCCTTCTGGTGGCGGCGCAATTGCTCTTCTTGTGGAACGTGGCGCATAGCTGGATTCGAGGCCAGAAATCGCCCCCTAATCCCTGGGACGCGGAAACACTGGAATGGGAATCGCCGGAAAACCAGCTTCCGGCAAGGTCGGCTCAGTAACACGTTCGGCAAATTTTAATGCGTTGTTGACCTGTTCGTTGCGATTGCGGAACTTTTCATGCAATCATCGCATCGAACAAAGAGTAGACTGCCAATATTCGGGAACGCGCCCGCTATGCCCGCTACCATTACCCAAGCTCCGATTGATGTTGAACGTAAAGATCCAGGCAGCGGCGGTCGTCCGCCCGTTCGTCATCGACCCACAGGCGGCGGTGGCGGCGACGAAAACTGGGGTCGAGATCAATCTCGCAGGGGCCCGCGGGATCTGCTGACGCGCTGTCGCATGGGCCTGGGAGCGGTTCTGGCAGGCGACATGATTTTTTTCTTCTGCCTGATTCTGGCCTTTTACGCCAAGCAGCACGCCACCCATATCCAGATGGAGAGCGAATACATTCTCGATTGGAGCCCGCTCACGGTGCCTCCTATCCTGTGGATTAATACTGCGATCCTGGTGCTGAGCGGCTTGACGATAGAAATGGCGCGGCGCAGTGTCTTTCGCGAACTGGATGTGATGGAAGAGTGGCTCGGACTGGGTCGCCCTACCACCAAGCGAGCGTTCCCGTGGCTGATGGCCACGCTGCTCCTGGGATGTCTTTTTATTGCCGGTCAGCTTGTTGCCTGGCGGCAGCTGTACGGCGAAGGCGTCTTCATGGCATCCAATCCCAACAGCCACTTCTTCTACCTGGTGACGGGCGCCCATACGCTTCATTTGATGCTTGGCGTCGCCGCTCTTTTCATCGCGCTGATTGCCTTGCGATCCTCCCGGCGGATGGAAGTTCGCCAGGTGATTGTCGATACCGCCAGCTGGTATTGGCATGTCATGAGCGTGTTGTGGATATTCCTCTTCGGCCTGCTGCTGCTGGCGCAATAGCCTGACCTGCACGCCCCGCCCAACTTATCCCGCCGGATCAAAGATATCCTCAATGTGCATGCCGAATTGCTTCGCAATCTGAAACGCGAGCGGCAAGCTGGGATCATATTTGCCGACCTCAATGGCGTACACCGTCTGCCGTGACACGCCAATCTTCTCGCCGAATTCAGCCTGCGACAGTCCGCGGCCTTCTCTCAATTCCCTTACCCGATTTTTCACTGGTATTTTCTCTTGGCGATCAGTTTGCCGATAAGAAAAAGCGTGCCCATCAATGGCCAGACCCACACCCAGTTGGCTATTGGAACTCCGGCCAGGGCTTGCAGAAACCCGAGGTAAGAGTCACCAGGGCCGTACCCACAAAGGCAAAGGCCAGCGATTCAAAGTGGATTCTTATTTGCAGCTCATCGCAGCTGGAGAAACCACGAACAAAGGACCTAGCGATGAACAATGCCGGCACAATTGGCGTCAGGGCTACCAGGATGCGCCACTCACCCAATGAATATTTCCCAACAACCCACGCCGCTACAAGTGCCACAGCCGCATAAACCGCAAAGCCAACATAAACCTGTTTTTTATATGTCTTGCAAACCTTGTCCATAGAGTAAAGTCTCCTTTACATATAAAGTAAAGGAGGCTTTACATCGAGTCAAGCAGTTTTTATTTACCTGCGGCGGTATCTACGTACATCGGCAAATCGACAGTGATCGGAGCATGGTCAGAGAGCCGTTCTGGCAGACCCTGATTCAACTCTTTCATTGTCGTGGGAAACTCAGGTTGAAACGGCAAACGTCCCGCTCCCGACCCTTCCGGCTTCACAAAGATCCAGTCGAGTCGATATTGGAACACCCCTCCCATGGAGCGCTGCATAGAAAATGTCGGAACGAAACCCTTGGAGGCCCGTTCATTGCTGTCCGACAACGTCCCGCCGAGTTTCTGCTGATTGCGCTGTGGCGATCCGGCAAAGTCAAATGATCCGCCATCGCCAAACTGAAATTTCTTTACGTCAGCAAACATGGGAGCTTCAGGATTTTTACCGACCACTGGAATCTGCGCGGCGGTCGGATCGCGGAAGCTTCTCCAATATTGAAATGGCTTCGTCACCAACATTGGCGCACTGGCGGGCGAATACTTCCAAACCTGCCCTAACCAGAACTGATAGTCGCTCACGCGTGTGGCCAGTTCGTGTCGTACGGAGGTTGGCGTTCCGTCCGCGCCGGTCGTATTCAAATCGCCAGCCATAACGACCGGCCCTGGAATATCTCGAATCTCGGTAAGAATTTTGTCCATCTGCTTGCGGCGGCAGGTTCGCCTTCCCTTTGTTTTCCAGGTGCACATTCACCACGGTAAACACATCGTTGGGCGCACCCGGAACATCGAGCGAAACCAGCAGCGCGTTGCGATTCCCACGGCGAACCTCTCTACCAATCCGCTCCAAAAAGACCTTATCCGCAGCAACCCTTTTGGCTTTTTCAATCTGCGAAATGCCCTTTTGCTCGTCGTTGTACCAGTCGTGGCAGACGGGCAGCTCTATCACTTTGGCGCTGCGAATCGGATAGCGACTCAAGATGGCGTTGACGTGCATACCCCGGAACCGATCCTTGTCCGGCTTAAGGTCGGCTGTCATTTTGGCAGACAATTCCGGGCTGTCCAGTACCGCCGCCTCCGTACCCAGGTCGACCAGTGGATCGACCTCGAGAAATTCCACCGCGTAGGCAGAATTCATACCCAGGCTTTCCGCCAAATCATGGATTACGTTGCGATAATCGCTGCGCTTCACCCCGATGTCGACCTCATTCAAGATGAAGACATCGGCACCACGCAAGGTCGCAACTTGATCACGCAATTTCGTCATGGCTGCGGGCGACAACTTTCCCGCTTGCTGCGCAGTCGACTCAAACGCATCCGATGAAGTCAGCGCCTGTTCGATGCTTTCAAATTCAATCCCACGTTCGATGTTCCATTCCGCAACGCGAAACACTGGCCCGACTCCACCGTCAACCGGCTTCTGAGGCAGCTTGGCAGCAGGATTGTTCCACACCACCGGGGTCTGGAGGACCTGCTCCAGCTTGGATTTGAGTTCGGGATTGAGTGGTTCCTGGCGCGACATTGTCACCAATTCATCGAAGGTGAGAGTTGGTGGTTGGGGTAAGGTATTGGCGCTAACTTGCGCCGCAGACTGCCGGAGTCCTATGCCCAATTCAAAGCAGAGGGAGATCGCACAGAGGCTAACGAAGCATTGGAATACTACGGCTTCTGAAGCGCATTCAGGTGACCTCCTTGAGGCATATGTTTCCGTTGCCGGTCGTCCCCAGTACGCATAAAAAACACGGCCCAGAGAGAGATTTCTCTGGGCCGCCGAAATCACAAAGCGACGGGTCGACATGAATCACCCGCGCGTGAATGAGGGCTATTTCTTTTTCTCCGCCTTCGGTGGCTTTTGCGGCACAATCAGGAAGTTGTCGACGCTGAAGACTCCCGGTGTGGACTTGGCCTGTATATCCGCGATCGCTGCATCGCTCTCACTATCGACGACGCCGTACAAAGCGACATTGCCGTTTTTCACAATAATGTGGATCGCGTTAAATCCCCGTGGAGGATCGGCGGTGATTCCACCGGCCATCCGAGCGACGCTGGGTCCAGGTCCAATCGCTTGCCGGTTGGTGCCCTGGTTGGCGTTGTACCGCCGCAGCGCGGGTTGCGTATAAATGCGGTTGTACACAGCGCCGCGGATGCGATCGTCCATCATTGAGGTCGGAAGTACTTCAATCTGGTTGTCGACCGCTTCCACACCAGGAATTCGCTTGATGACATTCTCAGCCTCGCTCTTCAGAATCGGGCGCGAGGCATACCCTCTCAGGATGACAGTTTTATCGTGCAAACCGAATGTAATCCAATCAAAAACGGAGTAATTGTTGAGACTGCTCGAGCCTCTTCTGGACTTCTTTGACGATACGAACCGTGTCCGGCTGCGACCAACCTGGTCCGGCTTCAGGAGCCGGGTTTTGGGCTGCAACGATGCCGGTCGACAGGGTGGAAGCGAGAACAACGGCGAGAACGGGTATCAGACGATGGTTAATACGTGGCGGAACGGGCATGGCGAAACTCCGTGCGCGAGAGATTTTTACTTGGCGAAACAATACGCTGCGGGATGAACAGAGTCAATACGTTCGGCAGTGACATCAACACGACTTGGCAAGAGCGTGGGTGGGAATATCAGCTTCGCCGCTACGTACTAAATGCTCTCAATCCATGATTGACAGAGGAAAGTTTGGATCGGCTGAAAATCGACGGGCAGCTACCGGCCTCCGCCGACAAATTGGACAACTTCCAGTTTGTCGCCATCTTCCAGGCCTACCTCGGCCCAAGTCGCACGAGGAACGATGTCGCCGTTCCGTTCCACGGCCACGCGGTCCGCTTTCAGTTGCAGAAGTTCGATCAGACGCGGGAGGCTGGAGTCCGATTGCAACTCCGGAAACTCCCGATCACGTCCATTGATGGTGAGTTTCACTGGATAGCGAGTTTCCCTTGGATAAGCATCATTCAACATCCAGGCTTGGTCACCGGGATGAAGACAAGGGTAGCACGGAGACTGGTTTGCTTTGTGTGCCGTTCTCGTTCGAACGATGAAAGACGACTCCAGGTCTTTCACTGGTATGACGATGGAAGAGCGCGTTCCACAAACGACGAGTCCGCGGCTCGCGAATCGGCGCCGACTGCAGAATCTGCCAGCGCAACGACACCAGGATCTGAATCGCTTCGCTCGAAGATCCGCCGATATTGATCAGTTCATTGTCATCACCGTCATACAAGTAGCAATCATTCAGATAGTCGACGGCGTGCCCAATCATCTCCAGCGCACGTCCCTGCTCACGCGTCAGCATTCTCCGCAGGCCGCGTGACCTGGGATTCGCTGCCAGTGCCCTCGGCATGTAAGCGATCGGCGCCACATCGCGTTTGCGGGACAATGTGCGAAAAAGCTGGACCTCATCCGGACTGATTTCTATTTGGGGTTCACGAAGAGTCGGCCGCTCGGGGACGGGATCTGCATCGGCCATCGCATTCGCATCGACGCTGTGATGATTCAACATGGGGAAACCTCTCCCATTCATATTGACGTTCCCGAGCAGCGCGATGGGATGAAAAATAGCCGCTCTTGGGTTGCATGTTTCAAATTGAAATCGTGCTCCAAAATGGAAAACTTTGTGGTTACTGAAGTTTGCTCAGAGATACCCGCGGTGCATTCTTTGATGAGGCTGGACGCTACACTATTCGCAAGCGCGACTGTTGCTGCATCGCATGTATTTTCCTTGCATCGCACGCTCTGCAATCTCACGTTGGTGATACGAAACTCCGTGATCCTGTTGGCCTGCGCGGCTTGACAGTGGTGCGATTCAACTTTAAAGTCGAGCTAGGGACGGCGACGGAAAATTGGCGCGCGTCTCGACTGCGTCCCTCAATGCAAACTCCCAATTACTTCTGGAATTACGTGCCGCTGCTGCTCCAGATTCTGGCCGCCGTTGGGCTATCCAGCGTCATTGTTCTGGCGTCGTGGCTGGTCGGACGCCACCGGCCGGGAAAAGTAAAACTGTCGACATATGAGTGCGGCATGGTGCCGCAGGGAGATGCACGCGGGCGTTTTTCCGTTCGCTTCTACATGGTCGCGATGCTTTTTATCCTGTTCGACGTGGAAGCTGTTTTCATGTTTCCCTGGGCAGTCATTTATCGCAAACTGCCGGCCATCACCGGCTCCCACTTCTTCGGCTTCTGGGAAATGCTGGTCTACATCGGCTTCGTCCTGGTGGGCTATTTTTACATCTGGAAAAAAGGCATTCTCGATTGGTCCAAAGATAAGGCAGACCTATAGGTCAAATGAATTGCAAGCCGACTCTTTGACCGTCTCCGCGCGGATTTTCTGAACGAAGAACCGCTCATCGCTTCTAACCGGCACACCACCTGAAAAGGATTTTCGCGCCAAGGCATGGGACTTGTGACTGAGACTGACGAAAATAGAGACGCTGTCCTTGCCGCCCATGCGGACCACCGGGCGATTGCCGCCCTCACTCAGCATTTACCCGGCGCTATCCAGAACGCAAAGTACGATCGCGGAGAATTAACGCTGACCATTGCCCGCGAGTCGATCATTGCCGCATGCCAGGCTGTGCAAGCCGCCGGTTATAACTTCCTTGTGGACGTCACCTGCGTCGATTGGTATCCGAATCAACCGCGATTTCAGATTTCCTATCACATCCTCTCGCACTCGCTGCACCAACGCATTCGCTTCGCTGTTTTGGTTGAGGAGGGCGATCCCTCCGTCGACAGCATCACCGGCGTGTGGCCTGCCGCCAATTTTTACGAGCGCGAAGTTTTCGATCTCTTTGGTGTTCGCTTCGGTGGCCATCCCAACCTGCGCCGCATCATGATGCCGGAGGATTATCAAGGCAATCCGCTGCGCAAAGACTTTCCTGTGGAGGGTTACCGCTAATGGGCAACCTGATGACCGCTCCCATCGCGGTCGACTCCAGCGAAGATCGCACCATGATTCTGAACATGGGCCCGCAGCATCCTTCGACCCATGGAGTGCTGCGCCTGGTGTTGGAAATTGACGGCGAGGTTGTGGTCCGAGTTTCTCCGGACATTGGCTTTCTCCATACCGGCATCGAGAAGACCTGCGAGGCGAAGTTTTATCAGCAGGTGGTCCCGCTGACCGATCGGCTCGACTATTGCAGCCCCATGCACAACAATCTTTGTTACTGCCTGGCGGTCGAAAAACTACTGCAACTGGAAATCCCAGAGCGCGCCCAGTGGATGCGCGTCCTGCTGGCGGAGTTGACCCGCCTGAATTCCCATCTGATCTGGCTCGGCACCCACGCCATGGATATTGGCGCGCTCACCGTGTTCCTCTATTGCTTCCGCGAGCGCGAACAAATTCTGCGCCTCTTCGACGACCTGGCCGGCCAGCGCATGATGATGTCCTACATCCGCATCGGTGGCCTCGCTCTGGAACCGCCGCTCGATTTCTTCCCTCGCGTGCGCGCCTTCCTGAAGACGATGCCGGAGAAGATCGACGAATACGAAAACCTGCTCACCGGCAATCCAATCTTCATCAATCGCCTGAAAGGTGTTGGACTGCTGAGTAAAGAGGATGCCATTTCGCTCGGAGTGACTGGACCGCCTTTGCGCGCCAGCGGTGTTGACTGGGATCTGCGCCGTGACATGCCGTATTCCAGCTACGAGAAGTTTCAATTTAAGGTGCCTGTCTCGACTGGCTGCGATGTATGGTCGCGTTATGTTTTACGCGTGCAGGAAATGCGCGAGTCGGTCAAGATTGCGACCCAGGCGCTCGACGGCATGCCGGGAGGTCCGATCAAAGCGGATGCGCCCAAGATCGTTCTGCCAGATCGCGAAGTCATGAAGACGCAGATGGAAGCCTTAATCCATCACTTTAAGATTGTCACCGAGGGTTTTGGCGTTCCCGCCGGCGAGGTCTACCAGGCCATCGAATCTTCACGCGGCGAAATGGGCTACTACGTCGTGAGCGACGGCACTGCCAAGCCCTACCGCGTGCACATGCGCAACCCAACCTTCGCCACGCTGCAGTCCATTGAGAAAATGTGCGTAGGCCGCCTGATCGCTGACGTAGTAGCGGCTATTGGCTCCATCGACATTGTGCTTGGGGAGATTGATCGATGAGCGCCACCGCCGAGGTTTCCGTGGAATCGCCCGCGTCGCCACATCTCACCACAGAATTGTGGATCTCGTTCGCTTCCCTGCTTCGCTCGCACGTGGCCATGCATTCCATTGCCGCGCCGTCGCATTCGCTGCGCCTGCACGCCACGAAAGAAGCTCGACTGGACGTGCTGGGTCCGTTCGGCAAGCTGAGTATCGTTGGCCCCAATGCAACCGGCATCGGCGCTACGGAGTTTCGTCCGGAGAATGGCGAGTTGGGCGATGAGTACGCGACATTTTTCTTTACAGAACACGGCTTAGTTCAACTGGAAGGCTTGGAGTCGCCGCTGGATGTGGAAGCGGCCGTTGAGTATTTGCTGCGCAAGGTGCAAGCATGAGTCTGACAAACATCGTTGAAAATCCAAAGCCCGGCGAAACTATTTTTTCTCCGGAGCTTGCCGCCCGTTTCGACAACCTGGTCACTCTGTATCCGCGTCGTCGATCCGCGTTGATTCCCATGCTGCTCTATGCGCAGGATGAAATTGGATACGTCTCCGATGCTGCCATCGCGGAGATCGGCCAGCGCCTCGACATCACCGTGCTGGATGTTCGCAATGTGCTGACCTATTACTCCATGCTGCGCACCAAGCCGGTTGGCAAATATAACGTGCAGGTCTGCACCAATATCAGTTGCATGCTGCGCGGCGGCCAGGAACTCTTTCAACACTGCAAAAATCGCCTCGGCATCGGCCATAAGCAGACCACGCCGGACGGCATGTTTTCGCTCGAAGAAGTCGAATGTATTGGAGCCTGCAGCTGGGCACCGGCCATCCAGGTGAACTACGACTTTCATGACGAGTTGACGCCGGAATCGCTCGACGCAGTCCTGGAAGAATACCGCAGCAAGGCGGGTCAATAGAAATGCCCAGACTCGTCTCCCATCCCGAGGAAGTCAAAGTCGTCAGCCGCCGATTCGGCCAGGGCGCGACAGATATCGATCGCTATATCGAACTGGACGGATATAAAGCCGCTCGCCAGGCCATTGAACAGGGTCCGGATTGGATCATCGCGCAAATGAAGGCCTCCAATCTGCGCGGCCGCGGTGGAGCTGGCTTCCCCACCGGCATGAAGTGGTCATTCGTACCTAAGCAGTCTGAAAAGCCGAAGTACGTCCTGGTCAATGGCGACGAAAGCGAGCCCGGCACCTGCAAAGATCATCTGATCTTCTTGCACGATCCCCATTCCGTCATTGAAGGCACCATCATTGCTGGGCTGGCCATCGGCGCCAAGCTGGGATTTATTTATCTTCGAGGCGAGTATCGCTACCTGTTGAAGATCATGGAGAAGGCAATCGCCGACGCCTACGCCAAGGGATTTCTAGGCAAGGGAATTTTTGGTTCTTCGTTGACTTCGACATCGTCTCGCAGACGGGTGCAGGCGCATACGAAGTCGGCGAAGAGTCGGCGTTGATGGAATCGCTGGAAGGCAAGCGCGGCATTCCCCGCATCAAGCCCCCCTTCCCCGCGGTCGTAGGACTGTATGGTGGACCGACCGTCATCAACAATGCCGAAACCATCGCCTCAGTTCCGCACATTCTGAACATGGGCCCGGAAGCCTACGCCAATCTCGGTTCGCCTCGCAATGGCGGCACGCGTCTGTTCTGCATTAGCGGTCATGCCGAACGCAATGGCGTGTACGAACTGCCCATGGGCTACAACCTGAAGAAAATGATTTACGAAGTTGCCGGCGGCATTCGCGGCGGTCGCGAATTGAAGGCCGTTGTCCCAGGCGGTTCTTCGACGCCGGTTCTACTGCCAAGCGAAATTGATATCGGCATGGATTTCGACCAGGTGGGGAAAGCCGGCAGCATGCTGGGCTCCGGTGGCGTGGTGGTACTGGACGACACCGTTTGCATGGTCGAGTTTGCGCTTCGCACCATTCAGTTCTACCAGCACGAAAGCTGCGGCTGGTGTATTCCCTGCCGCGAAGGCACGGACTGGCTGAAAAAGACACTGACCCGTTTCCACGCAGGCGGTGGCGAAGCCAAAGACATCGACAATATTCGTTACCTGTCGGAGAACATGCTCGGCCGCACCTTCTGCCCGCTGGGCGATGCTGCTGCCATGCCGACCATTGCATTCGTAAAAAAGTTTCGACACGAATTTGAAGATCATCTAAACGGCAGACCCTGCCCCTACGGTCGAAGCCCTGAATCCCAAACCCTGGCGCCCGCGCTGGTTGAAGTTTCGTAACTGCAACACTGCACGCGAAAGAGCAAAGAATGGCTGATGTAACACTTACTGTCGACGGCAAAACCATTACAGCTCCTGCGGGAACGCTGTTGATTGAGGCGTGCCGCAAGGTCGGAATCGAAATCCCAGCGTTCTGCTATTACCCTGGCTTATCGCTGCAGGCGGCGTGCCGCATGTGCCTGGTGCGCATTGAAAAAATGCCGAAGCTACAAACGGCCTGCACCACTCCAATCGCTGAAGGCATGATCGTTGCAACCGAAACCGACGAGATCAAGCAGGCGCGAAAAGCCATGCTGGAACTGGTGCTCGCCAATCATCCGCTCGACTGCCCGGTGTGCGACGCAGGCGGCGAGTGTGAATTGCAGGACATGACCTTCAAGTACGGCGCCGGCGGCTCGCAGTTCATCGAGATCAAGAATCACCGCGAGGAGCAGCAGTGGTCCCCGGTCGTCTTCTTCGATCGTCCCCGTTGCATTCTCTGCTATCGCTGCGTTCGCGTCTGCAATGAAGGCATGGACGTGGCCGCGCTTGGCATTCAGCAGCGCAACTCCGGATCCGTCATCGCGCCGAACGATCAACATCAATTGGACTGCGAACAGTGCGGCATGTGCATCGACATTTGCCCGGTGGGCGCGCTCACCTCCGACACCTATCGCTACAAGACACGGCCGTGGGAGATGACGCATGTCGGTACCATCTGCACCCACTGCGGCGATGGTTGCAAAACCACACTGGGCGTGCGCCGCAGCGACGATGGCATGCAGATTGTTCGCGGCGACAATCGCGACAAGAGCGGATTGAATGGCGAATTTCTCTGCGTCAAAGGCCGCTACGCTTTCGACTTCGCAAATAGCGAGGAACGCCTGACGCAGCCGCTGGTTCGCCAGTCAAACGGCGAGTTTGCCCCTGCCAGTTGGGAAGACGCGATTAAGGTGGTCGCGCAGAAATTTCGCGCGGCTCGTGATGAGCGGGGCGGTTCCAGCATTGGCGTCATCGGTTCGACCCGTATTACGAATGAAGAAGCCTATCTGCTGCAGAAGACCGCACGCAGCGCCTTCGGCACCAATAATATCGACCACCATCGCACCACCGACTATGTCCGCTTCATGGGCGCCTTGGCGGGACAGAGTCATCGGATGGCAAGCGTTGCCGACGCAGGCTCTGCAAAAGCAATCTTCGTCCTCGGTGACGACCCGACGGAACAGCATCCACTGCTGGCGTGGAATCTGCGCACTAATTTCCGTCACAACAACACACACATTTATCTAGCGAACCATCGCGAAATCAAACTGCGCCACCAGGCAAAATCCTTCGTTCAGATTCCAGCAGACGCATATAGCGAATTTGCAAACTTCCTTGCCGGTGGTTCAGCCAGTTTTGGCGAGGATGCCGCAGCCCTCAAAGATGCGCTCCGCAACGAGCCAAATCTGCTGATTGTTTTTGGATCGGAACTGCGCGGTGACTCGATCGACGCGCTGGTGAAATTCGGCCTATCGCTGCCCGACACAAAATTCGCCTGCCTGGGAGATTATGTGAACTCCCGCGGCGCTGCCGATATGGGCCTCTATCCTGACTTGCTGCCGGGCTATCATCCCCGTTGAATCGGGCGATGGTATTCGCGACCGAGTACGGCACACGGACGCCGAAGCAGGCAGGCTTGGATCTGCCGCAGATGCTCGACGCGGCTGCACGCAACGAACTGGCCGCCCTCTATATTGTTGGCGATGATCCGGTGGAGCGCCTCGGTGTCTCCCCTGAAGCTTTGCGCAATACATTTGTTGTGGTGCAGGACATGTTCATGACTGCGACCGCGAAGCTGGCCGACGTGATCCTGCCAACATCGAATCTCTACGAGAAATCCGGCACCGTCACCAATACATTCGGCGACCTGCAGCAGGTGAAACAAGCGGCAGACCGAGCCGGCGTTCGATCTGACCTGGAATTGATCGTTCGCATTGCCGACACTATGGGAGAAGATGTGCACACGCTGGTTCCCTTCGGCAAGGGTGTGCGCGCAGATATGGGTCAATCCCGCGGAGCGCAATCGGGTGAAGCGGATCGCCACGGAATCTGGCTGGCGGCGCATAACCTCGAGCCGAAGCTCAGCCCGTTCGATCCGAATGCGATTCTTGACGAGATTCAACGCCTGGTTCCGGGATACGACTTCGATCGCATCGATCTGCTTGCCGGAGCGAGCCAGCATGTTGCTCCGGATGGCGCCAGTCTGGTCCAAATTTCGAAAATCGCCAATCGACCGGATGGAGTGATGCCTTCGGGCGACACGCTGTTCACCTCCGGCACGTTGGGACATTACAGCGAAAAGCTGAACGAAGTGGAAGTGTTTCAAGCGAAAAAAAGCATGGTCGCTGCAGACTGATGTACAGGTAATTCTTGAGGTCGGGCACGTCGCGCTGCTTGTGTGCGCACGAGCCATGAGGGTTTTAGAAGTGGAAATGAAACGCACGTGAATATTCTGATCTTTGTTCTCCTGAACCTGCTGAAAGTCGCCGTGGTGACGGTCATCTTTTTGATGGCTGTTGCCTATACGGTGCTTCTGGAGCGGAAGTTGGTGGGCCGTATCCAGAACCGCTGGGGACCTTCGCGCGTTGGCCCCTTCGGACTGCTGCAGCCGCTGGCAGATGGCCTGAAGCTTTTCTTAAAAGAAGATCTGATGCCCACCGCGGTGTTTCGCCCGCTGTTTATCCTGGCGCCCATCATCGCGTTATCCTGCGCGCTGATCTCGATCGGCGTGATCCCGTTCGGCGAAAATATTCGCTGGCACGGCGTCGACATGTTCCAGATCGCCGACCTGAATATCGGCCTGCTGGTGATTCTTGGCGTCACGTCCATCGGCGTTTACGGCATCGCCCTCTCCGGCTGGTCGTCGAACAATAAATATTCGCTTCTCGGTTCGCTACGCTCTTCCGCGCAAATGGTCAGCTACGAACTTGCCCTTGGCCTCTCCGTGATTGGAATCGTCTTGCGCACCGGATCGCTGCGCCTGCGAGATATCGTCAACCTGCAGAACACGCACGGCGCTCTTTCGTGGAATGTTTTTGGCGGATTCCAATTTGTCGCCTTCTTTATATATCTGTGCGCCGCATTTGCTGAAACCAATCGCACCCCGTTCGATCTGCCGGAAGCAGAGAGCGAACTGACCGCCGGATATCACACTGAATACAGTTCGATGAAGTTCGCCATGTTTTTCATGGCCGAGTACGCCAACATGATTACAGTCGGCTGTGTCGCTACCGTTCTATTTCTTGGCGGCTGGTCAAGCCCCTTCGGCAATCTTTTGCCAGCCATCGGCGGCCCGATCGTGCAAGCGTTGCTGCCGGTATTCTGGTTTGTTCTTAAGGTATTTAGTTTTCTGTTTCTTTACGTCTGGGTGCGCGGTACGCTGCCGCGTTTCCGCTATGACCAGCTGATGGGTTTCGGCTGGAAGTATCTATTGCCGATTGCCATCGTGAATGTGATGGCAACCAGTCTGGTGCTGGCATTCCATGGCTAATCTTCCACAGGCATCCGCTGGAATTGGATCACGATGAATGTAGCTGTCTTCATCCTCTTCGGACTTTTGTGCCTGGGCGGCGCGCTCAACCTGCTGCTGCAGCGGCACCCGATCAACAGCGCTTTGTCGCTGATCGTAGTCATGTCTTCGCTCGCCGTTCTATATCTTTTGCTGGGCGCGGAGTTCCTTGCCCTGGCACAAATCATCGTCTATTCCGGCGCCATTATGGTGTTGTTCGTGTTCGTGATCATGCTGCTGAACGCCGGCGAAGAGGAGCGTACTCACGGCAGCCGCGCGGCCTATCTCGCTGGCATTCCCGGGGTGCTGGCGCTGTTCACTGTGCTCGCCTCGACATTCCTCACGTTGCGCATCAGCTTCGGTGGCACTCGGCTCGGCGCCTTTCTGGTTACGACCAGTGACCTAAGCCGCGTATTGTTCCGCAACCTTCTGCTGCCGTTTGAGGTCACGTCCGTATTGATCCTGGTCGCGATTCTTGGCGCGGTTGTTCTCGCACGGAAGGAGCACTGAGATGACCGTGCCCATCGTCTGGTATCTCATCCTGAGCGCTGCACTTTTTTGCATCGGCATTTGCGGATTTCTGATCAAGCGCAATGTCATTACCATTTTCATGTCGATTGAGTTGATGCTGAATGCCGTCAACCTGGCTTTCGTCACTTTCGCCAACCACTGGCACCAGGTCAGCGGTCAGATTTTCGTTTTCTTCGTCATGGTCGTCGCCGCTGCGGAGGCGGCTGTCGGTCTGGCCATCATCATCTCGCTGTTCCGCTCACGCAATACGTTGAATGTCGACCAGATCGACTTGATGAAACTATGACACCTTCTCTGCATCTCTGGCTGCTACCGCTACTCCCGCTGGCGGGCTTCGCGATCAATGCGATTCTGGGCAGACGCCTGCCGAAAGCGCTCGTATCCGCGGTCGCGCTGCTGTTCCCTGCCGCGGCGTTCGTGCAGGTTCTGTGGATTGTGGAGCAGGTCCGTCAAGGCTTGGCGCTGCCCTATCTCGAAAGCTTTGCGACCCCATGGATTGCCGTCTCGGGCTTTCACGCCAACTTCTCTTTTCTGCTGGATCAGCTGACGCTGGTCATGTTGCTGGTCGTCACTGGAGTTGGGCTGCTGATTCACCTCTACTCCGTCGGCTACATGGCTGCCGAGGATGGCTACTGGCGCTTCTTCAGCTACATGAATTTGTTTCTGTTTTTCATGCTGACGCTGGTGCTGGCTGCCAATTTCCTGCTGATGTTTGTCGGCTGGGAAGGTGTCGGACTCGTCTCCTATTTATTGATCGGCTTTTACTACACCAAGGATTCTGCCGCGAATGCCGGCAAGAAAGCCTTCATCGTCAACCGGGTTGGCGACTTCGGATTTCTGCTGGCGATGTTCCTGATCATCGCTCACTTCGGCACGCTGAGTTTTCAGCAGGTGTTTGCGAATATCACCGCGCATCCTGAATTGCAGGGCGGTTTCCTGACAGCCATCGCCTTGCTGTTGCTGCTTGGAGCGACAGGTAAATCGGCGCAGATTCCCCTATATGTCTGGCTGCCGGACGCGATGGAAGGTCCCACGCCCGTCTCGGCCCTCATCCACGCCGCCACCATGGTGACCGCCGGCGTCTACATGCTGGCGCGCGCACATGTCCTCTTCGGGCGCTCACCTCTGGCACTTGCGATCGTCGCCATCATCGGCGCGGCTACCGCATTCTTTGCGGCGACCATCGGAATTTTGCAGACCGATATCAAGCGCGTCCTCGCCTACTCCACCATCTCGCAGCTGGGGTATATGTTTCTGGCTTGTGGCGTCACAGCCTACTCCATGGGGATTTTCCACCTGGTCACCCACGCCTTCTTCAAAGCGCTTTTATTCCTGGCAGCGGGCAGCGTGATTCACGCTCTCGGTGGCGAGCAGGATATGCGCAATATGGGCGGTCTGCGCAAGAAATTGCCAGTCACCTTCTGGACCATGACGGCCGCTGTCTTAGCCATCAGCGGATTGTTTCCCTTCGCTGGATTCTTCAGCAAAGACGCAATCCTGGCGGCAGACTTCATCACCCCGCACGACGGCAAAATCCTGTGGGCGGTTGGCTTGATCACCGCGGGCCTGACATCGTTCTATATGTTCCGGCTTTGGTACATGACGTTTTTCGGCACCGCTCGTTACGACGAATCGAGCGCCGGTCATGGCGAACATGGCTCGCACGGTGTGCATGAAAGTCCCTGGGCCATGCTGCTACCGCTCGTCATCCTGGGAATTCTTTCGCTTGCCGGTGGATGGATTGGATGGCCCACAGCCTTAGGCGGACATGATTGGATCGCGCATTTTCTGGATCCCGTCTTTGAGACTGCAGCCAACGTGGTTCCAACGGCCGCCGCGACAGCCGCCGATGCTCAGTTGGATAGAATTCTTGCCGGCGTATCAATGCTGGTCGCTCTGTTTGGCTGGTGGCTCGCCGACCTCATGTACCGTCGCAAGCCGCAATTGGCCGATCGCGCGGCACAGAATGCGAAGGCACTCTACACCTTGATCTGGAACAAATATTGGGTCGACCAAATTTATGGAGCCGTCATTGTCGGTCCAATTCTCGCCTTCTCAAGAAATGTTTTGGGACGCGGAATTGAGGCCGGCATCATTGATGGCGCAAACACCGCCATGACTGCAACAGCCAATGGCGCAAGCTCAGGCATTCGCCGCATGCAATCGGGAAATATTCGTTCCTACGCTGGCTGGCTGGCCGCGGGCGCGGCAGCAGTGCTGGTCGTGGTTTTATATCTGGCGCATTCGTTTTAGGTAAGGAAGGACTGTCAAGTTGAACGCAAGCATTCTTACATGGCTCACCTTTCTACCCGCGGCTGGCGCGGTGGTGGTGCTGTTGTTGCCGAGGCGCGGGCGCGCTCCTCAGGTATTTTCTCTGCTGCTGACGCTGTTTCTCTTTGTGATGGCGCTGCATTTGCCGGCGCACTTTAACTACCATCAGCAGCAAGGTTTCCAGTTTGAATTGAACATTCCCTGGATCAGCAACCCTGCCATCCAGTACCACGTTGGCGTCGACGGTTTGTCGATGTGGCTGGTGGTGCTGGTATCTTTCCTGGCGCCGCTCGGCGTGCTCATCTCCTGGCGTGTGGTTCAAGACCGCACGCGCGAATTTTATGCGCTCCTTCTGCTGCAGCAGACCGCAATGTACGGTGTCTTCGTTGCGCTCGATCTGATCCTCTACTACGCATTTTGGGAGTTATCGATTGTCCCTCTCGCGCTGCTGATCGGCATGTATGGCCGGACAAATGGTCGTGGCGCTGCCATCAAATTTTTCCTGTATGCCTTCATCCCCTCCGCACTTCTGCTGGTCGGAATGCTGTGGCTCTATGGTCAGACCGGGACTTTTGATATTGTCCAGTTGCAGCAGCAGATGCATCAGTGGAACGGAGCGCACGCGACTGGACTGTGGATCACGTCGCTCGCGTTCTTGCTCGCCTTCGCCGTCAAGGTACCGGTATTTCCGCTGCACGGCTGGCTGCGCGATGGCATCAGCGAAGCCCCGACAGCCGTCGCCATGATTCTGGCCGGCAAGCTTGGCCTCTATTCCCTGCTGCGCTGGCACGTCGGCCTTTTCCCTGCCCAGGCCGCGCACATTGCACCGCTGATGGTCGCGCTCGGCGCCATCGGCATTCTCTACGGAGCTTTAATGGCGCTGGTGCAAACGGATCTGAAGCGTCTCGCCGCCTACGCCACTTTGAGCGCAGTCAGCTTCATCGTGCTTGGCATCTACGCCTTTACCGCGGCCAGCATGGATGGCGCCGCCTATCAAATCCTGAATGAAAGCGTTTCCGCCAGCGCGTTCTTCATGCTGCTCGGCATCCTGTATGAGCGCTATGGAACCTACGATATGACCCAGCTCGGCGGCATTGCGACCAAGTTGCCGGGATTGGCAGTCTTGTTCGTCATCACGACGTTATCCCTGATCGGATTGCCGTCGCTGAATGTCTTCGTCGGAGAATTTCTTATTCTGAGCGGCAGTTTCCAGACCCATCCCGGCATCACTTCCGCAGCTACGTTGGGCGTGATCCTCTCCGCCTCCTACATGCTGTGGATGGTGCAGCGGGTGTTTTATGGTCAGCCGTCTACCGGCGTTGCCGCGGTTTCGGCCAAAGATGTGAATTGGCGAGAACGAGCCGCCGTATGGCCCACAATTGCCTTGATGATTGCCATGGGAGTCGCCTCTGTCTTCTGGATGCGGGCGATTGATCTGACGGTTCCCGAGATGGCCCCAGCAAAAGCGTCGATGGAGCTGCGACGGTATATCGCCAAGCCTGGCATCACCTTCGACAACGAACGCGACGACACAAGGAGCTGCCCGATGAATCCGTCGATGAGCTCCTCCGCAGTCGCTCCCGCGTTGCGCATTTTGCCGGAAATTCTGATGACGCTTGACCGGCGTGCTGGTCATGCTAGTAGAAGCGGTTTTGAAGCCGAAAACCAGCCGCAAGCCGCTCGGCATCCTCGCCATCCTTGGCACGCTGGCGGCCATCGCGGCCAGTGTGTATCAGCTTTCTCTCCCAGCAGGAACAGCATTTTTCGGCACCGTGCAGTCGGATGCCTTCAGTGTCTTCTTCCATCTGGTCATCGGCGGCATTGTGCTGGTCACGCTGCTCATCTCGCTCGACTATTTCGAAGGCCACAACAGCTACGTCGGCGAATACTACGCGCTGATCATGTTCGGCGCGACTGGCATGATGCTGATGACCTGCTCGGTCGAACTTGCTGATGGTGTTCATCAGCCTGGAGATTTCGTCCATCTCGACTTACATCCTCGCTGGATATCGCAAGCGCAGTGCGACCAGTTCTGAAGCCTCCATCAAATATTTTCTGCTGGGATCCTTTGCCACCGCATTTTTTCTCTACGGCATCGCGCTCTGCTTCGGCGCTACCGGCTCGACGAATATTTACGACATCGCCAAAGGTGTCGCCGGCGGGGCGTCGCCGCTGTTGCTGACCATCGCCTTCGGCATGATGCTGATCGGTCTCGGCTTCAAAGTATCGCTGGCTCCGTTCCATGTGTGGACGCCCGATGTCTACGAAGGCGCACCCATCCCCGTCGTCGGATTGATGTCGACCGCACCCAAGGCCGCCGCATTTGCCGTACTGCTGCGCATCACGTATGGCGCCTTTGGCACGGCAACCCACGTCTGGATGCCGATGGTCTGGATTCTCGCCGTACTGTCGATGACGATTGGCAACCTGGGCGCGCTTACGCAGCGCAATGTCAAGCGCACACTGGCCTACTCCTCGATTGCGCATGCGGGATATCTGCTGGTCGCCTTCACCGCCCTGGCTCCCATGGGGATTGCCGCTGCCAGCTTCTACACCGCCGCCTATGCCGCCATGAACGTCGGCGCCTTCGGCATCATCGGCTATCTTTCCGGCTATAACGAATCCAAAACCGATCTCAGCGATTTTGCGGGAATAGCACGACGCCATCCTGTCGCGGCCGCCGCTTTTGCCGTCTTTCTGATTTCGCTGATTGGCATTCCCTTTACTGCCGGCTTCTTCGGCAAATTTTATGTCTTCACCGTGGCCGTCAATTCCGGCAACGCCTGGCTGGCCATCCTCGGCCTGCTGAACAGCGGTGTGGCAGCGTTTTACTACCTGCGCCTGCTAGGCCAGATGTACATGGTGCCGGCATCCCCCGCAGATCACCGAGACGCTGACACGATCCATGCCCGCCCCGCATTTGTGCTCGCGATGGCAATCCTGGTGCTGGCCGTATTCGTATTAGGAATTTTCCCCGGACGCTTCCTCGACCTCGCCCGCGCCGGTGCCTCCACCTTTACCGCTCAGCCCGTTGTTAGTCAGCCTTCTCCAGGCTTGGTCTCGCTCAGCCAGTAATCAAGACAGATTCGCTTGCGGATGCTTCGACCAAGGTTCTACGGATGCAATCCAACGCAGATTACAACCCTGGGCCAGCGTGCGTGCTAGTGAGTAGAGGCTTTTGTGATGTTTAGTTTGCCATCGCGGTCGTCAACGTAGACCTCCGTGCCCTCGGCCACCTGGATCTTTTCCGCCAACCAATCTGGGATGAAAATCACAAGATCATTCCCGTCAATCTGCGAGATTGCCTCGCAAACCAGGCGCAACTGCTCGCCGCCCGCGTCCAACGGAATTCGCAGCACCAAACCAGCTTCCTCGCGCTCAATCGGACCGCGTAGCGACAAATAGTTTTCATCCATCACAAACCGAGCCTGTCCTAACGGAATTCAGCATACAAACACAAACGGCCTCCGTTGCCGGAGGCTGTTCGCGTGAAACTTGAAGTTTCTTACTTTACCTTGATGAAAATAATGGCGAATGTAAACAGCGCCAGCGATTCAATAAAGGCCAGGCCCAGCACCAGGAACAGGAAAATTGCCGGCCGCGCGCCGGGATTGCGAGCAATCGCCAGTGAGGATGACCCCACCGCGTAACCCTCACCCAATCCGCAAAGCCCGGAGGCAATCGCCATCGAGATGCCGGCTGCAATCGCCACCATACTGGCATGGGAGGAATCGCCGCCACTGGCTTGCGCAAAGGCTGGAACGGCCAGGCACAGCACCGATAGCATCATAAAAACTTTTTGCATGGTACGCATGTATGTAACTCCGATAGTTTCTTAAGATCTCCCGCTGAGTGCGACGTGGACGCCTGCCCTGCTGCGTCCCCAGGCTCACCTTCGGGGGTACTACCGCTGGAGGGGAATGCAAACTCCAGCAAAACTTGAATTCCTAGTGCTCGTGCGCAATCGCCTGCCCAATGTAAATGGAGGCCAGCATCATGAACACATACGCCTGAATCAGTGACACCAGCAGGTGCAGAATGATAAACGCCACCGGCAAAAACACCGGAATCAACATGAATGAAATCAAAATCAACAAGTCACTGGCAAACATATTCGCGAACAGACGAACCGTCAGTGAGAGCACACGCGCCATGTGAGAGACCGGCTCAATCAAAATCATCAGCGGAGAAAGCCACCAGACGGGCCCAACAAACTGCTTGACATACTTTGCTTTATTTTCTTTTAGGCCCTGCCAGTGATAGTAGAAGAAGGTCACCAATGCGAATCCCAGCGGCACCACCGGGCTGGAAGTGGGGGTTTCAACATCCGGCACCAAGCCCCAGCAGATTGTCGACCAGCACAAACATGACCAGCGCCGCCAGAAACGGCAAATAGACCTTGTATTTGTGGCCGATGATGGGCTCTGTCTGGTTAGTGACGAATTCCTCGATCATCTCCGCCAGCCGCTGCGGCACGCTCGGCTTTTCCACGCTCAGCGTCGCCCGAACCAGAATGAAGAAGATCAGCAGGATCAGAAACGCGATGATCTCCATGGTGAACACGCCGTTGATCGGTGCCGCCGGATTGAGTGGCGGATGGCCAATCCAGTTCATCATGGCCGTTACCGGCCCGGCGAACAGGTGATTCAGAATGTGGGCAAGGAAATGTTGGAGGGGCATCGTTCGTACTTTCTATCCTGGTTCTTTAAGCTTTGCTGCATCAGGCCAACGTCGGATGGATAAGAAGAATCACCCGGTCCGAAACACCAGCCGGATCGATTCCACCGTCAGGGCAAGCAGAGATACAGCCAGCCCAGCCAGCAACGCATAAACAGAGCCATGCAAACTGTTTAGACTAGCATATAAGAGCACGCCCGCGACTGCCAAACGCAGGAAAAACATTACCAATACGCGGCCCATTGGAACTGGGGTTCGCCCTTCTTCCATCCTGGACATCATGGCGGTAAGCAACTGCAGCCATTCCACAATTCCTGTGGCAGAAATGGCGACGCCGATGACAAATGTCAGGCATGTGCGCCAACCCAGCCAGGCCCATAAAATCGGGCGATGCCACCAGCACAGCAGCACCGGCGAGAATCAGCGCGCGGCGCAGCGTGCGGCGAATATCTTCTTCATTGAATTGAATCAAACTGCCCGGCGCGGGCGTTGGCGCGGTCTCAGGCGATTTGGACTCGCTTGTCTGTACAGGCGTGCTAGTTTCAGAGGTCATTTGTTATCGTCGCTGCGATTGGCGTGGTTGGCCATTCGAATCACCTGGACAAAGCCGGCCGCAATTCCCACCGCCAGCCCTGCGATGCCGATCCAGGATTGGTGCAGTTTATGGTCGAGATAATCCCCAATCGCCCACCCAACAATGCAGGAAATCGGCAGCACCAGCGCAATCTGGATCATCGATTCCGCCTGCACAAATTCTCGCAGCGCAATCTTCCGCTGGTCGTCGGGTTTCTCGGGTGTCGGCATAGGGTTCAGAAAGGGTCGACCGCCTGCGGCAGCCCCTTGCCAAGCCTACAACAACACCCGCGAAGACGGAAACGAATGTTCCGGTTCTTTGCCGAACTCGCAAGCTTTGCATCCTGAGTGGGTGCCGTTGGCGTAGTACGATTACGGCACACGAGAAATCCCCCGCAAATGCTGATCGAGAAATTTCCTGCAACTGGGGAGGAAGCTTGCGCCACGCAACTCTGTATCTGTCCGCTCTTTTTCTTTTGGTCGGTCATCGCCGTGCCAAACCCGGCAAACGCGCAGCAATCAGAATCGCCGGCCATGCTGGGATTTTCTGCGGCCGACGCCAAGACCGAAGCCGATTTAGAGAAGCGTTTTGCCGCCATCCCTGACCCGCAGCGCATGCGCGAGAATATGAAGCTGCTGAGCGCTCGCCCACATCATGTCGGATCGCCGTACGACAAACAAAACGCGGAATGGATTCTGGCGCAGTACAAAAAATGGGGCTGGGACGCCCATATCGAGACCTTCCAGGTTCTCTTCCCTACTCCCAAAACCCGTTTGCTGGAGATGGGAAATTTTCATGCCACGCTCGAAGAGCCTGCCGTCGCCGGAGATCCAACCAGCAATCAAAAAGACGAACAACTGCCGACGTATAACGCGTACTCTCCCAGACGGAGATGTGACCGCGCCGCTGATCTATGTGAACTACGGGCTGGTTGAAGACTACGAGCAGTTGGCACGCTACGGCATCTCTGTCAAAGGCGCAATTGTTATCGCCCGCTACGGCGCTTCCTGGCGAGGCATCAAGCCGAAGATTGCCGCGGAACACGGCGCGGTCGGTTGCATCATCTACTCCGATCCCGCGGACGACGGATACGCCGTCAACCAGGTTTTTCCCGATGGCCCCATGCGTCCCGCGGAAGGTGTGCAACGCGGCAGCGTGCTGGATGCCCCGTCCTATCCCGGCGACCCGCTGACGCCGGGAATCGGCGCGACCACCGATGCCAAGCGTCTGAAGCGGGAAGATGCGCCTTCCCTGCCCAAAATTCCCGTTACTCCCATTTCCTATCAAGATGCCCAGCCGTTGCTGGCCGCACTGCAAGGGCCTCCTGTTCCCGCCGATTGGCGCGGCGGTCTTCCCATCACCTATCGCATCGGCCCGTCGAAAACCAAGGTTCATCTGAAGCTCGCATTCAATTGGGACCTGAAGCCGGTCTATGACGTAGTCGCGACCATGCGCGGCTCAGAAGAACCGGATGTGTGGGTGCTGCGCGGCAATCATCATGATGCCTGGGTGAATGGCGCTGACGATCCCATCTCAGGACAGGTTGCGCTGCTGGAAGAGGCTCGCGCCATCGGTCAATTGGCCGCAACTGGATGGAAGCCGAAACGCACCATCATGTATTTCTCCTGGGACGGCGAAGAGCCCATGCTGCTTGGCTCAACCGAGTGGGCGGAGCAGCATGCTGCTGAGCTACGCAAGCATGCCGCCGTCTACATCAACAGCGACGGCAACGAGCGCGGCTACCTGGCAGCCCAGGGTTCACACTCGCTGGAACCGTTGGTCAATCAGGTCGCACAATCCGTCACCGATCCAGAGACCAACGTCTCATCATGGCAGCGGCTGCGCGCATGGGAGTTGTTAAATGGTTCACCCGAAGTTCGCAAAGAAGTCGCCACGCGCAATGACCTTCGCATCGGCCCGCTCGGCACCGGCTCCGACTTCACTGCGTTTATCGATCACCTCGGCGTCGCTTCTCTCAACGTCAGCTACGGCGGCGAAGATAATGGCGCCGGCGTCTACCATTCCATCTACGACGATTTTTACTGGTACTCCCATTTCGCTGACTCGAACTATGTCTACGGTCGCGCCCTGGCGCAAACAGACGGTGCCCTGGTGCTGCGAATGGCACAGGCAGATGTCTTGCCGTACGATTTCGCAGCCCTGGCCGACACGCTCCACATCTACGATCGCGAAGTGAAAGAGCTGCTTGCGGACCCGGCAGAAAGAAGCGAAGGAACGTGCCGCTGCGTTGCAGATGAACGCATATGCGTTGACCAGCGATCCGAGACATCCAATGGTCGCTCCGCCATCGCTGGCCATACCGCCCTATCTCAACTTCGCACCGCTCGACAATGCGCTGGCATCGCTCGACAAATCCGCCGCCCATTTCAATGAAGCTCGTACCCGTGTGCTGAACGGAAACATCACACCCGAACGTCTGGCCGCCATCAATGAAGAGTTAACTCAGGCTGCGCGAAAACTCACAAATCCCCAAGGTCTGCCGCGTCGACCGTGGATGCAGAATCTGATCTACGCTCCCGGTTGGTACACGGGCTACGACGCCAAGACTTTGCCGGGAGTTCGCGAGGCCATCGAGCAGAACCGCTTCGACGAAGCGACTGCACAGATCGTTCTCGTTGGTCAGGCAATTGAGAATGAAGCGGACTTTATCGAACACATCGCAACCGAGCTCGACAACGCAGCCGCTGCAAAATAATCCAACGCTCCAGCAGGAGAAACGGTATGAAGATCATTGCTCGCACAGCGGCCCTGGCGTTCTTAGCGTCCACCACGCTGCTCGCTCAGCAGTTTGCTTCGGTGCCCGGGCAAGGCCGATCCATGGTGGTCACGAAATTTGGCATCGTTGCTGCGCCACAATTTCTGGCGTCGCAAGCCGGCGCCCACATTTTGGAAGAAGGAGGAAATGCGATTGACGCGGCCATCGCGGCCAACGCCGTGATGGGTGTTGTTCAGCCTTACGTGAACGGTATGGGCGGCGATCTGTTCGCGCTCTACTATGACGCGAAGACTGGCAAGCTTTACGGACTCAACTCCAGCGGCTGGACGCCAAAAGCGCTCACTATCGATTATCTGAAATCCCATCACATCGACAGCATCGATCCCATTGGGGTTCACAGCATCGACATCCCTGGTGCTGTCGCTGGTTGGCAAGCCCTGAAAGATCGCTTCGGTACGATGCCGTTCAGCAAAACGCTGGCACCGGCGATTTACTATGCGCAGAATGGATTTCCCCTAGCCGAGCGCAACGCACGCTACTGGGTCAGCAAAAGGGATATGCAGCAGCCTGGCTACAAAGAAACCTATCTCCCCGGAGGTGTCGCGCCACAGCTTGGCGACCTGTTTCAGCAATCCCGCGCTCGCCAACTCGCTGCGACAGGTTGCGGCGCACGGCAGAGATGCGTATTACAACGGCCCCATGACCGATACCATGGTCAAGTTTCTGCGTTCCCAGGGCGGCACGCACACACGCGAAGACTTCGCGGACTTTCAACCGGAGTGGGTCGAGCCAATCTCCACTACCTATCGCGGATGGACTGTTTACGAGTTGCCGCCGAACGGTCAAGGGGTTGCCGCGCTCTCCATGCTGAACATCATGGAGCAGTTCCCCATGGCGAAGTACGGACATAATTCTGCCGACGCGTTGCAGGTGATGATCGAGGCGAAGAAACTGGCGTATGCGGACATGTACCGCTACGTCGGCGACCCGCGCTTTACTCCCATTCCAGTCCAGGCAATGCTCTCGAAGGATCTGGCCAAGCAGCGCGCCAAATTGATCGACATGAATCACGCCTCCTGCCAGGTGCTGCCGTCTGACCTGACGCAATACCTGAACGCCCACGGCAAAACCACCATCTATCTTTCCACCATCGATAAAGACGGAAATATCGTCTCGCTGATCCAGAGCAACTATGAAGGCTACGGCACTGGAATGGTGGCGCCCGGATTAGGCTTCTCCTTCCAAGACCGCGGCGCTGGATTCAGCCTCACTCCAGGCCAACCTAATTCGCTGGCCGGACATAAGCGCCCCCTCCACACCATCATTCCAGCCTTCATGGAAAAAGGTGACATCCGAATCGGCTTTGGCATCATGGGCGGTTGGAACCAGGCGCAAGCGCACGCTCAATTTGTTGCGAATGTTGTCGACTATGGAATGAATGTGCAGGCCGCACTGGAGCAAGCGCGATTTACCAAGCAGACCTTCGACGGCTGCGATGTTCAGATGGAACCCGGAATTCCGGAATCGGTGCGCGAAGAGCTGACCAAACGAGGACAGCAGATCGAACTACTGCAGCCGTATTCATTCACCGTGGGGCAAGGCGAAGCCGTGGTCCGCGATACTAAGCGTGATGTCAATTTCGCCGGTTCCGATCCTCGTTCCGATGGAGAAGCCATCCCGCAAGAACCGCCTACAAAATAATCCTTGGCGCGCCTTCGCGTTGTCCCGCGAGCGGAGGCAATCAGTAGTTCGGCAAATCAATTTTGTCGGCAAGCCCACTGCCGAGTGCGAGATTTGCAATCCACGGAATTGCCATCAGGTTGAAAATCTGATTCCGCAGGTAGAGCGCGAACTTTGATTTCGGCGCGAAGGATGAAGCGAACCGCAGCGCCGCATCCTGCTTCTTTTGTACGAAGGGTCCAAACAGATTCTGATACCGCGCGAAGGCTGCCGCATAGTCGCCTTTGCAGCGGGACAGTTCCCCTGCGAGGATATACGCCGCAATCATCGCCAGCGCGGAACCCTGGCCCCCTAACAGCGAAACGCAGAACGCCGAATCACCCACCAACGTGACTCTTCCCCGACTCCACAAGCCCTGCTTTGGATCCATGCGGATCTGGCTTACCCGGTCGAAATAAAAATCGTCGGTCGAGTCGAGTGTGCTCAAGATCTGCGGACACTCCCAGCCACTGTTCTCGAATCGCTTCCGCAGCTGTGCCTTCTGACCCTCGGCATCGCGTGGACCATCAACGTTAGCGTCTGCAAAGGTGAAGTGGAACATGGTCTGGTTGTCTCGCATGGTAAATCGTGCTGCCTGCTGGCCCACTTCCGTATACATCACATAGACCAGCTCATCGCGCGGTTGATATCCGTCGACGACGAACGCCGCCACCTTGAAACCGAGATATTTTTCGAAATTCTTTTCCGGGCCAAATGCGAGCTCGCGAACTCGCGAATGCAGACCGTCCGCTCCTACGACCAGGTCGAACTCCTGTGTCTCTCCGGATGTGAATCGAACCCGAACAGCTGCGCTGGTCTGCTCAATCTGATCCACTGTGGTACCAAAGATGGTACCAACCTGGCCGTCGATTGTGCTGAAGATGGACGAGGCAAGCTCCGTTCTGGGCAGACTCACATATCGCCCGTGCGTCAGACGAAAGAACGCATCGACAGGAAATCCGGCCACTCGCTTTCCTTCACGGTTGACGACCCTCAGTTCCTGGACCTTGTATCCCTTGCTCTGAATCTGGGGCAGCAGCCCCATGCGTTCGGCGATATCGAACCCCGCGCCCCAGAAATCAATGATGTACCCGCCGGTTCGCAAATGCGGGGCCGCCTCCACTACCGTTGGTTCAAATCCAAAGTGAGCCAGCCAATACGCCAAAGTTGGACCGGCAACACCCGCGCCCAATATCAACACTCTCATTCTTCAATGGTATGCACTCGGTTTCGCAGATGTCCAAAGGAGCTCTAGGATTCTGGCTCGGGCGATGCGTCGCGCGCCCGTCGTTCTTCGTCCGTTAACGGCGCATTCACTTCCAGGAGTCCCGGGGGTAGGCGCATCTTCACACGTCGAGCCGCCACGTCGACCTTGACCACATAGGCCTTCGCAAATGGAATTTCGTACTCAACGCCGTCGACGCCGGCGACGATGAGAAGATCGGCGGTCTGCTGTTGTTGAATGACGTCTCGAATCGTTCCGAGGAGACGATTGGAAGTCGCCTCGACCGCACCGACATCCACACATTCGCAACCGATCAGATCACTGATGTAGACCTCGTCGGTCTCGAGAGGCATCCGTTCCTCAGCGGAAATTACCAGGTCCGCGCCTCGCAGCTCCTCCGCCGCGGAGATGGAATCCACCTGGGCAAATTTCAAAACAACCTTGCCTTTATGCAGCCAGGAATTTTCAAGAATGATTGGGATTACGGGACGGCTGTTGCCGCGCCATAGAAATGCATTGCGCATTTCCGCGAATCGGGCGGGAAAATCGGAAAGAATCTCCGCCAGCACTTCGCCGCGACGTCCCTGAGGTCGAATCAACCGGGCTACATGTACCCAGGATTGCTCGGCCGCTGGCTTGGTGTCCGTCACAGCGTAATTGTTGCACGTGGGGGGAGCACAGTGCATGCTGCAGACTCAACTGAAAAAACACTACGCTGAAACAGAATCTGCCTTGGCTTCCTCTACAATCTCCAGGCTATAACGATGATGCAGTTTCACGCTGACCGCTCCTAGAATCGTTCGTAACGATCTAGCGGTCCGCCCTTGCTTACCAATTACCTTTCCGACATCTGTCGGATCGACCCTCAGTCGCAAGACGGTGCCAGTTTCATTCGATGTTGCGTTGACTGAAACTTCTTCCGGCTTATCAACTAACGAACGGGCGATTGCCGTAATCAACTCCACTGCAGACGGCTCCGCAGAACTCTCTGACATGCCTTAACCCCATAAAGTGAAACGTTTGAAATCTGATGCGTTTATACCGAATTAAAATCGATTTGTCTGCTTATTTATGGTTTACTCATTAGTCACTAATGAGGTTACTTTTTTAGATAAACAGGCGAACCCCGCTTTTGAGATCTTGTATTTTGGGCAGAAAATGAAATTTCGAGCAGCAGAGACGCCCATTTTTAGCGCCAACTGAAGAGCGCGGCCCGAAGGCCGCGCTCTTAAATATGTAAGCGCTTTTGTTTGCGCCATCAAAAATTCTCTGTAAAATTCCAGTTTATGTCGTCTGGGCCACAGATGGTGCGGACGCAACCAGCTTGGTCACTCGATCCGAAAGCTGGGCGCCTTTGCCCGTCCAATAGTCCACGCGATCCTTTTTCAAATCGACCGTTGCGGGATTGGTCCTGGGATTGTAGGTTCCAACCACCTCAATAGAGCGTCCATCGCGGGCACGGTCCTTCTCGATCACAACGATTCGGTAGTACGGTTTCTTGCGAGCGCCAACGCGCGAAAGACGAATCATCAACACAGCTTATATATTCCTTTCTGATAGCAGGAGAGAAAGCAGAGTGATCTCTGCCTAGACAGACTTCGTCCATTGACCCTGAACATACAGTATCGTGGATTTTTGGCCGTGATGCAAGCGGCTCTGGTCACCAATATCCCAGAAAATTGCGCGATTGTCCGCAGTCCGCGTCCCAATGGAAGGAATCCACAATCCGCATAAATCCAACAAACGCTGGCACAGGCCGCCGCCGCTGGCGAATTGCCTGGCTGCTGGCGCTCGGCGTGATGATCAGCTACCTGGACCGGGTGAATATCTCCGTCGGCCAGCAAGCCCTGCATGAAGCTTTCGGCCTGAGCACCGTTGCCTTTGGCTATCTGTTGGGCGCCTACAGCTGGACGTACGCCATGCTGCAGCTGCCATCGGGCGTTCTGTTGGACCGCTTCGGGCTACGTCGAGTCGGCGTCGTCAGCTCCTTTATCTGGAGTGCCGCTACCTTTGCAACCGCTGCCTCCCAAGGCGTCGTTAGTCTGTTCTCTTCCCGCCTGCTACTTGGTGTGGGTGAATCGCCCATCTTTCCTCTGAGCGCGGCCGCCGTGGGTCGCTGGTTTCCAGAGAAAGAACGTGGGCTGCCGACCGCGATGTTCGACGCTGCCGCCAAATTCAGTCCTGCGGTAGGGATTCCGTTCGTCGGTTTGCTGCTGATTCATTTTGGATGGCGATTCAGCTTCGCATTTACCGGTATTTTGAGCCTCATGTACTTCGCGCTCTTTGCGCAAATCTATCGCAACCCGGCGGACGATTCGCAGCTCTCTACCGCAGAGCGAGCCCACATTGAGAACAATCCAGAGCCAGCGACAACGGCAAATACTACTAACTCCTATCCGTTAGGATATCTGCTGCGGCAACGCAAGATTCTTGGCGCGATGATCGGCTTCGCCACCTACAACTACAGCTTTTACCTGCTGCTCACCTGGCTGCCAAGTTACGCAGTGGCGGGACTGCATCTCACGCTGGCGCATGCGGTGTGGGCTGCCAGTGTGCCATGGTTCTTCGCCGGCGTCATCGACATTTTTGTTGGTGGCTGGCTGGTCGACGCATTGATTCGCCACGGGCACAATGCTGCCCGGGTACGCCGCACGGTTCTGCTGGTCGGAATGCTGTGCGGCCTCGGTGTCGCAGGCCCCGCATTCACTCACCATCCGACTCCAGCGCTATTGTCGCTCTGCATTGGAATTGGGGGACTCTCCGCCGCCGCTCCGGTCGGATGGACCCTGCCGAGCATCCTGGTGCCGACCAGCAGCACCGGCAAGGTGGGTGGCATCATGAACTTCGGAAGCCAGATCTCCGCCATCCTGGCGCCTGTGATTACCGGATATCTCGCTAGCTGGACACACAACTTCGCCGCAGCCTTTGCCTTGGCAGCCGTTCTCCTGCTGCTTGGAACCATGAGCTATGCATTTCTGCTGGGGAAAATTGAACGGATCGACACGTCGCAAATGGACGCGATCAAGACTTAGGTCGTTTGCGGCTGGCCAATAACTTCCTGCGTTCGGCGATTAATTTCCTTCGCGCGGTCGGTGGCATCGCCAGTGCATCCTTTGTGCGCTTGGGGAGTTTCGCGTAGACCAGATCACGACCATGCGCGAGCAGGCCGATTAATTCGCGACTTGGAATTGCATCCCAGCGCGTCAACGCCACCCAGAAAATCCGCGCCATGTACGGCGCCGGAATAACACCATCAATCTCCAATAACTCCGAATAGCGCTCTTGCCCGGCGGCGAAAGAAATGACGCCCTTGCCGTCTTCATCCAGATTGACCAGCGCAAACATTTTGCCGCCGATCGCTTTATCGCCCACCCAAAAGACGAGGTTCGCACCCCACTGCATCGTCTCTTCAACGTGCGGCAACTTCAGCAGCGCTTCGCGAACTTGTTCAGCATCCATCAAGGACAGCCTCGACGTGGACCTCAGCGATTACTGCGGAGCGGGATACGTTTTGCTTTTGTCAGTGCGCGAGTTGTACACCACCAGCTTGCCGTTCGGATAGGCGAGCAGCCGGATGTAGTGGCCGTCGGTGCCGCCATTCGCGCCCCTCACGTTCGCGATGTAGGGCGTCGCCACATTGTGCTCCGCGCCGCCTTCGTCGGAGTAATGCAGCTGCCACAGGTCCTTGATCCGCGGCGATTTCTCAATCGTCTCCCAGGGAACGGGCGATCCGCCCTTATGTTCCCCGTTGTCCATAATCGCGACACGAGGCGCGATGCCATCGACGAACGCCGGGCTGCTGCTGGGATACCAGCCATGGTGCGAAACCACGTAGACGTCCATCTTGCCCAGCTTGTTGTCCGGGCACATCAGCTGCATTTCCTTGTCCCAGGTCAAATCACCCAGGTCGACCAGACGCATCTTGCCGTACTCCATCACGATTCCAACCGAGCGACCATTTTCGGTTTTATCCGGCGCCCGCGTCAGACAATTCTTGCAATAAGGGTTCGGCTGGCCTGCACCGGGAAGCGCGGACTTGAGCGTATCGCCATCCGCGCTGACGATCGTCGTGGTCAGTCCGGTTAACGGAATCGTCTCTCCGGGTTTCGCAAGGATGTGCTTCGCATGCGATTGCGTCAGCACTTCTTGATATTTCTCAAAACCCTTTTCAGTGACTGCATCCGTTGTTTCGCGATTGACTCCGTGATCGATGAACGTGTCGACATGAATTTTCTTGACGAGATTGGGGACGCCGCCGACGTGATCCACATGAAAGTGCGTGATCAGCAAATAGTCAATGTGGTCGAGGCCTGCCTGCTTCACCACTTGCATGATGCGATCTGCATCGCGGTCGTTGTTGTCAGGCCAGCCCGTGTCCACCAGTAAAGACTGATGCGACGGCGTGACGAACAACGTCGATTGTCCGCCTTCGACGTCGATGAAATATACGGTCAGCGGTTGCGCGAAGGTGACTGCATGCTTGCGGAAGTTCGGGTTCTCCGTCTGTGCTGCAGCGGCCAACGTCACGATGAGCGCCAAACTCAGCACAGCGAGAACGGCATTCTTATGACGTTGCGACGTTCTTAATGGATCCCTCTGACTCTCTTGTTCCATACATTCTCCTGTCTCGCTTCGTCTGGTTACGACGATGACTTGGCACGCTTCGCCGGCATCGCACGCATCGCTCCGGTAGATATTCCACCGTCCACCAGCAAGGTCTGTCCGGTGATATAGCGGCTCTCCTCGGAAGCAAGAAAAACAATGGCGCCATCCAGATCACCAGGCGTGCCGGCGCGTTTTAGCGGAATTCGGTCGACCAGGTATTCAACCCACTCCGGGTCTTCGTAAAGAATTTTGTTTTGATCGGTCTTGAACCATCCAGGCGCGAGGCAATTTACGGTCACGCCATGCTTCCCCCACTCATCGGCCAGGCTCATCGTCAGTTGGCGAATACCGCCGCGGCTGGCAGTGTAGGGCGCAAGGCCTGCATAACCGGCAACGCTGGTGACAGATCCGATATTGATGATGCGGCCGTAACCGCGCGCAATCATCTGCGGCGCGATGGCCTGAGCCACAAAGAAACTGCCGCGCAGATTCGTATCGAGCACCTGATTCCAGTCCTGCCAGGAAACATCGAGCGCCGGCTTGCGTACATTGCAACCCGCGTTGTTCACCAGAATATCGATGGCGTCGAATGCGGCGAGCGCCTGTTCGGCCATGTTCGCGATGCTGGCTTCATCGCGCACGTCGAGTTCGAGCGCGACCGCCTTCCTCCCCATCGCTTGAATTTCTTCTTGAAATGGCAGCAGGTCTTTTTGCCTGCGGCTGGTCAGAATCAAATCCGCACCACTGCGAGCCAGCGCCCGCGCAAAAGATTGTCCCAGTCCGCGGCTGGTGCCGGTGACCAACGCGACACGCCCGGTCAGATCGAACATGGCTTTCGGCTGTTGTGCTGATTTGGCGCTCATACGATCTGCCCCGGCGTCAGCACCACCTTCATCAAATTTGCTTCGTGCGCATACAGACGCTCGAACCAGCGGGCTCCTTCAGCCAGTGGCGCGATGGCCGAGAGCATCGGCGCGACATCGATTTTTTTACTGGCCATCAACTCGATCGCCTGCGGATATTCTCCCGCTGAAGCGCACGAACCCTGCAGTCGAAGCTGGTGCGTGATGACGTGCTGCAGCGGCAGCGGCACTTCCGGCGCCAGATTGCCGACCAGCGTGACCGTCGCATCCTTTTCGCGCCGACGCAATCGCAGTTTGCACCGTCGCCGCCGTGCCCACTGCCTCCAGCACATTGTCGACTCCATAGCCGCCGGTTAGTTCGCGCACGTGTTGCGCAATTTCACCGCTGGTGGTTGCCCTGTTCGCTTCGATGGTCTCAGTCGCGCCGAGTTTCTTTGCCAATTCCAATCGCCCAGCGTCAATATCGGTGACAAATATATTGCCGCATCCCGCCACGCGTAGCGATTGCAGAATCAGCAGCCCAATCATTCCCGCCCCCACCACCAGCGCGCTGCTTCCCTTTGCCGGCGCCGTCAACCCCACCGCATGTAACGCCACGGAGACCGCTTCAATCATCGCGGCGTGTTCAAAACTGAGTGAATCCGGCAGTCGATACACGATCTGCGCCGGGACCGCGACATATTCTGCAAACGCGCCGTTGCGACGATAATCTCCGCAGGAAACTCCCAGCACTTCGCGACGTTCACAGAGATTCACGGCACCCGATTTGCAAAAAAGGCAGCTTCCGCAGGAAATGGTGGAGTCGAAGGTGACACGGTCGCCGACCGCAAACGTCTGAACAGCGCTCCCCACAGCAGCAATGACACCAGCCGCCTCGTGACCCATCACCAGCGGAGGAATGCGGCGACCTGTCGAACCATCAAACCCGTGAACATCGCTGCCGCAGATGCCGCACGCGGCCACCTGGATCAGCACCTCGTCGGCCGCAGGAGATGGCACTGGCAGATCCACCAGTTGCAGCTTCCGGTATTCCGTCAATTGCAGGGCTTGCATCGGTTGACCAACGAAGCCATGGTAAACGATGGCCGCCGGGATTCGAAATCACAGCATCCAATGTGTGCGACACCTCGAAGAGCGCCCGCTGATTTTCTCTCCATATAAGGAGAGCTCGAAGCGCCTCTGCGACAATGTACTTTTTATGCCCCATCACCCAGCCCACATTGCGATCTGGATTACGACCTGGCTGCTGTGCGGTCTGGTTTTTATTCTCATTTTGTGGCGGCCCCGCCGCATTCCAGAATATGTCTGGGCTGTCGCTGGAGCGGCGTTGCTGGTGCTGTTTCGTCTTTTGCCGTTGCGCGCCGCTTGGTCCGCGGTACGCAGCGGAACGGATGTGTATCTTTTCCTGGCCGGCATGATGCTGCTGGCAGAGCTTGGCACGCAACCACGGCGTCTTCGATTGGCTCGCAGCAGAGGCGATGGGACATGCCCGCGGATCTCAGACACGCCTGTTTGTGCTGGTGTACAGCATCGGCATCGTGGTGACGGCGCTGCTGTCCAACGATGCGACGGCCGTCCTGCTAACTCCAGCCGTACTGGCTGTCGTTCGGCGTGCGAAAACTTCCCCGCTGCCCTACTTATTTGCCTGCGCGTTCATTGCCAATGCCGCCAGTTTCGTTCTGCCAATTTCGAATCCGGCGAATCTGGTCGTCTTCGATGGACAGCTGCCCGCATTGGCTGAATGGATGCGAATCTTCCTATTGCCATCGGTAGTGGCCATTGTCATGACGTTTCTCGTGCTGTGGTGGGTTAGCCGAACAGACTTGCATCCTCCAATTCACGACAGCGCAGTTCCACCTACGCTTGATGCCAAAGGACGTCGCGCAGGCATTGGAATTTTGCTGGCTGCAAGCGCATTGCTTGTCACCTCAGCGCTCGGCGGCCCGGTTGGCCCCGCCACTTTCTTCGCAGGCATTCTGGCGATGTTCTTTGTTGCGCGGACCGATCTGCGAGTGATGGCCGCAGCCTTGCGTTCGGTTTCCTGGAGCATCATCCCACTGGTCGCGGGTTTGTTCGCTATTGTCGCGGCTTTACAGCGTGTGGGAGCGCTGCAGGTTTCCGCCCACGCATTGAAAGTCGCATCTGCATGGCCGCCGATTGCAGGCTTCAGCGCAGTGGCATTTGGATTTGGCATTGCCGCCAACGCGATCAACAATCTTCCCATGGGATTGATTGGCGCAGCAGCGATTGTCGCGGCTCACAGTGCCCGTGCGCTTCATGCCGCAGTATTGCTGGGCATCGATCTGGGCCCGAATCTTTCTGTCACCGGATCGTTGGCGACCATTCTGTGGCTGATCGCAATGCGCCGCGAAAATATCGAGGTGAGTGGCTGGAGATTCCTTCGCGTAGGAATTCTGGTCATGCCACCCGCGCTATTCCTCGCCGTGCTTGCACTGGTGTTGACGCAGCATTGAAGCGCGATCCTCCGAGCGCCAAATTTGCACGGAAGAGGAGCATCGCAAAATGACGGACCGGTTTGACTATTTCTGCACGTAGATCGCCTGGGGCGCGGTCAACTTGATGCCTTTGGCTTTCGATTGCACCTGCACCCTTTGCCACCCCGTATCGCCGACCGCAAACGTCAACATGTACTGACGATCCAGCGATTGCTTGAACTGCTTCAAGAACGGCTGAAATGACACGGGACTCGACATGGCCATGCTGTAAAACTGGCCCCCGGTTTCATTCGCCAATCGCTGCAGATAGCTCTGACCCATCAAGGTGCTGAAACTGGTCGACCCGCCACCGAAGGTGTTGCGGAAATAGATCGAGTACACAAGAAGGTTTATTTTTTGAGAGTCTTGAATGGCCGACGCGAGATAAGGATCCTGCATATCACGCGACCTGTAATAGGGATCCTCTCCGTTCGTCACCATAAAGGCCACGCGGCGAGCCTTTGCCTTTGAGGGCCAATTCTTCGCGAGGTCGGACAGGCAGAAGTACGGGCTGCCCGTGACACCGGGAATGCCATTCGTCAACCGCAACGAGTCGGCGGCCAGTTTGTGATCGGCGGTCAACTTTTGTGCCATCACAGCTCGGCCATTGGACATATAGGCGACGGCCACTTCGGTCGATGCAGGCAGACCGAGGATGAAGTTCTTCAAGTCGGGAATTTGCAGCGCCAGGTAGGACCGTGCGGATTCGTCAAACATGAAGACCAATTGCGTCGGCTCGGTTGCGTCATGGATTGGGGTCACGCTCACCACAGAGGTCGGACGACCTTTCACCTTCACAGTGATTTCGCCTTGCTGCAGCGGCGGTGCGGGATTTGGCTTATCCGCATTCACTGTGACAATCACCTGCGCCTGGCCTGCAGTATTTTCCGTCTGCGCCAAGGCCGAAGTCCCAAAGCCCAAACCTGTACCTGCAATTGCAGCGACTAAACATGCACTCGCAATGCGATTCGTTTTCATTCTTCCCTCCAACCCATCGCTTCTCTTGTATTCCTCAAACACTTCGCCGGGCAAGCCTGTTTGATGCGGCCATTCCAGCCGGCAGAAAATCTATCTCTGCGACGTTAGACGCACAGCACATCGAATTGCCGGAATTTCACTTACAGTCACGCAATCGAGTCAAAGCGCCCTATCCAGCCGTCTTGTATCGCACCTGGTGCCACTCCCACGCATCCGCGATGATGTCGTCAAGACGAGTGGATTTTGGCTGCCAGCCAAGCTCGCGCATGATTTTGTCGGAACTCGCCACCAGCACCGCCGGATCTCCAGGACGGCGCGGACACTCCTCCACCGGGATGGGATGACCGGTAACGCGGCGAACCGCCTCAATTACCTCCCGCACAGAGAAGCCCCGGCCATTACCAAGGTTATAGATCATGCGGTCTTTTTCCTCGAGTGCGGCGAGGGCCAATAAATGAGCATCGGCGAGGTCGCGAACATGAATATAGTCGCGTATGCAGGTGCCATCCGGCGTCGGATAATCGGTGCCGTAGATGCGAATACTCTTCCTTCTGCCCAGCGCGACATCGAGAATCAGAGGGATCAAATGCGACTCCGGTTCATGCGATTCCCCGCGTCCAGCAATGGCTCCAGCGACATTGAAGTATCGCAGGCTGGCGTAACGGAAGCCGTGAATGCGATGCAGCCATGTCAGCATCTGCTCGACAAGCAGCTTCGATTCCCCGTAAGGATTTGTGGGGTGAAGCGCCGCGTCCTCCTCAATGGGAGTTCGCTCTGGCTGGCCGTAAACTGCCGCCGTGGAAGAGAAAACCAGCTTGCGGACGCCAGCCGCCAGCATGGCTTGAAAAAGAATTAACGTGGATGCGCTATTATTGCTAAAATACAGCTCAGGACACTGCATACTTTCGCCCGCTTCAATGAGGGCGGCAAAATGCAGGACAGCATCAATTTTGTGGCTTCGGAGAGCGGCTTCCAACTTCGTTCGGTCGCCGACTTCCCCTTCGATAAAGGCCGAGCTTGCTGGTACCGAAAGGCGTTGGGAATGGGACAGATTGTCATACACCAGGACACGATGCCCGGCAGCCGCGAGCAGGTGGGCGACGGTGCCCCCTATATAACCAGCGCCACCGGTAATGAGTGCGTTCAATTGGATTATCTCCTTTTATATCAATAGAACTTTCCGTTGTCGGTGCAGTAAGCTGGAATGGTTGATCGCTAGAGATGGTTGAAAGTTGAGGACAGGAAACGAGTTGCCCCTGGTCTCATCAAGATTCCCTCAGAAAAAAGCGAATCAACTATTTCCCGTTTGATGATAGGCCGAAAGCGTTAGTTTGCATATTTTGACGGGTCGGGTCCCCCACTGGTTAATGTAACGATACCCGCCTCTGATAGACATGCGAGAATTTCATTTCAAAATTTCTAAGATGTGGCATACTCATTGGCAAACATAGCCAATTACGCAGAGCTTAGGAGTCCTTTTCCGGGCTCTGAGATTTACAGCATGAAACAGGCTGGAGTGCGGTCGCATTGCACTTTGACCTGGCAAGACTGTACTCGTCAAATGTCCGCGGCATCCAAGTTATATGGTTGCTCGGCAAATTTGGCAGAGATGGATTTCACGTTGGATTTGAACTTTGTTCTCTGCTGCGGTTCTTTGAAACACTCTTTTGCCTGTGCCCTTTTCGGAGTCGGCAGTATTTCAAAAGATACCCTGACTAAACAGCCAGCCGGACGTGCCGGTACCGAAGAAAGATGTTGCTCCAAAAATTCTGATTCAGCGAACGTTTGAACGCGTTGAGGTAAAAGCGGTATGACAAGTTTTGCGACAAGAGAGCATTCAGTCCGGCCCGATACCGGACTGCCCCCCCGCCGCTCGAGAGATCGAGAGCGCGTACCTTCCAGTCGACAACTAGCCACGTTCGGACTGCTGCCAGAACCAGAGGGACGAAACAGGTCCTTCATCGTAAGCCTGGTCGTAAATGCTTCGGCAATTGCGTTGGTTCTGATTCTGTCCATATTCATGGTTCATAAAGTCGTACAAAAACCCATGGTCGAGACCGACCTCCTGCTTCCCATTACTCCTGTGAAGCCGGTGCGGCCGACGATTCGGGTTAAGCCTCCAATCGTTCCTCCAACTCCGGATTTGCTGAACCGGATCGCTCCCAAAATTACGTACCACCAGACCACGCAGAACGAACCTCAGCCGAAGCTTGCCCGGGTCCATCTGAATAATGTCAGTGCGCCCGTGCTGCCGCCGTACCGCCCCGACTCCGTTGCATTGCCAGCGCAGCCGAAGGTGGGTCTGTTCCATACCAATGTTCCGACAGCCGTCGCGAACAATATGGGCCAGACGTCGACGAAAACCGGCGGATTTGGCGATCCCAACGGAGTTCACCCGAATCCGGGCGCAAGCCGTCCGGCAACTATCGCCGCTTACGGCAGCTTTCAAAGTGCAGTGGGTGACGGTGCCGGTGCCGGCTCTGCCCGTCGCGGAAAAGTTGGCGGGGTGAATTTCGGTTCCGGATATGCCAATGGCGTCCCGGGAGGCAGCGGACATGGAAAAGTCGCGTCCGTTGGATTCTCTGACGGCGTCGCAGGCGGTACCGGAAATGGCCCTCGCGGTAAAGTTACGCAAGGCGCCTTTAAGGACAATACTGCGGTCGAAACGCCGAAGGTGATGGTGGCCAATACCGGGAATGAAACCACGGTCGAGGTCATTTCTCACCCCACACCGGAGTACACGCCGGAGGCAAAGCAGCTGAAGATCCAGGGCGACGTTGTTCTGGAGGTCCGATTCTCGGCTGACGGGCGTTGCCACGTCATCCGGGTGGTTCGTGGTCTAGGTCATGGGTTGGACGAGCAGGCGATTCGGGTGGCAGAAGCTACTCATTTCAAGCCCGCAACTCGCGATGGCCGGCCCGTCGACATTACCACATATTATCGGATCGATTTCCAGCTAGCATAATTCTGGGAAGTCGTGTTTAAACTTACGTAACATAAGGTATTACCATTTTGAAATTTTTGGTAACGTATCGGTAATGTTCACGTATGATTGGATCGGCTTCCAGTGAGCGTAATTGTGAGCAAACAACCCTAAACCAGGTAACCCAAGGAACACAATGATGCGATTTTCGAAACTTATCCCTCGAGGTTCACGCAACAGAGGACTGGCCCTCCTTCTGCTGGTGTCCATCACTCTCCCTGCCTCGGCCCGGCACAAAAAAGATAAACAGCCAATGGGCAAGCTGACCCCCCAGATGGTTCGCCTCATCGATTTGGCTTCTGGCCATGAACGGGGTGTCCTGCAGGCGTTGCAGCAACGCACGCCTGTTGTCGAAACTTACATTCAGGACTTCAAGCCGGATACGCAATTAAGCGCTGTGCCCACCGAAGACCACTATTTCCTGGGCCGCGTGGATTTCGGCAAGGTCATCGAAGACAATCGCTATCAGGAAGCTGGCGCCAAAAAGACCGCTCTCAAGGGTTCCGTCATGTTCGTCAATGGACTGACGAAGGCGTTCAAGATCGAGTATGTCGCCCAGGGGTTCGTACAAATGCTCCTGCTCGATGCCAATCACTTCGATCGCCAGCATTATGATTTCGTCTTCGTACGCCGCGAATTTCTTGGCGACACTCGAACGGACCTGTTTGATGTGACGCCGAAGTCCGGCTCCGGTGCGGGACGCTTTATCGGTCGCGTCTGGATTGAAGATACCGGCGGCAATATCGTTCGCTTCAGCGGCACCTATACCAGCAATAATGGCCACCAGGTCTATTACCACTTTGACAGCTGGCGCACCAACGTGCAGCCCGGCCTCTGGTTGCCAACCGCTGTCTACGCAGAAGAGCATGGACCGGGCGCAGTTCCGGATCAGGCTGGTTTCTTCCGCGCGCAAACTTGGATCTGGGGCTACTCGCTGCGTCAACCCGCTTCCACTTCCGACAACGCAACAGTAAAGATTGATGCCGTATCCGATCAGAGCGAAAGCGCGCAGGATGTAAGTCCGCTGCAAGCTTCCCGCATGTGGTCGCAGCAAGCAGAATCTAATATTCTCGATCGCCTCTTTCAAGCCGGCCTGTTGGCAGCACCGAGCAGCTTTGACAAGGTGCTGGAGCAGGTCACAAACAACCTCATCCTCACCAACAACATTTCATTGCCTGAACCCGTACACTGCCGCGTTCTCTTGACCTATCCTCTGGAGAGTCTGACCATTGGAAACACGATCGTACTCAGCAAAGGCCTGATCGATACCCTCCCCTACGAATCAGACCTGGCTGCTGTGCTTTCCTTCCAACTGGCTCACCTCGTGCTTGGGCATAAGGTCGATACTGAATTTGCTTTCCCGGATAACTTGATGTTCGCCGATCAGGCGACCATCCGCCGAGTCCCTCTGCATCACAGCGACGCAGAGAACCAGGCTGCTGCGAAGAAGGCGATGCAGCTTCTGGAGAACTCTCCGTATAAAGACAAGCTGGCCGATGCTGGCCTGTATTACAAACTCCTACTCGCTCGCTCCAAGGCGCTACCGTCCTTGATGCAGCCCCAACTTGGAGACTCATTGTTCACCAGCCCCGCCGACGATCAGGTCTGGATGAGCGCATTGGTTTCCAAAGCACCCAAACTTGATATGGACAACGTCCGCCAGATCGCAGCTCTGCCTCTCGGAAGCCGCGTTCGCGTGGATTCGTGGAATGATTCTGTCGAGTTACTCAACTCCAAACCTGTTGCGGTGTTGAGCCCAAGCGATAAGATGCCACTCGAATTGACGCCTATTTTCTTTAGGCTCCGCCCATACGGGCAGGCAGCGCCAATTCCAGCGTCTACTGGAGCAGCCTCCCCGGGTGACAGTACATCTAATCAATGACGTAGACTTACACTAGGAGGCAGATACAAAACTGTATCTGCCTCTAGACATAAAAGTTCTTCTTGCATTGGGGAGGGTTTTACGGTGGGGAAAAAACTTTTTAGTGGGCTGGCTTTTTTATTTTGCCCGATATTTCTGCTTGCTCAGGCGGTATCTCCAGTTACGCCGAAACAAGCGACCATCACTGTGGGAGGTTATTTCTCCTTCGGACAAACAGATTACGGTCAAAGACATGCATATGGACCCGGAGTATACGGCGATTTTGATTATCACGTTTGGCGCAATGTCGGGGTCGGCGTGGAAGGAGAAGCACGTTTTCTGAACTTTCTTACGGATTCAAGTTCCGGTAAAGGAATCTCTGAGGAAAACTTTTTAGGCGGTCCGCGTGTCACGTATGAGTTTCGCCGCAGATGGATTTCCTACGCCAAATTCCTGGCAGGTGGAAGCCGCTTCCACTACCCAAGCTTCATCTCCAATCAGTCATACAACTACACAACCTTCGCAATTGGCGGTGGCGTCGACTATAAGCTCACGAGCCACTTTACGATCCGCCCTGCCGACTTTGAGTATCAAAAATGGCAGTTTCCACCCACTGGCCTGACCCCCTGGGTTTACTCCGCTGGTGTGTCCTATCGCCTGTTCTAGCACAAGATCTATCCCTCTACGTTCGCAACCAAGCCCTGGCTCAAGCCGGGGCTTTTGTCCTTCTGCGGCAAGCTGAAATCACCGCCGCCTACTTTAGCCACGCTCGCAAAAATGCTCTAGGATAAAAGTTTGGTCCATCTGATGAAATCCTCTTCTCCAGCAACACGCGTTCGATTTGCGCCTTCTCCGACTGGCTTTCTGCATGTCGGAGGAGCTCGCACTGCTCTGTTCAGTTGGCTCTTTGCCCGTCACACCGGGGGAACTTTCATCCTTCGTATCGAAGACACAGACTTCGAGCGCTCCTCCGCCGACATGGTCACTGGCATCCTTGAGGGCATGCGATGGCTTGGGATGGACTGGGACGAGGGCCCGTTCTACCAGTCGCAACGCCTCGATCTGTACGCGCGCACCGCTGCCACGTTAGTTGAGAACGGCCATGCCTACCACTGTTTCTGTACTCGGGAAGAGCTCGAATCCCGGCGTGCGTCCGCGACTGAAGCTGGAACTGTGCCGCGCTACGACGGCCGCTGCCGCTCCATTTCACGGGTGGAGGCCCAAGGGCGCATGGCTCAGGGGGAACGCGCTGTAGTGCGCTTTATGGTCCCGCGCGAGGGCGTGACGGTATTCAAGGATGCTGTCTTTGGCCCGATGGAATTTGCCAATGCCGAGCTGGAGGACTTCGTCCTTCTACGCTCCGACGGTATTCCGACCTACCACCTTAGCGTCGTTGCAGACGATCTGGACATGCGAATGACCCACATTATCCGCGGCGCCGATCATCTCTCCAACACGCCGAAACAGGTCCTGCTGTATCAGGCTCTGGGCGCTTCCCTGCCCGTCTTCGCGCATCTGCCGCTGATTCTCGGGCCGGATAAAACACGTCTGTCGAAGCGCCACGGAGCGACCAGCGTCATGGCTTACAAGGAAATGGGCATTGTCCCCGAAGCCTTCCGAAATTTCCTGGCGCTCCTTGGATGGAGTCCTGGTGAAGCTGCGAAGCAGCCAGATGGCCCCGATCGCGAAATTTTTTCGACGGATGAGTTGATTCAGATGTTCTCGCTCGACGGCATCGCCCACTCGAATGCTGTCTTCAACAATGAGAAACTCGCCTGGTACAACACGGAATATATTCGCGCCTATGATCCGTCACGGCTGCTGCCGCTCATCGAAGAAGAATGGCGCGCAGCGAATTACCAGCCCGCCCGCAGTCGCGAAGAAATCCTCGCAGCCATCGCGCTGCTTCAGCCGCGAGCGCGCAGCTTGAAAGATTTTGCGTCCACCTTTTTAGCCTATTTTGGAGACCAGTTTTCCATCGATGATGCTGCCGCGAAGAAGTTTCTTTCCGATGCATCTGTGCGGCACATGCTGGCAGAGCTAGGTGGAAGATATTCGGCTCTGGATGAGTTTACTGAGGCCTCGACGGAGGAACTGTTGCGCGCCTACGCGACTGAGAAAGGCGTCAAGGCCGGCGCACTCATCAATGGTGCCCGCGTAGCACTCACAGGCCAAGCCGTCGCACCCAGCTTGTTTGCGGTGATGATTTGCCTCGGACAGCCAACCGTCGTTCGCCGGTTGGAAGCTGCTGCGACATTGACGGTCGAATAACTTAGGCTGCAGCGGGCACGACGATTCCAGCTACATTAATTCTTCAATAAATTTCTGCGCAATATCCGCCGGGATGCGGTTGTTCTGATGCACCAGCGGCCCGGCATTCAGCACGGGTTCCGACTCATGCAGCGCTGGTAGATCAGTCCGTTCAAAAAATCTTCCAATGGGAATTTCGTCGCCCCAGATCACGGACTTCTCCATGGCAGCGTTCCAATCGCTCGAATCGTAGTCAGGATTGTCTTCAAGCTTCTTCACGCGCGGACGGAACCACTGGAACGTATTGTCGTGATTGTAGGTGACACACGGGCTGAACACATCGATAAATGAAAATCCCTTATGCTCGATGCCCCGCTTGATCAACTCCGTCAGGTGTTTCTGATCCCCGCTAAAACCGCGCGCGACGTAGGTCGCCCCTGCTGCAAGTGCCAACGCGATCGGACTCAAAGGCGTCTCAATATTTCCATAAGGCATGCTCTTGGTCTTCATGCCAATACGGCTGGTCGGCGAGGTCTGGCCAGTGGTGAGCCCATAAATCTGGTTGTCCATCACGATGTATGTCAGGTCGACGTTGCGGCGAATGGTATGCACAAAGTGATTGCAGCCAATCCCGAAACCGTCGCCGTCGCCGCCTGTGACCAACACTGTCATGGCGTGGTTCGCCAGCTTCATTCCCGTCGCAACCGGCAATGACCGTCCATGCAGCGTGTGCATGCCGTAGGTCTCAATAAAGCCGGGAAAATTCGACGAGCATCCAATGCCGCTGATCGTTGCCACTTCGTGCTTGGGAATCTGCAGTTCCACCAGGGCCTTTTGAACCGCCGCAAGCACGCCAAAATCGCCGCATCCAGGGCACCAGTCAGGGTCTACTCTCCCTTTAAAGTCCGCCATCGAGATTGTCTTTGGAGCTACTCCAGCTACTTCAGTCGCCATCTTTCGATTCTCCTTTGCACAGGAAGCGGTTGTGATTGGCTTACACCATGATTTCGTGAGTCGGCACAGAAAGCCTGGTTTTGCCCGCCAGCTGTTCCTTGACCGCCTCAACAATGTGGTGCGGAGCGAACGGCTCTCCGTCGTACTTGCGAATATTTCCGTCGGGAACAAAGCTGGTTTCGCTGCGCAGGTAGCGTGCAAACTGACCGCTGAAATTGTTTTCTACGATGATGGTGTGGCGCGCGCCGTGCAATAGATCCAGAATCGCGTCACCATGCAGCGGAACTAACCAGCGCACGATTAAGTAATTTGCGGAAATCCCCTGCTCACCCAGCAGTTCGCATGCTTCCTGAATCACGCCGTAGGTGGATCCCCAACCGATCAGCGTTACGTCCGCATTGGCCGGTCCATGAAGTTCCGGTGGTGCGACCGACGCCGCAATTCCATCCACCTTGCGCATGCGCTTTTCCATCATGGCGCGGCGCTTGCCGGAATTCGTGTATTCATCGCTGATCAGCACGCCGTCCTCATCGTGCTCGTCGCTCGAAACCACGTGAGTGTAGCCGGGTATTCCAGGGATCGCCCGCGGAGACACTCCGCTTTCAGTAATCTTGTACCGCTTGTAGGGTTCGTGGTCGCCGGTTCCATTCGATGTGATCAGTTCTCCACGATCGATCTCAGGCGCAAAATCGAGCACCTTGGGATCGACGCTCAATCGTCCCTCTGAAAGCAACAAATCGCAGAGGACAATTCCGGGACACTGGAATTTCTCTGCGATATTGAAAATCTCTGGGATGAGTTTGAAGCAATCGGCAATGTCGAGCGGCGCCGCAATCACTTTCGGATAATCTCCAAATCCCGCGCCCAGCATTTGCCATAGATCACCCTGCTCGGTTTTGGTCGGTACTCCTGTCGACGGGCCGGCGCGCTGACAATCAATCACCACGATGGGGATTTCCGCCTGCGCAGACAGCCCCATCCCTTCACTCATCAGCGCAAAGCCGCCGCCAGAGGTCGCGCACATCGCTCGAACGCCGGCATGAGCCGCGCCAATCGCCATGGTGACGACGCCAATCTCATCCTCCACCTGGCGCACCATGATCTCCGCCTGACGCGCATGTCCCGCCATCCAATGCAGCACACCGGTCGCTGGGCTCATGGGATAGGCGGAATAAAATTTCACACCCGCCGCCGCGCCTCCCATCGCCATGGCAACGTTGCCGCTCAACACCGCGTAGCGCGCATCGGTCATTGGAAGCGCCCAGGCGAATGGCTTGAAGTTTTGTGTGGCGTAATCGTAACCGGCGCGCGCCAGGTTGACGTTTTCGTCGATTACCGCCTGCTCCTTCTTGCGAAACTGCTCAGCCAGCACGCTCTCCAGTGCGGGAAATCCAACGCCCATCATGCTGAGAGCCGCGCCAATCGCCAGTGTGTTCTGTCCCACTTTGTTGCGAGTGATATCCGCCATTTTTGAAACCGGCATTGGGCAAAGCTGGACGCCTTCCGCCGGCGTGCCGGGCTGGATCAGGTCAGCGTTGTAGAGACACGCACCGCCCGCTGTCAGCAGGCGAAGATGCCGATCCATGGTGTCTTGATTGAGCGGGATCAGCAGGTCAAGATGATCACCGGTATTGGAGATGTTCTGCGGGCCGGTTCGAATGGTAAGAAATGTGTGGCCGCCGCGAATGATGGATTGGTAGGCATTGTAGGCGTTCAGATGCAGCCCACGGCGGCTGAAGATTTTCGCGAAAATGTCGCCTGGCGTAGCCACACCCTGGCCGGCGGCGCCTCCGATTCCTACAGCGAAAGACTTGCTCATACGCGTCTCCCCGGAGCTTTCTCAGGTTTTTCCGCGCCCGCGGATATCTCAACTAGTTAGACTTTGTCGTGGTCCAAAAGGTTCACAAACACGGGCAGGATTCAGTTGTGTGCATCGTAGCCTCTGCGATGCAAAACGGTCAACAGGTCTTTGTTACAACAGATCTCTGGGTGCTAACGCGTTTTAATCAAGCTGTTTGTCTATCAAGTGAGTAGAATGGCTCAGGCTCTCCGCTGAGTTCTCCCCCAAAGACAACAGAAATTCATCGCACAGGAGAAATCATCGTGACTACCGCCGCGCCCCAGCCCGATCAGATACTGCAGGTCGGCCTCGCTTTCTGGTCTTCAAAAACGCTTTTGAGTGCAGTCGAAATGGAGGTCTTTACCGAACTGGCTAAAGGCCCTCAGGATCTGGACTCCCTCACCGGGCGTCTTGGCTTGCATCCGCGATCTGCCCGCGACTTCCTCGACGCACTGGTAGCGTTAGGATTTCTCGAGCGTCACGACGGAAAATATTCCAATACGCCGTCCACGGACTATTTTCTCGATAAGCACAAGCCGTCCTATATCGGCGGCATGCTGGAAATGGCTAACCGCCGCCTCTTTGGGCACTGGAACAAACTGACAACGGCTCTGCGCACTGGTCAGCCCCAAAATGAGGCAGCGCATGGCGACCCGGATGTCTTCAGCACTCTCTACTCCGATCCGCAGAGGCTGAAGGGATTTCTAAAAGCCATGACTGGGATCAGCCGCGGCGCCAACATCACCATCGCTTCAAAATTCCCCTGGGCAAATTACAAAACCGTGGCGGATCTCGGTGCCGCCCAGGGTGACCTGCTGGTTCAGGTGGCGCTCAAGAACCCTCATCTTGCCGCGGTCGGGTTTGACCTCGCCGAGGTTGCGCCCATCTTTGAGGAGTACGTCCAGGACCATGACCTGTCCTCTCGTGTGAGGTTTCAGGCAGGCAATTTTTTCCGTGATCCGTTGCCGCAGACGGAAGTCATGATGATGGGTCACATTCTGCATGACTGGAATTTGGAGGAGAAGAAATTCTTGATTCGCAAGATCTGGGAGGCACTCCCCAGCGGAGGCGCAATCATCGCCTACGATGCAATGATTGATGACGATAGATCTAAAAACCCGTTCGGCTTGCTGATGAGCTTGAATATGCTGATCGAAACTTCTGGAGGTTTTGATTACACCGGCGCCGACTGCATTGGTTGGCTGAAGGAAGCCGGGTTCAGTCAAGCCCGTGTTGAACATTTGTCAGGATTGGATTCGATGGCGGTGGGGATTAAATAGCAGGCCTGCTCAGCGTGGCGATATCGTTCACGGAGTTACAAGCGAGCAAAAGCGATCGCACTACAATCTCTAATTTGTCAGTGCGGAAGAGCAGGCGTTCTGCTGGAGCGGGAGACGGGGATCGAACCCGCAACCAACGGCTTGGGAAGCCGCTACTCTACCATTGAGCTACTCCCGCCCGCCTGCTCAGTCTATCAAACGGTCGTCAATTCGGCGGCTTCCTCGAACTCAAACTCCGACCCTGGTAGATTCCACCGCTGCTGTTTCGCAGAGTGCACAATTTCTCTCACCATACTCAATACCGCGGGCGCAGCGCCTCGAACCGCGTTGCTCAGGCGCTCTTCCATTTTGAACGACTCTCCTCCCACAGTGATGAGATACGCCGCCCGAGGGACGCGTCCGTAGAGTTCCTGCGACATCCAGAGCAGACTCTCGGGACTCATGTGGTGGGTCATCAGTCTTGCGGGCC
>CAVZFK010000009.1:0-359788 GCA_963774515.1 uncultured Acidobacteriota bacterium | reverse complement strand
GACGAATAACGTAAGAAGCCAACAGGAATTTTACTTTCCGGGGCAAGCGGATAAATCGGATCGAAGCGGTATTTCCTCTGAACGGAGAGCTGAACCGGTATCCATTGGATTATTACCGGGCGACCTTGTGGCTATTGATGACTACACCTGGGCGCAAGACACAGCCACCTAAATCTCCTGAAGACAGAGAAGCCGTGGCGAAGGCCAAGCATATCAAAGCGATCATCTTGCTGTCGGCACAACAGCCTTGCAGCAGAGCACCGCAAAGCCACTGACGATTGCCTTATCGGCATCAACTCCAGGAATTAAATTCGAAGAGGTGTTTCGCGTAAAGCAGTCGGAAACTCACAGGTATTAGACTTCGAATTCGACGAGCCGACAATGTGATCGCCGTGTCTGTTCTTATCATGACATTGATGAGCGGGCTCGCTCTCAGCCTGCTCGGTATGGTGGTCAAGGCAATGACAAGCGGCCCAAAGATCGATCGAGTACCCCTATCGATATCGATCTCACTGATTTTCGGCTTGCCGGCAAGTTTGAAACGTCCAGCCTGGCGTTCCACCAGTGGGAGCATTCGGCGATTACATCTCCTTTATCTGGGCAGAAATTATCGTGGGAGTGTCCGCCATCATTATCATTTGGACGTGGTTGATACGCGCAAGGGAACGTCCATGATGCCGGCAAGACTGTCGTCCCAAATTGGTCGGCATATCTGCCGGGAATTCGCCTAGCCGGCAGGCTTGGCAAGTCCGACAAGTTTAACTTGCCAAGAACAACCCTCTGCGCTACCCTGTGTTCCCCGATCGTTTTTCTGTGCACTGTTTCAGTGGAAGACTGATTCAGATCTGCCGATGATTTGTATGCTGAAGGCCACGTCGGCTGTGGCGATGAATGAGCGAGCGCGCCGACCTTGGTGACGTATTCAGTTCTTCTACTCAGTACTCCCGTTGCGGGTCATTCTTCAGAACGTCAGAGTTTCAGCTGAGATCGCCGCGGCATGTACGGTTTGTGAGGGATTGCAGTGCTATCCAAACCCAATCGGGATCTGCAGCACGGACAAAACTAGCCGGAGGCTAGTACCCGTTCTCATTGTTTGCATGGTGCTTGTCTCAGTCTCAGTTCCTGCGGCCGCCCAGGTCAAGCCGACCAAGAGTGTTTTGGTGTTCACAGAGTACGGCCTTTCCTACCCTGCCGTCGCAGCCGTCATGGCGGAGATTAGATCCTCTCTCGAAAAAGATCCTTCGTACCACATCGACGTGTACAGCGAATCTCTCGATTACCGCACTTTTTCCAGATAAGGGTTCGCAGCAGGAGTTTCGTGCCTGGTTTGCTCGCAAATATCGAAATCACAGGCCGAGATGTGATGATCGCTGCTGGGCCGGAGCCTCTTGTCTTTCTGGCTAGTTATCACTCTGTCTTTTTTCCCGACGTTCCAGTTGTTTTCTGTTGCACAACCCGGCTACAGGCGCATGATCCAAAGCTCGATTCAAATTTCACTCGCGCTTGGCTAAGAGTGGAACCAGGTAAAACGCTGGACGTGGCGCTGAGGCTTCTGCCAAGCACCCAACGTGTCGTAGTTGTTGGGGGAGTGGCGCCATTCGATCGCGGCCTCGAAGCGGTCACGAAGAACGCCCTTCAAAATCAGGAATCAAAACTGGAGATTAGTTATCTCACCGAATTGGACATGCGGTCTCTGCTAGATCGACTGAGTCGATTGCCGAAGAACACTATCGTCATTTACACCGCGATCGGGACAGATGCAGCAGGCCATCAATTCATCGCTGCAAAGGAATCAGCTCCCATGGTGGTCGCGGCTTCCGATGTACCTGTTTTTGGTATGGCGGAAGTCCTTATGGGTAGTGGCATCGTGGGTGGCTATGTCGTCAGTTATTCGGCACAAGGTCAGACCGCTGCCCAGATGGTCAGGAGAATCCTCGCGGGCGAAAAGCCGCAGTCTATCCCCATCGTTGACGGTCCGAATCTTTACATGTTCGATTGGAGGGCACTGCGCAGATGGAAGCTAAAGGAGAGCAACCTCCCGCAACCCAGCGTCGTCCTCTTCCGGACACCTACGGTGTGGGAAAGCTATCCGCGGGAGATTGTGGCTACCGGACTAGCGCTCCTGGCATTGCTGGCTCTAAGTGCTTACCTACTGTTCGAACGGAGACGACGCCGATCAGCCGAAGTTCTGGTTCATGCCAATTTCATATTCGAGAAACTGATTTCGGAACTCTCTACTTACTTTATCGATCTGAATCCCGAGACAATTGATGCGGGTATTCAGCAAGTTCTGGATAAGCTGCTTTCCTTCTTTAAGGCTGATCGAATCAGTGTGTTGGAATTTTCCGCAGATGGCACGCAATTATTGAGAACATACAACAGCGCGGGACCGCAGAATGCCCCGGCGAAATACTGTTTCACGCTGGAAGAGTGCCCATGGTACACGGCTAAGATACTTAATCGCGAGAAAATCGTCGTCACGGATCTCGAGAATATAGCTGGTTTGTCGGAATCCGAAAGGAGATACTTCGCGTCGAATAAAATCAGTTCCATTGCTTCCATACCATTGGAAGGTGGACACACGGTATTGGGCGCTCTGGCTCTGATCACGGTCGGCAGGCGTGTCGAATGGCCTCAACTTCTGGTGGACCAACTGACGATTGCGGGACAAGTCTTTGCCAATGCCCTGGTCAAGAAACGAGCCGACGATGCGCTGGTGAGCAGCGAACTACTCAAAGGCGCTATCCTGAGCGCACTCAGCAGCAGCATTACAGTGCTCGATGAAACGGGCGAGATCATCTTAACAAATTCACGTTGGAGAGGGCCTGCAGATCCGCTTGCCGGAGATGATGGATTGATTGCCGGATCGAATTATCTCGAGATATGTCGACAAGCCGCCGAACGTGGCGATTTGGCCGCCAGGCAGGCCCTGATGGGCATGGATGCCATACTCCGAGGCGAGCAGCAACGGTTTGAGTTCGAGTGGCCGTGCGCGAGGTCCGGCACTCTGCGCTGGTCGCTGATGGGGGTAACGCCCTTGCGCAATAGCGAGAAGGGATTAGTCGTCAACTACGTGGATATAACCGCGCGTAAGCAGGCGGAGCAAGAATGTCAGGAACTCAGCGGAAGGTTGATCCGGGCGCAAGAGGACGAGCGCAGCAGGCTGGCCCGTGAACTTCATGATGATTTTAATCAGAGGCTTGCCGTACTCGCGATTGATCTTGAACGAACCGAGTCATTTATTTCTGAATCGCCGATCGAAGCGATCCGACGCATGCGAGAGCTCTGGAATCGAGTGAGTGAAATCGGAGCCGATCTACATTCTTTATCTCATCGCCTGCATTCCTCCACCCTGGAAAGTCTAGGCCTTGTGTCGGGAGTGAGCGCCTATTGCGGAGACTTCACGGAGCAGCACGATATTCAGGTTGACTTTATGCACAAGGAGATTCCTCGTTACATTCCTCCAGAGGTTGCCTTGTGTATTTTTCGCTTGGTTCAAGAAGGACTTCGTAACGTAAAGAAGCACAGCGGTGCCATCCGAGCCGAGGTATTTCTCGAAGGGGTTGCGGACAAGCTTCACCTGTCGCTGGTAGATGAAGGGATCGGCTTCGATACCACGAAAAGCTCAGCGAAAGCGGGCCTTGGAATTCAGAGCATGCAGGAGCGTCTCCGGATTCTAGGAGGACGAGTCCAAATTCAATCCCAACCAGGGCAAGGGACAAAGATTGACGCTTGGGTTCCTCTGAATCCTGTGACGACCGGCAGTGAGGTGAGCGCAGTATAGTAACGCATAAATCTTGAGGAGGTTCCGACATGAGAGCGATGAGCGAGACACACAAGTCCTCGTCACGTATCCGCATTCTTCTTGCGGATGACCATGCCATGGTGGTTGAAGGCCTTCGCGCGCTGCTGGAGAACAGCTATGAAATTGTCGGCGTTGCGGCGGATGGTCGGGCGATGCTGGAAGTGGCATGCAAACTTCACCCTGACGTGATTGTCGTTGATGTGAGCATGCCATCTTTGAACGGATTAGATGCAGCCGAAAGACTAAAAACATTGCTTCCAGACGTAAAGCTGGTCTTCCTTACGATGCAGGATAATTCCAACCTGGCGGCAGCTGCTCTACGTTTGGGAGCCGTGGGATATGTCCTCAAACATTCTGCCGCGTCCGAGTTAATGACGGCAATCTCTGCCGTCCTACAGGGTAAATCTTATGTGACGCCGAAGCTTCGCCCGGAAAACTGGGCAGTCCGCGAGGCTCGCGCGCAACAGTACTCAAAGGAGTTGACGCCCCGCCAGCGCGAAGTTCTGCAATTGCTGGCTGAAGGACGCGGCATGAAAGAAATCGCCGCCATCCTCGAGGTGAGCAACAGGACAATTATGTATCACAAATATCACATCATGCAGGAGTTCAATCTCAAGAACAACGCCGATATCGTACTCTTCGCGATCAAACAGCACCTGATTCCTGCCTGCGACATCAAATAGAAAGTTCGGGCTGCCGACTTTGCGAAGACGGTCCAGGAGGATGGCGTGAGCCGGCTGCTACCGTTCGACAGGCGTCCCACTGGCAAACGATACAACGTTGAAGTTGCATCCCCCGTCTTCCCTGGAGTTCTCGGGTTTGCGCCTAAGAATTAGGAGCGCCCCTTAGCCAAGCAGTTCAACGTCAGCCTGCCATCGCCTTCTTGACACGCAATTCTGCGATAGCCTTCTGAGCCTCCTCGCTCAGGTTGGATTTTCCGACTTGCACAGTCACTTTGTGAATCTTGCCTGTGAACGAGTTATCGCCTACTTTATAGTCGTCGCTGACGCACGTATAGAGATTTTCGCCTACGTCCGTAGTCTCCGCGCCAAACGCGAACGGCTGCGTGTGCTCGATCCGCCCTGTGGCAACTTTCTCACCGTTGACGAAGATCGAACCGTTCCCCCCAGCGCCAGGCCTGCCTCCGTCGTAAGCAAACTCGAAGCGGAGTATCACTTTCCCGGCCGGCAGAGGAGCGGTGCCAATGATCTTATAAGTCTCGCGACCGAGAAAGTTCCAGGCAAACCGGGGTGCGCCGTTCTTGACATAGAGGCTCCAGCCGCCCATCTCCCCGCCCTGGGCGATGACCACTCCTTCCGCGCCTGCGGGAGGGACTTCGATGTCGGCTATCACCACGAAGGAGCGGTTCTTGACGTTGATGAAGCCATTCTCGGGGATTCCTTTCATCCCTTCATAGACCGTCATTTCGGTGCGACCTTCCAGTAGATCAGGACGGCCCGCCAGCGCGGCATTGAAGCGCTCCCAAGCACGATCGTCAAGAGGAAGCACGTTGTACTTGACGGCCTCTTCCAGGAAGACTCCTTTTAGCTTCTCCAGTTTGTCGGGATACTTCGCGGCGAGATCATGCGCGCAACTGAAGTCTTCCTCTACGTTGTAAAGCTCCCATTTGTCGTTCTCAAATGTAGCCCGCGCCTTTGGCTCCCATGGCGGACGGTGCACTGTGGTGGCGAACCAGCCGTCCTGGTAGATGCCCCGGTTGCCGGCCATCTCGAAGTATTGCGTGGTACGGTGCGACTTTGCGTCGGCGTTATTCAGAGTGTCGAGCATGCTCACGCCTTCGATGGGTTTCTGCTTGACGCCATAAACAACCCCGGGCTCGGGCACGCCAACCGCCTCCAACACGGTTGGGGCAATGTCAATCATGTGGTACCACTGCGTACGCAGACCGCCCTGTTCCTCGATGCCTTTCGGCCAATGGACCACGATGGGTTGGCAGATGCCTCCATAGGAGGCCACCTGGTGGCCCCAGGCAAAAGGAGTGGCCCCGGCGAAAGCCCAGCCATTGGGATACAAGATATGGGAATTGGGGCCGCCGAATTTGTCCAGGTTCTGTAATGCAACGTCGAGTGGCTCTGGCATTCCGTTGAACACAGATAACTCATTGAAGGCGCCAATCGGGCCTCCCTGAAAAACCGACCCATTGTCGCCGGTGATGTAGAAGACCAGCGTGTTGTCCATCAGTTCCAGTTCTTCTATCGCTCCCAGGAAACGCCCAATTTCGTAGTCGGTCACCTCGGCAAAGGAGGCATAGATCTCCATATACCTGGCAAAGACTTTTTTCTCGTCGGCCGTCAAATCGTCCCATTCCTGAATCCCAGGCGGCTTGGGAGCGAGCTCCGTGCCCGGTGGCACGACACCCATTTTGATCTGGCGGGCCAACGTATCCTTCCGCACTTGGTCCCAGCCCTGGTCGAACTTGCCTTTGTACCTGTCGCGCCAATTCTCGGGCACCTGAAAGGGACCGTGCGTGCCGATGGCGGAGTAGTAGACAAAAAATGGCTTGTTGGGCGCGAGCGAATGCTGGGCTCGTACCCACTCGATGCCCTTGTCGGTGATATCTGTGCTGGCATAGTAATTGGCATCGGGATGTACATCTATTCGGTTCATGTTGTCGTAAATGACCGGATGGAAGAGATCAGCCTCGCCAGCCATGAAGCCGTAGAACCTCTCAAAACCGCTGTGCATGGGCCAGCGGTCGAACGGCCCGACGATACTGGATTCCCAGGGCCCCAACTCGTGACACTTGCCGAACATGGCGGTGCTGTAACCGTTGAGCCGCAGGATTTCGGGCAGCATGGTAACGCTGGCGGGACGCATCGCGGTGTACCCCGGGAAGGCGGTGGCAATTTCCGAGATCACGCCAAAGTTTGCGCTATGGCTATTGCGGCCGGTGAGCAACGCCACGCGGCTAGGAGAACATAACGGAGGGACTTTGAAATTGTTGTAGCGAAGTCCGGCTTCGGCCATCCGGTCCAGTGTCGGCATCTGTACCGGACCTCCGAACGTCGATGCATCTCCAAAGCCGAAGTTGTCGAGGAGGATGACCACCACATTGGGCGCGCCTTTGGGCGCCTTCACCTGAAACCTTGGTGGGGCTTGAGCATTTTTCACATCAAGCTCGGTGATCGGCGGATATTGAGGCTCGGGGACGGGGAGCACCGTACGGTCCATGGATTTGGCCGCATCGATCGCGCTGATTTGAGATTCTGGCTTGTTGTCAGGCATGGGTCACCCCCAGCAGTTCAGCCGATAGTTGAGTGCAAAGGCGCGTCATGGTTTTCTCCTGATCTATCATTCCCAACTGCGATTCGCAGCCGCCCGCGGCTCTCCGTAGAAGAACCATCGGCGAGGGGAGGGAAGGAATACGTTGATTCAGACTTGGGCTCCGTCTTGGAGCAACCCCAGGTGCGAACCCATTCCTCGGATCAGACGCTACTTCCCTCTGTCGTACCGTATGCCAATCCGCTAGCGACAAACTACTGGCAAAAGTACTAGGCGCTTTATCAGGAGAAACTTTCGGAGGCGGCCCTACGAAAAGCCACGCGTGATGGGACCTTGAGGGAAAATGAAGCCGCTCGATGATTTCTTCAATGGAAAAGTTCAAGCACCGGCTCTGCAAGTAATCAAAACCACATCTGTGCGAGCACTCAAATTGAACCCGATCTCATTGGCGTGTTTCTCGTGACAATTGAAGATGACGATTAAGGCCGGGATTCATCCGGAACCATGCATGATTCAACATGACAGCTAGAGTCTAGAGCGGAATTGTGGCGGCAGAATTCAGATTGCTTCGGCGGCGCGAGCTCAGAACTTCTTGAGTTCGACCGGTGGTCCGCTTACACGCTTGACCTTGATGTCAATCGACACTTCAACCCGGTTAGCGATCTTCATAAATGGAATATTTTTGTCCATACCGTAGTTTTTGCGGTCGAATGCCATCGTCCCAACAATCGCGCCGGAAGCTGTGCTGGAACGTGAAACCGTCATGTGCAGAGTCTCAGGATTGGAAACTCCGCGAATGGTGAAGTTGCCAGGAATATCAAAAGTATTGGCCCCAGTCTGCACGACTTTCGTCGACTTGAATGAGATCACTGGGTACTCTTTGACATCAAAAAAGTCCTTGCCCTTCAGCTTGCCATTTTTCATCCCGCTTCCAGTGTCCACGCTGGCTGCCTGAATTTCGATATCAAGAACAGCCGTTGACACCTCTGGCGAGGTGAAGGTCAGTGTGGCTTTCCAGTTGTCGAAGTTACCCGTGAGATCCATGGAAGACTCAACATGAAACTTGATTTTGCTCGATTGTGGTGTGACTTCAAAAACAGGAGCTTGTGCGCGGGCGGGGGATGGCAGCAGCACGGCGGACATGAATATCGTTGTGAGAGAAAGCCCGACTGATCTCATAGTGCGCCCGATGCTATCGCTTTCGTTTCGCGGTGTCAATCGGGCTAGAGCCCATCCGACGTCTGAACGGGTCACTGATCCAGCTGTAAGTCGACGCAGACCGGATCGAGCGGGGGCGCGCGATTGTTGATGTCGAGCTCCCCGCGAAACAGATGAAAAGTGATGCTTGCGGGAACGGCTCACATTAAACCAGAACAGCCGATTGGCGTTCCGAGCGAGGCTCTCCGGGCTGGTAAGCGAGATGGAATTGGGTATTTCGACTAGCCAAAAATCAGGCGGATATATTCGCGACCTCAGCGGGACTTGTGCGGCTGCGAATCACGCAACGAAATCCGAGATGACTCATGGCGCTATCGATCATCTGTGGCTGGCGCGCGGCGGGCCGATAGCGCAGACAATAGTTCGGCGCGCAAAGAAATGAGCCGCCCTTTAAAACCTTGCGCGGAATATGAAACTGGGGTTGCGCCGGATCGTAACTGGCCTCCGGCGAAACGACGCGAGGATTGGAGACGGGGCCGCAACAGGATTTAATCTTCCCCTCGCCGTGGCGGGAGTCGAACCAGTCGGCAGGTCCATTCCCAAACGTTACCGGCCATGTCGTATAAGCCATAGCCGTTCGGCGGAAACGAACCGACGGGCGCTGTTCCCTCGTAGCCATCGATCAGCAGGTTCTGCCAGGGAAACTCGCCCTGCCAGGTGTTGGCCATCGCTTTGCCGTTCGGAAAATGCTCGTTGCCCCAGGTGAAATCGGCACTGTCAATTCCACCTCGCGCAGCAAACTCCCACTCTGCTTCGGTCGGAAGTTCTTTGCCGGCCCATCGGGCGTAGGCTTGCGCGTCTTCATCTGCGACGTGCACCACCGGATGATTCTCGATACCTTCCGTCGAACTCTGAGGACCGAAGGGATGCGACCAGTTTGTGCCGGGCACCCAGGACCACCACTGCGAGTAATCGCGCGTGTCCACTCGACCACGCGTCTTGTGAAATACCATGGAGCCGGGCACCAGGCTTTCCGGAGGAGCTCCCGGATAATCCTTCGCGTCAGGAGTTCGCTCTGCTACAGTTTTGTAGCCTGTATCTGCGACGAAACGCGCGAACTGATTGTTGGTAACTGTATAGCGATCCATCCAGAAACCATCGACGGAAACCTCGCGTACCGGTCGCTCTTCCGGGTAAAAGCGTTCCGAGCCCATCTTAAAATTCCCGCCAGGAATCCAAACCATATCTTTGTCTGGTGCTGCGACGCTGGCTTGTGCTTCGTTGACGGGTTCTTGATTCAGTTTGTCCATAGAAAGAAACCTAGAACGGCGGCGGGCACCACATGAGAAAGATATTCCCTCGTGATGATCAACTTGTCAAAAGTGGATTTCAGCGAACTCACGATGGGGTGGAAGGCCGTTCTAATGCTCAAGGAGAGATGGCCGTTTACGACCTCGCCAGCTTGCCGCAGAATAATGGTGAGGATCTTCATCGCACGGCCGCCGAGCGAGGCCGGACCACCGTCCAAAAGAAGAACTCCGCGCTCGGAATCGTACGATCATTTTCGATGACTATCGGCAGACGTTTTTCAACGATAGCCTATCGTCTTACCATCGAAACGCAGGTGTCATCGAGGGGGAGAACACCCTCATCGCCCGCATCTGGCAGGCACCGTTCCTGTTTCAAAAGATCAGGAGTATCTACACCTCATGCGCATCGTCGGGATTTCCGAGTATCTGCCAGACAAGGCAATCGTGACGCATGATGCCGACTCGCACCGAAGCTGATGTCACCCATTTCTAGATGATGGCTTTTCCGATGACACCACCGCCATCCAGCGCTTTCACCGGCGAGGACTTCGCGCTCGCTACGGCTGCGACTCCGACTCCGTGATCTCCGCCGCCTCGCCAAAGAGAGCGGTCATTGTCGAACCCATGCGAGCTTCAGTCAGCAGCGCGCAGCGTGGCGAGCGAGACATGTTCTCAATACATACCCAAGTCGACTTCGGGGACTTCCCGGATGACGACATCCCCATTCCTACCCACGGGCCGTGCTGCCCAGTTGCCGAGTGAGGCGTTCATGGCGGCAGCTTTATATCAGAAGGATCAACCTCCGCAGATTTCAGCTTTTCATTCGACATTGCGCAGGAATATTATGGGCACGCGCAGGGAACCGATGTCGCTGAATGTTTGAAATAAATCGATTTAGTCAGGGACCGCCGCGCTTGGGACAGTGAGGCCTCGGCATCGGCACATGCAGAATGGGGAGTTCATGAGCTCGACATTGGCACAGAAATACAAGATGACCACGTGGCGCGCGGGAAAAATGTTGGGCGCAACGCTGGCAGTATTGGGGATGTTGGTTGGATTCGCGGGTCTGGCTGCGGCTCAGAATACAGCTCCGAAATCTGCGGCGCCTTTGGCCGTCACCATTGATGCTCGGCAGACGGCAACGCCGACCTCGAAGTACGAGTTCGGCATGTTCATCGAGCACATTGGACCTCTGATCTATCGCAGCCTGTGGTCGGAGATGCTCGACGATCGCAAGTTCTACTTCCCGATTACGGCGCCGAAGCCCAACGTTCAGGGCGAGCAGCATCATGGTGGGCTTCCCGGCATGGAGCTTCGCAAATGGCGGCCAGTGGGGCCGCCCGACGCCGTCACGATGGATAAGAATGAGCCGTTTGTCGGCGATCAGAGTCCGCGCATTTCCCTCGATGGGTCTACGCCGCACAGTATTCAGCAAGCGGGACTGTCGGTGGTAAAGGGAAAGCAATATGTGGGGCACATCTGGCTGAAAGGCACACCGGGCAGCACGGTGAAGGTAGCGCTGATCTGGAGCGAAGGTGCGGAGGATCGGCAGACAGCTTCCTTTGCTCACCTGACCAGCACCTATACCAACTTTCCATTCCACTTTACGGCGAAGGCCGACAGCACCAACGCGTTCTTCGAGGTTAGCGGCACCGGCACTGGAAATTTTCACGTGGGAGCAGTTTCGCTAATGCCTGCGGATAACGTCGACGGATTCCGTCCGGATACGATTGCCCTGCTGCGCCAACTGCACAGCGGCTTCTGGCGCCTGCCTGGAGGCAACTTCCTTTCCGACTGGAGCTGGTACAACGGTGTGGTACCGCTCGACAATCGTCCACCGACATATGACTATGCGTGGAATGCAATGCAGTCGAACGATGTGGGCCTGGACGAGTTCATGACGCTGTGCCGGCTGATCGGCGTCGAGCCGTACATCACCGTGAATGCAGGATTCGGCGATGCCCATTCGGCGGCCGAAGAAGTAGAGTACATGAACGGACCAGTGAGCACGCGGCTGGGTGCAGAGCGGGCGCGGAATGGGCATCCGGCGCCGTACAACGTGAAATATTGGGATATCGGCAATGAGCCTTACGGTGCATGGCAACTAGGGCGCACGGACCTGAAGTACTACGTGCTGAAGCATAATGAATTCGCGGCGGCGATGCGAAAGGCCGACCCATCGATCATCCTGCTCGCCTCTGGCAACATGCCGGAGCCGATGGACCTGACGGGCGAGATGCGCGCGAAGAACGTAGACAACATGAGGGCCGTCGAAGGTACGCCGGAGGACTGGACTGGCGGTGAGATCGAGCACTGCTGGGGGAATTTTTCCGGCATCACGCAGCACTGGTACGCCCGCTCAGGGCAACGATTTGACGTGCAGAAGGCAAAGCAGCTGCCGCTCGACGCGCCGACCGAAGCCGGCTACGACAAAGTGGAACAGACGCCGCTCGAATTCGCGCGCTATCCGGCCAACATTGTGCAGCTGCGGGCGCAGGAGTGGAACCGATACGAACAGCGCTTCCCGCAGCTTGCGGCGAAGCACATTTTCCTTTCCATCGACGAATACGCGTACTTCGGCGGCAGCTTCAACCGGGTTCCAGATATGAAGATGGCGCTCGCCTATGGCACGATCCTCAACGAGATGCTGCGGCATACAGATTTCCTGCGGATGTCGGCGCGCACCATGGGCGTCTCCACGATCGACTACACTCCGACGGCAGCGGTACTCAACACCACCGGGCTCGTGTACGAGCTCTATGGAGAGAGCTTCGTCCCAGGCTCGATACCCGTGGCGCTCAGCGGAAACTCGCCACAGCCGGCGCCTCAATCTCCGGTGGGCGGCGACCAGCCAGAAACGAACTCAGGCAGCCCAACCTATCCGCTGGACATGTTCGCGGCGCTGACGCCGGACCGCAAAACGTTGACGCTGGCGGTGGTGAATGCAACGGACGCCGAGCACAGCTTCGATCTGAATGTGGCCGGACTGCAGCTGCAAGGGCAGCCGACGCTTTGGCAGATAACGGGCAAAAATTTGCAGGCCGCGGATCAGGTGGGACAGACCCCGCAGGTCACAATCACCCGGAGCACGATGGGCGGTTCGCAGCAGCGGCTGACGGTGGCGCCGATCAGCATCGACGTGTATCGGTTCGCGGTGGCGCAGTGACAGCGAGCATCTGAAAGTAGGCCCGAAAATGAGACGGTACAAACTGCTGGTGCTGGCGTCCGCGACATTGTGTGTGGCTGTCGCGGCGAGCGCTCAAACGAAGCCATCCTGCGCGGACCTCACGAAGTTGAACCTCCCTGGCGTGGAAATCACAACTGCCGTGGAAGTGGCAGCGGGAGCGCCTATTCCGTCGCCTTACCCGCACTACACAGGGGACCTGTCCGCGCACTGTCGCGTGGAAGGGGTGATTGATCGTCGCAAAGGAGTGGGCGGCGAGGAGTTCGGAATTGGTTTTGCGGTGGCTCTGCCAGTAATGGACGCCTGGAATGGCGACTTTATGATGCAGGGCGGAGGAGGAGGGAACGGTATCACCTACTATCCCGCAGGTGCCTCTTACGCGGGCGACAAGCCAGCGCTGAACCGAGGATTTGCGGTGGCCAGCACGGATTCCGGACATAAGGCGAAGTATCCGTTTGATTTTTCCTTTATGCGCGACCAACTCGCGTATCTCGATTTTGCATATCGAGCCAACGCCGAAGTGGCCGCGGTGGCGAAGCGAATCATCGCCGAATATTACGCGAAGCCGCCGGCATACTCCTACTTCGTGGGATGCTCGACTGGTGGACGCGAGGGCATGATCCTGTCGCAGCGCTTTCCGACCGTCTTTAACGGCATCATTGCCGGAGATCCCGCCATGCGCACCGGACTTTCCAATTTGGCCATCGGCGAGTGGATTCCAGTTGCGTATAACCAGGCATCGCCGAAAGACGCAACGGGCAAACCGGAGATTGAGAAGTTTCTTGCAGACGGGCAGAGGAAGCTCTTCATGGATGCGTTGCTGAAGAAGTGCGACGCGCTGGATGGAGTAGCGGACGGAATGATATTCGATCCCATGGGCTGCCATTTCGATCCCGCAGAATTGTCGTGCAAGCCAGGCCAGAACACAAATTGCATTGCGCCGGAAAAGATTGCCGCCATCAAGAAAGCATTCTCCGGCCCGAAGAACGCCTATGGCACTCAGGTGTATCCGGGCTTCTTGTATGACACCGGGATCGCCGCCAGCAGTGGCATACCCGGACTGCTGAAGCTTTCATCCCGCGGACTCTTCGGTCCGTATACCACTGCGACAACCATCGACGTGGACAAACTGGCGCTGAACGCGTCCGACCCGCTAGTGGAACCGGCATCGACAAACCTGACCACCTTTTCCGGAGAGGGCGGCAAGCTCATCTTCTTCCACGGGGACAGCGACCCCTGGTTTTCGCCGCTCGACACACTCAGGTATTACAAGCGAATGGCGACGGCCAACGGCGGCACCGACAAAGTAGAGCAATGGAGCCGACTGTTTCTAGTGCCTGGAATGAGCCACTGTGGCGGAGGACCGTCGCTGGACCAGTTCGATGTGCTGACCGCGGTGGTGAAGTGGGTGCAGAAGGGCGAGGCGCCAGATTTCGTCATCGCCACGGGAAAGGCATTTCCGGGGCGCAGCCGTCCACTCTGCGCGTATCCGAAACACGCCCAGTACATCGGGCATGGAAACACCCAGGACGCAGCCAACTTTACCTGCCAATGATGAAGCCGACATTCGGCGCCATCGCATCGAGGGGAAATCGCATGACCGCAAAATTGCCTGTCCAGATGCGGATATTTTTTGTTGCCGCGCAGACACTTCCGCTTCGGCGCGGCGAACCGCGTCCGTCCTGACCTCGCTGATCCAATCGCGAAAACACGATTCCGTCTGAGGCCGTATCTGTTCTCTGCGAAGGACCCCTGAGGCCCATTCCGCTCGACCGAGACTTGCACCGCGTCGATCAGTGCCGCCCGGTCATCGCGTAATTGCGCGAGTTGAATCGATCAAATCCTCACCCTTCTTTCGGACGAGAGGATCACTTTCTGTCCCCCGCAACGACCTACTTCTCGCGCACCGGTCCGGCAACTGCTCCTGAGCCGGTGTCCGATCTCTGTCAGTAATAAATCGCCATTGCACCCTTCGAAGCCGGATTTGTAACGAAGAGTCAGCTTGTGTCGAGTGAGCGAAATAGAGCCCCTGTGCGGCACGACGCGGTGCACATGAACCTGCTTCGCACACGACTTCGCGCCCGCTAGGGCTTCGATCCCGACTACCTGATCGAAATGGATCCCAACGTCCGCCACTGCGATCTCTACACCTTTACCCACCTGAACCATCGAGCCACGAGCCAACCGCTCATACTCCCGATCGGCGGTTACACGACTGCCGACAGTAGTCACTCTCTACTGACGAATCGCAGATAGGCTATGGAGACCTCATTCCGCCGAAGTCTTGGACCCAGCAGTCAAGAACTTCTTCGTAGCCTCTGACGGCGTGAGGATCTCGCCATCGACCAGCATGCGACCTGTATAACGGCGGTTCGCGCCGAACTCCCACGCAACTTCACGTCCATTTCTAGCGAGATTCGCCCACTTGGAGGTCTTGGTCGCGTTCTGCTCAAGCCAAAAGTTGCCATCTTCATCGGTGACGGAACGCAAACCATCCTTTCCGGTTTGTCCAGTCCAGGTTGACATGTCGTTGAGCTTCGATTCCATAAACAGATTTGATGCGAGGGGTTGCTGCGGAATAGATCGAATGGCACCCCATGCACTGAGAGATCGCTACGACCCAAAGGGTGGTGCCTGTTTTGCGTCACGCTCGTCTCAGAAAGTTCTTCAGGTGTTTACTATGCGAAATATAACCGACCGTATGACGCGGTTCGCGTGAGACTGCTTCGCTGGCCACGACCACTCGCGCCCGCTACGACTTTGACTTCGACTCCCTCGAAATGGAGCCCTACGTCCGCCACTCCGATCTTAACTCCGCCACCTCGCCCGATCTATCCCGCCACGAGTAGTGCGACATCAGCGAATTCTCTGTGTCCCATAATTCGCCTGTGAGACGCGGGATATCCGGCAGCACCATTACGTCGTTGCAGTGGTTCCAGACTTGCCCCACGGAGCCTGCACGCAATCGCGCGCCACGAAGTTTTTCATGTACAGACTTGCCAATATCCATCGATAATAATCCCGAAACGCGCTGCGCCCCCAGCCGCTCGATCACCGGAGGGACCTGCCGTGAACTTCTTCCGCCGCTCCGATTTCCTGCTGCTCCTTCCCCTGCTGCTCTGCTGTTGCAGCGCACCCATGCACGCACAAAACAGCGCCATGTACGGACAAAGCATCACCTGGCAGCCCGCCCGCTCTCCCTTCGCTCCCGATGCTTCCAACGGTGCCATCATGGGTGGTCCCGGCGCCGATCCTAATCCTGGCACCCCAATGTACATCTGTCGCGCGCGCGTGCAAAACAGCATGGTCCCCGGAAAATGGGTTCAAGGCAATTGCAATGTCGCCTTCGGCGGCTCCGAACAAATCATGCGCTCCTACGAGGTCGCCTACGGCACCGCGAGTTGGGGAGCCTACCGCGGCACCTCCTACGGCCTCGCCCAAATGGGTAGAGATATCGACGGCAGCCCGCTCTATTCCTGCCGCGTTCACTACTTCGCCTCCGGCACAGACTACGGCTATCAACCCGGCAAACTTGTCTCCAATGGAACTTGCCACATCCCCTTCGGCGGCTCGGAAGTCATCCAGTCTCCGCCCTTTCAAGTCCTCTACGCAACCGGCGGCGGACGTCCTCCCGTCAACCCGCCTTACAATCCGTATCCGCCTTATCCCTATCCACCGCCCTACTATCCTTATCCGCCGCAGGTGCAGCCGTATCCGCCCTGCAATCCGGCAACTCCCGGCGTCATCAAGGATCTGACATCTGGCTGGTGGGTCGGTCCCGGCTGTTCTCCCAGCGACGGCCAGGGCAGAATTATGGAACCGAAATATCCCCCAGGCCAGCAGCCTCCGTCCTACGCGCCACCGCCTCCGCCCTATCAACCCGGACCCAGCTCCGTCACCTGGCAGCCCGCGCAAAAACCCTTCGTCCCCGGCAGCGACGCCATCATGGGCGGTCCCGGCAACGGTCCCAAACCCGATTCGCCTCTCTACATCTGCCGCGTCACCTACAACAGCAATCTCTTCCCCGGCAAGTGGGTCCAGGGTGAGTGCCACTTCTCCGACGACGCCGGCAAGGAACAGTCCTCCAAGACCTACGAGGTCGCCATCGGTTCCGCACAATGGCATGACTTCGACGGCAACATCGGCGCCCTCGTTCCAGGAGGTGTCGCCGCCGACGGCACTCCTCTCTATATATGTCGCAAACAAATCAGCACCTGGGGCAGCAAAAAAGGTTTTCAGCCCGGCTATCTTGAAAATGGCCGATGCCACATCCCTTACTCCGTCGACTTAGTCAATGATCCGCCCTTCCAGGCCCTCTACAACGCCTTCCCCCCGCCCGGCGCAAACAATCCGCAGGATCAAACTCCAGAGCCCCCACCGCAGTCCGGTCCGCCCGCGACCACTCCCGTCCAAGCCCACGGAATTCTCGTCTCCATCGTCAGTGGAACGCAAGCCACCGCAGGAACGGTCTCTGTCACCAACGGCGCTACCGGCAAAACCGTCACCAAAACGTTGCCGCCCAATTCCACCGCACAACAATGTATGGAAATCCTCCAGCAGGCTGCCTTCCAGGCCGCGCTACAAATTCAAATGCAACCGGATGGCTCCGGCCTGCGCGTCTTCGGCTTCAACAATGCGGTCAACGTAACCCAGGCCGCCGTAGGCATCAGTCAGTTCTAGACTGCGAAGCAGAACTGTTCCACCGCCCCTCGCCGCAATAACGCCGGGATCGCTCCCGCGATATGGGCAATGCATTGGCCTGGTGTTTTGGGTCTTCCGAAGTTGAACATGCGGCAACAGTAGCAGCTACGCCATGGGCAGGTTGACTTGTCGGAGAGCGATTGCGTTTATTCCGACCGCAGAATTTTCGGAGGCAGCTTTTTGGCGATAACAGGTCAATGAGTGCATCGGCCTGTTATCAATGGCAGATACGTGGGAACGCGGTCCGGCCGTTTCACCGGCAACTTCGCGGAGCCGTGGTGGTCAGCGGAAGCCTGGTGGGTTGACCGATTCCAACGCGATCCCGTAGCATCAGTCAACCTTTTGGAGCCCGCGCGCATGGTTGGTACGACCATCTCGCACTACCGTATCCTCGAGAAATTGGGCGGCGGCGGTATGGGCGTGGTGTACAAGTCCGAGGACACCGATCTTGGACGCTTTGTCGCACTCAAATTCCTTCCCGAAGACGTAGCCCGAGATGCGGTGGCATTGGAGCGTTTCCGCCGAGAGGCCCGGGCCGCATCAGCACTCAACCATCCCAACATCTGCACCATCTACGAAATTGGCAAGGACAATGACCAGTCCTTCATCGCCATGGAGTACCTGGACGGAATCACTTTGAAGCATCGCATTGCCGGAAAACCTGTCGAAACCGATGCTCTGCTTAGCTTGGCCATCGAGATTGCTGATGCGCTAGACGCAGCTCACAGCACGGGCATCGTACACCGCGACATCAAGCCGGCGAACCTCTTCGTCACCGTGCGAGGGCATGCCAAGATTCTCGATTTTGGGTTGGCTAAGGTCACGACTGCGAAGAGTTCTCCTAACCATCCTGCAACGGGAGGAGCTACTACGGAGATCGTGGACGAGGCGCACCTGACCAGCCCCGGATCAACGTTGGGGACTGTAGCCTATATGTCCGCGGAGCAGGCCCGAGGAATCGAACTCGATGCGCGTACTGATCTATTTTCCTTCGGCGCAGTGCTTTATGAAATGGCGACCGGGATCCAGCCCTTTCGTGGCGAGAGCTCGGCGGTCATCCTCAAATCCATTCTCGATGGCACACCAACGTCAGCGGTTCGCCTGAATCCCGATCTTCCGGTCGGTTTGGAACTCGTCATCAACAAGGCCCTGGAGAAAGACCGCAACCTACGTTATCAGAGCGCGGCCGAAATGCGGGCCGACCTGCGGCGATTGAAGCGAGATACGGAGTCTCAACGGATCTCCTCAATTGAAAGTGCCGCCGCTCCGATCAGCCGCAAGAGTACGCTGCGCTTTGGAGTTGGGGCAGCACTGGTGATAGTTGTAGGGCTCGCTGGATTTTATGCCTACCTGGCGCGTCGGCTGCCTCCCCTGAGAGTTACGGAGTACACGCAGCTAACCCATGACGGTCGGGCGGGAGGCGTCATTGGAACAGATGGCAGCAGGCTCTATCTAAATACAAGTATTTGGCAACCGATTGGGCAGGTTGCTATTTCGGGCGGTGAGATTGAGCCAGTCACATCTGTTACTTTGCCGAAGCCATCCTTACTTGACGTGTCGCCGGATGGTTCCACTTTACTCATCCAGTCCTACGGGGCGGGAATGTCGGCTGCGGCTCCGATTTACAGTGTTCCGATCTTGGGAGGTTCGCATCGCTATTTGGTGGATGCAGCAGGCGCTGTTTGGTCGCCCGATGGAAAGTCCATCCTCTACTACACCGAGAACGGGGACATATGCTTGATACAGAGTGATGGAACAGATGCTCATAAGCTGGCGGCGGCAGGAGGGAGTCTAGATTCACTCACTTGGTTGCCGGACGGAAAAACGATCCGATTTTCCCGAAACCATGAACTGTGGGAGGTGTTGTCGGACGGGTCTAATCTGCACCAGGTAACTACTGACGCACAGAGCTCGAACGGTAAATGGTGCGCAAACTGGTCTCGCGACGGGGACTATTGCCTGTTCAGGGCGAAGCCAGGATCTCAGATTTGGGCCTTCGATGAGCGATCTCAGTTATTGCGGAGACATCCCAAACACCCAGTTCAATTAACGTCAGGGCCGATCCGTTGGGGCAATCCTGTTCCCAGCCTGGATGGCAAGACAATCTTCGCAAGCGGATATACGCTCCGAGGAGAAATTGTCCGCTTTGACTCCCGGGCCAAGCAGTTTCAACCATTCCTGGCGGGCATTTCCGCAGACCTGGTTGCCTTCTCCAGAGACCGCCAAGCGGTCGCGTATGTCAGCTATCCTGAGGGCGTGCTTTGGAAGGCGAATAAGGATGGAAGTGACCGCGTACAGCTCAGTAGTCCTCCCTTGAATCCACAATGGATCAGCTGGTCGCCTGACGGCTCCCAGATCGTATTCATGTCCTCCTCTGATCAGGACAGCAAAGAAATTGCCTACATCGTCTCTTCCCAAGGGGAAGCTCCGAAACGCCTTCTCCCGGAAGACAGCGGATCGCAGTCAGATCCGAGTTGGTCGCCCGACGGAAGCAAAATAATTTTTGGGACTGGCCTATTGGGCAATCAAAACGGCGAGATACGAATTCTCGACCGCGCCAGCCACCAGACCACGACTCTCCCCGGATCTATCGGAATGTTTTCGCCTCACTGGTCTCCGGATGGGCAATGGATCGCTGCTTCGTCCACAGACCTCACGAAAATGTACCTCTTCAATATAAAAACGCAGAGCTGGTCGACAATTTACAAAGGAATTTACGCCTACGCTACTTGGTCGAGCGACAGCCGCTTCGTTTACTTCATGAGATACGCGAGCAATCCGGCCATACTCAAGGTTTCCGTTAAGGGAGGTAATCCGGAGCTCGTAGCCGATCTTAAGGGTTTCCATTTTACCGGCACTCTTGGATTGTGGTTCGGACTGGACCTCACGGATGCGCCCCTACTACTGCGAGATGTGGGAACCCAGGACGTGTATGCGCTCACCTTGGATCGGAAGTAGCCGATCGGCTAGGCCGCCGAAGTAGTTCCCTGTTTCAAAAGCTGAGAAAAGCTAAGAAATAGATATTCTTTGACCTTTCAGAGAATCCGTTCCCGTCTTAGTTGGTTACAAATCGCAAAGTCATGCATTGAGGCGGGATTAGTAACGGAATGTTGACTTGCGTAATTTATCGGTCGCCTATCCGAGACATCCGGATAGCGGAGCAGCCGGATATGGTGCGATGAAACCTCGTCGGCGATTCGTTGACTGCCAGCTGTTGGGGCGGTTGCTGCCGGGCTTCTATCCTCCATCACCAAAGTGACTCCACACGCGGAGTCTGCGCTGAGGGAATTGGGCTTGGAGATGGTCGAGGCTCCGAGTTCCATTGGAATTACATCAGCCCGACTTGACGAACCAACTCAGCGAATCGTGGATCGCCGCGGATCGGGTCGAAATATGGCTCGGTTTTGAGGAACTGCAGGATATTGGATTGCTCCTTGTAAGCCTGCTGAAGCGCGGTGAAGGCTTGGTCGAATTCGCCCAATCCTAAGTATGCCTCCACGAATGCTGCGGCCGGTATGTAGCCCGCCTTCTGCCGTTGTTTCAGTTCTGCCAGGAGCCGTTGGGCGTCGCTGCGCCGGCCGGCGTGGGCATAGGCCCGGATCAGCACTCCAGTTGCAGAGGGGCTACCCGGAGATAGAGAGAGGGCCTTTTCCAGTACGGGGATTGCGTCTGCCGGCTTGTTGTCGGCGATCAGTGCAAATCCCAAGCCCGTAAGAGTGCCCGCATTGTTGGGTTGCACCGCCAGGGCGCTGCGTGACTCGCGGATGGCGTCATCGTACCGACGGGACTGGAATAAAATCCAAGACACGCCGGCACCGGAGACTCCAACCGGGTCCATGGCCCGGGCGCTTTGGATCCACGTCAAAGCTTCATCCGTACGCCCCTGGCAGAGCAGCCATAGAGCAAACCCCGACTGGGCGCCGGCATCGTTTGGGTTCAATTCGAGAGCCCGTCTGTATTCCGCTTCGGCTTCCGCCCAGTGCCATTGTTCCTGCAGGACATCTGCGAGCAATACGTGGGCTTCCACAAGATCCGGGTCAAGCGCCAGCGCCTTTCGGGCGAAGGTGGTGACTTTCGGCCGGGTTGCTTCCGGAGTAGCTCCGGCAAAGACCGTTCCGAGTTGGCTGTACGCCTCTGCCAGGCCCAGGTACGCTGGCGCAAAGGTCGAATCCCGATTGAGGGCGTCCTGAAAATAACGAATGCTTTGGTCAATTCCAGCTCTGTTTCCCTGTCCTAAAACAAACCTGCCCTTGAGATAGCTCTCGTAGACTTCTGGCGCAACAGGACGCGCCGCGCTGAGCCGCTGGTGCTCTTGCCCGGTGACTGTTACTTCCACTTTTTCAGCAATGGACTGTGCCAGTTCACTCTGCAGCGTGAGCACTTGACGCATTTCGCGGTCATAGGTTTCGGACCAGATAGGGGCGTCAGTTGCGCCACGAATCAACTGGGCTGTAACGCGAATGCGATTGCCCTCTTTCATGACTGAGCCTTCGACGACAGCGTCCACGCCCAGAGTTTTGGCAATCTGTGGTAGGGAAAGTTGCGTATTTTTGAAGCGCATCACGGACGTGTGCGAGATCATACGCAGATCGTGGACATTCGAGAGGCGTCCGATGAGGGCCTCTGTGATGCCGTCGGCCAGATATTCCTGCGAGGGATCCCCCGACAAGTTCCGCAGAGGCAGCACAGCCAACGACCGAATCCTGGGCTCAACCGTACCTGCAGCGTAATGCCGGAGTGCCAGCCAGGCAGCCGCCACCATGCAGATAGAAAGACCCGCGACCAGAGCAATCCACAGCCGGGGCCTTGGCGCGATGATTGCGCCGTGGTTGCCCTGGTTGATCGGGGGGACTTCCGTCCCAGGCTTCTTTTCAGCCTCGTCAACGCGTAGACTTCGGTTCTGAATCGAGCCATCCAGCTCTTTGGTCAGGGCATAGACGGAGCCGCGCTTGTCATGCAAATGCGGGGCGACCGAGTTCCCCTCCCGCTTTTCCCAATGCGGTACGCTTTCCACTGCCGCTATGAACCGATATCCGCGCCGGGACAGTGTCTCGATAAAATGAGGGTGCTCCGAGGAGTCGTTGAGTGCTTCGCGAATCTTGTTGATTGCGGTATTCAGGTTTTGGTCAACATCCACAAAAGTATCCGGCCATAGCCGCTTCTGAAATTCCTCCCGGCTGACGACTTCGCCGGGCCGCTCCAGCAAGATCGCCAGCACCGAGAACGGCTGCCCGGTCAGCTTGCGCCTTCGCCCAGCCTTCCACAGTTCTCCCGCTCGGAGATCAACTTCATAAGCGCCGAACCGCAGTCGCTGTTGCGGGAAATTATCTGACTCTGCCAAGACTGTGCCTCAGATGGCCGCCCAAAAAGTCTAGCGCGGCATTGCGCGAATTCTATTCCCTTCTGTGAAAACCCGCTCAACATCCGCCGCGTCAGCCACTTAGCAATTGAGTTTATTTTGAGCTATCTTCAATTTTCAATCCACCTTCCATTCATTGCGATTGATGTGGCCCAAGCCTAGTGTCGCCTCAATGTGGCGGTTGGGAACAGCAAGAACCGGCACACACGAACTCAAAAGGAGACAAGATCATGAAACGGATTACGACAGTAGCGTTCCTCACACTCGCAAGCATTCTCGGCGTCGGCAGCGCGTTTGCGCAAGTGCAATCCGGGCAAGTCCGTGCTACAGTGCCCTTTGACTTTACGGTCGGAGACAAACAGCTTCCGGCAGGCACGTATTCCATAGCTCAGGCTTTGAACCGCACCATTCAGATTCAGAACCGGAAGACGCGTGTGGTGGTGTTCTCTCTGGCCTCGGAGAACGGCAGTCCGTCGGCGGGATGCGTGCTGGCTTTCGATAGACGCGCCGGTCAGAATTTTCTTCACGCAGTGCTGTGCCAATCGGCTGCGTTGAGCATCGATCTTCCTGCTTCCAAGCGTGAGAACAGGGCTCTCGTCGAAGAGGCGAAGCTGCGCGACAGCGACCGTCAGATCATGATTGAGGCTAAATAAGATTCGCTCGGCAACGAAAGGCCCGGAGTTTTGCCTCCGGACCTTTCTATTTCTCAACGTTCGGCAGATCCTCCGTACGACTTACAACAATCTGGGTCGGTAGCACCGGACCTGGACGAGATACTACGGTGTGGTGCGAACGCTGTCCCAAGTTCTACGAGGACCCTGGATTACTCTGGCGCGAGACGGGGAATTCAAACCAAATGTGGGAGCGATCGCGTGGCTTTCTCTAGCCACGCGGCGGTAATCTGGTAACCGAGCATATTTCAAGCCGAGGTGAGAAACGTTTGCGATATCGCGAAGTCAACGACTTGAGAGATTTCTCCTTTGATGTTGCGTCTGTAGTCGATTTCGTTGGTGAAGCAGAATATCGCTTAGCATTAGATGAGTTGGGGCGTTCGCTCCGCGCCAAAGGAGGCATCACTCCTCACGATGACCTTGCGTTTTCGCTAGAGTTGGACTTATTCAATCTCGAAATCTTGCGGAAGCGCTACGGAGGTTCGTTTAAGTCTTATCCACGCGAGTGCCACAATGGAGTTGATTTTCTCCTCGGTCTGGGTCAAACGATACCCGCGCTATCTGAATCGGGAAAGGCTCGACTTTTGGGCCGGTTACGAAAAGGATTCAAAGAAGGTCTGTGGCCGTTACAACACGAATTGCGAGTTTCGGCGAACCTGAGCAGGAGAGGGTATGACCTCTACTTCCACGATCTCGAAGAAGATAGCGGGTATGATTTTCTAGCCACTCACAGGGGCTCAGCCTTCGAAATTGAAGCCAAGGCGGTGTCTGTTTTCACCGGATGGCCGATAAAACCCGAGGACGTAGATAAGCTCCTAGTCGAGGTAAAAATGATTTCGTCTGGAACGACGAGCAGAGCACTCCCGTACTCGCGTTAACACTGCCGGGCCACTTGGCACCTAACCGCGAAACTCTTCGCTCCTTGGTCAGCGCATTCTGTGAGGCGGCGCGGTCACGCCAAACGGTTCGAGTATGCGACGCCTCAGTTCGGTTCATCGGCATCGTTCCAAGTCTCGACCCAGTCAGACTTGCTGCAGCCGCCTCGGCCCACGCGAAGACCCGCAAAACTCTTGTTATGCTGAATCCCATAGGAAACCGGTTGGTTCTGGAGTTGGAGTCCCAAAAACCAATTCGATTGGAAAAAAAGATCATTAAGACGATCAATGAAGCAGTGCGTTTGCAATTTACAGGCAAGCGGCCCGGCGTATTATGGACTCACATCAGCTTTTCAGATGACGAGTGGTTTCGCCGGCTTAGTAACTCAGAGGAAGGAAAAGTCGGTCTTTTTGATGGGATAGCTAGTAGGGTGCTCCTGTCCAAGAAGAGGGATCATCTGACACAAATTGTCTTTACTGGCGGGGCATCGTTTCTCAGCAAAGATGGACCCGCTGATCGTAGCCCATATTCGGTGGCTGTTTATGATTCTCCTGCATCACGATTTGGGCAAACATTTCTCTTCCCCGATGGACGTAAAAAAACGACTTGACAGCTTGACGCGTTCACTACCAGCACACCCACACCAATCAGCTCCCCGCGTGCCACCATGCCGCGCATCCCCTGATAGCCCATCACCGCAGCGTGCGCCAGGCTCGACCATGCGGAAAAGAGGATCAGGCTGCGATGACCCGCAGGGCTGCGAGCCCCTAGCAACAGACAAACACCGAATGTGAAGTAGAGGCTGAACATCATCGACGACCCTGACTCTTGGAGCTTGGGATACCCGCGTTCAAACAATCTGTGCACAAACATTTCCGCCTCTGGTCGCTTCGGTTCGCATCCTCGAGAAATGTGGATTCCAGCACGCAGGCTAGGGGATGAGGAGGAGACAGTTCTCTATCGAATGGAGCGAGCCGCCAGCACTATCTTTGGCAGTTGAGACCCAGGACTTCCCCTCGCTACATGGCGAGCGATTCAAAGCATGTTAGCGAGAAACGGCGCGATACACCGTATTATGGTCGGGCAACACAGCTCCCACGATTGCGCCACTCACGCCTCCCAGGACGGCGCCGACCGCGGCTCCGGTGCCCTTACTACCGAAAAATCCGTGATTTTCCCACGCCGCCGCGGTAATCCCCGCTCCGGCGCCTGCTCCGACTCCGGCTCCGATGAGGGCATTGCGTAACCGTTCCTTGTTTTCGGCGAGTTTCACGCTTCGAACATTTTGCTTCAGAATGCTCTGTTCTCCGACGCGGTCGCGATAGGAGATCGCGCTGTCGGAGACGTCCATAAAAGTTCCGAGATGTTTCTTCGAAGTCATGTCAACAATCTCAATCTTCTCTCCCGTCTTCAACCTGCTTAGATTGGCCCATGATGTTTGATTGGTTTGCGCTAGCGAACCACAGGGAACTCCAACGAAACAGATCAGAAACAAGATAATCCTCTTCGCGGATGCGAAAAATGACGCCGACACCGTAACGCACTCGTAGCAATCTCCTGGAAATGGATTGAAATGCACAAGTTCATTATTTTCGTCGTTGCGGCCGGGCGAGCCATCGCCCAGGACTTGGCTAAAACACCCCATTTTGATCGTGGTTTCCTTCAATGAGTTAACCCTCTTTCGGAAGAACTGGATATCAGGTTATAGGAGCATCAATCGCGTGGGCGACCAGTGAAACTTGCGTGCGCCCGTCATTTCACTCGCAATGCAAAATCATATCCCTCCACGCTAGTCGCGTCCCTTCGCCAGAACATTTTCGAGCGTGACCGCAAAGAACGCGTGCCCAAACTCCGTTGGGTGGTGGGTATCCCAAAAAAACGTATGGTCAGGGTCCGCGCACACTACAGTTGTAATGCACGCATGAGTAACGTCTGTAAATCCGAAGTGCGTTGGATCCGTTTCCACCGAATTCAGCAGAGTGAACACATTCAAGCGAACAATGTCAACGCCTTCCAGGAGTTCGTCAAACGCCAGCAATCTATCCAGCGACTTGTTGGTTGCCGCGCTCGCCTCCGTGGCGAAGCTCACATTCCCTGCTGCCGCCGGCAGCAGGCCCACATTGAAGAGGTCGGGAATAATGAAGTGCCTCGCGCCGGCCTGCCGGAGCAGCAACTCGCTATACACAAGGCGTTCCGCGATTTGCAATCCAAGAATCTCCGGCGAACCCGTGGCCGTATCCAGAATGTCGTTCCCGCCGCCCTCCAGGATGTAGAGACCATTCGGATCGGCTTTTCCGCCACGATGGCTCAAATAGAGCTCCACCTGCTCGGGCACGCTCGGAATCGTCCCACCGCCGGGAAGGCTCTGAGGTTCGGTGACCCACGCTCCGCCGAAAGCATAGTCCGTCCCGCCCAAGAGAGAAGGCTTCAGTGGCACCCTCAGGAAGCCTGCCACATGGTCGAGCCAGATCGGCCCATTTGAGAATCGCCCGTTGTAATACGGCGCGGCTGGTTCCGCGCCGCCCGTGGCCGCGAAGATGTTGCCGACATCACAGTAACTGTCGCCAAAGACGTACAGGGCGTCGTAGCTCGCAGTTCTTGCCTGGGCCGCCGCTGTTAGGCAAAGGATGGCGGCCATCATTGAACACCAAAGGATCTTGCGCATAAGTGTGCTCCATTTTTCTGTTAAGGATGGCATCATTCCAGGTGCCATCGCGTGAACGCCGTCGGCGACAACCTTGCTGTGCTGTCGCCAGCGACAGAAGGTGCACATTCGCACCAAACAAGTTTTAAGTCCTCCTATACCTGTTGAAACACTCCGGACGAGTCGCCCTTAAGGAAGAGCTGCTCGAGTCCACCTGGCCGGAGTCCTTTGTCGAGGAAAGTAATCTGACCCAGCACATCTTCTAGCTGAGGAATGCACTCGGAGATAAGGCGGGTTACCACCTTCCTTGCTCTGTCTCGTCGATCCGGACGCCGACGCTTGTAATGGCGGCGGAGAATGGCGGCGCGGTCGGCGACCCCGAGACTACGGTCCGCATCTGGTGCCCGTCCCGCGCGACAACAATGTACAGCTTCAGCTCCGGGCTATTATCGCTGGGTTCTGTGGGGTTGGGATCGATTGTCATCGATCCCGTGCAGTCGGAATTGATCGAGTATGAGCCGCTTGCGGGGCGCCACTCTTCAACCGGCAAGACGCCATTATGGACAACATGGTCGATTTGACTTAGGGTGCCATTTCCGTAGAAGGTGGTCATGGCCACACCCGCGACCGGACCCGCCGACATGGCAGGGGCGAGTATCTGGCCGGTCACGGTGAAAGCGTATCTTCCACGCAGTGTGTCGTTCGAACACTGCGCGTGTGCGTAGGTGATGACGGGCAGCACCGTTAAGGCCAGCGTCATCCATTTCAAGGTTCTCATCCTCATAATCTTCTCCTCATGTGAGTCAACTCACTTCTGCATCCTAGGAGTGACGGGCGGGTTAGACCATAGAGAACATCTGAAGGATTTGTGTAGATTTTGCACCAAAGGCTTAGACTGACGACCATGAAGGCCGAGCGCATCCTTTTCGGGGAGTTTGAGCTTGATGCTGCGAATTTCGAGCTCCGTCGGGGCACTGTGCGGATCAAGCTGGAACGCATTCCGATGGAGCTGCTGATCCTACTCGCGCGCAACAACGGCAGGCTCGTTCAACGCACAGAGGTTGTCGAGACCGTCTGGGGTAAAGGTTGCTTCCTCGAGGCCGATAGTGCGATTAATACCGCGATACGCAAAGTCCGGCGCGCTCTGGGAGACAACCCCAAGCACCCAGTCATTATCAATACAATTCCTGGCAGGGGATACAGATTTGTCGCAAGCGGCACGAAGCAAGACGCGCCCCAGAATGCAAAGGCACTCTATGCAAAGGGATTGCATTTCTGGAATCGAAAGACCCCGGATTCATACCTTGAAGCCATCCGGCTCTACCAAGAGTCGATCGATATCGATCCAAATTATGCGTTGCCATATTTAGGCCTGGCGAAAGCCTGGATTATGTTTGGTATTCACGGACTCCAGCCAGCACATCACGTGTATCCACGGGCCAGGGCGGCCGCCGCCAAAGCGCTTGAACTGGATAGCGGACTTGCAGAAGGCCACGCAGCCATGGCGGATGTGATCAAGGGATATGACAGGGACTGGGTAGGTGCGGAGAATCACTACCTCCGTGCTTTGGAAATCGACGCCGGTTGCGGGCTTGCCCATCAGTGGTATGCCAATTTGCTTTCTATTACAGGACGTCACGACGAAGCACTTCGTCACGCGTTGGAAGCGCGAACTCTTGAGCCACTTTCAGTAGGAGCCACGGGCTTTGTGGGGTTCACTTATTTTCGAGCACGGAGATATCAGGAAGCTCTCCGCGAATCACGAAGTGCACTTACCCTCGAACCGAATTCTCCCCTCGCAAATTGGTTCCACGGGCAGGTGCTGGCAGCGCTCAACCTCTTCCCGGAGGCCGAGCAGGCCTTTACCAAGGCGGCGGAACAGTCGCAGGCTGCGTCTATGTACCTGTCTGCGCTTGGGTACCTCTATGCTGTGGCCGGAGATCGGGAATGCGCTTCCGAGATACTGATGAGATTGCAGCGCAGAGCTGTCGAACGATACGTTTCACCACTGGATATGGCCCTAGTCTGCGCGGCCTTGGGTCAGGTGGACGCCGCGTTTGAGCACCTCGAGACGGCCACACGAGAGCGGGTGATGCGACTCACCGAATTGACAATGCCCACGTTCGACTTGCTGCGAGATGAACCTCGATTTGACGCGCTTCTCACGACGTTGGGACTCCGAGCCTCATGAGGTGCCCTTTGGTGAAGGCTGAGGCTGGCGAATTTGACTCATCGAGGCGGGATTAGTAACGGAATGTCGCCTTGCGTTAATTTATCGGTCGCCTACCCTTGGCTTTGCTCTGCGCTTCCTCCTGCGTCATCCCAGGTTCGCTCATGATATCGAAAGCTGCGGTTCTCGGGCGCGTGGCAGCACAGGAACCCGAAGCCAATGCCAAACGAAAGGCGACTCAACAGAGTCAACACACAAGCAGCGTGGGACTGGAAGCCTTCAGATCAGCCTGCGTGGCTTACGAAGCGCTTACTACGCGTGAGAAAATTCAGCCAATTCTTGCCTTAACATCTAGCACGCGCGATTGCAGATCTCATGAATGTGTCTTTCTGCCTACGCGAGCGACATTCGCAAGGGAAGAATCCCGCATCCGAGGCGTTGGCTTGCGCTTGCCGAGCTAGCTGGAGCGAGACAGCATTGAGATCGAATGCATCCTGCCCAACTCGAGCTGAATAGAAGGGAATTCCGATTGATCCTTATCGCGGTGGCACACAGTGGCGGCGATTAGTTCTAATAGGTCCGCTTGCAGGAAATAACCATTCCTGAGGATGAGTAGAAGGATCATGAATGAGCGCATTTGCGATTGTGCGCCCAATGATGGTAACCGGTACACTCTCTCTCCTAATTAGTTCTTCTTGTCAGTGAACCTCGGTCTCGAGGATGAGCCGAAGCATCGTCAATGAATGCATTGATGATTTTGCAACAACTGCGATCACGTGTACCGGCTCGCTTGACTGTTTTCAGAAAGCAGCCGATGCAGCTGAGTGAGATCTTAAAACTGCCACGCTAAACCAGTCGGCGCAGGTGGATAGTCATCGTGCTTTGCTTTCCTGAGCGCAAGATCGTGAAGCTAATCGACGACCCAGGATGGTTCAGTAGCTTTTTAAGCTCAAACAAAGGCGGAGGTATTTTGCCATCCACGGAGTTCAGAATATCTCCTGCTTTCAGGCCTGCTTCAGCGGCTGGGCCGCCGGCATTGACTGCCGCGACCCGGATCGTTTTCCAATCCGGCCCCTCTGCAACCAACCGCATTCCACTTGCATCAGCCTCAAAAGGTTCGCCGTAGTGTTGATTGGGAGAAAGAGTCACGGTTTTGCGCGCGTAATCCCAATTGACTGTGAAGCGGCTCAGAATACCTGCTCCGATAAATCCGGCAATATCGTTGTCAGCCAGCACACCTAAAACACTACTGGGTACAGCGGCAACCGGAGCTGCAAGGTGGAAACGTCCGAGATCAAGACCGGTAATACGTAATAAGTCCAGTTGAATGGAGCCTCCCACGGATGTAACTGGTGGTGTATTCACAAAAAGGTGTCCCTTTGTGATAGAAGGATGCGAGTCCAGAAATTTCCGACTAAGAATTAGATCTCCTGCTGTACCGCTATCGACAAGAAAACGAGCCGAGACCTTCTCTCCGTTTGCCGTTTCAAATGTTGCTTCGACATAGGGTGCGTCTCCGTAAAACATAATTGGGATCGCCGTTCCGCTTGTGGAGGGTCCTGCCCGAAGTAAAAGTCACCTCGCTGTGTTCGTAATCGACGCGAATTCGGAAGTGTTGAAATAGGCTGCTTCCAAAGATTGCATCCACGTGTTGCCCAGTCTGTTGGCTTACATAGTCGATAGGGAGCGCAGCGACGATCTGATCATTGAGTGTCAATTGCCTGTTATCTCCCCATGCCAATCGCGCGCCGGAAGAGATGTGCATGGTTTCATCCTGGCCTTTTCCAATGCCCTTTGCTTGCGCGGTCATCGTTGGATGGAGGTTGAGTTTCGATGCAAGGCCGGGCATCAGGACGTTCTGTGACGCGCCGGTATCTAATACGGCCTCCAGCTTGTCTGAGTTGTTGACATAGGCGGGCATCACGATCAAGTTGGAGACCACTTGGACATTGACCGATGTCCTCGTTTCACCGGTGGACGCTTGCGGAAAGGATGAGCGTGGAAAGATGAAAAGCGAGCTCAGAAAAATGATTTGCGCCATCCGCCTCGGGCTCTTCCGGGCTATGCAATCGTTTGTCAACATAAAGGCTAAGCTCCTTAATAATCACAGGATATGTTGGGTGGTTGAGATTTCAACTGGAAAAGTTCGCACGATGGGATTCAATCAATTATTTGCTTTTGTTTTTGTCGTTTATTTAGTTTGTACGAGGGGGTGAAATGTCCCCTGCCTATAGCTATCCCCATGAATTGCTTGAGTGGGTGCAAGATCTTCAGTAGACTCAAGCAAACCTGCAACCCAAACCTCATGTTCTCTCAAAGAGAGCTTCTATCGTGATCGTGACGGAGACTCATCTCCGGGCGCGAATGGCCCTCCCTGACTTGCTTTCGTTGGCGCAATTCTTCCACTTAACGAGCGCGACCGCTGAGTGTTACCTTCATGCTGCAAACTAATCGACTGCTTCCAATAAAAGGAGATGGCTTTATAGACACGGCATAAATGCAGCAGCACTTTCGTAGCTGGCTGAAAAATTCAAGAAAGTGAATGATGCACTTCGACGGCGAAACATCCGAGCGGAACGAGCTGACCGCTGACGGAGATTCTAGGTAAGTCTTTGCCAACCCCTCAGGTTCGTCCACACCACCCGGCACTCACGCGCGTTTGTTCAATCGTTGCAGATTAATTTTGAAGACCATTAATCGCTTGGTTACGCGTGGGAAATGCCCGCGGAGAAGGACTACAAATGACGATGTTGGATGTAGCACTAAATTGTATTCGGCGCGTGGTGGCACGTGTTCCCATGCGTGCCTCGTACCAAGCGGCCACTCGGCGGCCTTGTTCCGAATGGCGTCCTGGATGCGAGCAATGATGAGGACCAGATTCGCAAATGGGGGACGGCCAAACCGGAGGCCACGTAGCTATTGCGTGCGGGCCGAGCGGGCTGTCCGTAGTGGATTGCGACCACGGCAACCAGACTGAAGCAGATGCACGAGCATGGATACAGCGAGCCGCGCTGCCGGAGACCTACACCGTTCATACGGGTCGCCGTACTAACGCTAAAGATGGCCCACCCGAGTGCGGCTTACAGCTCTACTATTCGGACACAATGCCGAGCGTGGGGAGTTTTCGTTGGGTGGAGGCACTGGGCAAGTGAAGAGCCTTGGCGGCTACGTGATGGCGGCGGGTAGCATCCACCCGGACAGTGGTGAGGCCTACGAGCTAATGACTGACGCGCCGATTGCGCCGCTTCCTGACGTGGTGCGCTCACTCAAGATAGAACGCAAGTCCGTGGACGATGACGGACAGCAAATCACCGAAAATCGCAACATTCGGCTGACAAGCATCGCCGGGAAGCTACGCAGCGCCGGACTGTCAGCAACCGCTCTCGAGCTGGCATTGCTCCAAGTCAATACGGACAGATGCGTCCCGCCGCTTGACGATGATGAGGTGGAGAAGATTGCCGGAAGCGTAGCGAGGTACGCGCTGCCGAAGCTGGTAGGAGAGGTCACGATTGGTGGAAAAAGTGCCGCGCCGAAAGAGCCGGTGGATTGGCGAACCCGCTACATGACGGAGGCCCAGTATCTAAACGTCAAGCCGCCGGAGTTTTTGATCGACGGATTTTTGGTGAAAGATTCTATTGCTATGCTTGGCGGTCCCGTCGCACAAAGAAAGAGCATCATTGCGCTGAATATCGCGCACGCTTTGTGTGCGGGCGATCCGCTTTTCGGGTACTTCGATGTTACCGAGAAACCAACCCGTACCGTTTACCTCTGTCCGGAGATGGGCGCCGCATCATTCGTCAAGCGCATAAAGCAAATTGGGCTTGGCGGTTACGTGGGCAAGACATTGTTCGTTCAGACGATGAGCGAGCAGTCAACGGCGTTGGATGAGCTGGAGGGTGAACTGCCTGGAGCCGTGGTCATCGTCGATACCATCACGCGATTTGTAGAGGGTGATGAGAACAAATCGGATGACATGCGCAGGTTTGCTCAGAAGGTATTTCGTCTTGCGAAGGTGGGCGCGACTGTTGTGCTGTTGCACCATAGCAAGAAAGGTTCGGCGGGCACCCTTGATGACGGCCTGCGTGGCAGCTCTGAGCTGGCAGCGTTTGTCGATTCCTGTTGGGTGACTGAGCTTGAAGACGTGAAGAAGCCCTATGAATCGTTGTCTAAGATGCGAAATGTAAAACAGCGCGACTTTGAATCAGATCCATTCCATTTAAAACCCACTCCAGGCTCCTACCATTTGACGATGGATGGCGATCCGGCACCAGAAGCGGTTATCAAGGATAGGAAAGAACTGGCCGCGCGGAGGTGTTGGCCGCAATCCTCACAGATTCGCCACAAATGGGTGTCAACAAACTGCGGGCGGCTTTGAAGAAGAAAGGATATGGCAAAGGACAGAAGTGGATCCCGTTGGCGCGGTGCGAATTACTCAACACCGGCTCTACCTTGACGACAAGTTAACCCATACTCCGTATGCATATCCATTAGAGAAAGAGACAGGATATACACCACTCTCCCCCACACTTCGCGTGTGTGGGAGATGTGATGTTGGAATGTCCGGAGCGAGAATCGCCCATACTCGGCTCTTGACTGGTATGGCGCTCAGGGATGAGCAGAGACGAAGGAGATAGCCAACCAAATGCCACCAGATTGGTTCACTCGCCCAAACCGCATTGACCTGAAGAGAATCCCGAAAGAGTTTAAGGACGACTCGCTCTTAAAGGTAACTCCCACATCGTCATTTCATCTTAAGCAGCAAGTGGAGCGGTTTGCCTATTACTTCGGGCGCGAATTTCGCTACGAAGTGCCTTTTAAGGCGAACCCAGAGATCTTTGACGATCCATACACGGCATACCTTTTTCCGAGTCCTGATTCAGCCGTATGGGTGGGCGCTTGCGGTTTCATACCCGAGTATTTGCTTTCATTCCAGCATATGGGCGATTCCTTATTTTGGGTTTGGATCCATCCGTATTACCGGGGTCGTGGAATTTTAAAAAAGCACTGGACCACACTCCGCGCGAACCATGGCGACTTTTGGGTTGACCGCCCGCTCTCCACTGCAATGCAGGGCTTCCTATTGAAAAATAGCCACGATTCCGCCTTCTATTCACTGCTGGTGGACGAAAAGCCGGACGATGAAGTCATTAAAGCCAAGCTACTGGCAAATCCATTTGAGCAAAAGTTGGAGACGTTGGACCCGTGGACTGCCGAATTCATCGCCCGGGCACGTGGAACTATTCCCCCTGTGAGCAAGTTTTAATGCATGGGGTGGGGTCAAATCTTGCCGACATTTCGTATAGAGAGCTCCGCCATCCATAAATTTACACAGACAAACAATTCTCAAAAAAGAGACACTTTTATTGCACCTTTACCACGCCTTATATCACAGAAGGCAAAGGGTTTAAACCAAGGCGACCCAAATCGTGTACGACCTGAAAACCAGGCAGGGTATCAAGGGGTATGGAGAGTAAATCTTGACAGGGTATGTCGGGTAGCCACATGGACTCTCAAATCCCGACAGACAGAAATAAATCTCGTTTACCGTGCCTAGTCCGCCAACTTATTCGTTCATTTAGATGCCGAAAGCTCTACGGAAAGGTTGATATGGAAAGCGCATCCGAAGCACCGGTTCCAGGAACGATCGAGTCCCTCGAGGCCGCCGCCGATGAACGCATCTTGTACGACCGCAAGGAAGCGGCGCGGCAACTCTCCATCTCCGTGCGGTCAATCGACTACATCATCGCGGCCAAGCGATTGGACACGCGGCGCATTGGACGCAAAGTCTTGGTCACTCGCGCCTCTTTGGTGCGGTATCGCGTCTGGCAATCACTTCGACGTTAAGGAACCCACAGCAGCCCGCGTCGATGCATCATCTAAATGTGCGTAGCGGGCCGTCATGCTGATTGTCTTGTGACCCGCGAGAGTCTGAATAACTTTCAGATTCGCGCCGCGCATGGCCAATCGTGAGCAGAATGTGTGCCGGTTATCATGCCAGCGATAGGAAACAATTCCCGATTTGCTAATGGCATCCTCCCACCACTTCCTTGGGTAGCCAGCGAACACCTTCTCACCCCGCTTTGTGGTTGCCGCTCTCGATTTGATTTTCTTGAACGCAGCCTCTACGGTGCGATTCATCGGAATCGAGCGACCACTAAAGTTCTTGGTCTTGCTCAGCCTCACTTCATGGCGAACAAAGTCGACCTGCTCCCACGTTAGCTCAAACTGCTCGGACAAGCGCATCCCTGTCCCAAGGGAAATGTCCAACTCGGGCAGGTGGACCGGATCAATGACGGCACGTAGAGACTTCTCTTCTTTATCCGTGAGCCATCGAATGCCGCCATTCTCTTCGTGCTTTTGTCGGACCAGTCGGGCCGGGTTGCTCGCGACCTTACCATTCCGGAGAGCCTCACGGAAAATGAGTGAGAACAAAGCTCGGTATCTGTTGCTCGTGGCCGGAGTCTTGGTGTTTCGAGTCAACCACTGGTCGATATCTTCGGGCTTGATCCCATCGGCGTGACGACCTTCAGAGTCGGGTCTAATTTTTGCCACACGGCTAGTGAGGTTCCTTTGGTCCCGGTGGTGAGCCTCAGAGAATACTAAGATGTCATCACAGAGAGCACCAAACCGCACCCCTACGACGCGAAGATCCTTAGGGAGTTTGAGTCCTACTCTCCGCTCTTCGGTGCGCTTTCTGAAAAGGTCAATTGCGTCCCCCTTGCGTCCGGCTTTCTCCCGTCTCAGCTTGCCGTCAGCGTCCCGGAACCTTACCCAAAACACGCCGCTTCCAGGAACCCGTTCCCATACGCCCCGCACCTTTGGTTCTTCCTGCTGCCTGGTTCGTGCCACGAATCACCCGTGACACCAAGTATCACCTGTCCCGGTCAAGACGAATGCTTCCTTCGAGAGGTCGATTCTCAAATATCTCTTTTGTTTTGTTTGGTGCCCGGAGGGGGACTTGAACCCCCATGGGATTGCTCCCTGCGGATTTTAAGTCCGCTGCGTCTGCCGATTTCGCCATCCGGGCTAATGCTAATAAGGCGGGTTGGTGCAATCCCGATTCTATCGAATATCAGGCGCGATCACGCCTGCCGCGCAGCAACGCACAGCCAATTTACCATCATAGGAGATACAGCTATTGCGCACCGGCTTCATTCTTGCCGTGAGTCGCGGTTGGGACCGTCGTCGCATCCTTTGCGGGGCTGGCGTCAGGTGCGCCGTACAGGCGGCGATACATTTCCCGGTTGCGCATGATGGCTTCGACATATTCACGCGTCTGCGTAAATGGAATCGACTCCACAAATTCCGGCAGGCTGCCGTAGGGGCCGTTCGCGAGCCAGGCCTTCACGCGATCATCGCCGGCATTGTACGCAGCCAGCGCATATTCCGGCTGGCCGTTGAACTCATCCATCAATTGTCGAAAATACACAGTACCCAATTTCAGATTCACCTGCGGTATTAATAAAAATTCGGTTCTATACGGCCGCACATGTTGCTGGCGAGCGAGCGCGCTGCCCACACGCGGCAGCAACTGCATCAACCCCCAAGCGTTTGCGTAAGAAATCACGGTAGGATTGAATTCCGATTCCTGACGAATGAGTGAGGCCACGAGAAACGGATCGAGTCCCTGTTTTTGCGCGTCACTTTGCAGCACTGGCCAGTAGGGCTGCGGAAACAGTAGATCCCAATACGGCCGCGGGATCGCATCCATGGGCACCGCGAAATACGATTGCACCTTCTGCTTCAGCACCCGCATTGCCCGCCAGTTCTCACCATAAGAGCTATAAAGCTGGGCTTCCGCGTAGGCGCTCCACGTGCTGCTGTCCGGGCTATCGCCGATTTCCGACACAATGTATTGATTCAGTCCGGCATTAGCAAGCAGCTTGGCGCGTTCGACGTGAACATCGTCTTCTGGAATGTCCGTGGTCAGGTCAGGAACTTTAGGATCGCCGAGGTGCGCAAGCTGCGGCAAGGTTTCAGGTTCAACCGCACCCAGACGCGTCCAGGCGCTGCTTCGCCAAGTCAGCATAGTAGTACTGACGATAAGAGTGAATCAGCTTTTGATAGCAGGCCGCAGCCGCTGCAGGATTTTTTTCGACTTCCTGATACACGACTCCGCGCCAGTAAATAGCGGCAGAAATATGCGTGTCATCCGGATAGCGCACAATCTGCTCATCAAATAACTGCGCCGCCGTCTTCTTGTCGCCAATTCGATAATTCAGCCACGCCGCATGCCAGTGGCTGGTCGATGCCATGGCGCTATCCGGAAATCGCTTCGCCAGATCCCCGTAATACCCAATCGCGGTCGGCATGTCGTTAGTAACGAGTGCCATGTTGCCCGCGGAAAAAAGAGCTTCCGCTGTCCATCGACTGGTGGGAAAACGCTGCTCCAGTTGGCCTATCAGAGATTTCACCTGGGCAACATCTTTCGCGTCGCGAGCCGTTTCCATCATCAGGTAGAGTCGCGTCGCTCCAGCTTCATCGTCCGTATCTGATAAGCGCACCAACTGCGATGGATTCACGTGCTTGGTCTGCTTGAAGGTCGCCACCGCGGCACGCGCCAGCAACTTGTTCACTTGCGCCGTGCCAACTACCTCAGGATCCTGCGATAGCGCCTCATATTCGGCGGCCGCCGCGCCGTACTTTCCTGCTATGTACAACCCGTCGGCGTGACGGGTTCGCTCGGCGATAGTAAACGGCGGAGTGACTCCCATCTGCTCCATCTGGGCAGGAACTTGCGTGGACTCGGTGCTGGTGGGATCGCCGACGTAGAGCCTCGTATACATTTCCTGCGCCAGCTTGCGATTGCCGGCCAGCTGATTGGCCTTCGCCGCGGCGAAAAGATATTCCGATGACTTGGACAAGCCGGGTTTCATCGAGCTTCGCAAGCTGGTGCAACGCTGCCTGCGGATCGCCCTCACCCAGCTTGACATTAGCCAGCAGCAGCGTGGCTCGATCAATCAGAATACTGTCCGAGTGGCGCTCCGCAAACCCCTGCAGTAACTGTTCCGCAGCAGCATACTGCTGTTGCGCAAAGTTCGCTTTGGCGCCAAGATAATCCGCATAGTCGTCGAGCGCGTGGCCATAACGATTTGCTAATTCAAATGACGAGGCCGCGTCCTTGAACTTGCCGTCTTCCATATGCGCTTCGCCAAGGGCCATATAAGCGGCGGCGGCTGCTTCCCCCGTGTGGGAGCGCGCATAGTGGAGTACGCCGGCATATGCCTGCGGTGTGCGCTGTTGGATTAGCTGCTGCGCCATGGGCCGCAATTCAGACGACGCCACAAACGCATGGTGAAGCTGATGCGCGCGTGCCAGTTCCTTCGCGGTCGCATGGTGATGATGCCGTCGCGAATGGGCTGTCTCTTTCGTGTGCGTGGAACTCTTGTGCGCGGAATGGTGCTCTTCCCCCGAATGCGTCGCCGCTTCATGGTGCGTGGAGTGATGACTGCTCGCGTGGGAAGGCTCGGAGTGATGGGTCGATTTCGTCGGATGTTTCGATGACTTCGAAGTTGTGTGCGACTTTTGGTGCGGCGGGGTCTCCGCTTCCTGGGCGACAGCAGGCACCGTGGCAGTAACAGCAAAACCAAGCAGGACGAAGAAAGCCCACGAAGCGCGCGCAAGCTTCCGAAAAAAGCAAAATCCATCAAGCGGCCGTGACGGGCGCCGGTATGGCAGTACCAATCCAAAAAACGGCATATATGTATCAATCTAGCGGGATAGCCCGCGAAATCAAAGTACCGGTGCAAATACGGGCCCGCCCCGTCAGATTTGTCCGCAACCACTGCGCCGTTCTACCATCTAATCAGCTGCAGTGACATTGTGACTTCGGAGTGGTCGTCCGGGCGCGATGGCGAGCAGCAAGATCGAAAGGGCCGCCCTCGAACCATGCCAACTATGTTGACTCCGGAAGAAAAGGAAGCGAATGCGCAGCACCCAGACCTGCTGTTGGTTGAAAAGGTCAAGGCTGGGGACTTAAGCGCATTTGAGCAACTGATGCGGCAATATGATCGCCAAATCTTTCGCATCGCGCTTCACATTACGCAGAACCGTGAAGACGCGGAAGACATTGTGCAGGATACGTTTTTCAAGGCGTTTCAAAAGGTCAATCAGTTTCAGGGCAATTCAAAGTTTTATACGTGGCTGGTGCGAATCGCGGTCAACGAGTCGTTGATGCGCCTGCGTAAGCGCCGCTCGCAGAAGACGGTATCCATGGACGACGAAATCCAGACGGAAGAAGGGTCCATTCCACGCGACTTTGCGGACTGGATGCCGAATCCGGAACAAAATTACAACCAGGCGGAGCTGGCGGAAATTCTTCGCAAAACTATCAAGGGGCTTCCTCCAGGATTTCGCACCGTGTTCGCGCTGCGAGATATTGATGGGTTGTCGACGGAAGAAACCGCGCAGGCGCTGGGGTTGAGCGTGCCCGCGGTCAAGAGCCGTCTGTTACGAGCTCGCCTGCAATTGCGTGAACGGCTGAGCCGATACTTCCGGGTTCCCACAGGAGAGCATGCGTCGTGAACTGCACAGAATTTCTAGCCAACTTAACCGATTATTTTGACGCGAAAACGGCGACTGCTCTCCGCTCCGAACTGGAACAGCACATGGCCGGCTGCAGCCATTGCCACGTGACTGTCGATACCACCCGCCAGACCATAGAGATCTATCGAAATGATGAGTTGTTCGAAATGCCGGAAACAATCCGCACCCAGCTGCACCAGGCGGTGCTGACAAAGTGCGAAAACCTGAAGCGCAAGAAAGCGCCCAAATCCTAGTTCACCCTCGTCGCGACTTCGCCTGAAATCGCGGACACTCGACCGAGAAGCGCCCCAGATGTTTTTGACTCGAACGAATATTCGTTCGCGGTCGGCCATAAAAGCGAGTGCTGCGGAACCTCACATCGCCGCCAGCGCCAGCTGCACCAGGTGGATCGAGATTGAACCTTCACCTACCGCAGATGCAACGCGCTTCACGTTGCCGGAACGAATATCTCCGACAGCAAAAACTCCGGGCAGACTGGTTTCCAGCATCTCCGGAGGTCGGCTGAGTGGCCACTTCACTGGCGCGCTCTCCAGAATCAGGTCCAAATCCCGCCCTGTGAAGATGAATCCTTGCCGATCGAGAGCGAGACATCCACGCAGCCAATCAGTACGCGGTGAGGCACCTGCCATCACAAACACATGGCGGATGTCATGCACAGATTCTTCACCCGTCGCCCGATTCAGCCATGTCACCCGTTCCAAATGTGAATCACCCGCTAATGCAACAATCTCGGTTTGGAAATGCAGTTCGATCGCCGGATTCTCTGCAATTCGCTGAATGAGATAGCGCGACATTGTGTCGGACAGTTCCTTGCCGCGAACCAGCATGTAGACCTTTTTGACTGTTCCTGCCAGAAAGGCCGCTGCCTGCCCCGCGGAGTTGCCACCGCCCACGACGATGGCCTCTTCACCTGTGCAGAGTTGTGCCTCCATGACTGTGGCGGCGTAGTAGACACCCTGCCCTTCGAACCGGCCCAGACTCTCAACGTTAGGCTTGTTGTACTGCGCGCCGGCGGCGATCACGATGCTTCGAGTTTCGATGATTCCGCCGTTTTCCAAAGTAAGCTGGTACGGCCGCTGGTCGCATCGAACCTTCACGACCTTCTGACCGATTGCCATCTGAGCGCCGAATTTCTCTGCCTGCACAACCGCGCGGCTCGCAAGTTCCTGCCCTGAAATGCCCATTGGGAATCCGACGTAATTCTCGATCTTTGAACTCGCGCCGGCCTGACCTCCCGGGAACTCAGATTCGATCACCACTGCGTCCAGCCCTTCTGAAGCCGCATAGACGGCCGCGGCCAGGCCTGCCGGGCCAGCGCCCACAATCGCGACATCATAAACGCGGTTGTCATCGACGTGGCCCGCGAATCCCAGGCATTCTGCCAGCCGCTGGTTCGTCGGGTTTCGCAAGACCGTCTTTCCATTGCAGATCAGTACGGGAATGTCTTCAATCTTGATCTCAAACCGATCCAAAAGTTCCTGTGACGCTAGATCGGTGTCGAGATCGACATAGCTGTGGGGTTGGCTGTTGCGGGTAAGGAATTCTCTCAAGCGCAGCGTATTGGACGAATGTTGCGATCCCAACACCACCACATTACCTAACCCTTCCGCAATCATCGCTACGCGCCGCAGAAGGAAAGCCCGCATGAAGACATCGCTCAGCTCAGCATCTTTTGCAATCAAGGCTCGCAAGGCGTCTGCACCCAGTTCAATCAAATCCCCAGGCTCGGCTACACGCGCGCGCGCAAAAGCTCGGGCGCCGGAGATCAAGACAACTTCACCAGAGAATTGGCCAGGTCCATAGGTGACGAATACATGCTCCCCGGAAAGTCCAGCCATGGATAGCTCAAGTTTTCCTGAGAGCACCACAAAACAGGACACGCCCAGATTGCCCGGTTCGAAAAGAACCTCTCCCGCCTGAACTGATCGGACTTTGCCATAGGACCGGACGCGGGCGATCTGCGCCGGCGTAAGAACAGGAAATGCCTCCCCTTGCAGGTCCGGCGTATTGATGGTTGGTAACATTGTCCGATTCCCCTGGGCTCGTATTGAAATGGCAAGCGGCGATTGCGTGTTCGACCGTCGGCTGACATGAAGAGCTCGGAAGCAGTTTATCTAGGTTTCTTCATGGTGCGCCAATTGTGCGAAAACCGGAAGCGCAAGAAAGCGCCCAAGGCCTAGTTTCTCTCTCGTCGCGAAAGTAGAATGCTTCGGCGTTTTCCAGTAAGCGAAGGTTGGTCCGGCTCACTCTTTCCCAACAAGTGCATCGACCAATCTGCAACAACTCGGACAGTGAGGCAGCCTCAACGATAGAGCAGCAATGGCGGCAACGTAGAGCGATCGCGCCTGGAGATCGATCAAAGATCTACCCGCGGCACAATGGCCAGCCATATTTGCTGCTTATCCACGCTATAGCTGACATATAGATTGCCGTGGTACTCGTACGCTCCAGGATATGAAGCGCCGCAGGGTTTGGCTTGTGGTCCGCACACGACACCGTTTTCGAAACGGGGAGGTCCCAAACTCTGCCGCACGGCATAAACCCTGATAAGCGAACCGGTTTTGCCGTCGAACACTGCAAGGTAAAGTGGATCGCGGGAATCGGTCGCGCCGGGACGATCCAAGGCGTTGCCAATAACGACGATATCTCCGCTGTCCATCTGTACGATCGTAGTTTCCGAAGGAGAATTCGGAATGTTTGTCGGAATTGCTGGAGTCCACGTGACGCCGGAGTTTGTCGAGGTGGAGCGATAGAGCACAAATCGGCCAGTCCTCCCCTCATCTCTCCACAACCGGAACAAAGAGCCGGAAGGTGACAGCCTGATCGTGTTCGGCTCAACTAGCGTTGTTCCGTCCGCAGCAGTCCCATAGCCGGTCCACGCAGATTGCGGTTGGCCAGGAGCGGATCCGCCCCAGGTGCCAAAGTTATTCGCCGGTTCGACGAGAGCCGGGCCGAGGCCGGCATCATAGCGATAGCCTGGGCTGCCTTTCATCGGCTTGTATGGTGCACGGCTTATACGAAAGGGTTTGCCTATCCTTCCTTTGGGATATAACCGGACTGCGACCAGCGCCTCGCCCTGTTCGTTCGTGCAGCATCCGTATCCGTTGGCCTGATCGATGGCGGCAACGAGATAGAGATGCTGATGCAGCATGACAAATGCTCTTGGATAGGAGATGCGGCGTCCGGCATTCAGCCTTCCATCGAATGGGCTCGCAGGAGCCACCACGGCGATTGGCGCAGACCATGCAAATCCGTCCATACTGCTTCTGATTTCAGTGATCATGCCGCTTTCACCCTCATGACGCATCGCGCCGCTATATGCGACCCAGATTCGTCCGTTCTCCCCTACGGCAACGCGGGTGTGATGATGGTATTGCAGACTTTCGAGATTGCGATAGGTTGGGTTTTGGCCATCCGGTCCATCTACCTGAACATCGATTATGCCTTTCGCAGGTGGATAGGGCCCGCTGTCCGCCGCACCTCGCCAACGGAGATTGAAGGAGCCCGGCCCAGGAACCAAAACAGGCCGCTTCGCTGACGGAACGGCGCGCACCGTGGTGAGCGCAACGCACAACGCCACCAAGGTCGCGTAACGAGCTTTCGAAGGATCATAGGTCATCTTGTCATTCCATGCAGTCATGACAGAGGGTAGATGAGAAATGCCCTCTCAAAAGCGAGGCGTCAAGCGTATGCAGCAGTGAACATTGCCGCCGGAATCGGCGAACTGGGCAGATATTATTTGCAGAGACAAATCTGCGTCGTCATGGTTCCCTGCTTCGAACCGACAACAGGAACTTTCTGACAATTACGCAGGAAGTTTAGGTAGCCGTTCGCGGAGCTCTTCCGGTAGGCGCGCCTGAAGGGCACGTGCCTGCTGGCTCAGATAGACTGGCGCCGGAGTGATGATGGCCACGACGATCCACGCTAGAAGCGAGATCAACAGACCAAGAACCGCCACCCGTTCCACGCTCACGACAAACGACATTTGATGCAGTTGCAGGTTAAGAACCACCCAGTCCCGCAGCGGTTCAATGCGATGCAACACCATCAGGGCCAGGATGAAGGCCCCAATCGCAAGAGTCGAGGTGCTGATTAAGAGCACGTCCACCGCGCGATGAATCCGCTGGCGTCCGTGGCAGTGGTGGCACTCACGTAAATGTTGCTCGTAGTCGGTACGCATTTCAGGGTTTAGCCCGGAGATGTCATACCGCCATCCTGCAAGGATGTCCCCAACTGTGGGGTCGATACAACGGATTTTCCGCATAGTCTCCCGATTCCCTTAAAGCCAACCACTCTCAATTATATTGACTTGATTGTAACGTAATCGGTAGCGAATTACCGGAAAATGTTACCACGAAGCCCTATAAGTCTATTGATTCCAAGGGCTCGTTCTGGGATGCCAACAAAACACGGTTGGCTAGTAACCCCATTTTACCTTCCAGAGCCCGCTCCGCGCAGCTGCGCGCCAGGGCCGGCAAATTGTTGCTCTCAGAGATATGAGCCAGAATGACATAGCGCGCTCCGCCGTCATATTCCGACGCAAGGTACTCTCCCAGGGAGTCGTTCGATAAATGGCCGACGCGGGAAAGAACCCGCTGCTTCACGATCCAGGGATAAGGTCCGTCGCGCAGCATCTCGACATCGTGATTAGATTCGATCATCAGCAGATCGGCGCCGCGCAAATGCATCCGGACATTCGGCGCCAGGTAGCCCAGGTCTGTGGCAACGACGATTTTCATTCCTTCGGCCTGCACAACAAATCCAACCGGGTCTGCCGCGTCATGCGGAATGGTAAACGGCGTCACATGAATATCTCCGATATCGAAAGAGATGCCGGCACGAAAATGTTCGATGCAAGGGAGATAAGCAGGATCGGCAGCAGCTGGATTTTCCGGCGGAATCAGATCTTCAATGTCCGGCAGCTCCGCAGCTTCATGATTGGAATGCCCGTGATCCGCGTGTTGCGCGGCCGAGTTTTCCGACGAGGCGTGTTCCGGTTGTATATGCTTCTCTTCGGCGGCGGCAATCGATGAAATTTCACCAGGCGCATCCGTCGGCGGCGAACCCGCAGCTGGATCGTTTTCGCCATAGACGCCGGATTTCATCGACTCTGCATATTGCTGGCGACGCATCTCCAGCCATTGGTTCAGGCTCATCGTGGTTCGCGGGGTGATCCATGCCTTCCATGCGGCATGCGTTGCCTGCGTCGCATAAACCGGGACATTCCAGCGACGCGCCAGCACGGAAAGCCCCTGCACGTGATCCTGATGCTCGTGGCTGATTAAAACCGCATCCAGCTTTTCCGGATCCTCTCCGCTGAAGCGCATTCGCTTGATGATTTCTCTGCAACTGAGCCCGGCATCCAACACAATACGAGTGCGGCTGGTGGAGACAACAGTGCAATTCCCTTTGGACCCGGACCCGAGAACTGTAACACGAACCATATAAAAAGAGTATCGCGTTTCATGGTGGAAGGAAGGACGAATTCCGCCCGAATACAGGGCAATCGAACGGCTCTCAGCCCGCGAAGCAGCCGGCAACCAACCGGGTAAAATTCCATGATTGTTTGCGGTTCGCAACTTCAACAAAATCTCTCAACTGGAAAGAGAAGTCGACCCACATGCGGATGCATTACAAAGCTACTGCTGGTTTGTCCATGCTGCTGATTGTCGGTTTTCTTCTGGTGCTGCAACCCCCAACCGCTCGAGCCCAGAAACAAGTCAGCGATAAAGATATGGACCGAATGATGAAAAATCTGCGCTACGACACAAAGAATTTTCGCCCGGTGTTTGACCACGCCCTGGCCAAGAGCACCATCCGCAAAACAAGTCAGGCGAAGGATGCCAAGAATTTAGTCGCGACCTTCCAGAACCAGGTCGACGACATGCTCACCACGTTCAAGAAAAATCGCAACGACGGCTCCGCCGTCTCCAGCGCTGTCAACACTGCGGGACAAGTGGATTCCCTGCTGCGAACAGTCAACCTGGGGCCGGATGTGATGTCGCAATGGCAGAAGATTCAAGAAGAACTTCATCCAATTGCCGTAAGTTATGGCATACAGGAAAGCTATCGCGCTGACCGCACCAGCGGAATGGCGGGAGATGATTCCGTCTCCTGCCTGCAATCGGCAGGCGCCGTGAAGGCGAACCGGCTGGTGAGCGAATGCCTGCAGGTCTCACCGGCAACGCATCCGCCGTGCAATGCGCAGAATGCCTGCTCGCTGATCATCAGCGAAATTCGCCGAGGCTGTTCCATGCTGAGTCAGGGTGCGCCCGGATTTTGTGCCGACTACCAATAGCCACAGTTGCGGCGTTTCTTCTAAATTTCGGGAGAACCAGCAATCATCAGTATTGATAGAAGCCGCGTCCGGATTTCCGACCCAGCCAGCCGGCATCTACCATCCGTACCAGCAACGGGCATGGTCGATATTTAGGATCTCCGAAGCCATCCTGCAGCACGCGCATAATATCCAGGCAAACATCCAGGCCGATAAAGTCTGCCAGCGTCAGCGGTCCCATGGGATGCGCCATTCCCAGCTTGAAGACTTCATCGACTGCCTCCGGCGTGGCGACGCCTTCCATCACCGCATACATGGCTTCATTCAGCAGCGGCATCAACACGCGGTTGGAGACAAATCCAGGCGCATCGTTGACCTCGACCGGCGTTTTCTCCAGCTTCACCGCCAGGTCGCGGACCTGATCGTACGTCTCCTGACTGGTCGCCATACCGCGAATCACTTCGACCAGCTTCATCATCGGAACAGGATTAAAGAAGTGCATGCCGATGACGCGATCGGGCCGGCTGGTCACATTGGCGAGTTTCGTCACAGAAATCGAAGAAGTATTCGAGGCCAGGATCACGTCTTTGCGGGTGATCCGATCCAGATCGGTAAAAATCGTTTTTTTGATTTCAAATTTTTCCGTGGCCGCTTCGATCACAAAATCGCAGTCTGCCAGACGTTCTCGATCGAGTACCCCGGTCACGCGGGTGAGGGATGACTGCGCATCATCCACCGTAATCTTCCCTTTTGCGGCCTCGCGCTCCAGATTTTTCCGCAGCGTCTCCAATCCGCGATCGAGAAAGCGCTGTTCAACTTCACACAAAACCACGTGGTAGCCACTGCGCGCGAATACATGCGCAATCCCATTTCCCATGGTTCCCGCACCAATCACACCCACTCTTCGGATCTCAGTCACAGCCTGTCCCCCAGTTGCAAAATTGCGCGCCGTCGATTCTCTTCGTGCGCTACAGTCAAAACAGTGGAGTGTAGCAGATTCAATTCTCTTCGGGTATTCGCCGGATTCATACCCGGCGGCAATCCAAAGTTTTACTAGGCGTCATTTGTTTCTTGCGACTTGCAACGCACCTTGTTATTCTCCACCCTAAATTGCACAACTTTCGCCTTGTGGCATGATTTGTAGCATTCTTCTAAAGAGGGGATGGATATGAAGTTGCGCGCAGAGATCGGCACGGCCATTTTGTTGCTGGGCTGGCTGGTTTCGGCGTCGGCGCTGTCGGCGCAACAGATTGACTGTCCCATCCAGAAGTCCTCCAGTGATCCGGCCGTCTCGTCGTTTCGCCAGGGAGACTTCTCAAAGGCGTTCGAGCTCTACTTCTCCGCCGCTAGAAATAATCCGAATGACCTGCAAGCAATCGCCGGGCAGATTCGCACCCTGCTGCAGGAAGGTCAAATCAGCGAGGCCTCCCAACTGGCGGAGAGCAGCCTTGTGACGAATCCAGGCAGCCCGGATCTGCTCACCTCCATGGGGGAGATCCGTCTTCGCCAGGGAAGGTTGTCGGATGCGGCGGATGCCTATCAAACTTCTCTGAAGCTTGACCCTTGCCTGGCGAGAACCCGGTATGACTGGTATCAGCTGCTTTGGATTGAGTCGATGCGCGCCTCCGGCTACCAGCAGTTGAAGGCGGCCTACCAGCTCGACCCCAACGATCCTGCCATCCACTTGTCCTGGATTGAACGGCTGCCGCTCTCCGAACGCATTCAGCAGATTGACGAGTACCTGGACAAAACTGCAAACATCCCGGCGAATCAGCAGCGTTCTCTGAAGGAGTATGTAAGCCAGCTGCGGGCCGCTATCGCCGCGAAAAATGGTGGCTGCCGTCTCGCGTCGCATTCGGTCAAAGAGACATCTTTGCCGCTGGAAGGGCTGGCAACCGATATAGAACACCGCACCAACGGAATGGGTTTCGAGATTAACGTCAATCAAAAAGCGAACGCCGAATTGGAACTCGATACCGGATTGTCCGGCATTCTTTTGAATCACGATACCGCGGAAAAAGCCGGCCTGGTTCCGGTAACAAGCGACACCATTTCCGGCCTCGGCGACCAGAAATCCATGAGCGGATACTGGGCCTATGCGGACGATCTTCGAATCGGCTCGCTCGAATTCAAAGATTGCCTGGTCGAGGTTTCAAACACTCCCACCATCGTCGGCAAAGATGGCCTGATCGGCGCCGATGTTTTCGAAAACTATCATGTGAAGCTCGACTTCCCTGCGCACCAAATGACGCTATCGCAACTACCCCCCATCCCCGGCGAACGAACAGTCAATGGCGGTTCTTTGAACGCGAGCGGAGTCGGCAATGCAACGCCGGATTCCATTTCATCCGACTCGCCACCGAAGTCCACCGCTCCGGCTCCAGCCATCCATTATGTTGACCGTTACATTGGCCCGGAGATGCAGCAGTGGTCTCCATTTGCACGCGTAGGTCACCAGATTTTTATAAACGGAGAATTAAAGGACAAGAAACCACGGCTGTTTCTGCTCGACTCAGGATCGTCTGTCACCATTCTTTCCATTCCCGCAGCAGAGAGCGCCGGCAGCGTTCATTCCGACACGCAGGACAGCCTCACGGGCCTGAGTGGCCGGGTGGCGAATCTCTATACCGAAGGCGGAGTCGATCTTGATTTTGCGCGCTTGCGTGCGCCTCTGAAAGATGTGCTCGTGATCAACATGGATGGCCTCAGCACTGAATCCGGCGTAGAAGTTTCAGGAATTATCGGATTGCAGACACTGCGCTACTTAACCGTCGATATCGATTATCGCGACGGTTTAATCCACGTCGTGTATGACCCGCATGACGGAGTCAACACAGACGAAGGCGTTGCCAATTAAGCGCAAGCGCTAGGGTCGGATGAGACCAGTTGTACGATCGGCTCCTGCGACGCGGAAAGATCATTGTTGACCTCGTTTTCCACGCCGCGGGATTTGATTGCGTTCAACAGCCACTTCCTAGTGACCAGCCGTCGAAGCAGCAGGCGCTGCATCCTGGGCCGTATAAGCGATCATCTGCTTCAACGTGGCGTACGGGATGCCAGTCACCGGCACCGGCCGACCATTGACAAACAGGGTGGGTGTCTCGTTCACTTCAAGATCTTTCGCCAGTTTCACTGAAGCGGCGACAGCTTCAGCAGCAGCGGGAGTTCCAGCGCAGGTCGAGACAGCTGTGGCATCCGCTCCAGCCTTGGTTGCAGCTGCCTTCAGGGTTCCGTCGGCATCTGTTTTCAAGTTGTCCTGAGTATCAAACACAGCCTGCACAAACTGGAAGAACGCGGCGTTTCCCTTCTGCTGGGCCACGCACACCGCATATTCGGCAGCCTTCTCGGCCTGCGGATGAATCGATGTCAGCGGGAAAACCTGAAAGACGATGCGCGCATTGGGAAAGTCAGTCGGCCAGCTTATCCATCGTGGGCGCCGCCAGCTTGCAATCGGGGCATTGCAGGTCGGCAAACTCCACCAACTCTAGATTTTTTGAGCTTGCACCGCGATAGGGGCCAGTAGCGCGCGCTTGCAACTTCTGTTGCACGTCGGCAAAGGGATGAGCGCCAAACGTGACAACGTTGGAACCGGCGATGGCATGGTGGCCGTCCGGCGTAACAAAGAAAACCGTGGGTGACGGCGTGGGAGTCTGTCCCTGCTCACCAACCAGAATGACGACGCGGCTAACGTTTGCGGCAGGTGTGGTCTGGATTCCAACAACTTCCCACACGCGATTAGGATCGTAGCCCCAGATCTGCTTCAGAAATGCATTTACTTCCTGAGTCGTGGGCGACGACGCTGTAAAATCTTTGGGATTGGCAGGCGGGAATTGAATCTTCGCGGGCGGTCCAACGGAGTTCATCGGGAGCGGCGGAGGCGGTGGCGCTGCCTGGGAAGAAGGTGCCTGGGAGCTTTCTGGAGCCGCTTGCTGGGCAACCGCCACAGCGCCACTGGAGATCATCGTCAGAGCAAATGCTGACAAGACTATCAACTTCATTTTCATGTATATTCCTCAAATAGTTAAATCAAAATATTAAACTTGAACTTTGACCGCAATCGGAAATCTGCGGCCCACTCCAAACGATTTTTGCGTTACCTTCAACACCGGCGCCGCTTGCTGACGCTTGTATTCACTACGCTCCACCATGCGCAAGATGCTGCGCACCAAGTCTATCTCCAGGGGCACCGGACTCGCCTGCACAATGTCTTCCGCGGTCTCATACCTCTCCACATACGCTTCCAGAATCGGATCGAGCACCTCATAAGGAGGTAGAGAATCTGTGTCCTGCTGCCCCGGGCGCAACTCCGCCGAAGGTGGCTTGATCAATGTATTTTCCGGAATAAGTTCTCGATCCCGATTCGCATACCGCGCCAGGCGGTAGACAGACGTTTTGTATACGTCTCCAATCACCGCCAAGGCTCCAACCATGTCTCCGTACAGGGTACAGTATCCGGTCGCCATCTCCGATTTGTTGCCGGTCGTCAGCACCAGCGCCCCCAGTTTGTTCGATAACGCCATCAGCAGCGCGCCACGAATTCTGGACTGCAGGTTCTCTTCTGTAATGTCGGGCGGATAGCTCTTGAGAATCGGCTGCAGGGCTTTCAAATGCTGCTGGAAAATGTCGTTGATTGGAATCAGTTCCCACTGGATGCCGAGATTCGCCGCCAGGTGTCGCGCGTCGTCGATCGAACCTTGCGAAGAATACTCGCTGGGCATGCCGACGCCGAGAACATTTTCCGCACCCAGCGCTTCGGCTGCAATCGTCGCTACCAGCGCCGAGTCTATGCCGCCGCTGAGTCCCACGATTCCCTTGGAGAACCCGCACTTGCGCACGTAGTCACGCGTTCCCAGCACCAGCGCCTCGTAGACGGCCGCATCTTCATCCTGTTTCGATGGCAGGATCGCGCGCGGCTGAGCCGAAAGATCGACGATCACAAGATCTTCCTGAAAAGACTTTGCCTGGGCGATCGTTTCCCCCTGCTCATCCAGCACCAGACTGCTTCCGTCGAAGATGAGAGAGTCGTTGCCACCGACCTGGTTGACCATTGCTACCGGAATACGATGACGACGCGCAATGGCTGCCAGCATGGCTCGACGCATCTCGCGCTTCTCGCGATAGTAGGGAGACGCGGACAAATTCACGATCAAGGTTGCGCCCTGGTGCATCAGGTTTTCAACCGGGTCCACTGGATATAGGCGCTGCGGCCAGAAATTCTTGTCGTTCCAGGCATCCTCGCAGATGGTGATGGCGACGCGTTCCCCCGCCATCTCATATAAAACCTGCTTCGCCGCAGGAGCAAAATATCGCTGCTCATCGAAGACGTCATAATACGGCAGCAGCATCTTCGACTGGATAAACTCCACACGACCATCGCGCAGCAGCATTGCGGAATTCATCACACGCTTGCCGGAATTAGAAGGTGCCGGAGTCGGACATCCACAAAGGACGGCAATGGGATGATTCGAGGTAACCCTCTCAGCGATCTCCTCGATCGCCTGCTGCGCACGCGCCAGAAATGAAGATTTCTCCAGCAAATCGGCGGGTGGATAACCGCACACCGCCATCTCGGGAAAAATCACGAGGTCGGCACCTTGTCGCTGGCTGGCAAGGCTGACATCAACGATTTTGCGGACATTTCCGAGGAAATCTCCAATCGTTGGATTGATTTGTGCCAGTGCGAGCTTCACTGATTTAGTGTAACCAGCGAAAATGTCAGAGACAAACGACACGGATTGAGTCGTCTACGGCCCATGCAGCAAGACTGGAATGCGTGAGGAATGTTTTAGGTCCCGGTACCGCTGAGGACGACACCAACAGTCCGAGTCATGATCTTCAGATCGAGCCAGAGACTCCAATTGTCAATGTAAGCGGTGTCGAGCGAGATGTACTGATCGAAGGATGGATCCTGCCGGGCCTGCACCTGCCACAATCCAGTGATGCCAGGAAGAACTTCAAGCCGGCGCAGATGCCGCAATTCATACAGGCGAACTTCGCCCGCCAGCGGAGGACGCGGGCCAACTACGCTCATGTGACCGGCGAGAACATTTACGAACTGTGGCAGTTCATCCAGCGAATACTTGCGCAGAATCTGACCAATCCGGGTGACTCGCGGATCTCCGGTCATCTTGAATAGAACGCCGTCGCGCTCGTTCTTGTGATTGAACTGCTCACGCAGCCGGTCAGCATTTTCCACCATCGTGCGGAACTTCCAGCAGCGGAAGGTGCGCCCTTTTCTGCCGATACGTTCGGCTCCGTAAAAAATTGGGCCGGGAGAATCCAGTCGAATGGCAATGACGATGAAGAGAATGAGCGGGCTAAGAACGAGGAGACCCAGCAGCGAAACAAGAATATCGAGACCGCGTTTCATCATCAGCCCAACCACGGGGATGTGATGCCGATGCAACGGCATGGTCGGAAATTGGCCGACATATTCAATCGGCGCGCTCCAGGCTAGCCCATCGTAGAGATCGGGGACCACGCGAACATCGACGCCCCAAACGCTCGCTTGCGCGATCAGGCGCTTGACTACGCCGCGTTCACAGGGGCCAGTCACAAAAATTTCATCGATGAAATGGCGACGAATCAGGTCACCCAACTCCGGCAGATTGCCCAGAATCTCCATGGGCTGTTCGTCCGTCTGCGAATCCGGATAGAGATTCCCGATCTCGGTGCCGTCAGGCGAAATCTGCACAAATCCTTTAAAGGTGAAACCCAGATGACGAATTCTCTGTAAGTGGCTGCGAATCGCGAGTCCCAGAGAGCCTGTCCCGATCACCAACACATTCTTTGTATCGAGGCCTTTTTCATATCGCTTGTAAAGCGTGAGACGCCACGCTGCGCGGCGCAGGCAAAGAAACAGCGTAGTCCCGACCAGCGTTGCAATGATCACGGCGCGAGAGATGGAGTCGGCTCGCCCAAAGTACAAGGCGCCTGCCAGGATCAAGCTGGCTGTGAAGCAGGTCTGCACCGTGAGCCGTTGCTCCCGCAATCCACTGAACGCCTGTAAGGGGCCATAGAGACCATGGGCCCGGCTTACCAGGATCAGAATCAGCGAGAAACCGGCCAGGTACAGCAGCAAGGAGGAGGGATTCGCCGCCAGAGGAGCACGGCTGTCGAAGTAGGAAAGGAAGTTGGTTCTGCGAAAGTGCGTCGCCAGCACGGCGGCCACCACTACGGTAAGAATGTCGACCGCCATCCACAGCAGCGTCACTGTGCGGGAAGGGCTGCGGCCAGCTGGGCCGATTCCGCCCACCCGGGGGCGCAACTCGACAAAATTATCCGCACTTCGAGCCGGAAACCAATGACTTAAATCAGGGGAAGCCATTCTGTGTCTTCTCTACTTGCGTTTGTGAGTCGCCACAACAGGCAGAAGGGAAAGCGAAATGGTAACAAGAAGAAGTCGACAGGTCAGAGCCATCTTAGCAGTGGTCACTTGCCTGAAATGCGAACCGAAAGTTAAAAGTTCGAGTTGCTAAAGAATTAATATCGAATCAACAAACTGACTAAGGTTGCTCTTTTGAACTGCTATCTGTAGCGGCTTTCAAGTTTGATGCCGCGTAATCGATATCGGTAACCCAATCGTTTTCCGAATCGGTGTTTTAACGATGGTAGATGGTCACGAACCAGATTGCAATGAAATTACGTTACCCTCGGCACGAAGGTACCTCGCCACAAACTTCTCCAGCGGAATAGGTTACCGAAGTTGGGCTGCCACCGAGAGGTAACTTTATTTCCACAAAGCGGGATTAGGTAACGTGCGCTCGTCCAGGCGCAGAAACTCCTGCAACACTGGGTCGGTAGTCTGCCGCAACTGCTCCACCGAACCAAAAAACTCCGCCTTCCCCTCGTGCAAAAACAGAATGCGATCGGCCAGCTTTTCGGCGATCTGCATATCGTGGGTGACCACAATGCTCGTCAGCCGCAGCTGTATTTTCACTTTCTGGATCAGGTTCCCCATCAGGTGCGCCATGAGGGGGTCGACCATGGTCGTCGGCTCATCGTAGAGGATCGCCTCCGGTTGCGCAGCCAGGGCGCGTCCAATCGCCACCGCTCGCCGCATGCCGGTGGAAAGATCCGAGGGCAGGCCGTGCGCCATCTCACTCACTCCCACCATTCCCAGCAGACCATTCACAATCTGGTCGATCTGGTCTTCACTCAGCTCGCCACGCTGGCGTAAGGGGAAAGCCACATTTTCAAACACCGTCAGGGAGTCGAAGAGTGCACCACTCTGAAAGACCATGGTCACATCGCGCCGAATCGACTGCATCTGCGCCTCATCGAAGTCGGTGACGTCTTCCCCCTTGACGATGATGCGGCCCGCGTCCGGCTTGAGAAATCCCATGATGATTTCCAGCGAGACCGATTTGCCGACGCCGCTGCGCCCGATGATGCACAGCGTTTCCCCAGGCAGCACAAAGAAGCTCACGTCATCCAGCACGACGTTGTCGCCGAACCGTTTGCACACGTGTTCGAAGGCGATGAAAGGCTGCGGCGGCGAGGATGTGTGTTCTGCCATTCTTTTGAAGATAGCCGAAGTTGCGGCGATTTGCTGCTGAGAATTATTTGGAACGAAGTTGTCGCGCCTGTTGCCAGTCCTCGGGAGTGTTGATGTTCAGGAACCACTCGCTGGGATCTGGTGTTGCCGGCAGCGTCGCAGCGAAGGCAACCGCGTCCCACATTTCGATGCGACAACCGGGGTGTGCGGATTGAGGATCGTCGCACGCTTCCTGCAGCGCAGCCATTACCTTGAGCTTCCCTGCCTGCAGTGCCGCTCGAAGCCCGGGCGCAAGAGCGCGATGATACAGCCCACACAGTGGCTGCGGAAATCCGTCCAACTGCGGAAGGATGCACGCCACCTCTGGCCAGGAAGACAGAGCTGGTCGCGGTCCCCATTTCTTCTCTCGAGTATGCACAGCCCACAAGCGCTTGCAACACTTCCACGGGAAGAAAAGGCAAATCGACCGCCAGCATCAGGTTCCAGTCAGTTGTTGTGTGTTCCAGTGCGGCCACAATTCCGCCCAGCGGACCGCTCCCCGGCAATGCGTCGGGAATAACAGTTCCTGCGAACGGAAGATCGTCGCGGTTGGCGCAAACCGAGACCGTGGAGCAAACAGTCTGCAGTCGCGCAACAGAATGCTGCAGCAGGGTCTGCCTGTTCCCTTCCGCGAAAGCGTTTGGAGGCCACGGCAGCGTGGCTTTGTCGCGACCCAGCCGCGAACTGCGACCGCCTGCCAGAACAAATCCGGAGATTTCAGTGGGAGCTCCCATCCTTCAGATTCCAAGAATCCCTACTGCTGCCCACCGAGTTTTTCGAAGAAGCGAATCAGCGATTCGATCCCGCGATGGAAATTGGCAATACAGAATTTCTCGTTGGGAGCGTGCAGATTGTCATCCGGCAATCCGAATCCCATCATGACCGATGGAATTTTCAAATTGCGTTCGAAGTCGCCGACAATAGGAATCGAGCCGCCCGAGCGAATGAAAACTGTGTCCTTCTTGAACACCTCATGCAACGCGGCCGTCGCCGCTTTGACGTATGGATTGTCGACGCCAATCACGATCGCATCGCCCGAATGGATCAGTCGAACATTAAGCGTGATGCCTTTTGGGCAGATTGACTCCACATATTTCTTGTACAGATCGAAAACCTTGCGCGGCTCCATGTCAGGCACCAGGCGCAGCGATACCTTGGCCGCAGCCTTGGCCGGAATCACGGTCTTGGCGCCGTCACCAATAAAGCCGCCGGGCATGCCGTGAATTTCAAGTGTGGGTCGCGCCCAGAGCCGCTCCAGAATGGAAAATTCTTCTTCGCCAGTCAGCGCCGACGAGCCAACTTCTTTCTTTTGAAATTCCGCCTGATCGAAAGGTAGCGACTTCCAGGCCTTTAACTCGGCTGCGGAGGGTGCCACAACATCGTCATAGATCCCAGGAATCAGGATATGTCCGTTGTCATCTTTCAACTTCGATAGAACCTGGCACAACGCAAAAAATGGATTAGGCGCGGCGCCTCCGTACATGCCGGAATGCAAGTCCGTAGCCGCTCCGCGAGCTTCGATTTCCGTATAGATCATGCCTCGCAGTCCAACGCACAGTGTCGGCAAATCCGGCGCAAACATTTCCGTGTCGGAAATCAACGCAAAGTCCGCGCGCAAGCGCTCCGGATGCTCGCGGACAAACTGCGCAATCGCCTCGCCGCCAACCTCCTCTTCGCCTTCCAGAATGATGCGAATGTTCAGCGGCAGCTTGCCTTCATGCGCCTGCAGCATGCTTTCCAGCGCCTTGATGTGCATGTACATCTGGCCCTTGTCATCCACCGCGCCGCGGGCGTAAATGTTGCCGTTGCGCTCCGCCGGCTCAAACGGCGGCGTCGTCCACTCGTCCAGCGGATCAGGCGGTTGCACATCGTAGTGTCCGTAGCAAAGGCAAGTCACCTTCCCTTTCGCGTGCAGCCAATCTGCGTAGACCAGTGGATGACCGCTGGTTTCAATCACCTCCACATGTTCCATGCCAATACGGTTGAGTTCAGCCGCCAGAACTTCGGCAGCATGGCGTACGTCGCCGCGATGTTCGGGCAACGTGGAGATCGACGGAATTCGCAACAGATCCTTCAGCTCATCAAGAAATCGGTTTTGATTCTGGCGTGCAAACTGGAGAGCTTCGGTCGGCATTAGCATTCCTCGGAATGTCAGACGTGCATAGTGAAGCGTGTTCAATATCGAGCCATCGATGGATCTGCAATTTGGGCCCAGCGTTCAATCCCGCCTGCCAGCGATTGCGCTCGTTCAAATCCCTGCTCGCGCAGCCAAAATACCACACTGAGAGAGCGAACACCGTGATGACAATAGACGACGATATGCGCGTCCGGATCCAGTTCCTGGTGCGCCCGCGACGGCATGTCTCCCATGGGAATCAGGGCTGCCTCAGGCAACCGGCACAATTCCGCTTCCCACGGTTCACGTACGTCCAATAAGTAGAACGATTCTGCGCTGGGATTGGAGGCGGATTGTTTCAGTTTTTCCTGAAGATCTGGAACTGAAATCTCGTGATCCATATGAGACTTCAGAATACATGGCGGCGAGGCTTCCTGGAGTCAATCCTGAACGGCCTCAGGCAACGAGCGATAATCCGGCCTCCATGGTACAAACAGGACAGGATAGGCGCCGTGGGATGGCTCGCTGCAGAGACTGTTCGCCCACTTTTTCGGCGCCCAAAAGAAACGCGAAACTTTATGAGTCAAAGAGTTTTAATTGTCGAAGATGAACCCAATGCCCGCCTGGGATTGGCGGAACTGATTTCAGGCTGGGGATATGCCACCGAAGTGGCGGAAGACGGCGTAGAAGCCCTGGAACGCATCCAGGACTGGCATCCCACGATCCTGGTCTCCGATTTAAAGATGCCCCGCATGGATGGGCTGACGTTGCTCTCCCACCTGGTAAAACTGCAGGACAAGCTGGCCGTCATTATGCTGACCGCCCAGGGCAGTATCGAAAGCGCCGTGGAATCGATGAAAATGGGCGCATTCGACTACATCCAGAAGCCCGTCGACCCAATCCGACTGAAGCGGCTGCTGGCCAGCGCCGGCTCGCAACAACAGGCAGAGCGCGAAATTGAGAATGTTCGCCGCAAGGTGCAGGAAACCGGGGTGCTGGGCTCCCTGGTCGGAAAATCCGCTCCCATGCAGGAGATTTTTCGCCTGATTGAACGCATCGCGCCCAACAATGTTTCGGTCCTGATCACGGGCGAAAGCGGTACCGGCAAAGAAGTAGTTGCGCGGACCCTGCACGAGCTCAGCGGGCGAAGCAGCAAGCCGTTCATTGCCGTCAATTGTGCCGCCATTCCGGAAACGTTGATTGAAAGCGAAATCTTCGGCCACGAGCGGGGCGCATTTACCGGAGCCGTGGAACGCCGTGCCGGCTGTTTTGAGCTGGCGGAGGAAGGCACGCTGTTGCTCGACGAAATTGGCGAGATGCCCATCGCCACGCAGGCTAAGCTGCTCCGAGTTTTAGAGGATCGCACGCTGCGCCGTCTGGGCAGCAAAGTGGAAACGCAGATCAACGTGCGTGTACTGGCAGCCACCAACAAAGACCCTTCAACCGCAATCGCGGACGGCCATCTGCGCAACGACCTGTTCTATCGGTTGAATGTCTTCAACATTGACATGCCGCCGCTGCGTGGGCATCGGGAAGATATACCGCTCATCGCAGATTCCATGATTCACGCCATGAATGAACGCCATGGGTGCCAGGTGACCGGCATCGAGCCGGAACTGCTCCGCGAATTCGAGTCCTACGACTGGCCGGGAAATGTCCGCGAACTGCGCAATGTTCTGGAGCGCGCGGTGGTGCTCTGCGGCAGCGGCATCCTGAGCCATCAACATTTGCCGCCGGGTTTCGGCGTGACCCATATCTCGGCTGTCATCGATTCCGACCAGGTCCAGATGCCGGTTGGCACCACCGTGGACGAGGCGGAAAAACGGCTGATTCTGCGCACCTTGGAATCAACGGGAAATAACAAGACACGGGCTGCTGAAATTCTTGGAATCAGCCTGAAAACGCTGCACAATAAGCTGAAGGAATACGGAAGTTCGGCGGAGAGCAGTGATTAACTCGGGTCGGTCGCGATAACGCGTCCATCGAGATCACTGTAATTTCTCGACAACATTGAGAGCCGGAGGAATTTGCGGCCCCACCCCAGGGAACCAATCCAGCATCCGCCATGAGAATCCGACTCAAGCTCGTATTGGCAATCACCGTGATGGTTTCCGCCATGGTGATCGTGCTGTCGGCGCTCTACCTGTCGCAATTGCTTTCAGAACGAATTCAGCAGAGTTATCGACACACAGATATCGCCGCCCACCAAGTGATGCTGGCGGCGCGTGCGGCTGTTGAGCATGGCATGGCGCGCGTTGCTTTACCTCCCAACGACCCAGCCGCATTGAACAAGGCTGTGGAGAACGCATTGCAGCAGGATGCGGCGCTGCATCTGATGTTGTCCTCTTTCATTCGTTATGAGCCGACGATCTACGACATCAACATCGCCGGCAGCGACGGAAAAATTCTCCTCAGTACCGACCCGCTTTCCCAGGGTCATTTCCTGGCCAACCAGCCTAGTTTCGTCTCCTTGCAGGATCAGACAGCCTGGCAGAAATTCCAGATCGTCTTCGGGCCGCCCGCCGTCTATGCCGTGGATGCTGGCCTCGATCGACAACACGCTCACTTCTTGACAGTACGAGTCGGCGTCAGAACCACCTTCCTTCGCAGCCAGCTGGCTCCCTGGTTGCGCGCGGAGTTCGTGATCGTCGTTCTCTCCGTGCTGTTGACGATCGTGCTGGCAGCGCTGCTCTCCAATATGGCATTGCATCCGCTCCAGGTAATCAGCGACCGACTCGATCAATTCATGCTGGCCGAACCGCAACCGGTTTCAGAGTCTGGACTGCTGTTGGCGAAGTCGGACGAAATCTCTCGCGTGTCCAGCAAGATTGAACGCATCGGCCAACGCATGCGCAGTGTGGAAGAAGTCTTCACGGCGCTGAAAGAAAACCTGGACCAGGTGCTCGAGAACCTGCAGGACGGCGTGATGCTGTTTACCCAGGACGCACGCGTGGTCATGGTCAGCGATTCCGTCGAGCATTTCCTGGGGATGACTCGGCAACAAATGCTGGGGGTCGAGCTGCACGACATTTTCGACCGCCAATCCATGCTGGGCCAGGTGGTGCGCCGCGCGTTCAATGCGCGGATGATGTTGATGCAGGAAGAAGTGATTACCGAGACAGGCCGCCGCATTCAGGTCTCGCTCGACTTTATCCATAGTGAAGATCCGACAACTCCGGCCGACACGCTGGGAGCTCTGCTGACCCTGCACGACACCGAATCCATCAGCAAGATTGAAAATGAGCTGGAAGTTTCGCGCCGTTTGGCAGACCTTGGCAGGCTCACCTCCGGCGTCGGCCACGAGGTGAAAAATCCCATCAACGCCATCGTGGTGCATCTGGAGCTGCTGCGCGAAAAACTGGCTCGAAACGACAGCAGCGCCGAGCGGCACGTCGACGTGATTCACAATGAAATTCGCCGTCTCGACCGCGTCGTCCAGACCTTGATCGATTTCTCCCGGCCGGTCGAGCTCGATCTGGCGATGCACGATCTGCGCTCAATTATTACGACAGTACTGACCCTGGCGGAACCGGATCTGGCACAAAGGTCCGTCAAAGTGATCAGTGTGATGCCCGGCTCGCCTGTATATGTTCGTGTGGATGCGGATATGATTCAGCAGGCACTGCTGAATGTATTGCTGAATGGCGCTCAATCCATGGCGGACGGCGGAGAACTGCACCTGGAGCTGCGCCAGCATGGTCACGAAGCCAGTCTGCGAATCCGAGACCAGGGATGTGGCATTCCCCGCGAGATCCTCAGCCGCATCTTCAATCTCTACTTCACCACCAAGCGAGATGGAACCGGCATTGGGTTGGCCATGACGTATCGTATACTGCAACTCCACAATGGTTCGGTTCAAGTAGAATCTGAGGTGGACGTTGGCACACAGTTCACCCTCCGGCTTCCAGTGACTTCCCTGCCGGAACCAAAATCGATTCTTAGCACAAGTGCCGGCTAGGGACGCGAACGATTCGTGGGTCGCTCTAGATCGAGTGAATATAGATGCGTCAAGGAAATGCTAGGGGAAGAATGCGGTACTGGCGCCTGTTTGTTGTCTCATTCCTGCTGACGTTGTCGATCGCTGGCTGCCATCACAAGGCCGAGCGCGCGCTCCCGCCACCTCAGGCGCAAGCTCCTGCGATTGCTCCGCTGCCAACCTTGCCACCGCTGAACTTGGAACCCGTAATCCTGGCGCAGTCACAACCCGCTCCTCCAAAAACGCCGCCGCCCGTCGTACCGCCGCCACCCAAGAAGCAGGCTACAAAAGTCCATCATCACCGTACCCCCGCTAAGGGTGAGACGGAAGGTGAGCCCTCTGAGACGCAGACTTCAGCCGGCAATTCAACGGCTCCCTCCGCTCCCGGGACAGCAGTCATCGGCCAGCTTTCCGCTGACGATGCGACTGCCACCCCCTCCGACGCCGCGCAGACGAAACATCTGATCGACTCGACGGACAATGAGTTGAAAAAGTTGTCGCCTAAACAGCAAACAGATCACAAAGACTCCATCGCCCAGGTATCTTCGTTTCTGGCCCAAGCCCGCCAGGCATTGAGCATGAATGATGTCGTCGGCGCACAAACACTGGCCAATAAAGCGAAGATCCTGGTCGACGAACTATCCAAGTGACGCTTAGACCTCCCAAAAATATCCGCGGAGGTTGGAACCCTCCAGGCAACCCCCGCGGCCATTCGCTTGACAGGCATCGCCGAGCATGTAGAAAAAACCTAGGCGATTCCGCGAGAATTCAAATGCTGTGAATAGGCCTTGTCTACTTTCTGAATGTGCTGCGTCAGCCATTCTTTTAGAAAATCGAAGACAGCAACCGTATTCGGACGAACACCTTCGTCAAGCTCGCACTGAAATTTCTCCACATCCGCCACCAGTTTTCGATGCAATTGCCGGTGCGCCGGAAGGTCGGGGTATTGCGCCCTTTCCATCAGTGCCTCTTCTTGCAGAAAATGGGTGCGGGTATACGTAATCAGCTGACGCACAATCTGCGAGATTACTATGGATCCTTCTCCGACCCGCATCGCATCCCCCAGTTGGTTGATGATCTCAAAGAGCTTTTTGTGTTGCGCATCGCACTGTTGCACCCGGACGCTGTAGCTTTCGTCCCATTTGAATGCCGCCATCGCTTTTCTCCTTATAGTTGGTTCCTACAAGGACATATCGGCAGTGGGGATGAGGTGCTTAGTTGAAGGCTGTCTCGCTAAATTTCGCAAATCGAGAGTGCTCGCGACGCATGGGCTGTCAAAATCGTCTTCACAACTGCGGAAAATGTTTTTATCGTTCGCCCCATTTCAACTTGGCGCGCAGCACATCGAAGAAGCTATTGCCGCTTCTGCGAATCAGCCGGATGGTGTAGCGGGACCGGCAACAATTCAATTCATCCCCCAGATGCAATTCCACGGCTTCCTGGCCATCGACCGTCAAATAAATCTGTTCTGGAATTCCTTCAATGGTCAGGGTGATTTTTGCATCTCCGCGCACCACCAGCGGCCGCACTGTCAGTTGATGCGGACAGACTGCGGTGATGATCATCCCATCGATATCGGGAGCAAGAATAGGCCCATTGGCTGCGAGGTTATATGCGGTCGAGCCTGTCGGCGTGGCCACGATGACGCCGTCTGCGCTGAACTGGGCTACAGTCTGATCGCCGGCCTTGACCAGGATGCTGACCATGCGTGCGATCGTGCCCTTGGTGATTACGACATCGTTCAGCGCTTCGAATTCATGATGCACCAGCCCAGACCGGCGAACTTCGGCATGCAGCATGGCTCGTTCATCAATGGTGCAACCGTTTTGTCGCCAGCTTTCAAGCGTGGTGAACAGTTCGTCCAGCGGCACCTCCGCCAGAAATCCCAGGGAACCCAGGTTCACACTCAGAATTGGCGTCTGCGTGCGCGCAAAGGCTCGGGCCGCCGCTAACAAGGTGCCATCGCCGCCCAGCACAATCACCAGCTCCGGCTGACGCTCGTGCATCAGATGTCGAGGGACGCCATCCGATGACCCCACGTAGCCCGCGCTCATCGGGTCCAGCATGGCAGCATATCCGTGCTGCTTTAGCCAAACCGTCAGCTCCGGCAGGATCGTTGCTAGCTCCGGCTTTTGCGGTTTGGAAATGATTGCGATCGATCGCATGCGTTCTCCCCTTAGAATCGAGCGTAAACCAGAAACTCACGATTGCCATCTCCACCCGCAATGGGCGAATCCATCACCCGCGTTTCCACTGCGCCATGCGCGTCCAGGGTCTCTCTCACTCTATCGATAGCACGTTGGTGCGCAGCGGAGCTGGAAACAATTCCACCCTTGCCGACATATTCCTTCCCGGCCTCGAATTGCGGCTTGACCAGGATGACCGCTTCGCGGCGAGCGCTATCTTCCTTCGATGAAAATGCAGCAGCAATGGCCGCAGGCAAAATCAGCGAGGCCGCAATGAAGGAAACATCAATCGTGAAGAATTCGATTCCCGGTGGCAGCATGTCCGCGGTAAGGTGGCGCGCATTGGTGTGTTCCAGCAGTAGCAGCCGCGACTCTGAACGTAATTTCTCCGCCAACTGGCCATGACCGCTGTCGACGCCAATCACCCGCGTCGCGCCTCGCTGCAACAGGCAATCGCTGAACCCGCCCGTCGAGATGCCAATGTCCAGGCAGGTGCGGCCGGCAATATCGATCTTCCACGAATCCAGCGCTGCCGCCAATTTCAAACCTCCGCGGCTCACGTATGGAACGTCTGGCTCAATTGCCTGAATCAGCTGCTTGTTGTCGACCAGCAACCCAGCCTTGGTGACGATGGAACCATCCACAGAAATCTGGCCGGCAGAGATTCGCTGCTGCGCCCTGGTTCGTGACGAGGCCAGGCCCTGAGCCACCAGCAGCTTATCCAAACGAAGCCTCATGCCTGCCCCGATATCCGTCGAGCCGAGTGTGCACGGTTCTTGCCAGCTTGCATGTCGCCAGGATCAAGACCCGGTGAGGTAGACCTGAATACCGTTGCCCGTCAGCGGCAAGGTTGTGTCGATGGTGTCGTCGATCGTTTGAATGATGGTCAGAATGTTCGTGTCCGGAGACACAACGTAGACCTTGCCTGTAGGCGTTCCGGTAGTAGCGGCAATCGACATGGGATGAATGGTGCAAAGAACATTTGGATTGCCCGCCGCGCATGGCTCCTGCGGCAGCGTGATGGTCGTGGTGACAGTGTTGCTGGTCAGGCTGACAACGCTGACAGTCCCATCTCCGCGATTGGCCACGTAGGCTCGAGTACCATCCTGCAATATCGAGACGGAGGATGGATCGCTGCCAACCGGCACGGTGGCAATAATCTTGCCGAAGTTCGGGCTGTCATTGCCATAGACATCTTCGCTGATGTTGATCAATGTCAGCGTGTTCGGAACCCGCATTCGCGACCGCAAGAATCGATCCCGTGTTGTAAATGTCTGCCCAGACCGGGTCCTGTCCGACGGCAATCTGGCCCGCCGGTACACCCGGCTGGTTGGCGATCAGGTTCGCGCTTTTGTCGATCTGGTTCTGCTGGCTGTCAATCACAGACACCGTACCGCTGCCCTGATTCAGGACGAAGACGCGGCGGTTGTCATAACTCATCACGGCGTAGACCGGGCAAAGGCCAAGCGGCAGGTTGGAAGACGGAGTGTTGGTCGTGGTCTCAATTCCGGTAGCAACTCCGGCAGCATTGGAAGCTGGACACGTGGGTGTAGGCAGCCCGCTATCCACGTAGCTGATGGCATAGATGCGTTGCGCAGTTCGGTTGCCAACCAGATACGCGGGATATTGTGACGCCGTTGGATTGGCCGCATCAGCTAAAGGAATCTCCAGGAACCCCGCAGGCGAAAACGCTCCATTCGCCGTTTTCATCACCTCGACAGAACCGCGACCCGTCTGCGAGACATACAGATAATTTGTCGTGGATAACATCGTGCTGGGATCAGCATCCGCGAGCAGAGTGCTGGAATATACCTGGTGGCTTTCAACCGTGGTCGAGATGCTGAAGTTGGTCACTGTTCCATCGGTATTGGTGTTGTAAAAGATTCCGCCGCTGCCATTGCTGTTGGGGGCCAGACCCACCCAGCGCGGTCCATTCCCAAGATTCAGTCGAACCGCCAGCGTGTCACCGGAAAAATTCACCAGCGATCCATATCCCGGCACGGTACTCGTCGAGCAAATCTGATCGATCGTAGGCGCAGTCACATTCGTGGGGCTGCCGCAGGAGGTGATGATCGCGTACTTGGTTGGCTGCGACGACGGCTGAACCGGGGGCACGCTCGTGACAACAGGACGGTAAATATCTCCGCAGCCCAGCATGAAGGCGAATATCAGACTCGATCCCAATAATTTCCAGGGCCTTCTTCGCCCAAAAACTGACAACACTCGTGAATACCCCATGGTTTCCAACAATCAATTGAAGCTGTCAAGATTGTAAATCAGCGCCGATGTTTTCGCGGTACCCCGACAAGGTTTCCTCGGCACCCCTCCGGCAGGCGATTTCTCGATCCGTCATCGCAGTACATCAGTGCAGATGCAGACGCCAAAGTGTGTAGCTGGCCATCTCATGCAGGTACCGCTGGACGATATCGAACTGGTTGACGGATTTGCCCGGTTCCCGCGGATTCAGAAGTACATGCAGCCCTTTCGCCCGGCAAAGTTCGCGAATGCGAAACATGTGGGTTCCATCGCTGACCACCAGGATCGTCCGCAAATGGTTTTCCCTTGCAATTGCGGCCAGCCGATCGACGGACTCCTCGGTGTCGCTGCTGGTAGTTTCCGCGATGATCCTGCGATCAGGTACGCCATGGGTCAAGAAGAAATCGCGGCCCACCGCGCCCTCGCTCATTTGTGGATCGTTTTGCGCTTCCTCGCCGCCACCAAGAGAGATCAGCAACGGAGCCAATCCGCGCCGATAGAGATCGAGCGCATGTTCCAGGCGAGCATTCAGGACTGGAGAAGGCCGGCCGTTATATTCCGCAGCGCCAAACACGGCAATCGCATCGGCCGGCAAGGTCTGGATGGTGTACGAAGTTGTTCGTATTTCGATGAAGAGCCACCAGAACCACCCGAAACACGCCAGCAGCACAAGCGTGATGATTCCTCGCAATACTCGGCGCACGATGCCGCGGACCCGGCTGGGCTCCGGTTCGTACTCCTCTTCCCAATCGGATTCTTCGGGTTCGATATCGGGCATTCCTCGAGACTCCGCTACTGTAGTGCGAAAGCGATCTCGTGCGTTGGAATTGCGCCCTCGCGCAGAATCTGCCAGGTTCCCGGACCCGCCGACAAATCCACAATGGTGGTCGGAAGGCTTCGTCCGGTCGGACCTCCATCGACGATTAAAGGCAGGCGATCGCCAAGCTGATCGCGAACCCCCATGGCGTGGGTACACTCTGGAGCGCCAAACGCATTGGCCGAGGTCGCCGTCACCGGCAGCCCTAGCATTCGAACCACAGCCCGCGGAATCGCAGCGTCAGGAACTCGCAGAGCCACATTCCCCGTGTTCGCCGTGACTCGCAGCGGCAGCCGCGTTCCCGCACGCACAATGACTGTCAGAGGTCCTGGCCAGAAACGCTCCGCCAGCCGGTCAAATTGCGAATCCAGGCTGCGAGCAATTTCGTAGGCCTGGGCAACGTCGGCCAGCAGCAGCGACAGCGGCTTATGACGGAGCCGCATTTTGATGTCGTAAATCAACTCGACAGCATGCAGGTTCACCGGATCGACGGCGAGGCCATAAAACGTGTCCGTCGGCAGCCCAACGACACTTCCCGCTCGCAGGCAGCGAACAATGTACTCGATCTTTTCCGGCTCCGGCTCATCCGGCTGCACGCGCAGTATTTCCGCTGACAAACTGTTTCTCCACGTCCGCGAGTTGTCGCCCGAAGAGTTTGAAGGCTGAAAATATTTTCGAGCTTGATCCATGATACCCGTTCGTCCAAGGTTCGCAGAACGCAAATGCAACTCCAGCCGATTTCTACCGCTCTCCTCGCAGCTATTTCCCCGCCTTCGACTGCGTGTCCGGGGTGTGAATGTGCTCCGGTCGAAATCCCAGACCCACAACCCGAGCTGGAATTCGCCGCAGCCGTGGGAATTGCTGGAGCAGCTTGAACGGCAGCGGCAGACGCCGGACGGGAGTCTGCCTGCCCAGAGCGGGACGGATGAACCTGCGATGCATAAACACCTGAACAGCTTGCGTCATGCGAGTCGGAAAACTACGCCGAGCCTGCACCTGGCGCAGATCGTCCTCGCGGACAGTACCCCGCAGCAAAGGCAACGCCAGCAGATTCGCCGCGGCGACCGCATCCTGAATGGCAAGATTGATCCCAACGCCTCCGACCGGAGACATGGCGTGGGCACAGTCCCCAATGCACAGCAGTCCTGGCTGCGACCACTGCCGCAATCGATCGACGGCGACCGTCAGCAACTTCACCGCATTCCAATCTGCAATTTCATCCGTGCGCGACGCCAGAAATGGCGCGATCTCCGCCAGGTCCTGGCGAAACGACGGCAACCCTCTCTGCTGAAGAGCCTCGAAACTTCCCTTGGGAATCACATAGGCGCACTGCCAATACTCGCCGCGATCCAGCGTCACCAGAATCTTTCCCGCTCGGAAACGCCCCAGACTCTGGTTCGGATCGGTAGGCTGTCGCGACACCCGCATCCACAACACGTCGATAGGAGCGCCGAGGTCAATGACCTCAAGCCCTGCGCTGGAGCGGACGGTAGAATGTCGGCCATCCGCGCCCACGGTCAGATCCGCGTGAACCTCCAGCGTCCCGCTCGGCGTCGTGGCTCGCACACCGCGCACCCGGCCGTTTTCCTGCAGCAAACTTGTGACTTCCGACTCCATCCGCAAATGAAAGTGTGGATAAGCCTTCGCTTTTTCGGCGAGGAAATTCAGAAAATCCCACTGCGGCATGAACGCGATAAATTTCGCATGGGTCGGCAGGTGAGTGAAATCTCCGACGGTCACCGAGAAGCCGTCCACTTCAGCCCCAATCTGAGACATCTGCTGATGCGGCCTGCGCAAAAACTCTTCCAGCAGCCCCAGTTCGTACATCAACTCCAGAGTCGAAGGATGGATGGTGTCGCCACGAAAATCCCGCAGAAAATCGGCGTGCTTTTCCAGCACCACCACGTCCACTCCCGCCCGAGCCAGCAGAAAGCCGAGCATCATTCCCGCGGGACCGCCGCCTGCGACGCAGCAGCGGGTGTCCAACACTTCTGAAGCGTCGACTTTGGATTCCATTCTGATTCCTCTCGAGGTGGCTCGATTCTCCGATTATGGCGGAGGCTCCCCGACCCGTACAGCGTAAAATCGCGAGGTATGCCGGACTTTGTGGCCTCCGCTTCCGCCGAAATCATTCGCAGCCGCCAGAATGCGCGATTGAAAGATCTGCGTCAGCGACTGCTGCATCCCGCGATTGGCGAGGACGGCCTCATCGCCATTGAAGGCGATCATTTGCTGCAGGAGGCGCAGCGCAGCAGGCTACGGATCGATACCATTTTTCTGCGCGAAGATCGCGTCGCGGGTAAGTACCCCGCATTGGATGGCAACGTAAAAGTTCTTACCGTCGCCGCAGATGCTTTCGACCATGCCTGCGCAACCGACTCTCCCCAGGGCATCGCCGCGCTGGTGAAAGCGCCCGAATGGACGCTGGAATCGATGCTCGCAGCAGACGAACCTCGACTCCTCATCCTGGCCGGACTGCAGGACCCCGGTAACGTGGGGACGATCATCCGCTCCGCCGAAGCGTTCGCTGTCAGCGGAGTTTTGCTGACTCCCGGAAGTGTCAGCCCGTGGAACCAGAAAGCGCTGCGTGCCTCCGCAGGCTCAAGTTTTCGGCTCCCAATTGTTTCACTTGCAAACGTCTCGCTGCTACGCACCCTCGCTGAAAAACGGATTCCTATGTACGCCTGCGTCGCCTACGCTGGAGCTTCTATCGTCGACACGGACCTGCGCGGACCGATCGCGTTCATCATTGGCAATGAAGGCGCCGGAATTCCGAACGAGATTTTATCCTTCTGCGACGGCAGTCTTCACGTTCCCTGCCCAGGTCACGTCGAATCATTGAACGCCGCCATCGCCGCCTCCATTGTGCTCTACGAGGCATCGCGGCAACGCCGCTTCGCATCCCTCGAAAGCAAGCCATGAGCCTGTTCGATTCACTTCCCGGCGACCCCGCATATTCCAATGAGGCAGCGTCTGATTTACGCCAGCGGCCGCTCGCCGAACGCATGCGTCCGCGCACGTTGGATGAATTCGTCGGCCAGGAACATTTGCTGGGACCCGGAAAAGCGCTGCGCCTGCAATTGGAAACCGACGACACCACATCGATGATTTTGTGGGGACCGCCCGGCGTGGGAAAAACCACGCTGGCCAAGATCATCGCTCACACCACCAAAGCCACGTTCATCGAATTTTCGGCGGTCGTCAGCGGCATTAAAGAAATCAAGCAGGTCATGGCGGAGGCTGACCAGGCCGCTTCTGCCGGCATGCGCACGATTCTGTTCATCGATGAAATTCATCGCTTCAATCGCAGCCAGCAGGACGCATTTTTGCCCTACGTCGAGCGCGGCGCCATTCGATTGATCGGCGCCACCACGGAGAATCCATCCTTCGAATTGAATGCCGCGCTTCTCTCTCGCTGTCGCGTCTATGTTCTGGAAGCGCTGAGTGACGAACAAATCGTCACCCTGCTTCATCGGGCGCTCACAGATAAAGAACGCGGTCTCGGCGGATTCGGAATCACTGCACCGGAAGATGCGCTGCAGGTGATTGCCGGATATTCAAACGGAGATGTGCGGCGCGCCTACAACGTGCTGGAAGCCGCGGTCCGGTTGGCCGCGAGTTCAGGCCAGACGAGCCTCGACGGCCAGCTGATTGCCGATGCCGTGCAACAGAAAACGCTCCTCTACGACAAGAGTGGCGAAGAACATTACAACCTGATTTCCGCGCTCCATAAATCCATTCGCAACAGCGATCCCGATGCGGCGCTCTACTGGCTGGCACGCATGCTGCGCTCCGGCGAAGACCCCATGTACCTGGCTCGCCGCCTGGTGCGCATGGCGTCCGAAGATATTGGCCTGGCCGCTCCTGAAGCATTGAACTTAACGCTCTCCGCGCGCGATTCGATGGATTTCTTAGGTAGCCCTGAAGGCGATCTCGCGCTGGCGCAGGCCGCCGTCTATCTGGCGCTGGCACCCAAGTCGAATGCCCTCTACACCGCGTATGGTGCGGTCACGCGCGATGTAGAGCAAACGCGCGCCGAGCCAGTCCCGCTGCATCTGCGCAACGCACCCACGCGGCTCATGGAAGCACTCGATTATGGCAAGGGCTATCGCTACGCGCACGACGAAGAAGGCGCCGTTTCAGATATGGATTGCCTGCCGCCAGGATTGATCGGGCGCAAATACTATCAGCCGACCGATCGCGGCCGCGAAAAAATGCTGCAACAGCGCATGGAAGAAATCGAACAGCTGCGCAAGAAGAATCGCAAATAAGCTATGGGGTCATTCTGAACGGAGTGAAGGCCGCGGGGTGCCCCATCCTAACCAAGTTAGGGTCGGATAGAACGAAGCCCGCACCACAGTGGTTCTAATTTAGCGATTAGCCTGAAGATTCTTCAGCGCATCCATTACAATTCCCGTCGTCAGCACTTCCGGCAACAACGTCGGCGCAGATTGCGGTCCCCCAGAATAGAGCGCGTACGTCGGAACGCCGCTGCGCCCCAGCTGAGCCAGTGCTGCGGTGATAGTGTCATCGTGATTCGTCCAGTCGGCGCGCAGCGTCACTACGCCGCTCTTGCGAAAAGCGTCTTCCACATCGGGCCGATCGAGCACTACCCGTTCATTCACCTGGCAACTGAGGCACCACGCCGCGGAAAAATCGACGAACACCGGCTTGCCTTGTGCTCTCAGCGCAGCCAACCGCTGCGGAGAGAAGGGTTGCCACGCCGCCCCCTGCGCAATGAGCTTGTACGTCGTTGTTCTCGCAGGCATCGCCATTGCGGCGAAGCAAGGCAGCGCGATCGCCGCCGCCAACAAAATGACGGCAGCCACTGTCGACAAGCCTTTCGCCGGCCACCGACCCAGCACCCATCCGGCAACCGCAGTCAGCAGCATCCCGCCGAGCAACGCGGCGACTCCGTTACTGCCGGCCACCTGGGCAAACACCCAAACCATCCAGATCACCGCTAGAAAAATTGGGATGGACACGGCCTGCTTCAGATATTCCATCCACGCGCCCGGTTTCGGCAGCAGGCGTATCCACGCGGGTTGCAGCGTCAGCAACACGTAAGGCGCGGCCAGCCCCAGCGCGAGCAGCGTGAACACGGCAAATGTGACGAGCGCACTCTGCGACAACGCGAAGCCGATCGCCGCTCCCATAAATGGTGCTGTGCACGGAGTAGCAACGACAGTCGCCAGCACTCCGGTAAAGAAGCTGCCGGAATATCCGCCACGCTGCGCCAATTCGCCGCCGACACTGGTGACAGAAAGTCCAATCTCAAACATTCCCGCCAGGCTGAGTCCAAGAAAGAAAAACAGCAGCGCCATGCAGGCGACGAAGTAGGGCGATTGAAATTGAAATCCCCAGCCAAGATGATGACCGCCGGCGCGCAAGACCAACAGCAGCGCAACGATTGCCCAGAAGGAAACAAGAATTCCCAGCGCATACATCGCGCCGTGAGCACGCATCCTCTGGCGCTCATGGCCGGACGATTGCACCAGCGCCAGCCCCTTGATGAACAGCACCGGAAACACACACGGCATCAGATTTAAAATCAGCCCGCCAAGAAATGCCAGCCCCAGGACGCGCAACAGCCCGACGCTTCGCTGTACGGGAACGGAACGCTCCGTGGCATATCCCGTCGTGATTGGCGATGTGAATTGATACGACGTACTATCTGGAAATTTCAGGAGTCCATGCAGCGTTGCCGGAACCTGCTGCAGCCCCTGCGCCTTGTCAACCCTGATCCACACGCCATCGGCCTGCGGCTGCACGCGCTGCGGTGCTGCGTTGGCGATTACATTCTGGTCGAATGGATAAAATTCCGCACTCGCCGCGCTCTTCCCTGTTACGCGAATCACGAAGGCCGTCTTGGTTTGCTGCACCTGAACCGACATGCCCACAGGCAGCGCTCGCGGCAACGCTCGCTCCGCAGCAATGAATAGCGGCTCCGTGGCTGGATTGTTCGCCCCGGGTTGAGCAGTGACGGGAACGCTCTGCTCGATCTCTGCTTTGCCGGGAATGCAGACGTTGCTGCAGACCAGAAAATGCAATTGCCCGCGAAGGATTGCATTGGTCCCGGCGTGAAGGCTCGCATCGGCACGCATGGGAATCGGCAGCAAGACTTCATGCTGATAGCCAAAATCCATCAGCGGTCCCAGCGGCAACCGTTCCGGCGCAGGAAATTGCAGATCGCCGGCGGTGATTCCCGCAGGTAGTTGCCAATCCACTCGTGGCGGTTCTCCAGCGTCGCCAGCGTTGATCCAGTAAATATGCCAGCCCGGGTCCAAGACAAAATGGAGGCCAGCCAGAAAATCATGATTGGGCGCGATGCTGGTGGTTTCCGTCACCAGCTCGACAGTCAAATGCGAGGCTCGCACAGGCGCAGCAAAACCGCGGCCACAGAAAAGAAGCAAACACGCAAGCGCAGTCAGCAAAACAATCGGCCTGCGTGGGCGCGTGCCTTCCATCTTCGCCCGCGAACTGGATCGCACTCTCAACGTCCACCCTTCTCCGCTGTCCAGCGCAGATGCTCTTTGAAGATGCATCGATCCGCCACCACTTTAATCCCGTTGGCTTCCGCATGTGCGATCGCTTCCGGATGCATCACGCCTTCCTGCAGCCACAAATACTTTGCCCCGATGGCGATGGTTTCCTCCACGATCTTCGGTACAAATTCCGATGCTCGAAACACATCGACCAGCTCGACTGGAAACGGAATCTCCGCCAGCGTCGGATAGCAATCCTCACCCAGCACGCTGCTCAGCATCGGATTGACCGGGACGATGCGATACCCGCGCCGCTGCATCTGTGCCGCCACTCCGTGGCTGGCGCGCTCTGGCTTGTCGGAGATACCGACGACAGCGATGACCTTGCTTTTCTCTAAAATCTCATCGATCACTTCGGGTTCGTTCAAAGTTCCCTCCAGATTTCGTTTCGCAACAGATGCGTGCCTAATCCAAATCTTCAACAGGACCCGCGGGATAATTCCCTTCCCGCCGCAGCCTTAAAAATCCACGAATAAACATATCCAGGTCACCGTTCAGCACGCGATCCACATCGCCGGTCTCCACGCGTGTCCGCAAATCTTTCACCATGCGATACGGCTGCATGACATAAGAGCGAATCTGGGATCCAAAATTGATCTCCAGTTTCGCATCTTCAATTTTGCGAGTGATGGCGCGCTGTTTCTCTAACTCATATTCATACAATCGTGAGCGCAACATCTTCATCGCCTTCTCGCGATTTTTATGCTGCGATCGCTCGTTCTGACACGATACGACAATCCCCGTCGCAAGATGCGTCATGCGCACCGCCGAGTCCGTCGTGTTGACGTGCTGACCGCCCTTGCCGCCAGAGCGATAAGTATCGATACGCAAATCTTCTGGCTTGATGTCAATCTCAATCGAGTCGTCAATTTCCGGCGAAACAAACACACTGGCAAAAGAGGTGTGGCGGCGCTTGGCAGAATCGAATGGAGAAATTCGCACAAGTCGATGCACTCCCGTCTCGCCGGAAAGCAATCCATACGCGTAGTCGCCGCTGATGGTAAAGGTGGCAGATTTAATGCCAGCTTCATCGCCCGACTGGTAATCGTTGATCTCAGTCTTGAAACCTTGCTGCTCAGCCCAGCGCAGATACATGCGCATCAGCATCTCCGCCCAGTCTTGAGACTCAGTTCCGCCCGCCCCCGGATGAACGGTCACAATCGCGTTCAGCGGATCAGTTTCCTCTGACAACATGGTGCGCGATTCCAGCGCTTCGGAAAACGTGCGCAGGCCTTCAATCTCTCGCACCAGGTCTGGCTCAACCTGTTCGCCTTCGCGGGCTAACTCAAAATAAGCAGCAATATCATCTCTGCGGCGCCGCAATTCTGTATCGTCGGCCAATAACGATTCCAACCGCTTGCGCTCACGCATCAATGGCTGCGAAACCGCGGGGTTAGCCCATACAGCTGGGTCGGCTACTTTTTGTTCAATGGAGGCAAGTTCTCGGCGCAGGCGTTCCGCGTCAAAGATACTCCTGCAGATCGCGAACTTTTTGCTCTACGGGATTGTAGGCAAACTCTAAATCATTGAGCATGGCGGATCAGTCTTGGAAGTAGATTTTTGTTCGTGGTCGATAGTTATTTTGCACAGCACCATCGACCGCAAGAACTATTGCGATTATGGCACATAGCCAGGCCAGCCAGTCGCCGTGGCGAGTATAAAAGGTTTCTCGCGAGATGTAATTGAAGTGCGCCGCCAGCGAGGTCTCCACATGACGTGGCGAGCTCTGCACCACCTGGCCGCGCGGGTCAATCACAGCCGTCACGCCGCTATTGGTATCCACTAACAACCAGCGATCGTTTTCAATGGCACGCATTCGGCTCATGTTCAAGTGTTGCCAGGGCGCGCTGGTATCGCCGTACCAGCCGTCATCGGAAATATTCACCAGCACATCGGCGCCAAGTTTTACAAACTGGCGCACCTCGTCCGCGAAGATCGATTCGTAACAGATAAAGACACCGTAACGATGTCCATCCGCTGCGAAGACGACGCGCCGCTTGCCAGGCGTCATGTGCCCCACCTGGTCGGTCAGCGATCCAGCGAAGGACAGCAATTCCGGAAACGGCGTGTACTCCCCGAATGGAACCAGATGCATTTTGTCGTATCGGCCGATAAAATTTCCGTCCGGAGCAACAAACGAAGCCGAGTTATACATGGGAGGCCGCGATTGTCCTGTTTCACGATCGACCGCAATATCGCCAACAATCATGGGTGCGCGCGCGTCCTCGGCAAGCGCAGAAATCCAATGGCGAAATCTGGCATCTCCGTCTTCAAACGGCGCCGGCGATTCCGGCCACACAATCACATTGATCGTGGGTCGAGGAGATTTGCAATCTGGCTGAACCTGCGTTTTTTGCCGCAATGGCAGCCCAGAATAATACGGATTACAAGCCTTCTCACTCAGCGCGGCAAAATGCTGCATCTGCTTGTCAAACTGGTCGCCTGCCCAGAAAACTCCTCCGACATTCAAATTAGGCTGTAACAACATCGCCGTGGCGTGTGTGGTTTCTTGCGGAACTTGTAACGTGTATCCCTTCCACAATCCTGCTGCCAACAAAATCGCCAATAGAGGCGGGATCAACCGTGCGCGCCATTCGCGAAAAAGAAAGACGCTGGCAATCGCGCAATTGCCAGCGATCAGTACAAACGAAATTCCATACGCCCCCGTCCACGGCGCCAATCGCGTCAACAACAGATTGTCGATCTGCGAATCACCCAGCTGATTCCAGGGGAAACTGGTGATGTGTGCTCGCGCCAATTCCACCGCGACCCATACCACCGGCGTCAGTGCGAGCGTCCATACAGTGCTGCCGGTGGCTCGCTGACTAAGACTGACCAGGAACGCGAACAGCGCGAAATAGAGTCCAAGATACAAACAAAACAGGACCAGAATGAGGCTTGCCTCCACCGGAGAAAGATTCCCGTAGAGTTGCATCGTCGACTGAATCCAGTAACAGGTACCGCCGTACCAAAGAATGCCGCAGAAATAACCGAGAAGGGTGTTGTGGGCAACGCGTCGCCAGCCGAATCCTTCTCGCGGAACCAGCAGGGCGATCAGCAGCGGAATAAACGCGATCCAGGCCAGCGCAGCGCGCCAATGGGGTAGCGGGCCAGCCACCGGAAACGGCAGCACAAGCAGCACACCGCTCTCCGCCGCGAGCACCCAGCTCAACTTCGATCCAGCGCGCATCGTGTGCAGTCTACCATCCTATCGACAGGTCAATTTTTTTATCGAAAGCATTCTAGGCTTTCGGAGTACTCAGCAGTACACTCTTGGAATGCATCTCCTTCTAAAGGTCGTGGATCACGTGCTGGTGTCGATGTTCCTGCTGGGCGGATTCGGCTCTGCATTCGTCATCGTCATCAGTTTTGCTGAAGATATGCATGAGCTTTTCAGCAAGAATGATTGATTGCGACGGAAGACCCATTCTGAACATGATGAAACTCCAATATCATGGGAGATCGGTTCTGCTGCAAGACGGGCTGAAACCAAATATTTCGATCGAGGCTCGCCATGGATGATCGAGCTAGTAACCAGGAACGGATTTAAAACCACCGACCATGCCAGAGCAGACCGTTTCCGCACCATCCGCAGCTAACCGCGTTCGCATCGTTGTTGCATCCACTGTGATGCTGACGTTTATCTCCTATTGGAGCGCGGCTGCAATCGTACTAAACGATTTGGCGTCGTCCGCATTCTATGCCGTAGGAATCGCGGAGCAGGATTTTGGCAAATCCGCTCCCTGGATCGTACTCGGGGTCATGCTTTTTTCGTTTGCGGTGCGAGCCGTCTACGTCGAAAGCTGTTCGATGTTCACCCGCGGCGGCGTCTACCGCATCGTAAAAGAAGGACTGGGCGGCACGTTTGCCAAGGTCAGCGTATCTGCCCTGATGTTCGACTACGTCTTGACGGGTCCAGTATCTGGCGTATCTGCCGGCCAATATATTGTTGGCCTTCTCAACGAACTACTGCGCATTTGTGCCAACCATCAACTTCTTGGCGGCTTGCTGCTCGCCGCTCCTGACCGGGCGATCCAACTGCCTGTCAACGGAACCGCAGCCGTAATCGCCGTCATCGTCACTTTGTTTTATTGGTGGCAAAACGTCAAAGGGATTGAAGCTTCCAGCCAGCGCGCTGTGGATGTAATGAAAATTACCACCTTGATGGTGGTCATCATGATGGGCTGGGGAATTTTCTCCATCGTCTTCAAAGGTGCACATCTCCCTCCGGTCCCAGTCCCTTCCAATTTGAAATTTTCTGCTGACTCCTTCGGCTTCCTGCGCCATACCAGTCTGATGAAGACCTTCGGGTTGTTCGGCATTCTGATGGCCTTCGGACATACCGTACTGGCCATGAGCGGCGAGGAAACGCTGGCCCAGGTCAATCGGGAAATTCAGCATCCGAAGCTCAAAAACCTGAAGCGTGCGGCAATCGTTATCGCAATTTACAGCTTGATCTTCACGGGTGGCGCTTCCCTGTTAGCCGTCATGCTGATTCCCGACCAGGTTCGCGTTTCGGTGTATGGCGACAATGTCATTGCTGGAATTGCGATGTATATGGCGGGCCCTCTCGCGCTGCGTGTCGCATTTCGCATCTTCGTCGTTATTGTAGGTTTTCTGATCCTCGCCGGCGCCATCAATACTTCCATCATCGGTTCCACCGGCGTATTGATGCGGGTTGCGGAAGACGGCGTTTTGCACGACTGGTTTCGCAAACCGCAAAGAAAGTTCGGCACTCCTACCCGAATCATCAACCTTGTCACCGGGCTCCAATTAGCCACCATCCTGCTCAGTCGCGGCAACATTATTGTGATCGGCGAGGCCTACGCCTTCGGCGTGATTTGGAGTTTCACCTTCAATGGACTTGCCATGCTGGTGCTGCGCTATCGATACAAGGGCGAGCGCGGCTGGAAGGTTCCAATCAATCTTAAGATTGGGAACGTCGAGCTTCCCATCGGCTTGTTCTCAGTCTTTCTAGTTCTATTCAGCACGGCGATCGTCAATCTTTTGACCAAGGAAGTCGCAACCATCAGCGGCCTCGTCTTCGCGGCTACTTTCTACGTCCTCTTTACGCTGTCGGAAAAAGACAACAAGCGCAGGCATGCTTTGGCCGACCGTGAGATGAAGGAGCACTTCCAACTGGAAAATGACGACACGGTCAGCCGAGAAAGTCTTCGTATCCGCCCGGGCTGCATTGTCGTCACCATGCGGGACATTCGATCCACCGGCGCACTTCGATGGGCGCTGTCTCGAAGTTCAGAAGAAAGCCAGGACGTTGTGCTGCTCACGGCCCGCTTGATGGGAGCCGGCGGCCCCGAATACATCGACGCCTCTCAGCTCGCATTTACAGAACATGAACAGATGATCTTCACCCAGGCGGTTGCAGTTGCAGAGAGTTTTGGCCGTCATATTTCATTGCTGGTGGTTCCCGCCGGCGACCCATTCTCCGCCCTGGTACAAACCGCGAATTCACTTGAAGCTGCCACCGTCGTCGCCGGTCTGTCTTCGCGCATGACGGCCGAGGAGCAGGCGTTCTATTCCGGCCGCGCCTGGGAGGCGCTCCCCGAACCCAAGCGGCAATTCACGTTCTATGTAGTCATGCCGGATGGTTCTGCCAAGTCCTTCCACATCGGGCCTCACGCGCCGGCACTGCAGCCGCAGGATGTCGAGTTAGTCCATCAACTATGGCTTCGATTCCGCGGCGACGCAACGATGAAGGAGTTGCACCACAGCGACATTGTGACTTATGCGCTGGATCGGCTGGCCGGCCAATATCAAGCAGATCACCAGGAAGTTCTGGATGGCCTGAAACGATCGATTGAAAGTAAGGGCCAATCGATTTCAAGCCATTTCCTGATGGAGAATCGACTTCACAAACCGATGCTGCCACCCGCTCCTCCCGATCTGGAAACTCCGGAGACAAACGAGCCAGCGGAATCGAAGAGCCAGAAATAAGGGCTAAGTCAAACCCCATGGAAGTCCCACCCTCCGTAAGACCCTAAACCTCCACTTGCTCTCCAGCCTATATGCTCTGTAATCTTGTAAGTAAGTTCTCGGCGCGAATAACTTACTGAATTCCCGGGAGTTTTTGCAGGACGATTGAATAGGAAACATTGGAGACACTATGGATTTTCATCGACTCGTACAAGAAATTGACTCAGAGATTTCGCGCCTGCAACAAGCTCGCGCGCTACTGATCGGCGAACCTGCAAAACGCGGCCCGGGACGACCGAAAGCAGCAGCCCACCATAAGGCCGCGACAACCGCAGCGAACAAGCCCGCAAAACGTAAGCGTCGCCTCTCTCCGGAAGGAAGAAAGCGAATTGCCGATGCAATGCGCAAGCGTTGGGCAGAACGCAAAAAGCAACAAGGTTCCAAGTAATTAAGGTAGAAGAACAACGAAGGGCGGCCATATCGGCCGCCCTTCATTGTTGTTATTGACTCCCGCGAGTCCTATGAGATTTCTTATTTCAGGCTTTCGCCCGGTCGCAAATCTACTACCTCGATTTCTTTCCCGCGTAAATGATTTCGTAATCCCTCTGGCGTCCCTGTCAATACCGGGAAAGTTCCGTAATGCATGGGAATTACTGTCTTGGCTCCAACATATTGCGCTGCTAGTGCCGCCGCTCGCGGACCCATCGTAAAGTGGTCTCCAATGGGCAGACACGCAATCTTTGGAGCATACAATTCGTGCAAAAGCTTCATGTCGCTAAATAGAGCTGTATCTCCGGAGTGATACAGAGTAGGTTCGCCCTCTATCTGCAAAATGTATCCAGCCGCAACTCCGGCATAGACAGTCGTGCCATTGTCATCAATGCTGGATGAATGTTTTGCTTCTACTAAAGAAACCGTCACATCCTGGAACTGGAACGAGCCGCCCAGGTTCATTCCTACCGTCTTCTTCACACCTTTCGAGGACAGCCAGCCGGTAAGCTCGTAAATCCCCACAAAGGTCGGGTGATACCGTTGATCTACCGACAGCGCATCTCCCATATGGTCGCCGTGGCCGTGACTGCACAACACGAGATCGATTTTCTCCGGAGCTTTCCAGCCTTTGGGAAACGAGGGATTCGACTCCATCCACGGATCGATCAGAATTGAGGTGCCTTTGGCGGTTTGAAGATGGAAGGTGGCATGACCCAGCCACTGCAATGTCATCCCATGAAAATGAGGCATGGATTTTTCTCCTCGATGTTTTGATTTTCCCACAGACTTCTCTTTAATCAGATGCAGCCCACCGTCGGTCTGGCTCAGCACACCCTCCGGCGCGAAAGGAAAGATGAACATCCTGTGACACAGCCTGCACGCACCCATTATCCGCCGGGTCCCAGCTATCGTGACCGGATGCGCAATCCTGGCCTATTGCGACTCAGCACCCACGAATTTCTCGAGCGGAATGCAAAGACGTTCGGTGACCTGGTTCACTACAAAGCCTTCGGTCGTCACGTTTTCCAGTTCAACCATCCAGACATGGTGCACGAGGTACTAGTGCGCGACGCCGCCATGCAACATCGCGGCATTGTCATGCAGCGAGCAAAATTTGTGTTGGGCGACGGCCTGCTCACCAGTGAAGAGCCTCTCCATATGCGTCAGCGAAGGCTGGTGCAGCCTGGTTTTCATCGCCAGAGAATTGCAGCCTACGGAGAGACGATGCTGCAGTTCGCCGAAGAAATGACGGCGCGGTGGCAAAGTGGCTCGTCCTTCGATATCCATCGCTCCATGCTGGAACTTACTCTGCGCATCACAGGCAAATGCCTGTTCGATAGCGATGTGGAATCGGAAGTAAAAACCATTTCCGATTCAGTCACGGCCTTCATGGGATTTCTTCCGCTGGCGTTTCTGCCCTATCCGCACCTTCTATTAAAGATTCCGTTTGGCTTTATCGGTCGAATCCAAAAATCGCAGAAGAAACTGGACAGTTTGATTTACACGATGATCGCCGAACGTAGAAGCTCCGGCGTCGACCATGGTGATCTGCTCTCCATGTTGCTTGCCAGCCAGGACCTGGAGGGCTCGACCGGCAGCATGAGCGCGAAGCAAGTTCGTGACGAGTGCCTGACGCTGTTACTCGCCGGACATGAAACCACCGCGAATGGATTGAGCTTCATTTTCTTTTTAATGGCGCAGCATCCCGACGTGCAGGAAAAAGTATTTGCCGAAGCATCGTCCGTATTCGCAACCGCCTCTTCCAATCCGCGTCCGACCGCCGCCGATGTCTACGAGCGACTGCCGTACAGCCAGCGAGTTGTGTCAGAAGCGCTGCGAATGTACCCGCCTGTGTGGGTCACGGCGCGCAGCGCGGCAGTGTCCTACGCCTATCGCGGCCTGGAGATTCCTGCCGGTTCCCTGCTGCTGGTTCCGCAAATCGCAATTCACCGCGATGCGCGCTGGTACCCCGAGCCCATGCATTTCAATCCCGACCGCTTTTTGCCGGAAGCCATCGCTGCTCGTCCGCGCCACGCATACTTCCCCTTCGGTGCCGGTTCGCGCATCTGTATAGGAGAAAATTTCGCTTGGATGGAAGCCGTTCTGGTTCTGGCCAGCGTCATCCGCAACTGGCGTCTTGGATTCGAAGGTCCCATTCCAACTGAACTTCCGCTAAGCGCGCAAATTTCTCTGCGGCCACGGGATCCAGTGGCGATCTCAGCCACGAAACGCTAAGCCCACCACTCTAAGCGGCAGTGAGAAGATCACTCACGAGGATTTGAATCGCGCCGGAGAGAATGCCGCCAGAGAAACATCGGGCGTCTCGCCCAGCATCGCTTGCGCCATCACGCGAGCAGTCACCGGAGCCAGCAAAATTCCATCTCTGTAGTGTCCAGTCGCGTGCCAGCAGTTCGCTTGCGGTGCAGCTCCCAGGATCGGCAGTCCATCCGGCGTACCCGGCCGCAATCCGGTCCACGCATCAATCGGCGAAGGAATCGTCGCCTCTGGCAGCAGCCGCAGCGCAGCCACTATCAAACCACTGACTTGCTCCTCATGCACGGCCTCATCGAAGCCAACATGTTCGAGCGTTGCGCCCACAGTCACACGGCCATCGCCGCGAGGAACCAGGTATACTCCCGCAGTCCGCACCACGCAGCGCAGGCGATCCGGTTCGCACCGCACATTCGCCATGTGGCCTTTAATAGGTTCCACCGGCACGCCGCCCCACACTTCACTTCCGGCCCAGGCGCCACAGCAATTCACAAACATCCCGGCAGAAATATTTCCGCTCTTCAGTTTGCACCAGGACACCCTCCCCCTCACTCTTCGCGCCCAACACCTCAGTCGCCTCCAGCAGCTTTCCACTCGCGGCACGCAAAGCTGCCGGCAACGCGGCGCGCAAGTCGTTGGGATCGACGCTTCCTTCCTCCAGCCACAGAAAGCTGTGACCGGCAGGATCGAGCCCGGGTGCGATCTCTGCAATTTCCGCAGCCGTCGCATACTCCTTCGAGTTGCTCCCAGAACTCATCTCCTGCAGCGTCCGACGAGTGCGCATTGGCACAGGCAAGCCCGACAGCGATTCGATGATTTCAAGGTAGGAAGGATAAAGTTCCCCGCTACGAATGCAGAGCGGCATCAGCGCCGGAGGATTCTGCGGATCGTTCACAGCCAACATGCCGCCGGCCGCCCATGAGGCAGAACTCATCGCCTGTCCGCGTTCCAGCACAGTGACCGACAGCCCGCGTTGCCGCAATTCCAACGCCAGCGATAACCCGATGATGCCCGCGCCCGCGATGGCAACATCCACTACACCCGTGCCGTTCATCGCTTCATTCCGATTTCTTCCGTCGACTGGTCAGGAGTGTTGCAGGCTGTCCGATTCACGCTCAGCGGCTAACGATCACTTCGCGAGTGTTGTCTTTTGCCAGCAGGAAGCGGCAGGCGCCCATTTCCTGGAACAGGGCTTCGATCTGGCGGTTCTGATAGTTCCTCAGTACCGGATGGCTGGGACCCTGTTGCGTTTCGACGGTGTCGCCGTCCATCACGTGATAGCGGCAGAATGTCGTCTCCGGCCCTGTCGTTCGAGAATGGAAAAATGCCAGCAGTTGGCCACGTTCGCGCATCACGACATTCAGTCTCCGCAAAATCGCATCTGCCAGCGGCGCAGGAATATAGTCGAGCGCGTCCCACAAAAGTACGATGTCGAATTCGCGATTGCCAAAATCCATGTGGCGTGTCAGAAAGCCCTCAACGTCATACCGGGGCGTCGCATCCTCTTCCGCAGGCAACAACCAATCGGGCTTGATCGCCTCTTCCACTAGATCGGCCATGTAGACGCTGTGGCCCAGGTTCGTCAAAAAGTTAATATTGTTCGGGGAAGTAGGTCCGATATCCAGCACGCCCAAGCCCGGTTCGGCCTTTAGACGAGCCAAAAGCTTCATCCAGGCGCTCGAATGTCGTGGAACCCGAGGGCCAGACGACCCGGGGCCCTGGCTACTTTGCTCTTTGTTTCCCGCGGCACGTTGAAACAATGGGCTCATCTTTATCTCATCTCCACTTTCCATCCGCCATCAGAGTCGATTTGCAATCCTAACTGCTGACAGTTCGGTTTCAACCCTGTGTCGCACCGCTCTGGGCGTGTACAAATCATTGTCTCCAATGTATATCGTAAACTGTCAAAAGCTGAGGTGACATTGCGCTTGAGGATTGTCGAACGCAGTACATCCGCGCCTTTCTCTGTTGCCGGGCTGCGATCAAAAGCTCGCCAGAGATGCGGAATGCGACCCCGTTTCTATGGACGGCCGCTTGCCGGGCTGTATCCGCTCTCGCTCTTTCTAGCAGGCGCACTTCTCTTCATTTTGACCTTCGCTACCTCATGGGCAGACGCTCAATCTGAGGCTCCTGCCGGCACGCCAAACTCCTCCGCGTGGAAGCTGGCAAAATCCGATCCGCATGCTCTGGTGCAGGCTGCGATCGACAATGAGCTGAAGAACTCCTATGGTCATCGGCCCCCAGCACGATACTTGCTGCGAAAGAAGACGAGAAACACCGATACCACTAAGGAAATTGTCGAGACCAGCCAAGGCGGAGTCGCTCGCCTGGTTGCCATCCACAACCAGCCTTTGAATGCGACGCAAACCCAAACGGAACTCCAGCGATTGCAGGAACTCGCATCCGATCCGGCGACACAACAACACCGTCATCACAGTGAAGAACGCGACGCGGCACGCATAACCTCCGTGATGCGTCTTCTTCCAGAAGCGTTTATCAATCATTTTGAAGGCTCGGTCGAGGCGCCGAACGGAACCGCAATCCGCATGACCTTTGAGCCGAATCCGCACTTTTCCCCGCCAACATTGGAATCCAGAATCCTGACCGGCATCCGCGGAGAAATTTGGATCGACCCCACAGATCTGCGCGTGGTCCGAATCGAAGGCCATCTTTTCCGAGAGGTGGATTATGGCTGGGGCATCCTGGGCACGCTCTATCCCGGAGGAACCATCCGCATTGAGCAAGTCAAGACGCCGGAGTGCGGCTGGCAACTATCTCATCTAGTTTTAAACATGACAGGAAAAGAATTGATGTTGAAGTCGTTGCGCGTCGTCGTCGACGAAACCGCAAACGACTACCATCCTGTGCCGCCAGAATGGAAGTATACGGACGCGATCAACTGGCTGCTGCACATGGCGGAAATTTCGACGACTCCAGCCAATTAACCCTGATCGAACGACGACCGCGTTTCCATGCCGGCGCAAACTGAAATCAAGCCCGCGCCTTGACCGCCGCGGCTGGTTCCGCGTGCGCCTTATTCCGCGCATGCAGACGTTCGCTGCGCACCGTCAGTTTCTCAACCCGGTCGCGCTTCACCTCAAATCCACGGCCGGCGATTTGAGGAACCGTGATCTCTCCCTTGCGCGAGACTTCCACAGCGGGCTCGATAATATCTTCTTCCCAGTAGCGCGCGGATGCCGAAACATCTCCGGGCAAAATAAAATTCTGCAGCGAAGAAAGCGCAATGTTGTGCGAGCGTCCGATTCCGGTTTCCAGCATGCCGCCGCACCATGCAGGAATGCCTCGCTCTGCTGTCACATTGTGAACGCGAATCGCTTCGCTGAAACCACCAACGCGTCCTAGTTTGATGTTGATGATGCGGCAGGATTCCATTTCAATGGCGGCCAACGCATCCCTGCCGATTGCGAATCGATTCATCCAGGCAGATCGAGGTTTCCAGTTGGCGCTGCAGCAGTGAATGAAAATAAAAATCATTGTGCCAGAGCGGCTGCTCAATCATCAGCATGTTGAAAATGTCGAATGACCGCAGAAGATCCTGGTCCTTTAACCGGTACGATCCGTTCGCATCGCAGCTCAGCACAATATCCGGCCAGCGTTTGCGCACCGCTTCGAACATCAGCACATCATGCCCAGGCTTGCATTTCAGCTTGATGCGCTGATAGCCCGCATCCAATTCCCGTTCGATGATGTCCATCAGTTTTTCGGTGGACGATTGAATCCCAAGCGACACTCCGCACGGGATCTTTGTCCGCACTCCACCAAGCAACTCCGCCAGTGGAATCTCAAGCTGCTGGCTCTCGGCGTCCCACACCGCATTTTCCAGTGCAGCCTTTGCCATTCGATTGCCGCGCACATGGCTCATCGCCTTGGGGCACGATCCAGCCGAATCAATCTCCGCGTGCAGCAGCGCCGGAATCAATTCGTTGGTCAATATCAACCACGCGGTGTCCGTACACTCTCCGCTGAAACTAGGATGTTCTCCGGCCGTGCACTCTCCCCAGCCGGTCACTCCGTCGGACTGCACTTCCACCAGCAGAATTCGCCGCTCGGTGGTGCGTCCAAAACTGGTTTCAAACGGCTGCAGCAGCGGCATCCGAATTTCGCGCAAAACCACACTTTCAATCTTCACGAAAACTCCTCCGAAACCCTCAATCGCGATCGCAACAATCCCACACGATGCTTCCATCCATGGCTACATTACTTCTCGATGGCCTCGCTACCTTCATTCCAGTCGCCAAGCTGGTAACAAGCCGATTCGCCAGACAGATTTTGAAACCGCAACACGGTGAGCCCTGCAGAAAAAGCCGTGGTAAATTCACGCCTGAGCTTCATTAATGATTCTAACGCCAACGCGGGGAGTGGGTGAGTTGTACCACTCGAGCCGGCGCGAGAATTTGTAACAGTAATAGTTTCATTTATGGAATATTTCGGAAGCTCTTCTCCTGCAGCCAGCGCGTGCACGCGTGCAGTGCGCAGCCACCATTCTGCGTGAAGTCGGTCCGTGGGAAGATTACCATGCAATGGCGATGTGGAAGCACCATAAAAATCGGGCGAGTAGCGTCGAACGATCGCGCCCAGCTTTTCGATGTTGAAAAATGCGTTTTTTATTTCCAACGGATCGAACGTCCATTCGATCAGTTCGATCCCACGCGCCAGCGCATCTTCTCTCTGTGCAAGCTTTAGCATTTTTCCTACGCCGCGATTTCGATACTCCGGCGCCACAGCCAGCATGTGCGAATGGAAGTACGGCCGGCCGTCGCGCAAGCCTGGAATCGCCAGGGCGTAGCCGATCAACTGCTCGCCTGCCCAGGCACCCAGCACCTGGCCTCCAACTGCGTTGGCAACAGCGAACATTCTGCGCGGAATAATGTCCAAATCGCGAAACTGCCAGACCGCCTGCTGCAATTGGACGCAGGCCTCCATGTCCGGAATGGAAACAATCTTGCGGACTTCAATCTCCTCAGCCACTTTACTCACTCGCAGATCCCTTTCGTTCCTCCGCTTTCGCGCGATTCCAAAGCGTCTCCAATTTCTCCGCACCAAGTTCGGTAATCGGCGATGCCTCCGAAACAGAGGATTCCATCGATGCGAATCTTCGACGAAACTTTGTATTCGATGCACGCAACGCGAACTCCGATTGCACCCCTAATTTGCGCGCCAGGTTGACGACAGTGAACAGTACGTCGCCCAGCTCTTCCTCTTGCGCCTTCTTTTCGCCAGATGCCATCGCCTGTCGCAATTCGTCCAACTCTTCCTGCAATTTGTCGAACACGGGCGCAGCCTCCTTCCAGTCAAAACCAACTGACGCTGCCTTGCTGCCCAGCTTGCTTGCCTCCATCAGTGCCGGCAGCGATCGCGGCACGTCGTCCAACAGAGATTTCGCACGCTCCTTTGCCGTATTCGCACGTTCAGATTTTTTGATCTCTTCCCAATTTTGAATGACTTGCGCCGAGGTTGCCACTCCCTCTCGATTTGCAAATACATGCGGATGGCGACGAATCAATTTTTCGCTCAGATTGTCGGTCACATCCTGCAACGTAAACAATTTCTCTTCCTGCGCCATCTCCGCATAAAACAACACCTGCAGCAGAAGATCTCCCAGCTCATCCTTCAGGCCAGACCAATCCTTGCGTTCAATCGCGTCCAGAACTTCATAGGCTTCCTCCAGCGTGTACCGGCGGATGGAATCGAAGGTCTGCTCGCGATCCCATGGGCAGCCACCGGGAGCACGTAGCTGCGCCATGATCGCCACCGCACGTGCGAAAGATTTTTCCAGCGAAGTTGTTTGCGAACCAACCTCCCGCATTGGCGAAATCTCCGCGTTGGTGGATGGATTTTGTGTCGATGTCATGTTCCTCATCTTAGACTGCTCGCGCGCATGATAGTAGATTGCCGCCGCCCTGCGTATACTGCGGCTGCGTGCCAGTTTTCGCTTCCATTCCCGTTTGGGCGTTGATCACGGCGGCCGTTGTCCTCGGCCTGACGTTCGGTAGCTTTCTGAATGTCTGTATCGTTCGCCTGCCTGCGCATCAATCGATTGTGACGCCGGCCTCCCATTGCGTTCACTGCAACACGCCAATTCGCGCGAGTGACAATATTCCAGTCATCAGCTGGCTAGGTCTGCGAGGCCGCTGCCGCAACTGCAAAGCAAAAATCTCGCGGCAGTATCCGCTAGTGGAACTCGCCACAGCCGCGCTCTTTGCCGCATGTGTATTGCACACCGGCGCAACATGGCAGACGCTGCTCGACGCCGTCGCCTGTTTTCTCTTGCTGGGGCTTGCAGTGATGGATTGGCAAACCATGTTGTTGCCGGATGCGTTTACGCTGCCTGGAATTGCGGCCGCGTTTTTTCTGCGAGTGTTCGCTCCCGGAAATCAGCATCGCTCGCACGTCGCCATGCAAGTCCTGGGAGATGCCGCAATCTCCGCCGCCCTCCTATTGATGGTTTGGACGCTCTACCGGCTTGTTCGTCGTCGCGAAGGGCTCGGCCTTGGGGACGTAAAACTGCTGGCCATGATCGCTGCGTTCTTCGGACTTGCCGTTACGCTCTTCGCGTTTTTTGTCGCGGTGTTGGCTGCAGCGCTGTTCGCCGTTGTTCTGCTCATGCTACGCAGAGCTCGCAGCACCGATCGCATTCCATTTGGAAGTTTTCTCGCCGCTGCCGGCATCGCTGCCATTTTTATCGGAAGGCCCGCGATCGCCTGGTACCTGTCAAGCTTTCGCTAGCTCAACGGTTGTGCGTGCACTTTTCCGGATGCGCAATCATCTTCTCGGCCTTCCGCGCATATTTTCCCTGCGGATAATTGGTCGCATAACTCTTGAAATGTGCCATCGCTGCGCTGGTCTGATTCTCCCTGCAAAGCGCATCGGCAAGCCCATACAGCGCAGTATCGTTGGTCGGATCAAACTGCAGCACATCCTGGTAGCGCAAATATCCGCCGCGATAATTTCCATTCTTCATGTACAAGTCGGCGGTGTTTAGATCGTCATCCACTCGGCCATCCGGACTTTGATCGCGCGTAAAAGAATCCAGCTTCGGATGTGTTCCCAGGTTTCCCTCCCCAACCTCCCGGTCCGGCAAATGCGCATCGCTCGAACTATAGCCGCCCTTGGACGAAGACGCTGCCCCGGGCTGCGGAATTCCAGACCCCTGAGAATTTCCCGATCCCGCTTCGCCGGCCTGATTGTCGTCTGCCTTCGCCGCCGCCTTCGATTGCGCTTCAGGAAACGGATTATCTTTTGCCGGCGACGCCTGCCCGGATTTTCGATTGGGTTCCGTCGTCGCAGGCGGGGGCGCTCCTGGGTTTGGAGAAGTACTATTCTTCATCGGCTCGCTTGCCTGCGGAGCGTCCTGTTGCGCGTCTGCCTTCGCCGCCGCTTCCGACTGCGCCATAGGAAATGGATTGCTCGCAGCCGGATCAGTATCGGGCGTTGATTTCGATCCCGTCTTCGAAGAACTCTGCGACTTCGCCGTCTTTGTCTGCGTGGAAGACGACGATTGGGACGATTGCTTCTGGGTATTTGCCGAAGGAGCATCGGGCGGAGGACCCTGGCTCCCCTGCTGCGCCAACGCCAACCCACTTGTAAACAGCAGCAGCATAGCAACCAGCAATGCAACCCTGCGACGCGACTCGTTCCAACACTCCATACGTACTATTCTGGACGTTTTCTCGCCGGTTTGGGTAGGCGAATTGGCCCCGATCCAGAAAAATTCGCGCCCGTGCGGCTGCTATACTCCAAGTTCTGCTTCCAACATACGTATGGGCCTCATCGTTCGCTCCTCCTTCATCCACGCCGCCGGTTGTTACACCACCACGCCCATCGCGAAAGGCACTCGCGTGGTCGAATACACCGGTCCCATCATCGATAAAGAAGAGGCCGACCGCCGCTATGAACACAAGCCAATCACGTATCTCTTCGGTATTGGCGATGGCTCCAAAGTGATTGATGGCCACGGTATCGCCATGTTCATCAACCATTCCTGCGATGCGAATTGCGAGACCGAAGAAATCGATGATCGCGTCTGGATTATGGCCATCCGCAACATTGCCGCCGGCGAGGAACTTTGCTACGACTATTGCCTGTACGACGGCGGCGAAGAAGATGCCCCATGCAACTGCGGCGCGAAGAATTGCCGTGGCTCCATGTATTCCACAGAAGAACTGCGACGCCGCAAGCGACTGGCGGCCAAACAAGCCAAGGAACAAGCGGCAGCCCAGAAGAAAAAAGCAGAATCCGCCACGCGAAAGAAATTAGCGCGACCGGCTTCGACTCGGAAAAATTCGCCGAAGCCTGCAAAAGCTTCGGGACAGAAGCCGTTGCAGCGGAAGACTTCGACCGCCTCCACACGAAGGAAATCCACAGCCGCCCCAAAACGCGCGAAAAAAGCCCGCCGAAAGTAGTTTTCGCCGCGCGGAGCTCGTCGATAAACGAGCCCTCGCTATCGAAATAATCCCAACTCGCTGGCCACGGGCCGCAGCATCCTGACGCCCGGCGCAAGCGCTACAATCGAAGGGCAGGTCAACTGGCCACGCACTTCGAAATATTCCGCTCAACGACCCTATGGCTTATCAAGTTCTAGCGCGCAAATATCGTCCCCAGCGCTTCGCAGACGTCATCGGACAAGACCACGTGACGCAGACGCTATTGAACGCCCTGGCGCAGGACAGGATTGCGCACGGCTACATTTTCAGCGGACATCGCGGCATCGGCAAAACCACCATCGCCCGCATTCTTGCCATGGCGCTGCAGTGTCGCACGCCTCAGGGCACGCCCGAGCGTCCCACGCCAGAGCCCTGCGGAGTGTGCGATGCCTGCACGGAAATTCGCGCCGGCAACTCCATGGATGTCATCGAAATTGACGCCGCCACCAATCGCGGCATCGACGAAATTCGAGAGCTGCGCGAAGGCGCCCGCTACAGCCCGGCACGCGATAAATACAAGATCTACATCCTGGATGAAGCGCACCAGATCACCGATGCCGCCTTCAATGCGTTGCTGAAAACGCTGGAAGAACCGCCGGCGCACGTGATTTTCATGATGGCGACCACGCAGCCCGAGGACATTCCTCAGACCATCCGCTCGCGCAGCCAGCACTTCAGCTTTCATGCGGTGCGGTTTCAGGAAATTGTGGCGCAACTGCGCAGCATCGCGGCAATGGAATCCGTCGGCGTCGATGAAGCCGCATTGTCCTTGCTGGCAGAGGCCGGCGACGGCTCCATGCGCGACGCGCTTTCCATCATGGATCAGGCAATCGCCAGCGCTCCGCTGGTGAATGGCGCGCACACTCTTGAAGCCTCGCAGATTCGCTCCCTGATGGGGACGGTTTCAAATCAGGTGTTTGAAAACATGATGGAAGCGGTCAAGGAACAGAACGCCGCCTCCATGCTGCAACAAGCTGCAGCGCTGCTCGACGCCGGCAACAGTCCGCAGCAAATCGCGCGTCAAATGGTGCGCTTTCTGCGCAACTGCCTGATGGCGCGGCTCGCCGGAACAAATTCCGATCTCCTACAGGTCTCCGACGAGGAGAGATCGCGCGCCGAGCGGGTTGCAGCGGCGTTTTCTGAAGAGGATCTGACGCGCTTTTTGAATTCCATGCTGCGCACCTTCGATGATCTCGGCTACCGGCAGGAGCAGCGCTTCCACCTCGAGCTTGGATTGCTGAAGCTGGTTCACATGCAACGCCTGTTGCCGCTGGAGGAATTATTCCGTCAGCTTTCGCTTCCCTCGGGCGGAGGCTCCGGTGCAGCGCCCTCGCGCCTGTCTGGAACCAGCGCCGCACCAAAACAGCTGGAATCTTCCACGCCGCGGCCCGGCGCTTCCTCGGCAATCGCGAAGCCCATCGTCACAATCGCCAGTCCGAGAAGAATTCAAGCAACCGGCGCCTCCACTCAACGAAACTGCCGCTCCTGTGATCGCCGAAAGCCACCCTCTGCAGGGAATGTTCGCCAGCTCGCCAGGGTCCGCCGCGGTTGTCGCTTCCCGACCTGCCCCCGTGGCTGCCGCGCCGAAGCCGCAGTCGCCGAGCGCACTGTCTCAGCGAGAAACAGCCCCAACCCCGGCCGTAGAAGTAAAGCCACAGACTCCAGCCCTAGTCGCTGCTCCTTTAACCGTCCCGGTCATCGCACCACCCGAGCCGCCTCCAGCGGAAGTTACCGCCCCTTCTGTCGAAGCACCGGCACCGCAGCTCGAGACCGCCCAATCCGCTCCCCCAGCCGACGTGGAACCCTTGCGCGCGGCCATGAGCCAGGCGTTGATTCAAGGAGGACACGAAACCGCCGGGTACATGCTGGAATCAGGAACCTGTGAGTGGAATGGAAATGAGTTGCGAGTCCGGGTCGCCGCATCCAAAACGCTGTTTGAAATGATGTATCCGGCCGCCGCACAGCAGCTCGTGAAGGATGCTTTTCGCCAAATCGCGGCACCCGGCCGCACGATCAGGTTGGAACCCGGTGATCCGTCCGCCGGCAATGGAAAAAAGCCGCAGGCGAAGGTGAACCTGCCGCCACCTACCGACGGAGGAACGCGTCCCCAGGACCATCCCCTGATTCGCCACGCGCAACAACTTTTCTCCGCGGAAGTACGCAGTGTTGTCTCGCTCCGCGATCCGCAAGCTTCGAAATCCTGATTGGAAAGGGCTCCCGATGGACATGGACAAAATTAAGGAAATGATGGGCCAGGCGCAGCAAATGCAGCAGCAGATGGAACAAACGATGGTCCAGATCCAGGTGGAGGGCTCAGCCGGTGGCGGCGCAATTACGGTGCGCATGAACGGCAAAAAGCAGGTGATTGCGGTCCAGGTCGACCCCTCAGCCGCAGCCGTCGGCAGTGGTCCCGAAAATTCCGCCGACTTGGAAATGTTGCAGGACCTGATTGCGGCCGCGGTCAATGATGCCTCACGCCGGGTCGACGAAGCGCTGCAAGGCAAGCTCTCTGGCATGATGGGAGGAATGGATTGGATGCGGATGCTGGGACAATAGGCTAATCCAGGCAGCGGCGGTTCAACCCAAAACAAAACACCAACTCCCCACTCCAATCAACCAAGGAAAATTTGTGTCACGGTTCGCGCAACCCCTTACCCAACTGATTGACGAGCTCTCAAAGCTGCCCGGCATCGGCAGAAAGTCGGCGCAGCGCCTGGCGTTCCATATCCTGCGCGCCACGGAACAGGACGCTTTTGCGCTGGCGGATGCGATCCGCGATATGAAGGCCCAGCTCCATTTATGCTCCATCTGCCACAACATCACCGATGTCGACCCGTGCCAGTTCTGCAGCAATCCGTCGCGGAATCAGGCGGTTATCTGCGTCGTGGAAGAGCCGTCAAACATCGCCAGCATCGAGCGAACCAAGCACTTCAACGGTACCTACCATGTGCTGCATGGAACGCTGTCGCCGCTCAATGGAATTGGCCCGGACCAGTTGCGCATCGACAGCCTGGTGGAACGCGTGCAGACGGGTTCGCTGCAGGAGGTGATTCTGGCCACCAATCCCACTGTCGAAGGCGAGGCCACCGCCGGCTATCTGCTGCAATTGCTGCGCGGAACGCCAGTTCGCATCACCAGAATTGCCACCGGCATCCCGGCAGGAGCTGACATTGAATACGCGGATGAAGTGACCATGACGCGGGCCATGGAAGGCCGCAGGGAGATCTGACGGCACCGAAAAGTGTCGAAAATCCGCAAGTCTTAAATGTTTATGACATCAACATCTTGCGGGGCTAGGTTTAACGCCCTCAAATCGTTCTATTAAGAGCGCAAGTGCATCAGCAAGTCCTGCGGGTGAACGGGCTTGGCGAGGATCTCAAATTCGTGGCCCTGAGTCCTTGCCTTTTCCAGCAGATCGGCGGTCGCTGCCTGGCCGGAAAATAGAAGAATCTTGCACTTCGGCAAGAGGGTGCGGATCTGAATGGCCGCATCAATGCCGTTCATGTCATTCATGATGACGTCGCTGATAATCATCTCGGGCTGCAGGGACTGGGCCATGTCCACAGCCGATTCCCCGCTATAAGCTGCTGTGGCTTCAAAACCGTTCCGGTTCAGAATAATCACTAGCGTATCGGCAATCACGCGCTCATCATCGACCACCAATATCTTTGGCTTCACGAAAACTCTCTCTTGCATCTCAAGATTTCTTAGACCTTACTGAGGAGTGCTTTGCGTCATGGTTATAAAGGAAGTGTACCCGAATCTGAGAAATTTCGCCCCCGACTTCCCTACTCTAGTTGGACGTAATAGAGCTGAAAATAGACCCATGGAATCAATAGGAGAGCGAATCATCTTCGGTGCAATTACAAAATAAATCGCAATTCGCAGGCTTCAATCGATTCAACATAAGCTTCTTCCACTTTTGTCCCGGTCTTCTGCAGATTTATTACTTCATCGCAGCCGAGCTAGAAAAATCTGCGACTCCAACGCGAACAATGGTGTGATCCGTCGAATGATCCTCGCCGGTCTCCGGTGATGGTTTTTTCTCATCCGCAGGCGCCTTCTTCTTAGGCACGGTATCTTCTGCCCACGCGCCGTAGACCCGGTCATTGAAGGAAGCGATTCCGCTGTAGTCCCCCATAAAGTCCTGCTCATTGGCGACGAACGGCTTCTCGCTCCACGCATAATTTTGAAACGTCTGGCCGCCGTCTGTCGAACGCGCCAGCGTGACCAGAGTCTTCTCGTTTCCAGGGTCCAGGCGTCGGTCGTAGAAAAGAATCGAGACCGCACCCGAGACGGGATCCACGGTGAGCCACTGGAAAAACTGATCGGCGCCGTCGTGAATCGTGTCGTTGTTCACCCGCACCGGCGCGCTCCACTTTTTGCCTCCATCGACAGATCGCGCACAAAACACGTCAATATCGCCGTTGCGATAGTCACTCCAGGTCACATACAGGTGCGCATGTTTGTAATCGCCGCTGCGCGCGTCGACCGCAATCTGAGGAAATCCGTTGGCGCGATCGAAATCCTGCAACGCAAACATGGTCGGCGCCGTTTTGAGAATGTCCTTCACCTTCGCAAATGTTTTGCCGCCATCCCGCGAAGTTGTGAATTGAAGAGTGTCCCCTGCAGCCCAAACCGCATACACGGTGGAATCGGCTCCGACGGCCCCGTCAAATCCCTCCAGCGCACCGTTGTCGTCGCGCGGCAATCCGGGCTTCTGATCGATCTCCATAGGAGTCGACCAGGTTTTGCCGTCGTCGGTCGAACGCGCCAGCACCATGCGCGAATCAACCAGGCTCCAGCGCGTCCAGGCGATATACAAATTGCCGGCATACTTGCCACGCGATGTATCTGCCACGATGTACGGTTTGTCTTCAAAGGGGATTCCAGGTTGTTGTTGCTGGACGGAAACCGTAATCGGCTGCGCCTCCCAGGTTTTTCCACCGTCGAGCGATCGGCGAATCAAAATCGCATTCGTCTTGGCCGCATGCCCCCAGTAGTTAAACGTTCCCAGCTTGTTGAACGCGATGGAGCAAAGAATAGCGTGGCCTTGATTGTCGTAGGTCACAGACACGTCGCCAGACACTTTAAAATCCTTCGGCGCCGTGTTCGTGGCATGCTCCCAATGCTCGCCCGCATCAGTCGAGTAGGCGATATGCGCGGGCACCTGGTAAGCCACAATCACTTGCTTGGGGTTGATGGGGTTCACCGCCACCGAGGGTTCGCTGAAGTAGCCGGGCTCGGTCAGCGTCGTCACCTGGGCCTGTGGTGCCCGCGGCAACGCAGCCTGCGTTTGCGAGTGCGCCGGGATAACGAGGAAAAGCGCCGCTATTGCGGGAACTCCAAGATGGCAGAAAACAGAAAAATTCTTCATAGCCCTCTCAAATGAATGCGTCAGCACCACGATATCGCATCTCCGCCGGAACCAGCCTGGGAACCGTTCTTCCGCCAACTGTTCCTTTCGCGCTCGAGAGTCATCGAATCGTTACATTTCCAACAAAATTGACCTTCCTTTGTCAGCGAACTACATTGATTGCATCCATGAAAATCCTTCGGATTTCTTGTGCAATATTTCTTGTGGCGTCTGCCCTGCCTCTGCGTGCGACCCAACATCCTGCCGCCGACTCTCAAAATCAGTGGACTGCCGGAAATGAATCGATCCAGCTTTCAGTCGACAAATCTACCGGCGTCATCGACCATCTTGTCGATCAAGTTAGCCACGAGGACTACTGCAACCAGACCCTGGCCGACGCCACCTCCGACACGGATGGCAATCGCGGCCTGACGTTCACCGTTGGCAAACGCATCGGCGGCCTGACTCTCTATGACGAACTGCGCGACCGCGTGTTCCGAGATATATCCGATCCCGGCAAGGTCACGCACCTGAAGCAATCGAAAGACGGCGATGTCGATACCCTCTCCTTCGACAAGCAATATCCCGGCGCGGAGTTTATTGTTCACGAGACTTTTCTCGTCGGCCCGAAAGATGTCCGCTGGAATGTGCGCATCAGCAAGACCTCCGGGCCGGATCGCACCGTCCGCGTCATCTACGATGTTCCATTGCCGCTGGGCGGCGAAGCCTGGGCTCCGATCTCCAACGCGCCATTTCGCATCAAGCCGTGGCTGCCGTTCTCTATTGACTACGGTCAATCCACTTCCGGCGCCATTGGCGAAGGTGACTGGAGGACAACCGTTCCCTTGATGGTCTTCTACTCCAAACGCACCGACCGCGCCCTCGCCATCGCTTCTCCGCTGGAAGTCCCAGCCGTCCGCATTCGCTTCCTGACCAACACCAGCGCGCTGGCCGACTTCTATTGGAATTCGCGCCAGTATCCCGCCAGCGAGCGACCATACTTTCAGATAAGCAATGAGGACCTGGGCCTTCGCTCCTCGCATGATCTTGAAACCAGCCTGCTGATTTCCGCGCAGCCCGCGAACTGGCGTCCCTCGCTCGGCTGGTTCTATTCCAAATACAAAGCCTACTTCGATCCCAATCCGAATTTTGAGAAATGGGATGGCGCCTACACCGGTGGCGACGACCTGATGGATCCTTCGCTCACCACGCAGCAAGTTCGCGATGCCTATACAAAGCGATTTGCGCTCGGCGTGCGTTGGGAGGAATATCACAGTCCCTATCACTTGTATGGCGAAATGATTCCGCCGCCGGACATGAAAAGTTGGACCGATATTTCCGATCCCGGCGGCCCGACTCTGACCCGCGCTGCCATCGAAGAACATTGCCGATTGAGCAAGGAAGCCGGCGTCGGCACGTTTCTCTACTACAACACCACCGAGTCGGAATACTGGTACGCCCAACAGAATTTCTCGAAGAGTATTGCCAAGAGTGAAGACGACCAGACCATAGCCGCCTGGCGCGGACGTGAATATCCCAGCAAGCGCGCTTGCTGGTTGATGAACTCCGACCCCAGCACCGGCTTCGGTCAGCACATGATCGAGGAAGCGAAACAGATGGTGCAGTCGTATCCAGACGCCGCAGGTTTTTTCTGGGATGTCTACGGCCGCAGCTACATGTTCGACTTCGCGCACGACGACGGCATCACCATGGTCGACAACAAGCCGGCTTACTATCCGGAGTTCATGTACCGCCGCCTGCTGGATCAATACATTGGCCCGCTACTGCACGATCGCGGCATGACCATTACCGCGAATAAGCCAGTCACGGTGGCCAGCACGCGCGGCATTGACGGCATCATGATGATGGAAAACGCTCCTTACGAAGTGAGCCCCGGATGGATCACCGCGCAAAGTTATCTTGGCCTGACGCGCCACGTGATGATTCTCGACAGTAACGCCGCCGACCAGGAGATCCTCTATCTCCACTGCCTGCGCTACGGCGCCTTCAACTCGCTTGTCTCCGATCACACCCGCGACGGCAAACCGCTACCCGCGGAAACCATCGCGTATAACGAGAAGCTCCACAACATGTATCAGCCATATGTGAACATGTTTGCCGGCAAGAAATGGATTTTCTATCCCCACGCGCTCGACCTGCCCGCCAACACCTACGGCAACATTTTCCAGTTGAAGAATGGCGACATCATGATCACCATGGTCTCCGCCTGGCGCGCATTAAACCATGCCGACGGTTTCGATTCCAACCTGCAGGTGATTGCCCGCCTACCCAATGCCAATGCGGTGCAATCGGTGGAAGTGGATTCCGTCGACCTCGGCGAGAAAACCTCCGTCACGCCGCAACGCAATGGCAATCAGCTCACGATCACAATCCCGAAGCACGGCAAAGCCACGGTCATCCTGCTGCACATGGAGCGCTAGACGTTCCTTGCATTCGCGCGATTCCGGCGGTCCTGTTCCTGCTCGATCGCATCTTGCAGTCGCCGCACGAGACGCGCTTGGTACCAAGCGTATTCGCTGGCATTTACACTCAACCCATGCCTCTCGCAACACAAATGTCGTCTTCTCCGCATCAATTCGGTTCCCGTGGTCGATCTCTTTCCGTGCTCGTCGCGTGCCTGCTCTTCCCCTGCGCGATCTGGTCGCAGACTTTCAAATCGAAGGATCTTGCACCCGCGCCGCAGTTCCAGACCAACACATTGCAGGATCGAGTCGCGCAACTGAACCTGGTCTTTCACGACTACTGGGAGGAAACGCTGAAACATTCGCCGGAGATGGCTTCCACCATCGGCGATAAGCGCTACGACGATCAGCTATCCGACTATTCCGATCAGGCCTACAACGACTCCCTGTCGCGCGGCGAACGCTTCATCGAGCGCCTCGGTGCCGTCGACACCACCGGAATGAGTGACCAGGAAAAGCTCAGCAAGCGCCTGCTCGTGCACGATCTCGTCGATCAGCAGGAATCGTCGGTGTGCGAGCCCTGGCAAACTCCCGTGAACCAATTTTCCGGAATTCAAGTCGATCTGCCGATGCTGGCCGGCATGCTCACCTTCACTTCCGCGGACGACTACGACGCACTACATCGCGCGCTTGAACAAAGTTCCCGCCGCCATTCTTCAGATCAGCACCGACCTCATGCTGGGCGAAGAAGCCGGCCGCAGCGAGCCGCAATCGATCATGCAAAAAGTACTGGTACAGGCGAATGCATTGGCAACGGGCAAGCCGGAAGATTCTCCGTTCGCCAGCCCACTGCAGCGATTTCCCGCCAGCATTTCCGCGCAAGATCGCGCCCAGATTCGCACCGCGCTGCTAACCGCGATTCGCACCCAGGTGCAACCCGCATTCGGCCATTTTGCCAAATACCTGGCCGCACAATATATTCCTAACGCTCGCAAGGACCCGGGCCTCTGGGCCACGAAGGATGGCGACGCGTGTTACGCCTATCTCGTCCAGAGCTATACCACCACCGACCTGACGCCGGAGCAGGTCTACCAGATGGGCGTCGCCGACGTGGCGCGGATCGAGCCTCAATTGCTGGCCGTCGTGCACCAGCTCGGCTATAAGGATTTGCGAAGCCTTCACGAAGCGCTGGTCAACAATCCCAAGGAGCACGCGCAATCGGGCGCGCAACTGATCGCGCTATACCAGCACTATGTCGACCAGATGGAACCGAAGCTGCCCGACCTGGTCACCAAGCTGCCGCACGCGCCGCTGAAGGTGGTTGAGATGCCGACCTTCGGCGCTGCTGATCAGGTTCCAGCGGACTATCAACCCGGCACACCCGATGGTTCTCGCCCCGGAGAAATTCGCGTCAACACCACCGACGCCACGAAGCGCCTGCTGACCCAGGTGGAGGCGATTGCGTATCACGAGGGCGTCCCTGGCCATCATCTGCAAATTTCGCTGGCGCAGGAACAGACCGACATTCCCGAATTTCGCCGCTTTGAAATGTATACCGCCTTCGTCGAGGGCTGGGCCTTCTACAGCGAGCAACTCGGCAAGGAAGTTGGCTTCTATCAAGATCCTTACAGCGAGTACGGCATGCTCGAAAATCAAATGTGGCGCGCTGTCCGCCTCGTCGTCGACACCGGCGTTCACTACAAACATTGGACCCGCGAGCAGATGGTGCAGTACTTCCACGACCACACCGCGATGGATGACATTACCATTCAGGAAGAGGTCGATCGCTATATCGCGTGGCCGGGTCAGGCGCTTGCCTATGATGTTGGCCGATTGAAAATTCTCGAGCTGCGCGCCGAGGCGCAGAAAGCTCTGGGAAAGAATTTCGATCTTCGCGCCTTTCACGATGAGGTGCTCGACTCGGGGGCTTTACCTCTCGACATTCTGCAGCAGCGCGTCGAGGCGTGGATTCAACAACAGCAGAAAACCGCTGGCCACGCAAAACTGCACAAGATTTCTAGTCGAACCACGGAAGGAAACTAAGTTGATGGCCAAGAAAAAAGAAAAATCCAAGCAGGATCACGCAGCCACCTCAAATACAAAAGTTGCGATGCTGGGTGCGGGAAAAATGGGCGGAATTTTGCTGCAGGCGTTTCTGAATAAAGGTCTGTTCCGTCCGGAAAACATCCGCGCCACCGTGCAACATCCAGAGCGCGCTGCCGCTCTCGCCAAGCAGTGGGGAGTTTCTGTTTCCACCGACAATCTTGCCGCCGCGCGCAACAGCGACCTGATCCTGCTTGGCGTCAAACCGCAGACCGTTCCTGAGGTGCTGGCTCAGATTCGTCCGGCGCTGACTGCGAAGAAAACGATTATTTCTTTTGCCGCCTCGGTCAAGACGGGCGCGATTGAAAAGGCTGCGGGCGTGGACTTGGCTGTGATTCGCGCCATGCCCAACACGCCGTCGCTGGTAGGTTGCGGGGCGACCGCTCTCTGTCGTGGCAAGTTCGTCACCGACGAGCAACTGGCAGTCGCAGAAAAGGTTTTCGCCAGCGTTGGCCGCACCGTCACTGTGGATGAAAAACACATGGACGCTGTCACAGCGCTTTCCGCCAGCGGCCCAGCCTACATCTACATCATTCTCGAATCGCTTGCAGAGGGCGGCGTCAAAGTCGGCCTGCCGCGCGACATCGCCACTCTGTTAGCCGCGCAAATGGTGTTGGGCGCAGCGACCATGGTGCTAGAAACCGGCAGCCATCCGGCGCTGCTGAAAGACGCTGTCACCACGCCTGCAGGCTGCACTATAGACGGCATTCTGGAACTGGAAGAGGGCGGCGTCCGCGTCACCTTGATCAAAGCGGTCATGCGCGCAGCGCAACGCGCAAAAGAATTAGCATCCAGCTAACTTTGCACCGAAATGCGCGCCAGTCGCGGCAAGCGCTGGTTCAGCGCAATTGCCGGCATTCATTTCGTCTCGATCTTGGTTGCGATCTGACGATATTCCGCTCGCGAAATAATATGGCGACGAGGAAGCTCGTCTGAATTCTGATAAGGCCGGCCCGCAATAATTCTGTCTGCCGCAGCGGCGTCGATACCCGGCAACGTCTCCAGCTGTTCTTTCGATGCATGGTTAATGTTGAGCGGCCCCTTGGTCTTCAGACCCTCAACAATTCCCTGTGCAACCGCCTTGGTGTCGCGCGCCGCTTCAGCCGTGGCCTTGGCAGTTTGCTGGCGAATCTGGTCAGGACTCGGACTGGAGGGAGCGCAACCGCAAAGCGTGATCAAGCCGAGTGTTGCAATAACGATCCATTTCATCCGGACTTAGATGCGGCTGGCCCCTCGACCGATGTGCGCACTCCGCGTTTCTTTCAGTGGGCAAAACCTGTCGCCACCCCCGTCATATACCCTAGGAGACAGCCGCTCATATTGGCTGCCCCGCTCATTCGGACGCGCATCCCAGGACCACCCATGGCCGCAACCCGCTCTCTTCCGAGAATTCGCAAGCGCATCTCGATCCGGGGAGTGGTGCAAGGGGTCGGCTTTCGCCCCTTCGTCTACAACCTCGCACGAACGCTGCGATTGACGGGCTTCATTCTGAATTCCTCCTCCGGAGTTACGGTCGAAATCGAGGGCCCAGACAGCGCCATCGACCAATTTCTCCATACCTTGCGAACCAGCCCGCCCCCCTTGGCCCAGGTTATGGAAATCGCGCTGGAAGACATTTCCTTGCAAAATGCGAGTGAATTTTCCATCCAACCCAGCCGCGAGGAGCAGAATGAATTCGCCTTCATCTCTCCCGACGTGGCCACCTGTGACGATTGCTGGCATGACTTTAGCGATCCTTCAAACCGCCGCTATGGCTATCCGTTTACCAACTGCACCAACTGTGGGCCGCGCTACACGATCATTCAGGATATTCCGTACGATCGCCCGTCAACCACCATGGCGCGGTTTCGTATGTGCGAACTCTGCCACGCGGAATATCAAGATCCCAGCGATCGACGCTTTCACGCCCAGCCCAATGCCTGCCCTGCCTGCGGTCCCAGCTTGATGCTCGTCGAAAGCCGCCAGCATAACTGCGAGGCGCACCTTCCGGCCGCAGAAGATTTTCGTGCAACGCAGCAGTCTTCGCCGGCAACGCTGCAGCGCGTTCGCGATCTGTTGCACGCGGGCCGGCTCGTCGCGGTGAAAGGACTGGGCGGATTCCTGCTGGCCTGTGACGCGCAAAACGATGGTGCTGTCCGGCGGCTTCGACATCGCAAGCGCCGCAGCGACAAGCCATTCGCCATCATGGCGCGCGACCTGGCCGAGGTGGAGAAATTCTGTATCGTCACTGACACCGACCGAGCCGCATTACAAAGTCCGCGCCGACCCATCGTGATTCTCCAGCGCCGGCCGGAGTCGAATCTCTCCCGTTCGATTGCACCTGGCAACAACTCCATCGGCGTGATGCTGCCCTACACACCACTGCATTATTTGCTGTTCAGCAATTCGCCGAGCGACCCGTCGCAGTTCGCCGCATTAGTCATGACCAGCGGCAATCTCAGCGAGGAGCCCATCGTCATCTCCAACGAAGATGCCTGGCAACAGCTTGAGCCGGTGGCGGATTGGTTCCTGTTTCACAATCGCGACATCTATATGCGTGCCGACGACTCCGTGGTGCGCACGTTTGCAGGCCGCGAGCGGGTGATGCGTCGCTCCCGCGGCTATGTGCCGCAGGCGATCGATCTTGGCGCACCAATGCAGGATCTGCTGGCCTGCGGCGCTGAGCTGAAACACACGTTCTGTCTGACCAAGGATCACTACGCCATCCTCAGCCAGCATATTGGTGACCTGGAAAATTTTGAGACGCTCTGCTTTTTTCAGGAGACTCTGACCAACCTGAAAAAATTATTCCGCGCCGAGCCGAAGGCTGTCGCCTATGATCTGCACCCGAATTATCGCAGCACTCAGTACGCACTCTCTTTGCCGCTCGAACGCAAAATTGGCGTGCAGCACCATCACGCTCATATCGCCAGTTGCATGGCAGAAAATCATTTGCAAGGCAAAGTCATCGGCGTCGCTTTCGACGGCACTGGCTACGGCACCGACGGAAAAATCTGGGGCGGAGAATTTCTGGTTTCCGATCTGGAAACATTCAACCGCCGCGCCCACCTGCGCTATCTACCTCTCCCTGGCGGCGATGCCGCAGTGCGCCAGCCCTGGCGCATGGCTCTCAGCTACCTTCGGGATACGTTCGGCAATCGGAGCACTCCCCGCGAATCCGCAATTCCTTCAGCATGTGTCAGAAAAACAAATTGCCATAGTCGACGCGATGATCGCTCGCCGCATCCAGTCCATTGAGACGTCTTCGAGTGGCCGCCTCTTCGATGCCGTCGCCGCCCTGGTTGGCCTGGGATCGGAAGTGACTTTCGAAGGGCAGGCAGCCATCGCCTTGGAATCGGCTGCTCACCCGGGAGTAGAAGATCGTTATCCCTTCGCCCTCGAAGAAAGTGAGCCGATGCAGCTGGATATGCGGCCCATGATCGAAGAAATCGTGCGCGATTTGACTCACACTACGCCCATCGGCGTTATTTCTGCACGCTTTCACAACACTATGGCCGCCGTGATTCTAGAGGTATGCCGACGAATTCGAAAGCAAGAAAACTTGGCACGGGTTTGCCTCAGCGGCGGCGTCTTCCAAAATATGTATTTGCTAAAACACACGGTAAGAGACTTAGATAAGGATGGGTTTCAGGTTTTCCTGCATGCCCTGGTGCCGCCGAACGATGGTGGAATCTCCCTGGGGCAGGCGGCGATCGCGAATGCGATTCTGCAGCGGGAAAAAGTAGCAAGGAGACGAATCATGTGTCTGGCCATTCCGGGTAAAGTTGTCGAAGCATTCGATCAAGGCGGCATGCGAATGGCGAGAGTGCAATTCGGTGGAATCATCCGCGAGGCATGTCTCGAATACGTCCCTGACACCAAGGTCGGCGAATATGTTCTGGTCCACGTCGGCTTCGCCATCAGCAAGGTGGATGAAGAAGAAGCGCATCGCACCTATCAAATTCTGGAAGAGATGGATCAGCTTTCTGAACTAATGGCTCCTGTAGTGGAGGAACGCGAGGGGCAAGCGCCAGGATTTCGCGATCCCGCGACAGGTACCAACGGAAATCATCCGCAGACGAAGGAGACCGGCGGCAAGGAGAGCGCGCGATGAAATATCTGGATGAATATCGTGATGGGCGAGTCGCCCGAAAAATTGTAGACGAAATTCAACGCGTGCAAACCAAGCCCTGGGTGATCATGGAAGTTTGCGGCGGTCAGACCCACTCCATCGTCAAGAACGGGATTGATTATCTGCTCCCCGAAGGTGTGGAACTTGTGCATGGACCCGGCTGCCCGGTCTGCGTGACGCCGCTGGAAATGATCGATAAGGCGCACGCCATTGCCCGCATGCCCGACGTCATCTTCTGCTCCTTTGGAGATATGCTCCGCGTTCCCGGATCAGACGGCGACCTGTTCACCATCAAGTCCGAGGGCGCCGATGTTCGCGTCGTGTATTCTCCTATCGACTGCATCAAGATTGCGCACGCCAATCCAGATAAAAAAATCGTCTTCTTCGCCATAGGATTTGAAACCACCGCACCGGCAAACGCCATGCTGGCGTGGCGCGCCAAACAGGAGGGCCTGAAGAACGTCTCCTTATTGGTGTCGCATGTTTTGGTTCCACCCGCGTTGGCGGCCATTTTGCAATCTCCCGAAAATCGCGTGCAGGGCTTTCTTGGCCCCGGACACGTTTGCGCCGTCATGGGCTACGAAGAATACGAACCCATCAGCGCCAAATATCATGTTCCCATCGTTGTCAGCGGTTTTGAGCCGCTCGACATTTTGCAGGGAACCCTGATGACGATTCGCCAACTCGAAACCGAACGCGGCGAAGTTGAGAATCAGTACTCGCGCATCCTCGATCGCGAAGGAAATAAGACCGCGCAGAAGCTTGTGTTCCAGGTCTTTCAGGTGGGAGATCGAAATTGGCGCGGCATCGGCACCATTCCCCAAAGCGGTTATCATCTTCGCCCGGAGTTTGCCGAGCACGATGCCGAAAAGCTATTCGACGTGGCGCAGATCGCGACGCGTGAATCCGCCATCTGCATCAGCGGAGAAATTCTGCGCGGCATCAAGAAGCCGAAAGACTGCCCCGCATTTGGAACGGTATGCACGCCGCAAAGCCCGCTGGGCGCCACCATGGTTTCCGCCGAGGGTGCGTGTGCTGCGTACTATGCCTACGGCCGCCATTTGAATCAGGCGAAAGGCGTCGACGTTCCCGTCCATTCCGTAGGGGGCGCGGCGTGACTCGAAGCGACTCTGCCATGAATGCGCCCGTTGCAGCGTCAAGCTCCGACTCCGCTTCGGAGAATTCGACAGCGGAAATACCAAATCCATCATTTGGAAGCTGTCCTCTGCCAATCTTCCAACATAAAAATATTGTGCTGGGTCACGGCAGCGGCGGCAAGCTGACTTCGGAGCTGATCGATAAAGTTTTTCTCCGGGCCTTCGCCAATCCTATTCTCGACAAGCTCGACGATCAGGCGGTGCTCGAAATCAACGGCGCCCGGCTCGCCTTCACCACCGATAGCTTTGTTGTTACGCCAATCTTTTTCCCCGGCGGCGATATCGGCTCGCTCGCCATCAACGGCACCGTGAATGATCTTGCGATGAGCGGCGCGCGCCCTCTGTATCTTGCGGCCGCCTTCATCCTGGAAGAAGGATTGCCCGCAGAGGAGTTGCGTCGCGTCGTCGAGTCGATGGGAGCCGCCGCACGCGAAGCTGGTGTGCAGTTGGTCACCGGCGATACCAAGGTGGTCAATCGAGGCAAAGGAGACAAACTTTTCATTACCACGACCGGCATCGGCGCCATTGAACGCGATGTAAATATCTCCGCCAATCGCGCGCGTCCCGGAGACAAGATCCTGTTGAGTGGCTACATCGGCGACCACGGCATGGCGATTATGTCGAAGCGCGAGAATCTGGAATTTGAAGGTGCGATTGAAAGTGATTGCGCAGCGCTAAATGGATTAGTCGACTCCATGCTGGATGCGTGCGACGCTGTCACACGGAAACGAGAAGGCGACCATCCCCTTCACTGCATGCGCGATCCAACCCGCGGAGGTGTCGCCACCACGCTGAATGAGATCGCCTCGCAATCGAAGGTCGGCATGTTTCTGCATGAAGATGAAATTCCCGTACGCGAAAGCGTGCAGGGTGCCTGCGAAATCCTTGGCCTCGATCCGCTGTACGTCGCGAATGAAGGCAAACTGGTCGCCATCGTAGCGGCGGACGCGGCCGATGCCGTCCTGAAAAGCATGCAAAATCATTCTCTCGGCCGAGATGCGAAAATGATTGGAGAGGTCGTTTCAGAACACCCCGGCATGGTGCGCATGCAAACCCGCGTGGGTGGCACGCGCATTTTGGATGTGATGTTCGGCGAGCAGCTGCCGAGGATTTGCTAGCCTTCGCCGCAACAGGCCGAAAACTAAATCAGCACGCAATTGATCGCGAAAGATATTTTGACGACGCATACTACGCTCTACGCCGCCCTGTTCACCGCAGCTGTGCTCGGCTTTCGCCACGGCTTCGACTACGACCACATTGCCGCGATCACCGACGTGGTCAGCGTGCAATCGTCGAAACGCGTCGCCATGAAACTCGGCATGATCTATGCCCTGGGCCACGCGCTCACCGTCGCGGGACTCGGCTCGATCGTCATTCTGCTGGGAATCAGTTTGCCCGCTGGCATCGATCGCTGGGCAGAGCGTCTGGTTGGTCTCACATTGGTGGTCCTTGGAATTTATGTTCTGGGAACGCTGGTGTTTCGCCCGGAGGACACGCTGCCGAAGAGCCGGTACATGCTGCTCCACGCCGGCTATCATCGTGCGCGACTGGCATTCAAGCGACGCGAGGAAGGCGCTCCTGTCGAAGCCTACGCGCCTCCCAAAAATTTCGATGCGCGCTCTGTTTTCGTCATCGGCGTGATTCACGGCCTGGGAGCAGAAACTCCCAGCCAGTTAATGATTTTTCTTCTCGCAGCCAATCTCGGCGGTGCTGCCCTCGGCATGCTCGGGCTTGGAATGTTCCTCGCGGGCCTGTTGACGATGAATGCAGTGATGACCGCATCGGCAGCCGGACTATTCGGCGCCTCGCGGCACCGTCCGCAATTTCTTCGCGTCGTCTCCGCGCTGACGGCGATCTATAGCCTGGCGATGGGCATCATCTTCCTGTCAGGCCGCGCTTCATTTCTCCCAACAATTAATTAGCGGGCGATCGAGCCGCTAGCACTGAATTCCAGCCTTCGCCAGCGTCGCTTTCAGACCTTTCATGCTAATGCGCGTCGACGCCTCTGCTGTCCCCGCTCCCCGCCAATGCGTCTCCAGGCTGACAGCGTAGTGGTATCCATCTCGTTTCAATGCGCGGAACTGGCCCACCCAATCGACGATTCCGGATCCAACGGGAGCCCAATCATATCCGCCGCCGGGCTTGCGAACAGCATCCTTGCAGTGGCAATGACCGATCCGCTTCTCTGGCAATAGATCAAAGCCGTTTGGATAGGGCGTGCTGCCGAGTACTACCGCGTTGCCCGGATCCCAGTTCAGCATAAAATTCTTGTTAGGAATAGCATGCAGAACGGCCGCTGCTTCCTCTCCAGTTCCTGTGTTGCAAGCCATTTCATTTTCCAGCAGTAGAATTAGGTCGCTCTTGGCGCATTGTTCCGCAGCCTCGCGCAGCTTGTCGTTGATCGCCGCCCGATACGGCTTCGGATCATCCAGCCGCCAAAAGTCGAAACAGCGGATGCGATCCGTCTGAAATGCTTTCGCCAGCTCAATACAACGTTCCAGCACTTTTTCCTGTTGCTTGAAACCGAAGTCGGCGCCGAATTGGTCACGGCGTTCGGACGCCTTTGAAACCGGCGCACCCGGCCAATCCACCTTGAACAATGGGCTCGCAATGTCTGTCACACGCAGCTTGTACTTCTCCAAAATCTTTCGTGCTTCCGCAATCTCCGACGAGTCCAGATCGGTAATATTCTTGTTCCACATTCCGCGAAGTTCAATCCAGTTCAGTCCGAAATCTTTCGACGCGATTTCGCACGCGCGGCCAAAATCCTGCGTGATTTCATCGTTGATGACAGCAAGGCGAAATGGACAGCTCATACCTGCACTCCTAGCTTATGGATTAAGTAATCCTTGCTCATTTCCGCGGACTCTTTCGGACTACGATTTACACCGGTTCGCTCTCCATCCAGTTCCACCACACCCCAGCCTCTAAAGTTGACGGACCGCAGCGCGTCAAAGATCGCAACGAAGTTGACTCTTCCCTGCCCCAGCTCAACAAATTGGTAGCCGATCTTGGTCGCCGCCGGTTCAACATCCTTCAGATGCAGAAACAGCAGTCGATCATGATATTTGCGAATGGCTTCCGCCGGATCGCCGCCGCCTTGCTGATAATGGCCCGTGTCCAATTCCAGCTTTACGTAGCGAGGATCGGCAGCATCGAGAATCGCCTCCACCTGCTCCGGAGTTTGCCCGATCGATCCCATGTGATTGTGAAAGCCCATCTGGATGCCGTAGTCCGCGGCGCGCTTGCCAATCTCCGTTAGCAACATCCCTTCCCGTTTGTAGTCGCTATGGGTGTAGGACTTCTGCGCGAACGTGCCAATCACCTGCAAATATTTTCCACCCGCCTGGTGCAGATAGCGAGCATGCGCGGCGTGCATCTCCAGACTTTTTTTCTCGACTGCCGGATCAAGCGGCGCATCTCCACTGGACAAAGCTACGAACGTCAGACTGTGCTTCGCCAACACGTCTTTCAACGCGTGCGGATCAGGATATTCGCCGATTACGTTCGCACGTAGCTGGATGCCGGGATAACCGACAGCGGAGATATCCTCGATCGCCTGGTTATCATTTTCTTTCCACGTAATCGCGGCATATCCAATCTGGATCTTCATCGGCCCGTGATGAATCGGCGCGTCGAAGTAAGACAAATCCGTGGGCGGATACAGCAAGCTGTCACCAGCAAGGGCATGCGCGGCGCGTCCTGGAACAGAAACTGCTGCAGCCGCGGCCCCAAGCCCAACTAAAAAATCACGACGAGTAGACGACATGTACGGCACTCCTCCATCACAATCGTTGGCCAACTCTGAGCAATGGCGCCGGATTCGGAGCATCCGGAATTCGTCATCCTTTTTCTATCGTAATCCGACAGGTATTATTTTGGCGGGCAATCGAGAATGAATGCGACGTTCGTTACGTCCGCCTTCTCAGGGATTGAAATCTGATAAGCCTGCGCAACGTTTGCGTTCGGTATGTCTTTGTGGAACTCGCGTTGCGCTCCATTCTCTTCCCAGATTTGCGTTATTTTCAGATGCTGTGTCGCCGAAGGATTTTCCGGACGAATGCTGGCCATTCGAAAATGATCGATGGCGAGTCCGTCGAATTGGTAGCGAACATAAATATGCTCTGTTCCTGCTGGCAGATCTCGCACGCTGCGATCCACCTCTGGCCAGCGAAGCACCTGCTTCACCGGTTGACCGTCGAGCCACGTCAGCTTGGGATCGTAGGTCCATAGCGTCTTCCACGGTCCATCACTGCTGGTTGACCACGCAATGGAAGCTGACCCCGGCCCCTTGCGATTCGCAGGCCACGGAGTGACATGCCGAATCTCCGCCGTAAATTTATTGGGCGCAATTCCATCCGTTAGATCGAGGAATCTGCCGCCGACATCGAAACCGGTAAGATCGCGATCATCAGGACCGACCTCAAAAATTACTTCCCCAGCGTGATCTCCATCGTTGACCCAGTAGCCCTGTCCATCCTGAGCCACGTAGCTGGCGTTCTCAATTTTGGATGCATATTCATTCAAATGTGAGGAACGCACCGCCAGCTCGGTCCTGACATCTTTTCCCGCGCGATATTCAAATTGATTTTCCCCAGGCGCCAGCGTAGGAATCGTGCGCGGATTCAACTGAAATATCGTGGTGAGGAATACGCCTTGCAGCGCTGGCGACTGATTGGCTTCCCCATGCAGAGAAAAACGGACCAGGTACCCATACGTGCCCGACACCGCAGTGCGATGACCTTGCGCACCTGGCAAATCCGCTGCGTGGATTTCCCATGGCCCGGTAAAAGGGCCGGCGAGCGAAGCGCTTTCTGTCCAACTGCGGCCGCCATCGATAGAGGTCGCAGCCGTCAGCTTGTCCTGCGCTGTCGGCAGTACGGCCTGCACAGAAAAATGCGCGTCGATGATCACGTAGGGAGAGGGCATCGAAAATGTATACGTCGCATCGTCACCCTTGCGTGTCAGGTTGCCGGAAATATCCGTGGGTCGATACTCAATTTTTCCCGTGGCCCATGTACGCGCATCTTTCTCGCTCCGCGGCCCTGCCGACGGCGGCAAACTGAACTGCGCAAAATCCGGAAGAATCTTCCAGTCTTTGCCGTCGTAGGTATACGGCAGATAGAAGGTTCCCGCGGGCGTCGGCCGGTAGTAGCGAATCATGCGCTCACCTGGCCGCAAAACAAAATCCATGGTGCGGCCTTCGGGATAGCGCCGATACGCGTACAGATAGTTATCGTTGATGCTGGTGTACAGCTCGGCGAGATCCTTCATATCTCCCGCGCGAACATCCGCCGGATACCAGGGAGTATCGACAGTCTTCGGATTCGATGTCGTCGGCCCCGTGACGTTCCTGCGTGATGATGCTGCCGTCATGTTCCAACTGCCAGACAGAGGCAACATCGCGCAACTTCAGCGGACCGTTTCCAATCGGGTTATAACCCAGTTCGTCGGAATCGAACATGTGATACGCGCCGTCGTAATACACCTCGGCAACGGTATGACCCGTCAGGAACCACACGCGTGAATGCTTGAATCCGCCGGCATCGTACGTCGCCGCCATCAGTGGCCCATCCTGATAGCAGAGCCCATAGCCATAACTGTTCAGCAGCTTGATGGGATCAAGCACCTGCCCCACCGGCTCCTCATACGCCCATCCAGGGATGTGATAAAACATGCCCGGCTTCACGAATCTTCCATCGGTCAGATAGAAGCGCCAGATTGCCTCGGCTTTTTCGCGGTCGGTGGTGGCGTTGTATTGCCGATAAATTCCCTGCACCAGGCTGGTCATGTTGCTGGTATCTACCTGGCCGACTTTGGTGATCTCTGGCGAATACACCTGCGCCCGCAGGCCCGGCGAACCAAGGGAAATCAACACCGCCGCCATCAGCGTCAACCCGAATTTATTTTGCATCGACCGATTCCTTTTCCGATGAAAAACTTTTTATTGCACGTCTATCGTTTGTTGGACGCTTTGCCCATTCATCACGTCATGTACGTCGATGGTCCATTTGCCGGGCGTGTCATTGACAGCGAACGGAATTGCCCTGACTCCCGCACCTTGCCGCGCCAGCACATTTCCAGAATAGAAGACCTGCCGATTTCCCTTGGGATCGACAACATCCACGTGAAAAATACTCATGTCCGCTTGCGACGGTGTAGCGTGAATCGCAATATTCGCGATCGTTCCCCGCTGTACCTGTTCCGGAGCGGACACCTGCATCTGCGGCAATGGAGTGTCACTCGCCACCAGGATCGTCGGATCGTACGGCCCGACTGTCAGAGTGATTTCTTTCTTCGTCCCCCAGATCCTTGTTCGCCATCGTGTCATACAGGTACATCGCGTTCGGAAGATGCAAATGCACTGTCGTAGGCTTCGTGAACCGTTCGTTCGACCGGAAATCCGCCGGCCCCAGTTCATTCACACGCAGTTGAGGATTCGACTGCAGCGCGATGATCCGCGTTCCGCCATCCGCGTATACATGCACGTCAATCCCAACCACGGAATGTCCCTGCGCATCTTCGACCGAAAATTCGGGGTGAACATCATTCGAACGCAATAGCTGCTCAATCAACTGATGCACGGCTCCTTCTTTTCCGTCGAGGCGATCCTGCAGATAACTGATGATGTCGACGTTCAGCAGAATTGCTTTGCCCTTGCCGTAGGGATGCACATTCACCTGCTCCGTATTGGCTCCACCAAAAAGATCGGCTAGCGGAGAAGCAGCAAGTTTGCGGCTGTGTTCATCGTAGGTTCCTGGTATTCCATCCGCAATGGCCACGCCGCCCTGCGCAACAAATTCGCGAATCGCCGTCGCCTCGGCCTTCGACAGTGAACTCGACTCCGGCAGCACCAGCACGTGATAGCCACCCTTCAGCAGATCGCCCTGCTCCACCTGGTCATAGGAGACAAAATTCGGCTGCATGCCTTCGTCTTCAATCAAATTGCACCAGGACTCGCGCAGCCGCATAAAGTTGTTCGTCGAGCGTTCGTAAGAGGGGCTGCGTGTCATCCACGCATCGCCATCCGGCTGCCGCTCCAACATCCACTGGGTCCGCATGCTGGGCTGCGAGTAGTGAATTGCGATCCGGTTATTCACCAGTTGGCTGTTGATAATCAGCGCGCCCTCGCCACCACGAATCGCGCTATATAGCTGGCCTGCCTGCTTGCCAATGTCGCTGGGTTGACCATCTTTCTGAACGTATTTCTCGCCTTCATCCCAAATAATCAATCCGCGATTGCCATGCAGCAATTCGTACCAGACTCGCTGCCGCTCGCGGTCGCCGGCGGCAAAGCTTGTACTCATGATCACCATCTTTGGATTGAGCGAATGAACAATATCCACGCTGCGACCAATATCGTACGGCTCAATCGCGTTCAGCACTTTCGAAATGCGCGAGTAGTCATACCCGCCCCACCCCGGCATCTGGCCGCCGCCAATGTTGACGTAAGCATGCGGATCACCCTCGTGAATCGCATCCACACCCATCTTCAACGCATCCGCGTAGGAAATATCCATCCACTCTTTCAGGTCCGCCCACGCGGCATAATTTCCATCGGTGCGCTTCATCGCCTGATTCGTCGTCAGCGGCATCACCAGGTTCCAATTGGTGAAGTTCGTTCCCCACTCCTGATTCAGCGCGCCCAGGCTGCCGTATTGCGCCTGCAACCAGCGACGCATCGGCACCAGCGATTCATCGGAGAAATCGAAATCCCACGCCGCTTCCAACTCCGCGATCCCGGATTCATCCGCCAGGCTATAAAAATATGGCCGATACGGCGCGAGTCGCTCCGCAGTGGCTACGCCGCGATCGTAGACCAGCTTGCGATAATACGGATCCCAGAAACTCGGATGACGTTTGAAGGCCGCCAGGCTGTTGGGATCTTCCTGGTACAACTTCTTAGCCTGGATAAACGACCACCCCACCGGCCGATCCGGACGCCAGCGATGATATTCGGAGTAGTAATCGGTCGCGAGACTCTCCGAATACCAACGCATGTTGTTGTCAATCAGAAAATCCGGCAACGCAATATTGCGGCTGGAATAGGTCGCGCCGTTGATCCCCAGCTTCTGCAGATCGGGAACAAGATTCGCCGGGTAATTTTGCCACATCATGATGACGTAGTCCTTCCACCCGGTGAACGGCGGCTGCGCCACAAAGTCAGCCTCCGCAGATTCACTGCGATTGTAGGGCGCGCCTTTAATGTCTTTTCCGTTCAGTGTCAGATCGACGCGAAGATGATTTCTCATCGCGACCGCCAACGACATGTCGATTGGAAATGTGATGTCGGTTTCGTCCAGCAGATCGGCCGGCAGCGTCTTATCTTCCACCGTGCGGCCCAGGCTGTCCGTCCACAGCACATGCACACCCGCGTGCCCGGTAAATCCCTGGCTCAACCGATACACCACCGGCACCTCGCCTGTCCGCGCCAGCACGTCAGACGGCAGGATCAGCTTCGACGGCCTCTTGGCGTCGCCGGATGTATTCACTGTGGCGGCTCCCGCGGCTGCGGATGCGGTCAGCGTCATCGCCAGCAAAGTTCCAGCAAGGATAGTGCACGGCTTCTGCCAGTTCATCGGTCTCCTCATCATGCTTCGTTATTGTTCGTCATGTTGCGGCACGGTCGTGCTGGCTGCCACCTCAACCAGTCCAACAATTTCATTCAAACTGTTTCGCACCGGGGCCAGCACAGAAATCATTCCCGGGGTTTTTTCGACCGTTAATGTTTTTCCGGTCTGCAGCACTTCCCGCATCTCAGGCGGCATCGCCTGATCCAATTGCCCATTCCAGAATTGGCTCAGGTTATATTTGTTGCGAATCACCACCTGAATCTTTTCCGTCGTGGGAACCGGCATCCACAGGTTCACGTCCACCGGATAGGACGCCAGCATCGCCAGGCGTATCAGCGTCTTTTTCGTCTGGATAAATGGGGCGTCATGCACGTCATAGTTGTCGGCCGCCTGAAATTCATCACGCGGATCCGAGTGCAGCATATGTTCCAGTGCGCGTTGCGTCACAATGTGCTGGCACACGTCTCCATCGATCATGACCGTCGCCACGCGAGCAATCTCCTGCAGCTCCTGCTGCGTGGTTGCATTTGCAGCGGAAGATGAGACCGTTTGCGCGACCGCTGGCGCAACACTGCACAACGACATGGACGCGAGTTGCGCACCGGCTAGAACGAAGGCGGCAAGTTTCATTGCGCACCCCCAGCCCGCTTCACAGCAAAATCATGAACTCTCTGCCAGGCATCCGCTTGCGGCGTTGGAAACTGCGCATAGTAGGGTTTCAACGCGACATCGAAATCGGGATTGGTCCAATCGATCGGCTTGCCCTGTGGAGGCGGCGCGGGAGAATGCTTCCACTGCGCCAGCTTGGTATTGTCAAACAATCCCACCACCTGCTCCTGAATCGCATCGCGAGAGCCGCGCTTCGCTTCTTCTTCCAACAGGTCCAGATCCTGAACTGTGTTCCGCTGCAACTTCAAACGAATGCTTGGAATCGGTCCTTCAATTCCAAACTGCTCGCCGGAGTACACCAGCGTCTCCGTGCCGCCATTCGAGAGCGCTTCAAACGGATGCGGTCCCGGGCTCACCGCCAGCCAACGCACAAATCCATCGACCCCAAAAATCCACGCCCGCAGCGGATCGGTCGCCATCGACGACGAGACATCCTGCACCGGTGGAGTGCCACCGTAAATCCAAACGATATCTCCTTGTCGCTTTAACGCAGGGAGTTTGTCGATATTCCAGACAAACTCTCCTCCGCCCGCGCACCACAGCCCGATCACGTTCTTCAGCATGTCCATCTGTTGCCCCATCGTCCAGCTGGAGTCGGCACGCATGACAAAATGTACGGGAGTGGTTTTCGGAAGCGCATTCATCAGCAGATCGTGATACACGAGGAAGTAGGCGTCATCCTTGGGGAAACGCACCTCATCCCCATCCCACTCAAAACCCTTGTAACGTTTCTTTTGGTTGAAGAACACTTCAAACCGCGTATTCGTCCAACCCTTTTCGCGGAAGTGGCGCTCCATTTCTCCCACCACATTCGTGAACTCCGTCTGATATCCGGGCTCGCCCCACCACAGATAATTCGCCGGCCATTCTGGATTAATGGGCATATACATAAACGGAATCGGTTGCGGTCCGCGCCTCGTTCCGTTAAACGCCGAGCCATCTAACACCGGTCCAAACAGCCGATCAAACTTGTCCCAGCTGACAATGTGCTTCTCGGTCCCCGTCCCCGCCAACTCCGGCGCAAATCCCGGATCGACATATCCCGAGTGACCGTATCCGAGCACGTGATAGATGCCACGGTTCTCATAAAAAATCCGGTAGTACTGCTGAATCAAATGAAACTGTTCGTCCTCCCTGGCGCGCCCCGAACCCGCCAGCGCTTTCGGATACTGTGCCTGCAGCCACCCCATGCCATAGGAATTGGAATCCACATTCAGCACATCCTGCGTCGGAATCTGCGCCGCCGATACTGCGATCGTGAACGGAACAGTCTTGCGCACAGAGCCATCCGTGAATCGCGCGCGCCCACGATACACGCCAGGTTTGGTGTCAGCGGCGATCCAGACATCCACCCAGAACGCACGCACTGTTTGTCCGTGAATTGCGTTTTCAGGGTCGGGCATGTGAAAACTGAATGGAACCTGAATCGGAATCAGCGCGTCCGGGTAGTAGTGCTTGTCAGGCGTGTTGAAGTGAAACCACTCGCGATATACTTCCACCGGCTGTGACGATTCAATGGAGAGTTTGCAATCCTTGCACGCCGAATCCGATTTCACGACCAATTGAAACGAAACATAGCCGCCGCGCGCAGCAGTCAATTGAATCGAGTGATTCCAACTCGTTCCCGCAAGATCGCTGGCGACAAAACTTCCGAACGGATCAGGCCGGTGATACGCAGAAACAACAAACAGATCGGAGCCTCGACAGCATCCGAGAGCCACCAGAACCAGCAACCCTACACTTGCACTAAATTTCCGCATGCTAGTGTTCTCCGGCAGAAACGTTCAGCAACTTTGATCCACTTTCTTATCGCATATGGACTCGACAAGAAATCATCCTCGTTCGCATGCTCCTTTGCAGTTAACGAACGCTTACCGGCCGAGATCGGCCTTCGTCGGTTCGATCGCATCGCCCCGCAACTCAAAACGCGGCCCAATGTAGTCCGGCTCAATCTGCACTGCCTGCGCCATTAGCTTGTGCGCTTCATCCGCGTTGCCGTTATATTCATCGATCAACGCCTGTAGATAGTAAGCGCGGGCGCGATACATTGGATCGTTCGACTCATGCCGCGAGTCCGCCACGGTCTGGAATTGTTTCACCAGGGCGGTGGCTTCCTGCTTGCGGCCCAACCGATCGAGCGAAAACGTCATGAAAAAGTTTTCCGGACTGTAAGCATCGCTGCCGCCACCAGTCAGTTGATCCACACCACGAACGCTGTCCTTATACGCCTGCTCGGCTTCCGGCTTCTTCCCCATCGCATCGTATGTACGCCCAATGTAGTAGTAAATTCGCGGCGCCGACTGCAGTTCGAAATCATCCATGCCCAGCGACGCAGGCGGCTTCAGCGCAGACTGGAAGAAATCAAGCGCCTGTTGGTAGCTGCCCTTATGGAACGCCTGCGCACCCTGTCCATATTTCAATTCGCGATACGCATCGCGCAAAGTGTAGGTCCTGTGGACCGGAAGAAAAGTGTGGTGGTCAATGATGTCCTGCGCCGCCTGGAACTTGCCCTGAATCAAATCGGCCGTCAACAAACCTTCCACCAGATGATCATTCTTCGGATCACGCGCCACAGCCTTCTGCAGCAACGTCACCTGCTCGTCGAACTTGCCGGTGCGCGCGTAAAGATCCGAAAGATCGTCCAGCGTGTCGGCGCTCTCCGGATTCAACTCAACCGCCTTCTGCAATTCCGGAACAGCAGCCTCCAGCTTGCCATCTTCCTCATAGGCCAATCCCAGCGCCCGACGCGCGCCAAAGTCAGATGGATTCATCTGATTGATCGCCTGCCACTGTTGGATGGCCTCTGCCTGATGTCCGCGGTAATACAGCAGGCACGCCAGATCAAACCGCGCCACCGTGTCGTTCGGATTGTCCTTCACTGCATCGGCCAGCGGCGCCTCCATCTCCGCGCGATACGGGAAGCGCTCCACAATTCCAGCCGCAGCCTGCGCCTTCTTCCGATATTCGCTCGCCGCAGTTGTGTCACCGGATTGTTTCACGTCATACGCCAGCGCATAGTAGTAAATCGGCGGCGTTCCCCACGGATCTTTATTGTGCGGCGGCTCAACCATCTTCAACACCGCAGCCGCCTCTTTCCATCGCTCCAGCGAGCTATAGAAAATCGACACCTCAATGGCGCTCTCCGACTGCTCGCCCATCAGGTCAAGCAATTTCGCTCTCGCGCCCGAATCGCCAGTCAGAAAATATCGTTCCGCCTGAACGACGCGATCGGCAGGATCGATCTCTTCCACCTTGGCGAGTTGCTCCAGCGCCGCCGCCTTGTTTCCTTGATCGCGCAAGGTCATCGCAAGCACCAGCCGCGCTTTCAAATCTTTGCCGTTGGAATTGATAGCCCCCGCCAGATGCTGCGCGGCCGCCGCATCGTCATGTCGCAGAAAATTCAGCAGGCCTAATTGATATTCGCGTGGCCCGTAGTACACGCTATCCGGCCAGATGTAATAAAAATTCCGTTCCGCCTGCTTCTGCTGCCCGAGTTTCAGCTGACAAATCGCCAAATAGTACCAGGACTCCGACGCGTAAGGGTCGCGATCGACAGCTAGCTGAAATTGCTCCGCCGCCTGCTGATAGTGGTGCTGGTTGTACTCCAGCACGCCCAGCAACTGGTGCGCGACGGAGTAGCCCGGATCACGCTTCAGCGCCATCTTCGCCAGGCTCTCAGCCTCATCCGCATTCAGGTCCTTCTGCTTGAACTCAGCCGCCAGAACTAATTCTTCCGCTGTCATCTTATCCAGAGGTATGGGCGCAGCCATCAGGTCTTTAGCAAATGGCGTGATATCTCCGCCCGGCGGAGTCGCGGGCTTGGTATATGCCAGCAGCAGCTTGCCATCCGGTCCCAGCACCTGTACATTCAGCGACGCGAGATCGGCAGCGCTGATATTGTCGACAGTTTTTTTCACCGGAGTTCCCGGAATCAGGTTCACGCTAACATTCAGCAATTCTCCGCTCGCAGTTTTCACCACCAACTTTGCATTGCGGATTGGAACGACCGGCGACAACGCCACTTCAACGGATGAACTCCCGCCGTTCGCACCAGGATGCACGTCCACATTCAGCGCCACCTCTTTACTCATCGTGGTCAGGCCATTGATCCCGGCTACCGGAATCCACCATTCATGCCATTGCTCCACTTCGTGCGGATACACCCACTCATAATGTCCGTCCCACACCATGCGGCCGCTTTGCGCTTCAAAATACGGACCGGCCTTGTCGGTATAGCTATGCTCCACCTCCGACGACCCGGGTCCGAAGCCGAACGTCCACATCTTCATCCCTTGAACAACCCGGCGATCCGCGTAGCGAAAAACTCCGTAGTCATGATCGAATTCGTACGAGCCACCATAATTGTCGTAGCTATCGATCCCGAACACGCCCAGCATGTGCATGTTGTTGTGCGCCCAGCTCAGGTCGACTCCGTTATAAATCGGCCACGGAGAAACCACCCCCGTCGTGTGCCCCACAGTTTGCGTCATCGGATAGAGAAATCGCGTTTTCGGCGTGACCGGAAAAGCCGCGTTCGACCACAACATCTGCGGCTTTTGCCCGTCGGTGCCGTTGTAGCAAAATGTGCTGATCTCAAGCGCATCCACATCCGGATAAAGCGTCGCTGTATAGGTCACATCCATGTGGTAGAACGGATCCTCTTCGCCCAACAGGACCGACACACTTCCGTCCTTATGCTTCAGAATGGTGTGCGACCAGTACGGTTCACCCTTCCACGTGAGCGAGTGGGCATCGTAGGGACCCGTCAATTCAATGCCAGATTGCGGCCAGGTGAAGCGCGGATTGAACTGGGTCGGCTTGATCACATCGTTTCGATAGAACATCTGCCGATGATGCACTTTGTCATACACGGAGAAGAACCGGCCACCCAGTTCCGGAATGTACGTGAGCTTGAAATATTGGCTGTCGACAAAGACTGCATGATACTTTTCGGCGAACGGACTGCCCTCTTTAAATTGCCTCTTATAGGTCGTGAACGGGTAGAGCCCGGTCAGCGTCGAATCGTTGAACAGCGGCGGCTGCATATATCTGCCAACCTGTTCATACGTCGGGATGTTGATTTCGCCTTCGGTTACAGTGATCGCAGACGGCGTTGCGGTCTTCGCGGCATCATCGGCCGCATGGCATCGCAGCGAACCCAAGGTCAGCACCATTGCAAACAGTAGAAGCCACGACTTCATTGATTCTCTCTTTTCGAGTTGAAAATACTTGCTGATCGTGCAATCTTGCGCGACGAACGACGCCGGAACGGCACCTGAGTTCAGCCGCGTTATAGGACTTGCAACCAGGCTCTCAGGATATCGAAACGATTATATACGGAGAAATGAGAAACAAGCGCTCGTAATGAACCGCAACCCGCCCGGGCTCGCATTCGATCCTGCGGTAAGGTGGAAAGGAGCAGCCAGATCCCCGCACCCGTTTTCAGGAGAGTCCGCAAAATGCATAGCGACCGCCCCCAGGCCCTTTCAAATTTTATCGAACGCGATTTCGACGCCGGCACCGATCCGCTGTCGGAATTCTGGCGCGACGCTTCGATCACCTCGATGACCGACGACGCGTACGGTACTCAAATCGCCGGACACGCGACCGAAATTCGCTCCAGATGGACGGTCTCCAATCTTTACTTTCTATTTGTCTGTCCCTATCAGGAGCTTCATCTCAAGCCGAATCCGCTGTTAGACCAACCGACGGGCGGCTTATGGAACTGGGATGTTGCCGAAGCCTTCATTGGAGCTCCCGACGGTCCCATCGATCGATATAAGGAGTTTGAGATTTCTCCGCAAGGCGAATGGCTCGATCTCGACATCGACTTGAAACAGCCAGACAAAGTCGCTCTCACCTCGTGGAAATCAGGCTGGCAGGTCGCCGCTCGCATCGATCAAGATCGTAAAATCTGGTACGGATCGATGCGGATTCCCTACGCCTCCCTCGAGGCAGGCGACGCCAAATCGGGCAATCTTCTACGCATCAACTTCTTTCGCAGCCAGGGAACAAAACCTGTGGAGATGGCGTGGCAGCCTCCTCGGCAACCCAGCTTTCACGCTCCAGAACAATTTGGCTTGCTCAAACTTGTGCGGTAATTTCCTTCCGCACTTCGAGACCGACCTGGGTCAGCCTCGCCCCGTGACGCAACTTATTTCGCAGCCTCTGCTGTGCTGATCTTGATCGTCCCCATGGGATACCAGCCATCGGGTTCCACTCCCGCAATCGCGAGTTTAATTTTCGGTTCGCGACTCGCCGCATCGACCAGAGCAATCTCCAATGTGTAATCGCCATCCGGCAATGATCGTGGAACAAAAACCGAATTGTTATAGAGATTGTCGCCCGGCATCCATGCTGCGAACATCGGCATTCGTCATCAGAATGGCGGAGTTCTTATCGCTCTTCAGCCGCAGCGCCAGCGGGTACCTGCGATAGGCCGGCGCGTCCCCTTTGTTCTCCCACCATGAAGTGAATTCCAGCTTTCGATTCGCATCGACCGTCGCCGGATACGTGAAGCGGCGCAACACAAACCTGTATCCCATGCGATTCAGCCACTCGTTTACCTGCGCGCGCCACTCCGGCGGCACCGGCGACGACTTCGCATTGAACGATGACATGTGCCACTTGATCGACTGATCAATGATGTACTGCAAATCCCATCCGCGATCTTTCCAGTTTTGCATCACACCGCACGCTTCCATCGTGACCGGCGCCGTCTTCCATGCATCAGCGAGCCCCAGGTTGATGATTGCCTCCGGGTAAACATCCGTCATCAGGTTGATTGTTTTGCTGAATGAACCCATGATCACCGAGACAATCCGCGCGCCAGCCAACGTTCGGCCGTTCATTCCCGAGACTCGGCGTCGCGCTGCCTCGCCGCAGCAGTATTGCTCGCCTCTTCATAGGACTTGGACAGCGTATACGCCACAGTTTTCTCGTCGCCAAGTTGCGTAACCAGCGGCGTCTTGTGAAAAGAATCCATATAGCTGTCGATCAGCGCGCGCCGCGTTTTTTCCGTCAGCAGATTTGTTCCCGCCCCCTCACCCCACGCGGCCAGAATCGATATATCCACCAGGTCCAGGTCAGGATCGCCATCGTAGCGATTGCCGAGCGCCCGAATGCAATCGCCAAATTCTTTTGCGTACGCAGGATTTTCCGGATCGATGAGCCACTTGCCCGTGGTCGCATCCCATCCGCCAGGAATCTTGTGGAATTTCTCGCCTGTTTCCTGGCGATACCAGGCAGGCACATCGCTCGCCGCGTCGGTCCCATGTGGCGCGATCCGCAGCATCAATGTTTGGTGACGCGCATGTGCGGTCTGCAGCGCCTTGTCGATCATGCTCCAGTTGTAGACGCCTTTTTCCGGCTCCAGAAATCTCCAGTACACCCGAAAATAAGCGATGCTCGTCTCGGGAAAATCTTTATTCTCCAGAGTTCCGGGAGACTGCTGATACTGGATCGGAAATCCTTCGGTCCATTTTGTTCCGCCGTTCAACGCATCGCCGTTGAAGCGTTGAAAGGTCATGAATCCAATCCCCGGATTGACCAGGACATCATGAATTTCAACTGGCTTGACGACCACCATCGTCTGCTGCGCCGACATGCCGCCGGCCATTCCCAGGGCCAGCCCAAGGGTGGCAAGTTTTATGAATTGCACAAATGGCTCCTTGCAGCGATCGTTCGATTCGCTTTTCTCGCGTGCTTCGCGAAAAATTATTCCTTCACCTTGACGACGAAGTAAGTGAAGGTCTTCCCTTTTGGAATGGAGAGCTGGTGCGGCGTATTGGGCGGAATATGCACGACATCGCCCTTGCCAAGTTTCTGCTGCGCTCCGCCAGAGACGGCGCTTCCGCGTACCTCGCCCGGTTCCGTCGTCTTCGGCTCGACCATCGTTCCACCGCCGGTCAGCGTCGCCTCGCCATCAATCACAAAGAAAATATCGGCGTAGTGTTCATGCAGTTCGGAGCCACCGGTTTTGTTGCGCACCGACAGCATTGTGTAACTTCCCGGATATGTATCCAGCGTTTCGAAAGCGGACCCCGTGCTGCGAAAACTTTCCTGCTGCTCCAGCTTCTGCGCCATCTGCTTCAGTTGTGCGGCGGAATAATGATTCATTCCTCCCGCCTGCGCCAATGCCGTGCTTGCGGTAATTGCCATGGCCACGATCCCCCAAATCAGTTTCATAAGTTTTTCTCCTTCATTCGACAGCCTCAACGAATATCTTTGATCTGGATCGCATCCATGTCACTGTAAACCTGGTTCTCCCCACCCATGCCCCAGCAGAACGTGTAACTGTTTGTCCCCACCCCGGCGTGCATCGACCACCCAGGAGAAATCGCGACCTGCTTGTTCGCGACCACCAGGTGACGGGTTTCATCGGCTGGTCCCATCATGTGAATCACGCGATCCTCCGCCGGCAGATTGAAGTAGAGATAAATTTCTGAGCGACGCATATGAGTGTGCGGCGGCATCGTATTCCACACGCTGCCCGGCTGCATCTCTGTAAAGCCCAGCACCAGCTGGCAACTGCGCACACCTTCCAGATGGATGTGCTTACGAATCTGCCGAACATTGGCAGTCGCCGTCGTGCCCAGCGAAACCGGCTCTAAATCCCCGCGACGCGACAACCGCGTTGGATATTCCGCATGGGCCGGATAGCTCAGCAGATAAAACTCCGCGGGACGAGTTGCGTCTTCGCTGGAAAACACAACTTCATGTTTGCCCCGACCAACATAGAGGCAGTCGAGATTGTCCAGCACGTACGTTTCGGCGTCGACGCGTACTTTGCCGAGTCCCCCAATATTCAGTACTCCCAGCTCGCGCCTCTCAGTAAAGAAATCTGCGCGCAATTCGGGATAAGTCGGCAATGCCAGCGGCTGGTGCAGCGGTACCGCGGATCCAATGACGGTACGGTCCAAATCGACATACACATTCTGAATTGTTCCCGGTTGAAATAAATCATCCAGCAGGAAAGCCTCTCGCAGCTGCGCCGTAGTCATGCTCGGATAGCGAATCGCATCCGGCATCTGAAGAATTCTCATTTGTACCTCACACTGTTACAAATAGACAGGCGAATCAGCGGGCCCATGCTTTCAGCCCGCACCAATCAAAAAGCCGCCGCGGTTTTAGTGGCCAGCGGAATGCTCCGCCATCTTGTGCAATTCCGATCCCGCTAGAAGAAATGCTCCCACCCCATACACATAACTGGAGGTGGGCGGAACTACTTCCGGCGCAGCACCCACCGCCTGTATCGATCCTAAGCGTCCATCCTCATATACGTGAGCCAGCAGTCCCTCGCCATCCTTTTTTCACAACCGGAAGATAGGTTGCACGATCGAGAATGCCGCGATCGATTCCCCACGCGAGAGCGTACACATAGAATGCAGAACCGGAAACCTCCGGCGAAGGATACGCAGCTGGATCCAGCAAGTCAGTCCGCCAAAGTCCATCCGCACCCTGCAGCGTTGCGATCCGCGAAGCCATCTGCTTGAACTGGTCCACATACTTCGGCCGGCTCGGATAATCCTGCGGCATATCGTCCAGCGTCCGCGCGATTCCGGCCATCACCCATCCATTGCCGCGCGACCAGAAAATAAGTTGGCCGTTCTTGCTTCGCGCATTTAGAAAAGTCGCGTCACGCGAATATAACTTTTCCTGCGGGCGATAGAGCAGCTTCGAGGTGATCCAGAACTCGCGATCCATGTAGTCGAGATACGCGCGATCTCCCGTGGCCTGATACAAACGCGCCCACGTGGGAGGCCCCATAAACAGCGCGTCGCACCACCACCAGACAGGCTTACCCGGCACGTCGGGAACCTTCATCAACGCGTCAAACGCTTCCTTCGTTGGCATCATCATTTTTTTCTGATGATAGATCCGGTAGAGATCGAGATAGGTTTGACCCACCGCGTGAAAGTCCGCCGGATCGTCACGTTCCGGCGGCATGACCGGCAGCTGCCAGTCAACTTTTTCCCCGACCCGCAGCATCGCAGTTTGAAATCGAGGTTCCGGCAGCGTTCGACCTGCCGTCAAAACACCGGTGTAGAGAACTGCAAACGTCCAATCTCGAGCGAAATATTTTTCAGAGTAATCCAACTGCCAGTTTCCGACTTTGCGCACAGCTGCATCGATGTCCGCAGTCGTCAGCGCAGGAGACAGCTTTGCCAAAAGTGGCGTCACTACCAGAGCGTCTCCAATGTGAGGCGCCTGCCGGTCATGGTCGGGAGCGAGAATGGTCGCCGGAGCCGCCTGCCCAGCACAAGAGGGGAGACCCTCCTCCTGCGACGACAAGAATCAAGGACATCGCGACCGTAGTTCTTTTCCTGAAATTACCCCATGTTCCCGAACCAATGCAGCCAATGTTCATAGCATTTCCCCTGGCAAAATACTTCAAAACATCACATCGCGGAAGCCATCGTTATGCCAGCTCAAACGAAACTTCGACTACCTGTCCAGTCGCAAGATCATGCGCGATCACTTTCCAGTTGCCCTTCGGATCGTTCACCGCAAACGGAATCCGCTCGACATAAGGACTGGCTTGCAGCATCACATTGCGCCCGTACAGTTCATAAGCATCACCACTCGGTGTGCGGAACTCCAAGTGAACTACGCGAAAAGTACCATCCGGCAAGGAACCTTCCCCGGTTAAAACAATCTCGGCGATTTCACCGGCACGCGCTCCGCGAACCTCCACCTTCAACCCCGGCAACGGCTGCAGCGAGCGAGTAAAAACAAGCGCGCTCCATGGATCCAGCTTTGTCTTTACGCTGCTGGTTTGCCCCAGATCCTTACGCTCCCGCACGCCATACGTTTGCCCAGTCGAGGTCCATTCAATCGTGACATCTTCCTCTTTTTCCAGCAGCGAGTTGTCGATGTTCACGCTCAAATTTGGATCAATATCTGGAACGTTGCTATCGGCCAGCAATTTCGGATACGCTCCAAACCCGCCGTCGTCCGTCTGCGGATTGCGGAACACACCCACCTGTTCGCACCCTCCATTCGAGAAGCGAACAATTTCCGTTCCCGGCAAACGCTTGCCATCCGTGCCCAGCACACGCACCTGCGGCTTCACATCGGCCAGCGCAAACACGCTCTCCATCAGCTCGGGAAGACTCGAGACCGAATTTCCTTTCAGTCGCAGAAAAGCGTAATCGGCAATTTCCAGGTTCAGAAAAATCGCTCGCCCGGAACCAAACTTGTTCACGATCACCAGCGGAACATCTCCGCAATGCGCCAGCGCTTTGCCGGTCACTTCAACCACCGTCGCATCGCCGGGTTGCAACGCGGTCAGCTGTTTGCCTTCCAGTTGCAGCACACCTTCATTCCCCGTACCCGTCACAGTCTTTGCGAAAGCGCGAGCCGGACCATGAGCAATGCCGAACACATCATCCAGTTGGCCGCCACCATATTCCGCTCCATGACCATCCAGATCGGCATTGTCATTCGCAGGGAAATATCCGGCGATTTTCGCGCCGCCAATATCGCGACCGTGACCGTCAAGATCGGCCGCACGGCAATCTGCAATCAACGTGCCGCCGGCTTGAACGAAAGCGCGTATCTGCTGCACTTCTTCCACGCCCACAGCAACCGACTGCGGCATGATGAATACCTTGTATTCTCCGGAACTCAAATCTCCGGCAGCAATGCGGTCTTTGCCGACAAAGTTATATTGCAGCGCCACATCCTCCACCAGCTTCGTCCAGCTATTGCGCACCGCCACGCACACGCTGTCGCTGTCGCCGCCGCTTTTCAACATCCATTCCCGCGCATATTTCAGATTGTCCAGCAGCCAATGCGCCTGGATCGATGCCTGCGAATAATGAATGGCAATCCCATCGTGCTTCCGCGTGGAGTTGATCATCAGTTTTCCGATTCCCGCGCGCAATTCGTGGAAAGTATCTGAAAATGTTTCGGCGGACGCCGTCAGCTTGCCGGTGCGCTGATTCACAAATTCGTTGCCGGCTTCGTTATCGTCCCAGATCAACGCCGCATTGTGTCGATGGAAGAGTCCCCACCAGATCGGCCGCACCTGCCGCTTCTGCGCGATGCGTTCCTTCTCCGTCAGCGCGTGTCCCGGAACAGTCCCAAAGCCATGCGTCGAAATCATGATGACCGCAGGATTCAACGAACGAATCACTTCCACGTTATTGCCGATGTTGTACGGCTCAATCACATCGATCGCGCGCACCACTTGCTCGTAGTTGTACCAACCGTATGCGAACGGACATTGGCCGCCTTCCGTCGCGCACAACGCGGTTGGATCTTCCGCTTTGCAAATGTCCGCAGCCCGCTTCACTCCATCGGCGAACGTTTCGTCCATGAAATTTCGGAAGTCGCACCACGGGCTCACGTTCCAATGACGGGTCGAAGTAATTTCTCCCAGTTCTTTGAAGTAGCGGTTCACAAACGCCGCAACTTCGCCCCAGTTCTTAAAGGTTGTCGGCTTGTTCGGCGCATCCCACGAGCCCAGACCACCCCAGCGCGCATTCGCCTGATCCAGCGGCCCCATCTGCTTTTCCAACGATGCATCGTTCAGCACCGGAACCGACAGCGACTCGCGCGCAACCGCCAAGATCGGATTCCAGCTGTCGCCCATAATGGTGTCCCCGCGTGGTACCGGGAAACTGGTGCCCCATTCCTGGTTGAACTGGCCGATGGTTTTATATCGCGCCTTCAGACCGGCCAACGCAACCGCCTCAAAAGCGCGATCCGTCGTGGTGTAGTCGATCATGTTTCCGGTCTTCATCCACGCCGGCCACGCGTCCAGCTTGGTGTCATCCCAATGTGTCGGCTCTCCAACGCCCCATTGCCCGCCAACGTGAGAAGGCAGCCCGTACATTTTGCGCAGGTAGTCGGCGAACTTGTCGGTGCAGAATTGCGAGTGGCAAAAATCGTTCGGACGAATCTGATCGCCCTGTCCCAGCTCATCCGCGATGTTGTAAAACAGCGGCCGATACGGGCTGTGAATGCGCGCGAAGCGCGTAATGTGTTCGCGCAAATATTCCGTCGTCTTGGGATCGTTCACGCAAGGATCGCGCACCCACAAATCCAGATCCTGCCGGTTCATGGCTCACCTTGGTCAGCAGCGTCCGCCATTCCGGCTGATTCTTGTGATAAATCGAGAAGACCTCCCACGCCATCTGCTCCACATAAAATTTGAAATCGTTATCCAGCACGGGATCAAAATCATCATTGACGTAAGCGATGATGGCATCCATGCCGGCGGCGCGCAGTTGATCGTAAAATCCATCTGGATAGTGGGCCCAGCTGATGGTGTGAAAATCGTTCCAGGGCGTATGCTCCGGCGACAGCATAAATTTTGCCGTGGCCACCTGCGGCACCCCATTCACCGTGACTCGAATCCAGTTCACATAGGTCAGGCCAGCCCGCATGTTGAATGAAAAGGGCGCCGTCACCGTTCCCGGCCCCACTTGCAATGTCTGCTCCCCGCTCACGCGACCAAAGCTGTCGATCCATCGCACCATCACTGGACCCGACACAGCCCGCAGAAATCGCAGGTGGCCGCTCAACACTCCAGCCTGATTCGCCACTTCCTGATCGAGCCTGATCCGCCCCAGCACCATCGCATCCGGTCCAGTGGGCGTCGCTTCGGCGGACTCACGCGTCGCCTGTCCCATCCCGATCAACGCTGGGCTCAACATGGCAGAAGCAACAGCACTGCGGAGAAATCCTCTCCGGCTGGCATCATATTTTTTACGATTCAAGGCATGTCTCCCTTAATGGTTGGGTCGGTTCTCATCGAGCAACCGGGGTGGATGGGAGTGAGGTCGGCAGCAGTCAACCTCCAGGTTTCAATCTTCAATCTTGCCAATTCAGGTTTCGCAATCCATTGTCTCGAATCGTTAGGATTCTCGGTAGAAGTAGAATACTCTTGAACGGAAGTATACGTAATCGAATTCGGCTCAACGAAAAACCATAGCCTGCAAATCGTAATCTCCCCGGCCACTCATTCGCTTCGGCTCGACAGCCTTCGAGGAGGAGTTCAACGGGATGCCCACGGTAGACCGCGTTTTGCCAGCTTCAGGAGTTTGCTACCATGCGCTGCTTGAAATTCGCTGTCCTTGTGTTCTGTGCCGGGTACTTCTCACTGGGATACTCAGCACCCCTCGTCGCGCAATCAATGACCGAGACCATCACCGTGAAGCCGAAACCATTCGATGGCACGCTCGTGAATCCCGATATCGGGTTCACCACGTTTCAGCGCTTCAACGGCGACAGCCTCAACGCCGGCACCAAGTGGACCGAGGGATTTCCCATCGAGTATCAGCCCTTCAACGGCACGCTGCAGACGAAAGATTTTCCCATGACCACAATCGCCTACTTCCGCATCTATTGGCGATTTATTGAGCCCGAGCAAGGCGTCTACAACTGGGGCATGCTCGACAAGGCGTTGCAAACGGCTCACGCGCGCCACCAGACACTAATGTTGCGCATCGCGCCCTACGGCACCGACGAGAAGAGTGATGTTCCCGACTGGTACAGAAAAGTCACGGGAGAAGTTCTTCGCAAAGCCCCCGGCGATGGACGTCATTCCTCCTGGTATCGCCCACTCGCCAGCAGTCAGCCGGATTGGGCTCCATACGAAGCGCAGTGGATGGTCGACCCCATGAATCCGGCTTACGCGCATTTCTTCGGGGACATGATTCGAGCGCTTGCTGCGCGCTATGACGGCAGCCCGGACCTGAATGTCGTCGACATTTCCATCGTCGGTCCCTGGGGAGAAGGAGCTGGTACGCCGATCCTGACCACTCAGGTGATGCACAACCTGATGGACAGCTATCTCGACTCCTTCCACAAAACTCCGCTGGTCGTGCAGCCCACCGATCCCAAAACGGATGAGTATGCCATTTCAAAAGCCAATGTAGGATGGCGCGCCGACTGCCTGGGCGATATGGGCGGCTTCAATAAAAAATGGAACCACATGACCGACTATTATCCAGAGGCGGTGATCGAAGACGGCCTGCAGGATGCGTGGAAAAAAGCACCCGTCACCATGGAAGCCTGCTGGGTGATGCAGACCTGGGAGGATCGCGGCTGGGACGTGCACTACATCATCGATCAAGCCATCAAGTGGCACGTCTCCTCCTTCAACGCCAAGTCCTCCGCGGTTCCAAAAGATCTATGGCCGGAAGTGAATCGCTGGCTCGAACACATGGGCTACCGCTTCGCGCTGCGTCGGTTTACCTATCCGGCCGTCATTGGACCTGACAGGAAAATCACCTTCACTTCCTGGTGGGAGAATGATGGAGACGCGCCTTGTTATCGAAAATTTCCTCTGGCACTGCGTTTGAGCAACAAGCAAACCAGCGCCGTCGTCGTGACAGGCGCCGACATCCGCACCTGGATGCCGGGAGACAATCTGTATAACAACTCCGTCTTTATTCCAGCCAGTCTGCCGGATGGAGACTATCAGGTGAGCATCGCCATTGTTGATCCCGCGACTCGCGAGCCTGCAATCAAATTGGCGATTCAAGGCATGGATGCCGATGGATGGTATCCGCTGGGCAATGTGACGCGTTCACCAAACATTGGCGGCCAACCCGACCGAAACGAACTCGACTCCATCGCATCCGTAAACTGGTTGTGCGAAACCATGCACGGTAGAAAGATCCGCAAAACGAAAGAATTGACCCAACAACCCGGGAGAATTGAAGAGATGAAAATGAAACGCTGCGTATTTCTGCCTTGCATCGCTCTGGCTTGCTTGCTGTCCTCCAGCTTGGCCCACAGCCAGTCGACCGCTGCGCCGTCCTCAGGCAACGCAGTACACGGCTGGGAAGGCACGATTTCCATCCCGACCTACAAGCTGGGTCCCGCCGATCCAAATCCAGCATTTCCTCTTGTCAACAAATCTCCGATCTATCCGTACACCATGCTCGACGATCTTACGAGTGATCGCGTGCCCATGACCTATCGCGCCATCTATCTCGAAAACAAATATCTGAAGATCACCATCCTGCCCGACCTCGGCGGCCACGTCTATTCCGTCTACGACAAGATCGATCATCGCGAAGTTCTCTATCGCGACAACGTCATCAAGTATGGCCTGGTCGGCCCGCGCGGTGCGTGGATCTCCGGCGGCATGGAATTCAGTTTCCCCTTTGCCCACACCACCGACACTGTCTCCTCGGTCAATTCCGTGCTGCGCCACAATCCAGACGGCAGCGCGACATCGATCGTCGGCGCGGTGGACTGGGTTTCCAACATGCATTGGGAAATCTCCATCACCCTCCGTCCCAACACGGCCCGCGTGGAAGAAGGTGTGACGCTATTCAACTCCACGCCGCGCAATCATCTCTACCTGTTCTGGACCAACACAGCTGTCCATGCCACCGATGATCTGCAATACATCTACCCCATGCGCGAAACCATTTATGACGATCCATTCGCGGTCGCGCAAAGCTGGCCCGTCTGGGATGGTGTCGATCAAAGTTGGTATAAGAATGATGCTGGCGCCATGGCTGCCTTTGGCCGCGATGTGCAGCGGAACTTCTTCGGCATTTATTACCATGCCTCCAACTATGGCGTGGTCCATGTTGCAGATTTCCGCCAGGATCCAGGCAAGAAAATATGGACCTGGGGCACCGCGCCGGTCGGCAAAATCTGGGACCACATCCTCAGCGACAACGACGGCTCGTATAACGAAATTCAAAGCGGCCGTTTCTATACCCAGGGTTATCGCGAATTCATGAATCCGCGCCGCGTAGAAAACTGGACCGAGTACTGGTATCCAGTCCGCGGCCTCGATGGCGGATTTGTCGAAGCCACCAGCCAGCTCGCGATCAACGCCGTCTATCCCTCAGACAACGCCTCACAAGGTCAAGTCAAACTGCTCGTCAGCCCTGTGGCCGACGTTTCCGATGCGAGCATCTTGGTGAAGCAGGGATCGAACGTGCTGCGCGAGTTTCACCACGTCAACTTCACTCCGCTGCAGACGGCTACCTACACCATCCCCGTACAAAATGTGGACGACGCAAAGAAGAATCTCAACGTCGAGATTGTGTCGTCGCAAGGAAAGCAGCTCCTGCAGTGGTCAGCCGCCGGCCCCGTCGATGGAAATCCCAATCTGATTCCTCTGGCTGGAAAACCCATTGCCCAGCCCATCCCGATCAATGCGCAAACTCCCATCGAACAGCTCTATCTTCAGGGAGTTTTTCTGGAGAAAACGGGCGATCAGCTCGGCGCCCTCAAGTTCTTCGATCGCGTATTGGCGCAGGACTCCGGCTATGTCCCCGCGCTCATGAAAGAGGCCTGGTATAACTACAGCGCCGCCGACTTCAACAAAGCCGAATCGCTGATCACCCGCGCCGCCGATCGCGACACCGAAGATCCTTACATCGCCTACACCCATGGCGTCATCGATCGTGCCGACGGTCGCTACTCGCTTGCGAACGATGCCCTGTGGAATGCAATCCACTATGGCGCTGCAATCGCGCCGGGGCCAACTCTCGCCGCCTCCTATGTAGAACTAGGAGAAATTGCACTTCGCCAGGGAAAGCCTGCGCAAGCAGTCGATCTGCTGAAGTCCGCAGTCGGCTATAACCCCGACGATGCCTTCGCGCTCGCCGATCTTGCCGCGGCCGAGCGGTTGAGTGGCAACCAGCACGATGCCGCACAAGACTCCGCCGAAGCCGTGAAGAAAATGCCCGTGCTTCCCTACGCTCTGGCAGAACAATGGCTCGATGCGAACGCCCCGGCAGAGGCAGCATCCAAGCCGAGCTGGACCAGCATCATTAACGCCGATCCGCAAAACTACCTTGCCGTCGCATCCTGGTATCACAGCATCGGAGCGTGGCAGTCCTCGGATGCAGTCCTTCACCTCGCCGAAGCCAATCCATCCGCCGCTGACATTGCGCCTATGATCAACTACTACCTCGCATCGAACGCGCGTCAGCTAGGCCACGACCAGCAGGCGGATGAGTACGCCAAAAAAGCCGCAGCCTCGACTGTCACCGGTACCTTCCCAAATCGCCTGGAAGACGTCGCCGTCCTGCGCGAAGCCTTGCAGCACAACCCTTCCGACGCGCAAGCGCAATACTCACTCGGCAATTTTCTCTTCGCAAAAGATCAATACGATGACGCTGCCGCTCTCTGGAACAAAGCACTCGGCGAGGGATTCAAGAATGCGGTGCTGCTGCGTAATCTCGGCGTCTATCAGTGGTATGTGAAGCACGATCTATCGAGCGCCGCCAACTATTATTCGCAAGCCATCCAGATGACTCCCAACGACTATCGCCTCTATCCCGACCTCGATGAAATCTACACCGAGCAGGGCGACACCTCCGCTCGCGCGGCGCTGTTCCAGAACGCTCCGCCCGCAGTGCTCGATCAGGACACGGTTCGTGCTCGCCGCGCGCTCTTATTCCTCGAGCAAGGAAAATACGATGACGCGATGGCTCTCTTCGCCAACCACATCTACAAGCCGTGGGAGGGTGGCGTGGTGATGCACAACATGTTCGTCTTCACTAATATTGCAGAGGGCAAGCAGCAGCTCCAGAATCATCATCCCGACGCCGCCGAGGCTTCCTTCCGCAAGGCGCTCGAGTATCCGGACAATCTGGGTAGCGGCGAGCCCGCCCAGCCCGACACCGCGGAACAGATGTACTGGATCGGCAACGCGCTTCAAGCTCAGGGCAAGGATGCCGAAGCCAAAGCCGCGTGGCAAAAATCCGCCGATCAGGGTAAGGGAAAATCGAACGTCTCGGCAGTCTATTCCGCGCTCGCGTATCAGAAGTTAGGCCAGGACGAACAAGCGCAGCAGATCTTGCAAGCCTGCATTCAATCCGCCGCGCAACCGAAAGCCAATGCCGAAGATTATTTCGCAGCCGCTACCGCCGAGCAGTACAGCAACCATGCAGACCAGGCGCGAAAGTATTTTCAGCAAGCGCTCGATCTCGACCCGCAATTCTGGCAGGCCCGCATCGCCCTGAAGAATCTCGGAAGTTAGTCCGCAAAAATAAAACGTCCCATCCAGCGATATCGATGGATGGGACGTTATACCTCAAAACGTTCTACAGACTCGACTCAGACCAGCGTCAGCTCGATATTCAGATTTCGCAGCGCTTCCGCAATCTCTTCCCGAAGATTGGTGTCTGTGATGACATGATGAATCGCAGTCGCCGGCACAATCCGCGACAAACTTCTGCGGTCGAACTTCGTCGAATCGCACACCGCCACCACTTTGGTTGCAGCCCCCACCATCGCCCGGTTCACCCGCGATTCCAGCAGGTTTGGCGTGGTCAGCCCAATATCCAGATCAAACCCATCGACACCAAGAAACAAAATATCCGCGTGCATCTCCGCCAGCATATCTTCCGCCAGCGGACCCACCAGCGAGAATGAATTCTTGCGCACAATCCCGCCGGTAAGAATCACATCAAAATGTGTCCCCGTCAGCTCCGCCGCAATGTTCACCCCGTTGGTGATGATGGTCAGCTGCGAAAACTTTTTCAACGCCAGCGCCACCGCCGTAGTCGTCGTGCCGGAGTCAAGCATGACGCACTGGCCTTCCTGCACCAGCTCCGCCGCCGCCGCCGCAATACGGACTTTCTCGTTGTGATGGCGTTTCTCTTTTTCCTGCAATGTCGGATCGAACAAGGCCCCGGGCTGGGCCGGCAACGCGCCTCCATGGCTGCGGTGCAGCAGCCCCCTTCCCTGCAGATGATCCAGGTCTTTACGAATCGTTATCTGCGAAATACCAAGGGCTTTCGAAAGATCACGAACGCGGACTCGCCCCTCACTCTGTGCGATCGCCAGAATGTGCTGCCGACGCTCTTCAATCAGCATCGGATCGTTATCCGGACTCGCCCCGGCATCGCTTGCAATTGACTTTGCGTTGTGGCCAGTTTTCGTTAAGCTATTCATCTTTTTGGCCTCGGGTAGGAACTAGGCTACCGTTCTTCCTATAGTTATCGTTGCACACTCATTATTCACAAAATAACTGATCAGGCAACCGTTCACCTTCGCTTGCTTCGTTTCTGTGGCCGTTGAATCGATTCACCAGAGTCCAATTTCACAGCAAACCAGCCTCATGGCACCCACCGTAGTTTTCCTTTATGATTAACTTTCGAAACCAGCACCAATCTCCAAATCGCAACCTTTCGAAATCTCACGGGCATGCCCCGACAAGCATCAGTCGAACAGGTTCAAGTCGTCGGCTACGAAGCTCGCTCGCTTGCTTCAGCGCTCCAGAAGGTTAGATATTTTCTAAACCCGGTTTGAGAGGACTTCGATGAGTGATCCCGCACCACAGGCCACCGTGAGCCCTTCTCCGCAGACCGGCCATATTCGCCGGGTGCTGACACGCTGGGACCTCATCCTGTTTGGCCTCGTCATTCTCAGCCCCACTGCGGTCTACCCGGTCTATGGAATTATTCAGTCCGTTTCTCATGGGCAAGCAGCGCTCAGTTATATCGTTGCGATGGTCGCCATGTTGTTCACGGCCGCCAGCTACGGAAGAATGGCGACCGTCTATCCCTCCGCCGGATCCACCTACACCTACGTCCAGCAATCCTTCACTCCCACCGTCGGATTCGTCGCTGGCTGGGCGATGATCCTCGATTATTTTCTGATTCCATTGGAGAGCGTGATCTACGCCGCGCTCACAGCCCAGCGATTTGTTCCTGCGATTCCCTACTTTGTCTGGGTCCTCGTTTTCACCGCCGGTATCACCGCGATTAACGTCAAAGGCATTCGCATTCTGGCCCGCGCCAACACTGTGATGATGGCCGCCATGACCATCTGCGCGGTACTTTTTATCGTCCTTGCCGTTCACTACGTTGAATTGCATTACGGCAAAGCCAGCCTGATTTCCCCGGTCGGCATTTTTCCCGCAGGCCACTTCTCCGTGCGCCCCATGATGCTGGGAGCATCCATCGCCGCGCTGTCCTACATCGGGTTCGACGCCATCTCCACCCTGGCGGAAGACACGCTCAACCCCGAAAAAGACATTGGCTTTTCTACCGTCCTGGTCTGCATCCTTCAAACACTCATCTGCGTCGTCACCGTATATTTTGCCGCGCTCGCCTGGAATAATTACGGCGCCTTCCCCCACGTCGACACCGCCATCCTCGATATCGGACATCGCATCGGCGGACAGGTCATGTTCCTGATCCTCACCTTTGTGCTGCTTGGTGGCAGGCGTTTCCAGCGCACTCACCGGCCAGGCCGGAGCTTCGCGCTTGCTGTATGCCATGGGTCGCGATGGAGTTTTTTCCCGCACCATATTCGGCTACATTTCTCCCAAGTATGGAACTCCCACACGCGCTATTTATGTCACCTCCGCCGCTTCGCTAATCGGCGCGCTTACGATGAATTTTCAAACCGCCGTCGAGCTGCTCAACTTCGGCGCCTTCGTCGGATTCATTCTCGTCAATCTTTCCGTGATCCAGCACTTCTACATTGCGCAGAAGCAACGCAGCACCAACACCATTTTCAAAAACCTGATCTCGCCGCTCGCCGGAGCCAGTGTCTGCATCTATATCTGGCTTAACCTGAGCACGCATTCCAAGATCGTCGGCTTTATCTGGCTTGCGATCGGCATTGCGTATCTGGCGATTCTCACGCGCGGCTTTAGGAATAAACTCAGTCAGTGGAGTGGAGATGCCTTCCAATGAATCTACCCGCAGTTGAAAATGAACTCACCAGCTACGTCGAGCAACATGCGGACCGCCTGGTCCAAATTCTTCAAGATATCGTTCGCATTCCATCCGAAAATACTCCGCCAATCGGCAGCGAGGGCGAGTGCCAGAAATATATTGCCCGCTTCTTATCAGGATTGGATTGTGATCCCGTTACCTATTCCTTCGATGATGTGCCCGGGCTGAAGCAACATCCTCTCTTCATCGCGGGGCGCGACTATACCAATCGCCCCAACATTGCCGCGCGTCGCAAAGGCACCGGGAACGGCCGATCGCTGCTGCTGTCAGGCCATATCGATACGGTTCCCGTCGGCACGCTGCCGTGGACAAAGGATCCATTCGGCGGCGCTGTCGAAGGAAATTTTCTCTACGGTCGCGGCTCCAACGATATGAAGGGTGGCGTCGCAACCAACCTCTTCATCATGGAGTGTCTGCACAAATTGAACCTTCCTCTTGCCGGCGACGTTCTCTTTGAGACCGTAATTGATGAGGAATTCGGCGGAGTCAACGGAACGCTGGCGGGTCGCGTTAAAGGATTCAACGCGGATGCGGCCATCATTTCTGAGCCATCGTTCCTGCGCATCTGCCCAGCGCAGCGTGGCGGCCGCATTGCCCACGTTACTCTGCGAGCCTCTGGAGGAGTCCTCAACGAGGGCGCACCCACTCCTGGCGTGGTCGAGCAGTTGACCTATCTGCTCGCAAAGATCAAAGACTTCGGCGATCAACGTCGCGCCAATGCCAAGCCGCATCCTCTCTACGCCAATGCTGCCGATCCGGTTCCGGTGATCGTGACGAAAATTATTACCGCGCCGTGGGGTATGAAAGAGCCGATCACGGTCCCCGAAGAATGCAAGCTCGAAATCTACTGGCAGGCGATGCCGGGCGAAAAACAGGAAGACATCGACCGCGAATTCCTGGCGTGGATCGATTCGCTCGCGGCAGGCTCCGGCACTCCCTTTGCTCAGCCGCCGGAGGTCGTCTTTACTCCGCGATGGCTGCCCGGCTCCGCCATCTCTGCCAGCGAACCTCTCGTCACAGAGCTATCAGAATGCGCCACGCGCGTCATGGGCAAAGCGCCAGCGATCGCTGGAATTGAAGGACCCTGCGACATGTACGTCTTCCACACCGTATCCCACACGCCTGCCGTTCTGTGGGGCGCGCGCGGTGGAAACACCCACGCCGCCGACGAATATGTCGAAATTGATTCGCTGGTTGAAGCCGCGAAAGTATTGCTGGTCTTCGTCCACGAGTGGTGCTCCGCCCGCTGACAGCATTACCCGCGCCGTTTTTTTATCGCTGAACATTTTTGTATCTTCGGCTTCCCTTCTGTTACGATGACGACTATGCGTGGCCTCTCCGGATCCCCGGTGCAAACGTTTCAGCAGAATCTGCTGATCCAGGCGGCTGCGTCCAACATTTCTTCCGGCATTATCATTCCCTCCATTATTCGGTCCATTATTAGGATCCACATGGGTGCGGGCATGTAGGCTGGACAAGATTCAAAGCAACTACAAGCCACCACCCAAAGCGGGTTGGTGGCTTTTTTATTTTCCGGGCCAGATTTCCTGGCTCGAACACGCATCGCAAACCACCAGGAGGATCGACGATGGAACGAATGTTCTTAATCACAGCTTCAAATCGGTTGCGGGTTGAATCCAGAATTCTGCAGGTGCTGGACCACCACGCCGTCCCAGTGGAATCCTTCTCCTCCCTGCGCCTCGGAGAGGAAGCTCGCATCACCTTCATGGCGAAACTCGAGGAAGATGTCGCGCGACGAACCTGCGACATGCTGCGCCGGCTGCAGGATGTTCATTCCATCGACTGCTTCCCTTATCAGGACGGCTTCTGCCGCACCCTCGCCATGTTCCGCATTTTGTGCGATCAGGAATCGCGCCTGCCGCTGCTGCAGGTCATCTCATCAATGGGCGCCCAGGTGGTTGCGGTCCGTCCGGACTGGGTTGCGTTTCAAATCATCGGCAGTGCGCAGGATATCGACGGACTTCGCGCCAGCCTGCTTCCCTACGGCGTGGTCGAAGCCATCTCCGCGGCTTCAACCGCCGTGCGAAACCACCCCAGTCAAACCGCGCAGCAGCCGCTCGAACCACCGGCATCCAACGCACCTAAAATTCGCAGCATTTCTGCCGGTCATGACTCGCCGAGTGTCTACCAGGTATCCGTCTAACCCGCTTGTCGTGGCACGCCGCCGAGATGAAAAGCTACCGCAGCAGCCGCAGCGCGTTCTCGCGATAAATTTTTCGCAGAACATCCTGCGGCAGATGAATTCCATAAACATTCCACCGCCCCTGCCGCGACGCATGCGACGGATATTCGAAGTACTGATCATCCGTCTCGAAAAATCGGAAATGCAGCCGGTAGGTCGCAATCTCCGGAAACAGATCCGTGCCAAACACAATGCGATCCGCATACCGCATGAAAAACGCTCGCGCCGTGTACGGTTGCCGGCCTAACTCCGCAACCCGCGCGCTCATGTCCACCGAAACATTCGGATAGGTGTCCAGCATGTCCGACACATACGCAAGATTTTCTCCGCGCTCTCCCAGATGCGCCGCCACAAACGTCGTCTTCGGATGCCGTACGAACACACGATTCCGTTGCGCCAGCAATTCATCCTTCGAAAAATGAGATCCGTAAAATCCCCAGTCCGGATGAGCCGCCAATTCTTCGTAGCGCTCGTTGTTCGCATCGATCGGCAAAAAGAATGCGTCCGGGTCGGCCGTATGAAACATCACCGGAATCCCCAGTTCCGCCGCCTTATCAAACAGCGGAGCCAGCCGCTCATCATCGATGCGCAACAACTCGCCGGAAGCATCCCGCACCGACAGCCCAAGATCCTTCCAGAACTTCATGCCGCAAATACCGCGCTCCCGCAAGCGATCGAAGGTGTCGAGAGATTTCTGAATAAAGTCCGGCCGCTCCACCCCAGACCAATCCATCCAGCCCATCGTAGAAAACCGATCTGGAAATGGAGCGTAGCGATCGATCATCTTGAGCGCCTCGTCCCCGGTCTTCATGGTGATGTTCACCACCCGCTCAATGCCGCAGGCGTCCATCACCTTTAATACTTCGACGGGCTCGAAGGCATCCAGATGATTGTGATAGTCGATCACCGGAACGCTGGGCAGATTCACCTCGTGGACCGGCGTGACCAGCATGGGGACCGGCTTAAAATCGCTCAGCTTCAGCTGCACTTCCGCCTTCGCCGTGGCCATGGCGACAAACTTGTCCCGCTGGTCCAGTTCCTTCGTCTTCGTATCGGCTGCCATTCTCGTCTTCTCCTCCACCACCGCGACACGTGCGATCCCAATCGCTCGCATCAATAGGTTTCACATTCAATCGCTCAGTTACGATATATTTTAGTCGAGATTCGAACCCTGATCTTTGGGATCGTTTTCGTGTTCCCAATCCCCAACCTGAACTGGAGTGGAAAAATGGAGACTTCCGGCTTCGCACGGAAATCGGCAGCACGAATCGTTTTACTGGCATCCATGTGCCTGCTGACAAACTTCGCGCTTTGCGCCCTTGCCCAGACGGCTCAGAAGTCGGCCGGGGACGTAGCCACCGCCTCCACCAACGGTTCGAAATTCACATTGGGTGACAGCTGGATTCAGGTGAAAGGTTCCATCCTCTCCGGCCATTGGAATGGATTGCAGATTCTCGATCGCGCCTCGCAACGCTCCATCGAAATTCCCGACGCATTTTCCCTCACCCTGAAAAATGGTTCCACCCTCAGTTCTTCCTCCATGAAGCGGACGCAGCCTTTTGTCGTCCACAATCTTCGTTCGGAACCCGAGGCCTCCCGATATTCCGATCGCATCCCCGGTAAAGAAGTCTGCACCGAGTTCAACGATTCCGCCACCGCCGCCGAAATCGAATGGTGCGGCATCGTGCGCGACGGCTCAAATTATTTTCGCCAGCAGATCACGATTCACACCGGCGACCAGCCGCTCCCGATTACAGATGTCCGCATCCTGCAATTCAAAGATGCTAACGCGCACGTTGTCGGAAGTGTGAAAGGCTCGCCCATCGCCGACCACACAATGTTCTTCGGCTTCGAGCATCCCCTGTCGACAAGCCACGTTCAAGCGGGTGAAGTTCTCGCCTCGTTGCCGCGAACGCTGCCCATGCAGTCGCACCAAAGCATTGTCTATTCCTCCGTCGTTGGAGTTGCATCACCCGGGCAAATGCGCCGCGACTTCCTCCGCTACATCGAGCGGGAACGCGCCCATCCCTATCGCCCATCGCTGCAGTACAACACCTGGTATGACCTGGGATATAACAATCGCACCAATGAAACTGGCGCACTCGATCGCATCCACGCCTTCGGCACGGAGTTGACGGAAAAGCGCGGCGCCATCGTGACATCTTTTGTTTTTGACGATGGCTGGGACAATCCCAAAAGCCTCTGGGGATTTAATCCCGGTTTCCCCAATGGATTTGAAAAGGTCAGCCACGCGGCCGCGCAATATCACAGCCACATCGGCGTGTGGATGTCGCCCTGGGGCGGCTACGAGCAGCAGAAACTCGACCGCATCGCTTTTGGCAAGCAGCATGGATACGAAATTGTCGATGGAGGATTTGCGCTCTCCGGTCCAAAGTATTTCGCGAAGTTTCAAGATACTTGCCTCAACATGATCCACTCGTATGACGCCAACGAGTTCAAATTCGACGGCACCGGAAATGCCGATCGCGTCTTCCCCGGTAGCGAGTTCGACAGCGACTTCGACGCCATGCTGGCCCTTATCCATCGCCTGCGCCAGGTCGAGCCGAACATCTTCATCAACCTCAGTACAGGCACCTATCCATCGCCGTTCTGGCTGTTCGATACCGATGACATCTGGCGCGGCGGAGAAGACCACACCTTCACCGGCGTCGGCACCTCGCGCCAGCGCTGGATCACCTATCGTGACTCGCAGGTCTATAAGAACATCGTCAAAATGGGCCCGCTGTTTCCCATCAACTCGCTCATGTTGCATGGCATGATTTATGCGCAATACGCCGACGGATTAAAGACCGATCCCAAGGGAGATTTTCGCGACGAAGTGGAAACCTTTTTTGCTTCCGGCACCCAGACGCAGGAAATGTACATCACCCCGTCTCTTCTCTCATCCGCGGATTGGGATGCGCTTGCGAAGGGCGCGCGCTGGTCCCTCGACAACGCAGAAACTCTGAAAGATGTGCATTGGATCGGCGGCGACCCGCAACAATTACAGGTGTATGGCTGGGCCTCGTGGAGCCCGCGCAACGCAATCATCGTGCTGCGCAATCCATCCGATAAACCGCAGACATTCTCGCTGGATATTCAAGCTGCGCTCGAATTGCCCGCCGGAGCACCACGCGACTACACCGCACACGATCCATGGAAAGCCAGCACGCCAGCACTGACACTCCACGCAGGCCATTCAACCCGGATTGATTTGCAGCCCTGGGAAGTTCGCACGCTGGAGGCGACGCCAACCGCCCGCTAATAACGGAGTCGCCAGCAAGAAAACAGGCTCATCAAAAACTCGATGAGCCCGCACAATTCAAATTTTCGCAATCGCGCGCCGCTACGTAACAGTCGTGCAATTTTGTACGCGCTTGGCGAATGGAAAATTGTGTTGTCGCAAAAATCCATCGCGAAACGCCGCATCGCGAAACGATTCTGTCCCGCCCGACCGCAACGTCGACAGCGCGCCGGTGATGTTCCCCGCAATCGCACAATCCACTGGATCTGCGCCCCGCGCGAATCCATACAGAAAGCCCGCATCGAAGCTGTCACCCGCGCCAATGGTGTCGATCGGCGTCACCTTGATCGGGGGGATACGAGTCAGTTTGTCCCCGGCCTGCAGCAACGCCCCAGCCGGACCACACTTCGCTGCAATGCAGGGCACGCGGCTCGATAACGCCAGCAGCGCTTCCTCAACCGTGTCTCTCCGGGCAATACGGCAAACCTCGTCGGCATTCGGCAGCAACAAGTCGACATACTCCAGAACCTCATGCAGAACGCCATCCCACACATTATCCGGATCGTCGTTTGTGTCCAGAGAGATGGTCAGGCCGGCTTGCTTCAGATCTCGAAACAGTGCCGGCAAATCTGGCGCCAGCGCCTTTTGCAGAAATAGCGAGGAGAGATGAAAATGTCTGGCCGATGCCAAATAGTCGAAGTTAAGGTCGGCGCGTGACATCCCGCTCATCGTTCCGGGGTAGGTAAGGATTCGCCGTTTCGCGCCATGGTGCAGCAAGACGGTCACACCAGTGGTGGTCGAATCGTCCGCATACACCACTTCAGAAAGATCCGCGCCGCTCTCCGCCATGCGTTCCAGGGCAATACGGCCAAATTCATCCTTGCCCAGCCGTGTTGCAAAGCCGACAGACGCCCCCAGCGAAGCCAAATTGTGCGCGACGATAGACGACGAGCCACCCAGCGTACATCGAAAATCCGTGGCCAGGATCTCGCGCTCGACAGGAATAACCTCGGCTAACCCATACAAAATCAAATCAAGATTGATTTCGCCGGCAATGCTGACGTCAAATCGTTTCTCTAAAGGAGTCATGTTTTGTATCTGTGACATCATAGAAAGCGGTTGCTAAATTGAGCGCTATAAGTTATGATCAATTTCGTTTTGTTATCATATCGTTTCACGAGTTCTGGCCCGACTGACCACTATTTGCCGCTTCAGACTCGCGTTTTCCTATCAACTTTTCACTGCATCAAATGCCAAAGGAGCGTAGAACAGTGAGCCGTTTGCTGAATCTCATCCATCTGGACAAAGAAGAAAAAGCAAAACGCGGACTCATCCATACCCCGGGCGAAATCGCGCAGCAACCCCATACCTGGGCCACTACCTTCATGAATTTCCAGCAGCGCCGCCCGGAAATTCAGGCCTTTCTTCAATCCAAAGGGGTAAGCCCGGATTCACTCCATCGCCCCACTGTATTTTTGATCGGTGCCGGTACTTCTGATTATATTGGTCAATCCCTGATCGCGCTGCTGCGCCAGAAATGGCAATGCGAAGTGAACGCAATTCCCAGCACAGACCTGCTTACGAACTTTGACGATTTCATCCTTCGCGACACCAGTTACCTGTGGATCTCCTTCTCGCGGTCGGGCGACAGCCCGGAAGGTGTCAACGTCCTCGACAAGGCCCTGAAGGAATATCCGAACATCTCCCACCTGGTCGTTTCATGCAACGCCGAAGGGAAAATGATCCGCGATCATCAGAATGATCCCCGCGTCTTTGGCCTGTTGCTGGATGATGCCGTGAACGATCGCGGACTGGCGATGACCAGTTCGTTTTCCAACATGGTCGTCTGCGGACAATGCCTGGCGCATACCTGGACGCTGGAAGAATATGAGCCGATCCTGCAATCTTTGGTTGCCGCTGGAGAAAAATTTCTTGATGTGGCATCGGAATGCGCAGCCAACCTGGCCGACGGGCCCTATACGCGGGTATGTTTCGTCGGTTCCGGCTCGTTGAAGGCCGTCGCTACCGAGTCGGCGCTGAAAGTGTCCGAATTGACCGCTGGCCGCATTCAATCCATGTCGGAGTCAACCCTTGGCTTGCGCCATGGCCCGCTCGCAGCCTTGAACGCGGAGACTTTGTTCGTCAGCTTCATCTCCAGCGATAGCCGCCGCGAACGGTATGAAGCCGATCTTCTCCGCGAAATTGGCAAAAAAGGCGTCGTCCAGACTCGCGTCGCAGTCGCCATCCAACCCAGCAAGGAAATCGAGAAGGAATGCGAGCACTTCTTAACACCGGGATTACGCGTCACGATTCCGGATGCGTACCGGCCGCCGCTCGACGTAATGTTCGGCCAGCTGCTCGGACTGTTTTTCTCCATCCATTGCAATCTGAAACCGGACGTGCCCAGCCCCAGCGGCGCCATCAGTCGCGTCGTTCAGAATGTTCCGATTCATTAGGATGGACGCGGGTCTTGCGTGAGTGGCCTGGCGGCAAATGCGCCGTGCGCAAGCATTTCGACTCGGGGTTAGGACTCGACGCTATCGCTCCAGCCCTACAACATCCTCGAGAATTTCCGACGCGACAAAATCCGGAACTACTCCATCCGATCGCTCTGCGAGCGGCCACCCTGCCAGGATGAGCATCGGCGCCGGTCCAGGTTCCAAATCGCCGAGCGCCGCCAGCGTTGTGCTTCGACTTTCCTCGTCGGGCAGCGAAACATGGCTCATCACCACAATCGGTAAATCCGCCGGCAAACCGGCCTGCAGCATGTCCCATGCCAGCGCGCGAAGATCGCGTCCCGGCATATAAATTCCCAGCGTGGCATCGTTCGGCAAAGGTCCTCGCCAGAATGAAGGTCGCTCCGCACCATCGCTGTGCGACGCGTGGTGTGCCGTCGTCAAAATCACCTTCGATGCGCTGCGCCGATCCGTCAGAGATTTCTTCGCCGCCGCCGCCGCCGCAAACATCGTTGTGACGCCGGGAACAACCTCGCATGGAACCTGCGCCTGCTCCAGCGCTTCCATCTCTTCACCCGCTCGCCCGAAGATCAGCGGATCGCCGCTCTTCAAGCGGACAACACTGGCTCCGCCGCGCGCCTTTTCAATCATCAACTCGTGAATCTGCTCCTGCGTGACCCGTCGGCTCCCGCAACGTTTGCCCACGCTGATGATTTGCGCCTCATCTCCAGCACGATCGAGGATCGCCTGCGGAACCAGGTCATCATGCAGCACGACATCCGCCGTCGCCAGCAAATCCGCCGCCTTCAGCGTCAGCAGTTCTGGATCGCCCGGCCCCGCTCCGACCAAATATACAGTTCCCTTCTCCGCTGTCGTCCGCGCAGATTTCTTTTTTTGTGCGCGCTCGGGGAACGCCAGTTGTCTCGATGGGCATTCGTCTGAGCTGCACACAGGGCGCTCCGCAAGCGTGTGCAGCAGCGCCTTGCGCTCGCTCCCCGCCGGATGCGATGCCAGAATTTCGCGCCGCAGAGTTCCAATTTGATCGAGCCATTCCCCGGTATCAGGCGGTAGCTGCGCATCAATCTCCCGCCGCAGTCGCTGCGCCAGCGCCGGGCTCTCTCCCGCTGTCGAAATCGCAATTTGCAGCTTGCCGCGCTCCACAATTGACGCGAAATAGAAATCGCAATTCGGCGGATCGTCGACGGAGTTGCATAATATCCCACGTTGCTGCGCTGCGAGAAACACCTGCCGATTCACTTCGCGTGAATCCGTTGCCGTGATGACGAACGCCTGTCTATCGAGATCATCCTCACGGAACTTGCGCAGCTCCAGCACAATCCTGCCCTCGTCCGCCAGCGTGCGAACCGCATCGCATGCCACCGGAGCGACCACGCGCAACTCTGCGCCCGGCACGCAGCAGGCTGGTGATCTTTTCCAACGCGACATTGCCCGCGCCCACAATCAGGCAGGGCCGCCGCTCCAGTTTTACAAAGATTGGAAAAAGACTCATCGCATTTCCTTCATGTTGCATAAATCATCAACCCGCAGTGTGCGGTACAGGCCCCGGCGAAACATCGCGTGCCACCGGCGCAATCACCGCACCCGCCAGCTGATCGCGCAGGTCCGCATCGCTGTGTCGCGCAAAATAACTGCGCAGGTTTTCCCCCTCGGCCCGGCTTACAAGATACTTCCGCAATAATCTCTCCATCGCGTCGGGAACTTCTGTCGCCGCGCATCGATATCCCACCGGCCGGGCCGTTCCCTGGTGTGCTCCTACCGCTCCGCCGACGCAGAAATAATACGCATCGACCATCTTGCCTTCTTGCTTGATCTTCTTGCCCTCAATCCCGATGTCAGCAATCCAGTGTTGTCCGCAACTGTTCGGGCAGCCCGTGACATTCAACTTCAGTTGCTGATCAAACTCAGGAACACGCTGCTCCAGTTCTTCCACCAGCCATCGCGTAAATCCCTTGGTCTCGGTGATGGCAAGCTTGCAAAACTCAGCCCCCGTGCAAGCGATCGCGCCGCGCCAGAAATTGGAACCCTCCACCCGCAGCCCGGTCGCTTCCAGTTCCTTTCGCAATTGACCTGTCTTTGCGTTTGGAATATTGATCAGCAAAAGATTTTGCATGACCGTCAGTCGCACATCGCCGCTGCCATATTTCTCCGACAGCGCCGCAACATCCGCAAGCTGATCTCCGCTGAGACGTCCCCGCAACACCGACGCGCCAACGTAGCTGAGCCCTTCCTGCTGCTGCGCGTGAATGCCCACGTGATCGCGAAACACATCGCTCGGCAATTCTTCTTCCGCCGCCGGCTCCAATCGATATCCCAGCCTGGCTTCCACCTCGGCCAGAAACTTCTCCGCCGTCCATCCTTGCTTCAGAAATAAATATTTCAGCCGCGCGCGATCGCGGCTTTCACGCAACACCTGCTGATCGCGAAAAATCTCCGTCACCGTGCGAACCACCGGCACCACCTGATCCGGATGAAGAAACGCATTCAGTCGAACGCCAAGATGCGGCTCGTTCGAAAGTCCTCCGCCAACCCGAATGGAATAGCCGGTTTCATCTCTCCCATTCAAATTCCTCCGCACCGCCGTCAGCCCAATGTCATTGATCTCCGGATAACTGCACCAGGAGGGACAGCCCGTGATCGACACTTTATATTTGCGCGGCAGATTGTAAAACTCTGGGTTTGCCGTTAACAGGCCCGCGATCTCCAACGCCAGCGGCGAAGCATCCGCAATCTCATCTGCCGCGATCCCAGCCAGCGGGCATCCAGTCACATTGCGCGAAACGTCGCCGCAAGCGCCCTTGGGCGACAAGCCCACGCCTGCCAGCACATCCACAATTTCCGGCAGCGATTCAATGGTCAGCCAGTGCAGTTGAATATTTTGCCGCACCGTGACATCCGCAAGATTGCGCGCATGTTGCCGCGTCAAATCCGCAATCGTACGCAGCTGGCGCGAATTCAGAATTCCATTCGGCACGCCAATCCGCATCATGAAGTAGTCGGTAACTTTTCCTTCGCCGCCCTTGCCGCCGGTGACGCCAACGCCATCGCCCTGGGTATAAATTCCCCACCACTTAAAGTAGGCCGAAGCCCACTCCGGCACCACGCTGCTGCGACCCTGGCGGGCAAACTCGCGCACTTCATTGAAAAATTCCCAGGGATTTTTCTCGCGCTTCAAGCGCTCCATCCGTTGCGCCGCAGTTTCTTTTACCACCGGGGCCGCCACGACTGCGGCCGTTGTCGTCGAATCTGTCATTGTCCATCCTGCAATGCTGGTACCGGAGTAGCGTTCGTCTCCGTGAATGTATGAATGCCGCACTCCAGTTTCCGGCCCGACCAACGTCCGGACCGCGGGTTGTTCGGATCTTCCGGAATCGAGGTGCACGGCTCGCACCCGATGCTGGAGTAGCCCTGATCGTAAAGCGGAAGATATTCAATCTGATGCCGCGAAATATAGCTCCACACCTGCTTAAAGTCCCAATCCGCCAGCGGGCTCACCTTCAATAAGGATTTTCCTGTCGGCAACACATGCGGCTCCAGCTTGCGAAGATTTTTTCGCGTTGGCGATTGATCCCGCCGCAAACCCAGTGAACCAGATGTCATACGGTTGCAAGCCTTCCATCAATGGCGCCACCTTGCGCAAGCCGCAGCAACGCGAAGGATCCGTCTGGTTCAGAATGCCGAACGCAGATTCCTGATCGGCCACCGATTGCTTCGCCTGCAGCGAAATCAAATTCAGTCCCCACTCTTTTGCGATGCGATCTCGATACGCATACGTTTCCTTGAAGTGATAACCGGTGTCGAGAAACAGCACAGGAATATTCGGCGCAACCTGTCGCAGCAAGTGCAGCACCACCATGTCTTCAATCTGAAAACTATTGGTCAGGCAGGCTTTTCCGCCCTGCTGCAGCACCTGTTCCACCAGCGCCTCGGGTGCCAGCGTTTCCGCTACGTCTCGATCGATGTCAACAGTGTTCATCGCTTCTCCTCCGAACGCGCAATGCGCAACCCTTCAACCCAACGAACAATTTTCTGCAGCAGCGAAGCATCGTCCGCACCTGCGCTCAATGCGCTCACATCCAGAACGCGATCCGGCTGAATCGTCGAGGTCAGCAGCGCCTTCTTTTTCTCCACGCCTTCCGAGCTCGAATACAAAACGATCATTCCCGCGGAATAGAGTCCACGTACCAGCCCCTCACTCCACTCCCCTGGATTCTGCGCATCACCGATCAGCACCACGTGCAGGCCTGCTTCAAACAGAGCGCGTTCCAGTGGCGCCACCAGCGCCGTCCGCTCTCCCAGCCACACCGCACCCGGATGATGCCCGCTGCGATGAACACGTTCCGAGATCGCTACAGGAGCCGACTGCGAAGGCGTCCGCTTCCTTCTCCGCACCCGCCACATCGTGATTAGCTTGCCGGTTTACCTTCTCAAGATTTTCTGTGATCATGCCGGCGCCCACCGTTGCATTGGTCAGCGGATCAATCAGAATGAAGCTGCCGGAATTGCGGTTCTGCGAATACAAGTCGAATGAAAGATTCCGCGTCGCTTCAAATTCAACAATGCCGATATCGTTCAGCCCCAGTTGCGACGCCAGCGGCCGCTCCATGGTGTTCACGTCGATGCGGCTGCGAATCTTCGTCGCCTGCACCTTCACTTCATCCGTCGACTGCCGCATGATCCATCGCTTCTGCAAGTCGAGCGGCGTATCGTGCAGCCAGACAACGTTGGCAGCAAATTTCCGCGAGATGTTCGGCAAACCCTCTTCTGAAACCAGCAGATCGCCCCGGCTCAAATCCAGTTCTTTTTCCAGTTGCAGCGTCACGGATGATCCCGTCCCCGCCTGCGACAATGGCCCATCGAACGTGACGATGGACCGCACCCGCGTCTTCTGCTTCGATGGCAGCGCCACCACGCGATCACCCGGACGCACAGAACCGGCAATAATCTGTCCCGCAAACCCGCGGAAGCTGTCGTCCGGCCGAATCACATATTGCACCGGAAAACGGAAAGGCTCCGGGCTATTCGCATCGGCAATCGGAATCTCTTCCAGATACTCCAGCAGACTCGGCCCCGTATACCACGGAATCTTTTCACTCCGGGTTACAACGTTCTCGCCTTCCAGAGCGCTGATCGGAATGCAATGAATCGTCTGCGCACCAGAGGGAGAAATTTGCACCGCCAGCTCCTGCAGATCAGCCTCCACCCGCCGAAACACTTCTTCGGAGTAGTCGACCAGGTCCATCTTGTTGACCGCCGCAATAATGTGCGGAATTCCCAGCAGTGCCGCAATCGTCGCATGGCGCCGCGACTGCGGCAACACGCCTTTGCGCGCATCGACCAGCACCACCGCCGCATCCGCCGTCGAAGCTCCGGTCGCCATGTTGCGTGTGTACTGCTCATGACCCGGCGTATCGGCGATGATGAATTTGCGCCGCGCCGTCGTGAAGTAACGATAGGCAACATCAATCGTGATGCCCTGCTCTCGCTCGGCACGCAGGCCGTCCGTCAACAGGGAAAAATCCAGCGGCCCCGTCGAACGATTCAGCTTGCTCTGCTGAATCGACTGCAACTGGTCGTCATAGATTGCCTTCGAATCATAAAGTAGCCGCCCAATCAGCGTGGATTTTCCGTCATCAACACTGCCCGCAGTGGTAAAGCGCAGCAAGTCGCGCTCTAGATGCTGCGATAGAAACTGCTCGAATGAATTGCCTGCGCTCGCGCGATTTGCCTGGGGTTGCATTAGAAATAGCCCTCGCGCTTCTTAATTTCCATCGAGCCTTCCTGATCGTGATCGATCGCCCGATTTTCCCGCTCCGAACGATGAAAGCCGAACATCTCTTCGATGATCTTCGGCAGCGTGTCGGCCTCGGATGCGATGGCGCCAGTGCAGGGCACGCAACCCAGCGAGCGCATGCGCACCTTGCGCCGCTCCGTTTTCTCGCCCGGAAGCAATGGAATCGGCCCCTGCGGCAGCAGAACGGAACCACCTCGCACCACCACCTCGCGCTCCTTCGCCAGATACAGCGGCACGATGGGAATATTTTCTTTGTAGATGTAGAGCCAGACGTCCAGCTCAGTCCAGTTCGACAACGGGAATATTCGAATGTGCTCGCCCTTGTCCAGTTTGCCGTTGTAGTAGTTCCACAACTCCGGCCGCTGGTTACGCGGGTCCCACTGTCCCGCAGCATCGCGGAAAGAATAAATCCGCTCCTTGGCGCGTGATTTTTCTTCATCCCGCCGCGCCCCGCCAAATGCCGCGTCAAATCCACCCTCTGCCAGCGCATCCAGCAACGACCGCGTCTTCAGCAGTCCGCAGCATTTCTGCGTGCCCAGCGCAAACGGAGTGGCCCCGTCATCGAGTGCCTGCTGATTCTTATGCACGATCAACTCCGCGCCAATTTCTTTCACATAGCGGTCGCGAAACTCAATCATCTCGGGAAATTTGTAGCCGGTATCAACGTGCAGCAAGGGGAATGGAATTTTGCCGGGATAAAAAGCCTTCTGCGCCAGACGCAGCAGAACCGAAGAATCTTTGCCGATCGAATACAACATCACAGGAGCGGCAAAACTGGCAGCCGCTTCACGGAAAATATGGATACTCTCCGCTTCCAGCTTCTCGAGATGGCTCAATCGCGGCACGGATGGCAATTCTTCCACGCTGATCGCGGGAAGTTCATCGCATTCCTCTTCGTATAGATATTGTGTCATCGGCAGTCCTGTTCCCCTTCTTGATGGCTGCTGAACGGGTGGGGATTCTGCCTAAATGAAAAACCCACCTGAACGGCTCTTCCGTCGGTGGGCGTCTGATTTGGGTTACTTCCAAGCTTTTCAGCTTTTTATGCTACCCCGACCCTGCAGAAGGCACTAGATTGTGTGCGCGTACAACACACGCAACACAGACAGCCCATTCTGGTAGTCGAGAAATTCATCGCTCCATCTACTGTAAAGTTTCTGCCCCTGAACGTCAAGGACAAGATAAGCAGTCCGCCCAGCTCTCCAGCTTTAACCACCTGAAAGCTTATGCAGATACCGGCGGCCAGCGCGTCGCTATTCCAGGCTCCCGCCCGACTTCGCAACTACACCCACATCACTTGCCGGCGTTCCGGGCCCGCTCGTATGGAACATAGACCGGCTCCCAGATATTTGCATCCAGCTCGCGCTCCAACATCTCCTCATCCGCAATTTGCGCCTCGCCATCCTGCAGCGCCCGCTTCCCCACCGCCCGCGCGATCAAGCGGCTCAGATGCCGCGAATCAGAGAGTGGCGGCAACAGATTTGCATTCCTGTCTTTGTGTGTGGGCACCAGACGCGCCAATTCCTTCGCCGCTGCCATGATCATCGTATCGGTCACGCGTCTCGCCTTCGATGCGATGATTCCCAGGGCCAATCCAGGAAAAATATAAGAATTATTCGGCTGCGCAATCGTCACTTTTTGGCCGTTGAATGTAACCGGCTCGAACGGACTCCCCGTACCGATCAGCGCTCGTCCTTCCGTCCAGTTCACCAGGTCGTGCGGTGTCGCTTCGCAGCAGGAAGTAGGATTCGACAGCGCGAAAAGTATCGGCCGCGCAGTATGCGTGGCCATTTCGCGCACCGCCTCTTCGGAAAAAGCGCCGCATTGTCCCGACACTCCAATCAGCACCGTAGGCTTGGCGTGCCGCATCACGTCCACCAATGAAACATCATCTCCAGCCGATCTCCACGACCGCACTTCCTCCTCTGCGCGCGCGAACGGCAATTGCTCCGGTCGCACATCCTTGCCGTGCTCGGTGATCAGTCCGCAACGATCGACCGCATAAAAACACTTCCGCGCCGCCTCGACTGGAATTCCTCTGTCCACCATTACCTGTACGAGGATGTTTGCGATTCCAATGCCCGCAGTGCCGAAACCAAAAATGACAATTCTCTGTTCTTCCAGCGGTTCGCCCGTGACGTGGAGCGCAGAAAGCAACGTCGCCGCCGCCACCGCTGCCGTCCCCTGAATATCGTCGTTAAACGTGCATAGCTGGCCTCGATAGCGAGCCAGCAGCCGCGCGGCATTCGAACCCGCAAAGTCTTCCCACTGCAACAGCACATGCGGCCAGCGCTTCTTCACACTTTTCACAAACGTGTCGACGAACTCGTCATACTGCTCGCCGCGAACCCGGCGATGTCTCCAACCGATATAGATCGGACTGTTCAGTCGCTCTTCATTGTCCGTGCCGACATCCAGCAGCACCGGCAGGCAATGCTCCGGATGAATCCCGCCGAGCGCCGTGTACAGCGCCATCTTCCCGATCGGGATGCCCATTCCGCCCGCACCCTGATCGCCCAGCCCCAGTATGCGTTCGCCGTCGCTGACCACGATACATTTCACATCGTCGAAATGAGAATGGCTCAGGATCTGATGGATGCGATCTTTGTTGGGATAGCTGAGAAATAATCCGCGCGGCTTTCGCCAAATCTCGCTGAATCGCTGGCACCCTTCGCCAACCGTGGGCGTATAAACCAGCGGCAAAACTTCTGCAATATTCTGCAGGATTAGCGAGTAGAACAATGTCTCGTTCGCATCCTGCAGATCGCGCAGAAACGTATATTTGTGGAACGAGGTCGGCTGCTCGCGCAACGCCTGAAGCCTGCGCTCAATCTGCTCCTTCAGGGTCCCCACGTGCGGCGGCAGCAATCCATGCAGATGAAATTCATCGCGCTCCGCATCGGAAAATGCCGTTCCCTTGTTCAGACGCGGAGAATTAATCAGCGCATATCCCGACAGAGAAACCTTGCGGGCCTTGTGATTCGTAGTCTTTCGCGGATGCTCGCTTACTTCCATGTCATCCTCAAGCTGCTCGCAAGCAGGCGAACAGAATTCCCTTGTCGATCTTTGCACACGCCATCTTTGTCCGCAGGGTTTAAAGCGTCTTTTCGCTAACCTTGGTAATGGTGGTGTCAGGCACACCACGGCTCAGCGCGCAATTAAAATCCTGCACATCATGCAGCGCGAAGGTCGGCACGCCCGCCTCTTTCTGCGCCTTCACGCGAAGAAAATCCGCACCCTGCACATCACGCAGCACGAAACCCGGCCGGGCATCCGGCGCAATCGACGCAATTTCAATATGACTCATGTCGATATTCTTCACGTGACGCAAATAAAATCCCTGCGCCGGCGTCACTCCAAACATATTCGGTTCCGGATACTGATTCCCCACCTCCGGCGGATTCAGTGCCGCCTGCTCTCGCGTTCCGCCGCCCTGCTGCTGAATAAAAACATCGCTGATCTTAATATCTTCAATCGCGTGATCCGGGATGCCGCTCAAAATCGAGCACTGCTGCGGATTCACGTTCGACGCCACAATATTGCTGATCAAAATGCGCCGCAGCTGACCCACCGGCACATTCGCCGGCCCGCGCATTCTTGCGCCCAGCCGCAAGAAAATCGGCGCCGTCACAATATCCCGCATGGTGATGTTGGTAATCGCAACATCTTCCAGCAGCGCTCCATCCACCGTCTCCAGCGCCAGCCCGTGACAGCCCTCAAACACGCAGTTCGACACAGCGATGTTCTTGAAGCCGCCATTCGACTCCGTCCCCAGCTTGATCCGCCCAATGCGCGGCGCATCCTTCGCGCCCGCAAATTTCTTCAGCGTCCCATCCAGCAAACTTCCCATCTGGTAGGTACCGGTCACGTAGCAGTTCGAGATCGTCACGTTCTCCGTCGAACGCGCATACCCCAGCGCAAATGAACTCTTCGGCACGATCGCATCGTCCCACGGAGAATTCACCGTGCAATTCGACACGCGAACATTGCGGCAGCAATCAATATCCATGCCGTCTCGATTGGTATCGATGGTCAAATTGTCGATGGTCAGGTTGTCGACGCCTGTCACCAGGATGGCAAACCATCCCCCTTGCAAGATCGAAAAATCTTTCAGGAAAACGTTGTGGCAATTCTTCAGCGCGATCGACTTGTTGCCGGCTCCCGCCTTGTCCTCTTTGTCAAAAGTATTTCGACCCCAGCCGCGATCCAATCCCTTGCCCCAGATTCGACCCGGCCCCGCGATGCCGCAATCGTGCAGGTCCTCGCCCCAGATCAAACTGTTGTGCCAGTGAGAATGGCCAAAGTCCTGGTACGCGTGCCACGGCGCATCCGGCTCGGGCGCATCGTAACCACCGGACCCTCCGTCCGCGGGCTTGGGCGCAGCCAGGATCGTCGCACCCTGATCCAGAAACAGCGTCACATTACTTTTCAGATGGATGGAATAACACGCATACGTTCCCGCCGGAAAGTGAACCACTCCGCCACCCGCAGCCGCAGCCGCATCAATCGCTCTATTAATCGCCGGCGTATCGATGGTCGTTCCATCGCCAACCGCACCAAACCTGCGCACCGGAAATACGCTGCCCGCCGGATGCATTCCCCCAATCTGAGGAGAATCCGCCGCCTGCAATGGATTCGCGCTCATCAAGGATGCGGCAATCCCGCCGCCGGCAAGTTTCAGCAAGTCTCTTCTTGGTGTCTGCATGGCTCTCCTGCAAAGGAATAGGTAGGCGTGCTACTGGACTTTTCCGCGGGGTCGCAGTCGATTCAATTCAACCGCGCAGGCAATCGCATTTTGAGCAGCGAACTTCAGGTTGTCGGCGACAATCCATAGCCAGAATCGATTCGTCTCGCGGCGGCACATTCTCTTGTACCGTAGAACTTTTCGATTCTCCTGCTGCAACCGGATCAGACTCCGACGGCGGGAACACCGGCTGCACCAGGACCTGCGCCTCCTGCTCCTCCACCGCCTGCACATTGCCGGGGAACGCTGTCGCATCCGCAACGATGCGCACATGCGATCCTGCCAGCGCCTTGGCCAACGCGCCCGCAGCAACTGGATGCGGAAACTCGACCGACACCGACAGCGCGTATCCGTGAAACACGGGAACCTGGATTACCTGCAGCGCCAGTGACGATGCGGGAACCGAAGAAATCTTCGCGTAGTGTCGACGAATTTTGTCTGCCGCCGTAGAAAGTGCCGCCTGTCCCGCGGCATCGAATGAAACCGCTAACGTGAATGCGGTCTGCCCGCCAAAAACTTCCGTCGGCAACGGCTGGAAGGAGAGCAGATTCGCCGTCTGCTGATGCAATTCTTCCAACGCCGCGTGTCCATACTCTGACGCTGGTTGCAACAGTGTCGCCCACAGCCCATGCAACGGTCCCACCTTCTGACTGCGCGCCGCCAGCATGGCCAGCAGCACAGCCACCGGATGCGCGGACACCACGGCACGCGTATCCAGATCCGGCGTCGGAGTCTTCGCCGCACCTCGCGCTCCAGCACTTGCATCGCCAGCAGGTCGCTCCGGAACCCACGGCGCGCGCACCAACACACCCGGCGCCTTCTCCAGTTCCCCGCTCAAATCCACGATGCACGCGCCAGACTTCAACGCCTGTCGCAGATGCTTTTTTGTAATCGCAGGATCGCACGCGAAAAATATAAAGTCGCATCCATCAAAGGAATCCGGCTCGATGCGCTGGATCAGAGTAATCTCATCGTCCACCGCCGCCAGCTTGCCCTGCACATCCTCATCATCGTCGAGCAGCCGTATATCCGCGGAGGCAAATGCGGACAGCGCCAATTCATCGCTCAGGGCCTTACCCAGCAAAGTTCCCGCACCCACCACCGCAATTTTTAGCGACTTCTCTGACATGGATCCTCGATATCGTTTTCAGCCCGCAGCAACGTTCGATTTTCTGAAGCGCTTAGGTGGGGTCGATGGTTGGACGGGGAAGGCTTCCGTCAGGTTTCTGAATTCGTCGATGTCGCGATGTCCAGGTATACGCCGCCCGCGCTACCAGCCCGGAAAACATATAGCCCAACGCAATCACCAGCAGCAAAACCTGGGAGAACAACAGCAGCACCGAAACCGCCGCGCCAATCAGCACCAGCACCTGAAACGGATGGCGGCTGGTCAGCGTAATCTCTTTGCCGCTCCAAAACCGCCAGGTGCTCACCATCAGAAATCCAACCAGCCCAATCAAGCCAATCCACACACCTGCAGCCGCAGCGCTAAAGACCGGCGTGCCCAGAAAACAGTGAACGCACGCCGCAATCACGCCGGCAGCAGCCGGGATCGGCATGCCGACAAAATATTTTCGATCGGGGCGTCCAGGATTTTTCGGCTTCGCATCGGCGCTGGTATTGAATCGCGCCAGCCTGCAAGCGCCGCAAATCAAAAACAGAAAACAAACCACCGCGCCAATCTGCAACAACTTGTGCCGCAGCACCGGATCCATCGTCGGCGGCAGCATGCGGAAACCCCAGCTGTACGCCAGGATGCTGGGCGCAACCCCAAACGTAATCACGTCGGCCAGCGAATCCAGCTCCTTGCCGAAGTCAGACGCAGTATTCGTCATGCGCGCGATCCGGCCATCCAACCCATCGAACGGAATCGCCAGCCCAATCACCAACGCTGCATGGTCAAAGTGGTGCGGCTCGGTCGGCGAGCCCTGCAGGCTCTGCACAATGGCATAGAATCCAGCAGCAATACTGCCTGCCGTAAATAATGACGGCAGAATGTACATGCCGCGGCGCGCGGGCCCGCGCTTTTGCAGGTCCGCACTCATCGAACCGGCTCCGTGACCAAACCAAAGGGAGCTTCATCGGACGAGACCGTTGCCAACAATTCATCTTCGATGTCACTCGATGGCATGACCGCCAGGATCGATGCGCCACCGTGAACGATCTGCCCCACCGTCACCAGAACCTCGCAGGAAATCGGAAACACCACATCGACGCGGGAACCAAATTTGATCAGCCCCACGCGCTCTCCGCGATGCACCCAGTCGCCAACCTTTTTCTGGAAGACAATGCGCCGTGCCAGCAACCCCGCAATCTGCGTGAACGCCACCGTGCACAACTCGCCCGCCACCTCGACATAATTGCGCTCGTTCGCAACCGCCGACTCGGGGTTCATCGCGTTCAGATATTTGCCTTTTTTGTAGTCGATGACTTGCACGTTCCCCGCAATCGGAGCTCGATTCACGTGCACATTAAAAACGTTCAGGAAGATGCTGATGCGCCGCTGCGGTCCCGCGACAGTCTCCACCGTTTCGATCAGGGTAACTTTGCCGTCGGCGGGAGAAACAATCAGGCCCGGAGCTTCTGGAATGGCCCGTTCAGGATCGCGAAAGAACCACAGGAAGAACGCAGCCAACAGAACCGGGATTGCTGTCAGCAACACCGAGTGCGTGGCAACCCATACAAGGACACCGACCGCCCCGAAGCCTAACCCGTAGAAGTATCCGTCTCGAACCATTGCGTACAACAGATTATACGGTTCGTCGCGAGAATCCTAACGAGCGCATTTTTCTTGTCGAACTACGTCGATGGAGCGGTGCGCGCGAATCCCGCCATCTGATCTTTCAATTTCAGTTTTAGTTTTTTCAGTCGCGCTGCTTCTATCTGCTCGGTGTCGCTCAGATATGGCTGGGCCAAAATGGCCTCTAAGGCTTGGGAATATTTCCGGTGTTCTTCCACCAGACGACCCAAAGGGGTGGCTTCGGACTGTGAAGCCTCAACGGAAATTTCCATAAGGAAGTACCTCCTGATTCCGTATTGACAGCCAAACTACCACGCGCGTCAACCGGATGCAATGGAGAGATTTCAACAGGATGAATTTTCAACCAGCCGGGGCGACTGGACCCAGGTTTTCTGCATCTGAAGCCCATCTTCTGTCGGCTCCCGATAATATCCAGGCCGGTTCCCCACCGCCAGGAACCCAGCCCGCTCGTACAGCGTAATGGCCGCCTGGTTCGATTGGCGCACCTCAAGAAAAACCGTGTCGGAACCCTGAGCGCGACACCACAGCAACCCGGCCGCCAGCAACCGCTTCCCAATCCCTTGCCTCTGCCACGCCGGGGCCACCGCCATGTTTTCCAGCGTGGACTCCCCAGCGCCCACCGTCAAAATCGCGGAAAATGCCGCAAATCCAACGATCCGATCCACCCCCGCGACCTCTGCATCCGGCTCCGTCGCGTCTTTCTCGGAGCTGGCACACGCAAGAAACATCGCCTTCGCCTGCAAAGCTCCGCCAGCTGCGTCGGTCGCCAGGTAAGGATAAAAAGCGGCTCTCGTCCAACGCGCCGCCGTCGCCGAGGCCTCGGCCAACGACCACACGCGTTCCAGCACAACATCGACGTCCTCAAGCTCCGCCCGGCGAATTACGATTCCCTGTGCCCTCTATCGCCATGTGCGGCCGGCTCAAGGGATCTCCTCGGCGTGCCCGACCTGCGCCACCGGCTCCGCCTTCGTTCGCACCACCACCACTGCGTCCGAACGCCGCAAATAATTCGCGTCGACAGCTGGCCGGATCATGAAATCGTCCCGCCCGCCACTCCTCCACAGCCAGCGGCAGCGCATCTCGCACCGACGGCGCCGGCACTTCGCATAACCTCGCCCCAGCGACAGAATCAAACGCCGCCTTCACCGACGCCTCCGACGCAATCACCAAACCATGGTCCTGACTAATTTTTTCTTCCAGCGCCGCGAGCGTTTCAAATGACTCCGCCACGCGCGTCTTTCCCGCGTCTCGATACACCCCGAGATAGAACTCTCCACGCCCCGCATCCAGCACGACATGCACCGCTCCAACCCCACGCTCGCTCGATGGAAGCCTCGCCGCCATAGACGCCAGAATCGCCAGCCGCGACAGCGTCAGAATTGGCTTCCCCGTCACTTCCGCCATCGCTTTCACCGCGCTTAGCCCTACCCGCAGCCCGGTAAACGATCCCGGCCCGGCAACCACCGCGAACGCGTCCACATCCGCCAGCCGCCGTTCCTTCGCTCGTAGCAATTCAGCAATCGCCGGAATCAACTCCGCTGAAAACTGGCGCGGATGCAACTCGACCTCGCCCAAAATTTCTGCGGCTGAGCCTTCATCTTTTTTGTTCTCACTGATTCCGGCCAGCAGCACTCCGCCCGTAGGCCCAGCCGTATCGACGACGAGCAGCAACATCAGATTGCGACGTCCGCGTCGGCATTCTGGCAAATCTCCACCAACACGCCGCCGGTGCTCGAAGGATGCACGAAGAAATATAGATGCCCGCCCGCGCCGATCTTCAGTTCATCCGCCACCAGCCGCATCCCCGCGCATTTCATCTCCGCAAACACATCCTCAATATCATCCACATGCAGCGCGACGTGGTGCATTCCCTCGCCCCGGCGTTCGATGAATCGCCCAATCACAGACTCCGGCGACGTCGGCTCCAACAACTCGATGCGGCTTTCACCCGCCTGCACCATCACCGCATTCACCTGCTCATGTTCCACAAATTCCGGCGTTCCAACAGGCATTCCCAGCAGCTCATAAAAGCTGCACGCCTGACGCAAATCCCTCACTGCAATTCCAAGATGATCAATATGAAACATGGTCCTGATGTTCAACCTTTCCGGCGCCAGGTTTTCCTCCTGCCTCGCCGTTCCCTCAACAATGAAACTACTTCTCCGAACGCCATGATGAAATCACGAAGCTCAACGCTAAATCGCCGTTTCGGAGGGAGCAGGGGGCTTCAGCCCCCTGAAAACATTCTGATTTTGACGGCCTTTAGGCCCGGGCTCCACTCCTGGCAACCAACGACAACTGACAACTGTAGTACTAGATGTTCCCATCGTCCCTGTGCAAATCTAATAGCCCACGCACCAGTCCGTCCACCAGCAGATAAGGATCTTCCTGCCGCGCCGCCACCGCTCGCGCATGCGCCTCCAGCTCCGCCTTACCCAGCCGATGCCGCACCAGCTCTCGCACCAATTTTTGCCGAATCATTTCGACCAGCCGAGCCTGCCATGCAGCCGTCCTCTTTTCTTCCAGCTTGCCGTCCTTCCGCAAAGAATCCGCACAACGATCAATCGCCTCCGCCAATGCCGCCGTTCCCTCTCCTGTAGTCGCAACCGTCCGCACCACCGGTGGCACCCATCCTTCACCATGCCCGCCCAGCGATTGCATCGCGCGTATTTCCCGTTCCACTCGATCGGCGCCTTCACGATCGCTTTTGTTCACCACAAAAATGTCGGCGATCTCCAGAATCCCCGCCTTGATGCTCTGCACATCATCGCCAAGTCCCGGCACCAGCACCACCACAGTCACATCCGCCAGGCGCACAATATCCACTTCATCCTGACCCACGCCCACGGTCTCAATCAGCAGCCGAGTTTTTCCGCTCGCCTCCACCACCGAAGCAATATCCGCCGTCGTCGACGCCAATCCTCCCAGAAAACCTCGCGTCGCCATGCTGCGAATGTACAAACCCGGATCGGCATGATGACTCTGCATGCGAATGCGATCGCCCAGGATCGCCCCGCCTGTAAACGGACTTGTAGGATCGACTGCAACAATTCCCACCGTCTGCTGATCCGCGCGATAATGTGCCGCCAGCCGATCCACCAGGGTACTCTTCCCCGACCCTGGCGCACCCGTCAATCCAATTCGCAACGCCTGCCCGGTATGCGGAAAGCATGCCGACAAAACCGCAGCTCGCCGCCGGCGCGTCATTTTCTACCAGCGAGATCGCCCGCGCCAACGCACGAACATCCCCGCCCCGCAAATTGGCGACAAGGTTTTCAGCAGCTTCCCGGCGGCCGGCCGGTGTGGAGGTGACGGTTGCCATACCCGTTTGCGATCATATCGCGTTCTGTCCGCGCATGTATTCCCGATTGCACCCCACCTATTTGCGACCAATCGCTGCTTTCAGGAATCTCTAATTTATTCTGATAAGGAACTTTCTTGCGATGGCAGCTCCTTTTTCCCAAGGGAAATTTCCCTCGACTCGGTGCTCAAGATTTCGCTGCAAGGTTTTCACAGTTGCATCGCGTTTACCATTAAGAACACCCTAGGGAGCAGGCATGGCGCAGTCTTCCGTTGTCCCTGCCTCCAAGGATCGGGACTACGACAGCGAATTTCACTACGAACACTGGACGCCACGATTTAATCCGTGGGTGATCACCTTTACGGTGACGCTGGCGACGTTTATGGAGTCGCTCGATACCAGCATCGCCAACGTCGCGCTGCCCCACATTGCCGGTACCCTCGGCGCCAGCTATAACGAAGCTACCTGGATCCTCACCTCCTACCTGGTGTCGAATGCGATCGTCCTGCCCATCAGCGGCTGGATCTCCAATCGCATCGGACGCAAACGTTTTTACATGAGCTGCGTGGCTTTGTTCACCTTGTCTTCGTTTCTCTGCGGCTTAGCCACCTCGCTGCCCATGTTGATCTTTTTCCGCGTGGTTCAAGGCATTGGCGGAGGAGGACTCCAGCCCAGCGAGCGCGCCATCCTCGCCGACACCTTTGCCCCCGAGAAACGAAGTATGGCGTTTTCTCTTTACGGAATGGCTGTGGTCGTGGCCCCGGCAATCGGCCCCACCATCGGTGGCTGGATCACCGACAACTACGCCTGGCGCTGGATTTTCTTTCTCAACATTCCCGTCGGCATCATCTCTCTGCTGCTCACCAACCGAATTGTAGAAGACCCGCCCTACCTGAAAAAGGTGCGCGAACGCACCAAGGGTGTGGACGGCTTCGGCCTGGGTCTGCTCGCGCTCAGCATCGGAGCCCTGCAGATCATGCTCGACAAAGGTCAGGAAGACGACTGGTTTGGTTCCCGCCTGATCGTCACCTGCGCCGTAATTGCCGGTGTTGGCCTCCTCGTCTTTCTCTATCGCGAGTGGAATTCAAAACACCCCATCATCGACCTGTCGTTGTATGGCAAGCGCAACTTCGCCATGAGTCAAATTGTCATGGTGGCCATCGGCGCCGCCCTCTATTCGACCACCGTCATGATTCCGCAATTTCTGCAGGAGGTGCTGGGCTACTCCGCCACAGATGCCGGCATGGCGCTCTCCGCGGGCGCACTGGTTTTAATCGTGCTGCTGCCCATCGTCGGCTTCCTCGGGCAAAAACTAGATCCGCGCCTGATGATTACCTTTGGCTTTTGCCTGCTGACCTTCGGCATCTGGCGTATTGGCAATCTCAATCTCAGCATCGCCTTCGGCAACGCCGTCAGTTGGCGCGTCATCATGGTGCTCGGCATGCCGTTCCTGTTCGTGCCCATCAGCGTCATGTCCTACGTTGGGCGTTCCGCAGGATAAAAATAATGAGGTCTCCGGCCTGACCGCCTTTGCGCGCAATATCGGCGGCAGCATTGGCGTGTCCTTTATCAGCACCATGCTGATCCGGCGCGCCCAGACGCACCAGCAGTTTTTGTCGGCGAATGTGTACGGCGCTTCGCCAAGATACCAGGCCATGCAACAAGGCCTCGCAGGCGCATTACAGAATCGAGGATTTTCCGCGGCCGATGCCGCCCGCCATGCCACCGCACGCATTTACGAGATGATGATGCAGCAGGCCACCGTGCTCGCCTACGTCGATACGGTGCACATCCTGGTCATCATGACCGCCTGCCTGATCCCCATCGGCTACCTGATGAAAAAGCCCCGCTTCCGCACCAAACCCGTCGAACCCATCGAGTGATTGGACGATGGCGGATTTACAGGTACTGTAGTCATAACAATAACGTCATTCTGAGCGCAGCGAAGAATCCAGAGGCGATTGCAGCGCCTGCCAAGCGGATGTCGTCTAGGTCCCGTCCCGGTTCCATTAGGGCGGGACTAAACATAGCGCCATTCCAACCAATAGCCGATGTTCGAGGTTGTCGCTAACGTAGAGACCAATGAGATCGACTGCCATCGCACTCGTTACAGCTCGCCATGGCCGGGATCATTAGTGTCGCACTCACCTGTTTGCCGTGATGTATTTCGTAATTCGCGAGCGGTTTCGAAATCCGATGAACCGTTCTTATCGGGCATTTACCGCTGCTATCGCTACCCGTGCTGATCCATGCTGCACTTGGGAAAAATGTCGCCCTGTGGTTTTATACGGACTTGCCTTATTGTCAATGGGCGTGATTTTCATGTGCCAAGGGATAAGGTTCTCCGTGGACAGTCCTCAACCCTAATCCAGATTCTGACACGCAGAGCGGTAGTGTTGCTTGTCCAGTGTGGTGCTGGATCATCATTGCTGCCCTGTGCAATACGACATCGATCTTCGCTCCAGAACCGAGAATGCTCAGCCTGCAGGAATCGGACGGAGGGTAGAGATAGGCACCCGGCGGGGTGGCCGCATTCCAGTCTTCATTGGCTTGCTGCTCGTTCGCCATTGGCAGCTGGCGACGTCGGTGACACAGCGGACAATCTTCCCCGCTGCTTCTTGCGATAATCTCCACCTTTCCTTCGTTAAAATGGTCTGATCAGGTAATCGTCCTGATGCTGAAAATATTGACCCAACGCTACTCTTTGGCGCATCCATTGCTCCCAGGTTGATACAATAATAGTTAGAGGTCTCCGACTGCATGCTGCAACCCAGTCGTCTGGCCCGACGGACAAAAGCAGCTGTGAATTTTTCATTTTTTTCGTAAAAAGCGCGTTTTCCAGCCAAAAGTTTTGACTTTGTCCAATCATCCAGTTGAATCTAAATGGCTTAACGAAAAACGCAGCCGCTGCATAATCCTTCAACTTCTCCGTATAATCCTTCAACTATCTCCGTATAATCCTTCAACTTTTCTGCATAATCCTTCAACTTTTCACGGTCTCTTCAACACTTCCCTTGCAATCACCAGCCGCTGAATCTCGCTGGTCCCCTCCCCGATCGTGCACAACTTCACATCGCGATAAAACTTCTCCGCCGGATAATCCTTGATGAAGCCATAGCCTCCATGCAGCTGCACTCCCTCCTCACAAATCCTCACCGCAACCTCGCTCGCATACAGCTTCGCCATCGACGATTCCAGCGTCGTCTTCATGCCCGCATCTTTCATCTGCGCCGCCCGGAAGGTCAGCAGCTTCGCAGCATCCAGTTGCGTCGCCATATCCGCAATCTTCCATTGAATTCCCTGGAACTCGCTGATCGCTTTGCCGAATTGCTTGCGATGTTGCGTGTATTGCAACGCCGCGTCAAACGCTCCCTGCGCCATTCCCAGCGACAGCGCCGCAATCGAAATCCGCCCACCATCCAACACCCGCATGGAGTCGACAAAGCCCTCGCCTAACTTGCCCAGCAGATTCTCCTCTGGAATTTCGCAGTCTTCAAAGATCAGCTCCGACGTATCGCTGGCACGCAGTCCAAGCTTGTTCTCCTTCTTGCCAGAACGAAATCCCGGCGTCCCCTTTTCAACAATGAACGCGGAAAATCCATGCGTCTTCTTCGCCCTGTCCGTCACCGCGATGACCACCGAAACATCCGCATAATGGCCATTGGTGATGAAGGTCTTGTTGCCATTCAACACCCAGCGATCGCCCTTCTTCACCGCCGTCGTCCGCGCTCCGCCTGCATCCGAGCCAGAGCCTGGCTCCGTCAATCCCCACGCCCCCAGCCATTCTCCGCTCGCAAGTTTCGTCACATACTTCTGCCGCTGTTCCTCCGTCCCCGCCAGAAAAATATGATTGGTCGCCAAAGAATTGTGCGAGGCCACAATAATGCCGATCGACCCGTCCACCCGCGACAATTCCTCAATCGCGATCACGTATTCCACGTAGCCAAGTTCCGAGCCGCCATATTGCTGCGGGAAAATCACGCCCATCAGCCCCATGCGGCCCAGCTCTTTCACCAGCTCGGCGGGAAACTCGCTCGCTTCATCCCAGCGGCTCACATTAGGCGCAATTTCGCGAGCGGCAAACTCGCGAATCTCTTTGCGAAGCTGCTGCTGCTCGTCCGTGAACATGTGAAACCTGGCCTGCCCCGCATTCGAGTCTGCCGCTGCTCCTGCGCTCATTCAACTGTCTCCTTGCCAGAAAACAGACGAGAGTATCACGGGGCTGCGACAGGTGTCGAATGCGGCCGGATTAGCGCAAAAACGCGTCTACGAAGCGCTCATCGATTCTTCGTGTTCCTCCGCGTCTCCGGGCTCATAACGGCGCCAGCCACCTCGGTCCGACCCATGCTGCTTCACCGACTTGTTGTACAAACCCAGGATCAAAAACGGCGCCACCCATTGTCCAACGAACAGCGCATCGCTGTGCTTCCGCTGATTCTTCAAAATCATCGATCCAATGATCGACGCAATGGCAGCGCCCATAAATAAGCTGGTCGGCCACTTCGACGAATATCTCTCCAGCATTGCGGTCACTTGATCTTCCTGCATTTCGCCGGGGCGAACTCGATAATCCATGATGTATTTCTCCTCAGGTTATGTTTCTGAAATTTGTCGGCCGCGCGCAATATTACAGCTAACGAACACGCAGTGTTCTTCCTTGCGTAGATGCTGGATACTTTCACTCCGCTTTCTGATTGCCAGAATTCGAGTCGACGAAACGCACGCTTGTGCATGCAGTCACAATTTCGCGCGTGAAGACTTCTTCCGGTGAATACGTCTATCATGGGCGACGAGATAAAAAGCATTCATTCCGTTGCCCCGAAATCCAACCATTGAGACTGCCATGACAAAAAATCGAAAATACCTCGCCGCCGCGGTTGCATCATTCCTCGTCTGCCTGGGATGCTTCGTTCCAACAACTTGCAATCGCGCAATCCCCCGCCAACACCGCCGAAAGCCGCACCGCCGCCGCCCATTCTGCTTGGCACCGCCTGGTATCCGGAACAATGGCCGGAGTCGCGCTGGCCTGCCGATCTGGAACTGATGCAGAAGGCCGGCATTCGCTTCGTTCGTGTTGGGGAGTTTGCCTGGAGCAAGATGGAACCCTCCGAGGGCGACTATCAATTTGGCTGGCTGGAACGCGCCATCGATGAAGCCGGACAGCATGGCATCTACACCGTGCTAGGCACGCCCACCGCCGCACCCCCCGCCTGGCTCACGCAAAAATATCCAGAGACGCTGCGCATCGATGAAGACGGCCATCGCGCCGAACATGGCAATCGCCAGCAATTCAACTGGGACAATCCAAAATATCGCGAGCTAGCCCGCGACATTGCCACTCGCATGGCCAAGCGCTTCGGCCACAATCCCTACGTCATCGGCTGGCAGATTGATAACGAATATGCGGAAGCATCGTTCGATCCGCAAACTCGCACCGACTTTCAGAACTGGGTGAAGCAGCGCTACGGCACGCTGGATAATCTGAACGAGCGCTGGACAACGGCCTACTGGAGCCAGACCTACAACAACTGGAATCAGATTCCCATCGAAACCAAACCCGGCAATCCTGGCCTGCTGTTGAGTTGGAAACGCTTCGTCTCCGCCACCTGGGTCAGCTATCAGAAAAACCAGCTCGACGCCATCCGCGAAAATGCTGCGCCGCGACAGTTCATCACCACCAATATGATGGGTTGGTTTGATGGCTACGATCACTACGCCGTCGCCAAAGATCTTGATCTAGCTTCCTGGGATGACTATGTCGGCGAAGGCCACGTCAACCAATACAAGAATGGTTCGACCGACGACCTGACGCGCGGATTCAAGCAGAAGAATTTCTGGATCATGGAAACGCAGCCCGGCCACGTGAACTGGGCGGCCATCAACAATGATTTGAATAAAGGCGAAGTCCGCGCGCTGGCGTGGGAGAACATTGGCCACGGCGCAGACGCTGTCAGCTACTGGCAATGGCGTAGCGATCTCAATGGCCAGGAGGAATACCACGGCACACTCGTCGGATCCGACGGCACACCAGTCCCCCTGTACCCCGAAGTGGCCGAGCTAGGCCGAGATTTCGCGAAAGCCGGCTCCGTGCTGGAGGGCACATCACCAAAATCGCAGGTTGCCATTCTCCACACCTATCCCAGCTTCTGGGCCATCGACTGGCAACGTCACAATAAAAACTACGATCCCATTGACGAGCTTCTCAGCTATTACCAGCCGCTCAAAAATATCGCGCAGTCCGTCGACATCGTGCAGCCAACCGTTCCCCTTGACGGCTACAAGTTAGTCGTCGCTCCGGGATTGAATGTCCTGACCGATGCGGCCGCAAAAAATCTAATGTCCTACGTGAATAACGGCGGCCATCTAGTCCTTGGGCAGCGATCTGGAATGAAAAATGTCGATAACGGATTGCAGGTCGAGCGCCAGCCCGGTCCGCTGGTTCCCTTGCTCGGCGGCCGCGTGGAGCAGTACTACGCACTCATCCATCCCGTACCTGTCGATGGCCAGTTTGGAGCCAACACCAGCCAGCTTTGGGCAGAACTCCTTAGCACCAAAGCGCCTGATACGCAGGTGCTGGAAACCTACGGCAAAAGCAATGGCTGGCTCGACGGCAAACCCGCCATCATTACCCGCAAGGTTGGCAAGGGCAGCATCACCTACGTGGGTGCCTGGATGGATGAAGCCGGTATGGCGAAACTGGCCGACTGGATGACGCAGATGAGCGGCGTCACATCGGCCTTGCCAAACGTCCCGCCCAATGTCGAGGTTGACCCACGCTACGGCAAAGATCATACCGTCTATGTGCTGATCAATTGGGCATCCGACCCGCAAACGATCACTCTGCCCGCCGCAATGCAGAACGTCCTCGATGGCGGATCGGTGCAGTCGGTGACGTTGCCGCAATATGGGGTGGCCGTGCTCTCGGAGGAAAAGAAGTGAGCCCGCTTCGGCCGCCGCTTTCTCCGCGCCTCACTCCATCTTTATTTGCCTTCGCATGTTTATCTTTGCTCTGCTTGCGGCGCAATCGACCCCTTCCCCTCAACCGCAGCCCCCGCACCAATTCTGCTGTGGCCGAACGGCGCGCCCGGCGCTGTGGGAGATACCCCGCTCGATAAACCGACGGTCACACCCTTTTTGCCTGCGCAGAATCCGACCCACACCGCGATTGTGATCTGTCCTGGCGGAGGTTATTCAGGACTTGCAATCGATTATGAAGGGACTGAAGTCGCCCAGTGGCTCAACGATCGCGGAGTGGCAGCCTTTGTCCTCACCTATCGCTACGGCCCGCGCTATCACCATCCGATTCCGCTGCTCGATGCCCAACGCGCCATTCGCTATGTGCGCACGCATGCCGCCGAAGACTCCATCGATCCCGACCGCATCGGCATTATGGGATTTTCTGCCGGAGGCCATCTCGCTTCCACGGCTGGCACGCATTTCGACAATGGCAATCCCGACGCGACGGATCCCATCGAGCACGCCAGCAGTCGTCCGGACTTCATGGTGCTCGCCTACCCTGTCATCAGCATGGAACCCGGCATCACCCACAATGGCTCGCTGCATCAATCTGCTGGGAGACGAACCGAATCCCATGCTCGTGAACGAGCTCTCCAACGAAACCCAGGTCACGCCGCAAACTCCGCCCACGTTCCTCTTCAGCACCACGAATGATGAGACGGTCCCCGTCATGAACAGTGTGTTGTTCTACGAGGCACTGCTGCGCAGCGGCGTTCCCGCGGAGCTTCACATTTTCGAGCAAGGTCATCACGGGTCCGGCCTGGCGCAGGATAATCCGCAGCTGCGTATGTGGCCCATCCTGCTGCAGAACTGGCTGCACCTGCATGGATGGATGGCATCCGCCGCGCAGTAGCCGCGAGATTTATTCCGCTTGCAATACTTCCAGCGCGCGCTCCAACCGCACACCTCGCGATGCCTTCAGCAGGACCGCATCGCCCGCGCGCAAATTCTCGCGCAGCCACTCGCCCGCTTCTTCCGGAGTCGAGACAAAAATTGCCTCAGCCCCCGCAGACTTGGCTCCTTCGACGATCGACAACGCTTCCCCGCGCACACCCACCACCAGATTGATGCCGTGCTTGCCCATGATTTCGCCGCACTCTCGATGCAGCCGCGGGCCCGCCGGCCCCAACTCCAGCATCTCTCCCGCGACGACGATGGTGCGCTTCGCCGGCAGCGTCAGCAGCGTTTCCACCATGGCGCGCAATGCCTGCGGGTTCGAGTTGTATGAGTCATTGATCAGCGTCGCGCCGCGAATCTCGAGCGTCTGCCCACGCTTGTCCGGTGGTTCCAACTTTTCCAGCGCGGCCGCACATTCTTCTAATGAAATTCCGCTCGCCAACCCGACCGCAATCCCAGCCAGCGCATTTAGCACGTTGTGTTCGCCCATCAGTTGCAGCTTCACTTCCGCACTTTTACCGTCCGCACACACCGTAAATCGCGTGCCTTCCGCACCCATCGGCGCGATCGACAGCACGCGGGGATCGGCCAGCTTTTCAGTCCCGAAGTAAATCGTCTTGCCCGCAAAATCGCGTCCAAATTGCCGAACATACTTGTCATCGGAATTCAGAATGGCTGTCCCGAGACGCGGCAGCGATGCGATCAGTTCATATTTCGCGCGGGCAATCCCGGCCTGCCCATCGGAAAAATTCTCCGCGTGCGCAGTACCGACGTTCGTCACCACACCCCAATCCGGCGCGGCAATCTTGCACAACGCCGCAATCTCCCCCGCGTGCGACATGCCCATTTCCAGAATGGCAACTTCATGCTCCGCCTGCAGTCGCAGCAACTGCAGCGGCAATCCAAAATGATTATTCAAATTTCCGTGCGACTTATGCACTTTGAAACGCGACTCCAACACCTGCGCGATGGCTTCCTTGGTCGTAGTTTTCCCAGCGCTGCCTGTAATGCCGATGACCCGCTTTCCCCAATGACGACGCACGGAAGACGCCAGCCGCTGCATGGCCGCCAGCGGATCATCCACCAGCAGCAGGCGCTTGCGGACGGCAATACTCGAATAGCGTTCGAAATTGGTTCGCGCAACAACGGCCGCAACTGCGCCCGCTTCAATCACCGCCTCCACAAAGTCATGCCCGTCGAAGCGCTCTCCGTGAATGGCGAAAAAAAGATCGCCAGCCTGAATGGTTCGCGAGTCGATCGAATACCCGGTAGCCATCGCAGCCCCCAGGGTTCGCTGCACAGCCGGCGTCGGCCCGGCAGCAAATTCGGCCGCCATCCATTCGCGGATTTGTTCCAGGGTCAGTTGCACTTTGCTCCTAGTTCGGCGCGTCCGAGATTTTCCATATCGTTCCAGCAAGGCCTCTCTCGCTACTTCTGCATCGTCGAATGGAATCGTCCGATCCCGCAGCACTTGCACTTTCTCGTGACCTTTGCCGGCAATCAGCACGACATCATTCTCTCGCGCCGCATCAACCGCAAGCCGAATCGCACCGCGCACGATCGGGCTCAACCTGAAACTTCACTCCGCTTGCCTTCAGTCCCGGAAGAATTTCCTCGCAGGATCGCGCCGGGATCCTCTGAGCGAGGATTGTCGCTGGTGGCGACAACAAAATCGCTGCCCTCTCCAGCCGCTAGGCCCATGCGAGGACGCTTGCTGCGATCGCGGTCGCCGCCACATCCAAATACCGTGATCACTCGCCCATGCCGTGGCGCTGTCAGCTGCCGCGCCAGCCGCGTCACATTTCTCAACGCGTCATCTGTGTGCGCATAGTCGACCGCGACGGTAAACGGCTGACCGCAATCCACCGTTTGAAATCGTCCGGGCACATACGCAATGGCTTCCACTCCGCGTGCAATTTCCTCATGCGTCAATCCGCGCGCCATCGCCGCAGCGGAAGCCGCCAGCAGATTCAGCACATTCACCGGCCCCGGCAGATGAGTCCGCAAATCCACACTCCCCGTCGGCGTCACCATCTGAAAGCGAGTTCCGTTCGCCTCCAGTTGAACCTCTGCCGCTCGAAAATCTCCACGGTTCAGTCCGAACTCCACCACCTCGCATCCGGCCTCTCGCGCCATTGGAACCAGACGCTGACCGTACTCATCTTCGCAATGGATGATCGCCACACGTGGCGGAGCCGCTCCGTTCTCTCCGGTAAACATCTTCGCCTTCGCCGCGAAATACGCTTCCATGGTGCCGTGAAAATCGAGATGATCCTGAGTCAAATTGGTAAACACGGCCGTGTCCCAATGCAGGCCCCAGACTCTTCCCTGCTCCAGCGCGTGCGACGAGACCTCCATCACGGCTTCCGTCGCGCCGCCCGCGACTCCTTCGGCGAACAGTTGAAACAAGTCCCGCGATTCCGGCGTCGTATGCGGAGAAGGTCGAACTTCATTGCCCACATGGTACTCAATCGTGCCCACCAAAATGCAAGTACGCCCCGCAGTCCGCAGCATCGACTCCAACAAATATGTGGTGGTGGTTTTGCCGTTGGTACCTGTCACACCGCTCAGACTGCAGGCTGCGCTCGGGATGCGAAAAGAAATTCGCGCTGATTTCCGCCAATGCGCGACGTCCATGCTCGACAAGCGCAACTGCAAATTCAGGGCGCTCCGCGCGCACCTTTTGCCATGTCGACTCGGAATCCGTGACCAGCGCGACCGCGCCTTGCTGCAGCGCGCTCTCGATAAAACGATTCCCATCCGTCGTGCCGCCCTGCATGGCGACGAACAGCGCTCCAGGGCTCACGTTGCGCGAGTCGTACACCACGTCGCTGACCCTCGGATTCGAACCCGCGCGCTCACGCATCAGCACCGCGCGCAGCACTTCCTCAAACTGCATGGAGGGATGTTCAGTCATGGCGACATGCAAAAACAGTTCTTCTGCATTGAAGCATACTTCGATGCGATTTCAGAATTTAGATTGTGAATGAATTATGGATGAAACCGAACTACAACGGTCGTGCCGGCAGGAACCTTTGTACCCGCAGCCGGAGCTTGCTCTGAAGCCACACCGCTGCCGTAAACTCGGACGTTCAATCCAAGGTCGGCAGCCGTCGCGACCACATCGCGCATAGCCTTGCCGGCAAAATCTGGCATGGTCACGGGCGCGCCCGATCCCAGAGTGACCGCAGGTGTGCTCTCAGCGGAAGAAGACTGCAGCTTCGCCGCTGGAATAGACTTGCCGTGCGAAGGTAATGCTTTCATCTGCATGGGCATTGGCTGGCGGCGAATCAATTGTCGTCCGCTCCAACTCCGCAGTCGACGTCGACGATTCCGATGCATTTTGCAGATACGCACGGGCTTCATCTGCATCGGCGGCTGTGGCCTGAGCTTTCACGGGTGGGGCGCGCAAAGGATCATCCTTCGGCAGATGGTTCACTTCGGCAAACATCGCATCCAGGTCGCCGACCTGCTCATGATCTCCTTCAACGTCGTCATGAGCAGCCTTCTTTTGTTCCGCGATTAATTTTGGCGGCTTGATGGGCTGATCATGCGGCACGCCGAGATATTCCAGGATCTCCTGCGCCAATTCCTGAAAAACCGGGGCGCTGACGGCATGGCCAAAGTGCGAGCCCACAGTCGGCGAATCGATGATCACCGCGATCGTGATCGCTGGATCATTGACCGGCGCGAAGCCTACAAACGACGCAATAAATTTCGTCTTGGAATACGTGCGCGTGCGGACATCGATCTTCTGCGCCGTCCCCGTCTTGCCCCCTGCGCTGTAACCGTTCAATTGCGCGGTGTTCCCGGTGCCGAACATCACCACGCCTTCCATCATGCTGCGCATTTCCGCCGCGGTCATTGTGCTGATCACGCGATGTGCACCCGGAGGCAGCGTTTCTGGGAGGTTGTCTTCTGGATGAAATGCGGCTGGCACCAATCGCGGGCTGCCTTTCTGATCGGAGCTTTTTTCCAGCACGATATGCGGCGGCAAATACACGCCGCCATTGGCAATTGTCGATGCCATTGTGACGAGTTGGATCGGAGTCACGCCAATTTCCTGGCCCATGGGGATGGAGCCGATTGTGGTCGCCTGCCAGCGATTCGGCGGTTTCAACAGTCCGCGCGTCTCACCTGGAAGTTCAATCTCGGACTTCTGTCCAAATCCATAATCGTGAATGTATTGATAGAAACGATCCTTGCCCAGGCGCTCGGCAAGCTGAATGGCTACCACCTGGCTCGATTCCGCCAAAGCCTGCCGCGCCGACAGCGCATTTCCGTGGTGGCTTTCGTAGATCATGGCGTCGCGATCGTCATGCACAATGCGCCCGGCAACATTAATCTGGCCACCAAAGGTTGGAATGACGGTATCCGGCGTGATCAGCTTTTCCTGCAGCGCAGCGGAGAAAGGCACCAGCTTGAAAGTCGACCCCGGCTCGTACACATCACTCACCGCGTGGTTCAACAGCATCGCCGGTCGAATATCGTGAATATCGTTGGGATTAAATGTCGGGCGAATCGCCAGCGCCAGGATCTGTCCAGTATGCGGATCCTGCACCACCACCGTGCCATTCAGCGCCTTCGTCCGCGCCATCGCATGATCCAGCGCCTGCTCCGCCATAAACTGGATCTTCGAATCCAGCGTGAGCACCATGTTGTCGCCGGGTGTCGGCTCTTTCTCGACGCTGCCATAACTATGCCGATGCGCATCGACGGACACCAGCATCTTTCCTGGAGTTCCATGCAAGGCTCCGTCGAAGCGATGCTCGACACCGGCAAGGCCGTTATCGTCCAGGCTGACATACCCCAGTACCTGCGCCGCCAGATCATTGTCCGGATAGTAGCGCTTGAATTCCTTCTGAAAGTAAATTCCCTTCAGGTTCAAATCGCGTACCCGGGTAGCCACATCCGCATCCACTTTGCGCGCCACCCAGGCAAACTCGCGTGAACGATGCAGACGCCCATCAATATCTTTCGCTGTGGTGTATCTGTCGGCAGGGTCGACGTGGACGATGCGCGCCAGTTGCTGCGCGGTCGATTCTTTATCTGTAATTTCGCCGGGAACGGCGTAGATGGAATCCACCAGCACCGTCATAGCCAGCGGCTGCAGATCGCGGTCATACAGCATGCCGCGCCGCGGAGCAACTTGAAATGAGTAATTCCCCTGGCGGTGTTCGCGACCCGCGTATTCGGCATGGCGAAACACCTGCAACCACACCAGCCGCGCCGCAATAATGACGACCCAGACGAGCAAAATCCCAATCAAGGTTACGAATCGCAACCTTGGAATGGGAGCAGAGAGCGCTTGTTTGGGTTTCCGGCTCATGCCGTGGTTCGATCCTGCATGTTGGATGGGCCTTTCGGCCACTCACAAACCGCGTAGCCGTTGCGTACTAGTTTACCGGTTCGAAGGCAACACTGGAACCGTCACCGACGCAAGTACGGGCGAGTTCGGATCCGCATCCATCATGGCCGGCGCCGACACCACCTGGCCCGGTTGCGGCGACTGCATGCCGATCTGGTGAGCCAGCCGATCAATCCGCTCTGACCGCGTCAGTTGCGCTTCCGTCAATCCAAGTTGATGGTTTTCTTCCTGCAGGTGCTGCAACTGAGCCTTCTCAGTCTCAATGTGATAGCCGTACTCGATGGAACTGAAATGTTGCCAGCTGTACACCATCAGCAACGCGAAAAAGAAAACCGCGGCGACGGTGAAGCTGCGCATCTCGCGCTTGCGGACAGGATCTTCCGCCTTGACCAGGCGCGAATTATCCAGGCGCTTGTCGAAAAATACTTCGGGAGTGGGTCCGCGACGGGCGCGTTGTTGTGCCGCGAATAGCCAGCGATTGTGCTCCATCACCGCCTGGGCATTCCACTGACCCTTCTCCCGAAGTCTATCGATTACGACGCCTGCCGCTGCCATAGCATTTCCTTTACTGAATGGTTCCGTCTGTGTTGCAGTGAATAAAAAAGCCCGTTCCCCCCGGAAGCGGGCTCGTTTACATGGCTCCGTTCAGTGCAGCAGCCATGGCTACGCAAGCGCCGATCGCAAGCAAACCGAATACAACCGCGCCCCATACTTCCATATGATTGTCGAAAAAGTTATAGATATGCGACATGGTCTTCCTCCTCGAATGATTGGTTAAGGTTGAACGCAGGGCCTGCAATCTCTGCTGCTGCGCCCTTCGCTGCTCCCACTAGCCCTGTGCCGTTGCACTGGCCTTGATCTTGTGTGTTACTACTTCTCGCGTCCTCACGTCTCAGGCTTCCTTCCCTCACTTCTCGGGCCAGGCTCGTTGAGCTGGGAGGGATGGGTGACGTTCACTTGCATGCTGTTCTTTCGCCTGAAAGAGGGGTGGGGACGAGCCCGGCCCGAACTTGCTCGGCTCAGCCGCTACTCCAGCTGCGCCGCAAAATTTTTTCCTGCTCCTTCACCGGCCTTTTACTTTTCGCCGGATGAGTTGCCCGCTCCGCCGCCCGTAACTTGGCACTGCGCGATCGCGGATTGCTGCGAATCTCTTCTTCGCTTGCGGTCACTGGCTTGGGCGTCAACACCGTCCAGGTCCCGCTTGCCTTGCCTTCTCGAAACGCATCTTTCACAATGCGATCTTCGAGAGAGTGGAAACTGATCGCCACCATCCTTCCTGCCGGCCGTAATAATTGCGGCGCCGCTTGCAGCAAGGAAGTGATCTGATCCAGTTCCTCATTCACGTAAATTCGGAGCGCTTGAAACACTCGAGTCGCTGGATGAATCCGATCGCTTTTTATTGCCGGGGCGCTGCTTGTAACCACTCTGGCGAGTTGTGCCGTGGTTGTTACCGGCCGCGCCCTGACAATTGCTCTGGCGATTCTCCGCGACCTCCTCTCTTCTCCGAATTTGTAAATCAGATTTGCGAGATCCTCTTCGCTCACCTGATTTACCACTTGTTCGGCAGTCCTACCGCTGCGCGGATCCATCCGCATGTCCAACGGTGCGTCTGCCTGAAAACTGAATCCTCTCTGTGCTGTGTCCAGCTGTAGCGAGCTGACCCCAAAGTCGGCCAAAATTCCGTCGATGCTTTGTGGTTCCGCCCAGCTCGCCGCTTCCGCGAAAGCCGCTGCGTGGATGGTGATGCGGGGCATCTGTTGCTTCAGCTCCGCCCGCAATGCCATGAACCGTATCGCTGCGCTTTCGATGGCCTCCGGATCGCGATCAAATGCGATCAGGTGGCCTTCCGGACCCAACCGGCGGGCAATTGCTGTACTGTGCCCGCCCAGGCCGAGCGTTGCATCCATGTAGGTGCCGCCCGGCAGGATTCGTAAAAACTCCATTGCTTCTTCTAAAAGAACCGGCACATGTCGCTGACTTCGACCGTGCGCCCCCTGGGGGGCTTTGTCTTCCATCGCTATAGCCCGTAGGCCCCTAATACATCCGCATCCGCATCCGTCAGAGGATTCGCATCCATCTCCTGGCGAATGGCATCCATGTTGGTCACTTCAAGAAACGTCAGCATTCCGAACACTGCCACGTCTCCGATCACTTGCGCCTTTTCCCGCAAAATCTGGGGGAGGAGTACTCGGCCCTGCGAATCCATTTCCGCGTTCTGGCCGTAAAAACTGGTTGCCGTCAAAAGTCTTTTCTTCGATGGGTTGGAATTGGGCATATTCAGCAATTTCTGTTCGATCTTTTCCCATTCCTCCATCGGGTACACCTTGGCCGTTTTTCCGTTCTCGCTGGTGATGTAAAACTTCGTCCCGTAGCGCTCCTCAATCTCGCGCTTAAATTCCGCAGGCACCTTCAGCCTTCCCTTTTCATCGACCCGGGTTGGATGGTTGCCGCGAAACATGCCATGTGCCTCTTCCGTCTTTCCTGCAAAATTGAGAAAACAACCATCTCGGCTCCACTTCGTTCCAGAGTCGCCCTGGTTTCGGTTTCACTCAACCACTTTAGACCACTTTCGTCCACAACTGTATCGCAATCCCGTCGCTTGTCCAACAAAAAATTGCGTTCACAAAAACTTTTCTCTGTGGAGACAGGTGGAAAACTCCGGAAAGTGTGGCTCTCGGTGGGACCGGGCCCTAGGGATGGTGTTGGCGAGACAGATTCCACGGCCGCCGTAGCGCTTGCAGTGGGCTTAGGTGGATTGCGCGGGCAGTGGATCAGAGTGGTGCGACGGGTGCAATTTTTGCCGGGAAGGGCAGGAACTTGGGCAGGCTTAGCTCGGATCTGAGCCCGAACGAAAAGAAAGGTATGACTCTATTCTGGCCTCATGCGCCGATAGCCAGGATGGACTCCGGGAGTTAAGCCTTGCTGTCCGGAAATTTTCTGCAGTAGTTCTGCCAAGGTTTCGCGCTCCGTGTGGGTCAATCCAGCGCAGAGCGCCTCTTGATGGTGGCGGCCGATCTCTCCGATTTGGTCCAGCGCCTGTTTCCCCTCTTCCGAGAGATACAGTGCATACTGTCGTCGATCGCCCTGGTTCGGTTTCCGTTGAACAAATCCGCGGCGTTCCAATTCGTCCAATATCGCCACCAATCGGCTGGGATGGATCCCCAGTTTCCCCGACAATTCCTGTTGACTGATGCCGGCCTCGAGGTGAAGCAACCGCAGAATGCCCGAATCCGGCGGCGTCAAACGCATGACAGCCAGCCGTTCCGCAAACTGGGAAGCGGCATGACCGCCGACCTGGGCGAGTAAAAACGCTAGCCCGGAACTACCCTCCCCTTTGCGACGACGATCCTTATTCATGCTGCAATTATTCCACATGACAATCGTTTATGATATAAATGATTTACTATGGAAACGAGAATCGCCCCTCAAGTACCTGCGGGACCTTCGCTGCTGGCTTTAGCCATGGTCCACACGCTGCTGTTCATTGCAAGCGTCTCCACGCTCGTCTGGCTGAGCCATGGCAGCGCACGGAGTGGAATGCTGGCGCTGAATCCCTACGGATCGGCCGACCTCGCTCGAGCTTTCTTTGCGGAGAATCCCAATGCAATCCGAATCGGAGCTTTTTTCTTTCTCGGATCGGCGATTCCGCTCGCCATTTACACAGCCACTATTGTCAATCGATTGCGGTTCTTCGGGGTCCGCGCTGCAGGCTCGTACATTGCCTTGGTGGGTGGACTCGCGACCTCGCTGGCTCTGGGAGCAGCGGCTCTATGTTTGTGGATCTTGTCGGTTCCCGAGATCTGCGCCTCCCTTCCTGTCACCCGGGCGCTCCACTTCATGACTTTCCTTTGCGGCGGCGCCGCCTTCTCCGCAGGTTTCGGGCTGCTGGTTGCGGGAGTGTCGGTCACCAGTTACTTTGCTCGTTTGATGCCACGGTGGCTAGTATGGTTCGGCCTTTTGATCGCTGCTGCCGGTGAACTTTCAACTCTCAGCCTCGTCGCTCTGCCGATGACGTTAGCTATTCCCATCACTCGCTTTGGAGGTTTCATTTGGCTGATCGCCGTCGGCGTACTGATGCCCAAACAATTGCTCGACAACAAATCCAAGTCAGCGTGAGGATAGAAAGTCCGATGTGCCGCAGAATCGATTGCCGTTGAAGCCGCAATCCTGTCGATTGAAGCTGGCCCCGCTCTCTTACTCTGCTCGATGTCGTTTCGGTAGCACCAGCCACGCCAGGTAAATGGCGATCAGAATATTCGCCAGAAATAGCACCACGGTCCAGTGGTTCGGATGGTGAATCAACTTGATCGCTTCCAGCGGCAGCAATGCCACCGTCAGGATGAGAGTGAAGTACTCCGCCCAACGCTTCTCCAGCACCAATCCGGTTCCCTCAACAAAATCGAGTCCCGCATAAATAAAAACCACCGCGCTCAGTTGCTTCAGGCGATGGTCATTCAACAGCGTCACCTTGTCGAGCAGAGTGGCGATGGCCTGCCTGTCGGGATCCAGATGCAACGCCGCCACGGCCTGCAGCGCGAACAGGTAAAGATCATGATGCAGCATGCGCAGCAGCCCAAAGCCCAGGGCCACAAAAAACGCGCCCTTGATCAGCTTCAGTATGCCGATAAACTCCAGCCAGCGATGATGCTGGGGAGGACCGGCATTTCGCATTTGCAGCGCAGTGGTCACGCCGACAATCTCCTTGCCGGGCGACACACTTGGCTGACAACTGGGAGTAACAAGGTTAGAACTTGAACACCAGGCCGACCTGGGGCTCGGCAATGTTGATCAGGCTATTGGTGGCAAGCAGCGGATTTTTATAGCCCGGCGCGTGACCCACCAGTCCGCGGTATTGCAGCCGAATCGACATGAAATTCGGAAACATGGTCGGGTGATAATCGGCTCCCGCGCCATATTCGAAGGTTGGAACCTTGATGGGCTTGACGGGAAGTGCCGGTTGGCCAGGCGGCGCGGCAATGTAGCTCGAGATGTTATACGAGATCAACCCTCCGCCAGCCAGCACAAAAGGCTGAAATCCATGGTAGAGGTGTGGAATGGTCCCAACGTAGTCCACGGTGAAAGATTTTGCGTGCGAGTACACCACGCCATCCTGGATATAGGTACCGCCAGAGAAGTTTTGCGTGGCGGGGTTATAGCCGAAGTTGAGTTCGAAACCGAAAATCGGGCTAAAGATATGGCGGGCGCCAATCCTGAATCCGGCCGCTGGATCGGCGGATTGCTTCAACGATGGAGTTCCTGGCGGGACGGTGCCGGTTGACGAATCTGCGGCCGCGTTGCCCGTGGCTGTCGAAGGAAACGTTCCGAAGATATTTACGTTGACGTCCGTGTTTTTGACGATCGCGTCCGTCTTTTCAACCAGCGTCTTCTGACCAAAGGATGACAAAGCGACGAAGAAAAATCCGGCTGCACAGTACAGCGCGGCCCTGGAGCCCAGCCGCAGCAAATGTTTAGAAACCATTCCCATATTGTCATTCATACCAAGCAGATTCGCCAAATGGCGGAAAGCGTGAATTGCCCGTGCCCGACCGAGCGAAACCTGGTAGCGGAATACGAGGGTTACTTCGTGAGTTCGACGGAGAGAATCTGACCGGCAATCGATTTGTCCGATACCTCGGCATATTGGACACGTGCCTTCATCCCTTCAATCGTGGTGCAGGGATTCATGGTGCCTTGAGGCGTGAAGTTGGAAGCGGAAAACTCAATGTGCAGATAATTGTTGCTGTAGAGAGAAATCGTCTTTCCCCCTTCGACGACGCTGAGCGTCATCACCGAAGGGTAATAGCACTGCACGCCGCGAAGAACGCCTCGAACCGTATGCTTCACTCCGGTCGGCGGCTCGGTTGGATACCTCGGCGTGGTGGACGCCTCGCGAATCACAATTGCCCGGTTGCCGACCATCCGCACGGTGGTGGTCCCCTGTGCGCCTCCACTTCCATGTGCCACGAAATTGCCGGGCGCACCCGCAGTTCCCTGCGCGGTGACAGTCGCGCCCGGTGCCTGCTGCTTTGCGAAAGAAGCTTGATAGTCTTCCGTCTGCCGAATGCGGAATTGCACGTTCTCCTTGTCGATGGTCGACTTCGCCATACGCGCAGCCCCATTCAACACGGATAATGCGCTTGGAAATTTATGTTGCTCGGAAAGGATCGATGCCGCATTCAAACGATAATTCACGTTCCCTGGATCTACGGCGCAGGCCCTCAGTTCCTGAATGTAGGCCTCCTCCAGCTTTCCTTCCTGGCCCGAATAGAACGTGGCCAGCGCATCGTAGGCCGGAGCAAAATTCGGATTGAGCGCGATCGACTGATTCAGGCTGGCGATCACCGCGGCCCCATCCCCTGAATCACCATTTCGCGTCCGTAAAAGCCCGTAGTAGTAATAGGGCAGATAGCTGGTGGATTTCAACTCTACCGCCTCGCCGAACCACTTCTGTGCTGCAGAAGACTGGCCGGCTCGCAGTTCAATGAAACCCATGGTTTCATACGCCCTGGCATTCTTCGGGTCCAGCAGCAGCACACTGGCCAGCAGCGCTCTCGCTTCCTCTGTACGACCGGATAGCGCCAGCACATCGGCGCGAATTGCATCGACATCCGTATCATCGAGCGGCTTCGCCTGAAAAGAAGATTCGTTGACGGTGGGAACATAGTTCGTCCTGTACAGCATGAAGTTCAGCTGGTGCACATAGGCTTCAAGTGCCTGATCCAACTTTGTCAGATCTCCGAATGTGGACTGGGCGGCCGTGATTGAGTCCTGCCCCTGCATCATCAAACTCGCATAATCTTCCAGGCGATGGGTTTTGTTCTGGCTATCTTTGATCAGCAGATAATGCGTCAGCGCCCAGGATTCGGCATAGAAAATATTGCCCTTCTGTTCTTCGTGGTAATAAGGCGAGGAGTGATCGATTTGCAACAAAGTCGTCAGCGGAATCAGGCGATTGTCGCGGAGCAGATTGATGTTCGCAACACTCGGCTGCCCCATCCGCACTTCTTTTCCGTCGATGTCGGTGTTCTGGTAGAACTCGGCCATTCCCTCGTCCAGCCACACCGGCAACCAGTCCTCTACTTTGCGCAACATATAGTGCGTGTATTCGTGGTACACAATGGCGAAGGGATGTTCGCCCTGGCGCATCCAGGCGAAGAAGGATATAGTTGCTCTCCTGTGAACTCATGAAGTACCCGGCCAATTCCAGTTGCCCTTTCGCCAGGTAGGCCTCCGGCTCCAGCGCCTGGAAGCTCTTTTTATCCTTCAGCGCGAACACCGTCATGGGTGCATCGTCATCGCTGGCCATCGTGGGAAAAACTTTTTGAAAAACGGAACGCATCTGCTCCAGTTGATTTGCAATGCGCCGACCACTCTTCTCATTTGCATTGGTGAGCACGATGAAGTGTGGGCTGCGTATCTCAGTCCATCGGTCGGCGGCGGGAGCAGCCGAGGCAACCACAGTTGCAAACATCAAAAGCAGCACAACAAGACGTCGATGCATGGATGTCTCTCAGCGTAAATCAGCCATGCAATCGACGAAAACAAAAATATCGCCGCAGTTCCAATTCGCGCCAACAGCCGTCAGGATGGCCGAATCGCTGGTGATCTTTGCCAACTTGATTCTGCTTGCGAAGGTTACTGAATTATTTTGGGAGAGTCAGGAGAAATCCCCTTGCAATCAGCGCCCTGATATGCGCTTTCGAAACTCATATCCATCACAATTGGCTGAGGTTGCGATTGCCTCACCGTTTCCACATGCACTTTTCCTGTCATCTTTTCGGAACTGGTGAATCTTGCGTCGATGTGGCCGGTCGTACTGTATTGTCCATCGGCAGATTTGCAGGCCATGTCAACCGACATGCCGGTAGACGATTGATGCTCATTGGTGTACTGGCAATCATGGTTGCGCTGCATGTGGCTAAACATGTCCTTCCACTTTTCCGGCGTCAGACAGGACTGAGAAACTGTGATTTGTGGCTCGCTCCCTGGCACCGGCCTGCCCATCGCCTTCAATCGCGCGGCCACATCCGGTGGAATCTGGAATCCGGTCATTGTGCTCGTAACCTTTGACTGCCATAGACCCATCTTGACTGGCGGCTCAGAATTCTGCGCCAGCCCTGCGCTCAGAAATCCCAATAACGTCATCGACAACAACATCCGCTTCTGCATATACACCCTCCCCCTTGCGTTGAGGCTCACCTCAACCGGGCGCAGCCAGTATCGTCGCGATTTTCAGGGTTGTAAAGCAAAATGCTTGAGGATCGCTGCCTCGTCAAAAACCTGAACTCCGCGGATGCCGCGGTAGTATCAAGAAAAATTGAGTAGGGTCTTTCTTTCACGCCGGCCACGACTCCGCGCGCAAGTCGAGTGTTTCCGGCATCCACCAATACAGCAATATAAACGCGGCCAACGCAATCGCGGACAGGAATAAAAAACCGGCGTGAAAACCGACGTGGTGAACAATCGCTCCGGCGATGACCTGGCTTAGTGAAGCTCCAATTCCCACGGCGGCCGCAATCGCGCCCAAAGTCAAATTGAATCGGCCGGTACCACGCGTCAGATCCGCAACCACCAGCACCGACACCACCCCGAAGATGCCCGCTCCGATCCCATCCATCACCTGGATTGCCACCAGCAGTGCTGTATTTGACGTCAGCGTATACAGAACTCCGCGAATCGGCAGCACCCCAAACGCGATCAACAACAGCGGCTTTCGACCCCATGTCCCAGCGCGGCAACCTGTCCAGGCTGCAATCAATGTGATAACAAACTGGGTCACAATGACGCAGGCGGACATGAAAAGCATCGAGCTTCTTCCCTTGCCCCTGGCGAGCATTTCACCCAGCAGCGGCAACATGGCCGCATTCGCAAAGTGGAACATGACCGCGCACGCCAGGAATAGAACCAGCGGACGATCCTCAAACAACTTCCAAACGCTTTCCGTCTTGCCGCCGATCTCCCCGTCGGTGGCTCCGCGCGCCAGCTCATAATCGATTTCTTGCGGTCGAATGAGAAGCAGTACCAGCAATGTGGGAACGGCAAGAATCGCGACGAAGTAGAAGATGCTGCGGTTGGAAACCGCATATCCCAGCAGCCCCATCAACAACGCCGCCGTCACATTGCCGGCGGAGTTGAATGCCTGGTTGCGCCCTTGGCGAACGTCAAATGCTTTGCGACCGACGATGCCCAGTGAGATCGCGCAGATCGCCGGCATAAAGACGCTCGAAATTCCCCCGATCAGGACCTGCGCTCCCATCACCGGCCAGAAGGATGGGAACCGTGCGATCAGTAATGCGCCCGCGGCAAGTGCTACCAGACCTACGGCAATGATGGTCCGCTTGGATCGCCACGCATCGATCAGTGCACCGGCCGGTGCCTGCGTCACAATTCCTGCGATTCCACCTACCGTGAGCGCCAGGCCAACCCGCTCCGCGTTCCAGTGGTAGCTGGCCAGGTAAATCGCGAGGAAAGGACCGACTCCCGTCTGCACATCGGCAAGCAGGAGGTTCAGCCAGTCCAGGCCAAGCAATGTTCGACGGGATGGATGCAGATCGATCGCCTCCACCCCCAACAGATGCATCCTATCCGCGTGCATTTGCATGTCGGGATAGAAAATATCCTCGACACTTCGGCAAAGCCACCGATCACGGCCTTAATTTTTTGTTGGGTGGTAGGCAATCCGACCAATGCGAAGAGATCGTTCAACGAATAAATAGCATGTTGGCCGGATCTGGTGGCAGACTAGCCAGTGACGGCGAAGCGTTTGCGAGGCAGCGTCTTTAAGTACGGCCGTGATTTTTCGAGAGCCGCAGCCACAGACAGACCGTATTTCTCGCGCAGTTGGTCGACCTTGCCGTGCTCGATAAATGCATCTGGCCAACCGATCCGCACCACTGGAACGCGCAGATTTTGGCTGGAGAGATATTCCAGCACCGCGCTGCCGAATCCGCCCATCAGCACATGATCTTCAAAGGTGACGATCAAGCCAACGCGGCGAGCATATTTTTCCAGCAGCTCGGTATCGAGCGGCTTGGCGAAACGCGCATTCACCAGCGCAGCGGAATATCCTTCGCGCTCCAACTGACTGTGGAACTCCGACGCCATCGGCACCATCGCTCCAAGTCCCCAGATCGCGACTTCGCTGCCTTCGCGCAACACTTCCGCCTTGCCAATGGGCAGCGCGACCGGCTGCTCCTTCACTGCAACGCCGGGGCCGCCCCCACGCGGATACCGAACCGCCGAGGGCCCGTTATGCTCCAGCGCAGTTTGCAGCATGTCTGCCAATTCGTCTTCATCCTTGGGCGCCATCACAATAATGTTGGGAACACCGCGCAGATAGCTGATGTCGAACAGCCCATGATGCGTGGGACCATCGTCACCGGAAAGTCCGGCGCGATCCATGCAGAACACTACCGGTAGATTCTGCAGGCAGACATCATGAATGATGGGATCGTAAGCCCGCTGCAAGAACGTCGAATAGATCGCGCAGAACGGATGCAGTCCCTGCGTCGCCATTCCTGCCGCAAAAATCACCGCATGCTCTTCCGCAATGCCCACATCGAAGTATCGTTTCGGATGGTGCGGCCGAAACAGGTCCAGCGCGGTTCCATTCGGCATCGCGGCCGTAATTGCGACAACTTTGTCGTCGTTGTCGGCCAGCTTCACCATGGTCTCCGCAAACACTTCGGCATACGACTTACCGCCGGCTGCCTTCGTCTCTCCGGTCTCCGGATCGTACGGCCCCAGTCCGTGAAATTTCTTCTGCTTATCCAGCGCAGGCTGAAATCCGCGTCCCTTCTGCGTCAGCGCGTGCAGAATGACAGGTCGATGCTGCGTCTTCAGAAACTTGAATGTCTCAATCAGCAAGCCGAGGTTATGACCATCGATGGGGCCATAGTAGGTCAGGCCGAACTCCTCAAAAATCAGGGACGGCAGCAGCAATCCCTTGGCAGCTTCTTCCGCGCGGCGCACCACGTGGCCCACCGTTTTACCGCCAAACTTCTCAATCAACCGACCGGCCCGCTCATGCAGGTAGACGTAGCGATCGTTGGTCACAATGCGATGCAGATACGAAGAAATGGCGCCGACGTTGCGATCGATCGACCACTCGTTATCGTTCAGCACGATAATCAGCCGCTTAGTCTGGCTGGCAACGTTGTTCAGCGCCTCGTAGGAAATGCCGTTCGTAAAAGCAGCATCGCCGGCCAGAGCGATCACATGCTCCTTGCCGCCGGTCAGATCGCGCGCCACTGCCATGCCCAGCGCCGCGGACAACGCAGTTCCCGCATGTCCCGCACCGTAGACATCGTGGTCACTCTCGCTGCGCAGCATAAATCCATTCAGCCCCGCTGGCTGCCGCATGGTTTCAAAGCGAGCGCGGCGGCCGGTCAACAATTTGTGGATGTATGCCTGGTGGCTGACGTCAAAAACAAAATGGTCCTTCGGCGTGTCGAAAACCACGTGAAGAGCCAGCGTCAGTTCCACCACTCCCAGGTTCGGACCCAGATGGCCGCCTGTCTTCGCCAGCACAGCGATCATGCGCTCGCGAATCTCCTGTGCCAACTGCTCCAGTTGTGGCAAGGTGAGCGATTTTACGTCCGACGGAGATTCAATCGTATCGAGAATGTTGCTCATGTGTTGTTGGGAGCCATCCTGGATTTCTTCGTCTACGGCTGAGGGTGCACCTGTAGTCGTCGGACGCTCATGTCCATAGCAAAGTATATCTGAGAAACGCGCGCCGCCATTTCGCAGCAGTCTTTAGTCGGATGCAAGCTACTTCGCGGCAGCCGTTTGCGGGTTGCTTTTACGGTAGCCAAAATATCGTTTCAGTCGCAGAAAATGAATTTCATACAGGTTGTAGCTCAGGAAAGCCGCCAGAAACACCACCGCGGCGTTGACGCAGAACTCCACCAGAACCGCCAGTGGGCGAGAATGCAGGTAGGGTGTCAACCAGATGCGCAGGCTTGTGCCCAGCAGGCGATATGTGAGTGTTGACATTCCATGCGCCACGAAAATATGCATCACGTAGATGCCGTAACTGTATTTCCCCAGGCTGCGCAGCCACGACCAGCGGAAAATGCGATGCGCAACCGACTCTGGCTCCAGGGACGCAATCAAAACAGCCACGCATCCCAGCGCGATCACGGAATATCCGAATGTAGCGCCGAAGAAAAAGCCGCGCATATCGCTGCCCAGATGCCACAGCGTGTACGCGGCAATTACCACCGCCGCCACCAGGGCCATGGGCATCATCCATCGACGCGGAATCCATTCACTGTCGCCGCGCACAACCAGCGCAGCCAGCCCGCCCACTAACAGCGTGTCCATCCGGCACGGTGTCAGCATAAAAATCAGCAGCGGGGAGCTACCATGCACATACAGCGCGATCCGCAACAACAACGCGATTCCTGAAAGTGCCAGCGCCAGAGCAATTAGCCGCCGCCGGCCACGCACCAGAAACACCAGCAGCGGCCAGAAAACGTAAAACTGTTCTTCCACCGCCAGCGACCAAAAGTGGTCCAGATCCGCCCAAACGCCAGGATGAAAATCCGTGACCGGGAACCATATGCCAGTGTTCTGTAGATAGGTCAGCAACACATATTGCCGCCCATTCCACTCGAAATGCATACCTGGTCCCCAATGACCCAGGACGAGCAGAAAGAAGAGGAACCCGTAATACAGCGGGAAAATACGGAGAAATCGCCGCATATAGAAGCTGCGGAAATAATGCGGATCCTGCAGCGTGTCGAACAGAATGCCGGTAATCAAAAACCCTGAAAGCACAAAAAATAAATCGACGCCCACCCAGCCCAAACCACGCAATGCTGAAAGTGAATCCCCAAACCGGCTGCCCGTGTGATCATTGAACAGCATCAGGTGTGACACCAGCACCAGCACGATGGCCATTCCGCGCACGCCATCCAACGCAGGAACATGTCTACGGGAGGGACCTGCGACTTCAACTGCCGGGTTCTGCGTCACGCCGAACGAACTCCAATCTTTCGCAGTATAAGGTGCCGACGACGATATATTTTCGCGAACCGGAACAGTGCCAACTGCGTACACAACAATAACCAGAGGTTTTTAGATTTCCGATACCATAGTCTCCTGAAACGAATGGCGAGCCCAATACAATCCCGAAGTTCGCGCACCATGTACTGGTTGCTCGCTGCCTACATTCTGGCTAGCATGACGTTCTATTGCGCAGGAGTGGCACAATTTTTCGACGGATATTTCAACCCCGGTCATCATGCTCAGGCACCGTTTGCGTTCGACATTGAATCCCTCGCTGTCACCTCGGTAAGGCCAGAGGCGAAAGCTGTCGGGCTGGCAACCGGAGACATGATTACGTCTCTAAACGGCGCGCCTTACAGCGGGCAGGCTCAGTGGTTGAGAACGATTCGAAGTTCCCATCCGGGAGACGATCTTGACGTTGGCGTGCGCAAGCCCGACGGCCGCTCCGCTGCGTTCGTCGTTCCACTCAACGACAAAACTACCAGCCCGCATCGCACGCGAGATTGGGTGACATTTCTACTGGTTATCTGTCTCCCAACCCTGCTTAGTCTCTTGATCGGATATTGGGTGGCGTTTGCCCGGCCCCACGACCCCATTGCGTGGTTGATCCTGCTGGTTCTTAGTCTTCCGGAGGCGCTTTTCTTTCAGCCCAATTGGTGGCCCATGCCATGGTTGGCCTTCCTCGGCGTCTGGTATATGACGCTACAGATTGTGGGCCCGCTGTCGCTTCTGCTGATCGGCATCTATTTTCCTGAACGTTGGCGGCTGGACCTGAAATTTCCGTGGGTGAAATGGTTTCTCCTGGTTCCTCCGTTGGCTGCACTTGCGGTGATCCTCTGGCTGCAGGCGGGAGAAGCCTTCCACCCGGCGTGGAATCATTGGGGCTTTCGACTCGATCCTTGGATCGATAAAATCGTCAATCCGATCAACCTGATCTGCCTGCTGTTGTACTGGGTGGCGATTTTCGACAAGCTGCGCTCCGCATCAACTCCAGACGCACGCAGACGTATGAAGGTCTTGTGCGCCGGTTCCATAGTGGGACTGGGAGCCGTCCTGGTCGTCTTTGTCCTGCTGCCTCACCTCCACGTCGAGCCGTCTCACCATGACTGGCTCTGGATCACGGGCGTTGTTCTCTTTTTGTTTTTCCCTTTTGCGCTCGCCTACGTCGTGGTTGTGCAGCGTGCGATGGATGTGCGCATCCTGCTACGCATGGGAACCAAGTACGCGCTGGCTCGTGCAACCCTTACGACTCTGCGGGTAAGCCTGCTGGCAACTCTCATCGCTTCTCTGATCGTAGCGCTGCGATCACCCTCGTTCACTCCCCGCTCCGCCATCGAGATTGCTGTGCTGGCGGCCCTGTTGTTGCTTTTGCGATCGCAATACACCAAAAACCTGTCCTCCTGGCTGGATCGAAGATTCTTTCGCGAAGCCTATAACTCCGAGCAGCTGCTTGCCGAGCTGTCGCATCGCGTCCGCAGATACAACGAAAGCGGCCCCATGTTGGAAATGGTGTCGAAGAGCCTGGCGGAAACACTCCACATCGACAAGATTGCTGTGCTGCTGCGCGGCGGGAAAAATTTACAACTGCAGCAAGCGGTCGGAATCCCGGTGCATGGCGTTGCCGAAAACGGATCAGTGCAGCTGCCTATGAATTCGACCACCGTGCGGAACCTGATGCGCATCAACACGCCGGTGCAGCTGTATCGCGAGAATCCCGATGGATGGCTGCTGCTCGCCAGCAGTGCAGAGCGAGACATGCTCGATACCATGTCCGCCGAACTGCTGTTGCCATTACCCGGACGCGATCAGTTGATGGGCCTCATTACTCTGGGTCCAAAACGCTCTGAGGAACCCTATACGCCTACAGATTTGCGGCTGCTCGAATCAGTCGCGACTCAAACCGGACTCGCGCTGGAGATTGGCAACCTTGCGCGATCGCTGGCCAGCGAAGCCACGCAACGCGAACGCATCCATCGCGAAATTGAGGTTGCCCGCGAAGTGCAGGAACGCCTGTTTCCGCAGGAATTTCCTGTTATCGACGGCGTCAGTCTCGCCGGTCATTGCCGTCCGCAACAAGGTGTCGGCGGCGATTACTACGACTCCTTTTTGCTCGATGACGGCAGAATGGGACTGGCTATCGGCGACGTCAGCGGCAAGGGAATTTCAGCGGCGTTGCTGATGGCAAGCCTGCGCGCCTCGCTCCGCGGCATGACTCTCGATGCTCCTCACGATCTTGCCGCGATGATGGAAAAAGTGAATCGCCTGGTGTATGAGGCCTCGGCCACGAATCGCTACGCAACTTTCTTTTTTGCAACCTACAACATGCAGACGCGCGAGCTGATTTACGTGAACGCCGGACACAATGCGCCGTTCCTGATCCGCCGGCGCGCCGACAATTCCCAAGTCGAACGTCTCGAGGCGGGTGGTCCGGTCATCGGTCTGCTGCCGTTCGCGAAGTACGAAGAACAGCGCTGCGTCCTCCAACCTGGCGACCTGTTGCTGGCCTACACCGACGGCATCAGCGAAGCCATGACGGAGCGCGAAGAAGAGTGGGGCGAAGACCGGATGCTGGCTGCAGCCGAGACCTTTCCTGATGGATGTGCCCAGCAAGTGCTGGAACACTTGTTTGCTGAGGCCGACCGTTTCACAGGCAACGCCTCGCAGTTCGACGACATGACGCTGCTGGTTCTCAAATTGCAGGAACACCCAATTGTCGCGGAATCCCAGCCCACTGGCGTCTCTGTTTAGACTAGGGGCATGAACTCCTCGCCTCGCAGGTTGAAAGTTCCGCTTCATCTCTGTTTTGTCGCTGCCTTGTTTGCAGCCTGTGCCTGCGGCATTGGGTCTGCGCAGGCCAATAGCAACCTGATCGATCCGCTGCTGGCGCAACATCTCCAATCGCCATCTGTGGTTGCGGATGAACTGCAACACTTTATGCTGCAGCGCGTGCCTCCGCTGCAATTGCCCGCGACGACAAAGCAATGGGATCAGGAAGCCGCCCGCATTCGCGCCCGCGAACTCTCGGTTCTCTATCACGGATGGCCCCAAGCCTGGATCGATGCCGCTCCGAACTTCGAGCAAGTCGGCGTCATTGAGCGCGACGGCTATCGCATCGTCAAGTTGCGCTACCAGGTTGTTCCCGGCATGTTCTCCACCGCGTTGCTGTACGAGCCTGACAAAATCTCTGGTAAGATTCCTGCCATCTTAAACGTGAACGGCCACGGTCCCGGCGGCAAAGCGGTCGGCCACAAACAGGCACGCTGCATCAACTATGCTCGCCGAGGTATGCTCGCGCTCGACCTGGAATGGTTTGATTATGGCGACCTGGATCAACCTGGAAATGCGCACGACAACGCCCGTCTGCTTGATCTTGCCGGCTATAACGGCGCGGGATTGTTTTACCTGGAGATGCGGCGTGGCCTGGATTATCTCTACGACAACCCAAATGTAGATCGCACTCGCATTGGCGTCACTGGTGTTTCCGGCGGCGGCTGGCAATCCATCATGCTCAGCTCGCTTGATACTCGCATCGGTCCTGCCGCGCCGGTTGCGGGATTCAGTTCCCTCACGACCTCGATCGAGCACCCTGAATATTCCGGCAACGACGCCGAGCAGAACCCCAGCGATTTTCGCGTGGGCGTCGATTACGCCCAGCTCATGGCAATCCGCGCGCCTCGGCCAACGCTATTGATGTACAACTCCATGGACGATTGTTGCTTCCGCGCCGGCATTTTGAAACAGGGCGTCTACGACGACATCAAGCCTTTCTTCAATCTGTATGGCAAGCCTGACAACCTGCAGTGGCATTTGAATTTGAATCCGGGAACTCACAATTACGGCTTGGATAATCGTGAAGCCTCGTACAAATTCTTCGACTCCGTATTTCATATCGATGCATCGCAGGAAGAATTTCCAAATACCGACACTGAAATTGAAAGCGCCGAAGACCTGGCCGTTCCGGTTTCCAAGGACAACTTGACTATCTTGTCGCTTGCGCAGTCGCTCGCGAAATCGATCCATCATGAAGTTCCCGCGCAGCCCACAGCAGAGTGGGCCTCCACCCAGCGCGAGAAGTTGAAGCAAGTGGTGCGCTATGCGCCGGTCACCCTGACGCACGCGTGGCCCATCAGCGCCACTCACGAAAAAGGAGTGGAGAGCCACGCCTATCGCTTCGAGTTCAGCAACGGCCTAAGCGCCACCGGCATCCTCTTCCGCTCTGTGACCGCACTGGAGACCGCGCCGACAACCATTCTGATGGCAGACGCCGGCATGCCCTCCACAATGGTGGATGTGGCCGACGATGTCGATCGCGGGCAACGTGTGCTTGTCCTCAACCCGCTATTCTTTAGCGAAGGCAAACTTAATGCCGACGATCGAGCGGGCGCGACAGTCTTCGCGCAACTGCTTACCGCACTCGGCGAACGCCCATTAGGAATGGAAGCGGCGCAGGTGAACGCGGTGGTGCAATGGCTCGGTGAGGACCTCGATCACGGTTCGCCCACTCCAAACAATTTCCATCTACCAGAGAGGCCGACACCCGCGGTTCGAATCGTCACTACCGGTCCGCGCGCGCAACTTATCGCGATGGTCGCAGCCGCCATTCATCCGAAATACTTTTCCGCGCTCGACAGTCGCGAATCCATTCCCAGCCTGGCGACCGTGTACGATCATCCGGAGAATTTCGTGCAGGCTCCAGAAATCATGTGCATCGACCTCTATCGCGACTTTGACATCAACACGCTGGCTGCAATCGCTTCGCCGGTGAAAGTGAACCTGACAGCGGTCGCGCCGAAACGCATTTTCTGGGAGTAGTAGCAGAATGGGCTAGGTGACCTGAACGACCGGCAAGCAAGTGAATGTTTCCTGGTCGACTTTCCAGTAGGGCATCAACTCCACGTTCGGATTGTGCTCGAGCTGGAAATGTAGCGGCGTGCCAGCCTTGGCGCTAATCTGACCCAGCAGGTCTTCGGCATACTTGCCGCCCTTCACCTGCAGCACACTATCGGGTGAACCAATCACAGCCATCAGGATTGGCCCGTACTCCAAACCATATCGCGGAGCACCTTCCACCTGATCAGCACCCGTGTACCGGGTCAGCCGAAACGCGATCGGCAGCGTGAACGTGATCGCATCCTTGTCAGCCCATGTCCGATCGAGCACCGCGTATGTTCCCGGCTTTCCTGTCAGCCGCCAGCGAGCCATTCACATAGATCGGCATATCCTTCGCTGCCCATGCAGGCACGCGGATGCGAATCTTCGCCGGCAGAGGTTTCGTCGCGGAAACTTGCAAACTCACCTCCGGCTGCATCGGAAATTGCGTCGTCATCTTCCACTGCGCGCTCGTTCCCGTCTGCGGCCATTTCAGCGTCGATGGCTCAAACAAATTCACGTACACGCCATCGGGCGCGATCGAATAAATATGCTCCGGCAGCGAGCCCAGCATCCGCGTTCCCTGCCCTTCGCAGCAGGTGTTGTTGTGCGTCGGCTCCTCTTTCTTCCCGGTCATGATGGTGTGATAGCGAATGCCCGTCGCCCCGCCCTGGTTGGCGAGGATCACGTTGTAAATCGACTTTTCAATCTCCGCCATGATATTTCTCGTCTTCCGGATTGTGCTGGTGAAATCTCTGGCTCAACAAAATCCAGAACGAGCTGCCGCAATTCTCCCCCAGCTTCTGTTGCACATAATTCGATCCCGGCGGATCTTTCTCAAACTCGATGATCGAGATGCTGCCGCCAATTTGCTGCCAATTGTCGCGATAGAGTTTCCATCCGCCCAGCACAGCATCGTGATATCGAGGATCTCCCGTCGCCGTATACAAATCGGCATAAGCTTCCAGGTTGGTGAGCAAATAACAGTGCGGCCGATCGTAGGGATATTGCCAGATCGCTTCCTGCTCCTGCCGCGCCAGATGTTCGAGCCAAAAATTCTCCTGAAAATATTGCTGAATGACTTGCGCATCCTTCGGCGTGCCAACTGGACTGAGACTCATCCGCGTGTTGGCAATCATTCCCTGGCCGCCCTGCACCGCGCCGCGCAGCAGCTTCGGCAGATATTCGCATTGGTTGAACCAGTCGTAATTTCCACGCAGCAATCCAAATGCTTTCGGATTGCCGCCGTATCCCGCCTCCAGCAATCCGTGCGTGAGCCATGCACGCGTATACGCGCCGCGCTCGGAATAAAAAATCGTGTCCTCGGGATACGCCATGATGTAGCCGTTCGGCTGTCGACATTGCTCGATGCCATCAACGACCTCGTTCATCCGCCGATGTAGCTCGGGATCATCCATCCAACGAACCGTATTTCCTGCGCCCATCAAAAAGCGTCCGGCATTCGATCCGGCCAGATCTTCTTCCCAGAATTTATCCGGCTTCGGCAATCCCGGCGGATTGGGCTTTCCCGCGCGCTCGCGAAATTGCCGCAGCAATTGATCCACGCGAATAAGAATTCATCAGGTAGGCGATGTTGTTTTCCATCGCCGATCTGAAAAATTCCGCCCTGCAGTGTCACTCCGCTGTACGAGGCACCTGGACTTTGTAGGCTCGCAGGCTTCCAGTCACTCGCCGGCGTCAGATTTTCAGGATGATCGGTCACAATCCCTTCGCCCTGCGGACGCAGCGGACGCGTAATCTGTGCCAGGTCGGCCGCGTTGCCATACGCCTCATCCGCCGTCACCGGGCACTCAACAGCAATATCGTGCCCACCCGAAATCACGGCAATCTTTGCCAGCGTCAGGTTGTAGTCGGGGCTATTCTTCAGCGAAGAACCCAATAGCTCCGACGTCTTCACGGGCCGCATTTCTGTCGCCGTCAGGCGCACATAGCGGCCCGTCACTCCCGCAGCAGAAAACTGAGTGATGTTGTCTTTTGGATCAGGAAAATCCGCACCGGAAAAATCTGCAATTGTTTTTGCGTTCGCCATTCCCGCGTCATTCGACGCTTCAATCTTGAACCGCAGTGGAAAACCTTCGCCACCGTAATATTCATCCAGCAGCGGATACATGCGCTCGCACGCCGGATACAACCTCACTGCATCGATCGCCTGCGCTTTGCCTAAGTCAATCTGCAGCCAGGTGGTGATGTGCGGATTCGTCGAAGGTTTGGACCGATAGGCGCGATAAAACGTCGCCGGTGTGGGCGCCATCCGCTCCCCGGTGGCATACCGCTCCAACCCAGGGTCTGCTTCCGGCGCCGCAAACAACAAAGACGGATCCAGAAACGACGCGGCCACCGCACCCGTGCCGGCATACGCCGCGATCCCGAGAAATCTGCGTCTCGTGATGCTCATTCCTCGCCTCGATTTTTTCTGTAATGGCTTGGCAGGTCGCTCGGCTATTCTTCCTGCTCGCGTAGTCGCGCCAGAATGCCCAGATCTTCCAGCGTCGTCGTGTCACCCTTCACTTCGCCGGTTTCGGCCAACTCGCGCAGCAGCCGCCGCATGATTTTTCCCGAACGCGTCTTCGGCAAACTGTCTGTAAATCGAAGATCGTCCGGCCGAGCCAGCGCACCAATTTCTTTCGCCACCCAGGCACGCAGCTCATCTTTCAGCGCCATCGAAGGCTTGTACTGCGACTCCAGCGTCACGAACGCCGCAATCGCCTGGCCCTTCAACGCATCTGGACGCCCCACCACTGCAGCCTCTGCCACCTTGGGATGCGCCACCAGCGCCGACTCGATCTCCATGGTTCCCAGTCGATGTCCGGAGACATTGATGACGTCATCCACGCGTCCCATCAGCCAGTAATAACCATCGGTGTCGCAACGCGCGCCATCGCCGGTGAAATACGCCCCTGGAATCGTCGACCAATATTGCTTCACGTAGCGATCCGGATCGTTGTAAATCGTGCGCGCCATGCCCGGCCACGGTTTGCGAATAATCAGCAACCCGCCATGACCCTCCGGCACCGGCTGGCCTGCCTGATCCACAACATCCGGCACAATTCCAAAGAACGGTTTGCCCGCCGATCCCGGCTTATTTGCCACCGCTCCCGGCACCGACGTAATCAGGATGCCGCCCGTTTCCGTCTGCCACCACGTATCCACAATCGGGCAACGGCTCTTGCCGATCACCGCGGAATACCACATCCACGTTTCAGGATTAATCGGCTCACCCACACTCCCCAGCAACCGCAGGCTGGTCAGCTTATGCCGATTGGGAAATTCATCGCCCCACTTGATGAAGGCGCGGATCGCGGTCGGCGCAGTGTAGAAAATGCTGACCTGGTGATCGTCGATGATCTTCCAGAAGCGATCGTTCTCCGGAAAATTCGGCGCCCCTTCATACATCACGGAGGTGACACCGTTCTGCAAAATTCCGTAAACCACATACGAGTGTCCAGTGACCCAGCCGATGTCGGCGGTACACCAGTACACGTCGTCGTCCTTCAAATCAAACACCAGCTTGCTGGTCAAATACGTGTGCACCGCGTAGCCGCCGGTGGTGTGCACAATCCCCTTCGGCTTGCCGGTGGTTCCGGATGTGTAAAGGATGTACAGCGGATGTTCCGCATCCAGCGGCTCGGCCGGGCACACATTGCCCACCTGGTACATCTCCGCATCCCACCAGTGATCGCGACCTGCGACCATGGGAATCTTGGTTCCGGTGCGACGCAACACGATCGTCTTTTTCACCGAGGGACATTTTTCCAGCGCTTCATCCACGGTAGTTTTCAGCGGAATTTCCTGGCCGCGCCGCCACGCTCCGTCCTGTGTAATCACCAGCACGGATTGAGCATCATTGATGCGATCGACCAGCGCGCTGGCGGCAAATCCGCCAAAGATCACGGAATGCACCGCGCCGATGCGCGCGCAGGCGAGAATGGCAATCGCCAGTTCCGGCACCATTCCCATGTACAGCGCAACGCAATCGCCTTTCTGGACGCCCAACAGCTTCAGCACATTTGCAAACCGCTGCACCTGTTCCAGCAATTGCTGAAATGTAAATTTGCGAACCTCGCCCGATTCGCTTTCCCACAGAATCGCAGTCTTGCCGCCTCGTCCCCGCTCCACTTGAAGATCCAGGCAGTTGTAGGCCAGGTTCATCTTGCCGCCGACGAACCACTTGGCCCATGGCTCATTCCATTCCAGAACCTGCGTCCAGGGCTCGAACCAATGAAGCTCGTTAGCGGCAGCTCCCCAGAATTCCTCCGGGTTCTCCACCGAACGGCGATAGAGCGTCTCGTATTCCTCCAGGCTGCGGATGTGTGCCTTGGAGGCAAACTCTTCCGGCGGTTGGATGACGCGAAGTTCATGCAGCAGCGACTGAAAACTTGTATCGGGCTGTTCCATCATCGACAAAACATCAGCTCCCTGGATTGATGCATTCAAGTGGCGTGCGATTGCGCACTGCCTTACAGTAGCGGGTTTCTATTGCGGCTCGCAAATGCGACCGAGTTTCGCGAAGGAATCTAGTCGCGACGTAGGCTTCCCTGTATGCCGTCGCACATCCACTTATAGTTGCGGCCGGAGCGGCTTGCAAGCGCGCAACCTTTCGCCTCACCAACCCATCACAGAACGTCAACTCGCCGGCAATTGCTGGCGAATTTGCTGTAACTCCCGTTGCACCTGCTCCAGCCGGCTCACAATGTCCTGATGATGCTCCTGCGCCTCGGTTGGCTGGCGGCCCTCAATGTAGAACGACCCATTCGGCTCCATCACGCACTTCTTCACGCTCTCAAAGCCGTCAAAGCCCTGGCGATGGATCACGGCCAGCAACTCACTTTCCGTCATCAATTCCTGCCGCAGCGCTGCGTAATCGACCACTCCGTCCAACACCAGCACCTGCTCCGTGCCTTCCACCAGGCGGTCGGCCCTGGGATTGCTGTAGAGAAATCGCACCACCAGCCAGTTAATCGTCAGCAGCGACAGCGCGCCCACGACTCCTCCTGAAATCGAATTGTCATTGCCGATCAAGGCGTTCTGCACCACATTCGACAGCGATAACAAAACGACCAGGTCGAATGGATTCAGCTGCGCCAGCTCCCGCTTGCCAAAGATGCGCAGCAGAAAGATCAGAAAAAAATAGACGATGATTGGGCGAAGAATCTTCTCAATCAGCGGAATCTGCAGGTGAAACATACTTTGGAGCACGGCGGCGATTCCTTTCGCAAGTGGAGTTCCCCTCTTTCATACACGTTCGGCGACCGAACGGGAAGCAGGTTCGCAGAGGAACACTTTTCCACCTGCAGGCGATTTTTCGCTGCTTTTCCCTTGGATTCTGGCATAATCGAATTGCTCTGGTGTCTCTGGCATTCTGGCGGCCGACGGCTAACTGTCGCTTCCGCGGGAGTGTTCAAGCGCCCCCAATGAAAGTAGTGCAACGCGTCTTTTCGCCAACCAAGAACCGCCGGCTGAATGAGCTGGTCGGTCTGCTGTTGCTGGCCTGCGCCCTCCTCTTGCTTCTCGCTCTGGCTTCGTATACCCCGCTCGATCCTTCTCTCGACACCGCCGGTGGCTATTTATCGGGCCGTCCCGCGCATAACTGGGCTGGTCTGCTCGGCGCTGGGCTTAGCGATCTGCTGTTGCAGGCGGAGGGTCTGTCGGCCTTCCTGATTCCCCTGCTGGTCGGTGGACTGGGCTGGATCTGGCTGCGTTCCCGGCCGGTCGGTTCCCCGGTTTCGAAACTCATCGGCGGCATGCTGTGCCTGATTTTTGTGCCCACGCTGCTGGGCCTGCTTCCCGGCCACATGCGCTGGCTGCATGTCATTCCGATTGAAGGTATCATCGGCGGCGCCATTGCTGAAGTCCTGACCCATTACCTGAATTATCCCGGCGCCTGCATCCTGTCGATGGCACTGGTCGCGGCTGCGCTCTATATGACCACCACCTTCAGCGTCGCCAGCCTGCGCAACTGGCTCACCGTGCGGTTTGCCTTCATTGCCGCATGGCGCGATCGCTGGCGTAACTGGAGTACCCGCCGCGCCGAGCGCAAAGCCGCCCGCATCGCCGCCCGCACCCTGGCCAAGGAGCAGGCTGCCCTAGCCAATCATCCAGAAGACGACCCGCGCATGTTTGAGGACACCCGCAAGGACGTCGTCCCGACTCGCGTTCGCAAACGTCCCGATTTCTGGGAGGAACCCGTCCCCGCGCCTCCGCCGCAGCAGCTGGTGCACGGCGCTTCGCCGCAAAACGACCTGGATGACGATGACTTCGCCACTGCCATCGAACCGACTCGCGCCATTCCCGCAGTCTCCAAGGCCGCCAAGTCGGATGACATCGAGTTCGCTCGACCCATTGCCTCCCTGCAGTCGCTGCAGCCGGGTCACGCGCCCGCGGATACGACTCCTGCGCTGCATGTTCAGATTGGAACCCGCGCCGACGCTGCCTCCAAGTCGGTCACCGTCACTGCCAAGGCCATTGAAGGCTATCGCCTGCCACCCAGCACGCTCTTACACCGCAGCGACGAAAAACAGGTCGTCCGCGAGGATGCGCTGCTGGAAGAAGCTCGCGTCCTGGTGGAAAAATATGCCGAGTTCGACGTTCACGGGCAAGTGGTTCAAATCAACCCGGGCCCGGTTGTCACCACCTTCGAATTTCGTCCCGATGCGGGCGTGAAATACAGCCGCGTCGTCGGACTGCAGGATGATCTATGCCTCGCCATGCGCGCTGAAAGCATCCTGATTGAACGCATGCCCGGAAAAAGCACCGTCGGCCTGCAAGTCCCCAATGTCGAGCGCGAAACCATCTGGCTGCGCGACATGATTGAGGCCGACAGCTTCACTCACAGCAAATCGCGGCTCACCCTGACGATGGGCAAGGACATCAACGGCCGCATCATTCATGCCGACCTGACCACCATGCCGCACGTGTTGATCGCCGGCTCGACCGGCAGCGGCAAATCCGTGGCCATCAATGCCATGATCATGTCGGTCCTGTTCAAAGCGACTCCGGAGCAGGTACGCCTGATCCTGGTCGACCCCAAGCGCGTGGAGTTGGGCATGTATGAAGGCATTCCCCACCTGTTTACGCCCATCATCACCGAGCCGAAGCTAGCCGCCAATGCGCTGCGCAATGCCGTGCGGGAAATGGAGCGGCGATTGAAGCTGCTGGCCAGCCGCAGCGTCCGCAATCTGGAGCAATATAACAAGCTCTTCGAGACCACGCCGAGCCTGTTTGAAGCCGACAATCCGGACGAAAAGCCGTCTGCCGATCATCGTCATCATCATCGATGAGCTGGCCGATTTGATGATGCTCGACCGTGCCAATGTGGAAGAGTCCATCACCCGCCTGGCGCAGATGGCGCGTGCTGTCGGCATTCACCTGGTGCTGGCCACGCAACGGCCCTCGGTCGATGTCATCACCGGACTGATCAAGGCCAACGTTCCCACGCGCATGTCCTTCCGTCTGGCCACCAAGGTGGACTCGCGCACCATTCTCGATTCTAATGGCGCAGAATCGTTGCTTGGACGCGGCGACATGCTCTTTCTCGCTCCGGGTACATCTCGGCTGCAACGCATTCACGCTCCCTTCGTCACAGAAAAAGAAATCAGCGCGGTCGTGGAATTCTGGAAGTCGCAGGGCACGGCCGAATATGTCGAAGGATTCCTGGAAGCTCCGCATGACGACAAGGGCCGCGAAGGCTCAGACGGAACAGGAGAGCAGGAAGCCAACGATGAGCTGTTTGAGGACGCGGTTCGCCTGGTGCTGGAGTTCGGCAAAGCTTCCACTTCCCTGCTGCAACGCCGCATGCGCATCGGCTACGGCCGTGCCGCTCACCTGATTGATCTAATGGAGCGCGATGGAATTGTGGGCCCCGCCGACGGCTCTCGCCCACGCGAGATTCTCAAACCCGCTGGCTGGCTGCAAGAGGTAGAGCAGTCCATGCGCTAACCCATTCTTCTCCCGCACTACAAACGCAAAAAAGGCGAGCCCTTGGGCTCGCCTTTTCTCGTTGCACCGCTAACTTTTTCTACTTGGATCTGCGGAAATACCGGGCGACCGTGCGTACAAACTGGCGACCACCCGGGGGCGTTGCGACATCACCCTTCAAGATGGTGTCGAACGGCACGTTGTGTCCGTAGAACGTCCGCGTGTCGTCCTCGTTCTGGCTCACAACAGTTCCGTTCAGATCGATACCGGCGAACAGCCCCTGGCTGCGGGAATAGGTGAGCAGTTCGGACTTCAGCGTCAGGTTGGTCGCTGCAGATGCATTACGACCCACCGGACCCGCCGATGCCGCAGCGTCTCCACCGATCTTGAACTTGCTCTTCAACAGATCCTGCATACCGCGATTGTTCACCGCGATCAGAACCAGATCCGTCGATTGACCGCCGATTTGAAGACCCCAGCTGCCACCAATCATCTTGATGAATGCCGGAGCACTCCACTTTCCGTTCGCGGTCCTGCAGGTGACCACACCTTGGCCGTAGCTTCCGCCGACAACGAAGGCCGCTTTCTTGTATCCCGGAACCACCGCGACGCAGGTCGCGTTGGACATAATGCTCATCGGAATGGATTTTGCTGGAATCGACTCAATTTCGGTAATGACTGTGGACGCGGCATTCAGGCGATTCGCAAGATCCTCGGCGCTTGTACCGGCGAAAGCTTGGGAAGCCATGAATGTGACAGCAACCGCACAAGTGGCAAAAACAAATTTCTTCATCATAAGCAATTTCAGATCCTCGCTCCCTTTTTTCGTATGAACGTACGCCCGGACGCAAATCGTTGCGCTCCGCGCGAACGCCTACCAACTACAGGTACTAGGATGCCAGAAATGAGCGAAGTGAATTGAAAAAAAAGGACTAAAGAAAAAAAAGGGTTGCAATGCGCGATTTTCTGCCCACTGCAACCCCCGGATTCTCCCAAATCCTTAGTCGGTGAATTCATTACAATTCATTCGTGATCGTTCGGAAAGAGTACGGATGTTCGTCTCCTTCCGTAACGTTACGCAGGGACTGAATGGGCTTTTGCGCTGGCGTTTATTTGATCGCGGGATCCGATGTCTGGCCCGCAGACTTGTCCGTCGATAGAGGTAATGCTGTTGGCGAGGACATCGTCAGCGATCGATCCTGGGCGCGCATCGTCAGGGCAGTGCGGTTCTTGACGCCCATTTTCTGCATTAACTTCGTGACGTAGGATTTCACGGTGCGTTCTTCAATCTTCAGGGCCTTCGCAATCTCGCGATTGGAGTTGCCATCGAGCAGCAAGTTCAGAACCTGTTGCTCCCGGGTGGTGAAACTCACTCCGCTTGCCTGAGCCGCACGTTGCGATTCCAGCGTCGTCAATAGCCGATGGATCAGGTCTGCCTGCACTCGCCGAGGAGCCCACAGGGAACCCGCGGCCACCATGCGAATCGCTTTCTCAAATTGCCCGGGCGTGCTGGCTTCATGCAGAAAGCCCTTCGCACCCAGCATCAGCACTCTCAAAATCGCTTCCTGACCCGAGGCATGAGACATCACGATAATGGGCAGTTCCGGATGAGCTGACCGAATGGAGGCGATCACGCTGAAGATATCCGGCCCCGCGTTCGCCCCTACCACCGCCAGGTTGAATACGGCGTCAGGCCCCTGGTGCGACACCGGCAACGAGGAAATATCCTCCATCACGACGTCGATCCCGGTATTTTTTTCGAACAGCGCCTGCAGTCCGGTGGCCCGCAATGCGTCGAGCCCCACGACATAGACCCGTATTCGCGTCTCCGGTAGTCGAACCACGGCCCGCCTGTCTGCACTCTTTGCTGAACTAATCGCATGGAGTGAAGATGGATTCACCTCCACCACATTTCACCGTCTTTCATTGCATGCCCCAAAGCGGATTTTAGTGTGCGTCACCTAAAGCTTGGGTAACACAATTCCCTGCTGATTTTGATATTTTCCCTTACGGTCCGCATAGCTGATCTCGCAAACCTCATCCGACTGGAAAAATAATATCTGGCACAAACCCTCCATCGCATAGATGCGGGCCGGCAGCGGCGTCGTATTGGAAATTTCGAGAGTCACAAATCCCTCCCATTCCGGCTCGAACGGCGTCACATTCACGATGATCCCGCAGCGCGCGTACGTCGACTTGCCCACGCAGATGGTCAGCACGTCGCGCGGAATCTTGAAGTATTCCACCGAGCGCGCCAGTGCAAAAGAGTTCGGCGGAATCACCACCGACTCTGCCTGGGTAGTGACAAACGAGCGCTCGTCAAAGTTTTTTGGATCAATCACCGTACTGTTAACGTTGGTAAAAATCTTGAATTCGTCGGAAACGCGCAAATCGTATCCATACGACGAAAGGCCGTAGGAAATAACTCCCTCGCGGACCTGTTTTTCGCTAAACGGCGTTATCATCTTGTTCTGGAGCGCGTTTTCGCGAATCCAGCGATCACTCTTAATCGACATCCTTCTCCTCGGTAGGTCGGCATGCGCGGACGGTAGCCCGCGGCGCGGTCCGCAAAATAGTTGGCTTTAGGGCGAGTGTACGAGAGTGCCGCTCCATTGACAATGTCGAAAAGTCGACCCTAGCATGGAGTTACGCAACTTTGCGGGCATCCAACAGTCTGAAGGGAGTCATTCAATTGATCAAACAAGACGTGGTACATAAAGTTGCCGAACGCACCGGCTTACCTCGGGTCAAGGCCGAAGCCGCCGTCGATACCGTCTTCCTGAGCATGAAGAATGCTCTCGCCGCGGGCGACCGCATTGAGTTGCGCGGATTTGGCGTCTTCAGCGTAAAGCCTCGCAAAACTGGCATCGGACGCAATCCCCGAACCGGCGCCGAAGTACCGATCGCTCCTGGCCGTGCTGTCCGCTTCAAGCCGGGCAAAGAACTGCATCTGCTCGACTAGATTTTTACCCGCCTGATCGATCCGCTTCGCGTTCGCGGGCCTCGCGTCATTGCGACCCTAGTTTTGAATCAGGGCATGACTTCTGTCGTGCCATTGCCGCACGCAAATAGCCGGGGCTTGGGCCCCTGCGTCGGCGACTTTCTCCTCCGTTCCTTCGTCTTCAAAAGGAAGGTTTCAATACCGCCTCGCGACTGGCTCGATTGCCGTCATCGCGCGCGCAGAATGCTACCCTTCTTCTACAATCATGGGCGTGCCCCAGCGACAAATGAACGTGCATCAGAACCACCAATGGAGCACGGTAGACCTCAGCCCGTCGTCCATGCGCGAGTTCTCTGTGCCATCTGGCCCGATTGATCCAGCAACTCATCGGAGGAGTGCATGAAGTTTTTCCTCCGGCTGCTGGCCTACGTGCGTCCGTATTCGTTGCAGGCGCTGGTCTCGATCCTGTTGATGGCCATGGTCGGCCTGCTGGACGCATTTCGCATCCTGCTGATCAAACCGATTTTCGACCAGGTATTGAAGCCCGGGGATATCACCCCGAAGTTGCCGCTGTTCCATTTCCTGTTGTGCACCAACATGTCGTCCAGCTGAACCTGGAACAGCTGGTTCCCGGCCATTTTCACAACGCGTGGACTATGGTTGCCTTCGCCCTGGTCGCGTCGACCATCGTCAAAAGCCTTTGCGATTATCTCGGAACCTATCTGTCCAACTTCGCTGGTTATGGGATGATTACCGATCTGCGCAACGATTTGTACGAAAGCATTCTGCGCCGTTCCGTCTCCTTCTTTCAGAAACATTCCACCGGCACCATCCTTTCCACGCTGATCAATGACGTCGAAAAAGTGCAGTTCGCCATGTCGACAGTCATGTCGGACTTTCTGCAGCAATTCTTTACCTTCCTGTTTCTTATCGCCGTCGTCATTTTGTATGGAGGCAAGCTGGCCTGGGTACTTCTGCTGTTCGTTCCCGTGGTCATGTCATCGGCGCGCCGCATTGGACGCAGCGTTCGGAAAACCACCCGCACCGGTCAGGACAAGCTGGCAGAGATCCAAAACATCCTGCACGAAACCGTCACCGGAAACCGCATCGTAAAAGCCTTCAACATGGAAGTGTGGGAGCTGATCCGCTTCCGCACTGCGGCACGACGCCTGTTCCGCGCCAACCTGCGATCGGTCAGCGCGCAGGCCATCAGTTCGCCGTTGATGGACCTGATCGGTGCCATCGCCGTCGCGTTGCTACTGCTGCTCGGTCGCATTCGCATTCAGCAGCATGCAATGACGGAGGGCGCTTTCATCGCCTTCATCATCGCAGTTTTCAAGCTCTACGATCCGGTGCGGAAGTTCGCCCTGTTCTATAACAATTTTCAGCAGGCCGCGGGTGCATCGTCTTCCATCTTCAACTTTATGGACGCTCAGGATGATGTCCGCGAGAAGCCCCGCGCCGTCCAGTTGAAAGCCTTCAAGAAGACCTTTTCCTTCAACCATGTTAACTTCTGCTATTCCGACGAAGAAGGCCAGAAGCAGGTGCTGCACGACATTAATTTGACCGCGCATCGTGGCGAAGTGATCGCGCTGGTTGGCCCCAGCGGCGCAGGCAAGACTACCCTCGTCAACCTGATTCCGCGCTTCTTCGATGTCACCAGCGGTTCCATCATGATCGACGGCCATGACCTCCGCGACGTCAGCCTTCACTCCCTGCGCACTCTCATCGCCAAGGTGACCCAGGAAACCATTCTGTTCAATGACACGGTTCGCAACAACATCGCCTATGGCCAACCCGACGTTCCCAAACAGAAGATCATTGACGCTGCCAAGGCCGCGCTGGCGCACGAATTTATTGAGCAGATGCCGGAAGGCTACGACACCATCATTGGAGAAAAAGGATTCCGCATGTCCGGCGGCGAGCGTCAGCGCCTGGCCATCGCGCGCGCCCTGCTGAAAGATGCGCCGATTCTAATTTTGGACGAGGCCACCTCCGCTCTCGACGCGCAAAGTGAATCGCTCGTGCAGGCTGCCCTTGCCAATCTGATGCAACACCGCACCGTCTTCGTTATCGCCCATCGCCTCTCCACCGTTCGCCGCGCCACCCGTATTGCCGTTCTTGAAGAAGGTTCGATCACGGCCATCGGGACCTATGAGGAACTGCTCACAAGTTCTCCCACATTTCAGAAGCTGCATCAATTGCAATTCTTCGACATCTCAGAGGCTGCCGTCGCAGCAAGGAATCATTCATGAGCCAGTTGCCCATTCGTTCCATGACCGGTTTTGCCCGCTTGACCGGCGTCGCGCCCGGAAACACCACCTTCGTCGTGACGTTGAAAAGCGTCAACCATCGCTATCTGGATTTGCAGTTCTATTTGCCGAATGGCATGGACGCGCTTGAAATTCTGTGGCGGAAAACCATCAAGGAACATGTGGTCCGTGGTCACATTGAAGTTCGCCTATCGCTGCAGCGAGAGAGTGTCGCTCCTGCGCCGCAATACAATCCCGCCGTGGTGAAGGCTTACATTGAAGCCTTTCGCGCCGCCAGCAGCGAAAACAAAATACGAGGCGTGCAACCGGATTTAAATTCCGCCCTTCGACTGCCGGGAGTCTGGACCATGGAAGCTCCTCGTGCCGAAGAAACCGAGCAGACCCAGATTGAGCTGGCCGCAGCGGCCGCGTTGCAACCCGCCATGGAAAGCCTGAATGCCATGCGTGCCCAGGAAGGTAGCGCGCTGGCGGAAGAGCTGGTGCGAATTCTCGTTCGCCTGCAGGAACATGTCGACGAGCTATCCTCGCTGCGCGCTGGCATGCAGCAGGCGCAGACCGAGCGGCTTGATCAGAAAATGCGCGAACTCCTCGGCGACACCTTCAATCTCGATCGCGATCGCATTCTGCAGGAGGCGGCGCTGTTAGCGGAACGCAGCGATATCGAAGAGGAACTGGCACGACTCCGCGCCCACATCGACCAATTTCGACGGCTTCTGGATCAAGGCGGTGAAGTCGGCAAAAAGCTAGACTTCATGCTGCAGGAAATGACTCGCGAAGCCAACACAACTCTCTCGAAAACCGGCAGCATCGCCACACGCAGCCTGCGCATTACAGAGTTGGGTCTGGCCATGAAGTCGGAGATTGAAAAGGCTCGCGAGCAGGTACAGAATCTCGAGTAATCTGAAAAGAACAATTCCTTTTCAAGTTCAGGAGACTCCTGCACGTGGCAGGACTTTTATTTATTCTTTCCGCACCTTCCGGCTCAGGAAAATCTACGCTGGTCAGCCAGCTGCGGTCCATGGTGCCTAATCTGGACTTTTCCGTCTCTTACACTACGCGTGCCCCACGCGGCTCCGAGCAGGAAGGCCGTGAATATCACTTCATCCATCGCGATCAATTTCTGGGAATGATTGACGCCGATGAGTTTCTAGAGCACGCGGATGTGTTTGGTAACTTTTATGGTACCAACCGCGCCAGTCTGGCCGAGGCGGCGGCGCGTGGCAACGATCTGTTGCTCGACATCGATGTCCAAGGTGCTGCGCAGGTCAGAAAAAATATGCCCGAAGCGATTAGTATTTTTATTCTGCCACCCAACCCGGATGTGCTGGAGCGCCGGCTTCGCAACCGCAGCCGTGCCGAAGGCGGAGTGGAAGAATCGGTGGTTCAGAAACGTCTTGCCACCGCTCGTCATGAAATCGAAAAGTATCACGAGTATCGCTACGTCCTGGTCAACGATGTTCTGGAGCGGGCTGCGGAAGAATTGAGCGCCATCGTCATTGCAGAACGCAGCGCCGCACATCCCAATCTCAACGATGAGCCATCGATCATTTCTGAACTGCCCCGTTACAAGAAATTGGCCGAGCAATGCCTGTTGCAAAATTCGGCTACCCGCCTGCGGCCTGTGCTAGCGTCTTTCGGTTTATCCCTGTAAGCTGAAGTCAACCAATCGAAGTCCCTGGATCGATTTTGAACCAGCAATCACTTTCCCCGTATTGCCGGAGGTCGCACCATGGAAGAATTAGCAGTCAAAGAAAGTAAGTATCGCGCAGTCCACGTAGCTGCCCGTCGCGCTCGCCAGTTACAGTCTGGCTCCAGCCCGATGGTCCCCAACCGCTCCAGCAAAGCAACCCGCATCGCGCAGGACGAACTTCAGGCTGGCTTGATCAGCTACATTGTTCCCGAAGGACCGTCCCGGAAAGAGCTGGGCTTGCCTGCCGGCTACACCCCGATTCTGCACACATAATCGGCAGCGTCGCGCCTTCAACCGAAACGGGCAAGCAACCGAGCACGCGGGTTACAATCAGACCCATGAAGGTCACGGTCGGCGTTACCGGAGGAATTGCTGCTTACAAAGCAGCCGAACTGGTGCGGGCGTTGCAGCAGCAGGCGCTCGATGTGCATGTCGTGATGACGGCGGCGGCGACGCAATTCATCACCCCTTTGACATTCGCAGGTCTGACCGGCCATCGCGTGATTACCGGCCTTTGGGATAGCGACGGCCAGATACCCAATGCCAACTCCGCGATTGAACATATCTCGGAAGCGCAGTCGACTCAAGCACTGATCATTGCGCCTGCGACTGCTGACATCCTTGCACGGCTGGCTCACGGCATGGCCGACGATTTTCTAACCACCATGGCTCTCGCCACGCCTGCGCCGTTGATTCTGGCGCCCGCCATGAACGTGCAGATGTGGGAACACCCGGCCACGCAGGCCAATCTTGAAACCCTGCGTCTTCGCGGAGCCACCATCGCGTCGCCGGATAGCGGCTACCTTGCGTGCGGCATGCTCGGTGAAGGTCGTCTGGCGAAGACTGAGGACCTGGTGCGGACCATTCTTGATGTCCTCCATCGGCGTCACGACATGGCCACTGAAACTGTTCTGGTCACTGCCGGCGGCACGCGCGAGCCGGTCGATCCGGTCCGCTTCATCGGCAACCGATCCAGCGGGAAAATGGGATATGCGCTCGCCGAAGCGGCGCAGCAGCGCGGCGCACGCGTCATCCTGGTCAGCGCGCCGACTCGACTGAATCCTCCCGCGGGCTGCGAAGTTATCAACGTCACCACCGCAGAAGAGATGCGCCAGGCCGTGCTGAAGAATCTTCCACGGGCAACGCTGGTCATGAAGGCCGCAGCCGTCGCCGACTACCGGCCACGTTTGCGTGCAGAACAAAAAATTAAACGCACCGGCCCTATCACCATCGAACTTGAACCCACCTCAGACATCCTGGCGGAAGTCATGAAGGTGCGCCAGCCGGGTACACTCGTCATCGGATTTGCCGCGGAAACGGAAAACCCTCTCGAACATGCCCGGGATAAACTGGCCCGAAAAGGCGTGGACGCGATCGTGCTGAATGATGTAGCGCGTCCTGAAATTGGCTTCGACTCCGACCGCAACGCCGTCACTTTTTTAACCGCAAACGCCGCACACGAACTGCCGGAAATGTCGAAACGACTGCTTGCCGATCGTATCTTTGATGAAGTGCAGCAATTGCGTCGTCCGCGCCAGATCGTGGCCGAAATGAATGCGGTCTCTGCCCTCGCCAAACGTTAGTTTTTTCTTCCACACTGATGCACCGTCCATGAAAACAGCTCTTACTCCAGAACAACGCCAGCAACTCGCCACCGTCCTGACTTATTGCAGAGAAATGGGTGGCGTGGACTTCTATCGCGGCCCGCAGGATCGTCTAGCGTCAATCGTAGAGCCGCTTTCTTCTCTGCCAGAGCCATCTCCAGCAACCAACTTCGCTACGCCCGAGCCCTTACACAACATGCCTCCAAAATCCAGCCTTCTTGTAGCTCCCGCAGCGATTGATTTTTCATCGCCAGCCATCGCACTCGACGCCCGCGCCGCAGCGCTCGAAGTCATTCGCCAGGAAATTGGCGATTGCACCCGTTGCCAGCTCGCATTTGAAGGGCGTCACAAAATTGTCTTCGGCGACGGCGATCCCAATGCCGAGTTGCTGTTCGTCGGCGAAGGCCCCGGAGCTGACGAAGATATGCAGGGCATCCCCTTTGTCGGGCGCGCCGGCCAATTGCTGAACAACATGATCGCGGCCATGGGGCTCGATCGCAAACGGGTGTACATCGCAAATATCGTTAAATGCAGGCCACCAAAAAATCGCGTGCCGGAACCGGCTGAAGCCAACATCTGCACTCAGTTTCTGTTTCAACAAATCGGCGTTGTGCGTCCAAAGTTGATCGTCGCATTAGGGTCGACCGCTGCCACGTATTTACTAGGCTCAAAGGCGGCGCTGTCGGTGCTGCGCGGAAAGATGCATGATTGTATGGGGACCAAGCTCATCGTCACCTACCATCCCGCGTACCTTCTGCGCGATCCCCGGCAAAAGGCCGAAACATGGAAGGATCTGCAACTCGCCATGAAGTATCTCAACCTCACGCCCCCAAAACGCAGCGAGTCCTGAATCCTGACCGGCCATAAGCAGTTACTCGTGGCGATTGCATCCCATTACCAAGAGGAGATTCGAAATGTCGCAGCACACCCAATTGCAAGCCTCCGATGGCCACAAGTTTGATGCCTACATCGCACAGCCGAGCGGGGAACCCAAGGCCGGCATAGTCGTATTGCAGGAAATTTTCGGCGTGACTGCGCACATCCAATCCGTGGCGGACCGATTTGCCCGCGCTGGATATCTGGCCATTGCGCCAGCTCTGTTCGACCGCGCCCAGCGCAACGTCGAGTTGGCCTACGGACCCGAGGAAGCCAAGCAGGGCATGCAATTGGTGCAGCGCATTCCACTCGATCAAACCCTCGCGGACATCGCGGCGGCCATCCAGTATCTTCGCGAACATGGCGCGCGCAAGGTCGGCGTCGTCGGCTTCTGCTGGGGCGGCACACTTGCCTGGGTCAGCAACACGCGCCTTCATCCCGACGCGACAGTCTCCTACTATCCTGGCGGAATTCAACATTACATCCACGAACGATTCAGCGCCCCGGCGATTTTTCATTTTGGGCTCGACGACAATCACATTCCGCAAACCGTGGTCGAAGAAGTGCGGCATGAATATCCCGGCTTTTCCGTCTTTACGTATGCAGGTGCCGGTCACGCGTTCAATCGCGATGGGAACGCCAGCTATAACGAAGCTGCCGCGAAACTGGCGCAGCAACGCACGCTTGCGCATTTCGACGAATTCCTCGTCGCGGCTCACTAGACAGCAGTATTTCGGTGCCCCACATCTCGCTTTTGAGATGTGGGCTCTCTCTCTGGCGCATGGTATTCCAGCGAAACCACGCCGTCTCGCCTCCCTCGTGTAAACATTCCTTATGCCGCTTTTTTGTGACGTCGCGTTGCCGGTGCCCGTGGACCGCGTCTTCACCTATTCCATCGAACGCGGCGAACCAGTCGTGGGCGGCCGCGTCCTCGTTCCCTTTCGTCGCGAGCAGCTGCAGGGTGTTGTGGTTGCGCTGCATGATCGTGGGACTGCAAAAGAAAGCTCGGCGGAAAATATTTCTCCGGCAGCGATTCGTCCCATTCTGCGTGTCCTCGATCAGGAGCCGGTGCTCTCTGAACATCTGCTGCAGCTCGGCTCGTGGATTGCCGAGTACTATCTCGCTCCTCTCGGCGAAGTGCTGCGCACCATGCTTCCGCTCGGCGCAGAAGTCGAAAAGGAGATTGTCTACTCCCTCACACCGCGCGGTGTAGCTGTCCTTCAGGTTCCGCAGCAGCAGACCCTCGAATCGAATTCCGCCGATCAGTCGGAACACGCTGTCTTATCCTTTCTTGCCGAACACGGCCAATCTCGCGCAGTCACGCTCCGCAATACAACTTCGGCCAGCGCCGCTCTGCTGCAGCAGCTTGTCGCCAAGCGGCTCATCACGCGCGAATCCACTGCCGCTGCGCGCGAACTTCGCACCACTGTGCGCGTCGCGGTGCTGGTTCCGGATGCACGACTCCCCAAGCTCAACGAAAATCAGCAGCGACTGTTAGCGGAGCTGGCGAGTGCCGGTGGACGTTTACTCGTCTCGGAGATTCGTCAGCTTTCACTTCCCGATTCGACTCTGAGCTCCCTGGTCCGGCGCGAGTTGGTGCGCGTTGAAGAGGTTCCAGCCGTCGATGCTCTTGAAGGCTTGGCTCTCTCCGGCGACCTTCCGTCCTCTGCAGTGCCGGTCGAGGCGATGCTGAACGACGCGCAACGGGAAACCATGTTGCAGATTGCCGCCAGTGTTCATGCCAGAAAGTTCCAGCCGTTTCTGCTCCATGGAGTCACCGGCTCTGGCAAAACTGCGGTCTACATTGCCGCGATGCGCCGCGCGCTCGATGCGGGTCTCTCCAGTTTGCTGCTGGTGCCAGAAATCGGACTGACGCCGGCTATGCTGGCGCAACTGCGCTTCACCTTCGGCGATCAGGTAGCTCTCCTTCACTCCGCGCTCAGCGGTGCAGAGCGCACCGCGCAGTGGCACCGCATTCGTCGCGGCGAAGCCCACGTCGTTGTCGGCACTCGCTCTGCTGTCTTTGCGCCCATCGCCGACCTTGCGCTCATTGTCATCGATGAGGAGCACGACACTTCCTATAAACAGGCGGAGCTGCCCCGCTATCATGCCCGCGATGTCGCCGTGATGCGGGCCAAGCTGGCCGGCGCCACCGTCGTCCTTGGTTCTGCCACGCCGTCGCTTGAGTCGTGGGCCAACGCACAACGCGGAAAATATTCCCTGCTCTCGCTCAAGCAGCGCGTCGGCAATCGCCCGCTGCCGGAAGTTTCTCTCATCGACATGCGGCAGGAATTTGTCGAGACCGGCCAGGAAGCCCTGCTCTCCCGCGCCATGACAGAGGAAATCGAAGCCACGCTGGGTCGCGGCGAACAGGCGATGTTGCTGCTGAACCGGCGCGGCTATTCTTTCGTCGTCATGTGTCGCGCCTGCGGCGACAAATTGGAATGCGACAACTGCGCCATCGCCCTCACCCACCACAAGTCCGCCGCGGAAGACGAGACACGCTCGCCCGTGCATCAGCGCATGGAGTGCCACTACTGCGGCTTTCGTCGGACCGTCCCTAAGCACTGTCCAAAGTGCGAAAGCGAGCATCTGTATTTTTTTGGTGTCGGCTCGCAGCAAGGCGAGGAACGATTGCAGGAGCTATTTCCGCACGCTCGCATTGCCCGCATGGATCGCGACACCATGCGCCACCATCGCGACTACGAACGCATTCTTGCCCGCTTGCACAGCGGCGAAGTCAATCTGCTTGTTGGCACGCAGATGATCGCAAAGGGCCACGATATTCACGGCGTCACGCTGGTCGGCGTTCTCGGGGTTGACCATGCGCTCAGCCTGCCCGACTTCCGCTCCGCCGAACGCGTCTTTCAGCTGCTCACCCAGGTGGCTGGTCGCGCTGGTCGTGGGGAACTTCCGGGTCGCGTCCTGGTTCAGACGCACCACATGGATCACTATGCCATCCGCTGCGCCGCTGACCATAATTATCTCGGCTTCGTCGAGCAGGAATTGCGCTATCGCCGCCTGCTGCATTACCCGCCCGCAGCCATGCTGACGAACATATTGATCGAACACACCGACCCCGCGAAGGCCTCGCAATGGGCCAGTCAGTTAGGAACCTGGTTTCAGCACCAGACATTTCCCGGCGTGCGGGTGCTGGGTCCAGCGGCCGCACCCATCGGCCGCATCAAGCGCATCCATCGTTTTCATTTGATCTTGAAAGCATCGTCGCGCAAGCAACTAGCCGCGGCAGTTCGCCAGATGCTCGCCTATGCCGATGCTGCAGAAATTCCCCGCCGTCATCTCACCGTCGACGTCGACGCGGTCCAGTTGATGTAAGTTTGTGCGTCCATTACGAAGATTGCGTTTGACCTCTGGCTCTAGTGAGCTTCGATATCAAACAAATATCCAGTGTTATTCAAGCTGAGCGGTTCGGCAATACTGATAAATCCGCCGGCTCCTGTTTCCTGAATTTGATAACGGAGTGAGTGCGCATCTCCCAGCGCCGCAGCGTTGGCCTCGGCAAGAAGAGTGCTGCCGCTCAGTTTGAATCGCGTAGCATTCGCACCAACTTCTTCCCATGCCCAGTCCGTTCCGTTTCCCGTGTAGCGAAGTAAAGCAGTATGCCCGTCCTGGTGAATCTGCAACAGGAAGTCTGCGGCGATCGTCAATCCGCCATTGGACGATTGATACCTCGCGTCGTTCGAACGATCCGTCTGGATGAAAATATTCCACGCAGAATCGTTCGCAGTCGTCCAGCGGATGGAGAAGCGTGCGGCAACTCGATTGCCATTCTCGTCCTGTGATGGTGGCCGGTAGGTCGCATACGGATCCTGTACAGCCTGGCCCGCTATCTGCGAAGTTTCCAGGCTCCAATACGCGGGCGGCTGCGCATAGGGATTGTTGCTGCCTCCATCGGTTATATAGACCCAGCCTGCACCGCGCTCCCGGCTCATGCTCACAACTTTGTCAAAATTTGATTTCTCGGCAACGTTATAGACAATGTGCCAAAACCGGTTCGGCGAGTAGCGATGAAACCACGCTTGATCCTGATAGTTTTGCGTGTAATCTTTTATCCCATTCGATTCCGCGCTGACCAGGATGTTTGCAAGCGACATCCAACAGTCGTTCGGCGGTTGCGTACCTGGATTCAGAATGACGATCCTGCCTCCAGCATGACGAGAGCGAACATAGTTGGCCAGATCCTGGTAGTAACGATAGTTGGTTCCACTCTTCGGAGTTGCAGCATTGCAATCGGTCGGCACCTCGTCGAAGAAAATTCCATCCACCAGATAATTCTGAAACACGCCGTCGATGTCTTTCCGTACGATCGCAGAGTCCCTCTGGCCATACCCCGTGTAGACATAGCCCACCACGAAAATCCCTTTTCTTCGCGCCTGACGAATGGCCGCGGCAATTTCCGGGTAGTAGCTCAAATCGTCGCCATTGTTTTCGTTCACGATCATGATCCCGATGGACGAAGAACCAGGTGAGATCCAGGCATTCCACTGCGGACTGCCGGGGTCTTGATACGACGGGATAGCGATGCGGCTCTGCGCCAGCCCGGCGCTACCGGCCACTAGAGAAATGAATAGCGCGCACAGCGTCATTCGTGTACAGATCATTGAATTCATAGGGAGACTCCGCGTCGAGATTAAAGCGATGAATCTTGTCGAAGGGAGTATACAAAAACGGAAAGGGAAAGCAATAATGCGGGAAAACGGCAGAAGATAGAACTTCAATGGGCATGGGATCGGGCAGCAAACATTCTGCGAAGGACGACCGCGAGCTTCAGAATGTCGAACCTTTGCGCCGAAGCTATGTAATGTCGAGCCCGCCCGCGCCTACCTCGGCATATCGCGGTGGAGGCATTTCACCTGGTACCCATCGGCCTGCAGCAGCGCCTGCATTTTTTCCGCGATCATCACCGAGCGATGCTGACCGCCCGTACATCCGAAGGCCACGCTGAGATAGCTCTTGCCTTCCTGCACGTAATGCGGCAACAGAAAAAGCAGCAGGTCGTGAACCTTCTGAATAAATTCCTTCGTCTCTGGAAAGCGATTGATGTAGCGCACCACTTTTTCATCCTGGCCGGTCAGCGGACGAAACTCGGGAATGAAATGCGGATTGGGCAGAAAGCGCACGTCGAACACCAGATCAGCTTCCTGCGGCACACCATTTTTGTAACCAAAGCTAATCGAGGAAATCAGCAGGTTCTTCTCGCCGCTCTCCGGTTGAAACAGCCCATTGATGTGGGCGCGCAGCTCATGCACATTAAAATTCGTCGTATCGATGCAGACGTCGGCAATGTTGCGCAGCGGCTCCAGCAATTTCCGTTCCGATTGAATCGAGCGCCGGATGGTATCGATGCGACCCAGCGGATGTGGCCGCCGGGTTTCTGAAAATCGCCGCAGCAGCGCTTCCTCGGATGCCTCCAGAAATAGCAGCCGCGTCGAGGTCGTCCTTCTTACCTTGCGCAGGATTTCCGGGAAGCGGTCGAGGTGCGAGCCCTCGCGTACATCAATGACCAGCGCGGCGCGATTTGTCTCGGGAGATTGGCGAATCAGGTCGGCGAACGCTGGAATCAGATCGATCGGAAGATTGTCTACGGAATAATAACCCAGGTCTTCGAATGCCTTGAGCGCCGACAATTTTCCTGATCCCGACATGCCAGTTAGAATGACAAGTTCATTTTCAGCAAGTGGTCGTTTGGCTTCGGAGCTTCGACCGCGCCGCGCTAAAGGCATGCCAAATCCGTCCGCATCCGCTAACGACTTGCGGGTCGCTGCAGACTTTGGTTTAGATTGTCGCTTTTTGACAGTCCCCGGCATCGGTCCTCTTCCACTCCGCATCAACATTTTGCTACACAGAGAGGGTGAGCCAAAATTGTACGGTCAAACCGTAACGTCGAACCAGAGAATTTCTTCCGCGCGTTCGTTGACTAAGAAACTTCCGTCAGCCGCACTAATCCGTCGCCCGCGCAGTGCAGCACTTTCACGTCGCCCGCCAGGTCACGAAAGACAAATACCGGACGATCGCCAGCTTCGGCTTCCTTCACGGCTTCTTCAATGGTCATCGGCCGCAACGCCATCGCCTCCGGTGCGGGAACAATGTGGACTCCAGAAGGTTTTCTCTTTCCTGGCGATGCCGTGTATCCATTTCTGCGAGCGACCTCAGCCGCATCCTTGGGCGCAGTCGGTTCCGTAGGAACTTCCGGCAACACGGCGCTGATCGGCTTGGCCTGTCGCTTTTTCTCGACCTTGCTTTTTCTCCATCGAATCGCTTGCTTCTCGGTCTTTTCCAGAGCCGTGCGCAAAGCGATGGTCAGGTCCGGTGCCTCGGCCACTCCCACGACGGTGTGTTGGCGTGCGATTACGGTGACTTCCGCGATGGAAATGTGTTTCTGGGAACGAAAAATGATGCGGGCACTGGCGCCTCGGCCCACAAGCTTCTCAATCCGGTCCAGGCTTTCGTCTGCCATGGCCCGCAGGTCTTTGGTGACCTTGACGTTTCTTCCAGTCAGTTCGGAGTCCATCCGCGTCCCTCCCAAATCTGTAATTACTGATCACTACTGATTCAGATGCGAACGCGACGCTGGTGGGTGCTGGGGATTCCCATGTCTTCGCGGTATTTCGCCACTGTTCGGCGATTCACCGCAATTCCCTGCGACTGCAGCAAGTTCGCAATGGCATCATCTGTCAGCGGCTTACTGGAGTCTTCGTCCTCAATCATCTTCTTCACCTTGCGCTTCAACAACAGCAGCGGCGTATCCGATCCTTCCGGCCCATTCACACCTTCAGAGAAAAAGAACCGCAGCTCAAACACTCCCTGCGGCGTGTGCACATATTTGTTGGCAACCGCTCGGCTTACCGTGGAGGCGTGCACGCCAATCTCTTCCGCCACATCTTTAATCATCATCGGCTTTAGGGAGTCGACGCCTTCCTCCAAAAATTCCCGCTGCCGCCGAATAATCACTTCGCAGGTGCGAACAATTGTATTCTTCCGCTGCTCAATGTTGCGCATTAACTGGATGGCGGAACGGTACCGTTCCTTAACGTAATCGCGAACTTCGCGTTCCGTGCCTTCCTGGCTCAACATGCGGCGATAGCCCTGGTTCAACCGCAAGGTGGGCATCTCTTCATCATTGATCAGGATCACGTAGTCGTCGTCGCGCTTTTGGAACGCCACATCGGGTTCAATCAGTCTTACCTGCTCGCGGTTATAACGCTGCCCGGGCTTGGGATCGAGGCCCCGAATTGACTCGATGGCCAATTGCACTTTGGGCTGGGGGCTGCCTGTAAAGCGGGAAAGTTCCCGGATGTCGCGCTTGAGCAGGTTCGGCAGAAATTCGTCGATAATGCGCCGCGCCAACACCATCACCGCACAGGCTTCCGACTGCATTCGCTCGGCAAGGGCGCGATCGGCGTCACTGCGCGGGCTGCCGTTCATCCGCGAAACGTCCTCAATCTCCTCATCCTCATCCGGCGCTGCAGCCGCGGCCAAACGAATTCCCTCCGCCAACTCACCCGCTTGCTGGGTGCGCACGTCCAACTGCGTCAGCAGGCATTCACGCAGATCGCGCGCGGCAATACCGACTGGATCAAATCTCCGCACAATATGCAGCGCCTCTGCCAAGTCGCGTCGCAATGCCGCGGGATATTCGGCCGCAGGCTTGTGGCCATTGGCCTCGGGCTCAACTTCTCCGACTACAGCATTCAACCCGTGATGCGCCACACCATTGATTCGACGGCACCGCCCCATTCATCGCCGCGGCGCCAGTTTCCCGCTGCGGCTCCGTCAAGGGCCGATGCCCGTTGGAGCTTGCAGCGACCTCGGCACGCGCCACCGTTCGCTGCTGCTGCGGATTTTGCTGCGTCAGCACGGCCAGCAGCTCTTCATCGCTGGCGGTCAGGTATCCATCTTCATCCAGGTTGCCGATGATCAGCTCGGCAGCTTCGCGCACTCCGTCTGTCAAATGCAGCGAACCCAGCTGCCACATCAGGTGATCGGTCAGGGTCGTCGGCTTGGAGAGAAAATTCTCAAACGATGGCTTCTCGTTGATTTCGGTGCTTTGCGGGGTACGATAACCGGGGTCAAGGTAATCCTGGAAATAGGAGCCGAAGTCGATCTCATCAAACGGATCTTTTTCTTCAGCCTTTTCCTCACCCGCGGGCGCGGCTTCCTCCGGCGTGCGGATTTCCTCGGCCAACGGAACCGCCTCTTCCAGTTCCTCGAGAACTGGGTTCTCCAGCAGCTCCGCGTCGATCATCTCCTTCAGTTCCTGCTTGTTCAGGGCCAGCAAGCTGACCATCTGAACCAGGCCCGGCGTGAGCACCTGCTTCTGCGAAACCTTTAAATTCAGCCGGGGTTGAAGAAGAGCCATAACGAAATTCCAGTTGGACCGAGAGTTAGGTCCAGTTTACATGGCGTGGGTTAGGGCAGTCTCGCCTACGACTTAAAAACCGCCTTTATCTCTTTTATAATCTTATGGTTGCAATATTTGCATTTAAATTGCTTGCAATGAGCTTTTTGAGGGTTACGTTGGTGCTGCTAAGGTCGGCTGAGGATTCTACCGGCTTTCTAACGATCGAGAAGAAATCCTCCCTAATTCAGAGTGAATCCTTCGCCCAGGTAGACGCGCCGCACTTCCGGGTCCTGCCCTAGCTCTTCTGGCGTTCCCGTCCGGAAAATCTTTCCTTCGTTGATGATGTAGGCGCGGTCGGTCACGGTCAGGGTCTCGCGGACGTTGTGGTCGGTGATCAGAACGCCATAGCCGCTGGCCTTCAAATCGAAAATGATGTCCTGCAAATCATGCACCGCAATTGGGTCAATCCCGGAAAAAGGCTCATCCAGCAAAATGAAATTCGGCTCGATCGACAAGGCAGCGGGCAATCTCCACCCGTCGCCGCTCGCCTCCGGAAAGCGCATATCCTCGCGTCTTGCGAACGTGTCCCAGGCTCAACTGTTCAATCAGGCGCTCCATGCGTGCCCGCCGCTGCTGCCATCCGCCCGGCTGCACTTCCAGCACCGCCAGAATATTTTCTTCCACCGTCAGTTTGCGGAAGACCGAGGGCTCCTGCGGCAGATAGCTGATGCCGAAATTCCGCGCCCGCAAATACATCGGCAGCCGCGTAATCTCCCGGTCGCCGACGAGTACGCGTCCCGCGTCCGGTTCAACCAAGCCAACAATCATGTAGAAGGTTGTGGTTTTGCCGGCACCATTGGGCCCTAGCAAGCCGACCACTTCACCTTTGTGGATTTCGAGGCTGACGCCGCGCACGACCTGCCGTCCCCGATAATTTTTCGCCAGCTGGTCGGTTGTCAGTCGCTGCATTATTTTTTCTGCACCCGGGTCTTGGTCACTGCCGTGTCGTTGGGGCTTCCACTTACTATTATCGCCTGTGTTTGCGAAGAAAATGTCAGAACCTCACCCGTCACTGTGCCCTGTATCGAGTCCACCACCTGCGGAGGATGGGCACCGTCCCCGGTTAACACAAACTGCCCGTCACTGGCTGAATACACCAGTCGCGTGCCAGTTCCGCGCCGCCCTGGCTGCTCCACCACCACATGTCCGGCGGCCACAATCTTTTCAACGGAGGATTGCGGGGAATTGTTGCTGTGCGGCGAGGTTTTATTTGCCGTCGCGTTATTTGCCGTCTCCGCCGACGCAATTGCCGGACTCGCCTGGGAGTGAACATTGGCCGGGGTCAGAAAGACCTCCGCGCGATCGGCAAAAACATTGCCACTGGAACTGATGGCCTCGACATGATCGGAGAATGTGGCCTTGCGCTCCGCATCGGAATACAGCAGCCGCTGGCTCAACACACGATACGTCGCAGGTCCGCGATTTTCCTTCGCTTCCGTCAGCACTCCGCTGCTCACCGTCTTCGACTTGCCAAGTTGCGTGGGATTCCCAGACTGGCCGAGAAACGTCGTATGCACACACTGCGTGCACGATCCCTTGCCATAAGCGGTCAGCGTCTGCATTTTTTGCGACAACTCAATCACCGGCGCTTCCACTGAATTCGCGCCTTGCCACAGCCTCGCCTGGCCGGTGAAGATGGCTGTCTGCGAATCGTGCAGTATCTGCGCCTGGCGAGCAATCACGTGTGTCGCCTGGTTGCCGCCCAACAATCCCCCCGGACCTGCGGGGTTGCTGGAGCGAATCGTGGTCTGCACCGAACCCGTCGCCAGCACGTTGCCTGCCGCGCGTTTTACGGCGAATTGTTCAGCGGTCATCTCCAGCGTGTCGTCGCGGAAGACTGGCTTCCCCGTCAACGTCAGGGTATCGGTAGCTCCGTCGTATTCTGCTCGAGCCGCGGTCGCTGTCGAATTTTGCGCGCCCCCCAGCGCGCCGCCAGTTCCATCTGTCTTTTTCGCGGAGACCTGATGCAACACCACGTTCCCCGTCTGCACCGCAGTTCGTATGGATTGGGCACTGGATGCGTTCGGCCCAGTGCGCCGCGCGTCGGTTGCCTTTGGCATCCCCGTCACAAAGTCGACCGCCAGCACATCTCCTGTACTTGTATTCACGTCGCCATTGGGCGCCACCATGCGAATGTGCGTCTGCCCCATACCATCTAGATGCTGCATCTCATTTCCGGGCGCAAATGTTGCCTTCATTGTCTGTGCGGCGAGATTGATCTCCTGCGCGGGATGACCCTCGACCGTATTCTGCGAACTAAACTCGGCGCCGCCGGTCGCCTCTGCCTGCTGCAACTGCGCCTGACCATTCTGCCCCTTCGCGTTTTTGTGATTCGGCTGCGCAGGCTTCAGATGCAGCACCAGATGGCTTGTCGCCAAGGTGCGATGCAGGTCGTTTTTGTCCGCCTCCATCTGCTGACGGAAGATTACATTGCCGTCCAACGTCACCAGCTTCGCGTGACCATTCCCGTCAAAGTCGACGACCGCATCACGACCAGTACCCACAGTCTGCTGCGTCGGTTGATTCTGTGTAAGCTCCACCCCGCCAAAAAAATGTGCTTGCTGCGGCTGATTATTTTCATCTAAATCGACGCGCATCGAAGCCGACCGCACACCCGTCCCATCCGCGGAAGCAATCTCGACCGAGCCCTGCGCATCCATCCGTTGCGCCGAACCATCCGGGTTCAAAAACACGGTCGCCGTACCCGCCGTGCCATGCTGATCTCCCAAGGATCCCGTGGAAACATACCGCGGCTGCAGCAGGTGGACCTGCAGCGATTCGCGATCGTAGATGGCATGCGCGGCGTGCACGACAACAGAACGGCTTTGCGTCTGGGTCGTCAGTACTACCTGCGACTGCAGAATCAACTGCCCCGTTTTCGAAAAATATTCTGCCCCCAGAGCTTTTCCAGTGGATTTGGAATACTGAAAATCCACTTCGCCGCTGCAGGTCGCTTCGCCTGTTTTTTGATCGAAAACAAGACCGTGCGTCGTGACGTGGATAATCGGCGCCTCCCCGTTCGTCGCAGCACTTGGATGAGACGAAGGCGGCGGGTGAAGCGTGATGTGCGCCTCCCCCTGCGCAATCACGAGCTGATTGTCCTTGTCGTATTCGAAGTCTCTGCCGGAGATGGTATCTGCCTGGTCGTTCTGCCGGTTGTAGACGTCAATCTCTACATCGTGCAGCGTCACTCGTCCGCCGGTTTTAAAGCTGATGGCATGCGCCGCGTGCAGCGTGAACAGCTTTCTGCCTTCTACTGTTTTCGAAAGCACAAAGCCCTGCGTGGTTTGTTCGATCTGGATTCCCAGGCGCGCGGGAAGGTCCTGCACAGCATGGCGAAGCCGCCAGCGCCCGTAGACAATCGACCCAATGATGGCCAGCACCAGCACCGCAGCCACCATGATGATTGCAAGGCGCAATCGCTCAATTGTCCAACGCATACCACCATCTTCTCATTTCACACCGCAGACGTTGTGGGAGCCCCATCCTGGCGCAGCTTAGGGGAGATAGCAGAAAACTCGCGTCACGATCACCTCTGAAAATGCCTCAGCCAACGAAAAAATCTACAATGGAGAGATGGCAGACTCTCTCTACTACAGCCTGTGGTTCCCAAACTTTCGCCTCAGCTCGATGCCGGAAAAACTCGTGAGCGTGATGCAGCAGCTTCCCCATCCGCTGGTCACCGCGGCCTCCGTCTACCCCTTGGACTGGCAGCAGTCGCCCACATTTCAGCGCGTTTACATTGCGGAGAACGAGGAACCGGCCGCCTCCCGAACAAGCTGTGGCCGAGGCTACCGAGATTCTGCACGAAGACAGTGCCTATGAGTTTGAGCTGCCGTGGAAGCTGTGGTATCCGGAGAGCGATGGCCTGCTCGATCCAATCTGGAAAGAAGAAGTTCGCACTGTGCGGGTAGTTGGGCTGGGGCCGCAGTTCGACGACGGCAGCTATGAACAGAATGGCCACATCCGCGTCGACCTTGGTCTAGACACGCCCTTTATCTGCGACGACGTTCCGCTCCACGAAGATGACCAGCTTTTCGTCAAGAAAAATATTCAACAATTAGTGGACTTCACCACGCAAGTCGAAAAGAATTGCGGCGTTGAAACTCGCCTGCTATGGACCGAGAGCGAAGAGAGCCTGGCGCAAAAATTGATCGCGCGCCTGCAAAAACTGAACTAAATCGATGCCAGCTCAGAGAAATCCGCCGCCCACCGCACGACAGATTCTGTTCGCGATAGGAGGGCCAGGCGATTGTCCCGCAATGACGCATCGTCCACCATCACCATCACGGAATCGAAAAACGCATTCAGCGGCGGCTGCAGGCTGGCGATGGCAGCAATTACCGCTTCATAGTCCCCTTCGCGATAACTGCGCTGGATGGCCTGATTGACCTCCGTCACCTGGCGCGACAATTCCTTCTCCGCCGACTCCTGCAGAAGACTTTCCGCTTCCTGGTCGGCAAAAATAATCTTCTTTTCCTTCGCTTGACGCAGAATGTTTGCGGTCCGCTTCAGCAGTTCTGCGACCGCCAATACATTCGGCGAGCCCACCTGCGCATCCAGCGCTTTTGCAAATCCGGCAATCTTTCCATAGCCGATCAAGTGGCCGCCAACTGCATCATCGCTTCCGGTCGTTCCGGCTTTGCGAACCGCCCGCGCCACTTGCGGATTCACCTTGGCCGCCTCACGCAGATAAAACTCAAATCGGTCCAGCAGAAATTCGTCGATCGACGATCGCAGCACCACATCTTCCGCTGCCTTGGTGTTCTCGATGGCAGCGCTCGAAACATGCAGAAGATGCAGGCGATCGTTGAGCTTGTCATCTTCCACCAGAATGCGAACCACTCCATTGCCGGCTCTGCGCAGCGCAAATGGATCCTTCGATCCCGTAGGCTGCAATCCGATTGCAAACATGTCAACGATGCTGCTCATTTTGTCCGCAAGCGCCACGATCGATCCCGCGGGAAGGCTCGGGATGGTGTCCTCCTGCGACGCAGGCTTTGTAGTGATCGTGGATGGCTCGTGCAACGCCGTCCGGCAACCGCTGCGCCCGCGCATACAGTCCGCCAACTACGCCCTGCAGTTCGGTAAATTCCTTGACCATATCGGTGGTCAGATCGGCTTTCGCCAGCAACGCCGCCTGATCCACTCCAGCGCAAAATGTATTGAACTTTACTTCCGAATCAAACAGCGGCGGGTCGAATCGATCGATGATGCGGCGCGCGACCGCACGATTTCTCTCGGTCTTGTCCCAGTAGCTGCCCAGATCTTTCTGGAAGGTGACGCTCTTCAGCATTTCCACCCGATCGACCAGCGGAATCTTCTGATCCACATCCCAGAAGAAGCGCGCGTCGTTGAATCGAGCCCGCAGTACCCGCTCATTGCCATGGCGAATCACCGCGGCTCCCGCCTCATCGACTTCCAAATTCAACACCGCAAGAAAATTCGGCAACAGCTTGTGCTCGCTGTCCTCCAACGCAAAATATTTCTGGTGCCCGCGCATTACCGTCACCAGCACTTCTTCCGGCAGGTCAAGATAACTCGCCTCAAAGCTCGCCTAGAATCACGCTCGGCCACTCGGTCAGGTTGGTGACGATCTCTACCAGGTCTTCATCCTCGCGCCAGCGCGCGCCGGCAATCTGCCGCGTCGCTTTGTCCAGCGCTTTGCGAATCCGCTCTCGCCGCGCCGCCGGATCCACCTCAACATATGCAGCCGCCAGTGTCTTCGCATATTCCTGCGGCACGCTCACCACAACAGGCGCGTTTCCATGCAGCACGCGATGGCCGTAGCTGGCTCGACCCGCAGTCACCCCGGCGAACTCCAACGGCAGAATTTCTTCATCCAGCAGCGCCACCATCCAGCGCACCGGACGCACAAATCGCTCCGGCTTGCCCGCGCGCCAGTACATGCTCTTCGGCCAATAAATCCCTGCGATCTCCGCCGGCAGACTGTCCGTCAGCACCTCAGCTGCGGTGCGACCCCGCCGATGCACGGTCGCCGAAACGTATTCACCCTTCGCGTTCTGAATTGTCTTCAGCGTGGAAACTTCAACGCCGGATTTTTTCGCAAACGCGATCGCCGCCTGCGTCGGCGCGCCATCCTTAAACGCAACCTTAGTGGCCGGCCCGACAAGGTCTTCCTGCATGTCCGGCTGCCCGGGCAGCAGCCCATCCACCAGCACCGCAAGCCGTCGCGGCGTGGAATAGCTCGTCACTCGCAGTGTGTCCGTCGTCAGGCGTTCGCGCGTCAGAAGCTTTTCGACACGGTGCGCCAGCTCTGCCTGTGCGGCAGCAATCATCCCGGCGGGGATTTCTTCCAATCCAATTTCAAGCAGAAATGCAGGCATGCGACTCGTTTCCTAAACTTTCATCCCGAATATTTTTATGCGGCCACGGTCTGGGTTTGTTGCGCGGCGTACGCCTTGGCAACGGCCACCGCCAGCGCGCGAATTCTCGCGATCACGCCCACCCGCTCTGTTACGGAAATTGCTCCGCGCGCATCCAGCAGATTAAACAGGTGCGAACACTTCAGGCATAAATCGAATGCGGCCAGCAGCGGCAACCGGCTCCGTGCTTCACCGTCGGCATCTTCCGGCAGCGCACGCGCTTCCGCCAGCAACGCCTGGCATTCTTCTTCATACAAGCGAAAATGCTGCCACAGTTTTTCCACATCCGCCTTCTCAAAGTTGTAGACGGAGAATTGCACTTCCTCCGCGAACCGCACTTCCCCATAAGTAATTTCTTTGCCGCTGTCCTGATCACGCGCCCAAACAATGTCGTAGATCGAATCCACATCCTGCAGAAATGCAGCAATGCGCTCCAGCCCATACGTGATCTCACCGGCAATGGGATCGAGATCAATCCCGCCGCACTGCTGGAAATAGGTGAACTGCGTAATCTCCAAGTCCGTCCAGCATCACCTGCCAGCCAATGCCCCACGCGCCCAGCGTCGGCGACTCCCAGTTGTCCTCTTCAAATTTCACATCGTGCTGGCGCAGATCAATCCCGATCGCCTGCAGCGATTCCAGATACAGCCCCTGAATATTTTCCGGCGGCGGCTTCAAAATTACCTGCAGCTGGGTGTGCTTGAACAGTCGGTTTGGATTTTGCCCGTACCGTCCATCGGCCGGTCGCCGCGAAGGCTGCGCATACGCCACGCGAAATGGCTTGGGCCCCAGCACGCGCAGAAAGGTCTCCGGCGACATGGTGCCCGCACCCACCTCCACGTCATACGCCTGCTGCAAAATGCAGCCGCGGCTGGCCCAGAATTGCTGCAACTGAAACAGCAGTTCTTGAAATGTAAGCGGAATTTTTCGTTCGATCAGAACTGTTAGATACCACCAGCAGAAACTCCATTCCCTATGCGGACGCGTTGATGCTGATTGTATCGAATGTGGCGGCGACCTCCGATCCTGGCCCGCGAAATAGCTCAGCCGCCCATGCGACTGAAAACTTCTGCGGAGTTCAAACGCCGCTCGGTATGCCGCTCCAGCGTTCGCACCAGAAACCGGCGCAGATCCCGCCCCGACTGCCGTGTCCACGGCTCCGCACTCATCGCGCGGATTGGATCTCGCAACATCCGCTGCGCCAGCGCCAGCGAATCGCGGCTCAGCATGCCGCTGTTCGGCTTCTTATGGCGCACACAACTCAAACCATCCGCCAACACGTGAAAATATGCTGCTTCTCCCGCGAAAGGCTCACCGCACTCCGTGCATCGATCGATCTCTGGCAGCCATCCGATCAGCCGCGTGATCCATAGGGAGAAATACGTCACCGGCATCCAGCAGCGATCCACCTGGCTCTGCTCCAGCACCGCCAGCGTCAGGCGGAAAATTGCATCCTGCGGATCGTGATCGGGCAACACACTTTCCAGCACCTCGGCGTAATACCCCAGGGTCGCCGCGCGCAAGATAATCGATCGGCTCGGCCAGCGGCGAGGTGATCGCTTCGAAATGATCCATCCGCACCAGTTCCTGCCGAGGCCGTTCGGCGTATGCCGCATGCACGTACGTCATCGGCTCCAGCGCTCCGCCAAATCGCTTTCTTGATTTCAATCCTGCCTTGGCGATACCGCGAACCTTGCCCAGATCGCGCGTCAACAATGAAACCAGCAAGTCCGACTCCCGCAGCGGCCAGGTGCGCAGTACGATCGCCTCAGATTGATGCAGAGTCATAGCGTGGACGAGAATTCAATTCAGTCGAAGCGAAAAGCGGCGCCCAATGAAAAGCGCGCAGCTCTAAAGCTGCGCGCTCTTCCTGAAACAAAAAACAGATCTAGCGGCCGAAATGCTGGGCGTTGGTCTGCTCGTACGCTTTCCATTTTTCCGGCAAATCGTCGGCGGTAAAAATGGCCGACACCGGGCAAACCGGCACGCACGCACCGCAATCAATACATTCCACTGGATCGATGAAGAGCTGATTGGACCCCTCATAACCTTCTTCATCCTTCTTGGGATGAATGCAATCCACCGGGCAGGCATCGACGCAGGCGGTATCCTTTGTGCCGATGCAGGGTTCTGCAATCACGTAAGCCATGGGTGAAAACTCTCCTGACAGGGACTAGCAAGTCAACTCGATTGTAGCAGCACAGCCGGTGCAAGGTTGTCCACCGAAAAAAGAATTACCGCACCATAGTTTTCGCACTCATTTGACCGCGGCAGCAAGACGTTCTGCACGCTCGGCGGCAAATTCCCGCGCCGATTGGATTGGCTCCAGATTGCGCCCAGCAAGCATGTCCTGAAACAGATGAATCATCGCGTCGTGAATCTTTCCATTGCTGGCCAGCACTTCCGCGCTGACCAGGTGAAATGGGCTGCCGTCGACATAGGTCACCTTGCCGCCGGCTTCGCGCACCAGCAACACTCCGGCCGCCGTGTCCCAGGAATTCAGCTTGAATTCCCAATAACCATCCAGGCGCCCACAAGCCGTATAGGCCAGGTCCAGTGCAGCCGAACCGGCCCGACGCACTCCGTGGGAACGCAATGTGAACTCCTGATAAAAATGCACGTTTGGATTGCCGTGACGTTTGCGGCTGGGAAATCCTGTGGCGATCAGCGATTCGGCCAGCGTTTCCGTCGCAGAAACGTGAATCGGCTTGCCGTTCAGCGTCGCGCCCTGACCCTTTTCCGCCAGAAACATTTCATCGCGCAGTGGATCGTAGATGACCGCCGCGACCAGCTCGCCATCCGCGTCCATCGCGGTTCCCGGAGCGCGATCGCTCCAGCCCCATCGACACGCAGAACGCCGGAAAGCCATGAGCAAAATTCGTGGTCCCGTCCAGCGGATCGATGTACCAGCGGTACTCGCATTCCATCTGCGACCGCGTGCCTTCTTCGCCGACGATGCCGTAGTCCGGCCACTGCGCGCGCAACCGATCGACCAGCAGCTTTTCGCTCTCACGGTCCGCCACCGTCACCAGGTCAACTTCGCCCTTATATTCAGTCGCGACGCCGTGTTCATAATGCTTGCGCAGCAAAGCTCCCGCAGCGCGCGCCATCTCCGAAGCCGGTCCCGCATGGGGCAGATTTCGCTCGCTCATGCCTCGGGTTCCTCAGACGACTCCGCGACCTCAGATGGCTTGTCCCGGCGCGGCATAGGCCGGCGAGCTTTTTCTGTGATTGTCAGAATCTGATGCTTGTAGATAAAAAGATTCGGCTTGCCTTCGCGCGTCAGGCGAATCATGCGATCGTCGAAATACTCGATCCATCCCTGCAGCGCCTCACCATCGCGCAACTGCACCACCACAGGCGTCTGCCGCTCGCTCAAGGTGCGCAGATAGATCGCTTCCTGCCCGGTTTCCGTTTGCGGATGATGAGATTTCTGCTTGCGTCGACCGCTGCCAGGAGTGTTCACAACCGAAGTATATCGCGCCTAGCGCGTGCCCTCGGCGTAATAGCCTGTGCGGTATCGCAATCGATAGGCATGGTTCAACGCAGAATTGGTGAGCCGCAATTGAATCCGGCGGAAACCTCCGGCCGCCGAACTCGCCGCATTTGTTTGCGTGGGATAGTAGCCCAGCAGATACTCCGAACGAAGCTCCAGCGAGAGCCGCGTCATGGCTTCCTGCAAGGGAGTCGCGCCGTCAGCATAGAAAAATTGTCCGCCGGTATCGCGAGCCAGTTGAATCAGCGCGTGTTCTCCGCCAAGATCGCGACCGGCATTCGCCCCGATCGGCACCAGGATGATGCTTTCAATGCTGGCCTGGGCACGCAACGCTGCGGTTCGCGCCTGATCATAATCCACGCTGTCTATGCTGTTCGATCCATCGCTGATCACCACAATCACTTTGCGGCCAGAGTGGGATGAGAGATCGTTCGCGGCTTCCGCAATCGCCGCATAGAGCGCCGTCGGGCCATCTCCATGCAGAGTGCGCAGCCCATGGTCAAGATCATGCAGATTGTCTGTGAACGGAACCACCTGGGTCACCTCGCCGGCAAAGCCCAGTAGTTCCACGTGATCCTCGCGGCCCAATAAAGACACAGCTAAATCGGCGGCAGCTTGCTTCGCAAAGGGCAGATCTTTGCGAACGCTTACGCTGGTATCGATTGCCATCACCATCGACAAGGGATGAACGGCCGTCGCCTGAAAGACCCGGATCGTTTCTGGATGGCCGTCTTCCGTCAGAGAAAAATCTTCGCGATGCAGTCCGCGTCACCGGCTGGCCCTGCCTGTCCACCACATTCACCGGGACATTGACCAGATTGACCTGAACCCTCACCGAATCGGCTGGAGGCGACGGCGATGCCACTGTCTGCGCGATCACGGTGGAAGCGAGCGCAAGCACAGGCAAGATGCAAAGTGAGCCTCGGCATCTCACGGCTTGTTTTCGGCCGCACCTTCGCCGGTTTTGTGAATGGAAATTTCTTCCGGAAATGGCTCGCCGTCGGCCCAGACTGCGCCATCCTCAAACCATTCTTTTTTCCAGATGGGAACGGTTTTCTTCAGCGTGTCGATGATCCATCGGCAGGCTTCGAACGCCTGCGCCCGATGTGCGGAGGCCACCACAATCAGCACGCTGGTTTCGCCTACTTGTAGACGTCCCAGCCGATGCACCAGCGCTATTCGGCGCACACCAAAGCGTTGTTGCGCATCACGCGCCAGTCCCTGCATCTGGCTCAGCGCCATGGCCTCATACGCTTCGTAATCGAGATAGAGCGTTCGCCGCCCGCGCGTGTTGTTGCGCACGATTCCGTCGAAGACTACTACCGCGCCGGCCTCGCCCTCTTTCACCGCAGCAACCAGTGATGCCATATCGATCGGCTCGCGTTGCAGGCGAATCCAATCTGCTTCCGGAGCCGGCGCGTCTTGCGCGGAGCCACCACTCACCGGCGGCAAGAGCGCAATTTCATCTCCGTCGCGCAGGACCTGCGTAGGAAGTGCGTATTCCTGGTTCACGGCGATGGCCAGCGAGCCTGCAAACTTTTCTAGCGGCGGCGCGATCTCGAAAAACCCACGCAGAAATTCTGCCACTGTGGCGCCTTCAGGCAGTTCCGCAGTTTCCGTCTCCCGCGCCCGCAGGTCTTTCAATGCGCCAAACAGTAGTACGTGCACATGCATGGATTTAGCTTATCCGGTCTGGCGCGTTTTCCGGCGTCAACGGCAGCTCCGGTTCACCGGGATACCAGAGTCGCGTTCCTTCGACCCGCGCAAACAGCGTCAGCGTATGCGGCTTGCGATGCGACTTTCCTGTCGCGGCGACAAAAATGTCTTCGACGGAATGTCCATGCACCAGCAACGCGTCACCAATCAGAGAGCGATGGCATCGCCATGGCACTGCCTCGGAACACATGATGACCGCCGCATAATTCTTATCTAGTTCCATAAGTTCCTGCAGCGCAGTTTGAAAAGCCTCCGTCTGCATCGCGTCCGCATAGCCGCGAAAATTCGCATTCCTCCACCCGGTGTTGATGGAATCTTTCCGGGCTTTGCGCAAGCCACCCAGCGCCTGCATCCAGCGATATTCAATGCCGACAGAACGCAGCGAAGCCGACAACGCCTCCATGCCGAATTGAGGATTGAAGCGCGACTGCGGAATCGTCCGCACATCCACCAGCAGCCTGACGCCGTTGTCCTGCAAGGCGCCAAGAAATACTTCAATCTCAAGCGTGGAGTGTCCGATGGTCAACATAAACGTGTACCGCGCAAAAAAAATCTGGCGGGGAGCAATGAGCTCCACGCCAGATGGGGAATCATGTCAGGTTATGCGTGCGCCGCTTCCGGCACCTGCGTTACCGGCGGTTCCTGCTGGATCACTTCTTCCAGCACCCGCGGTTTCAGCGCGTCGGGCAGCGCAATCGCCAGCACATCTTCAATGCGACGCGCGTAGTGAATCGTCACACCCGCCAGCTGCTCCGGCAACAGGTCCTCTTCCACATTCAACCGGTTTTCTTCCGGCAGAATAATGTCGCGAACCCCGGCTCGCCGCGCAGCGAGGAACTTCTCCTTGATTCCGCCGACCGGCAGCACATTGCCGCTCAGCGTAATCTCACCCGTCATCGCAGTCAGCGGACGAATGATGGTATCCGTCATCAGCGAGACCAAGGTGGTTGCCAGGGTCACGCCCGCCGACGGACCATCCTTCGGAATCGCACCTGCGGGAATATGAATATGCAGGTCGACTTCCGTGTTGAAGTCCTCTTTCAGGCTCAGCAGTTTCGCATTCGAGCGGACCCAGGTCAGCGCGGCCTGCATGGATTCCTGCATCACCTCACCAATCTGCCCGGTCATGGTGAACCCGCCTTTTCCCTTCATGCGGTTGGCTTCAATAAATAGAATGTCGCCTCCCGCTGGAGTCCAGGCCAGCCCAACCGCAACGCCTGGCCGCTTGGTGCGCTCGGCAATTTCCGTATCCACGCGCACCTTTAATGCCGCCCAGAAATTCCTGGATCACCGCCGGCGTGACGACCAGTTTGTCAGTCAGCCCTTCGGCAATCCGGCGCGCCTGCTTGCGGCAGACGGTCCCAATCCACTGTTCCAGCTTGCGAACGCCGGCCTCGTGCGTGTAGTGCCGCACCATGCTGCGCACCGCTTCCTCTGGAAATTCAATGTCCTTGGCTTCGATGCCGTTTTCCTTGATCTGCCGAGGAATCAGGTAACGAAACGCAATGTGGACCTTCTCATCTTCCGTGTAGCCGGTCAGCTCGATAATCTCCATGCGATCACGCAGCGGCTCTGGAATCGGATCCAGCATGTTCGCCGTGCAGATGAACAGCACTTTCGAAAGATCGAACGGCACGTCCAGGTAATTGTCGCGGAAGCTGAAATTCTGCTCCGGATCCAACGTCTCCAGCAACGCCGACGACGGATCGCCGCGGAAATCTCTGCCGAGCTTGTCGACCTCATCCAGCATGAATACGGGATCGTTTGTTTCCGCTCGCCGTAAAGACTGCATGATCTGCCCTGGCATGGCGCCAATGTAGGTGCGCCGATGTCCGCGGATTTCTGCCTCGTCATGCATGCCGCCCAGTGAGATTCGCTGGAACTTGCGACCCAGCGCCCGCGCGATGCTGCGACCCAGCGAGGTTTTTCCTACGCCCGGAGGCCCGACAAAGCACAGGATCGGCCCCTTCATGTCCGGCTTCAGGCGACGCACCGCCAGATAATCGAGAATGCGTTCCTTCACCTTTTTCAGGTCGTAGTGATCCTCATCCAGGATCTCTTTCGCCTTGCTGATATCCACTTCACTGCCCGAAGATTTGGTCCACGGCAACACCACCAGCCACTCGATGTAGTTGCGCGTAATCGAGTAATCCGGCGCCATTGGAGACATCCGCGACAGGCGGCTCAGCTCTTTCAAGCCTTCTTTCTTTACCGCTTCGGGCATGCCCGCGGCTTCCAGCTTCTCGCGCAGCTCTTCAATGTCCTTTTGACCTTCGTCGAGCTCGCCCAATTCCTTCTGGATCGCCTTCATCTGCTCGCGCAGGTAATAATCCCGCTGCGACTGCTGCACCTGGTCCTGCACCTCAGACTGGATCTTGTTGCGCAGCTGCTGCACTTCCAGCTCCTTGGCAAGATGGCGGTTCATGCGCGTCATGCGGGCCATCACGTCCGGAGTTTCCAGCAGTTCCTGCTTATCGACCGTCGAAAGAATCGGCAATGAAGACGCAATAAAGTCGACCAGCCTGCCCGGCTCGTCGATGTTCAAGGCGATCGTCTGCAGTTCATCCGACAAGGTCGGAGATGCAGTGACAATGTGCTGAAATTGCGCCAGAATATTGCGCTGCATGGCTTCCGCTTCCGGGCTTTTTTCCGGATCGATATCTTCGATCACTTCGACTTGTGACTTCATGTACGGAGTCGATTGATCGAATTCCGTCAGCTTTACCCGCTCCGTGCCTTCGGTAAACACGAACAGGCTTTGGTTGGGCATTTTTACCACTTTATGCACCGTCGCCAGGGTCCCCACCGCATACAAATCCGACGGCTGGGGAGTGTCCATGCGCGCTTCACGCTGCGCCACAACGATGATGGTCTTCTCTTCCCCTAACGACTGCACCAATTGAATCGAGCTCTCCCGGCCTACCGTCAAGGGCAATACGGCATGGGGAAAAAGCACCGTATCTCGAACTGGCAGAACAGGATAGACCTGCTTGGAGCCATCCTTTTCGCGGCCTTTCCGCTCTCCAGGATGGATAACACTTAAGAAATCGCTGGACATTGAGTCCCCCTCTATCAACCTTTATGAATCTTAGACGCTAAGAATCCTCTTTGGTTGCAAAAATATATTATCGGCGGAGCAGCCCATTCAACGAAAGAAGCATCCTGATCTCTTCCACACGGGCTACCGGCGTCGAATCGTCCCCTTATCGATTCGATGCAGGATTCAGAACCCGGTAGCGTCCTAACTCCTTCACGGTGGAACATACTTTTCTCAGGTCAAACAGCGCTGCGTCCGCTTCCTCGTTTCCGGGGACCGTGACGTCAGCGTAAAACATGTACTCCCAGGGACGGCCTGTCATGGGCCGCGACTCAATCTTGGTCAGGTTCAATTGCCGCGCGGCAAACGTATTCAGGGCGTGCAGCAGTGCGCCCGGCCGATTCTCCAATACGAAGGCAACTGACAGCTTTGTCGGCGCAATCTCTGTGGCAGTTGAACCGAGTCGGCGAATTAACCAGAAACGAGTGTAGCTCTCTTCCCGATCTTCGATGCTTTCCTGCAGAATGCTGGCGCCGTATTGCCGCGCCGCCTGTTTGCTGCCAATTGCCGCCAGCTGATTTTGCCTGGATTCGGCAATATGACGCACCGCACCTGCCGTATCGTAAAACGCAATCGCCTGCAGTTGCGGATGCGCCGCAAAAAATCCTTTGCACTGTGCCAGCGCTACCGGATGCGATAGTACTTGCCGCACCGTCTCCATCTTCACGCCCGGCGCCACCATCAGGTTGTGACGAATGCGCATTTCCAGTTCGCGCTCTACAAAAAATTCGTGCGCAAAAAACAAATCGTAAAAATCCATCACCGATCCCGCCAGGCTATTCTCCACCGGAATTACAGCAGCATCGACGCGACCACTCTCCAGCGCTTCCAGCACAGCGCCCGCTGCAGCGCACGGAACGATCGCTCCTTCCGGAAGCAAAGTGAGACTCGCTTCATGACTGAAGGAACCAAGCTCGCCCTGGATTGCAACTTGCATCCAACCTCCTGAGAACACTGCAATGCGCGAAATATTCGCGGCGCGCGGCAACCTTCTTTCCGCTTACGCGCAACTTATCACAGGTACCGGCTTCGACTGTAAGGAGACGAAACGAATGTTGTGGACCATCTTTGTAATTCTTCTGATCTTGTGGCTGCTAGGATTCATCGGCTTCCACGTACTCGGCGCGTATATCCATATCCTGCTTGTGATTGCACTGGTTGTTCTCATCTTTGCGATCATCGGCGGAAGACGCACTGTTGTTTAGCTCGATCACCCCAGCAAGTGGAACGTCTCGCAGCCATTGTGGGGCGCTCCATTTCAACCTCTTCAACCATCCGGCCCCGTGACTCACGCGGAACCGGTCGGGTGGGGTAACAGCAGCACAAAGGAGTAATCCCCATGAACAAGGATCAAGTCGCAGGAAAAGTCGATCAGGTTGCAGGCAAAGTGAAACAGGGCGTCGGCGAAGCGGTCGGCAATGACGATCTGGCGAATCGCGGCGTAGCAGACCAGGTAAAGGGCGCCGCCAAGGAAACCTGGGGCAACGTGAAGGATGCGGCCAATAAGAGCCAAGAACAGCAGGCTCACGACACACGCGAAAATATTTCGCGCAAGGTCGAAGACACCAAAAATCGCGTCAATGACAAGATCGATGCCATTAAGGAACAGCATCGCATGAACGAAGCATCGAATCGGACCGCTTAATCGTCCCCGCGTCATCGAACGCGTCTGACGTCCACGGAATCCATTCACTGCCATGGAACGCCCTCGAGGAATCGCTCCCTGAGGGCGTTTTATTGTCTTCAACTATTTTCGAAACAGCAGGTCCGCCGCCACCGCCAGAAAAAATACGAACGAAATGATTCCGTTCATGGTAAAAAATGCTGCGTTCAGGCGTCGCAGATCATGTCGGTGAAACAAGCTGGTGTTCGTAGACCAACATCGCTGCCACCGCCAGAACTCCCACGACAGAAATCCAGCTCAGATGAAACAGGACAATCAGCGCCACCAATAACAGCAGCATCGCCAGGTGCATGCCCCGCGCGATCCAGAACGCAGCCTGCAGCCCAAACGCCTGCGGAATACTGTGCAGCCCGTTCTGCACATCGTGCTCGTAATCCTGGCAGGCGTACAGCACATCAAATCCGCCCACCCAGAACAACACTGCACCCGTCAGCACAATGATGCGCGGATCGAGCGATCCTCGTACGGCGATCCATGCGGCCGAAGGCGCAATCCCCAGCGACAGCCCCAGCACCAGGTGCGACCAATGCGTGAATCGCTTGGCATACGAATAGAAAAAAATGACCGCCAGCGCCAAGGGAGCCAGCTCCAGCGTCAGCCGATTCAGCCGGCTGGCTGCAACAAAAAACACCGCGGCGGATACAATCGTGAATCCAATCGTGAATTGCCGGCTCAGCAGACCCGCCGGAATCGCCCGGGTTGCCGTTCGCGGATTCACGCGGTCAATCTCCGCGTCCGCCCAGCGATTAAACGCCATCGCCGCCGATCGCGCCGCAATCATACAGACCACAATCCAGAACAGCACTCGCCACGGTGGCAGCCCACCGGCCGCCAGCATCGCTCCCGTCAGCGCGAATGGCAGCGCAAACACGGAGTGCTCCCACTTGATCATTTCCAGCGTGGTGCCAAGACGACTGCTCATTCCCTGTGTCCCTTTTTCATGGAGGCCGTACGCCCTCCCTCAAAAAACTTCATCTCTCAAGTGTAGAGCCTGACCGCGGCCTCCTCACAGCACTACGAGACCCGACCCGCTCACCGATTCGCGGAATTTAATTCCGATTCAAATGTTTCACCATCCGCCACCAGTACAATTCAACGATGGATTCTGCTCACAGGTACCGAAGGCTTTCCCTGAAGCTAAGTACAATTCCTGCCACGTACTGAATCCTCGCTGCATCTAACTTCCATCCGGTTCGAGTTTCGATCCGGGACATTCGAGTATCCATCGGCAGTAGTCAAGCCGGACGGAACGATTCAGCAACAAACGACGACCGATCTAACGCAACGGCAATCTTGATTGAAAGAATGTAATCTCCGTTCGCACCACCCCTGTCGAAGATCAAAAACGCAGCACGAACCAGCAAGGAAATAGCGAATTTGACCGTCAACAAAGAACCGCAGATCAATCCGTGGCTGATCGCGCTTTCGGTAATCCTGCCGACGTTCATGGAGGTGCTCGACACCTCCATTGCGTCGGTGGCTTTGCCCTATATCGCCGGAAGTCTGTCGGCCAGCACCAATGAAGCAACCTGGGTGCTCACCAGTTATCTGGTCGCGAACGCGATTATTCTGCCGGTCAGCGGCTGGTTCGGGCAACGCTTCGGACGGAAGCGTTTCCTCTTGACCTGCATCGTCATCTTCACAGTCAGTTCCTTCGCTTGCGGCGCTTCCACCAGCCTGGCTATGATTCTGCTGGCACGGGCCATTCAGGGCGCGGGTGGCGGCGCGCTCCAGCCCATCTCCCAGGCGATCATGCTGGAAAGCTTTCCAGAGGAGAAGCGTGGTCAGGCCATGGCTCTTTATGGCCTGGGAGTCGTGGTCGCTCCTATTCTGGGCCCGACCCTCGGCGGTTATCTCACCGACGCCTATTCCTGGCGCTGGACCTTCTATATCAACATCCCTATCGGAATCCTGGCGTTCATCATGATTACGCGGTTCGTCCACGATCCGGAGTACATTCGCAACGCCAAGCCCGGACCTCTCGATGGTATCGGCCTGGGCCTGCTCGCGACCTGGCTGGCTAGTCTGCAAATCATTCTGGATAAGGGTCAGGAAGATGACTGGTTCGGCGCCACCTGGATTCGCTGGGCGACCGCCATCCTCATCGTCACCTTCGTCGCGTTCATTTGGCGCATGCTGGTCAAGGAAAGGCCACTGGTGAATCTGCGCGTCTTTCTCCATCGAAACTTCGCCCTCGGCTGCATTCTGATTGCGCTGTTTGGCGGATGTATCTACGGCCTGATCACGCTGCTGCCGCTGTTCTACCAGGAGGTAATGCTGTACCCGGCCTTTAATGCCGGCATCGCTGTCAGTCCGCGAGGGTTGGGGGCCGTGGTGGCCATGCCAATCATCGGCATTCTCACGTCCAAAATGGATAATCGCTGGCTCATCGGCGGAGGATTTTTGATCTTCGGCATCTGCGGTATCTGGTTTGGCGAGGTCAACCTGGCCATCTCCCCGTGGTCGTTTATCTGGGCGATCATCCTAAGCGGATTTGGTTCGGGCATGGTCTTCGTGCCGCTTTCGACGACCACAGTCGCCGGCCTGTCCAATCAAGAGATGGGGAACGCTACCGGTCTGTACAACTTGCTGCGCAATGTCGGCGGCAGCATCGGCATCTCGATCACCGATACGCTGCTGGCTCGGCACTCACAACTGCATCAGGCCAACCTGGTGCAGAATCTGACGCCCAGCAGCCGCATTTACCAGGAGCAACTGAGTCAGGGGATTGGTTCGCTCAGTCCAAAGATTGGGTCCGCCATGGCGGGCGCCGGCACCTTGGGGCAAATTTACAGTTCGCTGAATGTTCAGGCGCTGCTGCTGTCCTATGTCGATGACTTCCGCTATCTCGCGCTGGCGTCGTTTGCCTGCCTGCCGGTTGTGTTCATGCTGCGCAAGGCAGTCCGGCAAAAGGGTGCCGTCGTACACGCGGAATAAGGCCCGTAACGGCAAATAAAACCAACGGCGCAACCTTCCCCATGGAAAGTTGCGCCGCTTTGCTTTCTCTGAAACGTATACCGCCGCTCGAACCCTACGTCTTCTTGCTCTTTTCCGTCTTTTCGTTGCCGACGACCAAATCGTTTGTCACCTGGAAGACGTTCGGAACCTGCATCGCTCGCGTATACGCCAGCTGCTTATCCATAGCGCTATCCACGACTCCGTAGAGCGTCACCCTGCCATTCTGCACAGAGATGCGAATCGGTTTCCACGGAACAATTGCATACCGCTGCAGCGGCGGATATCCATAAATGGCGCGATACGTTGCGATCCGGATTCCATCATCGAATTGTGAGACCGGATCAACGCTGATTTGGTTGATTACTTCTTTCACGCCCGGCGTGTATGCCGCCAGCGAAACCGCGGACTGCTGCGTAACCGGTCCAAGCGCGTGGCCGCCCAGCAGCACCACTCCGTTCTGCACAGCAACGGAGATCGCGTCGAACACTTCGCCATAGCCCACGCGATCCATTTCGATCCGTTTCAGCAAATTCTTTTGCAGCACATTGTCAGGAATAGTTGGACCTCCAACAGCAATGTTGTCGCGCACGTCTTTGATGCCCTTGGTTTTCTTCGCCTTCTTAATCGCCTGGTCTTTATACGCAAACAGGTCAACCTGCCCCGACAGCGTCACCGTTCCGTCCTGCACCATGACGGTGACGTCTTTGAAATTCTTGCCTTTCAGCCGGTCTTTCACCGCGCTTGTCAACGCAGCATCTGAGGCTCCACTTTCCGCAGCGAATACCGATGTCGGGGGGCTTACCCAAGCAGTTGCTCCTATCCCCGCTATCCCCATACAGCAAACCGCAATCAACAACCTGGATACAACCGCATTGTTTCGCATGAATGTCTTTCTCCTTCTGCCGGCTTCCATATCCAGCCGCAGCCATGGCTGCGTGCAGGTCGATGTCGTGTAGTCTACGCTGCCGATCGTCGCAGCGCCCACTAAGTGCCAGCGGCCATCGTAAGTCCAATCGACATAGACGCAACGGTTGGAAAAGAGTTGCGGATTGGCCGTTCCGGCTGAGGCTTTCAGTTTGATAGGGTTGAATTTCTCTTGAAGATTGCCTGCATGGCGTCGTATGCGCCCTGCGCGGCTATCTCCGGTGTTGGCAGCGCCAGACATTCGACCGCTAAAGCTCCCCGATAGCCCACTGCTCGTAATGCCGCAACCGTCTCGGCGAAATCATAATGACCCGTGCCCGGATAGCCTCGATTGCTGTCCGCGATGTGAACGTGGCCGATATGCTTTCCAGCCGCGATAATGTTCCGCCCGATTCGATCCTCTTCAATATTCATGTGGTAAGTGTCGATGTGCAGCTTCAAGTTGGCAGAATCAAATTTTTCGATAGTACGCACACATTCTTCGATGGTGTTGAGGGTATCGCTTTCGTAGCGATTCATCGCCTCCAGCACCAGCGTCACGCCGCAATCCCGCGCCACCGGCAGACAAGCGTTCAACGCCTCGGACAGGTGCCGGTCGTACTCGGTCCGATCTTTCGCCTCCTTCACCAAACCCTTCATCAATCCAATGATCACCACGCTGCCAAACTCCGCGCCCAGATGAATGAAATCCTGCAATCGAGCGATCGCGCGACGTCGAATATCCTTATCGCGGCTGGTCAGGCTGAGCCCGTCGCGCACCCATGCCAGACCTGTGCCAATTGAAGACATCTCCAAACCCGTCGCCTGCAACGCCGCGCCAACTTCGCGCATGTCCACCTCCGCGGGATCGGCGACATGGAGTTCCACCCCGTCATATCCAATCTCGCTGCCTTGCGGATTGAATCCGCATAGTTGCCCCGCAGTACCAGCGGAACTTGCGCCGCAGCTTCCTTCACGATGGTCACAGCCAGCTTCATCGGGCTCTCCAACGTCTCCTAGGTGCTACTTGTGTCGTCCACGAATCTGCAGGTACATGCTGAACACGTTGGCCTCGTCACGCACCGCGATGATGGAAACATTGCGCGTCAAATCCAATTGCCCCTGAATCAATTGCTGCGCGGTGCTGTTCACGTTGGTAGCAAAGGTAAACGTAAAATTCCGTCCCACCTGCTGTTCCACCGTGATGCGAGCTGTCGAATCGCCCAGCGTGCCCACAAAGTTGGGATCGACACGCACGCTGCCTACGCCGAATAGCTTTTGCACGCGGCTGCTCACCGCCGCATTTAGCGCGCCTCCCAGCAGTGCTTCTGTGGTCAGATTGGCGCCCGCCTGCTGTTGCTCTCCATACATTGCGGCCTGCTCGTTCGTGCGCCCTAGAGCCAGAAGCGCCAATACGTCGGCTTGCGTCAGCGGAGGTTCCGATCGATAAGAAATCTCCAGCTTGCTGGGCGGCCCGTGCAGGCTGATGATGATGTCGTAGTTCTGCACCCTCGCCGACGCTTGCAGATCGATTTCTGGAGTAATCGCCACTGGATTGGCAAAAATAATGTCGCCCTGCTGCAAACTGTATTTCGACCCCGCAAACGATGCCGAGCCCTCGGTGATGTCGATCCTCCCCAGCACGGAAGGATTTTCTACCGTCCCGCGAATTCTCAGGTTCACATCCCCCGCCAGCGAAGCAAACGAGTTCTGAAATCCCAGTTCCGGCGCCGAGGTCACGTGAATATCGAGATGGACGTGATTCATCGGCGAAGTTGGATCGACCGGCGTCGTCACACCGCCGCCCCCGGTGGCAAGCGATGCCAGGTCCACATTGCTGTCGATCCCAAAGCGCATCAGCACGACATTCCCGCTCACCAGCAAGCTATCGAGATTTCCCAGCACACGCAACTTCGCGTCGACGGAACTCGACACGCCCTTCGGATAGCGAATGCGCACCTGCTGCGTGGTCGCCGTCAGATCGACAAAGATTCCATTTTGATAGCCGACGAATCCCTTCACTTCCAAATCGCCGCCGCCCGATGAGCCTTTCAACTGCTGCACCACCAGCCGGTCCTGATCGAACGCCATGGTCCCGTTCATGTTTGTCAGACCATTGGTGACATTAACCATGTGCACATTGATGCGACTCAGCTCGGCGCGCCCCTGCAGATTCGGCTTTTGCGCGGTTCCCCGCGCGTTCACTATAAATTTCACCTGGCCCGAAGATTGAATATCTTTATTCATCACCGAAGCCAGCGCGGCGTCGATCGTGCCGTCGGAATGCAGTCGCAACGCGTATCCATGCAACAGGTCGATCGTACCGCCAGCGACAAAATCCATATTCGTGCCCTGAATATGTACTTGTTTCAGTTGCAATTTCCCATCGCGCAACGATGCCTGCAGCGGGCCTTCCGAATGCAACGGGATGCCGCCGACCGTTCCGTTGAGCGCATTCATGTCGGCGTCTGCCTGGATTTTCGCAGGGTCAGCCAGTGGACCGGACAGAGTAATTTTTCCAGCCAGAGAAGACTGCGCGTTGATATCGGAAGAAGAGCTCGCCATCCGCAACACGGGACCAATATTGAAGTCCGCAAATGTTAGCAGCATCTGCGCCGGGTAGTCTCCGCCCAATTGAATCTGGCCACCCAGGTCCATGTGCGTCTGGAATAATTCCGCGCGCGATGTCAGCGACAGCGTTCCGTGTTGCACATTGACCGACGCATGCAGCTTCCCCATCGGTTGCCCATTCAGCGTCAGATTTTGACTATCGATCTCGCCGCTGGCCAGCGGATTCTGCGGGGTTCCTTCCACATGCGCCAAAAGGTCCACAGTGCCACCCGTCTGCAGCCTCGACTTTTCAAGCAACGCAATCTTCGACAACGCGAAGCCGTGCCCTGCCATCTCCCCCTGCAAGGCGCCCGATCTGTCGTCGTACTGCAGATCGCCAATCGCCACGCCGCCAGCTGCGGCCAGTCGAATATGCGTCGCCTGCAGCAGATGTCCCTGGGCAGAAAGCACCATGTCCGCTGTCGTGATGGGCTGCCCGTACGCAACCGCGTTGGTTACCAGCAATTGCCCGGAGCCCTCCAGATCATCGACAGTTCCCGCCACATGCGCGTGCGCTTCCAGGGTTCCCGCAATCGGATATGTAGTCCCGGCCACCGACTGCAAATCCGCCAGCGAGACATGGGTCGACTGCAATGTCGCGGTCACTTGTGTGTGCTTGTTGTAGGTATAGGTGTCCGGCGCAGTGCGCTCGGGAGATAAATCGAGATCTGAGCGAATCATCGTATCTCCGCGCACCAGTTCTCCATTACGAAGAATCAGCCGTGCCGGCGCATACGAAATATCTCCATGAAATTGATCCCATCGCAACAACTCAGGCGGCGGTCGCGTTTCACCCGCCTTCTCCGGTTCGCTCCGCGTCACCACCATTTCGAATGGGCCGGAATCCAAATGTCCCACCGCCTGCAATTCGAAAAATGAACCGTGAACCTCGCCATGAAATGTCGCCGCATCCAGCAGATGCAAAGGCAACGCATGTGGCGAGCCCGGCGGTGTCGCTCGCAGATCGGTGATTGTTAACAGCTGATCGAATTCGCTCAGGTCTCGGCCCACTACATCCAGCCGCAGCGCGCTGTGCAGATCCTTATCTAGCAAATCCAGCGTGCCCGCTCCATGCACCTGTGTCGCGGGTGTGTGGAGATTCGCATCCTGAATCACCAGGTGACGATGGTCCCCGAGATAATCGGCATGCGCCGGACCGCTGACTGGCACCAGTCCCAGGGTATTTCGCGGCACGCTCAGCATCAGGTCGCCATGCACGTCCAGGCCATTCCCGTCCCCTGTCCAACGCACCGTCACTTTGCCCGAGGTCGCAGTGGTGAACCCAATATTCCATTCTTCCCTGGGAGCGGTCGCCTTCAGAATTAACGGCAAGGTCACATCGGAAACCTGCGCGTCGATGTAGGCCTGCATCGGCTGATAGTGTTTTTCTTCCGGCTCGATCGGCTTTTTCTCGAACCTCTTGTGCAGGCGTTCCAGCAGCTCGCGCGGACTCAGTCTCACTCGACCGGTTTTGGATGATGAACTCGCATTTTTAGCAAACGGCACAATCACCGGCTCCGACGGCCCGACGCAGTGGCGCAACACCATGCTTCCTGAAATCTTGCTTTGATCTTCCAACACAGAAGAAAAATTCGTCAGCACGCAATCGTTGTCATCCACCGCTACGTTGGTGTGCAGATCCACATTGCGCAACCGCAGCCAGGGAGCTTCCCATTCTCCGGAACGCATATCGACATGCCCGGACACAAGAAATTTTCCATCAGCTGCCCCGTGGGCTTCGACTGAGAGCTGCGCCTTTCCATTGCGCAGCTCATTCTCTCCGGTCATGGCGCCAATCTCGCGCGCATCCACCGATCCCCACACATTTGTCTTCCAGGTCGGAGCCGAAAAGTCGTGCACTTCTCCGGTTGCCATCAACCGCGATTCACCGGTCTGCAAACTCAGGCTGTCAATCCGGATGGAATCCCGCGTCAGCTGCAGCTTCATCTGCAACTTAGAATGCGTCTCGGTCGAATTCTTCAGCCGGAACGTAATGTTTTGTGTGACCAGACTCGCCAGGTATGCACTCTGCTCCGGCATGTATCGCATGATCAAGTGCATCGGTCCGGCCGCCAATTCGAACGGGACCTTGTGGTCGTTCACCAGCAGCAGGCCATTTTCGATTCGCGTCTGCTCGATGGCCATGCTCAGCAGTGTCTGTGGCAAGGGCTCGCTGCTGGGAATTCGCGGCTCAGGTTGATTCGTTGTTCCGTCCGGCAAAATAATCAAATGAAACGTCGGGCTAACCGCCGTCAGGCTTGTCAGGTGAAGCCTGGGAGTGAGAAACGTAAGCACGCTCGCATCCAGCGTCAAATGCTTGACGTGAAAATACGGAATCTCGCCTGGGCCTTCTTTTCCGTGGATTGTCAGATCTTCAACATCAATTGTGAAATGGCGAGCGCTCCAGCGAAACGATCCCATCTCCACCCGGCCGCCGGTCGCACGTTCCAGCACGTCGATCACGGCCTGATGCACATGGGCCGTGAATGCCGGCGTCGACGCATACCAGGCCAGTGATCCAATCAACACTCCAACCAACAGCACCGCGACAGCCACGGTGTACGCTACCCACCGCCAGCGTGAACGCCGCTTGATCGTCGAGGCGTCCTCGGTCATTGGCCGCCTTCCTTATCGTTGCTGTCGACTTGATTCCCAGCTTCCGCGTACGCGGGATCCAAAATCTGCACGTGATCTTCAGCCCGCAGACTCTTCAGCCACTCATCGATCAAGTTGCTCACCTGGCGCTGCCGCAGTATCTGGCGAATCTTCGGCGCTACCGTTCTGAAATCCGGAAGCGGCTGCTTGTTGTGCTCCAGCTCCGGAGTCAGCACCTGATCGTAATAATTTCTGACGTCTGCATTCGAAACTTGCACCACCACGCCAAAACGTACATCAATAAATTTCAGGATCGCCAACCGCTCTTTCATGCGTTCTTGAATTTCATCCGGCGTGAATCCGTACTGCGCCAGATAGGCCTTCCATCCCGCATCGGTCTCGCAGTCCATATTTGTCGCCGCCGAAATCTGCTTGCGCATCGTGGCAATCGCATCGTCTACGTCTTTCTGCGACACCACCGCAACCCCAGGCTGCAGCGCCCGCTGCTGATCAATCAAAGTGCGATCGATGACGCGATTCATCGCCCGCTGCGGGGTGTTATCCGCCGCCGGTTCGGTCCCAGGTATCAGCGCGGAGAATCGCATTTCATCGTCGACATCGCTGGCGAGAATTGCCTGACCGTCCACGTCCGCAACAACGCGATCCAGTACCGCGACGCGCTTCGACGGCGCTTGCGCGTGTGATCCGGCGACCATACCACAACCGAGCAGGCATCCGAGCAAAGCCAGCCGGCGAAATACTTCGCGAGATTTCCTACGCTGCGCCCGTTCGCACCCTGGCTCGATCATGACGCTCGTCCTCAAAACGCCTGCCCGATGCTGAAGAAGAAGTTAAAGTGTCCCGAGTTGCCGACGTACGGCGGCTGGCCGTTGTAATTCAGGTTTGCGGGCAACAGCGCCGGATCGGCCACCACCGGGTACACCGTTGGATTCATGTTATAGCTGAAATCCAGGCGAATCGGGCCCACGGGTGTCTTGTAGCGCAACCCCAGACCCGCGGCCTGCGAATCGTAATTGAAGTTGCAGGTTCCCGTCCCGCTGGGAGGAGTCAGGTTGTAGCAGGTCTGCACATTCGGCTGATGCCAGCGAATCAAGGATGGAAAAATATCCGAGGCGTTCTCATACACATTGCCCAGGTCTTCAAAAATCACAAAGCCAAGATTGTTTCCAATCAACGGCAGCGGCACCGGCGGAATGCGCAACTCTGTGCTGTTCACAAATGCGCCCGAACCGCCCACTGGATAACCGGTCTGCAAATCGCGCGGCCCCGCCGCATTCACTGAAAAACCGCGATGCGACGTCGCCCCACCGGCATAGAGCCGTTCCGGCAGCGGAATCAAATTGTAGGAAGGATCGCCGTAGGTGTTCTCAAATCCAATGCGCGTGCTGCGTGCCAGAATCCAGTTTTCTTTGTTGAGCCGATAATAGTTCGCCTCTGTGACATCCACTCGATTGAAATTCGCCTGTGAAGCAAATCCTTCCCACGCAAAAAATTGTTGCGCCGAAAGATACCATCCACTGGTCGCGTCCAAGGGATTGTTGCGCGTGTCATGCACCCAGGTAACACCAGGACCGCTGACTCGCGTCGGCTGCGACAACAGCGGGACTTCCTCCGGGGCCACCTGCAGGCTATTGGGATTCACATAGACATAGCGATACGTCATGGAGTAAATCAGCGTGTTGGCCCGGTTCGGCCGCTCTGTAAAAACTACTGATCCGCTCAACGTCGATGCTTCGTACGTCGTCACATTTTGATTGCTGACATAACCTCCGGAGAGTGAAAAGTCGAAGGTTTTAAAGTCATGAAATTTGGGTACGTTATAGGTCATGATGGCTTGCTGCTCCAACGTGCCAAACGCGGTCTGCAGACTTATAGTGCGATTCCTGCCGCCCAAATTGATGCGGCTCACGTCAAAGGAAATACGCGGGCTGACACCGAACTTGCCATTTGGAGTGCATGGGGCCGAGGATGTACTCGCCGCTGTTCCGCTGGGGGGGCAGTTCCGTTGCGGGATACCGGTCTGGACTTCGAATCCGAAACCGTAGTCATAGTTCCAACGATGCGCCTCGGTCAGGTTCACCAATACATCTTTCCGCGGCTGGGTTCCGTTCGGGTTCACAATGCCGGTATCCACTTCGCTGAACAATGCCAGGTTATAAAGTCGCCGCTGCGTGTCCAGAATTGCGTTGCGGTTCAACGGATCGCCGGCTTTGATCTCCATCACCTTGTCCACCACCTGGGGCTTGGTGTAATGCAGTCCGCTGATCAGCACGTGATTCACATAGAAAGGATTGCCTTCGTGCACCCGCACAACAATGTCGATCCGGTTTGGATCTAGAGAATCGGGATGCTGCTCGAACTCCAGTTCCACTTGGGAAAATCCATGCCGGTAGTAGTAGTCGAAAATCTGTAGCCGATCTCCAGCCAGCGTGGTCAATGAAAACGGCTCGCCCGGCCGCGTATTCATCTGCTCCAGCAATGTAACCTTGGACACCTTCTCCACGCCGTTCAGTTCCACGCGTCCAATCAGTTGCTGAACGCCCTCGTGAATTTCATAGGTCACATGCACAATCGCAATCTTCGTCGGCTTTCCATCCGTATCCGAATCGGTGACCACCGGAGTGACCGTGACATTGCCGAAGCCGTTGCTCTTGTAGAGTGCTTCAATTGACGCGACATCCTGCGCCTGCAGTTGCTGGCTGTAGATTCCGTGCTTGTTCACACGATCCGCAGCTTGCACCGCTAACCGCTCTTTCAAAATGCTTTTGTCGAAATAATGATTGCCGGTCACCGTGACCGACACCACCTTGTGCGGAGTTCCAAGGTCGACCTTGTAAATGATGTTTTCTTCGTTCGGTCCCGGCTGCTCCACCACATGCGTCACATGCCCGTCGAAATAGCCTTTCTTCTGGAAATGGTCGCGAAGATTGCCGTCACCCTCATCCAGCAAATCCGGATCGACCGCGCCCTCGTCATACACAGGAATCAGCCGCTTCAGATCCCGCTGCGAAATCTTCGCTCCCGTGGCGCTGATTCGCACTACCGGACCACGATTCACATTGAACTGATAATTGACCGAGTTGTTTGCCGCATTGAAGGTCTCCGGGCCCGCCCGAACCGTCGCCTCCAGCCTGTTTTGCTTTTGATATTGTTTGCGCAATTTCGTCAGCGCGCGGGGCACAGTGTTTGCCGTGACTGTCGAGCCCTGCTTCATCTTCGCGATTTTGCGGAACTCCGCATCGGTCAGCGCGGTTGTGCCGATCGCTGCGACCGCTCCGACTTTTGCCTGCGGCCCCGCATTCACCGTGTAAATCACATCCACCAGGTGCCGTCCACCTGCCGGCACTGTCTTAACTGACACTGTCGGTTGATGAAATCCATTCCGGTCGAGCGCCTGCCGGAGATGGTCAGTCGCCTGATCCAGTTCCTGCGCCGTAAACGATTCACCCAGCTCCAGCCGTGTGGCCCGTTGGATCTGCGCCGCCAGCGTGTCCTGCTTCATTCCCTGGATGTACAGCCTGCGCAGAAATAGCTGTGGCACGCCGTTGAACGTAACCGTGACCTGACCGCCGGCTTCCGCTCCTTCCGCAACAATGCTCCGGTAGAGCCCGGTCGCGAACAGGGCGTGCAGGCTTTCCTTGACGTTTTGCTCCGTCAACTTTTTGCCGGATTGCAACGGTAGGCGATCCTTCACTCCAACCAGATCCTGATCCAGAACGCCGGTGAACTCAACCGCGTGCACCGGCAGGCCATACCAGGTTTTCAGGTCGTGATATCGCAGAAACACCGGGCTTCGATGAATGGCGGAGCTTTCACTCGTCTTACTCGCAGTTGGGCTGGCGGATGGAGCGGTCTTCGCTTCCTGCGCCAGCGGGCTACGAACAGCGGCAAACCCCGGCGTGGCCAGCCCGATCCCAACGGCGCAAAGCCCGATTCGCGCGACCAGCCCAATGCGGGCAAAGCGTGGATGTGGATGGTTTTTTTGCAAAGAAATAGACCCATGAACGGTCCGTCCACAACCGTTGCCACAGTGATTCATTTTTTCGACAGCAAGTCCTCGGGTTCCAGACGCTCGACGGTGGATCGACGAACCCAGATTGCCTTGAAATACGGTAATCGAGAGACTCCGTTTGCCTATGGCTAGCATACGCAACCTGCGTGTCTCTCGTCTTGTCCGAGTCATCATTCCTGATCAATTCTGTTCAAACCCGGGCTGGCGAAATATGTTCCCCCATGCGACCGCCACGAGTACGAGTGTCCACTCCTGCCGGCTACATCGCCGCGGACGAAAATTCACCCCACGTTGCATTCCCTATACTGAAGGAGAATGCCTGCCGCTCCCAATTCCGCCATTTCTTCTTTGCAGGATCGCTATTCCCGCCAAATTTTATTTGCCGGGATCGGGGAACAGGGTCAGCAAAAACTCTTTGCCGCCCATGTCGCGATCGTTGGCTGCGGCGCAACGGGAGCGGCCGTCGCCGGGCTTCTGGCGCGTGCCGGGGTGGGAACCCTGACACTGGTGGATCGCGATTATGTCGAATGGAGCAATCTGCAGCGGCAAATGCTGTTCCAGGAAGAAGACGCCTCCGAAGGCTTGCCGAAAGCGGAGGCTGCCCGCCGCCGTATCGCTCAGTTCAACAGCCAGACCCAGGTCCATGCCCATGTCGCCGACTTGATTCCCGCCAACATCCACACCATTCTGGCCGACGCGCAATTGGTACTGGACGCGACTGATAATTTCGAGACCCGTTATCTCCTGAATGATTATGCTATCGAGCAGAACAAACCGTGGATTTACGCTGGTGCTGTCGGCTCCTATGCAGTCACGATGAACGTTCTGCCCGGTGTCACAGCCTGCCTCGCATGCATTTTTCCCGAGCCGCCCTCTGGGATGGTCGAGACTTGCGACACCAGCGGCATTTTGAATCCCGCGGTCAACCTCGCAGCTTCATTGGAATCGATCGAAGCGATCAAATGGATCGTCGGCGCCCATGACCGGATGCGACGCACGCTTTTCTCCTGTGACGTCTGGAGCAACGAAATCTCCGAAATCGATACCTCGCACCCACGATCCGGCTGTTCCGTCTGCGAGCAGCGTCAATTTCCCCACCTCAGCGGAGTTGGACGCCCTCAGATAACCCTCTGCGGCAGAAACTCCGTGCAGATTCACGAGCACCATCGTCCAATCGACTTCGCCGAACTCACCCGCAAACTCGAAGCCCACGGCACCGTTCGGTCAAATGAAATGCTGTTGCGCTTCGAGCGCGGCCAACATCGCATCACAGTATTTAAAGATGGTCGCGCCATCGTTCAGGGGACATCCGATGTTGGAATCGCTCGCAGCCTCTATTCCCGTTTCGTCGGCAGTTAGTTACCTGCCCGGGCAACCCCTGTGGCGTCATCATCTTCTAAGACACGGAGTAATCAAAGCAACAATTATGGATCAACCCAAGAAAGACTCAGGAAAGGGCGGAACGCATTCGGACTCAATGACAAAAAACACATTGCGAACTGCCGAGAAGATGCCCTCCCCTACCCCCTCCCAACCCTTGACGGCGGAAGCCAGGCCAGTACAGCAGCAGCAACGTCGCAATCCCCCGATCGCTGGCGAACTGGCGGCGATTGCATCAGCCCAGCAAGGAGACGGAGCGTCCTTTGAAATTCTCTACAACATGCACAAGCGCCGCGTGTACTCGCTTTGCCTGCGGATGCTGGGCAATGTTGCAGAGGCAGAAGATCTGACGCAGGAGGCATTTCTGCAGTTGCATCGCAAAATCAGCACCTTTCGCGGTGATTCGGCCTTCTCCACCTGGCTGCATCGGATGGCCGTCAACGTGGTGCTGATGCACCTGCGCAAAAAGGGGCTGCCGCTGGTCTCGCTGGAAGAAACCCTGGAACCCTCGCAGGAAGACGGGCCGCGCAAGGATTTTGGTACACGCGATCTCACCCTGTCGGGCTCCATCGATCGAGTGACGCTGGAACGCGCTGTAGAAGAGCTTCCCCCGGGCTATCGCATGGTTTTTGTATTACATGATGTGGAAGGCTACGAGCACAACGAAATTGCAGGTATGCTGCAGTGCTCCATTGGTAATAGCAAATCTCAACTACATAAAGCCCGCATGCGCCTGCGCAATCTGTTGCGTCAGGACACGAACGGGAAGGTGGACGCATGACATCCAAGCAGACCCACACGCCACGAGATTGCGACGAATTCCAGCAGCAACTGCCGGAACTGTTCGATTCTGAGCAGGATTTGTCGGCGCATGCTCACTTGCAAACCTGTAAGAACTGCTCCGCCCTGGTGCGCGATCTGGAGTACATTGCCGCCCAGGCGAAATTGCTGCTGCCCATCCATGACCCCAGCCCTGCCGTTTGGGACAACATCCAGCATGCCCTGTCTCGTGAGGCGAAGGGTGGCAACAAAACTTCCTGACCTGCGTGGTCAGAGAAACTTGTCTGCGAAAGCCGTTCTGCCTCATTTAGAATCCAGCAAAAGATTGCTGGAGGTAGCCGTTCAACCCACGTCACAATCCAGAACCGGTCAGTTTCCCTCGCCCAAACGAATCGTTTTGACGGGATTCATGGGTGCGGGCAAAAGCACAATCGGACCTCGCCTTGCGCACCGGCTCGGCTGGAGCTTCATTGACCTCGACGACGAAATCATTCGCATCGAACAGCGGAGTATTGCCGAGATCTTCGACGCGATTGGAGAAGCCCGGTTCCGCGAACTGGAACAAAATGCGCTCGCCGATACATTGCGTCAGGAACATATTGTCCTGGCGTTAGGGGGCGGCGCCATTGAAACAGAAGCTAACCGGCAGAGCATTCAGCAAGACAAGGCGACTCTCTTGCTCTACCTGGCCGCGCCGCTGGAGGTACTGATCGAGCGCTGCGAGCTACAACAATTACACCGAAAAGCAGTTCGACGGCCTATCCTTGAAAGACGTGCTGAGTTGACTGAGCGCTTTCAAAGAAGACGCCCGCTGTATGAGCAGGCAGACTGGACCATCGATACCACCGGGAAAACGTTGGACGAACTGGTTCACATCATCATGACTCAATGGAACAAGGCTTCCTGGAAGCTCGCACAAGAGCAGCCGAAGAAGGCGTGAGCTCTGACTGCGGCAGCTTTCGACCGCGGCGTAATCGCATCATGGACTATCCCCGAGAGGGTGACAAACCGATGAACGACACCCCAGTGCCACCGACCTATTCCAGCTCCGGCAGCAGAGTGCGCGGCTACATTCTGTTTGCGTTCGGCATCGCACTCACCTTGTATTTCGCCTGGTTGCTGCGCGATGTGCTGGTGCTGCTTTACGTCAGCGCGCTCGCCGCCATTGTCCTTATGCCGGTCGTGCGCGGCGTGCAACGCATCCGCATTCGCAGTTGGCACCCCGGCCACGGTATCGCGATCCTCATCATCATGGTGGCGTTAGTGGGCTCGGTCACTCTCTTCCTCATCCTCACGCTGCCGCCCGTGGTGCGCGAACTCACCACTTTCGTCAAAGCTCTCCCCGGGCGCAGTCCTGCATTTCTCCAGAGAATTGAAAATCTTCCCATCTTGCGGGATATGAACCTGACCGCGATCGAAACCAAGCTGAAACAAGATACGGCGCAGAATGCCGGCGTTTTTGTCTCTTCAGTCAGCAACTGGGCTGCCAAGTTTTTTGAAATCATCACCGGAATTATTCTTACCGTCTACTTTCTGGCCGAGGGAGAACACGTCTACAAGTGGTTCCTGTCGCTTGTCCCGGCGTATCGCCGCGAACGACTCGATGAAACCCTGCGGCGCGCATCGGAACGCATGGGTCGCTGGCTGCTGGGCCAACTGGCCCTCATGCTGATTCTGGGCATCTGCAGCGGCATCGTCTTCGGCGCCATTCATTTGCGGTACGCATTCGCTCTCGCCGTCCTGATGGGGGCTTTCAACATCATCCCCGTTGTCGGGGCGCTCGTCTCCACCTCCGTCGCCATGCTGATCGCCGCCAGTGAATCCTGGGAAAAAGTTCTCGTCATCCTCGTCTTTGAACTGGTCTATGTACAGATTGAGAATGCTTTTCTTACTCCCGGCATCATGAAGTCGCGGGTCGACCTGGCCGGTACCGCCGTCTTTATCGCGCTGCTGTTGGGCGTCAGCCTGGCCGGAGTTGCCGGCGCACTGGTCGCCGTTCCCAGCGCAGTCCTGGTGGCTGTGCTGGTGGATGAGTATGTGATCCAGCCATCGAATGCCGCGCCTCCCGACATCGCTGTCGCCTCCGCGGATGACTAGGCCCCGCTTTCCGCGTCCTACGAAAGGACGCCTATCGTTTGTTATCCTGAGGTGTGCCCAGATTTGGTTTCTTGCAAACATCCCAGCCAACCAGGCGAATTGAATTGGCTTTTCCGCAGCGGAAGGCACTTCCGGTCTGCACCCCTCACCCTTGTGTCTTTTCCATTGAGGGGTTATGAGAGCTTCTGTCACCCCGGCACAATCCAGCCTCGCCCGCGAAACAGGCGCAGCCCCAGCCATTCATGCAGTGACCGCTGAATCTGACAGCATGGCTGCGTTCCCTGCGGCCTCCTTTATTGCCGAGCCCCTCACCGCTGCGACTCCCACCTGGAAAAGTTTCCTCGCCGACACTATCGCTACCTTCAAATTGCGCGTGACCACGCTGGTGGTGATGACTGCATGGGCTGGCTATTACCTCGGCGCCACTCGATCCGGCATCAATTCTTTCAATTCCACGCTGCTCGATACGCTGATTGGAGTTGCCCTTGTCTCCTGCGGTGCCAGCGCTTTGAATCAGGCGGAAGAACGACGCACCGACGCGCTGATGATTCGAACCCGCAACCGTCCGCTGGCATCGCGCAGACTGAGTCTGGGGTACGGGGTCCTGATCGGGATGCTTGCGATCATCTCGGGTTCTCTGTGGCTGGTCGCTCGCACCAACCTCATCACCGGCACACTCACGCTGCTGACTGCCGTTACCTACGTCGGCATTTACACGCCGCTCAAGCGCTTCACTTCCATGGCCACTTTTATCGGCGCGTTTCCCGGTGCCATGCCACCGCTGATTGGATGGACTGCAGCCCGTGGCACTATCGAGTGGCCCGCGGTTGCGTTGTTTGCCATCCTTTTTGTCTGGCAGTTTCCGCACTTCATGTCCATCGCCTGGCTCTATCGCGAGGACTACGCCCGCGCCGGCATTCGCATGCTGCCCGTAGTGCAGCCCGATGGCTGGTCGACCGCCGCCGAGGCCCTGGTTTACGCCGTTCTGATGATTCCCGTCAGCCTGGCTCCCTATTACCTGCACATGGCGGGACGAACCTATTGGGTTTGCGCGTTGCTGCTGGGCCTGCTTTATCTGGCCTACACCATCCGCTTTACACGAATTACAAAATCTTCCGCTAGCGAGTCGCGCCTTTACGCGCGTGCCTTGCTGAAGGTCAGTGTGACCTATTTGCCGCTGCTGCTGGCAGTGCTGATGCTGAACGCCACCAGGAGGAACTGAAATCCATGGCAACCACACAACAGATCGACCGCTCGCCACAGGCAACGCCGAAGAGCACGCCGGCAGGTCAGTTCGCTCCACACGCCCCGATTGAGCTGGATCATCTATCGCATGACTACGGTTCGCGGCTGGCGCTCGATGGTTTGACCTTCGACGTTCGCCCCGCTGAGATTTTCGGCTTGCTCGGCCCCAACGGCAGCGGCAAAACTACCCTGTTCCGCATTCTTTCCACGCTAATGGTTCCCACCGGCGGCCACGCCCGCCTAGCCGGATTTGATGTCTCAACCGAACCAAATCGCGTGCGCCTGCAAACCGGCATCGTCTTTCAAGCCACGAGTCTCGACGTGAAACTCACCGTCGGCGAAAATCTGATGCATCAAGGCCATCTCTATGGTCTCAGCGGATCTCAGCTGAAAGCGCGTGCAAAAGAAGTTCTCGACCGCGTCGGCCTGACCGATCGCAAAAACGACATGGTCGAAACTCTTTCCGGCGGCCAGAAGAGACGCGTCGAACTTGCCAAGGGCCTGATTCATTCGCCTTCCGTGTTGCTGCTCGACGAGCCGACCACCGGACTCGATCCCGGCGCCCGCATCGATCTTTGGAACTATCTGCGAATCCTGCGCGATGAGCAAGGTGTGACCGTTCTTGTCACCACTCACTTGATGGAAGAGGCCGAACATTGCGATCGCCTCGCCATCCTGAGCGAAGGCAAACTTGTCGCGCTCGGCAGCCCCTCGGATCTGAAAGCTGAAATCGGCGGCGACATCGTTCAGTTTGAAACCGCTACCGCCGACGCCGCGACCGCCCTGGGCGCTCGCATTGCAGATCGCTTCGGAGTTGTCCCCGTCGTTGTCGACAATGCCGTCCGCGTCGAACGCGAGCAAGGTCATCGCTTCCTCACCGAAGTGGTTGAGGCCTTCCCCGGCGAAATTGTTTCCGTCTCCGTTTCGAAGCCGAGTCTCGAAGACGTCTTTATTCAGCACACCGGCCACCGCTTCTGGCTCGACCAGGGCGAGGAGAAACAATAATGGCAACCGCGACTGCACCGAATCCCGCTTCCATCGGCCTCACTCGACCGAAGACTTCGCTTTCTTCCAGCCTGTGGATTCCCGCCTACTCTCTATGGCGTCGCGAGCTGGTCCGTTTCTATCGTCAGAAAGCCCGCGTCGTCGGTGTCATTGCCTCGCCGCTACTGTTCTGGCTGGTGCTCGGCTCCGGATTTTCAAAGACATTTCAAAGTCACGGTGCCGCTTCGGCCGCTGCGTCCGGATCGACGCATTATTTGAGCTACTTCTTTCCCGGCGCCATCATCATGATCGTCCTCTTTACCGCCATCTTCAGCATGATGTCGCTGATCCAGGATCGCAATGAAGGCTTTCTGCTCTCCGTACTGGCCTCACCCGTCAGCCGATCTGCAATCGTGCTCGGCAAAGTTCTCGGCGGAGCCACACTGGCCGCGATTCAAGGCTGGGTCTTCCTCGTCTTCTGTCCCCTGGCAGGAGTGCACACAACCTTCGTCGGCATTCTGTATGCGATGTTAGCGATTGCGCTCACCTCGTTCTCGCTCACCGCGCTCGGCTTCGTCATCGCCTGGCCGATGGATTCCACCCAGGCCTTTCATGCCATCATCAACCTCGTCCTGATTCCGCTCTGGCTGGGATCGGGTGCGCTGTTTCCCGTCAGCGGAGCCTCTGGCTGGTTGCGATTCTTAATGCTTCTGAATCCGCTCACCTACGGTGTCGACATGCTGCGCAACGGCCTGTTCCCTGCCGAGGTCACAACGTTTTCGCCCGAGTTCAACTTGATCATCACCGTGGTCTTTTGCGCGGTGGTATTCGTTGGCTCCTGGGCGGTCGTCAACCGTCGCAGCAATAAGCCCGCAGCATAGTACGCAATAAAATCGATGCAGACTTCACCCTCCAACACGGCCATCAGCACGCGGGTTCCCATCGTCGGGATTGTGCTGCTCAGCGCCGCCGCCGTCAGCCTGCTGTTGTGGTTGATCTACGTGCATCACGCGCCGCCGCAATATGCCCAGAGCCTGATGTTCCTGCCCGCGCTGAATGCTATCCTTGAACAGCCTTTGCGTCATCGCGCTGCTGACCGGTCTTTACTTCATTCGCCATCGCCAGATCGCCCGCCATCGCACCTCGATGATGACCGCCTTCGCCTTCTCGGCGCTATTTCTCGTCAGCTACGTCACCAACCATGCGCTCCATGGGGATATGATTTTCCCTGGCCACGGCACCGTCCGCACCGTCTACCTGGCCATCCTCATCAGCCACATCATTCTCTCTGTCGTGGTCCTGCCGCTCATTCTGATTACGTTCTTCTTCTCCTTGAGCGGTCGATTTCCTCAACACAAACGCATCGCGCGATACACCTTTCCCATCTGGCTCTACGTCTCCGTCACGGGAGTCGTGGTCTACGCGATGCTCGCGGCCTGGCGTTGAATACCCTGGGAACCCACATGCCCGCGATCGATCCAGCGCCGCTGAAAATGCCCTCCAGGCTGCCCAGTCAGAACACGCCGCGCCCCGACGATGGCACCCGTGCCCTGCTGAAAGCGGGTTTCTGGATCATGCTGGTCAGCTTGCTTTGCCTGCTGCTCACGGAAACTGTCTTCGGCGGCATCGGCATCTACGGCGCACGCTCCAACGGCGGCTGGCTGTTCCTGATGTTCGCTTTGATGGGAGTTCCCTTCAGCCTGATGCTGCTAGTGCTCGGCGGCGCAAAATGGCTGCGCAATCGCAGACTCAGCGGCGGTGGAACCTAACTGAAATACAGTGATCGCGCGGCTCTGGTATCGTTATCCGAAAACAGGTTTCAGAAAGAAAGCAGGTCGAACATGGCAAAAAGCGTCAATAAAGTAATTCTTCTCGGCAACGTCGGCAAAGATCCCGAGATCAAGGCCGCAGGCACCGGCACCGTCGTCGCGACCTTTTCCATCGCCACCAGTGAGCGTTTCAAAGATAAAGATGGCACCTGGCAGGATCGCACCGAATGGCACAACCTGGTTGCCTTTGGGAAAGTCGCCGAAATTATTCGCGACTACGTGAAGAAAGGCTCGAAACTCTACGTCGAAGGTAGCCTCCGCACTCAATCCTGGGACGATAAGACTACAGGCCAGAAGAAATATAAGACAGAAATCATCGTCGGCGATTTGTCACTGCTATCGGGTCGCGGCGAAGGCGATGGCGGCAGCAGCGGCTACAGCAAATCGAACACCGCATCGTTCGATCAGCGCGGTCCTTCCGAGGATTATTCTCAATCCACCGAAATCACCGACGACGACATTCCGTTCTGACGAATACCGTAAAGTATTCCGTTATGTTTTCCACGAAAAGCCCTCTATCCAGAGGGCTTTTTCACTTTATTCGTTCTCGATTTTTCGGTTCTTCTTCTTGTTCGGGATGACCTGGGGCCGAGGCGGCCGGCCAATCTTGAGCCGCGCCTGTTCCTTCACCTGCTTTACCTTTTCCAATTTCCGTTTCGGCATTGGGGCCTCCGTCCGATATCACAGCTCTACATCTTGATGATCGCATCGTCGCCAGTTCATGGCATCCACTCAGTTCAACGGGACAGCGCGCTCGAGCTGACATATCAACGCCACGATTTCTCCCCTGAGCGCTTCACTTCCCTCATGGTTCGTTCTACCTTGAGGACACTATCCTTCGCAGCTCCCTTCAGAGGTACGTCTCCAATGTCGCCGATTCAAGTTCGTCTCCATACCCGCCGCTTTCGATTTCGATGGGCCGTAGTAATCGCCGCCAACTTCCTCCCGCTGCTACTGATCTCACCTCCCGCATTCGCCGCCAAGTCGGCAAAAAAGGCTGCCAAGGCTGAGGCCAAGAAGCTCGAGGAGCCGAAGGAAGTGTTGATCTTCAAGAACGGCGATCAGATCACGGGAAAGCTGTTGAACTCTACTGGCACCAAAATCAAGTTCGACAGTGAAGTCGCGGGCGAAATTACCGTGCCGCTGGAAAACATTAAGGAATTGAAGTCTGACCGTCCGTTCGCGATCGTCCCCAAGGAGCCTAAAGGATTCAAGAAGAGAGCACCGGTAGTGGAAGGAATCATTCAACTCGAAGCCAAAGGCATCATCGTCGTTCCAGTCACCCAGGAGAAAGCCAAGGAACTGGCCGAAGCCGCCGCCAAGCCGGAAGCCAAACCATCCGAAGCCAAGCCTATTCCGCCCGCTGAGGCTAAAACAAAAACCGCGCCACCAACTCCCCAGACACCCGCCGAAGTTGCAAAATCTGCACCCACTACTCCGCCCTCGTCCGCCACCTCCGCCAAGCCAACGATTGTGGAGACCACTCCGCCGGTGACGGTTGAAACCGGCCGTTTGATTCCCCCGGATCAGATCGGCTATCTGGTGGATGACAGCACGTATCAAAAAGAGATCGATCGAAAAATTAATTGGAGGACGGGATGGACGGGGAACATCACTACCGGAACCACCGTGATCCGCGCCACGCAGGATAGTTATCAATTCCTCACTGACGTTACGCTGCAACGCACCATTCCAACCGTCATCTGGCTCGATCCCAAGCTTCGAACCACGTTTCATTACACACAGAGCGCGGGAAAAGTATCGCAACCCGGAACCGTCACGACGATCACTAACATCTTTCACGTGTCTGCAGAACGCGATGAGTACTTCTCCCGACGCGGCTATTATTTGCAGCAGGTCAACTTCGATCACGACACCACGCAGGGCCTCGACCTGCAACAAATCTACGGCGCTGGCGTCGGCGTTACGTTTTTCAAGAAGGAAGACAGCGAGTTTGATGTGACGGCCGACCTTCATTATGAATCTCAGGCCTTCAACTCCACCGCCGACGTGACTGCGTTAAATCGAAAACTTATCGGCTCTATGGTCAGCGAGGCCTACACGCGCAAATTCGGAAAAATCACATTCGACGAGAAAACACTCGCAGATTTTGCGTGGAATGATGAGAATGCCTTCTCCGCCGCCGGAAACGCGGGAGTGAAACTACCGCTCTACAAAAAGCTCTCATTCTCCTTAGCGTTGATTGATAACTTCCAAAACGATCCGCAGGTCGGATATCAGAAGAATTCATTCCAGTTCTCGACCGGGCTTTCGTTCAGCCTTCAATAGTCAGCGGCGATTGTCATCCTCGGAACAATGCCGCGAAGCCTAAGATGGCTTTTCCGTGGCAGGCTTGACGACAGGAGGGTTGACCTGCTGAAAGACGCGTTCGACCACCCATTCCGGAGTCACCTGCTCGCCGGAAAGTAGCATTGCCGCCAGCTCCCCGCCCAGCACCTGGGGAGCAATCACAACGTCTGGCTGTACCAGCTTTACGCGACCCAGATGGCGCGCATCGTTCACAGCCGCCACGGTTTTCGCTGGTCCGGCCTAACTCCTTCACCGCCAGTACGGCAAATGCATTTTCAGAATCGTCAGCCAGCATCGCCAGTACCGCTTCCGCGTGGTGCGCTCCGGCCTCGCGTAAGGTTTCCGTCATGCTGGGATCGCCCACCACCACGTCGACATCCTTATTCTCACCTTCTTCCGGCGCCTCTCGCAGGATGCGAGTGACCGGTCGACCGCGCTTGGCCAGTTCCCGCCAGGTATTGATCGCCAGTGAAGTATTGCCGATAACAATGAAGTGATTTTCCCGTCTCATTCTGCTTCCTTTGCGATTGACAATCCCCTGCAGGCTGCGTCCCACCAGCGGTCCAATCACCGCTGTCAATGATGTCGCGAAGACCGCGACGCCCAGCACAATCACCGAAAGCGCGAACAATCTGGCCTGTGGCGTCGCTGGAACAATGTCACCATAACCAACGGTGCTCATGGTCACCATGGCGTAATAGAACGCGCTGACCAGGTCGGTGATTCGCGGCTTGAACTGCGTTCCCAGATAGTAGGTCCCGAAGGTGGCATACATCATTAACATCACCACCGCAGTCAATGCGAATAGAGTACTGGCGGCAATGCTCGAGCGATCAAAATTCCGCCACGCCAGCAGCAACCACGCCAGAACAAAGGCGAAATAGGCCATCAGCAGGCGCGCGTCCGCATGTCCGGTAAAGACCGTATTCACCACGGCCGTTGCCGCCAACATGACTGACATGACCCAGGCCAGACGGGAGCGCCACAACAACCCCAACGCCATCGTGATCATGCCGGCGCCAATCAAAAGCGGCGGCAACCGCTTCAACTCTGGGCGGAACTTGCCTTCCGCCAGCATTTTCAGGTATTCGGCCCAGTGCGTACCGAAACTCGCACGCAACATCCAATACCCGGCCAGCGCCAACAGCAGAGCCAGCGGCACATGCGGAAACCAATAGTGCCCCCGCAATCCGTGGTTGAGTCGTTGGGTCCGCGCTCGAAAGCGTTGCAGAATGGTGGAGGTCATAGGCACGGCGTTGGAGGCGCTTCGGCAGGGTTTACGTTTAAATTAGCCGCGCCGTCTCTCCCCTAAGCATAGATGATCGATTTTTCGGCGGACTAATCCCGTAGCCGCATCTACAGGCTCTCGTTTAGCGGGCTCCCCCGCGATCGACAATGCCGCAGGTAGCAAGAAAATTGTTGACAGGCCCATCTAAAAATCATATCTTCAGTATTCAAACGATTGAAACCTTCCCCCAAGGCTCTTCCGTGCGAGCGTCAAAGCCCCGTAAGTTCAGCAGGAAAAGATGAATCTGAGGTTTGGAGCCATGTGTTTATTGGCAGCTTTTGCGACCGCGATTCCTACGGGGATCTCGAGCGCCCAAACCGTCGTCGTCGACGTCACTCCGGGACACGCCACCAATCACTTCATCCCCAGCAAAACGCTGGGTGCAGGCATCGATCGCATACCTACCAATGCCATCGATCAAACACTCAACAACCCAGCGACTCTCAAGGAAGTTCTTTCCGCCGGATGGCAACCCGTCACGTATCGCCAGAACACGGATCTTCAGGTGGAAGCCTGGCATTGGAATCCCACCGGCACCTGGAGCGATCCCAGCAAGAAGGAAGGTTACTTCACGGGCTCGGCGACCCCGACAAATTTCATTCGCTATTCCTATGGTTACGCGCTGCCCCATCGTGGAGATGACAGCGGCTCCGGCTATTCCCGCCTGACCGACGGCGACACCTCGACGTACTGGAAAAGCGATCCCTACCTCGCCAGCCGATTCACCGGTGAGTCCGACTCCGTGCATCCTCAGTGGGCAGTTGTCGACCTGCGCAATTACGAGAACATCGACACCATCCGAATCAACTGGGCCTCTCCGTACGCGACCCGCTACCTCGTCCAATATTGGACTGGCAGAGATCCCTTTGGCGGCCCAACTCAGGGAGCTTGGGTGACATTTCCTCGCGGCCAGGTCGATTCCGGCAAAGGTGGCATCGAGACGATCCATCTGACGGATCAGCTCATCTCTGTTCGCTTCATTCGCATCTCTGATGACGAATTCGTCCAACACCTGCGATTCCCACGGTTCTTCCGACCCAAGAAACTGCGTGGGATATGCGGTGAATGAACTCTACGTCGGCACCACCACCCCTGACGGCGAGTTTCACGATCTGGTCCGTCATACTGCGGACCGCGAACATACATTTACCGTCACCTCGTCCGTCGACTCCTGGCATACCTCTGCCGACATGCTTGGCAACGCTGGAACCCAGTTGGGATTCGACCTCTTCTACAAGAGCGGAATCACGCAGGGGCTTCCGGCCATCGTTCCCATCGCCATGGTGTACGACAATCCGGACAATGCCGCTGCGGAAATCAAATACCTTGAAGCCCGCCACTACCCCATCTCCTACGTCGAAATGGGCGAAGAAGTTGACGGCCAGAATATGTCGCCGGAAGACTACGGCGCGCTTTACCTGGAGTTCGCAACCGCGCTGCATCGTGTCGATCCCAACCTGAAGCTGGGCGGCCCTTCGTTTCAAGGAGAAAACACTGACATCCTGTTCTGGCCCGACCAGAACGGCAACGCCTCCTGGCTTAGCCGGTTTCTTGACTACCTAAAGTCGCACGATCGCATGCGCGATCTCTCTTTCTTCTCCTTCGAGCATTACCCGTACGATCCCTGCCTTAACACCTGGGACCGGCTCTATGAGGAGCCGCAGTTAGTCGCCAACATCATGCGCACCTGGTACAACGATGGCGTTCCGACCACCATGCCCATGCTGATTACGGAGTCGAATCTTTCTCCCCGCGCTACAGAGAGCATGATGGATATGTTCGGCGGCCTTTGGCTGGCCGACTACATCGGCTCTTTCCTCGATGTCGGCGGCAATGGCGTCTACTACTTCCACTATCTGCCGCTCAAGATGGAGGAAGGCTGTAATGGCTCCCAGGGAACGTTCGGTATGTTCACGGTGAATGCGGATTACGCCATCCAGCAGCCGCTATCACAATATTTCGCCAGCCGCATGATCAATTACGAATGGCTGCAGCACGATGGCGGCAACCACACCATGTTCCCCTCCACCGGCACTTATAACGATGGCGCAGGCCACATCCTGGTCACTTCCTACACTGTGCAGCGCCCCGATGGAACCTGGTCGGTGATGCTGGTGAATCGCGACCAGCATAACGCCCACCGGGTCGCCATTGATTTCAAAAATGCGCAGACGAAGACAGAAAACTATTTCTCCGGAACCGTCGATGCCGCGTACTTTGGACCGGAGCAATACAAATGGCATCCTGCGGAACAAATCGTCGATCCATCGCATTTCCCGTTGGAGCCAAAAAATCCGTTGCAGCAGTACAAGCCAGGATTTGCGGAGCCAGATGGACCGATCAAAGAATCCACGCTGCAGGCCGATAAGACGACAGAGTATGAACTGCCTGCATCGTCCATTGTTGTTCTTCGAGGGAGATTGAGTTCCGATGGCAAATAACTCGGTGCGGAGCAGCGGCTTTTTGACTCCGCAGGGTCCATCGGGAACAGCATAAGTGAGTTTTCTCTTGACGCTCTTGCATCATTGACGTGTACTGAAACGTTTTAAAGATAAGCGACATATTAGGGCTGAATCTCCGCTCAACGCTGCGAAACCCCGGAGGAGATTCTTACCAAGCACGAGGCCAAGTTTCAATGCAGCAGAACCACTTCAGAGAGGCGGTTGACTATGAGTACATTCGGAATGAAACTGAAATGCCACCAGAGACTCCTATCCGGACTGGCATTCATCTTGATGCTGGCGTTTCCTGCATTGCTCTTGAGTCAAGCCTACTTCGGTACCGTTGCCGGACGGGTCGTAGACCCCTCGGGAGCCGTCGTCCCCGGCGTCAAGATAACGTTGACGGACGTGGGCAAGGGCTATACGTTCACCGGCACGACGAACAAAGAGGGCGAATTTTTGCTGCCGTCGATTCCTCCCAGCACCTACACATTGACCGCCGAAATGACCGGGTTCGACAAGGCCGTGCGCACCAATATCATTGTGAGCGTCACTGGGCACGTGACAGCAAATCTTAGCCTCAAAGTGGCCGGAGCCACACAGACAGTTCAGGTTTCATCGCAGGACACCACGCTGCAGACCCAGGACGCCACCACGGGCCAGGTCATCAATAAAACGTTTATCGAGGATCTGCCCTTGACCGACCGCTATTTGCTGGATTTGACCGCCTTGGCTCCAGGCGTCAATCAGCCGGATGACCAGTGCGGCACAAATTGTACCGGCACCAACTTCATCTCCAATGGCAGCCGTAACTCCACCGCAGACGTCCTGATGGATGGCGCCTCGATCACGAACTTCGAGCCCAACGGAGGCGTTACGCAAGTCACCTATACGCCATCGATCGAATCCGTGCAGGAATTCAAAGTCCAGCAATCGAACTTCAGTGCCGAGTATGGATTCTCCGGCGGTTCTATCGTCAACATGGTCACGCAATCCGGGACCAATGTATTTCATGGCGAAGCGTACGACTTTGTCCGCAACCAGGTTCTCGATGCCAACAACTGGTTTGCCAATCATTATGGACAGCCCATCCCAGCGCTCAGCCGCAATAACTATGGCGGCACCATCGGCGGTCCGATCTTCAAAAATAAGACCTTCTTCTTCTTCGATTGGGACGGTACCATCCAATCTTCTGCAACGACGCCCCAGGCTGGCGTCCCAAGCGCCGCCGAACGCACCGGAGATTTTGGCGAGGTATGCGCCGCTTACGGCGGCACCTTTGACTCGACAGGTATGTGTTCCAACCCGCAACGGTCAAATCTGGGACCCGTACACCAATACCTACAATGCCGACCTCGGCGGCGGCGTAGCCTCCGCCTTCATCCCATTCAACAACATGGCCACCTACGCCAGCCCCGGCAATCCAAAGCTGGATGGAACCCCATATCAGTTGTCTGGCGCGCCCGGCGATCTGATTGATCCCGTCGCGCAGAAGATGATGAACTTGTTCCCCCAGCCTAACATTCAGGGCGGCACTATTTACGACAACTGGGTCGCATCCGGGTCGAACCATTCCGTTTCAAATCAGTTTGACATCAAGATCGATCAGCGCTTTAGCCAGTCCAATCTATTGACGGGGAAGTTCTCCCACTTCTGGACCACAAGCACCGGCTACAATTGCTTCCAGAATTTCATCGATCCCTGCGCGGGAGGCCCGAACCAGTCTCCTTCGTATCTATTCGCTCTCGACGATACCCAGACCTTCAGTCCAACCTTACTGTTGGATGTGACCCTTGGATTCACACGCGGCTCGGAAAGAATCTCCAACTACCCGCCGGCAGGCTCAAAGAATCCGCCTGCCGATCCGCTCAGTACTCTGGGCTTCCCCTCCTATCTGGATGATTCGGGATACGTCGGGGTTCCGTCCATGTTCATCGGCGGCGGGTACTTCTCGGCCGGCTATCAGAGTGCAGGCTCGGATCCCTACGGCAATTACAAGCAAGGCCAGGACACCGGCGAGCTCACCGTCACATTGACCAAACAACTGGGCAGGCAGGAGTTAAAGTTCGGCTTCGATGGCCGCCTGCATCAGATGAATTACATCCAGACCAACGCGCCCAACGGCATCTTCGACTTCGGCCAACACGGCACCTCCATGGCTCCGGGAGACGTGACGCAGTATGGCGGCGACGCCATGGCTACCTTCATGTTGGGCTATGCCAGCGACGGCGGCTATTACGAAATCCAGGACCAGAATGCGCAAGAAAACTATCAGTACGCGGGCTACTTCCAGGACAACTGGAGAGCAACCGAGAAACTGACTGTCAATCTCGGCCTGCGCTACGATGTCACCTTGCCGCGCACCGAGCGCCATAACCGTCAGAATTGGTTCGATCCGACCGCAATCTCACCCGCTCCAGGTACCCGGCGTAGGCCCCAACGGCGGCGGCGGCCCTCTGGTTGGAGGAGAAGTTTTCGCCAGTCCCTCCCAGCGCAAGGTCAACGATACCGATTGGAAAGACTGGCAGCCTCGTTTCGGCTTCGCCTATCAGTTCTCTCCCAAATGGGTCGTCCGCGGGGGCTTTGGAGTGTACTACTCCCAGAACAAGTCTGGTGTCACGGGTGTTGCCCCCTACAGCAGTCAGGGCTTTAACCAGTACACCCAACATGGTAACCACCTATCAAAATGACGGCGCGACACCATATCTTCGCCTCAGCAATCCCTATCCGAACGGATTGATTCAACCTCCAGGAAATTCCCTGGGGCTGCTGAACGATGTTGGATTTGGTGGCGTCGGCCCGATTCGCTCCATAAAGGTCACGCCTTCGGAGTACAGTTGGAGCTTGGGCATCGAGCGGCAACTGCCCAAGAACATCCTGGTGGATGCGGAATACATCGGGAAAAAAGGCAACAACCTCTACTTCGGCGGCGATAACCAGCTCGATATCCTCCGACCGGCGATCGAGAACTACTCGCAAGATCAGATCGCACAGCTACAGACCTACGTAGACAACCCCTTCGTTGGCTACATTACAGATCCGAATAGCACCCTGTCTGAGGATCAGGTGCATGCAATACCAACTGGAGCTTCCTTATCCACAGTTCACGTCCGTCACCGCAGACTATAACCCGGCTGCCAGTTCCATCTATAACGCGCTGCAAGTCACGGCACAAAAGAACTATTCCAATGGCCTGCAGTTCCTGGTGACTTATGTGTGGTCGAAATCGATTGACGATTCATCGGCTCCCGACGATAACACAAGCTGGCTGGGAGGCATCATCAGCCTGCAGGACCCAAACAAGCCGTATCTGGAAAGAAGTCTTTCCAGCTTCGACATTCCACAGACGTTTCAAGCCAGCTATGTCTATGCGCTGCCTTTTGGACGCGGCAGACGCTTTATGTCAAATAGCAATCATCTGGTCGACGGCATTTTAGGCGGCTGGGTAACGAACGGCGTATGGCGTATCGAGGAAGGCCGTCCGCTCGCCCCGACCACATGCCGACGGAACATCGCTGCCGACCTATGGCGCTCAGCGGCCCAATCTCACCGGAGTTCCAAAACGCAACCACGGGCACGACTGGATCGACAATTACTTCACCAACCCCGAGGTCTTCGTGTTGCCGCCCTTATATGCGCTTGGCAACTCTCCTCGGACCCTTAGCACCATTCGCACCCCTTACAACTTCAGGGTCGATTTGTCGCTGATGAAGATATTTTCCATGGAGTCCATACGTCAGGGAATGTCGATCGAGACCCGCATCGAAGCTTCGAATGCGTTCAATCACCCAACCTTCGGGACGCCGGATACAAACTTGGACGATGGCAGTTTCGGTGTCATCAGCTATACCTCCAGCGCAACCGCGAAATGTGCAATTGGGCATTCGCTTCCGCTTTTAACCTAGCCGGGCAGGAAAGAATCCTTCCGGGATTCTTTCCTGCCCGATTCACGATTCCCGGCATGTCGTCCAGGCAAGCCGGGAGGAGTTCTCCCTCATGCGCTCACTCCTGACTCTCTCCCTTCGCGCCTGTCTGCTGGTCTCACTCCTGGTTGCTATCCCCACTTGTAGCTCACAAGCCACTGACAACAGCAAAACGGACGCGCCTGCCAGCCCGACGATTTCCTGGGCAGGTCACACCTGGAAAGTCACTAACGGGCGGCATGGCTGGCGTCGCCAAAGGAAATCCCGCCAACGTCTCCATCGATTCGCACGGCTACGTCCATATGCGCATCGTCAAGCGCGATGGTGTGTACACCGCGGCCGAAATGTTCTCGACCGATCTGATGGGCTACGGCACCTACCAATGGTGGATCGAGGGGAAAATCGACGATATGGACAAGGCCACTGTGCTCGGACTTTTTCCCTATGGCCCGGTGCGTCACATCGGCAAAGATGCTGAGGACGAGCTCGATATCGAATTTTCCAAGTGGAATAACACTCTCTGCAAGGGCGCCTGCAACGCGGACTTCACCTTCTATCCCGCCACAGGAGAGATTAAGCTGGGCCCGACGGAAAGGGATTTCGAAATTAACCTGAAGGGTGGCAAGCTGACCACCGCGCGCCTGGTCTGGACGCCGACCAGCGTCACTGGAACGATCATGAGTGGACTGCAACCGATCGGAACCACAGCCAATGTTTTAAAGACCTGGACCTTCACGCCCACGGATCCCAAGGCACGTATCCCGCAGCAACCCATGCCCACCGGAATGAATCTCTGGTCCTTTAAAGTGCTGCCAACCAGCGACCAGGAAGTGGTTTTGCGGGACTTCCAATTCGTCCCACAATAAATCTACTTGCGCTCGATCGGCGAATCGCCTAGCTGCGTCCCCAGAATTTCCAATCCAGGCTGAATCGGCCGCCGCCCGCAAAGATCAGCGAGATAAACCCGGCGATATAGATCAGCATCATCTCGCAATGTTCTTGCCGCAACGCCAGATGATGGACAAAATAAAGCGCCACGCTCATGTTCACGACAATCAGGAACGCTGCAAAGCGTGTTCCCAGTCCAAGCACCACCAGCAGCGAACAGATCGCATCCGACAGCAGCGCGAAGATCAGACTCGCATGCGAACCAACGTGGACGGGGTTTGGAAAGTGGGAGGACATCTGCGAGAAGTGGGTGATCTTCTCCAGACCCGTGTTTGAGGAACAGCGTTGCTCCTAACACCACGCGCAGCACAAGCAAACCGATATCGGTTCCACCAGATCCTGATCCTGCAGACTTAGCCATGCACCTATTGTTGGACACAGTCGCAACGCGTCAACGCATTGCCCGCTGAGAAGTTCCTTCGTCAGCAACAAAGTCTCGCGCCGCAATTGTCGAATCGAAGATGTGCGCAGAAAAACTTATCGGCGCATCATGGCGACGTTCTGGCTGCCTACGGTCTGCATTCCTTGCAGCGTCGTCAACTCCGTCTGCACTCGCTTCCACGCGTTGGCGTTTTTCTTGGTCGCGATTGGCGCGTTTGGATCTGCGTAATATGCCAGAACATCGTGACGCAAGCCGCTCGGCACGCGACGATCAGGGTCCGCAGTCAACTTGTTCAGCAATACGGCATACGTCTTGTCGGTCAGCTTGTAGCCTCCGGGCCGCACCAGGTTGCCTGTGTCCAGATCGCGATTCGGCAAGTCAAGCTGGTGCGACGGATCCTTTGCCAACTCGCCGAGCATCCGCTCATAATCGTCAACGGAGCGATTGACGCTCTCGATATACCAGCGGTCGGTTTCCGCGCTGGGTCCGCGAATGGCCAAATCGGATGCGGCTCCAATCTTCGGCACAATGCGAATCAGAAATGCAACGAAATGTACTTCAAATCCAGCTTTCTTCTTGTACAAGTTCCACTGATTTTCCAGGCCTGCCTGCGCTTGCCGCGTAGAAAACTGGTGATACGCCGGAGTGTCATCGACAGGCGGAAAATCCTTGCGGTGGATCAATACTTCGGCATGAGCAAAAGTCGGCAGCAATTTCGCTACGGCAGAATCGTAGCTCTCAAATGCCGGGCGCGGATGACCCAGAACGCTTTGCAGCGGCAATCCATAGGTTTCAAAAAAGGCCCGCTCCACCAGCTTGCGTGGAACTTTGAATCCTAACGCGTGCATATATCCGACGGGCGCAAATTCATGGCGACTCAACTGCTCCACGTCGTAGGCAAATTCCGTTCGCACGTGCGCGTGCGGAGCTTCATCGTAGGTTACGATTGGCCCATACTTTTTCCCCAGCGAAGGAAACTCGATCGGCGTTGAAGGATTGGTCGCAAAACGGTGGCCATCGTTATCTCCCACGTAATGCGACAATGCCCCCAGCGCGAATGCATATTCATTCACATTGCGGGAATCGCGAATCAGGTTGTTCACAAATTCGCCCGATCGAACGTAGTGCGTCAGGTTGCTGAAGAATTCATGCCCGAAAGGGTAATATCCCAGATCCTGGATCGTGGTCCCGCCGTACGCGTACGAGCGAGCCTCGCGCAACTGCGCTGCCGTGGTGTTCGGAAACCGAGCCAGCAACGCGGGACGAATCGACCCCTGCCACGCCACGTCGACCAGGTCTTCATGCGTCAGGAAGGAATAAGCGCGGGTCGGCTGAGGAAATAGTCCGAAAAACATCAGCACAACCAGGAAATACACGAGGCTCAACTGTCCTCGTCTACAAATGCTTTCCCGCCTGGTTACAATGTGGGAACTTTTTCTCTTCCGTGAATCAAGCCGCATCAATTCATCCATTCTACGTGCATCCGATGCGACGGGAATATTGGTACACTGGCTCCATGCTTGACGAAATCACCTTTCGGCGCCACGCAGACAGCGCTTTGGAATCCTTGAAAAAAGCGCTCATCCTTGCTGAGTCCGACGCCGACTTTGAGGTGGAAGAACAAAACGGCGTCCTCAACATTAGCTTTGAGGAGCCACCATCCAAGTTTGTTCTCACACCCAATGCTCCCGTCCGGCAGATCTGGATTTCTGCTCTCTCGACCAGCTTCAAGCTCGATTGGGATGAGACCGCTCAGGCTTTCGTATTCCCGAAAACCGGCGAGTCCCTCAAGCCGCTCGTAGCTCGCTTGATCACCGAGCATCTCGGCACTGGGCAGGTTGTTCTCAGCTAGATCGCGGCGCGGGTTCGCACACCCTAGGGTAAGATGCGAATCTCTTCGCTGAAGACAGCATCCAAACTATCGAAGCTTGATAGAAGGAGCGAAGATGCCGACCCATCCCACCAGTCCAGATCATTCCGCCTACGATCGTTCCGTTCGACAAGAACTCTCTGCATTTCTGCGCGGCGGTCAGGCCCACGCCGGCCTCGATGCCGCGGTGAAGGAGATGCCCGCCTCCCTGCTCGACAAAAAGCCTGCGGGCTCGCCGCACAATGCATGGCAGATGCTGGAGCACATTCGCATCACGCTGCATGATTTATTGGAGTTTTGCACCAATCCCAAGTATGAAGCGCTGCAGTGGCCCGAAGGGTATTGGCCGAAAGAAGAATCGCCGAAATCTTCCACGGCGTGGGATCATTGCGTCGCAGCGATTCACAAGGAATTGAAAGCCCTCGACAAACTTATCCAGGATCCCAAGACCGATCTCACCGCGAAAATTCCCTGGGGAGAAAATCAGAATATTTTGCGCGAGATTCTTTTAGCAGGCGACCATACCAGCTACCATCTTGGGCAATTGATTTTGTTGCGCAAAGAACTTGGCGCCTGGGAAGATTAAAGTCTCCGCCATAGCGGCTCAAACCGGCGAGCGCCTAGCTGAATGGAACCGACGCGGATGGCTTACGGGAGGCTTTCATCTCTTCGCACTGATGAGCCTTCCCCTTTGTCTTATCGCGTCGCCTGGAGGCGGCCAATCGAGTGCCGCAATAAATGCAGACCTTCTTGAGACTCGTCCCAAGGCTTCGGTAGCCGAGCGCTTTTGAATGTGACCGTGGGTTCGTCTTGATCATGCCTCCCTAAGAATCACCCGACGCAGCGCAAAGTCACAGAAATTGCGCCACATCTCCTACACTTCGGTAACGCGCTCTCGACTGACTGAGCGAATCCAATTGGTCCGCGCCTACGGCAATGGACGTCGCCGCAAGACCTTCGAATTCCCCTCAATGTTCAGGCTGCATCTGCCGATGACTTCGGGTAGAACTCGCTGTAACGCGCAAAATCTCTCCACCACGCCAAGGAGTCCAACCGTGCCCGATCTCGTCAGTGTAGTTACACCCCGCGTGGTATTGCCAAAGTGCCAGCGCACGGCACTCAGTGTGGAAGCATTGGCGCAATCGTTTCTCGACAATCTTTTCTTCGTGCTGGGTCGATCGCTGGAACGAGCCACAGTGAATGACTTGTATATGGCGCTTGCTCACACGGTGCGCGACCGCCTGGTGGAACGATGGATTTCCACCACGAAGAATTATCAGGCGCAGGATGTACGCGTGGTCTGCTATTTATCCGCGGAGTTTCTGACCGGGCCGCACCTCGCCAATAACCTCATCAATCTTGGGATCTTTGACGAAGCTGAGGAGGCGATGCGCCAGTTGGGTCTCGACCTTGAAGACCTGATGGAGCAGGAAGAAGAGCCGGGGCTTGGCAACGGAGGGCTGGGGCGGCTGGCCTCCTGCTTCATGGATTCGCTCGCAACCTTGGACATCCCCGCTATCGGCTACGGCATTCGTTACGAGTATGGAATCTTCGACCAGCAGATCCGTGATGGCTGGCAGGTCGAGACCGACGGATAAGTGGCTGCGCCTCGGCAATCCCTGGGCGCTGGAGCGGCCCGAAGATGCTTTCGAAGTGAAGTTTGGCGGCCGCACCGAGACGACACTCTGATGCCAACGGTCGCGTATGCTGTCACCTGGATTCCGCAGAAGCTTGTCCGCGGCGTGCCCCACGACACTCCCATCCTCGGCTACCGCACCAATACCGCCAACACCATGCGTCTGTGGTCGGCCCAGGCCGTTGAGTCTTTCGATTTCGGCACCTTCAACAACGGCGATTTTCTTGGCGCCGTGGCGGATAAGGTTTCGTCGGAGAATATTTCGAAGATTCTGTATCCCAATGACGACGGCGTTCAAGGCAAGGAGCTGCGCCTGGCGCAGCAATTCTTTTTTGTGTCCTGCTCGCTGCAACACATTCTGCATATCCAGATTGACGCAGAAGCGACCGCTGACCGAACTGCATCGCAATTTTTCCATTCAGATGAATGACACCCATCCTGCCATCGCCGTGGCTGAGTTGATGCGCCTGCTGGTTGACGATCATGTCTTGGAATGGGATGTCGCCTGGCACGTCACCCAGCATTGCCTTTCCTACACCAACCACACCCTGCTGCCCGAGGCCTGGAGCAGTGGCCGCGTGAGTTTGTTCGGCTCGCTGCTGCCGCGCCACATTGAAATCATCGACGAAATCAATCGCCGCCATCTGGAGCAGGTGCGTGCCCAAATTTCCCGGCGACGAGTCCCGCGCCCAGACGCGCTATCTCTGGTCAGCGAGTGTGGCGGCGGCTTCGTGCGCATGGCTCACCTGGCCGCACTCGGCAGCCATGCCATCAACGGCGTCGCAGAACTGCATACAGAATTGCTGAAGAAGAATGTGCTGCGCGATTTCTACGAGTTGACTCCAGAAAAATTCAGCAACAAAACCAATGGCGTCACCCCGCGTCGCTGGATTGTTCTCAGCAATCCTCGTCTGACGCAAGCTTCTGACTTCACGTCTCGGCGCCGGATGGATTCGCGACCTCGATAAGCTTCGCCGGCTGGAGCCGATGGTCGAGGATCCGGAACTGCGTCGCGAGTGGAGAGCCATCACGCCAGCACAACAAGCTGCGGCTCTCCTCCTACATTGACCAACAGCTTGGCATCGCCATCGATCCTGAGTCCATGTTCGATGTGCTGGTGAAGCGCCTGCATGAGTACAAGCGCCAGCATCTGCAGGTGCTGCACATCCTCACGCTGCTACCAGCGCATGCAGCGTGACCCGCAATTGGAGATGGTACCCGCGCACCTTCATCTTCGGCGGCAAGGCCGCGCCCGGTTATCGCATGGCCAAACTCATCATCAAGCTCATCCACTCCATCGGCGATGTCGATCAATTCCGATCCGCTGGTGCGGGGTCGGCTGAAAGTCGTTTTCCTCCCCGACTATCAGCGTCAAGCTTGGCCAGCGCGTGTATCCCGCCGCCGATCTGTCCGAGCAGATCTCGCTCGCCGGCAAGGAAGCCTCCGGCACCGGCAACATGAAGTTCGCCATGAATGGCGCCTTGACCATCGGAACCCTTGATGGCGCCAACATCGAAATTCGTCAGGAGGTCGGCGCCGAGAATTTCTTTCTCTTCGGCACTGACTGCGGCGGAAGTCGAGCAGCAAGAAATCCGAGGGCTACAATCCTCGCGCCATTTACGAGTGCAATCCTGAGCTAAAAAATGTTCTGGACGCTCTGGCCAGCGGAGAGTTTTCCCACGGCGATCGCACCCTCTTCGAACCGCTCGTTCATTCCCTGCTCGATGGTGATGAGTACATGCTGCTCGCCGACTATCAGTCCTACATCGACTGCCAGGACCGCGTCAGCGCCGCCTACCAGGACCAGGAGGCGTGGACGAAAATGTCGATTCTCAACGTCGCCCGCATCGGCAAGTTCTCCTCCGACCGCTCCATCCGCGACTATTGCGCCGATATCTGGAAAACCTGGCCGGTCAAGATTCAGCTCTAGCCGCAACGATCATTCGGTGGCCACGTGCCTGGGAGGAAAAGCCTTAGTGCAGTTCCTTGGCCCAAGCGTCGTTCAGCCCCTTGAACGCTGCATCGTATTGGCCGCTCTCGGCTGCAAAGCGCAATCGATTCACATTCTCCACGCAAATCTCTTGCACCTCCGGCTGCGTCATTAAAATCCCCATCACCTCTACGATGAATGTGTTTAGCGGCATGGCCCGTGGATCGCCCGCGCTCGAACCCATCAGGTCCGTCGCCACATACGGCGGGATCAATTCCACCACCTCGGTCGTCGTGTCCTTCAACTGGTATCGCAGCGACTGCGTATAAGAATGAATCGCCGCTTTGGTCGCGCAATACGTTGGCGTGGGAGCCAGCGGCACAAACGCCAATCCCGACGACACCGTCATAATCGTCGAATGCGGTTGCTGGCGCAGCAGCGGCAACAGCGCCGCCGTCAGACGAATCGGTCCCAGCAGGTTGATCGCAATGATCTGCTCTGCAACTTCAGTGCCGCCTCCGGTTCGCAAATCCTCGATCTTCATAATGCCTGCATTGTTGATCAGCACATTCAGCTTCGGATATTTTTCGCGTGACTCGCTTGGCAAATGCTTGAATGCTGGCAGGAATCTTCAATGTCGAGCGTCATCCACTCCATTCCAGGATTTGCCTTCGCCGTTTCCTCCAGTATTGACTTTCGCCGCCCAGCAATCACCACAGTATTCCCCAGCGACTGGAATGCCTCGGCCAGCCCGCGTCCAATGCCGCTACCTCCGCCCGTAATCAAAATCGTGTTTCCTGTCATCTTCATTCGCATCTCTCCCTATCCGCATAGTATGGCGATCACGCATTTCTACATCATGCATAGCAAGATAGATGGCTTGGAAACCCATTGCGATTCAGTTTTGGAGAGCGGACGGGACCCGTGTAAATCCCGAAGATTAAGTACGGTAGGTAGCTAACGGAAATCTGGCAGCCGGGCTCAATGTTCTATTCTTGAGAACATGGCACAAGTCCGAACACAGGGCGAATACAAACTCTCAAAGTATGCGACACGCCTTTGGGTAGAAGTGGATCGCATACTCTATCAGAATTACATGTCGCCAAGAACCGTTACGGATTTCTGGCAAGGGGACCAACACGCAACCGTTACGCATCTGGCTCAAATGAAGGATCGAGTGATCCGATCGGTCGTCATTATGAGCTACGTAGAGGTCGACGACCTGCTGAACCGGGAGATAGTGAAACACTTTTTCAGGACTAAGAACGAGCGACGCGGAAAACGCTATGCGACCCTCCAGTCCATGCTCGGCAAGCTATATCCACAGCAGAAACTGGATGCGATCAAGACATTCAAGCAGGTTCCGCGAGACATATTCGGCCACATTATGGCGTTAAACGATCTTCGGAATAGCCTCGCGCATAATTTTCGACTTGAGCCAATTCCCAAGATCAAAACGGCTTTATAAGGGAAAATATGACGTGTTTACAAAAGCTGGATTAGACAGATTCAAAAAGGACATGTGGGAGGTGGACGAATTCTTCCAACCGGAGATCATGAGTGTCACGCTAGAACTGGTGAGGCAACAGCGCGAACACAATAAAGAGAACGCTCGTCTTAAATCCTGATCAAGTACGCTGACTCGGAGGCTTGCGTATATCCGTTCCTTAATTGTACCGTCCCGTCCCGCAGCCCGACCGTTTCGTTTGCCTCTGCCGCATGCAATACCCTATGCTGAAGGGTTCTTCTCTGTTGGCTGAAGCTTTAGGGGTATCGTATGTCGCGAAGCACCACGGAAGATGTTTCGAAGAGCTCCACCGCCCCTGCCGCCGAACCCGCCCGCAATGTCCCCGCGGCGGAACAACTTTGGATTGACACCACGCTGAAGCCCGCGCTGGAAAAATCACCCGGAGCGACCCATCGGCGCCAACACCGGAACCAATCGCAATCCGGACGGCACTGCCCGCTTCACCACCATCTCCGGCGTTCCCGTCGAGCGACTTTACACTCCTGCCGATCTTCCTGCGGATTGGAATGAACACACAGAGAAGTATCTAGGCCAACCCGGCCAGGCCCCATATACGCGCGGAATCCACGCCACCGGTTATCGCGGCAAGCTGTGGACCATGCGCCAGTTTTCGGGCTTCGCCACGCCGGAGGAAACCAATCAGCGTTACAAATATCTGTTGCAGCAGGGCGGCAGCGGCCTCTCCGTTGCGTTCGATCTGCCCACGCTGATGGGCTACGATTCCGATCATGCCAACAGTGAAGGCGAAGTTGGCAAGTGCGGCGTCGCCATCGATTCGTTGGAAGACATGGAGATTCTCTTTTCCGGCATCGACTTGGAAAAAACTACCGTGTCGATGACCATCAACTCTCCGGCGAGCGTGTTGTGGGCCATGTATCTTGGTAGTCGCGGAGCAGCAGGGTGCGGACTGGAAGAAGATTTCCGGCACGCTGCAAAATGACATCCTGAAGGAATACATCGCGCAGAAGGAATATATTTATCCTCCCGCGCCGTCGATGCGTCTGGTGATCGACACATTCGAGTTTGGCTCGCTGTTTACGCCGCGATTTAACCCCATCTCCATCTCCGGATATCACATTCGCGAGGCCGGTTCGACCGCATTGCAGGAACTAGCATTCACCATCTACGATGGCGTCGAATATGTGGAATGGGCGGTGCGCCGCGGCCTGGATATCGACGATTTTGCGCCGCGGCTCAGTTTCTTCTTTAACTCCCACAACGATTTCTTTGAAGAGATCGCCAAGTTCCGCGCTTCCCGCAAAATCTGGTATCGCTTGATGACGGATCGCTTCCATGCCAAGCAGGCACGCTCGCAGTTGATGCGCTTCCACACCCAGACGGCTGGCGTTTCACTCACCGCGCAACAACCGATGAATAACATCGCCCGCGTCGCCATCCAGGCGCTAGCCGCAGTGTTAGGCGGCACGCAATCGCTGCATACTGACTCCTACGATGAAGCACTCGCACTGCCGACCGAGGAAGCGGCGCGCATCGCGCTTCGGACGCAGCAGATTCTGGCATACGAATCCGGTGTCGCACAGACGGTCGATCCGCTCGGCGGTTCTTACTTCGTTGAAAACCTCACGCTAAAAATGGAACAGGGGGCGTTTGAGTATTTCGACAAGCTGGACGCAATGGGCGGCATGGTTCGCGCCATCGAACAGGGTTTCCCGCAGAAGGAACTGGCCGAATCCAGCTATCAATATGCACGCGCAGTCGAGGCCAAAGAAAAAATCATCGTCGGCGTCAACGATTATGCCGTCGAGGAAACGCCGCAGCAGATTCTCTACATCGGCGAGAGCGTACGTGAATCGCAAACGGAAAAGTTGAAGCGCCTCCGCGCCCGCCGTTCGCAGGCAGATGTCACCCGCACCTTGAACGCGCTGCGCCAGGCCGCTGCCCGCGAGCCGCAGGCGGAAAAAGGAAAAATCTCCGACGCTAACACCATGCCGTATATTCTGGATTGTGTTCGCGCCTATGCAACGGTTGGAGAAATCTGCGAAGCACTGCGCGACGTGTATGGGACTTATGAGGAATCCAGTTGGACCTAAAACTTTTTTAACAGCTCCTTATCGTTTCTAAGAACAAACTTGCACGAGGAAGCCTTTGACAACCAACCCGAACGTTAAGCCGGAACATGAATTTCCTATCCGCGTCCTGGTCGCCAAGCCTGGCCTCGATGGTCACGATCGCGGCGCCAAAGTGATTGCGCGCGCGTTGCGCGACGCCGGCATGGAAGTCATCTACACGGGTCTGCGCCAGACGCCGGAAATGATCGTCAACGCTTCCATTCAGGAGGACGTGCAATGCATCGGTCTCAGCATTCTTTCCGGCGCACACAATGCGATCGTTCCCCGGTTGATGGCGCTACTGAAAGAACGCGGCGCGGATGACATTCTGGTCGTGCTCGGCGGCACCATTCCCGCGCAGGATATTGATTTTCTCAAGCAGCAAGGCGTTGCTGCCATCTTTGGTCCGGGCACCCCGCTCGAAACCACGGTGGAGTTTATCCGGGCAAACGTCAAACCGCGCGGAGTGCCCGCCTAGCGAACGGCTGTTTCACATTCCTTCTATTTGCCGCGACACCGCGCGCTCGTTTTCTGTGGAAAAGTCCATTAATAGTCACTTGTCAATTGCAAGTAACATTTGCTATTTTCTCTATGTTACTTGCACTTCGCAAGTAAACAAGCGCGACCTTCTTGCATGCCAGAAAAAGCAAAATCGCGACCTCGATCTGGCTGCCCCGTCAGCATGTCGCTGGAGCAGTTCGGAGATCGCTGGTCGCTGCTGATTATTCGTGACATGATGGTGCGCGGTTATCACACCTTCAAACAATTTCAGGAATCGGGCGAAGGTATTTCTTCCAACGTTCTTTCTGATCGGTTGCGAACGCTTGAGGCCGCCGGCATTTTGGTGCCCGAGCCCGATGAGAATGATGCGCGTCGGATGAATTATCGCCTGACTCAGAAAGGTATCGACCTTGCGCCGGTAATGTTAGAACTGCTGATCTGGGGAGCGAAGTATGAAGCCACAGCAGCGCCGTGCGCATTGATCACGCACATGGCAGATTCTCGTGAGGCAGTCATCGCGGAAACGCAAAGAAGATGGCGCGAACGCGATTCGACGCCTTTGATTCCGCGCTTTGATGAAATACCGCAAGACAATCCCATGCGATCCAGTGAAAGGAGAAAAAGATGAGTGGTGTGCGCGTATTAGTGGGTACAAGAAAAGGTGCGTTCGTGTTGACGGCGGACGGGAAGCGCAAAAATTGGGATGTCAGCGGCCCGCATTTCGGCGGTTGGGAGATGTATCACCTGAAAGGTTCGCCGGTCGATCCAAATCGCGTATACGCGTCGCAAACCAGTGGATGGTTTGGTCAATTGATTCAGCGCTCCAACGATGGCGGCAAAACCTGGGAGCCGATGAACAACAAGTTTGTGTATGACGGCGTTCCCGGCACGCATCAGTGGTATGACGGAACACCGCATCCATGGGAGTTCAAGCGCGTGTGGCATCTTGAACCTTCGCTGACCGATCCCGACACGGTATACGCCGGCGTGGAAGATGGGGCGCTGTTCCGCTCGAGCGATGGTGCGCAATCGTGGCAGGAGATGTCTGGATTGCGCAAGCACGGGACCGGGCCGGGTTGGCAGCCAGGGGCTGGCGGACTTTGCCTGCACACTATCCTGCTTGATCCGGAGAACCCGAGCCGGATTTATATTGCTATTTCTGCGGCAGGTGCATTTCGTACCGACGATGGCGGCGAAACTTGGAAACCCATTAACCGCGGATTGCATTCGCAATATATTCCCGACCCGAATGCTGAAGTGGGACATTGCGTGCATCACATCGCGATGCATCCCTCTCGCCCGAACGTTTTGTTTATGCAGAAGCATTGGGACGTAATGCGCAGCGACAATGGCGGCGACACCTGGCAGGAGGTCAGCGGAAATCTACCGACCGATTTTGGCTTTGCCATTGATGTTCATGCGCATGAGCCCGAAACCCTGTACGTGGTGCCGATCAAGAGCGACTCGGAACACTATCCGATCGACGGAAAGCTACAAGTACATCGCAGCCGCACCGGCGGCAACGAATGGGAAGCGATGACCAAGGGTCTGCCGCAGCAAAACTGTTATGTGAATGTGCTGCGCGACGCCATGTCGGTGGATTCGCTGGACGACTGCGGCGTGTACTTTGGCACCACCGGTGGTCAGGTCTATTGCTCGGCCGATGCAGGGGACAGTTGGAACCCAATCGTGCGCGACCTGCCCGCGGTCCTCTCGGTCGAGGTTCAGACGCTGCGATGACGTCGACGGTCCGAATCGAGTTGCCGGCGCATTTGCGAACTCTGGCGAACGTGGGACGCGAAGTGACTGTCGAGTTAAACGGGACAGTGACACTTCGCGCAGCCATCGATGCGCTGGAGGCTCGCTATCCCATGCTGCGCGGAACCATCCGCGATCATGTCACTCATCAGCGGCGACCGTTCCTACGCTTCTTCGCCTGCCAGGAAGATTTGTCGCATGATTCACCGGATGATCCTTTGCCCGACGCCATTATTCAGGGAAAAGAACCGTTGATTGTGTTGGGAGCGATCGCTGGAGGCTAGGCGAGGCCTGCGCCAGCCACATTGCAGAGTTTTCCCTTGGCAAGACATATCTTTCAGGAGAAATACGATGCAAAAGATCAACCCATTTTTATGGTTCAACGATGATGCCGAACAAGCGGCCAATTTCTACACCTCGATTTTTAAGAATTCGAAAATCGAAAAGATTACCCGCTACCCGGAAGCCGCCACAACTGCCTCTGGAAGGCCCGCTGGATCGGTGATGACAGTGGTATTTCAACTCAACGGACAGGAGTTCGTCGCCTTGAATGGCGGTCCCCACTTTCAATTCACAGAAGCAGTTTCATTCGTAGTGAACTGCGATACGCAGGCGGAAATCGATGAATATTGGGAGAAGCTTTCTGACGGCGGCGAAGAGAGCCAATGCGGCTGGCTCAAAGACAAATATGGCTTATCGTGGCAAATTGTTCCGGCACATATAGAACGCTGGTTGAGCGACAAGGATCCCGAAAAATCGGCTCGGGTGATGGCCGCCGTCTTGCAAATGACAAAGCTCGATTTGAAGACCTTGCAGGCTGCATACGACCACGCCTGACCGGTTAACGTGCGATGTACGAGCGTGGCCCGAAAATTTATTCCATCCTAATGCGGATTCGAAACATCCTCTGACTCTGCCGTCGCATTGACTACGCTGGATTGCGAACGGCAAATTTAAAGATCGTCACACGGAGAGTTTGAATGAAAATTGTCGCCATCATCGCTCGCGTCCTACTTGGCCTGACGTTCCTTGTCTTCGGCCTAAATGGATTTCTGAACTTTATGCATGCGCCGCTACCCCCGGGCCTGGCCGGAACCTTTCTCAGCGCACTTGTAGCCAGCCACTTCGTCTACTTCGTTTCCGGTGTGCAAGTGATTGCAGGCGCGCTGCTGCTGGTCAACCAATTCGTGCCGCTGGCTTTGGCGCTGCTGGCCCCTGTGCTCTACAACATTCTCGCTTTCCACATCACCATGCAGCCCAGCGGGTTGTTGCCGGGCCTTATCTGCTCTGCTCTCTGGCTGATTTTGGTGTGGAGACTGCGCGATTATTTTGTTCCTCTGTTTGTGCAGAAGGCAGTTGAGAAGTAAATCGCACCAGGACTCCAATCTTTGTCGCACCAGGAGACGATCGTGGAAGTGAACGCGTATCTAAATTTCGATGGCAATTGCGAGGAAGCATTCAAGTTCTACGAGAAGCACCTCGGCGGAAAAATCGAAACTATCCACACCTTTGCCGGCTCGCCGATGGAGAACCAGTTACCGCCGGAGTGGCGAAATAAAGTGATGCACATTCGCATGAAGGTCGGCACAACAGTTTTGATGGGATCGGATGGGCCGGGAGGTCGCTATCAAACGCCGCAGGGATTTTCCGTTTCACTGAACATGAAGGACGTGGCCGAGGCCGAGAAAGTCTATGCCGCCTTGTCAGCCGATGGAAAGGTCCTTATGGCGATGCAGCAAACATTTTGGGCCAAACGGTTCGCCATGTTTACGGATAAGTTCGGCACTCCGTGGATGATCAATTGCGAGTAGACTGGCCCTGGCTGAATCATGGGTTGGCCGGAATATTTTCAGTCGAGGTTTTTCGATAATTGGAAAAAGTATCCTGCTCCTGCGAGTTGTGGGAGAAAAGGAAGAAAACTTTGGCGCGAGCGCGCATGGAGAAAAACGTCGGCAGCCAGACTCCTGGCTCGACCGGCGCCTGTTTCAGCTCAAACCTCGTACCTGGATCAACGCGCGCCAGAAATCCCTCGATGGAGACGGGATGGACAACCTTGGCCTCGACCTTCACCCATTGAAATGTTTTCTGATCGATCCACAAAGTTCCTTCCATTCCTGTCAGCACTTTTGCGTGACTATTCGGCGGCTGATAACCAGGACGAGGCGTAGCAGCCAGTTGATAAACTTTGCGCCCGTCCAAGGTCGGGGTTCCCTCCAGTTTGAAGTTGAAAGCCCTGGTTAGTTGCTCGACCAACAGGTGATTGCGTTTTCGCGATTCGTTCCATTTTGCGATGCGCTCCGATCGTTGCGCGGATGTTTCGGCCCGTCGTTGTCCAATAACCTGATTAAGTTTTTGTTGTTCATCCGCTTTCTGTTGGCCAGTCAAAGCTTTGCCATCTACCGCGATCAGCCGCTGATACCGCGAGCCAAGAATCATCAACTGTTCGTACGTCCTGATGTGGCCGTTCTTCTTGACGCGGTCGCGGTAGTCGTACTGCGGTTCGGAGTCCCAATCGGCGTTGGTGACTTTTGCGGAGCGCGCGATGATTTCTTGAACATCGGCCTGCTGCGCATTTACGTTGACCAATCCCGACAGGCAAAGCAGCAAGCAAGCGATCGAAGCCATTCTTGTGACGTTCATACTTGTTCCGCGTGGAATAGAATCCGCCGCCTAAATGTGCCGCAACAAACTGGCACGCGATAACTTCCCACAAACAGTTGGACGGATGGCTGGCGGTTTTGGATGTAGAGACGATTTCGGACAGGAGAAAATTATTGTGGGTCGCGGAGTTATTTCCACTCAATCTGGCCCGTCAGCTGCCGTTACGGCGCTATCACCGAGGGTGGCTCAACGCTCGCGCATATTTTTCCGGAAGCACTCGTCTTTGTCAGTGAGTGGTCGGTGACAACATGCGTGGTCTCGCCTTCGGCAAGTAGCTGCTGATCGCTGATGCGCACCACGCGATAACGAAATTTCAGAACAGCGCCGCGCACCCCAGTCACCGTAGTCGAAATGACCAGTTCGTCATCGTAACGAGCCGGTGCCTTATATCGACAATTCGCTTCGACCACCGGGATAAAACAATCGTCTTCAATTTCCATAGTTTTGTAATCGAAGCCGAGTTGTCGCAATAATTCCACGCGGCCAATTTCAAACCAGACGAGAAAATTGGAATAATAGACGACGCCCATCTGGTCGGTTTCCGCATAGCGCACGCGCAGACGGACCTCCCCTGTCACACGATCCCCGCTTGCATTCAAGTCGTTCACGTGGACATCTCCTCAAGGGTGGACAGGAGTCTTGCTGCGTTTTCTGGAGGGCCATTGAGGGGTGCGTCGTTCAAGGAATGCCGACTACTCCCTCGCGAAAATCTTCGGTGCTGCGCGCACTCGCGTTCATTTCGACAGCTGCTTTCAACTGTCGATCGAGCCGCTCCTTCACGTGCGCGGACAGCAACTGTTTGGTCGCGCGCAACGATTCCGGACTGTTCTTCAAAAGCAGGCGCGCCAGTCGCACCGCCCGCTCCATCAGGCCAGAGTCGCGCACCACTTCATTCACCAGGCCCATCTGTTGCGCTTCTTCAGCGGTGATCAGCCGAGCGGTCAACAGCAAATCCCTGGCATGTTTTTCGCCTACCTGCAGCGTCAGGAATGTGGAGACGATCGCGGGAATGAATCCGATGCGCGCCTCTGTGTATCCGAATTTTGCTTCAGGAACAGCCAGCGTGAAGTCGCATACCGTAGCCAGGCCCATGCCGCCGGCAATTGCATGTCCATTGACCGCTGCGATGGTTGGCAGGGGCAGGTCATAGAGCTTGCGCAGCAGCACGGCGATTCGCTCCGCATCAACATTGTGCTGTGGGACGGTATTTTTCAGCAGAGACTGAAGATGTTCCAGATCGAGGCCTGCACAAAACGCTGGACCTCTGCCCGTCAGAATCAGCACGCCGGAATTTCGATCCGCCAAGCCATCAAGCGTCGCGATCAGTTCGTCCATCATCTGCGGAGTAAGCGCGTTGCGGCGTTCGGAACGGTTGAACGTGATGGTGACGATGTCTTCCATCTCCGTCATGTAGAGCGTTTGATAAGGCATCCTGGCTCCTGCAGCGATATACGCGCAAATCCATAGTAGAGGATGGATTGGCGCAAGTCACTTTCGTCGAGCCATGAGTTTTTCTTAGCTGGTTTGCGACATTACCCCATTCGCTTCATGAGTGCGAACCTCGTGCAACCGTTGATCGCCCGAGGCAGAAGCTTCCCCGGAGATGGCGTAGGCTACCGCTGCGCCGATCAGTGCCGGAATGATGAATGCGTGGCCTCCCGTAGCTTCCGCGACGAATACTACGGCCGCCAGTGGAGTCTTATATCCGGCGGCGATGAACGATGCCATGCCAACTGCGGCGTATAACTCGACAGAGCCTGAGTGAGCAATCGACTGCGCGAAGGCGGTGCCGAAACTTCCGCCGGTCAGAAAGAGCGGAACAAACATCGCGCTGACTCCGCCGCTGGCGAGCGTGAAGAGTGTGGCCGCCAGCTTCAACACTCCGAACACGACCAGTTCCAGCGAACCGTGATGGTGTCCGAGGATTTCTCCAACGGCCTCGTAATTCGCACCGAGAGGAACCAGCGACCCGTGATAGAGCGCGAGAAAAATCACACCGCAAAGTCCAGTGAGAAAACCACCCAGCGTAAGCTTCAGCCAATGCGGGATCGACCAGTGCACCATAAACACGCGCGCCCGGCGGAAAGTGATGGTGAATGCCATCGCAATCAGCCCGATGAGAGCGCCGAGCAACGCGCACCATAGAAGATCGCGGCCAGTGAAAGAATTCTTGCTGGCAAAGTTAAATAGAGGTGCGGCGCCCAGGAAAAACGCCAGCGTCACATAGGAAACCACCGATGCAATGAGCGAAGGCAGCAGTGCCTCATGCGCCAGATCGTCCTTGTATGGCATCTCCAGCGCGAAGACGAGACCGGTCATAGGCGCACGAAAGACCGCTGCCATGCCGGCCGCCGCACCGCTGATCAGCATAATGCGGCGATCGCGCGGCTCCAATCCAAAGCGTCGCAGCTTCGCGAACAACCACGATCCAACGGCACCGCCGCCGTAAATGCTCGGACCTTCAAGCGCTGCGCTGCCGCCGAATCCGACCGTCGTGATAGCTGCCAATATTTTCGGCACGAAAGAGCGCACGTCGATATTGCCCTCGTGCTCGTGATACGAACGGATAATTTCCTCAGTCGAATGTTCATTCGGATCGGGCGTAAGGAACTGCATGATGAGGCCCGTCACGGCGAAGGCTGCTGTCATCACCGGAAGAATTGTCCACGGATGCAGCAAGAAGAGATGCAGCACCGGAGGCCATAACTTTTTCAGAATGACGACTGCGATTCCTGTGACCGCGAGCCCGGTGGTTACACCGATGATGGGCGCAATGATCAGCCATTTATGCAGGTCCCGGGTATAGGTGGCGGCCAGATCCTCGGCGACCTTAGGAAAATACTTGCGCAGCAGAGGATGCTGGATGAGCCGAAATCTTACTCTCCGATTGGAATAATTCTGGGAGTCTGCCATCACAGATCTCTCGTCCGAACTTGTCGCGGGACTGGGCGCAGTCGTCCGTGGGTTTCATTTCGCAACAAATCTTGCAGCGACTCGATCAACATCGGCCCACGCAAATTAAGTTCCTGCAGATGCACCTGGGACAGCCGATCAAGCACTTTTTGTCCATGCGCGGTGGTTTGCAAACAAACACGGCGGCCGTCCGCAGGGTCCGTCGCGCGTTCAAGCAGGCCCTCCTGCGCACATCGATCGACTAATTCGACAACCGTGTTGTGCTTGAGTCCAAGAGCCTCGGCTGCGTAGGCAATCGAAGGCGAACGATCGTCGGGAACACCCGCGACAGCCAGCAACAACTGGTGCTGCTGCGGATGCAAGCCTGCATCGTTGGCCGCATTCTCGCTAACCAATATAAATTTCCTCAACTGATGGCGAAAAGAGGCGAGGGCTTGGTGGAGGGGTTGATTTGGGTCTGGTGCAGGTCGATCGCTCACATTGCAATTATATCGCAACACGATATATTTCCGTGAACCCGCTGGTAGGGAACATTTACTGCACAGGCGGCCCAAAGTCAGCAGAGATTTGCCGCGTCCTCACCAGCAGATCCGTCAGCGATCCTAACTCTGGCAGCTTGGCGCCCGCACTGCGCAGGGCAGCCAGCGCCTGCTCGGTCGCGATGTTGCCCACCAGCGTATCCTGCGCGAACGGGCATCCGCCCAGACCGCCCATCGCCGTGTCGAAGCGGCGGCATCCGGCGCGATACGCGGCCAAAACCTTCTCTTCCGCCTGATCGGGACGCGCATGCAGATGCACTCCAAACTCCACACGATCATCGGTGGCGAGAACTGCGGACACGACAGATGCGATCTGTTCCGGATCGGCCACACCAACAGTGTCGGCGAGAGAAATCTGCTCGACACCCATTTCGATGAGGAGAGCTGCAGCCTTCGATCACTTCGTCGAGACTCCACGGATCGCCGTAGGGATTACCGAACGCCATCGATATATACACAGCCAAGTCGATGCCAGCCTGATAGGCCAGTTCCGCAATTGCGTCGAGCGCATCGAGCGATTCCTCCGGCGTCTGACGCTGGTTGCGCTGGAGAAATCCCGGCGAGATGGAATATGGAAAGCCGAGGGTGCGAACGGATTCTGTCGCGATGGCACGTTCCGCCCCTTTCTCATTGACTACGATGCCAATGATGTCGACGTCCTCGGGTGCCTGCAACAGCAGTAGCACTTGCTCGGAGTCTGCCATCTGTGGCACGGCTTTTGGCGACACAAAGGAGACCGCGTCGATGTGCTGAAACCCGGCGGCAATCAGTTCGCGCAGATACGATGCCTTCATGTCCGCAGGAATAATTTTCGGCAATCCCTGCCAGGCATCGCGCGGACATTCGATGATTTTAATTTCTTCGCTGCTCATGGTTGTGAGATTCGGGCTCAATGATTATGTCTGCAGAATTCCCGGATTGAATCGCGGAACGTCCGGATTGAGCGATGCGGCTTCGAGAGCCATACGGAGTACGTCGCGTGTTTTTCGGGGATCGATAATGGCGTCCACCCAGAGTCGCGCAGCCGCGTAGCGCGGATCAGTCTGCTCATCGTAAGCGGCTTTGATGGAATCGAACAGCTCCTTCTTTTCCGCTTCGCTAAGTGCGTGCCCTTTGCGCTCCAATTGTTTGATTCGCACCTCTACCAAAGTGTTGGCAGCGGAGGCTCCGCTCATCACCGCGTATTTCGCGGTCGGCCAAGCAAAAATAAATCTTGGATCGTAGGCCTTGCCGCACATGGCGTAATTCCCTGCTCCGAACGACCCGCCAATGATGACGGAGATCTTCGGCACCACGCTATTTGAAACTGCAGACACCATTTTTGCGCCAGAACGGATGATGCCACTCCATTCCGCGTCGCGCCCGACCATAAATCCGTTCACGTCGTGGAGAAAAATCAGCGGGATCAGATTTTGATTGCAATCCATGATGAAACGCGCAGCCTTGTCGGCAGAGTCGGGATAGATGACGCCTCCAAACTCCATATGTTTTTCGCCGGTATGGCTGATCTGGGTGCGATGTAATTTCTGGTTGGCGACGATGCCGACAGCGAAGCCGCCAATGCGCGCATAGCCGCAAAGCAGCGTCTGGCCATAGTCGGGCTTGTACTCATCGAAGCGCGAACCATCGACAATGCGAGCAATCACGGCGTGCATATCGTAGCTTTGCGAAGCGGCCGCGGGGTCAGGGTTGACGATTCCCAGCAAGTCTTCCGCCGAATACTTTGGAGCATCCTTGGCATCGTCGTAGGCAACGCGATCGAAGGGCGCGGATGCAGGATGGCCGAGCCGGGAGACTAGCGACCGCAAACGCGCGATGCAGAGATGATCGTTCGGCTCTTTAAAGTCGACCGTACCAGAAATTTCCGAATGCATGGTGGCGCCGCCCAGTTCTTCGGCGGACACTTTCTGACCGATTGCAGCCTGCACCAACGCAGGCCCGGCAAGAAATAATCCGCTGCCCTCCGTCATCAACACGTGATCGGTCATAACCGGCAAATACGCGCCGCCGGCAACACACATTCCCATGATGGCGGTCATCTGCGGAATGCCGCGCGCGGACATAACCGCATTGTTGCGGAAGACGCGGCCAAAGTCGTCCTGATCGGGAAAGACATCTTCCTGCAACGGCAGAAACACGCCGGAGGAATCGACCAGGTAGAGCGTGGGGATGTGATTTTCGAGCGCGATGTTCTGCGCACGAATCACTTTCTTCGCCGTCATGGGAAAAAACGCGCCAGCCTTGACCGTAGCGTCGTTCGCGATGATCATGACGAGACGATCCGCAACCCGGCCGACACCTGTGACAGTGCCTGCCGCGGGAGCACCGCCATAATCGGCATACATACCGTGCGCCGCGTAAATGCTCAATTCGTGAAACTCGGTCTCCGGATCGAGCAGCAGTTCGAGGCGTTCTCGCACCGTGAGGCGCTGCTTTTTATGTTGCGCTTCAATCGCCTTAGCGCCGCCACCCCGACGAATTGTTTCTTGCTCGCCATCGAATTCGGCGAGCAGACTGCGCATCGCGGAGGCATTCGACTGGAAGCGCTCGCTGCCGGTATCAACGGCGGAGGAAAGCACGTTGGGCAGCGGATCGTTCGGCGATTGAGAAGGATGGATCGTCATAGTCTATGGACACAGTCGAAGCCTGCTCAGCATAGAACACCGATGAATCATGCGCAAATGCTCGTCAAGCGCTCTGCGCACGGGAGCGATAGACTCATCTGTCAGGAGAAAATCATGGCGGAACAGCCAGGCGGGGGGATTCTCCGACTTTGAGCGGGTGCAGGTGCTGCTGCACGAATACGATTCACTGCGCGACGAAATCCAACAGCGCATCGCGCATGTGTATCAGGTTGTGATTATTTGCGCGGTGCTGGCAACGTGGCTGCTGGGCCGCACGATGGATGGGCGCTTCTGGTTCGGTGCAACATTTATCCTGCTTTTGATCGCTGCGTTTGGCTGGTTCAATGGCGAGGATATTAAACGTGCAGCGGCTCAATTGCGGTCGATCGAGCAGCATGTCAATTACCTGTCGGGCGAAGATTTACTGACCTGGGAAACGCACTATGGCGGCGCCATCGCTGGGTACTGGGGCCGGCCCAGACCGGCACACGTCGGCAGGCGAGCCAAGAAACTTCGTTCCAAGGCTCCGGAATAAAACAGTTCCGCGCAAAATTTCTATGTCAGCAGTGTGACCGCGCCGCTGCCGATGTCGTAATATCCCGCAACAACTTTCAGCTGACCTTCCTTGATTTTTTCCGCGACGACTGTGGAAGCCTGGCTCAACAGCTTGGCCTGAATTTTTGCGTTCGCCTTCGTGACAGCTTTGTAATCGGGCCCTGCCTGGTCCACCGCCGGCCGAATGTGCGGATAGAGAACGCTGATCTGCCCGGGCACCGACTTGCCCGCAACGGCCGCCTTCACCGCGCCGCAGTTGCTGTGGCCCAGCACCACAATCACCTTGGTGCCGAGCACGGCCACGCCATATTCCAGGCTGCCGATAATCTCCGGCGTAATAATGTTGCCGGCAACGCGCGTGACAAAAAGGTGGCCAATCGTCTGGTCGAAGACAATCTCGACCGGCACGCGAGAATCGGCGCAGGATAAAACAGCAGCGTAGGGTTCCTGCTTTTCTTCCAGATGCTGCTTCAAAATCGCCAGGTCATGTTCGTGAGCGGTCGTCTTGCCGCTGACAAACCGGCCGTTGCCATCCATCAATTCCTTCAAAGCCGCGTCGGGTGTCATTGCGGATTGCGCCAGCACGGAGTGCGGGCTCAGGAAAGTTTGCGCGCTTTCCGCGGCAAGCCCAGCGGTTACCACGCCGGCAACGGCGGCAGCAGAACCGCGCAGGAAATTTCGGCGCGATTGGTGGGTAGTTTCTGCCGGCGGCAGCATCGAGTTGAAGGACATTGGGTCTGGCATGGGACTAGCTCCTTGATGGACGAGTGCCGCACTGGTTCGATTCGCTTGTCTGCGTTCGGCGGCTCACTCGGTGGTTCGAAGAAGTTGAGGCCCGCCCTCTGCATGGCAAAGAGCGGGCGATGATTGGTACCGAGTCGATTGCAGCTACGCCGTGTGCCGGCCACGTTCCTGCTGTTGGCTGGCCAGGGACCGCTCTGCCGTGCGGGTGCTGATGAGGCGCTCTTCAGGCGTGCGAATCACCCCATAGATACCAGCTGCCACCGCGGCACCAATCAGTGGCGCGACAATGAAGAGCCAGAGCTGCTGAATCGCCCATCCTCCAACAAAGAGGGCAGGACCAATGCTGCGTGCCGGGTTCACCGAAGTGTTGTCGATGGGAATGCCGACCAGGTGAATCAAGGTGAGGACCAGGCCGATTGCAAGACCGGCAAAGCCAACCGGAGCCTTGATGTCTGTCGCTCCCAGCACTGTGATCACCAGGAAAGCGGTCAGGATGATTTCTGCAATGAAGGCCGCCGACATGCCGTAGAGATCCGGAGAATGCATGCCGAACCCGTTGGCGCCGAGTCCGCCGACCGAGGCATAGTAACCGCCCGGAACTCCACGTGCGATCGCCAGGATGAGCGCTGCTGCAATGATTGCGCCAACGATCTGCGCGATGACATACATCGCGGCATCCTTGCCACCAATTTTTCTCGCCAGCAAAACTCCAAAGGTGACTGCAGGATTGATATGGCAACCAGAGATGGGCCCGATTGTGTACACCATGGCCAGCAGCGAAAGCCCAAAGGCGAAGGCGACCCCCTCAAATCCAATATGTTTGCCCGCAAATACAGCGCTGCCAACGCCACCGAACACCAACACGAATGTCCCGACTAACTCCGCAAAATACTTTTTCATGAAGAATCCTCCGGAAGGATATCAAGCAGGAAATCAACTGAATATACACCCGGCGATAACGAGGAACCATGAAAAAACACGCATTCACAGGTCTTTACGTGAATTTCGAACCTTACGACGTCACGCCGGCCAGACCCAGGTCTTCCGCGTGCTGCTGCATGGCTGCCAGGCAAAACGCAACATGATCCGGTAGCGCGACGCCAAGCTCGGCAGCGCCATGAACGATGTCATCTCGATTGACGCCGCGGGCAAATGCCTTGTCTTTCATCTTTTTTACGACAGACTGCGCGTTCACGTCGCGGATGGATTTCGTGGGTTTGACCAGTGCGTTGGCGGTCAGAAATCCTGCCAGTTCGTCGCAGGCGAAACAGAACTTTATCCAGATGTGACTCGCGGGGCGTGTGGGTGTATTCCGCATGGCCCATGATGGCGTGACGAACCTCCTCCGGCCATCCCTGCTCGGTCAGAATGCGGTTGCCAATCCACGGATGTTCTTCTGGCGAAGGATACTTCTCGTAGTCAAAGTCATGCAGCAGTCCAGTGACGGCGTAGGTTTCGACAAGGGCGCGGGCCTCTGCGAGCGGCAAGCCAAGTTCCACCGCGCGTTGCTCGCCGTACGCTCGAACACAGACCTCGACGCTGAGAGCATGTTTCAACAAACTGGCCGACTCGGTGTATCTGTTCAGCAGGCGCCAGGCGGCTTCGCGATCATGGGTTTCGACTTCGGCACTTGGGCTTGATGGTGATTCCGGCGACCTCTCACTGAAAGAGGGACTTGGAGTTACTTCAGGCATCTGGCGCATCTCCTTGGCTTATGATCCACGAAAATCGAGGCCTTTTCGGATCATTTTTGGGGTATTTCAGGCTTTTCATCATTTTTATCTTGACAAGTCGCTGATTTCCAAGCAGCTTATCAAAAGACGCATGCCGTAAGCATGCGACGGATGTCAGCTCTGGCCTCCGTAAAAAAATCTATGGCAACTATGATGGCTCCCGTTGCTTCAAGGGAGGTTCTACGTTGCGATCGCTGCAACCTGGTGCAATTTAGCACCAGTAACCTGCTTTGTCGACGCTGCCGAAAACCCTTGGAAGTAGCTGAACCCGAACCTATAGTGTCCTCGGAAGTCGAGGTCATGGGGACACGTGCGCCGGGCAACCGGCAGTCTAAAGTAGCCGTGCGTCTGCGAGAGATTCGCAATGCCCGGCACTTAAGCCAACGGCAACTCGCAGCCCGGCTGGAGGTACCGCGCACCTACATCTCGAAAATCGAGAATGGTCGCGCTATGCCCACCCTGTCGTCGCTGCAGCGGCTAGCTAATGCCTTATCAGTACCCATGTCGGAAATGGTGCATGACGCGCGGTATGAGCGGGAGCGCGATATTGCTGCCATGATGGAAGATCCTTTTCTGTCGGAAATCGCACAGTGGGCTGCTGGACTCGATAACCTTCACCGCGCGATGGTGCTGGGTCATATTCGAGAAATGGCAAGCGGCGGCCGCCGAACGGCCTAGAACCTGCTCCCCCAGCAGGCTTGAGACCACGCCGCCAACCCAGAACAGCCACGATAATTTTTATCGATACCGTGGCTTACGGCAGGCGTATCAGCATCCAATTTGCGACCCCTCTTCGCACTATGCTACGGTCGAAGCAAGTTGAGGTATTTCCCCTTGTCCAGTACAACCGGACCCAGCCGAATTCATGAATTGTCCGCGGACGAGCTCGCCATTTACCGGCAGCTGGATCCCGAGCAATTGCCGAAGCACATCGCCATCATCATGGATGGCAATGGGCGATGGGCGGGTCAGCGGCGGCTGCAACGCTTCTTTGGCCACCAGCAAGGCGCGGAATCCGTTCAGTATGTAGTCGAGACCGCCTCGCGCATCGACCTGCCGTGGCTGACGCTCTATGCGTTTTCCCTGGAAAACAATCTGCGCCGGCCGGAGACAGAAGTCAGTTTCCTGATGCGTTTGCTGCGCACCTACCTCGTAAACAACGTCAAGCGGATGAATGATAACAATGTCCGCATCGCCTATATCGGGCGTCTCAAAGACCTGCCGCAGGAAGTGCAGGAGACGATGCAATGGGCATCCGAACAGACGGCGCGCAACACCGGCACCACGCTGACGCTGGCGCTGAATTACGGCGCGCGAGTAGAAATTGTCGATGCCGTCAAGGATGCACTGAGCAAAATTGCCGCCGAGCAGAACGGCAAGATTTCCCTCGACGAACTGCTATCGAAATTCAACGAGCAGCATATCTCGCAGGCGCTCTATACCGCACACATGCCCGATCCAGATCTGGTCATCCGCACCAGCGGTGAAATGCGCATCAGCAATTTTCTGCTTTGGCAGATTGCTTACTCTGAGATTTATGTGACGGATCGTTTTTGGCCGGATTTTCGCGGCAAGCATTTCCTTGACGCGATTCGCGAATATCAATGCCGCGAACGCCGCTTTGGCGGTCTTGGCAACCCGCCGAAAGCAAAGCCTGTCGAGCCGGAACAAGTCCTCACGCGCTAGAGCGTTTCCCTTCGCCGCTGCCCATCACGAACAGCCCGCGGCAGGTAAGTCTGCCAGGGAATGACATCGCTGAAAACCGCTGCGCCATTTCTCCATTCATACGATAATGATCAACAGGCTCAATTCATCCCAAGGTCACAGTTGTCCGCAGTGCAAGCACACGGCGGGTAGAGAGAACTCGATTTAATGAAACGTATTCTTACGGCGGTCATTTTGATTCCGCTGGTATTGGCGTTGATCCTGTGGGGTCCGTTGTGGCTGCAGATGCTGGCCGCATGGATCATTGCAGAGTTAGCGCTCCTTGAGTACCTGGTGCTGGCGGATGCATCCGGGGCGCGGGTTCCGCGCTGGCTGGTGCTGGCCTGGTGCGCGGCATTGTTTGCCGTAGCCTATTGGACGCCGCCATTACTCCTGGTCGCCGTCGGTATCTCCGCGTTGACGCTGCTGGGAGTTTGCTCGCTACGCTCGCCGCTGGAGCGAATTTTGCCCGACGCGTCTGCGGGATTCTTTGGCTTGATTTATATCGCGCTGCCGCTGGTGTTTGCGCCCTTGTTGACACAGCAGGAAAACGGCGTCTCCCTGTTGCTGTTCCTGCTGGTGGTGGTGTGGGCCGGCGATATTGTCGCGCTCTACGTCGGGCGATCGATCGGCCGACATCCTATGGCGCCGAAACTCAGCCCGAAGAAAACCTGGGAAGGCGCAGCCGGATCGGTCATCGGCAGCATTGCGGCTGGCTTGGGAATCGTTTCCCTCGGAAGCCACCTCTATCGACATGGAATTGAACTGTTGTTCTATGCTCAACCATGGTGGTATTGGACCGGGATGGCGATTTTGTTAAACGTGGCGGCCCAGATCGGGGATCTGCTGGAGTCGGCGATCAAGCGTGGCGCCGGCGTCAAGGATTCCGGAACGTTGCTTCCGGGACATGGCGGTGTGCTCGATCGCATTGATGCCCTGCTGCTGGCGCTGCCGGTGTTGTGGTATGCATTGCTGCTGCGGCAGGCGTATTGAGGCGATGGGTTTTATCGCCAGTTGAAGGAACTACGTCAGGAAAATTCTTGAAAAATCTTGCAATTCTCGGTTCTACCGGCAGCATTGGCCAGAGCACGCTGCGCATTGTCGAAAGCTATCCCGAGCGATTCGCCGTAGTCAGCCTTGCCGCAGGCCGCAATCTGGATGCAGTCTTCGAGCAGTGCCAACGCTGGCGTCCTCGAGTAGTTTCTGTCGCGGACGAAGCCCTGGCGGAAAGTTTGCGGCGGCGCCTGCAAACTGATGGCATTTCCGGTATCGATGTTGTCTATGGGTCAGCGGGTACGGTCCATGCGGCCACGCTACCGGAGGTCGACTTTGTAGTAAGCGCCATCGTCGGCGTCGCCGGCCTGGAAGCCACTTACGCCGCCATTCAAGCCGGCAAGACCGTGGGAGTTGCAAATAAAGAATGCCTGGTAGCTGCAGGCGAAATTCTGATCGAAGAGGCTCGCCGCCGCAACGTGATGATTCTCCCCATCGATAGCGAACATAACGCCATCCATCAATGCATGCGCGGCGGTGTTCCGCAGGAAGTTCGTGCCATCTGGCTGACCGCTTCCGGCGGACCTTTCCGGACCACACCGCTGGAGCAGTTTGCGAACATCACCGTGGAGGAGGCGTTGCGTCATCCCACCTGGGTGATGGGTCAGCGCATCACGATTGACTCCGCCACCATGTTGAACAAAGGTCTGGAGATCATCGAAGCCTGCCGCCTATTCAATCTGCCACCCAGCGCTGTGCGGGTGACGGTGCATCCGCAATCGACGATTCACTCCCTGGTGGAGTTCGTTGACGGTAGCATTCTGGCGCAGCTTTCCGTGACGGATATGCGGCTGCCTATCCTGTATGCGCTGACATATCCGGAGCGCATCCCATCCGATCTGACCTTCGATATGCGCAGCCTTGCAGAGCTTGATTTTTCCCCGCCCGACCTGGAGCGCTTCCCTTGCTTGCGCCTGGCGTATGAGGCAGCGGAAATCGGCGGCGAGCACTGTATCGCGCTCAATGCGGCGGACGAAATCGCGGTGGAGGCGTTCCTGGCAAAACGCATCCCTTTCCCGGCTATACCGCGTACAATTGAAGAGGTGCTGCGCCACACGCCGCACCGGCATCCGGCCACCATTGCGGAAGTGCTGGATGCAGATGAACGGGCACGGGTCACAGCCCGCGAGTTGCTCGCGAAGGACCAGAGAGCGTAAAACCAGAGAACGGATACCCCCAAACCAGCATGTTATTTGCCCTTATAAGTGCCGTTTCCATGCTTATTGTCCTCGGCGTGCTAGTGCTGGTGCACGAGTTCGGCCACTTTGCCGTGGCAAAATTCTTTGGCGTGCGCGTCGAGACTTTTTCCATCGGATTCGGCACGCGTCTGTTCGGCTTCCGCCGCGGCGACACTGACTATCGCATCAGCCTGGTGCCGCTGGGCGGCTACGTAAAAATGGCGGGCGAACTGGGTGGCGATGGGACGATACCCGTCAGCGGCGCGAACGCGTCAGCCACTGCGACCCGCGATCCCGGCGACTTGAATTCCAAGCCGCGCTGGCAACGCGTTCTGATCGCCTGCGCCGGACCATTCGCCAATTTTGTGCTGGCAATTTTGCTCATGACCGCGGTCTACATCGGTCATAACGAGGTTGCAAACTATCTCAGCAGCCCGGCCGTCGTCGACTACGTCGTGCCGAATTCCGCGGCCGCCAAGGCTGGCTTACAGCAAGGCGATCGCATCCTTCGCTTCGACACTGTCGACAATCCCACTTGGGATCAGGTTCAGGAACGGGCGGTGCTGAATTTGAACCACGCCGTCCCGGTCGATGTGCAGCAGCCCGATGGCGCGCAGAAGGAAACGTCTCTGTTTCTGAAGTCACCCTCGGATCCGGACAATTTCAGCCTGAGTGCTGTGGGATTGACGTTTGTTGAGCAGAACTCCCCCATGAAGGTGACGATGGTCGACTCTGCATTTCCCGGGGCCAAAGCTGGCCTGAAAGTCGGAGATGAGATTGTTGCGGTGGACGGAACCCAGTTGCATTCGCTGACGTCCATGATCTTGTACCTGCAGCAGAATGGCAACAAGCCGGTGACGCTTTCCATCCTGCGTGATGGAACTCCAATCACGATCACGTTGACCCCAGAAAAAACAACCGGCCCGGATGGACAGCCCCAATACGAAATTGGATTCCGGCCCCAGGCGCCTCCGTCGCACACCGAACGGCTTTCGCTGCCCGAAGCATTTTCCAGGGCAGTGAAGGAATGCGTGAATGAGTCGACGATGCTGTTAGATGTGCTGCGCCGCGTCGTGACCCATCAGATGTCGGCCAAGACGCTGAGTGGCCCAGTTGGGATCGCTCGACAGACAGGCTACATCGTTTCGCTGGGATGGTCGCCCATGCTGGCCTGGACGGCATTCATAAGCGTGCAGCTTGGAATTTTGAACCTGCTGCCGATTCCCATCCTGGATGGCGGAATGATCCTGTTCCTGCTGATTGAATCCGTAATGCGCCGCGATATGAATGAGACCCTGAAAGAACGCGTTTATCAGACCGCATTCGTCTTCTTCATTTTGTTGATGGTCTTTGTGCTGTTCAACGATCTGTCAAAGATTCCCAGCATCGCGCGACTGAAACTATAAGCTGACCCGCCCGAGCCATCTATCGCTGCGCCATAAAGTAGGAGCCGATGACAGCGATGCCCGCGATGGCCTGGGCGACCAGAGTTTCCACCGTCGGAAAGATCGAAAACCATAATCCCATCCAGCCAGGAATGAGATTCGCCAGCCATGGAATAGTCGTGGTCGGCAGCCAGTGCGCTAGCTGCATCTCCTGCGCCTGCTCCCCAACCATCACCAGCAGAACGCCTCCCAACATGATCCCGGTGAACACCAGCATCTTTTTATAGGGCAGCTTGCGATGGGCCACAAAGGTGAGTCCGGCAACGATACTGGTGAACAGCAGCCCGAAGATCACTCCGTAGAAAACCGGCTGGCCACCAAGCCGCAGGCGATAGCTTTGCAGGAACAGCACCACTTCCACTCCCTCACGATAGAAAGAGGTGAATCCCAGTAGAGCCATACCCAGGAACACTCGGCGCAGCGAAGTATTCTGTTCCGTCGCTCCTTTGAGCAGGTCATGCTTGCGCTTGTTGTGCAGAGAGATCCAACCAGTCCAGTAGAGCTTGTGAAAGAACCAGTTCATCACAATCAGAAGCACGATAATTGCCAGCAAACCTGTGGCTGCCTGGATGTAGAGCGCATTGACGTTCTGCGCCAAGTCGTCGATGATGCCGACGGCGACAAACCATGTGGCGAGCGTCGCCAGCAGGCCCACGCTGACGCCAGTGGCGACCGGACGCCAGTACGCATCCTCTGACTTCATCAGGCTGGCTGTAATGGCGGAGAGGACGAGAATGCACTCCAGCCCCTCACGGAAGACGAGGATGGCGATATCCACCACTGGTGCGATTGAGCTGCGTCCCAGGGCGGCCCGATCGGCGACGCCAGAGGCCGCGATGGCCTGCCAAACCACCACACCCAGCAAAAGGCACGCGCCTACAGCCAAAGCTATGTGGGAAAATCGATTTCTTCCTGGACGTGACCTTACGGTCGTGCTTGAAAACATGAAAGTTACGCGCCAATTCCCTATCTACGACCATTATAGTCGCAGTTTAGGGAGTCGCGCGGTGAGACGCTGAAAAATCCCACGTTTCACGGGGAACGGCAATAAGTTGCGACCACCTGTTTACGGCAGCGATTTGGCCTGTTGTGCGTCGTCGGAACCTGCGCTGGAGGCTTCCAACTCTTCTTCTTCCATCTCAGATTCTCGGGCGACGTTGCGCAGTGAAACCTGCTCGACGCGCGCAAAGATCAGACCTGCGGGAATCACTGTGAGGAAAGTAACGACATAGAGCGTGATTGCACACGCGGTTGCCGCTTCCGGCCCAACCCGCAGCACGCTGGTCAGCACATACAGGATGGCGACCTGGGAGCCGCCGCCAATCGCCGGCAATTGTGCGAACGAGCCAAGTAAGCTGCCCGCCATCAGCAGAATGGTTTGTGCCGCCGGAATTGAGGCCAATTCTGGAACGGTAAACGAATGCACGACGACGATGTAAGCCAGAGCGATAAATCCCCACGTCAGGAATGAATAAACCAACGCCTCGATCAGAGCACCCCATCCGGCAATGGCATTCAGGCCGTGGCTGAAAGCGAGGATTTTCTCATGGATCCCGTGGGCGAGTTTTTTGGAGATCAGGCCAAACCAATGGCTGGCAAGATCGGCAATCTTTTGTCCGGAAAAACGGATAGCTACGGCGATTAGCGCCAACACCAGCGCCGCAACGATGCCGATGTATCCGGCGCGGCGAAACTGTTCGTGATACGGAAGATTTTGCACCGAGGGGCTGATAGAAAGCGTGACCGCGATGATGCTGGCGGCGGCCAGTAAATCGAACACGCGCTCAACAGCGTACACCGCCAACTGTGACGTGAACGTCACCTGCTGCCGTCGTGCGACCAGGTAGGGCCGGACTAATTCCCCCAACCGACCTAAGATTGCGACCGAAGTAAATCCAATGAATTGCGCCGGCACCATCTGGGCGGGAGTAGCCGGCTTGGTTGGACGCAAAAATACGCTCCAGCGAAAGGCACGGGAGATGTACGCGGCATAGGTCAGCAGGGTCGCCAGCACCAGCCGCGACCAGCGAATCGAATCGAAGGTATGGGTCAGCGTCGACCAATCAAAACTCTTCAACGTCCGAAACTGGATGTAGACGAGGAACACCAGGACGGCGAATAATCCGCCCATAACAAGCCATCGATGTCGTTTCATGCAGGTCTTTTCAGGTTTCCTTATCGAAATTTAGTTGGCTGGCGCGGCCGCGATCGCGGCCATCGAAACCCAGGGCACGTGATTGGAATGCTGGCGGGCTTCGCGGAGCTTCCGCTGATTAAAATCATGGATCACACGTTCCACATAGCGGCGCGTTTCCGCATAGGGCGGGATGCCGTGATAGCGATCTACAGCCGCCGGGCCCGCATTGTAAGCGGCAAGAGCCAAGGCAAGGTCATCGTGGTAATACATCAGCAGCGCGTCCAGATAGGCTGTGCCACCGGCAATATTCTGATCCGCAGCAAAGCTGTCACGCACGCCCAGGTCCTTTGCCGTGGCGGGCATCAGCTGCATCAACCCGCGCGCGCCCACCGGAGAAACGGCGTGAACTCGACCATCGCTTTCCGCATGCACCACGCTGGCCAGCAAATCAGGATCGAGATGATGTTCTGCGCCAGCCTGGTAGAGCAAAGCGGGGATATCGGCCGGGGCTGCAGGTTGTGCCTGCGAAACTTCGGATTCCTTTGAAGGTGTCGACGGAACAGCCTGCGGATGAACGAATTCGACCGCGACAATGTCGGCGGACGCCACATCCAGGTAATTTTCGTCGGAGGGCGTCAGATAGAGCCGCACCTGCCCATCGAGGTTTTTCTGATGATCGCAGACCAGGGCAGATCCATTACGCAGCGTGACGCGCTCCGCCGCGCGCGCCGATTTAGAACCCGCGAGCAAGGTCGCCAGCAGCAATAGGCTTGTGCCGCCCGAAATTTTTGCGATTCGCTTCATTCTGTTCCATCGCGGCAACGCGCCGTTTACTGCCGCCTTATAAGTTCAACTCGACATCGACCACATCGCCGTCCACCAAACCGTAAGACGCGCGCAACGGGACATCTGTAATGACTTCAATCAAATTTTTATTCGGCCGATCCTGCGCGGCCGTCGTCGTGGTCCACAAAAATGCCGGCCTGCGGTCGAGTTTTGGCAAAATGCAAGGCAGCAACAAGATGTCGCGTTCGCCGCCGTACTCCTCGCGCCCAAACCACACAAGATGCGGTTGATACTGCTTAGCATACCAATCGAAGCTGCAATCCAGTTCCAAATTGAGAGAGCCGGGAAACAGGTCCATGCCGGTTTTTTGGCAGTACGGAGCGTGAAACCTTTGTAACCAATAGGATGCGTCGTTCTTGCCAGACCGGATACGTCCAGTGAGCGTGATTCTCATATACCACTTTGTGAAGGATTCGGATGTCTTGCATCCTTCAGACGATCGCCGGTTCCGTGTACTTTAACATGCGCAAAATTGCCTGGGCCGCGCCATCAAACTCGTTACTGCCAGTGACACTCCAGCCATTGGCAGCGGCCAGGTCCAGCAACTCGGCCGGTGAGTTTTCCATGACGATCGCGCGGCCGGCATAGGCCAACATTTCGGCATCGTTCATATTGTCACCAATGGCGACGATTTCCGTAGCGTCGACTCCTCGATCCTCCGCGAGCCGCGCCAGGGCACTGCCCTTGGAGCAGCCGTTCGGCATCAGGTCCACAATGGAAAGGTCGCGGGCAGGATATTCCGTGCGGTGAATGGAAATAATTTTCCGCAGATTCTCCGCCTGCTCGGTCGGCGCGTCCAAAACGGCGAGCCCTTCGCTCATTACGGCGAGCGTGCCGCAAATCATGGCCTGCACCGGCTCTTCACCGCTATCAAAGGCGCGCTCCAATGGCAGCACCGCCTCCAGTTCGTGCAGGTTGGACTCCACCCAGCGCGACAGCCGCGCATGCAGCGCTGGGATGTCTTCCACAACCAGCGCACCCGGTCCAGTGCGATCGAACGTGAAGACCAGCGAGTTGCGAAAATCATTCAACTGACGGCAGAGTTGCAACGCCGTTTCAACCGGCATGCCAGTGCGATCGATGGGGCGTCCACCAAAGGTGCGGGTAATGGCGCCATTGGAACTGATGAGAACTGTCTCCGGATCAAGGCCGAGAGGAGCCAGCATGGTCCACGCAAAACTATGACGCCGTCCGGTGGCGAAAACCACCTCAACCCCGCTGGCGACAGCTTTGCGCAGGGCCGCGGCGGTCGCTTCGGTCAGAACTCCTTTACCGTTGAGCAGCGTTCCGTCGAGATCGCAGGCAAGGATCCGCGGAGAACCGGGCTGACGAAGTGGCATACTCCTAGTCTAATCGGCGACAATGAAATTTCGATGTACGAGGGGAGTGGCAAGATGACACAACCGGATTCGCATTGCCCCACCTGCGGCGCGCCGATGGGAAAGCAGCCGAGCCCGACGGAACCCGCTGCAGCAAAGAAGAATGAAGAAGACCGTGAAATCGATCATCGCGGCGTTGTGATGCCCAGGCGCACGCGCATCGGCGGCATCATCATGCCGCAATAGTCGCGGCGACATACCCAGGAGACCATGACAGAACGCCTCTACTCCACTGACTCATTTCTGACGAATTTCGATGCCGTGGTCACGGACATCCAGGAAGTCTCGCGCGCCAGCGGACAATCCCTGTGGCGCGTGGCGCTGGATCGTTCCGCGTTTTATCCCACCGGCGGCGGCCAACCGTTTGACACTGGCACTCTGATTGCGACCTCTCGCAGCGGAGCGGAGTTGACCGCCGAAATTGTCGATGTGGAAGAGGACGAACACGGTGAAGTGTGGCATCACACGTTGAAGCCGTTGGTTGCCGGCACCACAGTGCGCGGCAGTATTGATGCGGCCCGACGACTCGATCACATGCAGCAACATTCTGGCCAGCATTTGCTGTCGGCGGCATTCATTGAGGTTTGCGGAGCGCGAACTGTTTCCTTTCACCTGGGCGAATCCAGCTCGACGATTGATCTCGATGTTGACAGCTTGACGACGAGCACGCTGCAGCAGGTGGAAGAGCGAGCCAATCAAATTATCGCGGAAGATCGGCTGGTCACGATGAGTGTTGTGCCGCGCGAGCACGCGGAAAATTTGCTGGCCGCGGGCGAGTTGCGCAAGCTGCCGCCGCGCCAGGGTGATTTGCGGATCATCACCATTGCAGACTTCGACCGCAACGCCTGCGGGGGTACGCATGTTCGCTCGACCGGCCAAATTGGCGGGCTGCATCTGCGCGGCTTGGAGAAAGTGAAGCAAGGGCTGAGGGTCGAATTTGTTTGTGGTCTGCGTGCGGCACGGGCGGCGCGTAATGACTTCAACCGACTGACCGAGGCGGCGCGGCAACTTTCTGTAGGATTTGAAGAAGTACCGCAGGCCATTCAGCGTCTGCAGGCGGATGCGAAACAAGCCGCCAAGCACACACTGAGACTGACCAACGAACTCGCGCAATATCAGGCAGCAGAGTTAATCGCGCAGACGCCCGTCGAAAATGGTGTACGGATGATTCAGTTGCAATTGACGGCCGTGAGCCAAGTGGACGCGTCCTACGTAAAAATGCTGGCCAGCAAGATTGCTGCGCAATCGAAGCAGACGATTGCAATCCTCGGATGGAAGCCGGAAGGTGAATCGGCACCGGCGACGGTGGTTTTGTCACGTAGCGCCGATCTTGAGCTCGACTGCGGAACCGTGTTGCGAACTACATTAGCGACCCACGGCGGACGCGGCGGCGGATCGAAAGACATGGCGCAGGGTTCGGTGCCGCAGACGCAATTGGAGATCGTGTTGGACCAGTTGGCAAAAGATTGTGCTCCGCAATGAGATGATGAGCAGAATGGATAGACCTCTCCCCAGCTATACGAGGATAGAGATGAAAAGGATAATCCGTTACATTGCGGCGCTCCTCATTCTGGGAGTGGCGATTGGCTGCCAAAACAACCCCAAGCGTCCCTCGAATGTTCCTGCGAAGGCCACTCCCATCGCGATTCCACATGGCTACGATTGGGATTGCTGCTGGGTGGACAAAACCCTGAATGTGAACAAGTGTCAAATATACAATCGCGTCGGCGATCTTCTGTACGATGGTGTCTTTTTGCGTTATGAGGGCTCAGGGGTGGTTCCGAAGGAGTCGCTGAAAATCACTCAGCACGGCGGTGAACAATGGATTGAATTGCAGAACGGAGTGATTCTGATTCCTAAAAGCAATTACGACGGAATCAAGAAACTGTTGGATTGGATGAACGGCAAGCGGTCCGCGCCGTAGCAGAAAGTTCGGTGCTTTCCGCCGCGGCCAGGCATCAATGCCCGTGTGGGCGGGTTGGGGGTGGAACTTCACTGGTAGGATTTATCGGCGGAGCGTTTGCCGTGCGGCGGCGATCGAGGTAGGCCAGCAACAGCATCGCCGACCCGAACAGCAGCAGCACAATCCCCCACACCAGATTGATGTCGATGCCCATCGATTTTTGATAGATCGCGCTGCCGTGGGTGAAGAGTCCGTAGACCGTCATCATTCCCCCGGTGACGACGAACAGTAGCCCCAGCGGCAGTCGAATATCGAGCCCCATCGCAATTCCCTTCCCGTTGTCTTACAAGAACACCAGGTTCAACACCACTACCATCGCCAGCACAAGGATCGCGAGCGAGGCCGGTCGCTGATACCACAACAGATGTCCTTCGGCTGGCTTGGGCGTCAGCGAATAAACCAATCCGACTAGATCTTTTTCTTCCCGTGGCTTTGTTATCCGACTCAAGCCGATGGTAACGAGGAAGCAGACGCCGAAGGCCCAGATCGCCGTCCAGAAGGTCTGCGCCATGGTGCTGGGATACACATGCAACACAGTGATCCATCCACCATGAATGCCGACACCCGCAACATCCGCGGGCAGCGTCAAACCCGTATGCAGAGCCGCCGCGCAGGTACCGGAAAGCAATCCCCAGAAGGCGCCGTTGGCGGTAGTGCGCTTGGAAAACATACCAAGAAGGAACGTGGCCAGCAGAGGAGCATTCACAAAAGAGAACACAATCTGCAGCGCGTCCATAATGTTGTTAAATGACGTCACAAAATAGGCCGCGCCAATCGACAGCGCCACCCCGCCTATCGTCGCTATTCGTCCCATCCACAGGTAATGCGCATCGGTCCCATTCTTGTGGATGTAGGACTGATAAATGTCGTAGGTCCACACCGTGTTGAAGGCGGTTACATTGCCCGCCATACCAGACATGAAGCTCGCCAGCAGCGCCGTCAGACCCAGCCCCAGCATTCCAGTAGGAAAAAAATGCAGCAGCATGTTCGGCGTCGCCAGATCGTAGTCGAGCAGCGGCTTACCCTTGTTATCGGTTAGGACGCGGCCGTTCACCGGATCGATCTTGACCGGGATCAATCCGCGGCCGACCGGCACTGACGACGCATCGGAGGTCATGGATGCCGCGGCCGCTCCCCGTGCCACTCCGGGAGCCGGTGCAGTTTGTACTTGCGCCATCATGTGCTGCGTGACTGTGGGAACAGAGATGGCAATCAGTCCAGGCAGAATCACCAGAAATGGGAAAAACATTTTCGGGATGGATGCGATCAATGGAACACGTCGCGCTGCCAGGTGCGATTCTGCAGCCATCGCACTTTGAATCACCAGAAAATCCGTACACCAATATCCAAAGGAAAGAACGAAGCCGAGACCAAAGACGAGCGCGTACCATTCCGTGCCTAGCGGATTGGTACTGGCATGGGCCATGCCGCGCCAGGAGTGCGTGTACCCCGGACCCAGAGCGCGCTGAATGCCATGCCAGCCGCCGACGTTCTTCAGTCCAATCCACACCAGAGGCATAAATCCGGCGACGATTAAAAAGAATTGCAGCACTTCGTTGTATATCGCGCTGGTCAGGCCGCCCAGCGAAATGTAGCCCAGCACAATGACCGCGGACAGAAAAATGGAGAAGTGGAAGATCCAGCCGAGCGGCAGGCCGAAGTGGATAAATACACCATCGAAAATATGCAGCACCTGGATCAGCTTGGCCATGGCGTACATGGAAATGCCGGAGGAAAAAACCGTCATGATCGCGAACGATCCGGCATTCCACGCGCGCGTCTTTTCGTCGTAGCGAAGCTTCAGATATTCCGGTACCGAGCGCGCTTTGGAGCCGTAATAGAAAGGCATCATGAACAGGCCGACAAACACCATCGCCGGGATGGCGCCGATCCAGTAAAACTGGCTGGTTGCGATGCCATACTTCGCGCCCGAGGCACCCATGCCGATAACTTCCTGTGCACCCAGGTTGGCGGAAATGAAGGCCAGTCCGCACACCCAGGCAGGCAGCGCTCGTCCGGCCAGGAAAAAGTCTGTGCTGGTGCGCATGTGGCGTTTCAGCAGGAAGCCGATGCCTAACACGAACGCGAAATAGACCAGCATAATCAGCCAGTCGATCCCGGTCAGATTCGTTTTCAGGCCGATGGCCAGCGCGGAAGCAGTGTGCACTATCAATCCTCAAGTTGCGCCGCGGAGAGTTCTTCGCTGGTCCCAGTTGCGGCGACGGCGCAGCAAATTTGAATCTTACACTGGGCTTCCCGGGGCTGCCCACTTCCTTCGCAGCCACTTCCCTTCTACTCTGGTAACGTGCCTATCTTTCTTCGTAGAGTTTCTCAGTCGGTCGCGGCGCTGGTGATCGCGAGCTGCGCTTTCTCCATCTGCGCGCAGAGTTCGCCAGTCAGTGCACCTGCACCTCGGCCGGCTGTTTCCCTGGCGACGCAGCCCATGTATCCGCTGTCAGAGGTGCACGCGGGTCTGCATGGCACTGCCTACACGGTTCTGGTCGGAAGCAAACCGGAAGCGATTGATCTCGAAATTCTCGGCGTGCTGCGCGATGCCATCGGTCCCGGCAAAGACATGATTCTGGCGCGACTGCTCGGCACAAAAGCGGAATACGATGGTGTTGTCGCCGGCATGAGCGGCAGCCCTGTTTATATCGATGGCAAATTGGTCGGCGCAATTGGATTCCGCATTGGTCAATTCACCAAGGAGCCGATCGCAGGCATCACGCCCATTGCGCAAATGTTGGAAGTTGCGAAAGAGGACGATAGAACTTCCACAATTAAATCAGTCGAGGCGTCGACCATCGACGCGGCCCAGGATTCGCCGAATGCCGCGCCCGAACTCGCCGCAGCTCAACCAACAAATACATCGGCCGCGATGCCGTGGTCCACGGGAGCCGATGCTGAAGTTCACCCCATCGAAACTCCGCTGGTGTTTGACGGCTTTTCGTCGCAGGCGATCCAGATGTTTCAACAACGCTTTCACGCCTACGGGCTGACTCCTGTCTCCGGGCTAGGAAGCGCAACACCCAACGTGGTTGATCCTGCGCCTGTGGTGCCTGGATCTGCGATCAGCGCCATCATTGTTTCGGGCGACTTTGATATGGCCGCCACCTGCACTGTTACCTATGTCGATCCAAAACGTCTGCTGGCTTGCGGACATCCCATCACTCGCTTCGGCGATGTTTCCCTGCCGATGACGAAAGCCCAGGTGGTCGCGACGGTGCCTTCGTCGCTGGAACCGATGAAGATTATTAACACCACGGAGACGGTGGGATCGTTTACGCAAGATCGTGAATCCGGCATCCTTGGCGTGTTTGGTAAAAAAGCCAGCATGATTCCAGTAACGCTGGCGCTGGGCGGAATTGCGCAACCGCATACATATCACTTCGCTGTCGTCGAGCATCCACGTCTCACTTCTGCAGCGCTACTCGCCACCGTCTATCAGGCTATGCAGGATACCAATGGCTATAACGATCCTTCCACCGATGAACTGCGGGGCACCATCTCAATCGCCGGATATCCGGACGTCCATATTGACGATTGGTTTGCGGCAACCAATCAGGAGCCGGCCAGTCTGGCGGTTGCCATTGCAGTGGCGCAGCGCTTCGAACGGCTCTATAGCAATCCGCGGGAAATGCCTTCCATCCGGCAGGTTTCGTTGACGCTCGATAGTTCGCCGGGTAGACAGTCCGCGCGACTCGATGGCGCTCGCGTGCTGGAAAATCGAGTACACGCTGGTGATCGTGTGACGGTAGAAGCGACGCTGCATCCCTATCGCGAGCCGCAGCGAATTCTCCGCTGGACGGTCGCATTGCCGGCTACGCTGCCGCCCGGCCAGGTTCGTCTGCTGATCAGCGATGGCACCACGCTTGACCATTCGCTGCATTTGATCCCCAATCCTTCTGCGCCGCCGCTGGGACTGGGCGCGACCATTACGCGCCTGAACCAGATGCACCCCAACAATCTGCTGTATGCAACGTTGCTGGCGCCTGTGCCGCAAGCCATGGTGCAAGGCCACGATCTGCCGGCGGTTCCGCTTTCCATGGCGAATGTTTTGCAGCCGGTGGAAAACGACGGAAGCTTTTCGATTGACGGCGAGACCGCGATCGCGCTGGCTTCTGATCATCTGGATATGGCCGTTACCGGATCGCAAATTGTGACGGTCGACGTTCAACCCTAACATCCGTTTTATGGTTGTGATGTACTTTAGTGAGTAAACCCTTTTCGCTTTGAGCTAACCCCGGAAAGAAGAGAATGACCCCGATGAACACGATCCATGGCTACGCCACCCATGCTGCAGGCGCTGAACTTCTTCCCTTCAAATACGAGGTACAGGAACTGAAGCCGAATGAGGTCGAGATTGCGATTACGCATTGCGGCATTTGCCACAGCGATCTTCACCTGATCAATAACGATTGGGGAATTACGCAGTATCCCTTCATTCCTGGACATGAGATTGTCGGCACCATCTCCGCCATAGGCAGCCAGGTGAAAGATCGCACGCTGGGTCAGCGCGTCGCTGTGGGTTGGCAGGCCGACTCCTGCGGCACATGCGAATGGTGTTTGCGAGGCGATGAAAATCTTTGCGCGCAAAGCGTGCCAACTTGCGTGCATCGTCATGGTGGATTTGCTGAGAAAACACGCGTCAATGCGCGCTTCGCGATCCCTGTGCCGGATGCGCTGCCCAGCGAAGGCACAGCTCCGCTCATGTGTGGAGGCATCACCGTCTACAACCCGATTCGCAGTGCCGGTGTTTTTCCTGGTTCGCGCGTGGGCGTGGTCGGCATTGGCGGACTTGGCCATCTGGCGCTGCAATTCGCCCGCGTATTCGGCGCGGAGGTGACGGCCTTCTCGACTTCGCCGAACAAGGAAGCGGAAGCCAAGTCGATGGGGGCGCATCATTTCGTCCATTCGCGCGAGAACGAAGCGATGAAGAAACTTGCCGGCTCATTTGATTTGATTGTGTCGACCATCAATCAAGATCCTGACTGGAACACGCTGATCGCTGCGCTGCGTCCGCGGGGAACTCTGTCGGTAGTCGGTGTACCGCCGAGTCCGATTTCTCTGCACGCGTTTCCGCTGATTGCAGGCCAGCGCAGTCTTGCTGGAAGCCCCAGTGGCAGCCCCAGCATGCTTCAGGAAATGCTGACCGTTGCTGCGCGCCATGGAGTAAAGGCGATCACCGAAGGCTTCCCCATGGCGAAGGTGAATGACGCGTTGGCAAAGCTGAAGAAGAATCAGGTGCGCTATCGCGCCGTGCTGAGTAATTAATCGAGAGCGTGCCGCATGACCGCCGACCGATGCACTGATTGAACGCGGCGCCCTCCGCCGTTCCTTATAGTTCCTGCGGCTGTTCGACGGGCGGATGAGTTTCAGCTGGCTTGAAGCGGCGAAGAAAGAATCCCAGCGAACCGCCCTGCAGCACCATCGAGAACACCACCACAATGTAGGTCGTTGCCAGAATCCAGGTGCGGCCGTCGTTCAGTGGCAACGCCAGGGCCAACGCCAGCGATAACCCACCGTGGAGTCCACCCCAGGTGAGCACCAGCACGGAGCTCTCCCGTGCCTTCCCCGACCACCGAATGCCATACAGCACCATCGGCCACCACCGCCAATCGAACCGCAAGTACAACGACGATCGCCGTGAAGCCGGAGCGGAGCAGGAACCACTGAAACGGAATGGCCAATACTTCCAGACCCAGCAGAACGAAAAGCACGCCATTCTGCACCTCATCGACCATCTTCCAGAAATCATCAACGCGCTCGTTCGCGACCAGCTTGGCGGGGTGACTCATATTGAATCGCCGCAGCGCGATGGCAGCCGCAACCGCCTCCAGCGGACCTGACAAATGCCAGACCTGGGCAAGCGCGTAGCCGCCCAGCGCCAGCGATAGCGTCAGCAGCACGTCAACCTGGAATGCATCGACCTGTCGCATCAAGAAGAAAGTGATCCAGGCCAAGAAGATTCCCAACGCAAAGCCACCGCCGACACTGAATAACAGGGATACCAGGATGTGCGGCACCGATACATTGACGCCATGCGAGGCGTCGAGCAGGGTAACAAAGATGACGACGCCAACGCCGTCGTTGAAAAGCGATTCGCCGGCGAGTTGCGCCTCAATATGATGGGGCACGCCGACGCGACGCAACATCTCCAAGACTGCGATGGGGTCGGTGGGCGAGATCAACGCGCCGAACAACATGCACTGAATCCACGGCGCCTGGATGCCGATGACGGGCAACGTCCAATGCATCAAGGCCGCAATTACGAACGTGGAGACAACGGTTCCGACGTACCGCCAGGATCGCGACCGTCAGACGCTCGCGTATCAGCGACTCGATATCCATCAAGAATGCGCCGGCAAACAGCAACAGCGGCAACATTCCGTGCAGGATCAGGCGTTCGAAATCGATCTGACGTGCTAGATTCGTCGCCCACGGGCGCAGGCCCAGCGCGTATTCGCCAATGCTCACCAAAAACAAGGAGCAAACGACCGTAAGGAACATGGTCCCGATGGTGGTGGGCAGCTTCAGCCAGCGCGCGCTGATCCAACCGAACAGGGCTGCAATCGCAACCAGAACACTGATGAGTTGAAGGATTGTCATCGAACAAGACGGTGCTAATCCGAGTGTACCGGAGGGCTCTGTCGTGCGAATTCGATTTCGGCGTCGCTGATCGACGCTTTTTCCGCATCGGACCGCGACGCGCGGAAAGGCAGTCGCATTCGGTACACTCAAACACAGCATGTGGACCCGTCTTTTTGTTGGTAGTGCGATTCTCTCCATTTCAGTTCTTGCGCAGGCGCAGGGCACGCAGCTCTGGCAACAGTCGAGCTATGAAAGTTTTGAAACAGGAACACCCCACGGAGTGGCCATCCGCAGCGATGGCCAGTTGGAGAGCTCTCCTGTCGCGAGCGAAGTGGTGACTACCGCCGCCTCTGACGTGTGGTCGGTCGCAGTCGACAGGCGAGGTAATACATATCTCGGCACTGGTTCTCCTGCGATGGTGTTGAAGGTGACGCCCGATGGCAAATCCACGCCGCTGCTGGAGACGAAGGACGTTTCGGTCCAGGTGGTGAAAATTGGTCCAGATGGAATGTTGTATGCGGCCACGCTGCCAAACGGCAAAGTCTATCGCATCGATCCCAACGGGCCGGAAGTGAAGATCGATAATGCGCCGCGGCCGGTGTACAAGCAGGGCGAGCAAGCGCCGGCAAAAACCGGGTCCACCGCGGATGTCGTCTTCGATTCCAGCACCCTGACCCCCAAGCCAACCTATATCTGGGATCTGGCTTTTGACGCGGCGGGAAAAATGTATGTGGCGACCGGCGGTCCGGCAAATATTTATCGCGTGGACGTGAAGAAGCCTAGTGCCGCGCCTGAAAAGTTTTTCTCCAGCAGCGAACAACACATTCGCTGCCTGCTGTTCGCCAAGGATGGCACCCTGTATGCGGGAACAGATGGCCGCGGATTGGTCTATCGCATCGACCCCAGCGGGAAAGGCTTCGTGTTGTTTGAGGCGCCGAATCAGGAAATTCCGGCCATGGCACTCGACCCTGCAGGCAACCTGTATGTCGCCGCACTGGGCGAGAAAGGCAAGTCCACGCTGCCGCCGCTGAATGTTCACAGCAGCGCCACCATGACCGCCAGCATTACCATTCTGCTGCCGGGCTCCATTGCCTCTTCGCACGACAGTACGCTGGTTCCCAAGGGTACAGTCATTTACCAAATTTCTCCTGATGGCGCGCCGCGGCAGCTCTGGGCTTCGACACACGATGTGGTGTATGCGCTGGCGTGGCAGCAGAGCGCCGATCCGAAGCAGACCGGGTTATTAGCGGGCAGCGGCAATCAAGGGCACCTGTATCGCATTTCTCTCGATGGGACTTATGCGGACCTGGCACATCTGGAAGCCACCGACGCAACTGCATTTGCGATGGCGGACAACAACCTCTACGTCGCCACCAGCAACACCGGCAAACTGTATCGACTGTCGGAGAGTAGCGCCGGATCTGGCGAAAACTCTACTTATGTGAGTTCCGTCGCGGACGCAAAATTCAGTTCGGCATGGGGTCTACCAGCGGTACGAGGCAGCGGACACTACGAACTGTTCGCGCGCGTTGGCAATATTGAGCAGCCGACCGAGGGATGGAGCGATTGGCTGCCAATCAACCCTTCTGGCGAAGCGCCAAAATTTCCCAGAGCACGCTTCTTGCAATGGAAAGCCGTACTGCACGGCGATGCAACCTTGCGCCAGGTTGGCTTTTACTATCTGCCGCAAAACGTCGCGCCAGTCGTGGATGACATCGTGGTGGAGTTGCATGCCCGCGTCGTTCCCGGCCTGAACCAGGAATCGCAAGTCACGCCGGTACAAATTAATTTCCCTGCGGAGTCGACCGATGGGGTGGTTTACGAAACACAGCAAACTTCGCAACCGTTGATGGCGTTGCGAACCCACGGATGGGCCACGGTCCGCTGGAAGGCTCACGATGACAACGGCGATCATCTGCACTACTCCGTCTACTATCGCGGTGCGGATGAGGCGAATTGGCTGCCGCTCGAGCAGAATGTGGCGCAAACGTATCTCTCCTTCGATCTCAATCGGATTCCGGACGGGTATTACACGCTGCGCATTGTTGCCACGGATGCTCCGTCGCACCTGACGGGAAATGCGCTGACGGGATACAAGGACAGCGACCAGTTCCTGCTCGACACTTTGCCGCCGGTTCTTTCTCCGCTGCAGGCGACAATGACTTCGCAACCCGCTGCTTCGATCCACGTAGTGTTCGACGCGCAGGACAAACTTTCCACGATCGCGCGCGCCTACTATTCGGTGGACGCGGGTGCGTGGCAATACATCGATCCGATCGGCAATCTGAGCGACTCTCTGCATGAGCATTACGACTTCACCATTCCGATACCGAAACGTCCAGAGAGCAGCGATGTTTCACCGACCGTGCAGACGGGCTCCCCGCAGCAACATGTCGTCGCAGTGCGCGTGTTGAATCGCGCGGGCAATTCAGCTACCGGGAAAACGGTTGTGCAGTAAACGTGCGTGCAGCCATGAGCGAACCACTCTATGCGCTTTGAATTGTTTGTCGCCAGCCGCTACCTTCGCGCCAAGCGCCGCCAGGCGGTGGTCGGCGTCATCACGGCGATTTCTATCATCGGAGTGGCGGCCGGCGTTGCCTCGTTAATTCTGGCGCTGGCGATTACGAATGGAATGCAGCGCGATCTGCAAAAGGGCCTGTTGAGCTCGACCGCGCAAGTTCAATTGATGCGCGTGGCCAGCGATGGTATCGAGAATTGGCGCAGCCTGACCGATCGACTGAGAACTCTTCCGCACGTCACCGCGGCCGCTCCGGCTCTCTATGGCCAGGTATTGATTTCGCGAGGTGCTCGTTCTGGCGGCGCTTTAGTCAAAGGCATTCTGCCCAAGGAAGAGCGAACCGTCAGCAGCCTGCTGGATGACATCAAGCAAGGCACTGCGGCACCGCTCGCCCCGCAAACCGCGGAGGCCAGCCAGGATTCGAGCGGCACGCTTCCTCCAGTAGTTCTCGGCTCCGACCTTGCGGATACCATCGGCGCAAGTGTGGGCGACAGTGTGCTGGTCACTAGCCCGCAGGGCGAGTTGACGCCGTATGGCCTGGTGCCAAAGTATGAACGGTTTCAAGTCGTGGGAATTTTCCATTCCGGCTTTTATCAGTACGATTCCTCGTTTGCCCTGGCGCGGCTGACGGATATTCAGCATTTATTCGGCGAGCCCAACATCGTCTCGCTCATCAGCTTCAAGGTCGACGATATGTATCACGCCGACCGCATTGGAAAAGAGATTGAGAAGGCCGCCGGCAGCGGCTTTATGACCAACAACTGGATCGAGCAGAACCAGGAACTCTTCCACGCCCTGGGCGAGGAGCGGGCGGTCACCTCTCTCGTGATCGGATTGATCGTATGCGTGGCGGCGTTGAACATTCTGATCGCGCTGACCATGATGGTGATGGAGAAGACGCGCGATATCGCTGTGTTAATGTCCTATGGGGTTCGGCCATCGCAGGTGCGGCGCATTTTTGTCTGGCAGGGCATGCTGATTGGCATTCTCGGCACTTCCATCGGGCTGGTGCTGGGGTACGCGCTGGCCTGGGTTGGAGGTCACTACCGCATCATCCATCTGTCGGCAGCGGTTTACTCGCTGGATTACCTGCCCTTCGCTCCGCGCTGGCAGGATGGCGTGATCGTTGCGCTGGTAGCCCTCGGTGTCTCGCTGCTGGCAACGCTTTACCCCTCGTCATCGGCGGCAAAAATTCTTCCGGCAGAAGCGCTGCGGTACGAGTAGCGCAAGAAATATTGTCGAAATCCGCAGCCGCGACACCTTACACTTGTTTGCGGAGAAGATCATGAGCCCACAGATCGTTGTCGCCGGCCCGGAAGACTGGCCGGAGCTTCCATTAGCCGCCTGGCAGGATACCTATAACACGCTGCACATGTGGTCGCAGGTTGTCGGCAAAGTTCGTCTCGCACTGAGCCCTAAGCTGAATCATTGGTGGGAAGTCCCACTGTATGTGAACGCAGTCGGACTCACCACTTCTGCGATTCCCTACGCGCGCGGAATTTTTGAAATACAGTTCGACTTTGTCGATCACAAATTGACAGTTCAAACGAACCATTCGACCGGCGCAACCATGAAGCTGGCGCCTCGGTCGGTGGCGGATTTCTACTCCATGCTGATGGCGACTCTCGCCGAGCTGGGGGTTGAGGTAAAAATCTGGCCGATGCCGGTTGAGATTCCCAATCCTATTGCCTTCGATCAGGACACGCAGCACAAATCCTATAACCCGGAATACGCGAATCGACTGTGGCGCATTCTGGTCAGCTGCGATTCCGTGTTTAAGGAATTTCGCGCGCGATTCATCGGCAAATCGAGCCCGTCACATTTTTTCTGGGGAAGTTTTGATCTGGCGGTAACGCGATTTTCTGGCCGACGTGCGCCAGAGCGTGTGGGTGCTGATCCAATCACACGAGAAGCGTATTCGCATGAGGTGATCAGCGCGGGATGGTGGCCCGGTGGCGGCGACATTGCGGGGCCCGCCTTCTACGCCTATGCGGCACCGGAGCCGGATGGCTTTTCAAAACAGGCAGTTCGGCCCGAAAAAGCTTTTTATCATCCGCAGCTAAAAGAGTTTTTGCTGATGTATGACGACCTGCGGCAGGCGAGTTCGCCGCGGGCGACCTTGCTCGAGTTTCTGCAGAGCACCTATGAAGCGGGCGCAAACACTGGCAATTGGGATCGTAAGAACCTGGAGAAGGCGCCAACCTCGACTGTGAGTTGACCGTAAGATTTTTAGTTGCCATAGCAACTAAAAGCCTTTTGTTGGCGTTTATGGTTGCTAGGCAACTAGGTTCCCTTGGGGGGATTTCCACCACGTCGAAAAAGGTGCGCCAAAATGTTAAAAAAATGCAATGGCCTACGACGAGTCGCCCGAAGCGGCCCGAGCCTTCCATTCTGCTCTGGAATTTGCCAAACTTACCGGCTCGGAACTGACGATTATGATCGTTATCGAGCGCCTGCCTGCATACGGTTAGTTATGCGTGGGGGTGGCTCCGTACGTGCCACAAATCCTGCAACAAGAAAAGCAAACTTTCTACGCAGAACTGCATCACAAGGCCAGAGAAATTGCGGAGCAAGCAGGTGTCAGCGTCAAATTTGCCACGATAGAAGGCAATGAGATCGAAGGACTGCTTCAGTTGATTGATGACGTTCGACCCGACCTGTTGGTGATTGGCCTGCGACGCGAACCGGGGGATTCAGCGGATTTATCGGCGGCACCGCGCACCACCTGGCGTTTACATGCGAAGCGCAACATTCTTGGAGTCCGTTAGAAGCGCTGCAACACAAGACGAGCGTTACGAGTGGCAGGATTTATGAGTAAAATCGGGGTCGAACGATCAGCTGTGCAAACTGTCCATGCTCGATTCTTTAGACAATAAGACTTCACAAGACGAGCGAGCCGAACCGCTGTTGCTGCGCGCTCAACGCGCGGAGAGGCAGTTGGCGGAATTGCTGGCGAACATCCCGGCGGGCTACGCCAAGCTCGACCGCAATTGGATCTTTACTTACGCTAACCAGCAGGCCGTGCTCGGCAGTCGTCAGCGGCCCGAAGATTTCATCGGCAAGAATGTCTGGACGATCTGGCCGGAACTTGCCGGCACGGAGCTTGAGCGGCAATATCGCCAGGTGATGGAAACGGGCGTCCCCGCCCATTTCGAATACTACGGCGAAAGATATGACGCCTGGTTCGAGATGCATGTCTACCCGACCGAAGACGGCATCAGTGTCTACTTCCAGGAAATCACCCAGCGGAAGCGTGCTGAACGAGCATTGAAGGCCAGCGAGCAGCGCTATCGCGCGTTCACGGAATTAAATCCGCAGCTGATTCTGATGGCTGACACTCAGGGACAAGTCACGTTCGCAAATCAGCGGATGCTGGATTACAGCGGTCTGTCTCTGGAAGAAAGTCTCGGTGAGGGCTGGCGCAAGACGGTACATCCCGAGGATGAGTTGCGTGTTTTACAGGCATGGATGGAAGCGGTGGCTACGGAAATTGATTTCCAGGCCGAGACCCGCATTCGCCGTGGCTCCGATGGATCCTATCGCTGGTTCTGGGTTCGGGGATTGCCGGTTCGCGACGAGCAAAACAAGACGCTCTACTGGCTAGGCGTGTGCATCGATATCCACGAGCACAAACTGGCGATGGAAGAACTGCGGAAGAGCCAGCAAGAGGCTGAGCACCAGCGTCTGGAATTGGAAACGGTGTATCGGACGGCGCCGATTGGATTGGCCCTGTTTGATCCGGTAGAGTTTCGCTATCTGCGCCTGAACGACCGCCAGGCGGAAATTGTCGGATTGCCGATGGAAGAGATTCTCGGCAAAACCCTGACGGAAATTGCGCCCATTGAGGGGCTGAACGAAATGTTCCGGCAGGTCGCGGACGGCAACCCCATCACCAATGATCTGCTGGAGGGTGAGTTGCCGATGCAGCCCGGAAATCACCGTTATTGGACGGTGAATTACTATCCCGTGTACGGGTCGGACGGAGCGATTCGTGCAATTACGGCTGCGTCTTTGGAAATTACCGCACAGAAGCGCGCTGAAAAAGCACTGATCCAGAGCGAGAAGCTGGCGGCGGTGGGTCGGCTGGCGAGTTCCATTTCGCATGAGATCAACAATCCGCTGGAAGCTGTGACAAACCTGCTGTACCTGGCGCTAAATCACGAGCAACTGCCTGCAACCACGCGTCGCTACCTGGAAACCGCGCAAGGCGAGTTGACCCGGGTGTCGCACATCGCGACGCAGAGTTTGCGGTTTCATCGGCAGACGATGAATCCGACGGAAGTTGACCCCAAAGAAATGATCAATTCGGTTGTGGACCTTTACCAGGGCCGGTTGTTCAATTCCAACATCCAGGTGGTTTCGCGGTACAAGTCCACAAAGCGAATTTTGTGTTTCGAAAGTGATATTCGCCAGGTGCTGAATAATCTGATCGCGAACGCTGTGGATGCGATGCGCCATGGCGGACGGCTGCTCCTCTGCACCCGCGATGCAACCGACTGGAAGACTGGGCGCTCAGGAGTGCGCATCACTGTGGCGGACACGGGGCATGGCATGTCTGCGCAAGTGCGCCAGCGCATCTTTGAACCGTTCTACACCACCAAGGAAGTGAATGGAACTGGCCTTGGATTGTGGATCTCTTATGGGATCGTGTCGCGGCATCACGGGTCACTGACGCTGCGCAGCACGGAGAAGCCTGGCTGGAGCGGGTCAGTCTTCAGCCTGTTTCTGCCAGATGAACAGAACGCCGCGAAGCCTACGCCATAACTAAAACCCAACTCATGCCGAAAGAACGCTTGAATAAGCCGCCCACCGGCTATAAGGACAGGTCTTGCTGGTGAAATCAGCGACGTTCATCCCACCCTCACTCAGGTGATGCGGAGGGTGAGGCATTTGGTTTTGCCTCGACGATGCCGACGTTGCGAACCATCTGCTTATCATCCCCAACCGGATATACCGCGGTGAGAGTGAAGCCCGCTGCATCGAAAAGCGTTTTCCATTCGCGTTCGCTGCGCTCTCTGCCGCCGGTGACGGCGAGCATGTTGAGGTCGCTCATCAGGTGGCCTTCCAACTGCGGGTCCGCATTGGAGACCAGTGGCGGAAGGATGAATTCGATTATCAACAAGCGGCCGGCTTGCGGAATCACGGCGCGGCAGTTCTTTAGAATCGTGATGGCTTCTGGATCGCGACGGCCGTGCAGCACATGTTTCAGCATGTACACATCCGCACCGGACGGGACTGACTGCATAAGGTCCGCGGCGATCAGTTCGCATCGGTCGGACGGATCTTCTTTTGCGAAGCGAGGCGCCAGCCGCGTCGATGCTGGGTTCGAGGTCGACGAGCATGCCGCGCACATGAGGGTTGAGCGCCAGCACTGCAAGGATGAGCGAGCCACCGCCTCCGCCGAGATCAGCGACCACTTTGGCGCGGGAAAAATCCCATGCGTTTGCGATGGGAGCATAATCCTCTGCGGGAGCGGTGCCCATGACGGCACGAAAAATTGAACTGGCGTCAGGATCCTGCGACCAGCGTGAAGGGACGTTTGGGTCGCGTACATCGTGCGCAGGTAACCCGGTGCGAACACAGTCGGTAAGCAGGGACCAGCTGTCCGCGAGCAGATCCGACCAAAAGACAACGGCTGGCCAGACGGACTGAGGCGCATCCTTTCGCAGTGGTTTGCCGAAAGCGGTCAGGCGAAAATGTTCGGGCGTGGTTTCTTCCGTGACCCCAATACTGGCGAGAGCGCGCAACAGGCGATACAGCGCTGTGGGATCGGCCTGGCACTTTTCGGCCAGGTAGGCAATGCTGCGAACTTCATCCGCAAGCGCATCGGCAACGCCAAGACGTGCGGCCGCGCAAAGTACGCGGCTGCGGGAATAGGCCATCGCCATTTCCACCAGCCCCTGATTTTGGATGACATTGCCAATGCCGCTATTGGATTCCGTCATGAGTCACCTCAGTCACCTCAATTCCCGAGGGAAGAATAGCATTGGGGCTCTATGATAGAGGTACGACATGACCCGCCAATCCAGCCACGATCGTGCCTCGTCCCCGCGGAATGAGGGCTTGGAACAGGAGCGCGCGTCGGCTGCGGAAAGCGACAGCGAGACGGTTCTGCTGCGAGTGAAAAATCTGCGCAAGGAGTACCGCAGCGGGACGCAACCTCTTGTGTTATTTGACGGACTGAACCTGAGCGTGCGGCAGGGCGAGATGATCGCCATTGTTGGCGAATCTGGTGCGGGCAAAAGTACTTTGCTTCACCTGCTCGCAGCGCTTGATCGTCCTTCTGCTGGTGACGTATACTTCGCAGCAACCTGGCTAGGAAAACTAACTGCGGGAGAAGCGGCCACGTTTCGCAATCGCGAAATTGGCTATGTATGGCAACTGCACTACCTTTTGCCGGAATTTACGGCTCTGGAGAATGTGGCGATGCCGCTGCTCGCACGCGAAGAACCGAAACTGTCCGCCTTTGCGAAAGCGCAGGAACTGTTGCGCGAAGTAGGACTGGAAGCCAGATCGCACCATCTTGCCGGGGAGTTATCCGGTGGGGAACAACAGCGCGTTTCGCTGGCACGGGCGTTGGTCACACAACCCCGGTTACTGCTGGCCGACGAGCCAACGGGCAACCTCGATAACCGTACGGCCGAAGCCGTGTTTGGCCTGCTGGAACGGCTGCACACCACGCATCGGTTAACCTCCATCCTCGTCACCCACAACATGGAAATTGCAAAACGTTGTGGACGCACGCTCCGGTTGCACGAAGGCCGGTTGCACGAAGTTTGGCTGCACTCGAGTGGGTCGGAAGGGTCTTCCGCAGAGGGGCCCAATGCATCTTCTGAAACGCCGGGGCATCCAATTGTTCGTACCGCAGTTCCGGGTGCAAACCGCACGGGAACGGCATGAGCCAAGGGGGGAATATGTTCGAACGGTACACGGAGAAAGCGCGGCGCGTGATCTTCTTTGCGCGCTACGAGGCTAGCCAGTTTGGCTCGCCCTACATTGAAACGGAGCACCTGCTGCTTGGACTCTTGCGCGAGGATAAGGCGTTAAGCAATCGCTTCCTGCGCTCCCATGCCTCAGTGGAATCAATTCGCAAACAGATTGAGGCGCATACCACGATTCGCGAGAAGGTTTCGACTTCGGTCGACCTGCCGCTGTCGAATGAATGCAAACGAGTTCTGGCCTATGCCGCGGAAGAAGCGGAGCGGCTGTCCAACAAACACATTGGCACCGAGCACCTGCTGCTGGGATTGCTGCGCGAAGAAAAATGCTTTGCTTCAGAGATTTTGCTGGAGCGCGGTCTACGGCTTTCAACAGTTCGCGATGAGCTGGCCAAGACGACGCAGGAGCGTGCTCCGCAGGCGGCGCGGAATCGTGAATCGAGCATTCTTGCGGAATTTTCGCGCGACCTGACGCAGGCGGCGCTCGACAACCAACTGGATCCGCTGGTGGGTCGCGATGCGGAAGTCGATCGCGTCATCCAGATCCTGTGCCGGCGCACGAAGAACAATCCAGTACTGATTGGCGAACCGGGCGTGGGTAAAACCGCGATCGTGGAAGGACTGGCGCAGCGGATTTCTGACGGCGATGTTCCCAGTTTTCTGGCGGACAAGCGAGTGCTGGGACTGGATTTGTCGCTGATCGTTGCGGGCACGAAATATCGCGGGCAGTTTGAAGAGCGGCTGAAGACGATTATGAAAGAGCTGATGGAGAATCAAAACTCCATCATCTTTATCGATGAGCTGCATACGCTGGTGGGCGCGGGTTCGGCGGAAGGATCGCTGGATGCTGCCAACATTTTGAAGCCGGCGCTGTCGCGTGGAGAAATCCAGTGCATCGGCGCCACCACGCCTGCGGAATATCGCAAGTCGATTGAAAAAGATCGCTCGCTGGAACGTCGTTTTCAGGCGGTGAAAGTGCCGCCGCCGAACGAAGAAGACGCGGTGAAGATCATCATGGGGATCAAGGATCGCTATGAGAAGTTTCATGCGGTCAGCTATACGGATGATTCGATCCAGTTTGCGGTGTATCACTCCAGCCGCTATATTCCGGATCGGTTTTCTGCCGGACAAGGCGATTGATTTGATCGATGAGGCGGGGGCGCGGGTGAAACTGCGGCAGACTTCCCTGCCCGAGGAAATTACGGAGATTCAGAAGCGCATCAAATTCATTGTTCATCGCATGGAAAACGCGATTGCAAATCATGAATTTGAAAAGGCGCGGTTCTATTCCGATGAAGAGCGGAAGGAGCGCGAGAACCTGCGCGCGCTGCGTGACAAATATCATCTGGATGATTCGACCGCGGGCGTGGTGACGCGGGAAGACATTGAAGATGTTGTGAGTCGCTGGACGGGCGTGCCGGTCACTTCCATTAAAGAGGAAGAGACGCAGAAGCTGCTGCGAGTGGAAGAAGAACTGCACAAGCGGATCATCTCGCAGGAGAAATCGATCTCGGCGCTGGCAAGGGCAATTCGCCGCTCTCGTGCGGGCTTGAAATCTCCGAACCGGCCCATTGGATCGTTCCTGTTCCTGGGACCGACGGGCGTGGGCAAAACGGAAGTGGCGCGTTCGCTGGCGAATTTCCTGTTCGGCAGCGACAAGGCTCTGATCCGGTTCGATATGTCGGAGTACATGGAGAAGCATTCGGTCTCGAAGCTGATCGGATCGCCTCCGGGCTACGTGGGCTACGAGGAAGGCGGACAGCTGACGGAACGCGTGAAGCGCTCGCCTTACTCTGTGGTGCTGCTGGATGAGATTGAGAAGGCGCATCCGGACATCTTCAACATCCTGCTGCAGGTATTTGAAGATGGACAGTTGACCGATGGGCTGGGTAATACGGTCGACTTCAAGAATACGATTCTGATCATGACTTCGAACATTGGCGCGCGGCACCTGCAGAAGCGGCAGGGGCTGGGCTTCCAGTCGAACCTGGAAGACACAGTGGCCGAGAAGGTCGAAGACCTGGTGCGGAATGAGGTGAAGCGGACGTTCAATCCTGAATTCCTGAACCGGCTGGACGAGATCATCATCTTCCAGGCGCTGACGGATTCGGATCTGATCCAGATTATGGAACTGCTGGTACAGCAGTTGAACGCCAACCTGGCGCAGAAGGCCATTACGATTTCTGTGATGGAAGATGCGAAGAAGTGGATTCTGGAGAAGACCATGGTCGACCGCACCTACGGGGCGCGGCCGCTACGGAGAGCGCTGCAGAAGTACGTGGAAGATCCTTTGTCGGAGGCGTTGATTGCCGGCAATATTCAGGAGCGGCCTGCATTCCTTGAGGTCTACCTGGATAACAATCAACTGTTCTACCGGCCGATTGGCAGTGAAGGTGCGGAACGGTCGTCGGAAGGGATTTCGCTTTCCAGCAGCTAATACGAAACACGCAGAAACAAAAGAAGCTCCGCCGTGGCGGAGCTTCTTTTGTTTGTCAGCCAAATATCAGGACTCGATGATGCTGTGGCCTGTCGGCTGTTGTGGGCTTGCGGCCCGCACTTATGCTGCGGCGCGGTTTAAATGTACGCCGCAGTTGATCTGCGCTCTAAATAAATCCTGATACTTTGCTGGCAACCGTTCCAGCTTTGGAGATGGTGTCATCGACAACTTCGCGACCGCGACGAATCACGCGCTCCGCCTGCTTGCCGTACTGTTCCGCCTTCTCGCTGAAATCCTCGGCTGTGCTTTTGATTTGATCCGATGCATCTTCCAACCCGCGTTTGATCTGCTTGCGGGTCCGGTCGCCAGGTTGCGGCGCGTAGAGAAGAGCGACTGCTGCTCCAGCTGCTACACCCACACCGAATGCCATCCAAAATTTCCACGTATCCATGATGAGCTCCAGACTCGCATACCGGCGTGCGGCGTGCGTACTTGTTATGTTGCTTACTGATCCTATTAGAGCACCAATCCGGGGGAACGGTTGCCAAGGAATTGGCGCTCGGGGCCAGTGGAACCTTAGGTTGCAACTGCTTGCGGATGGGGCGATTCGATGGTTGGCGAACGGTGTGAAGTATATTCAAATATTGTAATATTAATATATGTCTGAGATCAGCCAGTTCAAAGCGGAGTTCTTCAAGGCCCTGTCGCATCCTCTACGGATACGAATTCTGGACGAACTGCGAAATGGAGAAGTCGGCGTGAACGAGCTGAGCGCCCGGCTGAAGGTGGAGCAAAGTAGCGTGTCGCAGCAGCTTGCGCTGTTGCGAGGCCGAAATTTTCTGAATGCCCGAAAAGACGGACAAAATGTTTTTTATTCGGTCCGCGATCGGGAGATATTTCGCCTGCTCGATGCTGCCCGCAGAATCTTCAACAACCAGTTGATCGAAGTTCGGGACATGCTGTCGCAAATCGAGTCCAGCAAGAACGGCACCAAATGAACCTGACGGATTGGACGCCCAAGTCGGTCTCCGCGCTAAAAAACTATCAACGCCAAGACCTGGTGCATGATCTTATCGCCGGCGTGACGGTCGGCCTGGTCGCTCTGCCGCTGGCCATGGCGTTCGCGATTGCAAGCGGAATGCCTCCGCAGTCGGGCATCTACACGGCGATCATCGCAGGATTTCTGATCTCTGCCCTGGGCGGCTCGCGACTGCAGATCGGCGGTCCGACGGGCGCTTTCGTCGTGATCATCTACGGCATTGTGAGCCGTTACGGCGTGGATGGTCTCTTCGTCTGCACGGTGATGGCGGGCGTGATGCTGATCATCATGGGTGCAAGCGGACTGGGGTCGGCGGTGAAATTTATTCCTCGTCCGGTGGTCATCGGCTTCACCAACGGAATTGCCATCCTGATCGCCAGCACGCAGATCAAAGATTTCTTCGGATTGAAGACGGGCGCGGTGCCGGGAGATTTTGTCGGCCGGTTCAAGGTGCTGGCGCACAGTGCAGGAACAATTTCTCCGCTGACCACGGCGCTGAGCTGTTCGGCGCTGCTGATCATTCTTCTGGCGGTGCGGTTTTGGCCGCGGATTCCGGGATACATCATCGCCATGGTGGCGGGAACGTTGCTGGTGGCTGTGTTCAAGCTGCCGGTGGAAACCATCGGGACGCGCTTCGGCGGCATCCCTTCCGGCTTCCCGCACTTTCATGCGCCGGTGTTGAGTTATCAACTGATCCGCAGCCTGACATCTCCGGCAATCACGATTGCGATGCTGGGGGCGATTGAGTCGTTGATGTCGGCGGTGGTCGCCGATCGCATGAGCGGGGATACACACAATCCCAATGTGGAGTTGATCGGCCAGGGCATCGCCAACATTTTTTCGCCAATGTTCGGAGGCCTGCCGGCAACGGGCGCCATTGCCAGAACCGCGACCAATATTCGGTCGGGAGGAAAAACTCCTCTGTCAGGGATGGTGCATGCACTGACGTTGCTGGTGCTGGTGCTGGTGGCGGCCCCGCTGGCCAAGTTCATTCCGCTGGGTGCGCTGGCAGCCATTTTGATGGTGGTCTGCTACAACATGGGCGAATGGCACGAAATACCGCAGTTGCTGAAGCTGTCGAAGCTGGAGATCGGCACGTGGATGGTGACGCTTTCGCTGACTGTTTTTGTGAATCTGACGGTCGCGGTAGAAGCCGGAATGATTTTGGCCGCACTGATTTTTATTCGCAAAGTGACTTCGACAACGACGGTCACACGGGTCACAGACGAATATCTGGAAGAGAGTTCCGATCACACGCTGTCCGATAAAGACATTCCTCCTTACGTCGTCATCCTGCGGATCCATGGACCATTTTTATTTGGATCTGCGGAGAAGATCGCTGAGGTCAGCAAGAATCTGGCGGAGTGGCCACCGGTGGTGATTCTTCGTTTACGGAACATGACGGTGATCGATTCGACAGGACTGCAGACGCTGCAGCGATTCGCGGACGAAGTGCATGGCTCGTGGACGAACATTGATTCTTTGCGGGGCGCGGGAACAGCCGGCGAGGCTGATGCTGCAGGCGGAATTTGAGCAGCATGTGGGCGTGGAAAATATCTGTCCTCACGTGCGTGCAGCGCTGGATCGCGCCAACGCGGTGTATTTGATGTCTGGAGGCCGATGGAAATCGATCGAAGACGAGACGTCCCCGCTCGCGGACGCGCTTGGCTTTGGGCTATGAAATTGGCAGAAGAATAGTTTTCCAGCCAGCTTTGGCGATCTCCAATAAAATCGATTCAATCCAGCATGCGGGAAAGAGTCGAGTTCGGATTGGTGTGGCTCCTGGTGAGATTCGTGGGGCTGCTGCCTCGCGGCATGTCGCGAAAAGTTGGGGCGGCGATTGGATGGCTGGCGTATGCGGCCACGCCGCGACTCCGACGCGTGGGGCTCAGAAACCTGGAGTTGGCGTTTCCTGAGAAGCCGGAAGCGGAACGCGAAACCATTCTGCGCGGAATGTATCGGCAACTGGGATGGCAGCTGGCGGAATTTTGTCACATGCCTGGCTACTCGCTGGAACGCGCAAATCAATTTATCCGATATGAAGGCCTGGAGCATTACCTAACGGCGAAGCAGCGCGGCAAGGGCGTCTTAGTGTTAACCGGACATCTGGGCGCGTGGGAGATGTCGAGTTTCTATCACTCGCTGGCAGGCTATCCGATGGGCATGGTGATTCGGAAGCTGGATAATCCGTGGGTCAATCGATTCGTGAATGATATTCGCACGCAACATGGAAATCGCGTGCTGCCGAAGGATGATTTTGCGCGCGGATTGATCGCGGCGATGCGTGCGGGAGAAACCGTCGGCGTGTTGATGGATACGAATATGACGCCGCCGCAGGGCGTATTTGTTGATTTCTTTGGGCATGCGGCATGCACCGCTTCCGGCGTGGCCAGGGTTGCGCTGCGCACAGGAGCGGCGGTTCTGCCAGGGTTCTTAGCGTGGGAGCCAGCCGAAAAAAAGTATGTGCTGCATTTTCTGCCGGAGTTGCAACTAGTGGACACTGGCGATGCGGAGCGCGACGCGATTGACGAATACGCAGATGTTTACGACCGCGCTGGAGAATGTGATCCGGAAATATCCGGAGCAATGGCTGTGGGTGCATCGGCGATGGAAGACTCGACCGCCGGGAGAGAAAGCAATTTATTAGCTCCGTCTTTCATGCGACGTCATAACTTGGCAGAATGAATGTTATCCAGGCCGGCGATGGCGAGACTGATCAGCAGAGTGATGATGGAACAAAAAAACCAGCGAAGCGTCTTGTTGTATTCGTTGGGCTCGTCGTCTTGCAGCAGCAGCGATCTCCATAAGGCAACGAACTGCACCAGGATCGAGACGATGAGGAAAACTGCTGCGGCGATCGATGCGTACGTCCACGGCCCGGGTAGCTCAAATCCCCAGTAACGCAGAAAAAGCAGCGTAAATCCCAGGACCACGGTGATTGCCGTGATGATCCCCTGACGATAGCCGACGGGAAGCGTTGCCTGAGCGGAGGCGGGTGGGCGCGGCTGTCGATCTTTCTTCAACGGATCCTGGGTCATGGATACTCTCTTGAACGGCGGTGCAGCAGGATTCAGAGCTAAGGCTATCCCATTGCAGAATAGAAATCGAGTCACCGATTGGGCTTCGAGGATGCGTCTCTGCGCGGGATGGCGAAGGGAATTCCGGCTGGATTTGTTGGGGTCGGCTACCATAACGCTATGCTGACGTTGCGGCAACTCGCGGAAGCGCTGCAGGCGGAATACCTGCCGCGGTCGAATTCTTCGGAAGAAAAAGATCCGTCGCAGGCAGAATCGGTGGAACGCGTCGCGAGCGTGCGCAATGCCGCGCAGACTTCTCTCACCTTCGCTGAGAGCGAAGCCACATTACAAGAGGCGATGTCGTCCCCTGCCGCGGCGGTGCTGGTGACTCCACAAATTGCCAAGGCATTTCTGTCCGAAGCGAAGCCGCTGAAAAAACCTTTGCTGGTGGTGGGGCAGCCTCGGCTGGCATTTGCCAAGGCATCGCAATATTTGCGGGCAGCGAAGGCGAGCACGGGTATCCATCGCACCGCGGTTCTGGCTTCCAGCGTCAAATTAGCGGAAGACGTTTCGATCGGCGCTTACGCGGTGCTGGGAGAGCATGTCGAGATTGGCGCACGGACGCGCATCGGCGCCGGGTGCGTGCTGGCAGATGGAGTAAAAATTGGTGCGGATTGCACGCTGTATCCGCGAGTGGTGATTTATTCCGGGGTGGAATTGCGGGACCGGGTGCAGGTGCACGCCGGATGCGTGCTGGGTTCGGACGGATTCGGCTATGTTCGCGATGCAGAGACGGGCGCGTATACGCAGTTTCCGCAGCAAGGCACGTTGGTAATTGAGGACGACGTCGAAATTGGCGCCAACACCACCATTGACCGGGGGGCTTTGGAGGAGACGCGAATTGCGCGCGGCACCAAGCTCGATAACCTGGTGCACATTGGCCACAACGTGCGCGTGGGGCGCAACGTGGTGATGGCAGCGCAGACCGGGATTTCCGGCAGCAGCAGCGTAGGGGATGGCGCGATTCTGGGCGGCCAGGTTGGTATTGGCGAGCATGCCGATGTGGGCGAAGGCGTGATCCTCGGCGGCGGCGCGGGGGTCTTGAGCAAGAAGAAACTGCGCGGCGCGGGGATTGTGTTCTGGGGACGGCCGGCGCAGCCGCTGCGCGAATATTTGAAAGGCCTGGCGATATTGGCCGGGCTGGCGCGGGCGCCGCGCAAAAAAAAGAAACCCGGGCTGTGACTGTGATGCAGGCTTTGTTCGATACCACCCTTCCCGCAAGAAACGCGGCAAGGATGGGGCACCCTCATTTCCCCAGTGAAGAAGGAGTGGAGCGGTGGCCATTGTTGTCGTTGGCGGTCAGACACGCAACATCGGCAAAACGTCGGTGGTCGCGGGACTGATCGCTTCCCTTCCGCAGTTCGAGTGGACCGCTTTCAAGGTGACGCAGTTCGGTCACGGAATTTGCTCCGCGAACGGCGAGCCGTGCGATTGCGAGACCGACGCGCACACCGTCGCGGTGACGGAAGAACGTTCTTTCGGCAGCGGAACGGATAGCGCGCGATTTCTGGCGGCGGGCGCGGTGCGTTCCTACTGGGTGCGAACACGGCAAGGCCAATTGGCAGAGGCGATGCCGCGAGTGCGAAAAGAGCTGGCGCTGGCGAAGAACGCGATTCTGGAGTCAAACAGTATTGTGCGGTTTTTGAAGCCTGATCTATACCTGATGGTGCTCGATCCGGCGATCCAAGACTTTAAACCGTCGGCACAATACTTTCTGGATCGCGCGGATGCCGTGCTGTGGAGTGGGACGCAATCTGCGCCAGAAGAGCCTGCATGGCCGTCGGAGTGGCTGCAATTGCTGCAAAACAAGCCGCAGTTTTTTGTGGGCGCGCCTGAATATACAAGCGACGCGCTGACAGAGTTTGTGCGAGACAAAGTCGCAGCGCGGGCAGTGGCTAGCAGCTAGTAGATGTGGAAGTCGATGGAAATATCCATGCGGACGGCGACTGGCTGGCCGGCCAGGGTGGCGGGCTTAAATCGATATTGCCTGACGGATTCCAGCGCCTTCTCGTCCAGACCCATGCCCAAGTGCTGCACCACTCTCGGCTCACGCGGAATTCCGTGGGCGTCAATGATCACTTCCACTACGCAAAGGCCCTGATATTTGGCCATGCGGGCCTGCTCGGAAAACTCCGGCTCTGGCGCAAAAATCACAACAGGCGGACGAACGCCGCCGCCGACCTGATACACACCGCCACCATAGCCCCCGCCTGATCCTGGTCCTACGCCTGCACCTGAACCTGAGCCGACGCCACCGCTATTGCCGGATCCGATGCCGCCGGCACTGCCGGTGCCGTTGGAGGCCGGTCCACGAACAGCGGTCAACGGATCGCCGAGATTCGGCATAGTGCTGTTCGGCAGGTTGATGTTTTTCGGCATCACCACCGTGGGCTCCACAGCGAGTTTGGGCTTGGGATTGCGAATCACCTCATCCGGAGGGACGAACTGCGTCTTGGCGACGGGAGGAAGTTTTCCCGCTGCTGCAGGCGTGATGCTGCGATCCCCACCGCCGCCGCCGCCGCCCATCACTTTGGGAGTCGCATCAATGGGCATGAAGGGCGTGATGTTGAAATTGGGTGGAGGAACGACTTCTGCCACTGCGGGTCGCTTGGGTCGCCAGAAAATGGCCACCAGGATCACGGCAAGCACCAGGACATGAATTCCGACCGATATGAAGCTTGACTTGCGATCGCGGGGCCGCTCCAGCGGGTTTGAGACCGCGACGGCATGCGATTCCAGCTGCAATGGAGGCAGCTTACGGGGAAAGAATAGCTCGCGAAAATCCTCGTAAATGCCGACCCAGAGTGGTTGCTGATAGAAGGGGTCGGCAACGGGAACGGGCTTCGATTTCAGCTGGAGCGCGGGCTGCGGCCGGGGGAAAAACCGGGCACGGAGATTCTCTGTCAGCGAGGACCAAAACGAAGGATCCCCTTCAACCGTGGCCCAAAGGGACGGTTGCGGGAGCTCTCGTGATTGGTTTTTCTCGATATCAGGCGGTATCAGAAGCTGATTCGACATCCATAACCCATTTTCGACTGCTCGCGAGTGGGGAGGCCCGCTTTGCTGCCTGCTTCAATTATGCTGGATGCAGGCTTTATTTGTCGTCTTCGCCGAAATCCTTCCATGAATTCCAGGGCAATCGATCCAGTATTTCCCGACAACTGGCAAGACTCAATCGGCTGAAAAAATCCTCAGGTTATCGAGAATGACACGGATATCGATAACGTTAATGCTTTAGACGCTTCACCAGCCAATCCGTTTTGCTCCCCAGACCGATGATGCGAAGTATGCATTTATCATAGAGGAGTACGAGAAACTTTGCTTCGGAGAAGATATGCCCGCTGGGCCTGATTTAAAGGCGACCCTGAACCTGCCACACACCGATTTTCCGATGAAGGCCAATCTCCCCCAGAATGAGCCGAAACGGCTGGCTGCGTGGGAGGAATCTCAGTTGTACGCACAAATTCGCGAAGCCCGTAAAGGCGCTCCTGTGTACCTGTTACACGACGGGCCGCCGTACGCGAATGGACCCATTCATTTGGGCCACGCGATGAATAAGTGCCTAAAAGATTTTGTGGTGAAGTCGAAGAACATGTCGGGCTACGATGCCCCGTATGTTCCGGGATGGGATTGCCACGGGTTACCGATCGAAATCAAAGTAGATGAGCAGCTGGGCCGCAAGAAGCTGGAAATCCCCGCAGTGGATGTGTTGCGGGCCTGCCGTGAGTACGCCGGAAAATATGTCGACCTGCAGCGCGAACAATTTTTACGCCTGGGAGTGCTGGGGCAGTTCGACCATCCGTATTCGACGATGTCAAAGTCGTATGAAGCGCGGGTGCTGGAAACGTTCTTTGAATTTTTCGAAGCGGGATTCGTCTACAAGGGATTGAAGCCGGTGTACTGGTGCATCTACGACCGCACGGCGCTGGCCGAAGCGGAAGTTGAATATGAAATGCACACCAGTCCCAGCGTGTACGTGCGCTACCGGATGACGAGCGATCCTGCGGCGCTGGATGCGGCATTGGCTGGGAAGCAAGTGAGCACCATCATCTGGACGACGACTCCGTGGACGCTACCGGCTTCATTGGCGGTGGCCTTTCATCCTGATTTTGAGTATGTCGCGCTGGAGTCGGACGGGCAGGTATATATCGTCGCGGAATCGCTGGCGAAATCTGTCGCCGAGGCAGTTGGATTCAAAGACGCGAAGGAGATTGCGCGATTTGCGGGACGGAAACTGGAACGCACGACATTTCAGCATCCGTTTTTGGATCGCAGCATTCTGGGTGTGCTTGCAGACTACGTGACGGCGGATACCGGCACGGGTGCGGTCCATACGGCTCCAGCGCACGGCGCAGATGACTTTTATACCGGCGTGCGATACGGACTGGATCCAACCTGCAACGTGGATGGCGCGGGGCGGCTGCACAACGGATTGCCGGAGTATGAGGGCAAGAAAGTTTTTGCGGCGAATGAGCCGATTATCGAATTGCTGAAGGAACGCGGTGCGCTGCTGGCGCGGGTGGATATCAATCACTCGTACCCGCATTGCTGGCGCTGCCACAATCCGGTGATTTTCCGTGCGACCGAACAGTGGTTCATCAACATGGAAACGCCGATGGAAAATCCGGATGGCTCGGCGGCGACGTTTCGCGAGCGGGCGCTGGATGAGATCAAGAAAGTGCGCTGGGATCCAAGCTGGGGCGAAGAGCGCATCGCCAACATGATTGCGACGCGGCCGGACTGGTGCATCTCTCGCCAGCGGATCTGGGGCGTGCCGATTGCGGTGTTCCTGTGCGAAAAGTGCCGTGCGCCGCTGAAAGATTCGGCCATCTTCCGTCGAGTGGTGGAGTTGTTTGAAGAGGAAGGCGTGGAGGCCTGGCATACGCATACACCGGAAGAAATTCTTGCGCCGGGAACGACCTGCCAGACTCCGGGATGCGGCAGCCAGAAGTTCGAAAAAGAGATGGACATTCTGGATGTATGGTTTGAGTCCGGATCAAGTCAGGCAGCCGTGCTGGGCGAGAAGGCTGGCTTTGGATTGACGTGGCCTGCGGACCTGTACCTGGAGGGCGGAGACCAGCATCGCGGATGGTTCCATACTTCCCTGCTATGCAGCGTGGGCACGAAAAATGCGGCGCCGTATCGTCGCGTGGCGACCTGCGGATGGACGCTGGACGATCAGGGACGCGCGCTGTCGAAGTCCCGTGGAAATGACATTGGTCCGACGGAAGTGGCCGCTGAATTGGGTGCGGATATCATCCGGTTGTGGGTGGCGTCGGTAGATTTTCGCGAAGATGTGGTGGCGACGATTCCGCTGCTGAAGCGGCTGGCGGAAGATATTTATCGCAAGCTTCGCAATACGTTCCGCTTTCTGCTGGGGAACCTGGGCGATTTCAATCCGGCCACCGATGCGTTGCCGTTCGAGCAGTTGCTGCCGATCGATCAATATATGCTGGCGCGGACTGCGGAGCTGACGACGAAAGTGCTTCGCTGGTATGACGAGATGGAGTTCCATCGCGTGTACCAGGCCATCAACGAATTCTGTACAGCCGACCTGAGCGCCATGTATCTTGATTTGCTGAAGGATCGGATGTACACCTTTGCGCCCAACGATCCTGCGCGACGTTCTGCGCAGACGGCGATTGCGCGCATTGCAGAGGCGCTGGTGCTGTTGACCGCGCCCTACCTAAGTTTCACTGCCGAGGAGGTATGGCAATATCTACCCACCACAGTGAAGAGCCGTGAATCGAGTGTGCAGCAGGCACTCCATTCGCGGCAGCATTACCCGGGTCCCCCAACAAAAAGCGGCCGCGAACCGAGTGTTCATTTAGCGCTCTTTCCGCGGCCGCAAGATATCGCACCTGCCTCTGCGGCAGAATTGCTGGGTGACTGGAAACAACTTTTAGCGGTGCGCGATGACGTGCTGAAGAGCCTGGAAGAAGCGCGCAAGGAAAAGCGCATCGGCAAAGCGCTGGAAGCCAAGGTGCGGCTGCAAGTTCCCGCTGGGCTGATCCCGTTGTTGCGCAAGTATGAGTCGAGCTTGAAAGAATTATTCAATGTGTCTCAAGTTGAGCTGGTCGCGGCGGCCGAGCCCAATGGATCTGGAACGCTGCAGGTTACGACGCTGCCGGCCGATGGCGCCAAGTGTGAGCGCTGCTGGAATTATTCCGTGCATGTGGGTGAGAGCCAGAAATGGCCGACCGTGTGCGAACGCTGTGTCGCAGCTCTGGAAGCGATTGGAGCGCCTGCCATGGGTGGCGAGCCCGCGGCGGCGGCGGTTGGAAATTCGAAAAAGGATGGGCAGTGAGCGGAGCTTCACGATTTACAGGTACACGCGATCCACGTTTCAAACTTCTTCTGATTTCCGTCGCAGTCTTCATTGCCGACCGGTTGAGTAAGCTGTGGATTCTTCATCACATTATTTCCGGTCAGGAAATCACCATCATCCCCCACTTTTTTCATCTGTCGCACGTGTACAACAACGGTGCGGCGTTCAGCTTGTTTTCCGACACGCCTTCTCCAGAGAAAGTGCGCTGGATGTTGATCGGCTTTTCTCTGGTCGCGATCGCGATCGTGCTGTTTGTGTTTATGAAAGCCGGCAGGCGCGTAAACCTGACCAGCATTGCGCTGGCGCTGGTGCTGGGTGGCGCGATTGGAAATCTGTATGACCGGCTTATGTATCGCTACGTCATCGATTTTCTGGCATTCAATTTTTCCAGCTATCATTATCCCGATTTCAACGTCGCCGATTCCTGCATTGTGATTGGCGCGGGATTGCTGTTGATTGAAGTGTTCCGCGCGCCAAAGTCGGCGTTTTCAGACTGAAACTGGATCGTCCGAACGCACACAGACGAGTACGCCACATCGAAAGGATGAGAGCATGAAACTTCTCTGCTAGCTTGCTCCTGCTGGTTCCCTTCGCCGCTGCGCAAACCACTCCGACGCCTGCCACGGCGCCTCAAACTGCCACCCAGGCCGCACCGGCGACACAGCCTGAAAGCGAGTATCAACGAAAGCATGACGAGCAATTGCTGACCGACTTCGGCGACCTGGCGAGATACAGCGAGGCCAATGCGCAATTGGGCGCTCCGGCCCCAGATGTGAAGCGAGTGGTGTTCATGGGCGATTCCATCACTGATGCCTGGGGACATCCGACCGGAGTATTCTTCCCCGGCAAACCGTACGTGAACCGCGGCATCAGCGGCCAGACGACGCCGCAGATGTTGGTGCGTTTTTGGCCGGATGTGATCGCGCTGCAGCCGAAGGTGGTTGTGATTCTGGCGGGGACAAACGATATTGCCGGCAATACCGGCCCGACAACACCCACCTCCATCGAAGACAATTTGATGGCGATGGCGGACCTGGCGAGGGCTAATGGAATCCGCGTGGTGATGGCGTCGATTTTGCCGGCGGCTGCATATCCATGGAAGCCGGGCATTGATCCGAGAGCAGAAATTTCCGCCATCAACAGCTGGATGCGCGATTACTGCGAGAAGAAACATTACGTCTATCTCGACTACTATTCGGCCATGGTCGACTCAAACCAGGGCACGAAGAAGGCGTTGACCATTGACGGCGTGCATCCCAACGCGGATGGCTACGCGGTGATGACTCCGCTGGCCGAGCAGGCCATCACGAAGGCGCTCAAGTCCAAACAAAAATAGCCCGCAGCGCGACCGCTGTCACTTGTACATATCCTGAAACGCGAATGTGCCCAGAAAAATGGCGTGGGACATGGGCGGCTTGGGGCTGGATATGTCGACGGGATAGGGCGAACTGCTCAGCGTCGGAAATCCCCAGACGCGACCGGTCGATAGATCCACCACCATTTTTCCGTACACATTCTGGCTGCCATCGGGCGAGCGGATCATCTGCGTACCGGGTTCGATATAGACGGGAAACGGTGCCGATATTTCCGCCTGCGCCCTGGCGGGTTGTGGCTGGCGAAGAGGTTTCAGGGCGATGGCGATGAACGCCATGGCAATGACCAGCAGCAGGACATTGGTGGTTGCGGGATTTTTCATGATGCTCCTCATGACGGATCGTCGGGCTTTCTGGACGCGATGTTTCAGCTCACCAAAACACCGAATCCTCTGAACTCTCCCATCCTAGCGGGTACCAAGATCATCCCTGCAAGGCAATATCCTAGACCAGCTGAGTAGGCCAGCATCCCCGCATCTGGCGTAAACTATAAAGATGCGGCAGTGTGCGATTTGTGCGCTGCCAACCCCTCTGCAGGGACTTGTGACCTAATGGATTCAATCGTCGTTCGCGGCGCACGCGTTCACAACCTGAAGAATATCGACTTTGAGATACCGCACGGCCAGTTGACGGTGGTGACCGGTGTTTCAGGTTCGGGGAAATCTTCGCTTGCCTTCGACACAATTTATGCCGAGGGGCAGCGGCGGTATGTGGAGTCGTTGTCGGCGTATGCGCGGCAGTTTCTGGAGCGGATGGAGAAGCCCGACGTCGATCAAATTGATGGGCTGGCTCCCGCGATTGCGATCAAGCAGAAAAATTCGACACGAAATCCTCGGTCTACGGTTGCGACGGCAACGGAAATCTACGATTATCTGCGGCTGCTGTTTGCGCGCTGCGGAACCATGTACTGCCTAACCTGCGGCAACATCGTGAAGCGTGACAGCGTGGACGAAATTGCCGAAGCGGTGTTGGGTCTGCCGGAGTCGACGCGGATTTTGGCGCTGTTTCCGGTGGTGTTGCCGGACGTGACTGACGGCAGCAAGAAAGCCGCTGCAAAGAAGAAGGCTGCTAAGAAAGCGGCGAAGGCAGCGAAAAAAGCGGCGGCCGCGCCGACGAAAAAAGATGGCAAGCCGGTGACAAAAGCCGAAGCTGCGCGGGTAGCCTTGGCCGCCGCGACGCGGACGGCGGCGAAGATCAATCGCTATGCGACGGAATATGTGCCGGATGCGCACGAGGCTGAGGAGACACCGATGGATCCGCGGCGTCAGAGACTGGGCGAGCTGCGCCAACGCGGTTTCAACCGGCTCTATCAAAATGAAAAAATCGTGGAATTTTCCACGCCAGAATCGCTGCTGGAGCTGGATTTTTCGCAGCCGATTTTCGTGCTGATTGATCGCATTGTTGTTTCCGGTGAGGCGCGGGCGCGGGTAGTGGATGCGGCGGAGACCGGCTATCGCGAAAGCGGCGAGGTCGTATTCGAAGTGGTTCCGCGAGCCACGGACGGCGAGCCGGAGATTGCTGCAAAAGATCGACAGCGGCTGCGCTTTTCGGGCACGTACACGTGCAGCCATTGCAATCGCGTCTATCGTGAGCCGGAGCCGCCGCTATTTTCCTTCAACAATCCTTATGGTGCCTGCGCGCGATGCGAAGGGTTCGGCAACACTATCGATTTTGATCTGGACAAGATCATTCCGGATAAAACGCGCACGCTGAATGAGGGTGCGATCGATCCCTGGGTGCGACCGAAATATCGGCCAATGTTCGGCGAGTTGCGGCGTGCGGGGAAAGAAAGAAATCTTCCATTGGATGTGCCGTGGAAAGATCTTTCGCAGGAGCATCAGGATTTTATTCTGAACGGCGACAAGTCGTTCCCCGGCATTCGAGGATTTTTTGCGCACCTGGAACATAAGAAATACAAGCTCTACGTGCGCGTATTTCTCAGCAAATATCGCGGGTACGCGTTGTGCCCGGAGTGCGGCGGCAAGCGGCTGCGAGCAGAAGCGCGTGCAGTGAAAATTGGCGGACTCGACATTTGCGACGTCACTGCGATGACCGTGGGAGAGGCGCAGGCATTTTTTGCGCAGCTGCAGTTGAGCCCGGCGCAGATGGAGCTGGCGGGCAGAATTCTGGAGGAAGTTCGCCAACGCCTGGGATTTTTGAATGATGTTGGCCTGGATTATTTATCGCTCGATCGGCTGTCCTCGACGCTGTCGGGCGGCGAGGCGCAGCGTGTGCAGCTGGCAACCTCGCTGGGATCGCAGCTAGTAGGCGCGATGTATGTGCTGGATGAACCGTCGATTGGATTGCATCCGCGGGATACGGGGCAGGCTGATTCGAATTCTGGAAGGCCTGCGCGATTTGGGGAACACGATCCTGGTGGTCGAGCACGATGCGGATATTATTCGCGCGGCAGATTACCTGTTGGACCTTGGGCCGGGCGCGGGAGAACTGGGCGGTAGACTACTGGCCTCTGGAACGTTGCCGGAGCTGATGCGGTCTCCAAATTCACTGACAGGTAAATATCTGCGTGGCCAGCTTGCGATTCCAATTCCGTCTCGGCGGCGAACTCCGGGGGTTGAGCGGCTGCGACTGACAGGAGCACGCGCGCATAATTTGCGTTCGGTCAGCTGCGACATCCCACTCGGAATGTTGACGTGCATCACCGGTGTTTCTGGGTCGGGCAAATCGACGCTGGTGCATGATGTGCTGTATCGCGCTTTGGCGCATCGCCTGGGTGAAGCCGACATTGCCGATCCGACGCATCTGTACGACACGCTGGACGGCTCGCAATATCTGGATGGCGTTGTGCTGGTGGATCAGTCGCCGATCGGGCGTACTCCGCGGTCGAACCCCGTGACGTATATGAAGGCGTTCGACGGCATCCGCGACCTGTTTGCGTCGCTGCCGGATGCAAAGCGAAAAGGCTACGGTCCCGGTTTTTTCTCGTTCAACGTGCCCGGCGGTCGATGCGAAGTTTGCCAAGGCGACGGCACGGTGACGGTGGAGATGCAATTCCTGGCGGATGTGGAGCTTCCCTGCGAGGAATGCAACGGCACGCGGTTTAAGGCCGGCGTGCTGGACGTTCGCTACAAGGGGAAGAACATTCACGACGTGCTGAATATGACGGTGAAAGAGGCACTGCAATTTTTCGCCGGGCATGTGAAGATTCAAGATCGGCTGCGGGTGCTGGACGATGTTGGGCTCGGCTACGTGCGACTGGGACAGTCGGCGACGACACTTTCCGGCGGCGAAGCGCAGCGCGTCAAACTGGCGTCTCACCTAGCGAACGCGAGACCTGCAGGCGGCAAGCGGGCAAAGAATCGGTTGCTCTACATTCTGGATGAGCCGACGACGGGATTGCATTTTGACGATGTCAGCAAATTGCTTTCCGCGCTGCGTCAGTTGATTGACGGCGGCGGATCACTGCTGGTGATTGAGCATAATCTGGATGTATTGAAGGCAGCGGACTGGATACTCGATCTAGGCCCGGAGGGCGGGCGCCGCGGTGGCGAGATTGTGGCCGTGGGAACGCCGGAGCAAATCGCGGCAGTTCCCGCGTCACACACAGGGCAATGGCTGGCACGAGTGCTGCAGGCCGCAAACCACGCCGCGAATTTGGCAGCGGCAGGAAAACGATGAAGCAATCGGCAATTTTTGCATGTGTGTTGGTCGCAGGATTCTTAGCTTGCAGCGTGTGGATGCAGGCGCAGACCACACCGCTTCCTCCGGGAACATCTGAGCCCTCGGTGAATGCTCCCACGTCAGCGGCCACGTATCTAAGCGAGGCCGAGACTGCCATCTCGCGACAGCAATACGATCACGCTGTCGCGCTGTTGAGCAAGGCAGAGGCGCTCGAGCCGGAAGGCTCACTGGAGAACGCACGAATCGATTACGATCGCGGCTACATCGAACAGGCGCAGCATCAGAATGCGACGGCCGAAGCCAACTACCGCAAGGCCATCGAAGTGGATCCGAAGCAATTTGAATCGCACGCCGCGCTAGGACATTTGCTGGCGTCGCAACAACAATGGCCAGAAGCTCGGCATGAGTTGGAAACCGCAGTTACGTTGCAACCGGCCAGCGGCGATGCCCACCAGATGGTCGCGAGTGCTGCGCGCACGCTGGCACGTGTCGATGCTGAGATGCATGATGCCGCCTCCGCCAGCGATGCCCTGCTGTTGGCATTGCAATTGACGCCAGAGCAAACCGACGACACGCTGTTCGCTGCGCAACTCGCGGAAGATGTCGACAACTACGACGGCGCCGGCAAGGAATACCAGAAGATCCTCGCAAAAGATCCAACCTCCATCGCTGCGACAGAAGGCTTGGCGCGGGCTTTCATTCACCAGGGCAAGTTTCAGGATGCAGAGACTGCGTTGCAGCCGGCATTGAAGCAGGAGCCGAACGATCCAACGCTGCTGTCGTTATCTGTGACCGCGCTGGCCGGGCAAGGAAACACCTCGGCGGCGGAGTCGCAGCTGGAGTCGCTGCATCAACAGAATCCTGATCAACCTGCTGTGACACGGATGCTGGCCGATCTCTACAGCAGCGCTGGGCATCCGGACAAAGCAGCTCCGCTGTATCAGCAGTTGCTGGCGAATGACGGAAACAATCCGGATCTGCTAACAGCAGCCGCGGAAAACCTGATGCACCAGCAACAGTGGCCGCAGGCGGTGGAGATGTTTCAGAAATCGCTGCAGATTCAGCCGACGCAGGAGGATGCGTGGAGCGGGCTTGCCTTTGCCGCGTGGAGAGATGGGCAATATCAGCTGGTGCTGACCGCGCTCGACCATCGCTCGCAAACGCTGAGCGACAGTGCGGCGACATTATTTCTTCGCGCCACGGCGCTCGATCATCTGCACCAGACGAAACAAGCAGTTCAGTACTATCAAAAATTCCTCGCGGTCGCTCACGATCAATATCCCGATGAAGTTCAACAAACAAGACAGCGCCTGAAAGCGCTGCAGAAATAGGCAGCAATTGCCGCGCGCGATGACGTGGTTCGAGACTGCCTGGCGGCGGATGCGAGGCGCTGACATCCCGCATGAAAATTCTCTACAATCAAGACTGGAAACAACTGCAGAAGGGAACATCGCTTTGACCGCATCGCCCCCAGCGCTTCTCCCCATGCTGGAACCTGAGCCGCAAACTGTAACGTCTGAACTGCGCCTGCAAGAAATTTTTTCCGCGGAATATCGCAACTTGCGTCCGCGCGCTCCCATGCCGTTATTTCACATAAGCTTCTATCCTTTTACCGGCGTGAACACTACGATTCGACTGCGCGAGGGCACCGCATTTGTGCGACTCTCCGACATGCTGGAAGGCGCGCCGGACAGCGTGACGCGCGCGATCGCGCACATCCTGCTGGCGAAGCTGTATCGCAAGCCGATTGAGCCCGTGCATGCCAATCGCTATCGTCGACATCTAGGAAGCGAGGCTGTGATTCGCCGAGCAGAGACGGTGCGGCGCAGTCGTGGGAGAAAAAATGTTTCTACCGCGCAAGGAAATACCTACGATCTGGACGAAGTCTTCGATCATCTGAATCGACAATTTTTTAATGGGCTGCTTGGGCGACCCGTGCTGACCTGGAGTGCTCACTCGGCGAGGCGACAGCTGGGTCATTATGATGCGGCGCACAATACGATCGTGGTCAGCCGAGTGTTCGATCGGCCACAGACGCCTCGCTATGCGGTCGAGTATCTTGTGTTTCACGAGATGCTGCACTTGAAACATCCGGTGAAGATGCGTGGCGGACGCAGGTGTGTCCACTCGCGCGAATTTCAGCAGGACGAAAAGATGTTTCCTCAGCTGGAGCAGGTGAAAGAATTTCTGAAGCGGCTCTGAGGGTTCAGCTGGTCACGGTATGAGGTGCGGGCTTGTGTTTTCGTTTTTGCGCCTGCTGGATGATGTGTGGATGCTGTCGAGCCCAGGCGATCAAAACCACTCCAGCCACCATGGAGCCGATGCTGGCAACCTGGGCATTGCTCATCCCGAAATAAAGTTTTGGATTGATTCGAACAAATTCGACCAGAAAACGTGCCAATCCAGACCACACTAAATATTCGCCAGTGATCATGCCGACGGGCCGGTCCACTTTTCCGCGCTGCCACAGATACCAGGCGATCAGCAGAGCGGCGATGAACTCATAAATCGGTGTTGGCTGCACCCTTTGCACGGTGGGAACCAGTCCATGTGGAAAACTGACGCCCCAGGGCAACGTGGTAGGAATACCGTAATCGCCATCTCCGGAGGTGAGGCACCCAATCCGGCCTACGCCATAGCCGACGGCGGCGGCGGGCGCTGCCAAGTCCAGCATGCCCAAGGCACCCACCTTGGCGACACGTCCCTGCCACATAAGGACGAGGATGGCGGCGACGAGGCCTCCAAACCAGGCAAAACCAGCGCGATCCAGCAGGAGTTGCATCGGAATCTGCATCAACAGATGAGGTGATTCAAAGACATGCCACAACTTGGCGCCAATAATCCCGGCCACGGTGGCCAGCGCAGTGACGTTAATGGCGTCCGCATCGACACCTTTACGTTGAAAATTCTTATAAAGCACCCAGCAGCCGGAAACGGCGGCAAGCCAAAGCAAGATGCCGAAAGTACCAATTTGAAAACGACCAATGTGAATAAATGGATACATGCCAGACAGAATTCCCTAGACTTTCAGTATATGGGAATTGAGCTGTTTGCATGCCTGGACTAAGATGGCTTTCGGCAGCGGCGGCTCACACAATGTTCAAGATTCCGTCCTACAATCAGCGATAGATAGAACCATCCATGACAAACACAGCCATCAACCAGGGGCTCGAGTGCCTGCTGACCCAGAAGCAGATACAGCAGCGGGTCAGCGAATTAGGGGCAGAAATCAGCCGTGATTTTGCGGGACGGGGGATTATGCTGGTCGGGGTGCTGAAAGGCGCGGCGATCTTTGTGGCGGACCTGGCGCGGACGATCACGGTGGACTGCACGTTCGACTTTCTGGCGGTTTCAAGCTATGGCATGGCAACGAGTTCGAGCGCGGTGCGGTTGCTTAAGGACCTGGATGAGCCGATTGAGGGCAGGAACGTCATCCTGGTTGAGGACATTCTGGATACCGGGCGCACACTTTGTTACTTGAAAAATATGTTGCTGGCGCAAGGCCCCGCTACACTGAAAATCGCGGCGTTTCTGGACAAGCCTGAAAGGCGCCTGTGCCATATTCAAGCGGACTATGTCGGCTTCTCGATTCCCAACCGTTTTGTGGTCGGTTACGGCATGGACTTCGCCGAACGTTACCGCAATCTTCCGGACATTTGCGTTATGGCAACAGATACTCCCACCGATGTGTGGGAGTAGTAGAGTAGTTCTGCATCTAAAAGTAGTAGACAGGAACATTGAAATATGAGTGCTTCTTCTTCCCCCGAACTTGCAGACGAATTTGAAATCTCAAGCTTCGATGTTGCAGGATTTGCTGCCAATGCTCTCCGTGACTGGCAAAGCCTTGCGGCAACGCTGGACCACACACTTTTGAAACCGGATGCAACCGCCGCCGACATAGTACGGCTGTGCGAGGAAGCGATGCATTATCGCTTCGCGTGCGTCAGCGTCAACCCCTGCTGGATCGCGCTCGCGCACAGTGCGCTGTCTGGGTCCGGCGTGGCAGTGGGATCGGTGGTGGGATTTCCATTTGGTGCTTCCCTCACCCACAACAAGCGCGAAGAAGGCGAGTCCGCGTTGCGGCTTGGGGCGCGAGAGCTCGACATGGTCATCCATATTGGCGCGCTGAAGAGCGGCGACAACGCCACGGTGCAAAGCGATGTTCGCACCATGGTAGAACTGGCGCACGATGCCGGCTCCACCCTGAAAGCAATTCTGGAAACATGCCTGCTGACGCTGGAAGAAAAACTGCGGGCGTCTGAGATCTGCGTAGCCGCGGGCGTGGACTTCCTGAAGACCAGCACGGGATTTTCTACCGGCGGCGCGACTGTCGAAGATGTAAGCCTGCTGCGCGGCGTGGCCGGAGGCCGTTGCGGCGTGAAGGCGGCGGGTGGCATTCGCACTTTGGAAGCGGTTCGCGACATGCTGGAAGCCGGCGCCAGCCGCATTGGAACCTCTTCCGGTGTCGCCATTCTGGAAAGCTACATGGAGCAACAACGCGCAGTACAGAACTATCTGGCGGGACAAGGCGCGGCATCCTCAAAATAGCGGCAACCGCGACGAAGACTCCATGGGAAAACTTGTGGAACTCGTTGCGCGTTCCTAAGCTATCCTGAAGAGCGAGCCATGAGTCCCAACAAACGCAAATCCGCATCCGAAAATGCCGAGCCAGAGGTGCGAGAAACTCCGTCTGAGAACGCGACAATCCACGCCGATGCGGCCACCCGACCAAATGAAACCGAATCCAGGGGTGCGGGCGATTCCAAGCATGCGGCGGAACACCACGCGTATGAGGGTGATTATCGCCCAAGTTCTACGGTAACGCTTCGCAACGAGCCCAGAATCGATGCGGTGCAAGGGGACTTTCTTACCCGGCTTGCCGATGCGCTGAACACCACGCTGGATTTGCAGACGTTGCTGCATCGCGTGGCTGATCTGGTGCGCGCCGTCATCGATTACCGCATTTTTGCCATCCTGCTGTTGAACGATCGCACCAATGAATTACGCATGCGCTTCCAGATTGGTCACTCCGCAGATGCAGAGCGGCTGCGCATTCGCATGGGCGAAGGCGTCGTAGGACAAGTGGCAGAGCGCAGAGAGGCGATGCTGATCAACGACGTCAGCTCGCTTTCGAATTACATCGATGCGAACTCCCAGGTGCGCTCCGAGCTTGCCGTGCCCCTGGTGACCAAGAATCGCGTCATCGGCGTGATTGATATTCAATCGGAGCAGGCGAACTATTTTCGTCCGGAGCATCTGCACCTGTTGCAGCTGACCGCGTCACGCGTTGCGATTGCGGTGGAAAATGCGCGACTCTATACACGCATTTCGCGGCAAGCGCAGTCGCTGGAATTGCTGCATGAAATCAGCCGCGAACTAACGTCAATTCTGGATCCGGAGCAATTGCTGGAGCGGGTCGGAAAATTGTTGCAGCGGGTGATTCCCTACCAGATGTTCGCCATCTGGATGCTGGATGAGAAGACGAACATGTTGATCCACCGCTTTTCGATTCGATTCGGAAAGACCGACAATTCCTTTTCTGAGCCCGTGCCTTTGCAACGAGGTTTGATTGGAGCCGCTGTCAGCACGCGGCAAACGATCACGGTGGGCGACGTACGCCAGGACCCGCGATACATTATGGTGCACCCGGAGACGCGGTCGGAGATGGCCGTGCCTTTGATCTACAAAGGCAAGGTTCTGGGCGTGCTGGATTTGGAACATACCAAAGCGCACTTCTTCAGCGAAGACAATGTGCATGCAGTCAGCACGCTGGCCTCGCAGCTGGCGATCGCGATGGAGAACGCCGGCCTCTATCAGCGACTGGCGCAGGAAGAGCAGCGCCTGGAAGATGATTTGACGATGGCGCGCAAGGTGCAATTTCGCCTGATGCCGCAGACTGTTCCAGAACCCGTGCATGCGGAAGTGGCGGCTCGATTTGTGCCGGCTCGCACCATCGGCGGCGACTTGTACGATTTTCTGGACTATGGAGACGGACGGACCGCCATCGTGCTGGGCGATGTGAGCGGAAAGGGTGCGGCGGGCGCGTTGTATGCGGCGCTGGTCAGCGGTGTGATGCGTTCGCTGGCGGCGCAAAAACCCACAGCGGCAAAAATGCTGGCGGCGCTGAACGATCAGTTACAGGAAAGAAAACTGGACGCGCAATACGTCACTATGCTGTTCGCGATCTGGAACGACAATGACAGGACGCTGCAAGTTGCCAATGCGGGCGGCTGCCAGCCGCTTTACATTCGCGCGAAAGGTGTCGAGCCGATCCAGGCGACGGGCATTCCGCTGGGCATGTTTCCTGATGTCGAATATGAAGAGTTCACGTTATCGACACAGCCCGGCGACATGCTGGTGTTTTATTCCGATGGCATGATCGACGCGGAAAATGATCGCGATGAAATGTTCGATATGGATCGGCTGACAGCAGTCCTGGAAAAACATCGCCACTGCTCCGCCTCTACGATGGTCGCGAACATTCTGAAAGAGGTTTCCGACTTTCAGGGTGGCGTGGAGCACTTTGACGACGAGACCGTGATTGCACTTCGCGTCATCGATCCCAAGAAGCCGGTGAAATGCTAAGCGCGAAGCCGCAGTTCCGCGGCATCAGGCGCGCAAGATAAAGCGGGAACGCATGTCCTCTCCGTACCACATGATGTAGTTGGTTCCCCAGGCATTGTTGAACAGATTGACATGCATGCCGCTGGACAGATCGGGCTGGTCTTTCGAGAAGTTCAGCGGCGATTTCTTACCCATGGCAACCAGTGGCGAGTCGACCGGCTCGACAACGAACGAGCCCTTGTCATCCTTGTAACTGAAATGGGTGGAGACGGCATGCATTTGCCGGCCGCCGCCGCGAACCACATCGAACGGTGAAACCTGCTCGCCAGATTTGTCCAGCATCCAACCTTTAGGATCGGAGACTACCGGATTGAAGGTGAGCCAGAGCGATTCCGGTAGACGCGTCGCTGGTTTCTGAAACGCATAAAAATTCAGATGGATCTCCGGTTCAGCATCGGGCAGGAACCATTCCATGTACAGCTTTTGCGGAAACGCGGTGCGACCGGACTGCTGCGCTTCGGCGTCGTGAATCTCCAGCCGCGCCAGCAGACGATGGCCCTGCGCATCCTTGTGCGCCCGCAGATCGACCAGCGATGCCTGCCATTCCTGATTTCTGGCGCCGAAGCGTTCGATATTGGGCTTTCCAAAATCAAACTGTGCCCAACTTGCCTGCATGACAAGATACTTCGCCCGATACTCCGAATAATCCTGCTGAGAAAGTGTTTGATAGGAAAACAGGCCCAGCGGATGATCGGGTGACGCCCATTCCCTTCCCGTTTTTTTATTTTGAAGGCGGTGAACCGCGCCCGTTTTTGGATCGAGTTGAAGAATGAAGTGCGGATTTTCGACAGGCTGCGACGCGGTAACAAGAGTGCCGCCGGTCAATTGCGGAACCTTCGGCTGCAGGTTGCGGATTGCGTCTTGCGCCTGGGTGCGGAGCGGCGTCGGGAGCCGCTTGACCCCATCGAAGAGGTCTTTGCGCTTTTCTTGCCAGCTGAATGCGACAACCTTGTAGTTTTTCGTGTCGAGCATCTTTGCCAGATCCTGCGGCGTTTGATGATCGTAATCCAGCCACGTTTTTGTATCCGTGCCCCACGTGTGTTCCGCCTCCAGACCAACAGAACGCAGCAACGCGACATCAGTAGCATCGCCGATGCGAAATTTTTTCTGCCCAATCCAGGAGTTGCGAAGCCGGGCAATTTCGCGATATCGCGCCACCTTGAGCGGATCGCTCGCGACCCCGTAAATCCAGGTGTCGCCAATTTCCTCAGTGACAACGGGCAACTGATTTCGATAGGGCTCGATCGCGTTTGCAATCTCCGTCAGGCTGGCGGCGTGGATGCCGGCATTCGGAAAGCGATGGCCAAGTTCAGAATAGATGCGAACAATTTCGTCGGGTGAGTGGGGGCCGGCATTGTCGTTGGCCACCTCGATGACGACGGCAAGATCGGAACCTGGAACTTGAACGGTGCCGCCATAGCCAAGGTGATACATCACGACCAGGTTGCTCCCGTTCGAATCTTTCCAGAGAAACAGCGGCGGAAGCTCGGCCGGCATGCTCGCGCCATTCACGCCGATATCGAGAAATTTGACACCATGCGCGGCCAGCGGAGAAATCAACCCGCGGGTGTGGCCGGGAACGTCAGTCATCTTGGCGCCAGTCGTTGTGCGGCCAAAGCGCTTGTCCAGAGCCTGTGATAGCCCGATGCTGCCGGCAATCATCGATGGATCCATCAGCTCCGTCTGCCAACTGAACGGCAGCGCATGCCAGGCGACGTCACCGCGCGTAATCGCATCCTCCATGCGTTTTCGATCCTGCGAGGAGGCCTGCTCCAGATACTCGTAAACGAGCCATGATCCGGTGGTCCATACATAAGAAGGTCCGCGGGTGCGACGCTGGTCGCTGGCAAGACGGATTGCCTCAGGAAAATAATCGGAGAAATACCAATCGACCACTCGCGCCTGGGTAGCGACAAATCCGGCGTCAAAATGGCATTTGAACATGACCAGCACGCGCTTTATATCGGGGTACGGAGTGGGAGTGTAGGAAACATCCTGAAACGCGAACGATGTCTTTTGGCCTAATACCGACGCACCACCCAAGGCAACCACAGACTTGATGAAATCGCGACGCTGCATGTCCCGCATCTCCAGACTGATTGGTAGAAAATCAGGATCATTCTACACACATAATTTGAGCGAGGTCCGGTGGTTGGATACGGATGCGTTGCTGACCAATGAACACGTCGTGGCGCGGTTTGATTGGAGGCGCGATGCTTAGTTGCCGTGAGCAGCGGATGCAGCCGCGCTTGACGGCGGCAGTTGACGCAGCCGATGGAGCTCCTGCGTTAAAAGCTCACGCTGCGTGGCATTGACGCTGGGAAATTGCAGATAGATGTCCAGTTCATCGGCGGCGCGCGCGTTATCGCCCGTTGCAAGCAGAGCACTGGCACGCAACAAATGCAGTGGTGCAAAGTTGACCGGTGCGGAGAGCGCAGCGCGATTCAGCCACTCCAAGCATTCCGGCAAATGCTGCAGGCCAGCTTCGGCTCGCGCCCACTGATAGGCGACCTGCCAGGTTTGCTGCTCCTGCGGGCGCACGTGGCGCAGCGCATCGGCTGCGGCAGAATAGTTGCCAAGATAATTTTGCGCAGTGGCAAGAATGACGTAGGCTTTTTCGTCGTTGGCGTTGATCTGGATAGCCTGAGTGGCTTCTGTAGCTGCGCGTGCAAATTGTTCCTGCATCAGCGCTGCGGTTGCAGCGAGTGCGGCAGCGTCGGCAAATTTCGGATCCCTCTGAAGCGCACGATTCGCGTCTGCCTCGGCGGGAACTGCATGACCCTGGTGGAGTTCATGCACAGCGCGATCATAAAGCTGCAGTGCATCCGGCTGGATTCCGGACTCCGTCAGGTTGTCGGCCGGGATGGATGCGTCGAATTGCGAGGTCTGCGCCAGTGCTACGGGAATGAATAAACATCCGAAGACGACTGCGACGGCGATACTGAATTTGAACGGATCAACCTTCAACATGGGAGCCTCACCAGGAGCAGCAGTCGATGTTGGTCCGCCCTGCTCGTTGTTTTTATGGTGAGGCGATTCGGCGAAGTTTCCACGAAGGAATCGGTTCACGGTACGATGAGATTTCCGGATTGGATCGAGCTGTTCCAAAATGGGACGTCCGCACAAGGTCTGCACCTTTCTGTCGAGACGATCGGAAAAGTTGGAGGAGAAATTTCTTTGTCCCACATGAAGTCATCTGAGGCTCTATCGTCTGGTTCAACGCGCGTGGTTACGCCGGCACGGAATGTGCTGGGAAGTCTGCGCCTGCCGGGAGATAAGAGCATCTCGCACCGTTACGCCATGCTGGCAGGCTTCGCGGAAGGCACATCGCACCTGACGAATTTTTCCAGCGGCGCGGATCCGCACAGCACGCTGGCCTGCATGGAACAGCTGGGCGCGCAGATCGAACGAGGCGAGAACGGCGTCATCACCATTACAGGATGCGCAGGTGAATTTCGTGAGCCGAAGGCGGCGCTTGATTGCGGCAACTCTGGTTCCACAATGCGCATGCTTGCAGGCCTGCTGGCGGCGCAACCGATTCGCAGCACGCTGGTGGGTGACGCATCGCTGAGCCGGCGACCGATGGAGCGCATTCGCACCCCTCTATCGGCCATGGGAGCTCGAATTGAGCTGACAGAGGGCCATGCGCCGGTAACCATCCACGGCGGCCCGCTGCGTGGCTTGGATTATCAGACGCCGATTGCCAGCGCCCAGGTGAAGACATGCCTGTTATTCGCTGGCTTGCAGGCCAGCGGCACCACGCTGGTGCATGAGTCGGTGCACACGCGCGACCATGGCGAGTTGGCGTTGCGCGCGTTTGGGGCGGAGATCGAACGCAGCAAATTGACGGTCAGCATCGCCGGAGGACAGAAACTTCACGGCATCGATGCCGGCGTGCCGGGGGATCTTTCTTCGGCGGCATTTTTTCTATGCGCGGCGGCGCTGTTTCCGGAGTCGAACCTGGTGCTGGATGGGATTGGCATGAACCCCACACGCGCGTCGTTGCTGGATGTGTTGCGCGGGCTGGGCGTCGGGTTGAACGTACTGGAGCTGAGCGAGCAACACGCGGAGTTAGTGGGCACGCTGCAGGTGGTCGGAAATCCAAATGGCCTGGCCGGTACGGAAATCAGCGGTGCGTTGTCCGCACAATTGATTGACGAGTTACCCGTGTTAGCGGCGATTGCACCGTACACGCGCGACGGAATTCGTATTCGCGATGCGCGTGAGTTGCGAGTGAAGGAATCGGACCGCATTGCCCTGGTGGCGAAGAATCTGCGCGCCATGGGAGCCAAGGTGGAAGAATTCGAAGATGGCCTGGATGTAGCTGGAGGGCAAACGCTTGCATGGCGCTGAAATCGATGCCGGCGACGATCATCGGATTGCGATGGCGTTTGCTGTGGCGGCGCTGCGTGCGGACGGGCCAGACAACAATTCACGGAGCTGAGTCGGCCGCGATTTCATTTCCGGAGTTTTTCGATTTTCTGGATCGCATTACTGAGCGATAGCTCTCGAAAAAATAAAGGCCAGATCATTTCGATCTGGCCTTTTTATTTTTTCGACCACCCGGAAACTTACGATGCCTTGCGGGCTTTGCGTCGCGGGCGCCGGGGTTACCGTGTCGTTTCCGTTCTGACCCTGGTTAGGATGGAGTGGCTCCGGCTTGGCTTCCGGCTGCGGCGCTTCCAAACCGGGTACATTCGGTTCCTGGGTGACGTTGCCCGTGGCTGCGTCGGTGATGCTGATGCCATATTTCTGCAAGGTATCGGCGACCAATTGCGAGAGCGACGCGCGATCAACGGCATAGGTAGTTTGCGCTGCGATCAAATTATCCTGCGCGGTCTCCAGGTTGCGCGTCTGCGACAGCACGTTGGCGCTGGTGGAGGCACCGAGCCGATATTTCTTCTGCTCGGCGTCGAGAGCTCTGAATCGCATAATTCTGGCTGGCTTCGGCGGACATTACCTGGGCGCGATCATTCTGCAGCGCGTAGATCTGATTGGTGACCTGCATCTTGAGCTGCACATACAACTGCTGCAGCCGCATCTGCGACTGGCGATATTCCAGCTGGGCACGATCCGCCTGGGCCTGGGCATGGCGATTGCGAATGGGCACGTTGAAATTGAATCCCACGCCTTTGTTCGGGCCCGTGCTACTGCCCAGGTTCGATATGACCGTACTGTAAGGAATGTTGAGACCCGGAGTACCGGCGCAAGGATCGTAACCGAGTCCGGGAATGATTCCGCAGGTGATCAGAGGATTTTTTGAACCACCAATGGCCGATGCACCGTAGAACGCATAGACATCCAACACCGGCAGCATGGCATTCTTGACGGACTTGAGGGTGATTTCCTGATTCTTGAGCGCCAGAATTGCCTGCTCCACATTGGGGCTATTGGTGTACGCATCCTGCACCAGTTCCTGCAAGGGCTTTTGTTCTTCCGGCGTTTCCGTCAGGGAGACACGATCGGTGGGAATGACAGGAGCCGCGGCGAAGATGGGATCGTCGAGATTGCGGGCGATCGCCTGCTTGATGATCAGTTGTTGATATTCCAGCTTGGTCTTCGCGGTGATCAAGGCCTGTTTATCGCTGGCGACCTGCGCGTTGGCGTTCACCACATCCAGCGGCGCCAGAGTGCCGATCTGCAACTGCTTCTGATCATCCGATAGCAGCTGCGTGGATTGCTTCAGTGCGCCTTCTTTCGCCCGCTCATCCTCGTACGCGCCGACCAGTCCCCAATAGATATTTTCGATCTGGTCGATGGTGTACATCAGTTGCGCGCGGAATGAGGAATCGGTGATCTGGCGGTTGTTCTTGGTGATCGCGATAAAGCGACCATTCACCGCCCATCCAAATCCCTGCAGCAGGTGCTGAGTCACCTGGGCGTTGAAAGATGAATTGAGCGATGGGCTATAGAAATTTCCGAAGGCCGAATTTGCATTTGTCGTGATGCGGTTGTTGTTGAACGTGATCGCTAAAGTTTCGCCCGGTAAGAAGCCCTGGGTATAGCCGAAGTTGTATTCGTCGAGGTTCTCGTTGAGCTGAAAAGTGCCGGTAAGGAAGTTCGAAGTTTGGGGCACATACTCACGACCAAGCTGTACGGTGCCTGTCAACACTGGATCGAGCGGTTCCTCGGGGATATCCAGTGGCCCAGCACCCAGGGTAGAAGCTGTAATTCCGTTTGGGCCGGACGCCGCGCCACCCGCACCGACCGACGTTCCGCCCGGCCCTCCGCCGGAAGCTCCCGCGGTCTGAATCGTGGTTGCGGATGTGGAACTGGTTGAACTAGTCGCGCCGGTGGTGGCGGCCGGAGAGGAACTGGCAACCGGACCCGTCGTACCACCCAGTGTGCCGGTCACCAACCCGGAATTCACGCCGAGATATGCGAGACCGGAACGGGCACGCAAAACATCAGTGTCGGCAATGTCCAGGTTGTAGCGTGCGATTGCGATATCGAAATTATTCTGGAGCGCCAGCATGATGGCATCGTCCAGGCTGAGATAAATCTTGCCGTCCCGGTACAGAGAATCGAGCCGGGACGAGTTCGTCAGGCGAGCCGGAGGAACCACCGTTTCAGTAAAAGCACTGAACGGGTTGGGAAACTGCGATTTGCCTACGGAAAAATTCTGATCGGTAGGACGCAGCGCGTAGGGCTCTGTCAAAGCAGGTTGAGGGGGCGCTGGCGAGGCAACCGTTGCCGTCGCCTCGGCGGGAGCATTTGGAAGGGCGCTACTGGAACTCTGCGATTGAGCCCCGGCCACCGGCATCACCAGGTTCAGCATCATCAGCCCAATCACCCAACCACTCTGCAAATCCTTCGTTTTCACGTTTGCCCTACCCTTCTCTTTGCCTCACAAAAATATTTTCACCTAGCCGCGATATGGAACTGTCACCGTGGCGTCCTAACCCAAACTGGACGCGACCCGCGCGTGCATGCAGGGAAATCTTGCCGCAGCCTCAGAATGAAAACCTTCCATTCGATGGCCTTCCAGGGCTTTCCGCTTCGAAAAAACCTGGTCTTTCTTGATCAGGAACCCACCAAGCTCTGTCTCCAAGAAAATCGCAAAATGGTGGTTCCCGGAACAACTTTGCTCTTCATTCGCGTTCTGTGAATTGGTTACGAGATTTCCGACTGGATGGTTCCCGTCGATCCCAAGCAAACTATTTCCTCAAGCGGGGCCGAATCGCAGATTTCTCCCTAATCCGCCCAATGCTCAGTCTTTCAGGCATCCAACCAGGCCGCCACACCAACGCCGCGTGTCGACCGCGTTAAACCACGTGTAATCTGCTAACGAGGATGAGTATATCGCAGCAACACGAGCGCATGACCCGTGGATGGCCGCGATCCTCCAGGGCGCAAACTGGCAGTGAGAGGCTTTCCTTAAAGCAAGAAAAATTGCGCGAAGGAACGATGTCAACCGGCACCCGACAGCGGAAGGCTTCAGCATGCCGTCACTGGTCTCTGCTGGGCGCTTCTCTGATCAAAATCGCAGGTCGGTCAACGCGAAACGCGGACACGCAGCGGGAAGAAAGCAGCGATGCAAGAAGGCGAAGGTAGTAATTCGGGAACAGTGTGGAAACTCATTCTGTCGTACGACGGAACGGATTTCCACGGCTGGCAAATTCAGCCGGGATTGCCGACTATCCAGGGCCTGCTGGCGGATGCAGTTGCGTCGGTTACGGGGGAGCAGGTATTGCCACAGGGGTCGGGACGGACGGATGCCGGCGTCCACGCATGGGGACAGGTGGCAAGCTTTTCTCTGCGCGCCGCCATCCCTGCAGACAATCTTCAGCGCGCGCTGAATCGAATCCTTCCGGCTGCGATTCGCGTCCTGTCCGCGGAGCATGCTGCGGAGGATTTCCATGCGCGGCATAGTGCCGTCGGCAAGGTGTATCAATACCGAATTTTTCGAGGCGGGATTTGCTCGCCGTTTATGGCGCGGTACGTTTCCATTTGCCGGTGGCCGCTCGATCTGGAAGCTATGCAGGCCGCGGCGGACGCGATTCTCGGAGAACATGACTTTACGTCCTTCGCGGCGTCCGATCCGGACCGCACTGCACGTCTCAAAGACGAGAACGCCGGGGAAGATGACAGCCACGCGGCCGCAGCGAAATGTACGACGACCGCCTGCGGAAATATCCGCCGCATCGAGACGTCGCAGTGGTCGCGAGAATCTCTACTTCCCTTACCCGGTTCGCTGGGAACGATGCGGATTGGAGCGCAGGCAGATTCATCCAGCGACGCTACGGCGAGCGACCGTCGGGGAAATTCTCACCTATACCGTGTGCGGCAACGGATTTCTACATCACATGGTGCGCAACCTTGTGGGAACTTTCGTCGAGGTAGGCCGCGGACGTCTCGCGGCCGCCGAAATGTCTCGCATTCTTGAAAGTCGTAATCGCGCACAGGCTGGCCCAACGGCTGTGGCAAGTGGTCTTTGTTTGATGAAGGTTCTCTACTGAATTGGTTCGCTGTGCCAAGTCCCGCGGATTCGTGAGGCGAACTTCGATAGACTGACCATGAACCTTCAAGCGCATCGCTTCGAGCCCCACTTTCAACAACGTCATGCCGAAAACGATCGCCATCTCGGCCTTTCAGACCATCAGCCAACTGGCTGGGCAGCCGGCGGTGCATCGCGCTTTTCAGTGGTTTCATCTGCAGGAAACGCAGTTACGCGAATGGCATCGCCAGGTAGCGGCAATCGCTGCGCCTCCGTTTGGCGAAGCTGCTCGAGCAAACTGGGTGGCGGAGCAGTTTGTCGCGCTGGGGCTGGAAGATGTCACCATCGATGCTTGTGGCAACGCGTTAGGCTGGATGCGCGCCGGACGATCACTCTGCCGAAAAAGATGCTGGCGAATTTCGCCCGTGCACACTGTTTTCCGCGCATCTCGACACGGTATTTCCGGCCGAGGCGATTGGCGAACCGGTGCAGGATGGAAACCGCCTGACGATTCCGGGCGCGAGCGATAATTGCGCGGGCATCACGGCGCTGCTGGGCATCGCCGCGGGCATGCGCGCCGCCGGATTGAAGCCGGCCAGCGACATATTATTTGCATGCAATGTTGGCGAAGAAGGCGAAGGCAATCTGCGGGGCATGCGGCATCTTTTCAGCGAAGCGCACATTGCCACGAGGGTACGCTTCGCGGTCATCCTGGATGGTGCCGGGACCGACACCATCGTCACCCAGGGATTGGGCAGCAAGCGTTTTCGCATTACGGTGACTGGGCCTGGGGGTCATTCCTGGACGGATGCGGGGACACCGAATCCAATCCTGGTGCTGGCGAATGCGCTGGCGGAAATTGGCGGGCTGATGCTGCCGACTTCGCCGAGAACCACGTGGAACATCGGTCACATTGAGGGCGGAACCTCGATCAACGCAATTCCGCAGCGAGCGGAAGCCCGCATCGATACGCGGTCCACGGACGCAGAGGTGCTGGCGCAACTGGAAGATGCGATCTACGAAGCTGTCGAAGCCGCCGTTGCAGCGGCGAATCGTTCGACGAAAAAGGTGGGCGGAAAATCGGGCGCGGCTCCGATTCAATTCGTCATCGAGTCAATCGGCGAACGGCCTGCCGCGACATTGCCTGACGAAGCACACATTTTGACTGCATTGAAAGCCGTCGACCGGCATTTGCAGATTCAGAGTCACACCGGCGTTGCCTCTACAGATGCGAACATTCCGCTTTCCCTTGGAGTGGAAGCGATCAGCCTCGGCAGTGGCGGCAGCGGCGGCGGTATCCACAGCCTGCAGGAGTGGTTCGACGCTACCGGACGTGACCTGGCGCTGCGACGGATTCTGCTCCTATTGCTGGCGTTGGCGCAGGCAGACCTTTAGGAATTTCGGGTGTTTGCGCCTTGATCGCTGATCACCGAACAAAATAGTTGGCAGATCCCATGCAGAACGTCGAGAATGGGATGAATCGGAGACCCAATGAAAAACAAAATGGGCATGGCGCTCGCGATTGGTGTCGGCGTCGGAACCGCCATGGGAGTCGCGTTACACAACATTCCCGTTTGGGTCGCTATCGGAGCCGCACTCGGTGTAAGCCTCGGCCTGGTGATGCAGCGAGGGAATCGAAGTTCACACTGACGCGTTCCCCCGTACAACGCAGCAATCAAAAACCATTCAGTCATAACTCCGCGCCCAAATGACAGCCGAGAAAATTTCGCGCAATGCCACGGCACATCTTCTGATGCTGGCGGTGGTCATGCTTTGGGGCGCAATGTTTGTGCTGATCAAAGTGGCGATGGACGTCATCGCGCCGCAGTGGTTTAACGCCATCCGCATGATGATTGCTTTTGTCTGCCTGGCGCTGATTTACCGGAAAGAATTCCACCGCCTGACGCGCGAAGCATGGATATTTGGCGCCGCTGCAGGGGCCAGCCTGGCGCTGGGATATGTTTTTCAAACGCAGGGAATCGTCTACACCACAGCGACAAACTCGGCGTTCATTACTGCGCTAGTGGTGGTGATCGTGCCCATCCTTGCCAGTCTTCCGGGGCTGAGGCCTCCAGGCCACAATACGCCGGAGTGGACGGCGTGGGCTGGCGCGCTGGTGGCGTTGTTGGGAGTGGCATTGTTGACCCTGCCGGAGAATGCGCCCTGGACGATGCTGTTCACCGCGGGCGGAAAAGAAGGCTTTGGAAATCTGCTGACGTTATTTTGCGCAGTCGGATTTTCGCTGTATGTCATCGCGCTGGCGCATGCTGCAGGACGTGCGCGCTTTGAGCAGCTGATCCTGCTGCAAATCGGCTTCGCCATGGTCTTTTTGACGATTGGAGCGTTGATCATGGAACCGGTGAAGATGGAGTCTCTGGTCCAGTTGGCCGCGCCGGGGGGAGCCCTGCGACAGCCGTTGGTTTCGATTTCCTTGGTAGTCGCTGGGGTTCTGGCCACGGCATTAGCTTTCGGCGTTCAAACCTGGGCGCAGCAGGTGATTCCAGCTGCCAACATTGCAGTGATTCTGACTTTAGAGCCCGTGTTTGCCTGGTTAACGGCTTTCCTGGTCCTGAAGGAAAAACTTAAGCTGCGACCGGGGATGGGGGCGATACTGGTGTTGCTCGGGATCGTGACGGCTGAGATTCTGCCGCGCTGGCGACGCCGAACGCAGCAAACTCAGGCCGACGCCGCCACTTGGACAGCAAGCCAGATGGATGGCAAGTAAATGCCTTAGCAGGAAAGTTGCTCCGGTTTATCACATTTGTGCGTCTAATAACTTGAAGCAGATTATTGGGGCGCAACGCCAGAATGGCGGGCGCTTCGGACGAAACCGTATACTGAATCATTAGTATTCCCTTACATCAAGCTTCCTACCGCATACAGAACGAGGTTCGACACTAGATGAACATTTTGAAAGTTTGGATCGACAAGTTTCGCACGCGCCGCCTAGGCTTCACTTTCGCAATTCTCGCGACTCTGTCTGCCGGTATTCTGATCGGGTCTATCGTCGCCCACGGGGTAGAGGGAAAAGAAGCGAAAGTTGACAGCTCCGACGCACAACCGCTGCAGGTACCCAGCCCAGTCAATTTGTCCACTACCTTTACGAAAATTGCGAAGGATGTTGGACCGGCTGTGGTGAACATCAATACCGTTTCCTACCCAAAGAACTCCCCCGGACGCAGCCTGCAGGGCAATCCGCAAGGCGGGGATGATAATGGCCAGGGAGAACAAGAGGGGCCGGGACAAGGTCAGCAAGGCCAGGGTCAGGGTCAAGGCGACAATGGCATGCAGGATTTCTTCAACCACTTCTTCGGCTTTGGCGGCCCGCAGGGTCCGGAAGGTGAAGGCCCCGATGGTGGCGAGCGGATGGCGCTTGGGTCTGGCTTTATCGTCGACCCGCGCGGCTACATCATCACCAACAACCACGTTGTCGAGAAGGCCGACAAAATCTGGGTGAAGTTGACGACTGATCCAGTTGGCGATCAGGGTCATGCGGCCACAGTCGTTGGCACGGACAAAGCCACCGACATCGCTGTCCTCAAGATCAACGTGGGTTCCCCATTACCGACGGTGAAACTGGGCAACTCCGACGGAACGCAGATTGGCGACTGGGTGTTGGCGATTGGCAGCCCGTTCGGCTTGAACCAGACTGTGACTGCCGGCATCATCTCTTCTGAAAATCGTTCGTTGCCGAATGAAGGCGGAATGGGTGGAGGAGAGTTCCAGCACTTTATCCAGACCGATGCGGCCATCAATCCGGGTAACTCCGGTGGACCGCTGGTGAACATGGATGGCCAGGTCATCGGTATGAACACCGCCATCTATACGCAATCGGCAGGCAATGAAGGCATTGGCTTCGCCATGCCAGCGGACACGATCGCGAATGTCTACAACCAGCTGATCGGACCGGAGCACAAGGTTGTGCGCGGATCCATCGGCATTACCTTCCAGGCCGTCATGTCGAGTGCTGTAGGCCATGTCTACGGTTTCAAGAATGGCGTCATCATCAGTTCCGTGACTCCTGGATTCCCGGCGGACAAGGCCGGACTAAAGCCGGGTGACATCATTGTCAGCATCGACGGCCGTCCAATCAAGGGTGGCGACGATCTGATCAGTGACATCGCGGGAAGGAAACCCGGCTCGACTGCGACCCTCGGCTATATCAATCACGATGGCAAGCATGAAAGCGCCACGGTGACGATTGCCGATCGTGCCGCAATGATGGCCGCGCTGAACAACGGAAATTCTCCATCGGGGAATGCCAACGGGCCGCAGGAAAACGGCACCACCAAACTGGGCATGGGAGTCAGCAATGTTCCGCCGGAGATGGCCTCGAAGGCCGGCATCTCGGGTGGCGTTCTGATTCGCAGCATCCGTCCGGGTTCGTTTGCGGATGGATTGCAGGGTCTGGCCCCGGGCGAAGTGATTCTGCAGATGAATCGCCAGCCAATCACGAATGTGCAGCAGTTCCAGGAACTGGCGTCCAAGCTGAAATCCGGCGATGACGTGGTCTTCCTGGTAATTGATCCGCAACACTCGAACATGGGCAATGAATACGTGGGAGGAACACTTCCGTAACCTGCTGCAAAATATTGCCTAAGTAACTGTATGCCATGAAGTTATCTGCAAGAAAAAGGAGGTGGCGAAGGCCATCTCCTTTTTCTGTTCATGTATGTAAATAGATACACGCCGGCGCTCTGGTCTGCATCTTATTTGCTTTGGAGTTTCGAGGAGTCTAGAATTGCGTTACTTTCACACTATGTTTATGTCTCGCCTCATATCCGTGCGGAGCTGCGCCGCAGCCCTGATGCTGGCGCTGGGTCTGGCTGGAACGGCCTATGCCTCGTCTACCAGCACCTCGACGAAGAAGGTGCACTCGACCGCCCATCTGCACCACTCCAGTTCGACGCGGACGCGTACCTCCAGCAGCCATAAGGCGTCGCTGCACCATACCAGTTACAGCTCCCGCCATCACAAATCACGGCACCACCACTCGACCATTACCGGTCAACGCGTGATGGATTCTTCGCGAGCGATCGAAATTCAGCAGGCGCTGATTCAGGCGCACTATCTGAGCGGCAGTCCGACCGGACAATGGGATGCGGACACGCAGGCGGCCATGGTGAAATACCAGAACGACAATGGCTGGCAAACGAAGATCACGCCCGACTCGCGAGCGCTGATCAAGTTGGGCCTGGGACCGAAGCAGGATGCCGGCGAATACGCTGCGCGTCCGGCAGGAATTTCGGAAATGTCCAGCGGATCGACCAGCACCAATGGAGCACCGACGGACACCATCCGCACCATGGCTACGTCAGAAATCCCGATGGCGACACCCAGCAACTAATCGCAGCCTTGCGAACCCAATCCTACAGCAGCTTCGAACGCCTTACGCGGTCCAGGTAAGCGACCATTCGCGGCTCGCCGGATCGACGGTGGCAAATTCCTGATCGCGCTTCCACGAAACACCCCTTGACGAAACCAGATGAAACCGGTCGCCCAGCGTGAGCGGAACGGAAACGCGCGCGGGCATAGGTCCTGCTTCCCGATGAAAACTCAACCGCCATCCTTGATTCCGATCGAGCGGTTCGAGATCAATGTTGACTCGACCGAATCGCGTGGGTGACGCCGTCAGTCGGTACGGCTGCGCGGGCGTCAACTGATCCTGGGTAATGCCGGCAAGCAGGCGTAAGTTGGGGCCATCCTCCAACGCCAGAACGTGACGCATGTAGCGAATGCACTCCGCGCTGGCCCAGTTGTGAGGCATGTCGCCGACGTACGAGCCCAGCAGCGCCTGCTGCAGCGGCTGCTCCTCGCGCCAACAGTATTGCGGGCTGGCGTGGTTCAGAAAACCGACGAAGGTTTCGTTCGCCGCCTGCTTCATTCCCAGCCACAGGTACACCTCGGCAACAAACGCGGCGTTATAGTTCCAAATCGCTTCGTGCTGACTCCATCCAGTTTCCGCAGGAACGCTTTCCTGCCGAACCGCCTGCATCAAGTTCACGTGTCCGCGGACTATTGGATCGCTGGGATCGAAGACGATGCCCGGGAAGATGGTGTGTGACAGAGCCCATTGCGCGGTCTGCGGTCGCGGCCGATCCCACGGATCCGGCAGTCGCCAGTCTGGATCTTCCTTCATCAGCATCGGGAGATATTCAAATTGGCCATCGTACGAGCGCATCTGTTGGCTTGCGGCGTTGTTGAAAGCGGTGCGTAGTTCGCGATACATCTCCGTGGCGCGGGCGATTTGAGGAATCTGCTGCTGTTCTCCGGCGGCGCCAATGGCTTTCAGCCCTGCGAGTGTCCACAGCGTGTTGGTGAACTCATCGCGGGAGCCGCCCAGTCCGCCATCGGCGAACCCTTTAGGAAGCAGGCCGTAGCTGGCCCATAACGCCGCCTTCGGCTCGAGCGCGAGCGCGCAATGCATCGATGTACGCCAGCGCCGCCACCACGTTCGGCTGAAATTCGCGCAATGCGCTCCAGTCCTGGCTCAACTCGCACTGCCGCACCAGCGTGAACATGGCGATGGCAGTGTCTTTGTAGTGTTCGCTGCCGCCGCCTGCAATCACCTGACCCGTCTTTTGCTGCATGCTCCACGTGGTGCGCATACCTTCAGCCGCTTCTTTGTCGTAGCCAAGATAGCGCGCCGCTTCAAGAATGAAATTTCCATCGACGACCCATAACCCTCGATAGCAGGTGGGTCCAACCTGAAATGTGAGCTTGCCCTCTTTTAGTTCGCGAGCCTGCAGAATATTGCGCGCACAGGCTGTGACAAACTCGCCTCGTCTGCCGGAAATCTGCCAAGAGACCGGCGACTGAAAAGGCGACCATGCGGACCAAAATTTTCGCGCTGAGGCAATCTGCGCATCGGGATCGTCGAGCCCGTTCTGAAGTTGTGCCGCGGTTTGGCCTGCCTGCGGAAAGCGGACGAATGCGCGATATGGCTTGTCGGCGGAAGCGACCCCGGCGTGAAATGTCAGCGGCTTCATAATATTTGCGGCCGGATCGAAAAATTGCCCCGTGAACTCGGCATGCGGCGCATTGTCTAATACTGTCGCAACCAGAAGGACATTGTTGGTTTTCTTGTTGGTGACGACCACCATCTTGCCGATCATGTCCGCATCTGAAATCGTCTTCGGAATGAATCTCCACCACCGGAGACACACGGACCGACGCTGATCCTCTCGGACGAATTTCAATCAGAACATTGTCGACGCGACCTTCGCCGGGATTGCGAGTCGCGAAGGTAGTCAGCAACATGGTGGCATCGACACGCTGCAGAGTGGTGCGCACGATGGGCACCGAGGGCGATTCCAGCGTCTGCTCGACAAACGTTGCGGGATGCATGCCGCCCAGCGCAAAGTTGATGATACAGCGGAAAATAGTCGATCTGCCTGTCGCGGTCGTATCCATAGAGAAGTGTTCCCTTCTCATTCATCACGCTCTTGTGGGGATCATCCGGAAAGCAGTAGGCCGTCTGACGAAAGGCGGGCGCATAACGAAAATCGATAGGAGTAACTGCGGCCGGATCATCTGCAATGGCAACTGCGGGATCGGATGCGGGTGCGAGGATGGTTTCCTCGGCAAGCGCGTCTGGCAGAACCAGGGTTGACGTGAGTGCCCCGCCGGTCAGCAATGCGCCGCCCAGAAATTTCCTGCGAGTGACAGGTGTCATTCATCCCCCGTGAAATGGATTCGCAGCTATTGTCGGCCCTCACTTTTGGCGCAGTCAACCTGCGCGGAGTGTGAAACGCGTGGACGTGGTAACACAATTGGGCGATTGTGTGCGGATGATTACTCGAGCAGACTGCGCTCAGTGGCAAGTAAATCGCGCATGGTTTCGCGGCGGCGGATCAGGCGATGACGATTGCCTTCGACCAGGACTTCCGCCACGCGCGGACGAGAATTGTAGTTGGAGCTGAGGGACATCCCATAAGCTCCAGCATCGAGGAGTGCGATGGAGTCGCCGCTCTCGACCGCGGGCAATTCGCGATCGCGTGCAAAAAAATCTCCGGTCTCGCAGATCGGACCCACTACATCGACGACGACGGAGGAGGACTTTCCCGGGCGGCGTAACGGCACGATGGAATGGTATGCCTGGTAGAGCGCGGGACGTATCAGGTCATTCATGGCGGCGTCGGTCACGACAAATGTTTTGGCGCCATTGCGCTTGGTGTAGAGCACAGTGGCCAGCAGCGCACCGGCCTGGGCGATGATGAATCGTCCCGGCTCCAGCAGCAAATCACCATCAAAGCCGGCAAGCGCGGTGCGGATGTGTTTCGCGTATCCGACCACCGCAGCCATCGGATTGAAGACCTGAAGGTCGCTGCGATGCTTGCCGACTGGCGCAGGATCGTCGTAGGAAATGCCGAGGCCACCGCCCGCGTCGATGTGTTGAATTCGAATGCCATGGAGCGATTGCAATTCACGCACCATCTCCATCACCCGCTGCAGCGCTTGCCCAAAGGGCTCGGTGACGCGAATCTGCGATCCGATATGAACGCTTACACCGGTGGGAACCAGGTAGGAGCTTTTTGCCGCGCGCCGATAGAGCGCAGTTGCATCTCCGATGGCGACTCCGAATTTGTGGGCGGTCATGCCCGTAGAAATGTAGGGATGGGTTGCGGCGAAGACATCCGGATTGACTCGCATGGCCACGGGCGCGCGCTTGCGCAAATGGCGAGCGCGCTGCTCCAGCAGGTCAAGCTCGGCTGGACTCTCCACGTTGAAAACCAGGATTTGCGCGGCCAGGGCGGCGTCCATCTCGGCCGCGGTTTTGCCGACGCCAGAGAAGACAACCTTGCGCAGCGAGGGCTTGGCTGCCTGTCGCACACGGTCCAGTTCTCCGCCAGAAACAATGTCAAAGCCGGCGCCCGTCTCCGCCAACATTTGCAGAATCGAAAGATTGGGATTGGCTTTGACGGAATAGCAAAGGGTGGCGCGCATGCCGGCAAACGCTTCCGCAAACATGCGAACACGATCGAGAATATTGTTTGCCGAATAGACGTAGAGAGGGGTGCCGTATTCGCGCACCAGGCGCGCCAACGAAACGCGATCGCAGAACAGTTCGCGATCTTTGGTACCTGCGTACTGAAACGGGCGCACAAGATTTGCAGGGGATTTTTTCAAAGGACTTTCCTTGTCGGGTTAGAGGCGGCGTGCGGCCGATATTTTTGATCGAGAAATTCGCCGATCAGAGATGCGAACGTTTGCGGCTGCTCGAATGGAGCGTAATGGCCGGCGTTCTCGACCAGATGAAACTCCGCGTCCGGCGCCTGGTCGGCGATCACCCGCATCTCAGGAGGCGTGCTGCTTTGGTCTTCTCCAGCCGCCACAACACAGACGGGCACTTTGATGGTCGAAAGCGTCGGGACAGAGTCCGGCCGCTCCATCAAGCCCTGTTGCACCGCCAGCATCGCCTGCAGAGACACCGAATTCATCATGTCTCGGGCTGCAGTTCGAATCTCCGGATGATTCTGTCTGGCTGTGGGTCCGACTAGCGTATCTGCCATGCGGTCGAAGAAGTTTTCCAGACCCTCCGGGTTGCTGAGCAGCTCGCATCGATTCGCGTCGAGTCTCGCGATTGGCCTCGGAGTCCGGCTGAGGCTTACCGCAGGTACACACCAGCGCCGCCATCTGCTCGGGAAAGCGCCGCCAGTATTCGTAGAGCGTGTAGGTGCCGATAGAACAACCGACAAAGGCTGCGCGCTGAATGTTGAAGGCCTCAAGAACAGCATGAACATCTTCGGCCAGCTGGGCCATGGTAATTTTTCCCGTGCCAGCGGAGGATTTACCGTGACCACGGAGATCGATCAGAGTGAGGCGATAGCGGTCGGCGAGTTGATCAGCAACCGGAAGCCAGAACGCATGATGGACGGGAGTGGGGTGAAGCAGAACCACATCTGGGCCGCAGCCCGT
>CAVZFK010000008.1:0-70289 GCA_963774515.1 uncultured Acidobacteriota bacterium | reverse complement strand
TTGTGACGGGGCTCGCTCTGCTGCTCAGTGTCGAATGTGCACACGCAGTGCCAAGTTTTGCGCGTCAGACAGGGCTGTCCTGCAATGTGTGTCATAGCAACCCGCCGGAACTGACGGCCTTTGGCCGCAACTTCAAGCTCAAGGGTTATGTGCTCACGGACATGACCGCGACCGACAAGGTAGGCAACTCAAGGACCTGCTGCTGTCCAAATACATTCCGCTCTCGGCCATGGTTCTGCTTTCGAATACCACGTTCCAGACCAGACCAGCCGGCACACAGAATAACGCCGCAGGCTTTCCTCAGCAGTTGAGTATTTTCCTGGCGGGCGGATTATGCCTCCCACTTTGGCGGCCTGGCGCAAATCACCTACACCCATTCCGACGATCACTTCAGCATGGACAACACCGACCTGCGCTACGCCAACCAGGGAAAGCTGGGCGGCAAAGACTGGGACTACGGCATCACCCTCAACAACAATCCCTCCGTCGAAGATCTCTGGAACAGCACCCCCGCGTGGGGATTTCCGTGGATATCGACTGCGTCCGGCGTGGCCCCGCTCGCCGCTCCGATCATCAACGGCGCGCTTGGGCAGGATGTCGCCGGCGTGGGCGCCTACAGCATGTGGAACAACCACCTTTATACGGACGTCACGGTGTATCGCTCGGAGCACGCCGGTGCTTCGACTCCGGTGACAGGCACCGGCCAGGCCTACAACATCAGCGGCGTCGCGCCCTATTGGCGAGCCGCCTGGCAGCAGACCTGGGGCAGCAACTATCTTGAGGTTGGCGCCTACGGCATCTATATGAATTCCTTCCCCGGCGCGATCTCCGGCCCGGAAGATCGCTATCGTGGATCCCTCGTTCGACTTTCAGTATGAGCGCCCCTTCGGCGCCAATCTGCTCGACGTGCACGGAACCTACATCCACGAGAAATCGAATCTCGGCGCCACCTTCCTGCTGCAGGCGTGCGACCACTGCAGCCAACCACCTGAACTCCTCAAGCTCGACAGCACCTACCACTGGACCAACAAATACACCGCCACCGGCGCATTCTTCTCCACCACCGGCAACGCCGATCCGCTGCTCTACGCGCCCGCGCCGCTCACCGGCAGCAATAATGGCAGCCCCGACACGCAGCGGCTATACCGCGCAGTTCGCATACTGGCCCGTTCAGAATATCGATCTCAACGTGAACTACACCGGCTATTTCAAATTCAACGGCGCGAGCACCAACTACGACGGCGCAAATCGCAATGCTTCCGACAACAACACCGTCTACGTGGCCTTGTGGCTGAATTTCTAGGAGACTGCGTGGAACCAGAAAATCGCGGTCGGCAATGACGCTCGCCGAAAAAAGACGTCGTCATCATCAACCGCCGATCCTTCTTCGGCGCGCTTCTGGCCGTCGGCTCGGCCGGTATGGGCGCCTTGCTGGCGGTCCCGGTGTTGCGCTATGTGCTCTATCCCCTCTATGCCAAAGCAGCCGGGACTGAATGGTCCGACGTTGGCGATCTGAGCGAATTCGCCGACACCAAGGCCCCGTGCGCAAGACCATCACCTTTACCCAGCGCGACGGATGGCGCGAAGTAGTGTCAGCTCAATCGGTCTATGTGAGCCGCGACCGCAGACGGCAATTTGCAGGTTCTTTCGGCAATCTGCCCGCACCTGGGTTGCAGCGTCTCCTGGCAGGCAGGCCAGAACGATTTCGTCTGCCCATGCCATGGCGGCGAGTTCAAGCCCGACGGGCAGCACATCTTCGGTCCGCCGCCGCGCGGCATGGATCAACTGCCCACCCAGGTGAAGGACGGCAAGCTGCAAGTCCACTTCGAGTACTTCCGGTCCAATGTGCCCAACCAGGAAAAGATCAGCTGATCGCTACGAGGGTGACGCCGTGGATCGAAAAGAGAAATAGCCGCTGCGCTCCTGGCGGCAGATCACTTCCGAAGAACGCATCTTCCGCTGGCTCGATCGACGCGCCGGCATTGAGAAGCTGATGCAAGAGTCGCTCGACGAGCCGATCCCCGGCGGCGCGCGTCTGGCCTATGTCTTCGGCTCCGGGCTGCTTTTCATCTTCATCTCGCAGATCATCACCGGCATTTGCCTCGCGCTCTACTATGTTCCTTCTGCCGAGACGGCGCACACCAGCGTTGCCTATATCACCAAGCAGGTGGCTGCCGGCGCGTTTCTGCGCAGCCTCCACTACTACGGCTCCAGCGCGATGATTATCGTGCTGCGCTGCATTTCCTGCAGACGTTTCTCTACGGCTCATTCAAGGGCCGGCGCGAGTTGCTCTGGATCTCCGGCGCCATGCTCTCCCTTCTTCGTGCTCGGCATGGGCTTTACCGGCTACCTGCTGCCCTGGGACCAGAAGGCCTACTTTGCCACCGCTGTCGGCACCAACATCGTCGGCCAGGTACCCCTGATCGGCAACTGGCTGACGCGTTTGCTGCGCGGCGGCGACACCATCGGCACGCTCACCCTGTCGCGCTTCTATGTGGCGCATGTCTTCCTGATTCCGGCTGCGATCTTCGCTTTCATCGGCATGCATATTTTCCTGTTCCGCAAAGCCGGCGCCGCCGGTCCCATCAACGAGGACCCGATCCATCCCAAGCTTGCCGCCGGAAGGTTTCTATCCGCGCCAGGTCCTCATGGACATGGCGCTTGGCGCTGCTGCTCATGGTGGGTCTTGGCTTTCTGGCATATTTCCATCCGGTAGGCCTGGGTCCCATCGCCAACCCCGCGGACACGCATTTTCTGCCCCGGCCTGAATGGTATTACCTGCCCATGTTCGAGTGGCTCAAGTTCTGGGAAGGCCCGAAGGTGGTGTTCGCGGTCGTGGTCATTCCCGGGCTTCTGGCGGCTCTGTTTTTTCTGATGCCATTTCTCGATCGCAGTCTGGAGCGCAGGCCGTGGCGCAGGCCCATTCCCTTGCTTGCCGTCGCTTTCGTCATTGTGGGCATTATTTTTCTTGGCGTCAAGAGTCGTATGGATGACCGCAACGACCCGACCATGGCGGCTCAGCTTGCCATCCAGGCCCAGCAGGAAGAGGCCTACACCGCCGCGCCCTTTCAACCTATGTTGAATCTCCCGGCGGGACCGGCCCGCTCGCCCTTCCCATTGGACCGGTAAATCCGCTGGTGTCGCAAGGCCGAGGAATTTTTCAAGCGCACGGGTGCTCCGGCTGCCATGGTGAGGTCGGCATGGGAACAACGGTTGCCCCCAATCTTACCGGCATCACAACAAAATTCCCTCAGCCACAGCTCATCGCCTTGCTGCACAATCCCAATGCCGCGATGCGAGCCGGACACATGCCCGCAGTGGATATTTCTCCGGGCAACATGTCGGCTCTACTCGCATACCTGGGAGTAATCGGGACGAGTGCCGCGAATGTGCAGGCATCGTCCGGAACCTCTCCGCAGCCATCATCGACGGCGAGTCAGGCGGTGAGTGAAACGGCTCTTCCCGCCGCGACCAACGCAACGAGTAGCGCGCCATCTGGCGGTCAGCCACAATCCACCGCACCTCCGGCCGCACCGTCCTCTGCTGTCGCCGCAGGCCGGCAACTCTATCAGGAGCATGCTTGTCTAGCCTGCCACGGCGCGACGGGTGAAGGAGGACGCGCCCCAGCCCTGGCGCCGCTGATCGCCAAGCTTTCCAACGACCAACTGACGCAACTACTGCAACATCCCAACACGAGGATGACAGCCGGAGGTATGCCGCCGTTTGTTGGGAGCGCGGACCAGATCGGATTTCTCACCTCGTACTTGCGTAGCCTCCGGCCTCCGCAACAGCTATCCCAGCAGCAACCTCAGCGTCAACCCATATCCCAACAGGCGACTCGGGAGGCGACATCCCAGGGCGGCAGCGTCCCGTATCCGGAAATGGCTCCCGCGGCCACTGCCAACGTGGCCCAGCCAGCGACTTCGGCTTCACCGTCTTCGCCAGTTTCGGCTGTTGCGACACAGCCGAGTCCTGGACGTGCCCTGTTTCTTTCGCAAGGCTGCGCAGCGTGTCACGGTCCCACGGCACATGGAACACAATTTGCACCTTCGCTGGTTGGCGTTACCAAGAAATTCCCGGGCGACAAAATGCCCGCATTACTTCGAAACCCGACGTCCAGGATGCGCGCGGGTGGGATGCCCACCTTCAACATGACGGACCCGCAGATGCAGCAGTTGGTTTCCTACTTATCGAGCCTCGATACGGCTCCTCCGGCGGCATCCACTCCTTCGGCAAGCACATCGACCGCGCAGTCCGGATCGCGACCTGCGGCCGTCACACAGGCAGCCACTCCCGCTCCTTTGACTCCGTTAGAGCTACGCGGCCAGCAGATATTCCAGCATAATCGCTGCGAGACCTGCCATGGTATTGGTGGCTTGACCGGAACCGTGGCCGCCCCACCACTGGCCGGAACGGCCTCGCTGCTACCTGCGAACGTGCTTGAGAATCTGTTGCGACATCATTCGATTCGCATGCAGCAGGGCGGGATGCCGCTGACCAACATGAATCCCCCGGACATGAATGCATTGGTGGCCTTTATTCGCTCGATGCCGTCACCTTCGGACGCCCATTAGCGATGCCTGCATGCTTCGGCAAGAATGTTTGGTCGAGGCAGAACCTGCAGGGTTTGGCGCCGAGAACCCATGGGGCTGTCGTCCACGGCAACGACGCCGAACCACAACTATTCAGGTGCGAGTCATTTCTCAATAAGTCATCTGCAAGCTTTTCCGAAGGCCTGTACTGCACAGCGAAGCGAATGTGCGAGCCCGCAACAACGAAAGTACGGTCGTAAGTGCCGAGCTGCATTTGTCGATCTTCTTCTCGCGAGGTACGTACGACGCGCAAGCTTAGTACCTCGAAGCCTTAGTGTAAGTCGGCTTCTCGGAAGCAACCGACGCGAGATGTTCTCAGTTGGCGAGAACAGGACGAGTCACTCATTGACGCGTTCCTGCCGTGTTCTGGGCTCAACGAAGATTTCCCAAGGACACTCGGCATTTGCCGATCAGAGAATGACTCTATTTAGCAGCAGATTTCAGCACGCGGAGAATCCTCTCCTGTGTCCTTCAGGAGCAAAGCGCGCCCAAATTGCGGGGATATTGGAGGATTGTTGGCTGAAATTTGTAAATCTAAGAAGACGCAAAACTGTTTGGTGGACCAAGTCGAGAGCGAACCATTCTCCACCCCCGAATCCCGTCAACAAACCCAATTTGGGTCCGAACTGGTCCAATCTTCCATTGCCGGGTACGCCGGACAGAATGTGACAATGAGCGCATTGGGGGATTTTGCACCAATTGTGATTTGTAACGCGCGATTACTTCCGGTTGGCTGACGAACCCGGATCCATCGTGCCTATGTCTTCTCCACAATAGAATCCGTCGTCCTTAGCGGCTGCGGATGAGGACGGCTGTTGCATCGTCGGCTAGTTCTGCTCTAGCGCCGAAGCGCTGGACTGCCGCGATAAGGCCGGCCACGCCGGCCCCGGGCTGCAGAAAATGTTCGATGAGGCGATCCGGCCCATACTCTTCCTCAGAGCTATCCATGGCTTCCGTGATGCCGTCGGTATAAAGCAGCAATTGGGTGCTGGGGGTCAGAGTGACCGTGGACTGTGGATACGAGGACACACCCAGGCCAAGCGGCAGGCCAGTGTCCAATTCGAGAAACGAAGACTGATGATTGATGAGCAGGGGAGGAAGGTGTCCGGCGCTGGCTAAGGTAAGCGTGCGAGAACCGGCATCGAGCACACCGTAGACCATGGTGACGAACTTTCCAGTTGGAAAATCTTCCGTGAGTATTCGGTTGAGATGTTCGAGGGTCTGCGACGGGCGAGGAATAGAGAGGCGCCAGCGAGCGCAAGATGGCCCGGGTAGCCGACATCAGGAGCGCGGCCGACGTGCCCTTTCCGGAAACATCTGCTAGGGCGATGCCGTAGCGCTCGTGGCCAAGATCGATGAAATCGAACCAGTCGCCTGCGACGGATCCCGCAGGATGCCAGGCAGTTTCAAAGGCGAAGCCCGGGATGAGTGGCACCGGCTTCAGAAAAAGCGCTTGCTGAATAGCGCGGGCCTCGGCGGACTCCTGCTGCATTCGTTCGCGCGCAGAGCGCTCGAGCCTGAAGAGGCGGGCGTTCTCAATGGCAATAGCGATGTGTCCGGCAAGCGCCTGAAGCACCTTGAGTTGATCGTCCGAGAAGGCGTCCGTCTCGTGATGGTCAATCAAAAGAACGCCGATGACCTGACCGGAGGTTTTGAGGGGGATGCTAACTTCAGAGCGCGTGGCTGGTTCGCAGACAATATAGTAGGGGTCTTGGCGGACGTCAGGGGCGTAGCGCATCTTGCCCGTAGCTGCCACATGACCGACCATGCCCTGTCGGCCAATTTGCAGCCGGTCTCCCTTGCGGTACTGCGCGCAGCCACGCACTCCATGTAGGACCATCTCGCCCGTGTCGCTCGCACGGAGCCAGACCGCAACCTCCACATTTCCAACAGAGTCGGCGATGTCATTGACAACGCGATCGAGCAGGGCCTCGAGATCGAGGGTGGAGGCGATCAGATTCGTGGCCCGCTGCACCTTCATCAGAACCTGAACGAACTCGCCCGAGGAGCGGATGCGCGGTGAGACGGCATGGCGATCCTGAGCGGTGGCTGGGAACGCTGCCATAGGTGCCTCCTTGGAACCCACGTTGTGGGTTATTCAGTAGATGTGTGAGCGCGAGTCGCGATGCAATCTCTTGAGCACAGACCACTCTCCCAAGACGGTTCGGACCCAGTTCAAGGAGTTGCAGTAGCCAACGGTTTGGTTACGGGCTGCCGGGAAGTAATTCTCAACTGGCACAAACAGCCCAAACCGCGTTTCCAGAGCTGCCGAGATAGAAAACTGCTTTGCCGATTTGGCGTCAACTGGGGATACTAAGCGGCCTAGTGACGACATCCGCGTTTTTCAGGTTCATCAACGGAATGCGCCGCCGCTTCTGAATCTAAACTACCCGACCGCTTCGCGAACGCCTCAAGTCCTCACGTATTCTATTCAGATGGAGATCATCCACTGATTCGTCAGCGACGTGCCGTGGTGCTGGCCGGTGGTGGCTACGCTGCGAGCGCGTGGGAACTTGGCATGGTTACGGGAATGGCTGATGGGGGTCTCGACGTCAGAAGCGCCGACCTTTTCGTGGGAACCTCTTCTGGGTCCAGGGTCGCGCTTCATCTTGCCAGCGGAGTTGCGCACGAAGAGGCATTGCAACACCGCCTTCAACCCGAGCCGCCGTCTTCCGAGCGGCCTGCAGTCGTTGACTGGACAGGACTTCGCGAAAGTGTTGCCGGCGCGAAGCAAGCTGGCGGCAGCCCGACTGAAATTCTGCAAAGAATCGGATCGCTGGCAATAGCGGCAGCTTCGGGCAGGATTGGATCAAGCCGACGGGAGATCGTCGCGGCCCAGCTTCCAGTGGCGACATGGCCGGAAAAAAGGCTGCTGATCGCCGCCGTCAATGCGGAAACTGGAGAGCGACGAGGCTTCGATCGAGACAGTGGCATCGATCTGGTAGACGCGGTCATTGCCAGCACCGCTTCCTTCGGTTGGCCGCCCACCCTGTTTCAAGGCGAGCCTTATATTGACGGCGGATTCTATTCCACGAACAACGCGGATCTGGCGACCGGTTTCGATCGGGTGATGATCCTGGCGATGAAACCGCCCCCGGGAGTTCCGATTCCGTCCATGAGTTTAGTCACCCTGAATGAGACGGTGAAAACACTGCAAGACGACGGCGCTTTGGTTGAAGTGATACATCCCGATGAAAACACTTTGGCGGCCCTCGCCGCGGCGGGTGGCGTGATGAATCCGGCGATTTCCGCGCCAGCGGCAATGGCTGGACGTGTGCAAGGCAGAACCATCGTGGCCGAGCGCATATCGTCGTTCTGGCAGGAATAACGTAGTCAGCCTCAACCAGGCGCAGGAGTTTACGCTGGCCAGCGGTCAAAGAGGATAGAACCTCTGAAGTCGGCTTGTGTTGGCGATCTCTGGCCAGCGAAACCTCACTTGGCAAGAAGAGGTCGAGTCGCTCATTGACGCGATGCTGGCGTTTTGGAGGATGATCGAAAATTTGTGGACATGCCCCCAAGCTCAGCAGAGGTCAGCATATCCGCTGGATCTTAATGGATCGGAAGCCCACTTCCCATCCCTGCCATGTTGTCCAGATTGTCGAAAAACTTTAGATCGAAGGACACCCGGCATTTCCCGATCAGAGAATGTCTATGATTAGCTGCAGATTTCAGCGCGCGGAGAATCCTCTCCTGTGTCCTTCACGAGCAAAAGGCATGCATTTTGCGGGGAAGTTTGGGGGATTATTGGCTATTATTTGCAGATTCAAAAAGACCTAAGACTGTTTGGTGGACCAAGTCGAAAGCGAACCATTCTCCACCCCCGAATTCCGTCAACAAACCGATTTGGGCCCGAACTGGTCCAATCTTCCATTGCCGCTAATGCGGACAGAATTTGTCAATGAACGCATTGGCGATTTGGCAACACCCGACCTGGATGAAGCATGCCGCGTTTCCAAATTGTAGAAAAGTTATCACCCCTCGGCTTGGCGCACATAGATGGCACTTGGTTCTTACGTTTGGCATTTCCGATCCTCGGGAGGCTTGCTCCGAGATGCTAGAACCCGTTTGATATTGATGGCAATCAGATGTGCCTTATTCGCGACGATCGCTGCTTGCGGTGGGGTCATTACCTCGCTAGCCGTTTCTGTGAACAGCGCCAGCCAGCGGCCGAAGTACCTTTCTTCTATAGGCAGGCGAAAGTGTGCCACGAGCGGATTGCCTTTATAGCGACCGGTTGCCAGCAATACTGTGGACCAGAAGTCTTTCAAAAGTGCCAGATGGGCGTCCCAATTCTGCACCTCCTGATTGAAGAGAGGGCCGATCTCGTCATCTTCACGCACCTTTGCGTAAAAGCGATCGACGAGACTCGCAATCTCTGCTTCAGTGATACGGTTTTCTTTCTTCATTGAGGACCTCATGTACGCGGTAGGTAAGTCCGCCAGATTGGATACTGTAATCCCGCAAGCCTGTTGATGACGAACGCCTGGGCGGCCAGCAAGACGACGGCGATTTCGATGATCAGGAGATATTCAGGTTTCGCGAGGATGCCAAGAGAAACGATCATTGTGGTCGCACCCGCCGGCGGATGATTGACGTGCAGCATGACCATGATGGCTCCGGTAAGCGCGAGGGCGAGTGCGGACGCGAGAATGCGTGGCCAATAAACCTCCCCGCCGAACCCTTGCGGAAACGGCGTGCATACCTGTGATCTAATAGGCAGCGAAGCCGCAGATGCAGCCCGATCGCATGTCCGAGCACGGCATTCCGAGGCGAGGCGGATTCCGTCTGCGGCGAGAAGAAGAACAGATAGGCGGTCGGACCCAGAGACGGGAAGACAAACGGATTACGAGTAATCAATGCCAGTAGCTGTCAGCAGAGCAATCGTGACGAAGCTATTGAGTGCCACGTATGTCGCCCAGACGAATGTCGGCGGCAGATGAGCGAGCAACCAACTGAGGCGAAGCCGTTCAATGAGCCGAAAGACATGTTCTGCCCGATGATTAGGTGGGGGGTTCAAAGGATGAGGACTCGACTTCGCCACGTCTTCTAAATGTTTGGGAGCAAGTCGAAGTACTCGTGGTCTTCATTGATCCCGCCTTCCCCTTCGCCTAAGACCTTCTCCGAGGCAACGAATTCAATGCGTTCGATCCACTTCACCATTTTGTAGCCGAGTTGGTTCTCTACCCGCAATCGCAACGGAGCGCCATACTCTGCGGGGAGTGGAGAGCCGTTCATTGAGAGAGCCAAAAGGCACCCGGGTTTCAGCGACATTGAAGATGGTTTGGGTATCGTAGTAAAGATCCCCGTAAAGTGAGCCGCCGAACGAGTAGAACGCTACCACCTTGGCGGATGGATACGGTTTGACGTGGTCGATTAGCTTGCGCATGGAGACACCACCCCATTGAGCGATGCCAGACCAACCCTGGATGCAGTGATGCATGGTAATGTTCTCTTCCTGCCCGAGAGCGCGGAGATCGTCCAGCGACAACTCAACTGGATTCTCTACCAAGTCCGGTGACCTTGAGCCTGTAGCTCTTGAAGTCTTCTGCAACCAGTTGCTTCCAATCCTCGCGCACGGGAATTTTACCGTTGGGCCAGAAGTGGGGCGAAAGGTCCTTCGTCGTGTAGTGCGCACGCGGAATCAGTCTGTCCAGCGTAAGAAGCATGACCGGATGAGTGACGGCCTTTTGCGCGTGTTGAAGCCCGCGTGGGAAGTACCAGGAGACATAGTGCGCGACTATCCACGACAGCAGCACAATGGCGATTCCGATGAGCCCCAGAATCATGCCGGTGGGGCGAAGATCGTCTGTCCCAAGCACGATGTGGTTCATATTCCGCTGAAACCCCGTCAGAGCGATAAGGGTCACGTGGACCACGATAAAACTTATAAATCCGACAAGCATGAGAAAGTGGATCGAGCGCGCTCCCTGCCTGCCGCCGAAGATCCTCGTATAGGACGGGAAGTGGTTCACAAGTGCAGGAGACATCGCCATTCCTGTGAGAATCGCCAATGGAGCCATGATGAAAACCGTGGCGAAGTAGGCGAGCTGCTGCAGGGCGTTATAGCCGTAAAAGCCGTTCGGCTCAGGCGGAAAGTGAAAGTTAGCATAGAGAACAAAAGTATTCCAGGCCTGCACCAAGACACCTGGAGAGGTCGGCACCAGCCTTTCCCACTGCGTGCTGGTTAAAAGACCGATGACGAAAAAGACTCCGGTCAAAACAAAACCGTAGACCGTAATGAAGTGCCATGAACGTGCAATCCCCACCGTATGGCGGTAGCCCGGGGTCGAGAAAAGCGGCGAAAGATAGCGGGCATCATCCTTCGCCGTCCACATGCGGTCTTTCGGCACTTCCAGGGGCGTGAACCGGATCCACTCCGTTCCCGGCGTGCAATGGTCGTTCCAGTAGAGTCGCGGATGATCCATCAAGATAGAGAGGCCGCTGCGAATGAGCATGAAAAGGAAGAACAGATTCGAAAAATGGCTCCAGCGGACCCAGAAGGGAAAACCATGAGGCCCGCTCGGAGTGCCTTCAGCAGAAGCCGGAGAAGGCCCTAGGTGAGGCAGTCCGAAGATCGCGTGTTGCACCCACGCAAGCAATAGCGGCCCAAGCACCAGCGCTAAAGCGACCAGGAGGGCGTGCGAACTCATCCAGATGCGAAAGCGGCGATCTTCCGGATAGTGAACTGCCTGATGTGCGGCGTCGAAAGGAATCAAGGGTCTACCTCATGCAACGCGTGTTTCAGCCTCGCGCGGGCTCTGCTCCATAAAACATGTATTATATATACACCTTATAAGAATTTAAGGTCGTAATACGCCATGTCAAACGCTTCAAAAGGTGAACAAAGAACTTGCGCCTAACCGCTTATACCGATTTCTCTCTGAGGCTCCTGATGTACCTTGCCGTTCAAGGGGACGGGCTGACGACGATTGCAAAGGTTGCCGAGAGCTATGGGATTTCGCAGAACCATCTCGTCAAGGTGGCATATCGACTCGGGCTTGAGGGCTACGTCAGCACAACCCGCGGAAAGAATGGCGGCTTGCGTCTTGCCCGGCCAGCGGCGGAGATCAACGTGGGAGAGGTCGTGCGTCGGATGGAGCCCGACATGGGTCTCGTGCCATGTATGCACCCTCTTGACGCCTCGTGCCCGATCTTGCCAAACTGTCGGCTCCTCAGCGCAATGGAAGATGCGCGTGCCGCGTTCATCGAGGTGTTGGATGGTTATACCCTCGCAGACTTGACGGCACCGCGCGCCAAATTGCGAAAACTGCTGTCATTTCCATAGATCATCCGCAGCATCGCTGCGTGAGCGGCTGTGGATGGTGAACGACAAAAAGTGTGTAGAACGGATCACACTGCGGCAGACGGACTTGGAGCTGCCCGACCAGATTTGGGAGGACGGCATCAAACTCAGTGGAAAGGAAAGAACATATGACGACGGAAGGTTTTGCCGATGATGGGACCATGACGAAGGACCTTGCGCAGTTTGACGTATCCCAGGAGATCGCGGATTCGGAGCAGAAGAAACCATGGGAATCGGGTCACTATGCCAAGACTCTCTTTAAGAAATCAGACCTCAGGATCGTGTTGATCTCTATGGAGAAGGCCGCCAGGATAAAAGACCATCATGCCGATGGCACAATCTCGGTCCAAGTATTAAACGGATCGATACGCTTCACAGTGCAAGGAAACGCGCATGATCTGAGGCCGGGCAATGTGTTGGCCCTGGGCGCTTCGATTAAACATCAGGTGGAGGCTCTAGAGGATTCCGCCTTTTTGCTGACCGTTTCCTGGCCAGATAGCGAAAAGCTTCAGTCGATGAAACATCGTGGATACGGCACTTAATAGCATCCTCCAATAAAGGGGGTAAGCACTCTGCGTGTTCGCGGCCACCAGTTCGAATTTCTGCTTCTGCCAATTCATCCTTCGGAATTGGTTGACCATCCCGTTCGTTCCTTGATCTAGGAGACGCCCGTCTGTTGCCGAATGGTGGCGGCTCCTGTCGCTTCGGCGGAAGCTGATAGGCTGCGTAAGGCAGACGAGCCGCATCTCCCTTCCCCGTCGTTATGGAAAAACCAGGTTGGCTGACTTGCTCCGTGTGTTGTCACCCAAGAGTCAACTGGCGAAAACAGGCAGAGTCGCTCATTGACGCGTTGCCGCGGTGTTGTAGGCTCATCGGGGTTTATAGTCATGCCCCAAGCTCAGCAAAGGTCAGCGTATCCGCTGGCCCTTAATGGATTGAAAACCGATTTCGATCTAGGCCAAGTTGTCCGGATTGTCGAAGAACCTGGGATCAATTCGACATTCGATTTCCAGCGAGCCATTCATTCATCTCATATCTGATTGCTTGCGAGGCGGCTCAAATCTGCGCGTCCCGCGACATTCCTGCTTTCCGGAGGACACTCGGCATTTCCCGATCAGAGAATGGCTCTGTTTAGCAGCAGATTTCAGTGCGCGGAGAATCCTCTCCTGTGTCCTTCAGGAGCAAAAGGCGCCCATTTTGCGGGGATATTGGAGGATTGTTGGCTATTATTTGCAGATTCAAAAAGACCCAAGACTGTTTGGTGGACCTGGTCGGGATCGAACCGACGACCTCTTCCATGCCATGGAAGCGCGCTCCCAGCTGCGCCACAGGCCCACAGGCAAACTCCCTCTAGTTTACACGAGCGAGGGCGGATGACACGGTGGCCCGCGCTCCCGACCTGCAACCAGCTGCGAAGTCCGGCCGAAGGATTATTCTGACTGCAGGCGTTTCCCCCATTCGCCCAGACTGGTTCAATCGCAACGCGCCCGAATGCGCCCGCGATTGGAATAGGGGAGAGCATGCAAGGATTTCGACGGAAAGCAGCGAGTGAGGCAACGGCACAGGGATGTGCGGCATCCGTGCATGATATGCCTGAAGAGCCCCTGACCCTTTGCGCCCCGAATTGCGATCGTGTGACAGCGCATTTCCGATCCAATGGGTGTTGAGAGGCTTGGCTACGGCGATCTTTTCGCTACTGCTGCCGATTTTGATTTTCACACCGAAAGCTTCTGCAGCCGGTCTACAATCGAATGCCGCAGCACCACCGGCACAAGCGGAAATGTCCTCACCCGCAATCAGCGAGTCGCTGCGTCCGGCATTGGAGCAGGTCGGTCACAGCGTTGGTCAGATCCAGATTGATCATTGGAAAGTTTCCAAAAGCTGGAAAGAACAATTGCAGAGCGATGCCGACTCCATCAGCGGCGATCTTTCCCATCAGCTGCCCGGATTGTTGCAGCAGGCACAAGCTGCGCCGACCGCGTTAGACGCACAACTTCGCCTGATGCAAAATGTCGACGCCCTGTACGACGTCTTGGTGCGGCTCACCCTGGCGGCCGACATGAACGAGAGGAAAAACGATGCGGCGCTGCTCGATAGCGCTCTGCAAAATCTGGAAGCCGCTCGAAAAGCGGCGACGACGCAGCTGGTGGCCGCCGCGGCGCAACAGCATCAGCAGTTAACCGAACTCCAGGCGCGCATCGAAGCCAGTCAAGCGACCCAAAGTGCCTCTACCATGCATGGCAAGACGATTGTTGTGGACAACGAAGTGCACCATGCAACGGTGCATCACACCCACCATAAAAAGCCATCCCCTTCGACCAGTTCCAAGCCGCAGTCGAGTGCTCCATCCGCCGGCGACAAGCCCAGTCCGCAATAAATGTTGAGCTTGCCGTATCAGATATAGATGGCTTTCATTGCGATCCTCCCGGCCTTTGATCCGGCCCCTACACGAAAAATTCTTCCAGAGGCCGTAAAATAGAAACCAGGTCGCAACCGGCGATTCAGCAGGTGTTCTTGAAACGAGTCACTTCTCTCCTCTTCATTGCGGCATTGATCGCCGCCGTTCCCGTTCTTCGTGCGCAGGAATCTCAACACACCCAGGTGCATGACTCAGCCCCATTAAAGGCGCCTCCGGGTGCGAAGGTGGCAATCGTCGAGTTCGACGACATGGAATGCCCCATGTGCGGACAAGACAATCCGCTGCTGATGGGCGCCGCCGCAAAATATCACATCCCCTGGATTCGCTACGACTTTCCACTGCCCTTTCACGCCTGGAGTTTTCAGGCTGCGGTAGACGCGCGGTGGTTCGATACCAAGTCAAAAAAACTGGGCGATGATTTTCGCAATGCCGTTTTTGCCAATCAGCGCAGCATTGAGACCCCTGCGGATTTGCGAGCGTTTGCCGAGAAGTTTGCCCAGGACCACGGCGTAGGCTTTCCCTTCGTCGTCGATCCGCAAGGAAAGCTGGCGGCCGCAGTGAAGGCTGATTATGCGCTCGGCCAGCGCGTCGGCATTGAGCACACTCCGACCATCTGGATCGTCACCAATCAAACCTCCGGCGTGCCCTATGTTGAGGTGGTCGATCCCAACCAGCTATACGCCATCATCGATCAGGCGATTGCCGAGACGGCGAACGAAGCTCCGGCGCACACCTCGCACACCCATCATCACCCCGCCGGTCGATAGCGGGTGGTGATGCGGGTTGTCGCGCGAGCAATCGATTGCAACGGTCAATCAGCGATTGACGTGTTGCATGGCGGACTCGGGATATCGCGGTCCAGCCGCCACTCCCTGAGGCGCCGCTTCCGCAATGTGTTTCAGGTCGGCAGGCGTCAGATGGATGGAGGCCGCGCCGACATTTTCTTCCAGGTAGCGCAGCTTTTTCGTGCCCGGAATCGGAACGATATCTTCTCCCTGCGCTAACACCCAGGCCAACGCCAGCTGCGATGCGGTACAGTTCTTCTCGCGCGCAAGCTCCTCCACCTTTTCCACCAGGTCGAGATTCAGCGAGAAATTCTCGCCCTGAAATCGCGGAGAATTGCGGCGATAGTCGTCCGCAGGCAAATCTTCCAGCTTGCGAAAACGTCCCGTCAGAAATCCTCGTCCCAGCGGGCTATAGGCAACAAACCCGACCCCCAACTCGCGACAGGTGGCGAGAACTTCATCTTCCGGATCGCGCGTCCACAACGAGTATTCCGTCTGCAGCGCCGCGATTGGGTGGACCGCGACCGCTCTCCGCAATGTCGCGGGCGCCGCCTCCGATAGCCCAAGATGCCGAACCTTCCCCTCACGCACCAGCTCCGCCATGGCACCCACTGTCTCTTCAATGGGCACTTTCGGGTCAACTCGATGTTGGTAATACAGGTCGATGGAGTCGACGCCCAACCGCTGCAAGCTGCCTTCGCAGGCGCTCTTTACATAATCGGGATGACCGTTCACGCCCCCATGTGCGCCGGTCGTGGGATCGCGCACGATTCCAAACTTGGTGGCCAGCACCACTTTGTCTCGCCGATCGCGAATCGCTTTCCCAACCAGCACTTCATTCTTGTGCGGTCCATACATGTCTGCCGTGTCCAGAAAATTGATTCCCAACTCCAACGCCCGATGAATCACCGCAATCGACTCCTGATCGCTCTCGCGACCGCTGTAAAAATCGGACATTCCCATGCAGCCCAAGCCCAAGTCAGAAACCTTCAGGCTATTTCCCAGTGTTCGCTGCTTCATTTGCTGCTTCCTCCGTCGGCTTCGCCTGCTTATATGGATGCGGGTTGTGCCTCTGACAGTTCACAATTCACCGGGCGCCGCTCGATCATGACGAATGCTATACCCCCGCCCGCACAATGCAAATTGAAGCATTTTGGCACGCAGCAACTCTTTGTCTTCGCAGTACACTGAACTTTCATTCTGCTCATGAAAAAACTGCGCGTAGGCATTCTCTTTGGCGGTCGCAGCGGCGAACATGAAGTTTCGCTGCTGTCTGCGGCGTCTGTTCTTCAGGCGATGGACCAGAGCAAATACGATGTCCATCTGATTGGCATCACCAAGGATGGCCGTTGGCTGACCGCGAATGACGCGGCCCATCTGCTACCTTCCTCGACTGGCGAGCCGCAACATCTGCGCGCCGGCGATCCAGAGGCAACTCCAGGCGCTGCGCTACTGGAGCATGGCAATGAAGTTGTCGTGCAGCCCGTTCCTTCATCCGCTGAACATACCGGCAGCGCTCTCGCAACCCTCCGTACCAGCGCAGAAAAATCGCTCAATGTCGATGTGATCTTCCCGGTGCTGCACGGTACGTTTGGTGAAGATGGCACCGTGCAGGGCTTGCTGGAACTTGCGGACATTGCGTATGTCGGTTCCGGCGTTCTCGGTTCCTCCGCGGGCATGGATAAAGACGTGATGAAGCGTCTTTTCATTGCCGCGAAGCTGCCCATCCCAAAGCACGTCACATTGTTGCGCGGCGACTGGCAACAGAATCCTCGCCGGGCTATGCAGCGCGTCGAGGCCGCTCTGCGCTATCCCATGTTCGTCAAGCCCGCGAATCTGGGCTCGTCCGTGGGCATCAGCAAGGCCCATGATCGAAAAGAACTGGCCGTCGCCATCGACCTCGCCGCAAGCTACGATCGCAAAATCGTGATTGAGACCAGCATCGGCGGCAAGCGCGGCAAAGCCCGCGAACTGGAAGTCGCCGTGCTGGGCAACGACTCGCCAGAAGCCTCGGTCGTCGGCGAAGTCATCCCGTGCAAGGAGTTTTACGATTACGAAGCCAAGTATCTCAGCGAAGGCTCGCAGTTGATCATCCCGGCGAAACTCACCAAGGCAGAGACAAAACGGGTCCAGCAGATGGCCATCGACGCGTTTCGCGCCTGCGATCTGTCCGGAATGGCGCGAGTGGATTTCCTGATGGAGCCGGGAATCTCGACCGCGGCTCGTCCGCGAAAAATCTACCTGAACGAAGTCAACACGCTCCCCGGATTTACTGCGATCAGCATGTACCCCAAGCTATGGCAGGCCAGCGGGCTGCCCCTACAAACAACTGATCGACCGCCTGATCCAACTCGCGCTGGAGCGGCATGAAGAAAAAAAGAGCAACCGCTATGACCTGTAGCGTCATTTGGATTCCCCCGTCATCCATGCCGGCTTCTGCTTCCCATGCATAACCTGACGAAAGATATTTCTCTCCCGCAGCTCGTCAAGAAGCTGGCGCAATTCCTGGTGCTGGTGCTGCTGTTTGAAGGACTGCTGATCGCAGTCGCGCCTCGATTTCATTCCGGCAGCGTGCTGCGCATCGCCAAAGATTCCTTGTTCCTGCGGGTAGGCAAAGACTCCTCCTATTACATGGCGCAGGGAGATCTAGCCTGGCAGCAGCATCCCAACGCGCTGTACGAGACAGTATTTTTTCAGCGCGGCATCCGTTTTATCTATCCGCCCACATCGCTGTTGCTGTATCGAGCCTGGCAGGCTGCCGCCTGGATACACATTCCTCCGTCGATTGCCATGAACGTCATGTTGCTGCTGGCGCTGCTTGGCTCCATGGCCGTCGCAGGCGAATTTCTGTTGCGCCTGTTTCCGGAGTCGACGATTCGTGACTCTACCCCGCCGATCGCTGGAAGATTCGCGTGCTGGTGGCACTTCTCGTCTTCGTCTTCTTGCCCATCATCGATGCCTATAACCTTGGCCAGGTACAGACGCTGTTGAACTTTATGCTGATGGCAGCCGCACTCCTTTGGCTGCGTGGTTCCCGGGTTTCTCCGGCCATCCTGCTCGGCCTCACCTGCTGGCTGAAACCCCAAATGATCTTGTTCGTCCTGTGGGGATTGCTCCGCAGCCAGTGGCGATTCACGACCAGCCTTGTGCTCACGTTCCTTGCCGGAGTCCTCCTCTCGATCGGCATCTTTGGCTGGCACAACTCCGTGGAATACATCCAGGTACTGCGATACCTGGGCCAGCGCGGCGACTCCATGTTCTGGAATCAATCTCTCAACGGACTGCTGCATCGCCTGATGCATATGGGTTCGCCCGTCACATCGTTCTACGGATATCCACCGTTCAACCGGACGATCTATCTGGCGACTATTTTGTCTTCCGCGACCATGCTGCTCTTGGCGCTCGCTGTTCCTGTATTCCGGCGGATGACTGCGACCACCGCCGACTTTCTCATCTACGCCATGGCCTGCACCATGGCCTCCCCAATCGTTTGGCAACATCACTACGGCGTCTTTTTTCATGGTGTTTCTGCTGTGGATTCCGCATGCCCTGCAATCTCGGCGGACGTTAATCGTTCTTGTGCCGATCTATCTGCTGATGACAGATACCTGGGCCCCGCTCACCCCGCTCATGTTCACTCGCTGGTCTCTTCCCCTATCCCACGTTTATTTTGGCGGCCTTGCGTTGTTTCTCTATACACTGTTCCGAGAACAATCTAACGGGGCGACGATTGCGCGATGGAGCATGAGATGAAAGCCTGTCTTTCAATCTTTCTGGAGCGCGAAGCTTGGCCATGGCTGTGAGCTTACCGGTTGCAAAGCAATCCAAATTTCCGGCTTCAAAAGGCATCCCTTTTTCGCGCTGGGAGTTGCTGCCGTCCTATGCAGCCCGCCTTTGCACCGCAGTTTTTCTCGCTGACTTCCTGACCATGTTCTCTGATGAACGTGGCGCGTCTCAGGACCGCATGGCTGCCTGGTATCTTTTTCACCATTTTCGGAATTGCCACGATTCTTGTTTTCCGTAGTCAGTTCCTGCCCACAATCCAGCCAACGTTTCTTTCCGTTGGCCAACGCCGTCGACTGACGCTGCTCGCATTGTTGATTGTCGTTTTACTGGCCGCATCTCGGCTGCCGTATCTGCTGGAAGGGCATCTGCATCACCTGGTCGGCCCGGTCGTCTACGATGACACGTGGCATTTTCAGGAGATCAATTCTCTGGCGCATTCGGCGCAGTATCCTGCCCACTGCAGCCTGATTCCCACTCGATATTTTTCGCTTTATTACGCTCCCTGGATGATGATTGTTGCCATCTACCTGGCAATCCCTCTCCACGGTTTCACCATTAAGGCTGCGTTTGCGATTGGCTGCGCCATCTATCAATTTCTCCTCTGCATGACGCTTCTCTATATCGGGATTGCGCGCGCTCGAAGCCGTAAACACCTCTATTGGGCGATCTATTTGATCGCTTGCTGGGCAGGCACAGAGTCCTTTTTTTCCGCGATGTATTATCTGCGCAGAAACCCGGCCTGGTTGCTGGTGGCGGATACGCCTATCCACTTTCCGTCTCTCCTCACCGGCATTTTATGGGCGCCGCATCACGCCACTGCCGCCGTCGCCTTGTTGCTCTGCTGGCATCTGTGGGACACGGCGGACAAGAAAAGCTGGGCGCTGATCGCGGCCTGCAGTGTATTGTTGGCGTACGCGTTTTACAGCAGTGTTTTCGTGTTTCTTGGGGCACTCCCTTTCGCTGCGTACTACGTTCTGCGGACGGCGCGCACAAATTTTAAGGGCCTGCTGATCATCGCCTGCACATCATCGGTCCTGATTTGGCCGCTGCTATGGCTGTATCTCGGAAAGAGCCAGGATGTGCGCTTCCAGTTTCCTTTCATCAAAAGCGTTCAGGACCTGTTCCCGTATTTCGCCAATGGGCAATTCATCTCCAGGCATCCGATGTTCTCGTCTGCATTAACAACTTGTCATGGAATGTTCGCCGGATTTCTTGTCTTTCTCCTTTTTATCGGTGCGACATTTTTCCTGCACGCAATTGCGCTCACGTTTTATGGCAGAAGGTTAAGCCCCGATAACCTTGTCCTGGCTACGATCTCAATTTTGTTCATCGTCTCCACCTATTTTGTCGGCTTTCCAGAAGGCGATAACTATGCCAGCCGGGGTTATATGATCCCGATCCTGGTGCTCGGCTGGATTTGCGCACAGATATTGCCGGAAATTCGCCCCCGACCCTGGATCGTACTGGGATTGCTCCTGGGTTCATTTGGACTATTCCACGAGGGCTTCTCCACCTTCAAGCACGCAATTTACATTGCTCGCACGCCGGTCAGTCCAACCTATGGCGCGGCGATCTTGGCCGTGAATCAGGATCGGCACACCAGCACCGTCTCCTCGCGCGTTTTCTCTCAAGCCTTCAAGGATGATCCGGATCTAATCTATTCCGTGGAGAAGTTCGTCGATGGCGGAAAGAGTCACCTGGTTGTTGCAGACCGCCAACTGGAATGCCTGGGACCGCAGGGCCCGTGGCGATGGCAGCAATTGCCGGAGGTATCGGCCAAGTAATGGAGATGGATGCGATTCCACCCAGATACTTGACTATCTATACTTTTTGGAGAATTGAATGGGGGATGGGTTGTATAACGAGGTGAATTCGAGAAAAGACTCTTTGCTGCCTGCCTTTGCGGGCTTGGTTGCTATATATTGCGCATGGATACTGTCACTACCGCTGTTTCCGGCGCAAGACAGCCCTATGCATCTGTATATCGCGTCAGTTCTTTCCAGCCTGCTTTCCGGATCGAATCATTTCTCCTCATATTTCTACGTAAGACACCTCATTACACCCTACAGTTTCCATTATTATTTCCTGATTCTAGTTGGACGCCTCTTTTCTTTCCTGATTGCTGACAAACTGCTGGTATGCACGATTATCGTGTGCTCGGCATGCGGATTTCGCTATTTGGCGTTGACTGTCGGGCCCAGTGGAGATGTCGTCTCTCTTTTTGCGATTCCCCTCCTGCTTGGTTGGCCGATCGGCATGGGCTATTACAACTACGCTATGTCGCTGGGGTTCACCTTCTGGGCAATTGGCTTCTGGAATCGGGCCTCATCCACGGGGAAGCATAAATTCTGGCTGGCCTTCCTTCTGACCATCGCGCTGATGACCCTCACGCATCCCGTGCCGGTCATCCTGGTAATTGCGTTGGCTGGTTTCCACCTGATCTGGCGCGCGAGCCAAGCAGTTCTCGAATCCCGTCAGCGCCAGCGGGTATCCCAGACTGTTTATGCATTTCGCTATGATTTCCTCTACCTGATGCTGGCTTCACTCTCCTTGGTTTACATCTCGCACTTTGCGGTTCAGCGGTCGACCCAGCTTCACTTCCCCTCCGCCTCTGCAATGGCTTCCATCATGGGCGCCGAAGCGAGAGCGCAGTATCTATCGCTCTTTGCGGGCGTTACACTGGCCACGCAGTTGAATCGGCTCGCTCTTTATCTCATCCTCATCGTCGCAGTCGTAAGTTCAACCCGAGGAATTCGCGCGCGCCTGAGCGTCCACAGGTCTTCATTTGGCGATATTCTTCAGATCGGCGCACTACTTCTCGGCCTTTCACTTCCGTTGATTCCGCCGAGTTCTGGGGATGTTGTTTCAATTTCATCGCGTTTGATCATAGTCGTTTGGATAATTTCTCTGGCCGCGTCGAGTGGTTACAAACGACTGTCGCCGCGTATGCGTATGACCATGGCTGCGTGTGCTTGTTTCTATGCGATAGCCGTACTGCTGCTTGCGAACTATCGCATCCGCCCCGTCGCGAATCAATTAGCGCAAATCAGCAACGCGCCGGAAGCAAGTGGCGATCACATCGGACTCGGCTTGGAATTGAAATCCAGCCCGACGGGTCAGGGTTTGAGTTTCGATCCCTACTTTTGGACTGCCGCCCGATACTTTCGGCGCACAAACTCGATCATGCTCAACAGCGGCTGGCTCTATCAAAACTACATTGCACTTGGGTCGCGGGCCGACCAGGTCATCGGCAAGCTTCCTCGTCCGGTCATAGACACTCCTTGGATGCTTGAAGAATTGCTCCTGCGCTCTCCTGCCGACCAAGGGAAAATCCTACCCAAGTCTGATCTGCTAGTATTTGTCGGATATGCCAGGCAGCCACAGGACATGATCACCGAGGTCCGCGCCATTGATCGGCAGGAGCCGCAGCGCGCTTGGAACTGTTTGAACCATAACTGGTATTTCGTCTGCACTGCTCCAAAATTGCCGACCAGCCAATAATGCGCCTTGGCCGCCTCCAGTTTCCTTCCTGCCCAGTCGAGTCTTACAATGTGGCCATGACGCTGCTCGACGCTCCAAGGTACAACGCGCGCAAGGCACTCATCCGCCGCAACATTATTATTGGCATTCTCATCGCCATTCCATTTGTTGCCTTCTTCACGTGGTATTGGTGGAACTGGCCGGAGGAGCACCGCGTCAACCAGTTCTTCCATGCGATTGAGGCCAAGGATTATTCGCATGCCTATGCGCTCTGGAACAGCGACCCCGATTGGCAGCAGCATCTCGATCGCTACAAGTTATATACCTTTGACCAGTTCAAAAAAGACTGGGGTCCTTCCGGGGATTACGGCGTCATCACCAAAGCCAAAATTGTGGTGACCAAGGAATACGGAAGCGGCGTAGTGATCGGCGTGCGCGTCAATGACAGCCCCAAAATACTTTTCCTGTGGGTAGAGAAGAAATCCAAAACCATCGGCTATTCCCCGGTCGAATTACGCTTCTGAATTTCATCGCCTCGACGACCCACGTGTGTTTCTTTCACGCGCTCGAAAAGCATTGACCATCTTCCCTGAGGAGAGTTCGCCGCCTCACCATCTCTCTCTACAATCGGACGGGGGAGTGCGGTCAGATGACTGAAAAGCAATCCGATCGCTTCGCGGCTGTACCCAACGCGCTGCAGAAATTGGCTGATCATCCTCGCGTGACAGTTCGGCGAGATGGCGCCCCCAAGTCCGACGGCGCATGTGTCGTGTACTGGATGCAGCGTGCCCAGCGGGGCCTCAACAACGCCGCGGTCGACTGTGCCGTCGATATTGCCAATGAACTCAGCCTGCCGCTGCTTGTCTACTTTTCCGCCATCTCCAATTTTCCCAACGCAAATCTGCGGCATTACGTTTTCCTGAATCAGGGTTTGCCGGATATCGAATCCGATCTGGCCGAGCGCAACATTTCTTTTATCGTGCGGCGTCCGCCAAATAACTCACTCGACAAGCTTCTGGAAGAAGTGAACGCTACCATCCTGATCGGCGATGAAAATCCCTGCCGCGAGCCCGAGCGATGGCGCCGAGTCATCGCCAAACGACTGCACATTCCGTTCTGGACCATCGACGCCGACGTGGTTGTTCCCAGCAAATTGTTTCCCAAGCCGCAGTACGGCGCCTATGTGCTTCGGCCCAGGCTGTATCGCGAGTTGCCAAACTATCTCCATCCCCTGAAAAATCCAAAGGCGCAGCATTCATGGGCACGCCCCAAAAATTTCGATAGTTTTCCGGTGGACAGCGACATCACCGCAGGCTGGAAGAATTTCGATCGAACGGTGCGCCCCGTGGAAGGATTTGTCGGCGGATCGCACGCGGCACGCAAGCGACTGAAGTATTTCGTCCAGCACCTTCTCGCGGATTATGACAAGCAGCGCAATCAGCCAACGGTCGATGGCTCGAGTCGCCTTTCTCCCTATCTACACTTCGGCCACATTGGTCCGACGGAAATTGCTCTTGCCGTCGATGCTGCCGCCAAAAAGCACGCCTCGCTCAAAGAAGCGCGTGATTCGTTCTTCAACGAACTGCTCGTCTGGCGCGAGCTGGCTGTCAATTTCGTGAAGTACACGCCGAATTACGATTCCGCTGAATGCGCTGAGACCTGGGCACGTCAGTCTCTCGCCGAACATGCACGCGATCCTCGCGAGTGGATCTACACTCTGGAGCAACTAGAGCGCGGTGAAACCCACGACGAACTGTGGAATGCATCGCAGTTACAGATGGTCCACTTCGGATGGATGCACAACTACATGCGCATGTACTGGGGAAAGAAAATTCTGGAATGGTCGCGCGATCCTGCAACGGCGTTTGCCCATGCCGTCGCGCTGAATGACAAGTATGAGCTGGATGGGCGCGATCCCAACGGCTATGCTGGGATCGCCTGGGCTATTGTGGGCAAATTCGATCGTCCCTGGTTCGATCGCCCCATCTTCGGAAAAATTCGCTACATGTCGGCAGGGTCCACCGGCAAAAAGTTCGATTCCCAGGGCTACATCGCCATGGTTCGCGATCACGCCTCTTCCGGCACCCTGTGGTGATCGCCAGGGCTTACTTAGAAAGTCGCAGCATCACCACGCCGTACTTAGGAACCACAGTTGTATAAGACCCATGCAGCGTCCCCAGATCTTTGTGCGACCACAAATCGACCGCGTGAACAGGACCATCGAAGCCCACCGATTTAAACTTCACGGTGATGGGATATTCCGCTTCGCTGCGATTGAACAGCGCTACTGCTTTTGCCCCACCTTCCAGCGGCTTGCTCCACACTTCAAACGGACCAATCGCGCTCACCCGATCTCCCTGGATGCCCAGACGATCCTGATCGACAGCGATCACATCCTTGTTCATCAGAATGCTTTTTGTGGTGTCATCCATTTTGCTCAGATCATTTCCAGCCAGCAATGGCGCGGCCAGAATCGCCCACAAGCTCATATGCGTGCGGTATTCATCCGGCGTCATGTGGCCGTTGCCCACTTCCAGCATGTCAGGATCGTTCCAATGTCCGGGCGCTGCATATTTTGAAAGTCCAGCCTGCGCAAATCCAATGACCGACATGCGATCGTAGCTATCGTTGATGTCGCCGGTGGTGCGCCACAGATTTCCGCCGACCTTCGGTCCCCAGTTCCACACCGCGTCAAACCCGTACTGGCACAGGCTGAAAACGATCGGCCGATGCGTGTTCAGCAATGCCTGGTGCATTTTCTCGTAGGCCGCGTGCATCATCTCCCATTGCTTCTGCTGATCATTGGGAGCTTCTTTCTTCATGATGGCGCCGTAGCTGCAAAGGTCATACTTCAAATAATCGATGCCCCATTTTGCATAGGTGTTCGCATCCTGCTGCTCGTGCCCATAACTACCGGGATAGCCTGCGCAGGTTTTCGGCCCGGGGGAAGAATAAATTCCAAGCTTCAGCCCCTTCGAGTGGACATAATCCGACAGCGCTTTCATGTCTGGAAATTTGCTGTTGGTTGTAATGTTTCCCTGCGCGTCGCGCGGTCCTTCCCAGGTGTCGTCGATATTCACGTAAATGTATCCGGCATCGCGCATGCCGCTCGAAACCATGGCATCCGCGGCCGCGCGAACATCGGCGTCGGTCACCTTGCCGGCAAAATGGTTCCAGCTATTCCATCCCATCGGAGGTGTAGCTGCCAGCTTGTCGGATTGTGCGTGGGCTGAAACGGCAGGCAAAAAACATACAGCTCCCAATAGCAGCAAGCCAGGAATAACAAGGCGAAGATGATGACGCATACTGTCCTCCGAACGTAGATTCAATAATCCAGCAACCGTCCACCATGGTATCAGCGCGATTGGAAACGGTCTCGCTCGCGCCTCGCCATCCAATTGCAAATCGCATTCAGGTCCGCGACCGGTGCCTGCGTGAACGGAATAGTGTGCATGTACGGCGGCGGCCCAAACTCTGGAACCAGCGTGGAAACTTCGCGTCCCGCGGCCTCCTGCGCTTTCCAGATCTGCTGCCACCATTGCTCGTGAACTTCCAGATGATGCTGCCACTCCGGAGCACGCGGATCCGGCACCTGCGGACCTTCTTCAAAACCCACCCGCGCATGCAGATGCCAGCAGTGGTCGGCGCTCAACTGCAAAATCTCTCCGCAGTCCGGCAGCAACCGTTCTGCGACGCAGACCCAGTGGCTGTAATCGCACGTCAATTTCAGGGAAGGGAATCGTCGCAGGATCCGCTCCGTATTCCACGGATTAGAAAAGTAGCGCAATCGATGCGTCTCATGGGAGATCGGAATGCCGAGCTCAGCTTCCATCTCCAGCGCTGCGCCATAAAAATCTTCTGCCTGCGTGTAGCTCCACGTATCCGATCCGGTATGACCATTAATGAACAGGGGATTGTCGTCGAGGCATTCTTCAATCTGGCTCTTCAGCGAACGCAAATGCTCCGCAACCGTTCCCGCTGGAGTGAACTCATGGCTGAAGACCTGCGGAATCCAGCCGAAGCCTTCCTCTTTTAATGTCTGACGAAACAGTTCCCGGTCAGGCAGGAAAAATAGTGGCGCTTCCAGTGCCTCATAGCCCTCCTGATGCCACTCCGCAACGTACGGAGCAAAACCATTCGCGATGTCTACGCCCCAGAGATGTCGAACCAGCAAAAGTTTCAGAACAATTCCCGCCTTTCAAACAGATTGCCGGTGCCGCCAACACGCCGTGCCCTGCGCGCCATGTCGCCTCGGACAACGTCCGCTCCAGTCTACAGCGCGAGCACGATATCCGAATCCACGGTCCCCCACATTATTGCTTGCGTCTACTGCAGCCAGGAGATGCGGTTTCGAATCGATATTTTCCTGGCCAATTTCAAAATCATCAAATATGATGTAAAAAGAAGTCAAATCTGGAGGCTTCTCATGGCCACCGCCTATGCCATCCCGAACATCGCCGGCTATCCCTTCAATATCCTGCCAGATCTTTCCAATGCAAAAGTCCGCGAGCGTTTAAGCCCTTCCGCTATCAAAGGCTTCGTTCGCATCATGGATCGCTGGGGAGTGAAAGAACTGAATGCGCGCAAGCTGCTGGGCGGCCCCTCCGCGGGAACCTACTACGGATGGAAAGCGCATCCCCAGGGCAAGAAGCTCGATCAAGACACGTTAACGCGCATCTCCCTTGTGGTTGGCATCTACAAGGCGCTGCATATCCTCTATAGTGACAAGCTCGCGGATGCGTGGGTCACGCTGCCGAATCGCGACCCCATGTTTCGCGGCGAAACACCGCTGTCCTACATGGTCGAGCAAGGCCAGCCCGGGATGATCCACGTCCGCCAATTGCTGGACGCGTGGCGCGGTGGCCAGTGATTCCTCCGATTAGTCCGGTTCATCTGCGCGCAACCCATCGCATGATCTCAGCAAAATACAGCGAGAGCGGCAGCGTTCTCTCTTCCATCAGCGATAACGAATCCATGCTGGCGGACCTGGCAGAACTGGACGGCGCGACCAACGACCGCTTGCTGGGAGAGGAAGGCCTGCTGCCCGGAATCAGCGTGCAGGAGCTGGTCTATGGCGTGCGCTACGCATCGATTGTGAACGCCGCCTTCACCCACAAAAATCCTGCTGGCAGTCGCTTTAACGATGGAACTCGCGGCGCCTGGTATGCCGGTGTGGAGCGGGCGACGTCAATCGCGGAGGTCGCCTATCATCGCGCCCGGCAGCTCGCGAATATCGACTGGAAAGAAGAAGAGCGATCGACCTACGACGACTACCTGGCAGATTTCACCACGGAGTTTCACGACCTGCGTGGCGCTGATCGAGAAACAGTCCCGCGATCATTCAAAAAGTTTCTGAAGCCCGAACCCGTGCCGGCCTGTTATGCGGAATCGCAACAGCTGGCGCGAACTCTGCTCGCGTCCAGGTCGAATGGATTGATCTATCCCAGCGTTCGAAATCCCGGCGGCACATGCGTCGCATGTTTTCGACCGCCGCTGGTCTACCATGTCCGGCGGGAGGCGCGAATCGAACTCCGCATTCAGGTGGATGGAGATTCAGTGCGGACGCACACCAAGAAAGTTTCAATCCCTGACGAATAAGGCGCCGGAACCCGCTTCTCGCGCGACTGTCTCAACGATGCAACTAGCCGGTCGCAAGATGATGCCGAACATCCGCACCGCGCACCCAGAAGATGACATCTTCGGCGATGTTGGTGGCGTGATCGCCCACTCGTTCCAGGTTTCTGGCAATCAACACCACGTTCAAGGCCTGCTGCGTATGCTCTGGCTTGGCCTTGATGTATCGCGTCAGTGTGTGGAAGATGGCGCGATTCAGTTCATCCACTTCGTCGTCCATCAACAGCACTCTTTCCGCCAGCGCCGCATCGCCGTCGATAAACGCCTGCAGCGCATTTCGCACCATGGTCGCCGCCAAGGTTGCCAGCTTCGGGATATCGACGGGCAATTCGACGGGAGGCACAGTCTGCAGGTCGCGAACACGTTCCGCAATTTTCACCGCGCGATCGCCAACGCGCTCCAGATCGGCATTAATCTTAATGACCGACAAAATAAATCGCAGATCAATCGCCATCGGCTGTTCCATGGCGAGCAGGTCGAGCGCCATCTGATCGATGTCTCTCTCCATGCGGTTGATCGCAGGCTCCGAACGCATCACCAAATCGCAGATGGAAACATCGCCGACACGATATGCCTCGATGGCGCGCTGGGTCGCTTGCTCGGCCATACCCGCCATGACCAGCAGCCTCTCCTTCAAGTCATCGAGATTTTGGTGGAACCGGGTGCGTGTCATCCGAACCTGCCTGTAATGTAATCTTCTGTCCGTTTGTCTGTCGGATTAGTGAAAATTTTTGTAGTTGCATCAAACTCGACAAGATACCCGTTCAGAAAGAATCCCGTCATTTCCGCGACGCGCGCTGCCTGTTGCATATTATGCGTCACAATGACAATCGTATAGTCCGCCTTCAGTTCAAAAATCAAATCCTCGATCTTCGCCGTCGAAATCGGATCGAGCGCCGACGCCGGCTCATCCATCAGCAGCACTTCCGGATCAATCGCCAAAGCGCGCGCAATGCAGAGACGCTGTTGCTGGCCTCCAGACAGGGAAGCGCCGGACTTGCTTTTCCAAACGTCTTTCACCTCGTCCCACAGCGCAGAACGCCGCAGACTCCGCTCCACAATCTCATCGAGCCGTTTACGCTTGCTGATTCCTCCCAGCCTCAAACCCGTCGCCACGTTGTCATAAATCGACATCGTCGGGAACGGATTTGGCCTTTGAAACACCATTCCAATGCGTCGACGAATCGCTACTGGCGGCGCTTCCCCATAAATATCCAGATGCCCCAGCTTCACCGAGCCAGTTACGCGCGCAATCGGATTGGTCTCATGCATCCGGTTCAGGCAGCGCACAAACGTTGATTTGCCGCAGCCCGATGGGCCAATCAGCGCGGTTGCCTGATTTGCCGGAATCTGTAGCGATATATCGTGCAGAGTGTGTGTATTGCCATACCAGGCATTCAAGTTCTGCACTTCGATTCCTGCTCCCACGTACGCCCCCGACCTCGTTCTTCCACCTTGCGCGGCTCGTTCCTCATCCATTTGACGCCGCTCACGCCGTCTCTATCAACCGGCGGAAAAGCGGATCGTCATCCCGTGGCTTTTGTCGAAGCCGGGAACGTCGAAACCTTCCTGACCTTGAGGCTGAGCGGTCGCCGCAACTACCCGCGGCGTGGCGGACGCGATCCATCGCCGACCCGTATCTGGAAGGCTATCAATCTTTTGTAAACAAGCGATGAATCGACATTGTAGACCAATTCAAGTGGTCCGGAAGGGCGAGGAGGGGCTAAGCGCGATCGAAGTTCGAGCCAAACGGCCAGGACTAGGCCGATACGGAAGGAATCTCAACCCCGGCCACAATGATTTCAACCAGCGGATAGCCCTGTTCCTTCCAGCCGTCGAAGCCTCCGCGCAGGGGGCGGATGCGCTCGATGCCGAAGCGGCGCATGGTCAGCGCCACCTTTGCGCTGGTCGCTTCGCTGGGGCAAGTGCAATACAGCACAACGTCCCGGTCCCTCGGAATTTCCGAGTTGCGGGCAATCAGTTCGTTCGGGCGGAGCTGCACCGCGCCCGGCAATACCCGCGGATCGGGCAGAATATCGAGCGGATGGCGCAGGTCGATGATGAATGGATTGTCGCCGCGATCCATCATGGCTTTCAGCTCTGTGGGTTCAATCCGCAACGTCCGAATCTTGCGCAGAAACTTCTGCTGCCGGATCACGCGGGCAATGATGATCCCAATCACCACCAGCACCACCAGCGCAAACGCTGAACGACCCAGCCAATGCACGATCGCCTCGTTGCGACGGATTGCATCGCCAAAGAATCGTCCGACCAGAACGAAGGACGTGACCCATAGGAAAGAGCCAGCCGTGTCATACGCGAAAAAGGTTCGATATTTCATTTTGCTTTGCCCTGCCAGGGGAGCTGCCATCGTATTCAGTCCAGGAACAAATTTTGCGAACAGCAATGCGACCGGTCCATGTCGCATCAGCACGTCCTCTGTCTTACGCACGCAAGAAGCCGCTTCAAGAGAAAATTTGCAGACCCAGCGGGTCACGGCACTCCCGTAGCGCCCTCCCAGGCGAAACCAGATGAAGTCCGCAATCGCACATCCCGCCATCGCGGCCAGCACGATTCTGCCGATCCCCATGTGATGGGTCGCGGTCAGCGTTCCCGCCGTCAGCAGAATGGGCGAGCTTGGAAGAGGGACGCCGAGTTGTTCCGTCAGGACCCAGCCAAACAGGATCCAGTAGCCGTAGAGGAGAAAAAAATGAACCGTGAAATGCATGGACGCCACCGCCTCGAACAAGTGCTGAACAGGCTCACCAAAAATGGAGCAGAGTCAGGCAGGCTTTCTTCTTAGGACAAATCCCGTTGAAAATCTGTCGGCCCCGGGCAACCCATTTCTGAATCTGCTCATGAAGCCTGCATATGTCTGATGCCTGAATTTAGAAAAAGTACCGGGACAATTTCAATGGGCTTCGGGCGCAGGTGGGGCCGGTTCCACCACTTCCGGGGCGGTCGCCCAATAGCTTGTCCTTGCCAGCACTTTCACCTCCAAAGGCTGTCGCAGCTTCACATCCAGCACATGCATTCCCGGCGTGTGATCGGAGGGCTGAAAGGTGATCATGTAGCGATTATGCACCTGGTTCGCCAGCATGCCTATCTGGCTATCCAGCTGTTTTCCGTTGTTGAAACGAAGATACTGGCCGCCCGTCATATGCGGAATCGCCGCCGCACTGTTCTTTTTCAGCGCCGCAATCGCCATCATCAGTGCCGGCAAGATTTGAAAGCCGCTTCCCGCCGGGGGAGAAAACTGAAGCGCATCCTCGCGTCCGGGACTGAACGCCAGGCTGTACACAATTACGTCGCTTTCGCCAATCTTACGAATCACGTCCTTCATCGGAGTGACGCTGCCGCTGTCCCTGGTTTCGCTCAGCAGCACGATCACTCGCTGATTCTGCGGTGGTTCGTCCCGCAACATGTCGACCGCATACCAGACTGAGTCCAAAATCGCCGCGCCATCATCGCCGGGTTGAATGCTATAAATCGCCTGCCGCATGGCGTTGGGATCACTGGTGAAATCCTGCAGCATCCTGGGCCGGCTATCGAATTCCACCACCGCGACACGATGTTGCGTATCGCCCGCCAGCGCGTCGATCATCGTCGGCAGCCCTTGATATTTATAGAACTCCCGCACCGCCGATCGCCCCACCTGCAGCAGCACCACGATGGAGATCGGCTGCGTGTAGGTTTCCGTGTCGAGACGGATTTTCTGCTCGACTCCGTTATCCGTGACCAGAAAATCCTTCGCGGTCAGGTTGAATACCGGTTCGCCCGCTTTGGTTTCTACCAGCGTCGGCACCAGCACCAGGTTGGTGCGCGCCCGCAACGTTGGCAGCTGTTGCGCATGAGCCAGCGCAAACGCACCAGCCAGAAAAGTCAGGAAAACACATCGTGCCAGACGAACGGGAAACCATCGCCGCATGTTCCATTTCTACACTGTCGCAGGGTCACCTGGGGAGCCGACGCGAACTCCCTTCGTAGGCACGAAAAAAAGAAAACCACGCGGCCGGTTGCACCGCGTGGCTATCTCAAAACATTCTGCGCCGCAGAGATCTACTTCCCGGCGTGTACCAGGGGCATGTTCACAAGGTGTTCGCTGATGAACCAGACCTGCAGCTCATTGGTGCGTACAATCTCGCTCACCAGGATATCGTTGGTTCCGTCGTCGCCCTTTTCTGCAGCTTCGCGGGCCAGGGAACGTGCCGTCACGATGATTTGCTCGTGCGCTTCCAGCAACTCGGATATCTGAACGGGAACTTCCTGGCGTCCCCGCGGCGGCCGCTTCAGGCGGGTCAACTCGGCTACATCGTGAGCCATCGCGACACTGACTCCGCCCAGCGTCTGAATGCGCTCGGCAATGGTATCCACCAATTCTGCCTGCTCACCATAGTGTTTATCGAAGAGAAGGTGAAGCTGGTAAAACGTAGGTCCGCTCACCTGCCAATGGCTCTTTTTGTACAGGTCGCGCAGCGTGATGGTGTCGGCGAGCAGCAGATTCAGCTCATCTGTAATTTGTTGCCGAATGTCGGCGCTGAGCCCAATGGAGAGATGTGGAATGACGGTTCCGAATTTCTGAATTTCTCCACCATGTTGATTAGCGTGCGGGGTAATGTGATCGGTCGAAGAGGAATTTCTAGTTGCAGTAGGCATATATTGGCTCTCCTTGTTCGCACTTAGTTAGATGCTGTGGCCGGTCGCCGGTTGCGGGAAAGAAACTGCAGACGTTCGAGGGTCAATCTAAGGCGAACAGTGAACTCTACCACTTATCGATGAACACGGCGCATCCGCCCCGCTGTTTCAAGCAGATAGATTTCATTGCGCCAAAGCACTTTGCGGCTGCTGTAGCTCGCCAGCCAGAACAGCAGACCCAGCAGGTCGCGAACAGGATAGAGAAGCACACTTTGCCAAAGGGATTTTTCCCGCACTACATAATGGCTGACGGCAAACGCCAGCACCATCCGTGTGCCGACGCTCCACAACAGAGCCGCGCACGCCCACGCCAGCCAATGACTTGGTCGCAGTCCGAATAGTGCCAGAGCAGTCAGCAGTCCAAAGGGAACGCTGAACGTTAACGCCGTCCCCAGGTGCCCCTTGGGTCGCGAAAAACGTGTGCTTTTCATCCAGCGAGCCTGGTGCTGCATCGAAGGCCAGAAGTCCGCATGCAAAACCACGTGATCGATCACGTGCTGCGACAAGACCACCGTATGCCCGCGTTCCGCCACCCAGTTACCCAACAAAAAATCGTCGGCGCAATAATCGCCCATCGGCAAAAATCCACCGATCTCATTCAGGCACGATCGGCGAATCGCCATGGTCGGGCCCAGCGCAAACTTCATTCCCTCCAGCATGTCGGCCACCAGCACGCCTGCGCTCATTTCAACAGACATGGCGGCGGCCTCAATCCGCGACCACAACCCGCCTTGCGCAGCAACGCCGCGGTACAGGCAGGTCACGGCTCCCACCGCCGCATCGGCAAAGGGCGCAATCACGTCGCGCACATAATTCGAGTCGACGCGGACGTCGCTGTCGCTGATGATCAGCAAATCGTACTTTGCTGCCTTCGCCATCTTCTCCAGCGACAAAATCTTCGCGTTCGGCACGGTCGGCTCGCCGCTGGAAAGAAATTGCACCGGCACACTGGGAAATCGCGCAGCCACTTTCCGCGCAGCCACTAATCCGGCATCATCCGGCTGCCGTGCGCAAAAGAGAATTTCATAGCTCGGATACTTCTGCTGAAAAAACGTCGCCAGATGAGCTTCTAGGCCGGGCTCCGTTCCGTGCAACGGTTTCAACAGGCTTACGGGCGGCTCAAAGATCGCAGAAGAACTCTCTTGCCGCGTGAACCTTCGGACCGCGACCAGTGCCAGCACCGTGTACACAGTGGAGCTGACCATACCGAGCAGGCCGACTCCCAATACGAGATCAAGCAGAATTTTCATGAAGGGCAGAACAGATGATAGAAGATGGGCTGCAGGATTGCGAAGGTTTTGCGCTTCGGCAATCGCTCATCCTGGCGGACCGGGTGGCAGCCGCCCTTGCCGAGATTGCCTTTAGGAATGCTTCCTGGAATCGCGCGGTGGCACCGCGACAATCACCGGGCGACGCATCGGCACCAGGCCTTGCTCCGCCGCCGCGCCTCCTGGAGGAACGCGCGTCAGCATCTCCGTCCGTACATAATCGACGAAGCTCTGCATCTGTCGATTCATCTCTTCCATGCGTTCCCGCATCTGCAACACAATGGCAATTCCGGCAATGTTCACGCCCAGATCCCGCGCCAGGTTCAAAATAAACTCCAGCCGCTCCAGGTCTTCCTCGGTGTAGAGGCGCGTATTGCCTTCCGTGCGCGACGGCTTCAGCAACCCTTCGCGCTCATACAGTCGCAGCGTTTGAGGATGGATGCCGTACATCTCCGCAACGGAGGAAATCATGTAGGCGCCTTTCGATTTACGCTTGGTAGCCATAGCTCTCTTCCTCTGACCCTCGTGCAACTTTCGAAATTCTCTTACCAGCCGCCGCATCAGCTATGCTAGAAGCCGGTGCCATGCGAACCGCCAAAACCATCGCCGCGATTGTCGTTCTACTGCCGTTCTGCGCTCTGCCGCTCCAGGCCGTCGAGCCCGTATTGTCCTTCCATCCCGGCACTTGGGAGATCGACTCCATCACCACCCAGACCGATGGTCGAACCATCACCTCTCAGACTTCTCTCTGCGCCAAGGAGCAGATCGATTTCTGGAAGGTTGCGCAGGCCGGATTAACCTGCAAAGCTCCAAGGAGCCATCCCGAATCCGGCAATCAAATTCGCATCCACGTTCACTGCGAATTCAACGGCGAGAACCTCCACTCCGACATCATCTCTGAAGTGGTTGAGACCCTTTCCGACCACGGTAACAGCTTCGCCCTGGACGGCACCACCACAACCAATACCAAGTACCAGGGCGTGCAACCGAAGCAGACCTCCGTCCAGCTCCATGCAACCGCGCACCGCACCGGTGAATGCCAATAAATCGCGTTACACCTGGCTGAACAATCCCGCACGAGGATCTTCCGGATTCAACCGCGCCAGCTCGCGCAGAATTTCCTTCGATCGCTCATCCTGTACCTTCGGCACCGCAATCTGTACCTCGACAATCTGATCGCCGCGCTTGCCTTCCACCGATGCGGAGGGCACACCCTTTTCCCGCAGCCGTAATTTCTGGCCCGTCTGCGTTCCCGGGGGAATTTTCAGCTGCGTGCGGCCATCAATTGTCGGCACTTCAATCTTCGATCCCAGCGCGGCTTCCGCAACTGTAACCGGAACAGTTACATATATGTCGTCGACGTTGCGCGTAAACACGGGATTGGTTCCAGCGCGAACAATCAGGTATAAATCTCCCGCCGCGCCGCCGTGGCTGCCGGCATTTCCTTTACCCGCCAGGCGAATTCGCTGGCCATCGCGCGTTCCCGGCTTGATGCGAAATTCCGCAGTCTCCGTTTTTGCAACCGTTCCTTGTCCGTGGCAAGTGGCGCAACTCTGCTGCACCTGTCCCGTACCGCCGCAGCGTGGGCACTGGATATTGAATTTCATCCGCCCGCCCATTTGCGTCACCTGTCCGGTGCCGTCGCATTCCGGGCACACAGTTTCGCCGCCCTTCGATGCTGTTCCGTGACAAGTAGGGCATGGCACCTGGCGAGTGATTTGCAGCTTTAACGAGCCGCCGCGAATCGCCGTCCAGAAATCAACATTCACCTGGTATTCCAGATCGCTGCCCGGTTGCGGACCCGCTTCCTGCTGGTCTCCGTGGAACATGCCGGAAAAAATATCGCGGAATCCTCCCCACGATGCTGATCCTCCAGCGCCCGCACCTGCGCGTTGCCCTGCCCCGGAACGCTGACCGGCTCCAGACGCAAAATCCGAAAAATCGAATCCTTCAAAGCCGACCGGACCAGCCCCACGCTGCTGCTGTTGTCCGCGTCCCTGTGCGCCGCGGAATCCGTAGCCACCCTGCGCCGCAGCTTCTGCCGCCGCCGGATCGATGTTGTCGGAGTAGAAGCCAAGCTGGTCGTAGATCTTTCGCTTCTTGGGGTCGCTCAGGATGTCGTTGGCCTCCGACATCTCCTTGAACTTCTCCTCAGCCTTCTTATCGCCGGGATTTACGTCGGGATGATATTTGCGCGCAAGCTTGCGAAACGCCTTGCGAATATCGTCCGCCGACGCTGTCTTCTTCACCCCGAGAATGCCGTAATAATCTTTTGTCTGTGTCGCCATAGCTATTTTTATTTACGAGTTTGCAGGTTTATGCGCTCCGCTTCATGCGGCCCGCATTTCCCGTTTCGACATTCGTTCTGCGCCGGACTTCCTGGTGGATCTTCGGTTTCAATTCGCGTTCGGCAACCGCCATTTCATAGGCCATCTGCATATTCATCCAAAAATCCGGAGTGGTGCCGAAATAAATCCCAAGACGAATGGCTGTATCTGCCGTGATGCCCCGCCGCTCATTCACGATTTCAGAAATGCGAGTGGCCGGAACGCGCAGCGCCAGCGCCAGCGCATTGATGGACAAGGAGAGCGGCTTCATGAAATCTTCTCGCAAAAACTCACCCGGATGGATGGCCACTAACCTGTCTCTGATCGTTCGCTGCGGCACTGTCTTACCTCCTAGTGGTAATCCACAATTTCCACGTCCCACGCATCTTTCTCATGCCAGCGAAAACATACGCGATATTGGTCGTTGATTCGAATACTGTATTGCCCCTTGCGATCTCCCTTCAGAGCTTCCAGTCGGTTGCCTGGAGGGTCGCGCAGATCGTCCAGCGATGTCGCAAAATCAATTGCACCGAGTCTGCGCGCTGCAACCCTGGCCAGACTGCCATACTTCTTGCTGCGACCGGTGTTGTAAATCTTCTGCGCTTCCTCGTCCTTGAAGTGCCGGATCACCCGTCCAGCGTATCACGGAGAACGTTATATATTCTTGACGCCTTTGAGACATTGCGCCCTCTTGTAACCTAGGGTTTTCTGGATTCTTCAGTCGCCGCGGCGACCGAAGAATGACTCATCCCAGAAAATGCCCCAATCAGTTCCACACCTTGTCCACATCAATCGGTTGAATGCGGCAGAAAATATCCGGCGCCACACGCGCCATCTTTGCCACAAATTCTTCAGCCTCTTCGCGCGTCTGGAATACTTCCTTGCTGTACACCTGACCCGCACGAAGCTGCTCACATTGCCATACAGTATCGGTCATCTCAACTCCTTCTCGAATTCTGTAGCCTCCCTAGAAGCAGCGGAGGGTGCCCGTTGATTTCTCAGGACACCCTCCAATCACGGAATGCGCTTGCATCCATGCTTTGCGTACGTTTGCTAATGGCTCGCCGGATTCTGTGATCTACCCCGATCCGGTCGCGCCTTTACTTCTTTTCGTCGACGTCAACATATTCCGCGTCGATCACGCCTTCGTCCTTCTTCGCTTCGGCTTCCGGCTGCGCGCTTCCGTTTGCGCCTTCCGCGGTTGCGGTTTCAGTGGTTGCGGCGTTGGCTTTGTACATCGCCTCTGCCAGCTTGTGCGACGCTGCGGTCAGTTTCTCCCGCGCTGCGTTCAATTCTGCCGGGCTTGGCGAACCTTCCAGCGTCTTCTTGGCATCGGCCAACGCGCTTTCCACTTCGCTCTTGTCGCCCGCAGGCACCTTGTCTCCGCTGTCCTTCAACATCTTTTCGATGTTGTAGACCAGGCCGTCCAACTGGTTCCGCGCGTCAATTTCTTCGCGCTTCGCCTTGTCTTCCGCAGCGTGGGCGTCGGCATCTTTCGCCATGCGCTCCACTTCCTCTTTGCTTAGACCTGAAGAAGACGTAATCGTAATCTTCTGGTCCTTGCCGGTCGCGTTATCCTTTGCGGTCACGTTCAGAATGCCGTTTGCATCAATGTCGAACGTCACCTCAATTTGAGGAATTCCGCGCTGCGCCGGCGGAATCCCGCTCAGCTTGAACTTGCCCAGCGTGCGGTTCTGGCTCGCCAGCGGCCGCTCGCCCTGCAATACGTGGACTTCCACTTCCGTCTGGCTGTCTGCCGCCGTCGAAAACGTTTCCGTCTTCTTGGTCGGAATCGTCGTGTTGCGCTGGATCATCGGAGTCGCAACTCCACCCAGCGTTTCAATCGCCAGCGTCAACGGAGTTACGTCGAGCAGCAACAGGTCTTTCACCTCGCCGCCCAGCACGCCCGCCTGCACCGCAGCTCCAATCGCGACCACTTCGTCCGGATTGACGCCCTTGTGCGGTTCCTTGCCGAACAGGTCCTTCACGATCTGCTGAATCTTCGGCATGCGGGTTTGTCCGCCTACCAGGACCACTTCGTCAATCTTGCTGGCTTCAATGCCGGCATCTTTCAGCGCCTGTTTGCAGGGTCCAACCGACCGCTGCAACAGGTCATCCACCAACTGCTCCAGCTTGGCGCGCGTCAGCTTCTTCACCAGGTGCTTCGGACCGGTTGCGTCCGCGGTGATGAAAGGCAGATTGATCTCCGACTCAGTTGTGGTCGACAACTCAATCTTGGCCTTTTCCGCCGCATCCTTCAGCCGCTGCAGCGCCATCTCGTTGCCCTTGGCGCGCAGATCCAAACCTTCATCTTTCTTGAACTCATCAATCAACCAATCCACAATCCGCTGGTCGATGTTGTCGCCGCCCAGATGCGTATCGCCGTTGGTCGATTTCACTTCGATGACGCCTTCGCCAACTTCCAGCACCGATACGTCGAACGTACCGCCGCCGAAGTCGTACACCACGATGGTCTCGTCCTTCTTCTTGTCGAGTCCGTAGGCCAGCGCTGCCGCCGTCGGCTCGTTCACAATCCGCTTCACGTCCAGGCCGGCAATCTTGCCCGCGTCCTTGGTCGCCTGGCGCTGCGCATCGTTAAAGTACGCAGGCACCGTGATCACAGCTTCTGTGACGGACTGGCCAAGATAGTCTTCCGCGGCCTTCCGCAGCTTCTGCAGGATCATCGCCGAAATCTCCGGCGGGGTGTAATCCTTGCCCTGCGCTTCGACAACAATGTGGTCTCCCTGCTGCTTCACCTTGTAGGGAACCATCTTCATTTCGTCGTTCACTTCGTTGTAGCGCCGTCCCATAAAGCGCTTGATCGAATAAATTGTGTTTTCCGGGTTCGTAATTGCCTGCCGCTTGGCCACCTGGCCCACCAGACGCTCGCCGCTCTTGGTAAAAGCCACGACGGATGGCGTGGTCCGGCCACCTTCTTCATTCGGAATCACCTTGGGTTCGCCGCCTTCCATGACCGCGACGACCGAATTGGTGGTTCCTAGATCAATTCCTATAATTTTCCCCATGATGCCCCTCTTTTTGACAGATTCTTCGCCTAACTCCGCCTATCCAGTATGCCAGTTGAGTGACTTACTGTCAACTTAATTGATGCGACCCATAGCCATAAGGTTGCAATTATCTTATGCATTGATTTTAAATGAGATATGTCCGTGGATGACACGGTCCAACAGTGAGAAATCCACAGCCACGGACTGTCGGCCCAGTACTGCAGCCGTAGACCGCCGCTTCGGAGGGACCAAACGGCTTCACCCACTGAAATAGGATGATTTTCGCGGCCTTTCGGCCCGGGTATTTCCTCTACATTTGCAAATCGGCATTTTGGAGGGAGCAGGGGGCTTCAGCCCCCTGAAAAGAGTCTGATTTTCACGACCTTCACAGGCCGCGGAAAAACGCTGCTTTGTATCAGGGCTCGCCTTTAGTCGTGCCGTAAGTGCGGCAAAATCACGGCCGGGCTTTAGCGCCTGCCATGTGCTGTTCGACTGTCTAGTCCGGAATTCGCCCTTTTTCCGGAGCCTATTCAGAGCCGGGCATTCGCCCCTGCATTTGCGCTCGGCATTTCGGAGGGAGCAGGGGGCTTTAGCCCCCTGAAAGACAGGCTGATTTTCGCGGCCTTTAGGCCCGGGCATTCGCCCCTGCATTTGCAATCGGCATTTCGGAGGGAGCAGGGGGCTTTAGCCCCCTGAAAGGCAGGCTGATTTTCGCGGCCTTTAGGCCCGGGTATTTTCCCCGTTCCGCTCGGCAGCCTTTTTAGTACCCAATGTGGTGCAAATACCCCACCGCAACCGCCGCCACCAAGCAATAAATCCCAAACCAGTACCAGCGGCCGCTTTCCAGCCACTGGCTCAGCCATTTCAGAGCCAGCAGCCCAGCCAGGAAGGCAAATATCATCCCCAGCAAGCTCGGCATCATGGCGTTGGCGATCGGGGCAGCTCCGGCCAAATGCTGCGCCTTCATCAGTCGCCACACTTCACGGGCAATCGCCGGCGGCGTCAGGATAACCGCCAGCGCGAAGCTGAATTCCTCTGCGCGCGCCTTGGCCACCCCCAGCAACATTCCAGTCGAAATTGTGGCGCCGGACCGCGAGAACCCCCGAAAGGGAAGGCAGAGTCCTTGAATCCCGCCAATCCAGCCCGCCTGGTTCATGTTCAGTCCGGTTGAACCGGAAACTCGATCTTCGCGCGCCCCGGAGGCATTTTCCCGGCTGTGGCGCAGGCCGGCAATCAAGATCAAAATTCCCACTGCCGCCAACGCAGGAGCAATCAGGTCAAGGCGGCCAAACAGTTCTTCCACCTGCGCATGTTTTCCCTGCAGCACCAGCTTTTCGATTCCTTCAATCAATCCATAACCGATGATCGCGGTCACGAAGCTGGCCACAAACAATTGGCCGACGATGGTTTTAAATGTGCGTGCATCGCGGAAATAAGTCGCGCGCCACTGCTTCCAGAAGTAGGCGATCACGGCGAACATGGTGCCAGTGTGCAGCATCACCAGAAGCAGCGTCATTGTTGGAGAGGTCGGATCCATCCCCATCAGTTTTTCCGCGACTACAACGTGCGCGGAACTGGAAACAGGCAGCAGCTCGGCCATTCCCTGAATGATGGCGAGGATGATGACGTGCAGCAATGACATGTCGAAGTCCTAATTCCTTAGCATCAGGATTGAATCATCAAAAGTCGAGCGCCGGGTACCCATGATATCTGACCACAAAAACCGGATATTGCCGTCTCCGTCAGCGTGCGATTTGCTCTGACGCTGCATGAGGCTGTTCCGCAGATTCCGTTTGCTCCAGCGCATGTTTTCCAGCCAGCCGATTCCGATAGCTCGCGCCCACAAATTCCCGAAACAGCGGATGCGCCTGCAGCGGTTTCGATTTGAACTCCGGATGAAACTGGCATCCCAGGAAAAATGGGTGATCCGGAATCTCCACAATCTCCACATAAGTCGCGTCCGGAGTCGTTCCCGTAATACGCAGGCCCGCACCCGTCAGGATGGCTTCATATTCCCGATTGAATTCGTACCGATGGCGATGGCGCTCGCTGATCTCTGTCTGTCCATACGCATGCGCCGCCAGCGAATCCGGTTGCAGCATGCATGGCCATGCACCCAGTCGCATCGTCCCGCCCATCTCTTCCACGCCGGTTAATTCGCGCAGTTTGTAAATCACGCGATGCGGCGTTGCCGGATCAAATTCGCTGGAGTTCGCGCCATCCAGTCCGCAAACGTTCCGCGCGTATTCGATGCAGGCCGTCTGCATGCCCAGACAAATGCCGAAGTAGGGAATGTGTCGTTCGCGAGCATAGCGAATCGCATTTAACATCCCTTCAATGCCGCGCTTGCCAAATCCGCCCGGCACCAGGATGCCATCAAACCCAGCCAGCTGGCTCTCATAGCCGCGATCGCCGGCTTCCTTTGACTCCAGACCCTCAGCTTCCACCCAGGTGACAGAGAGCTTCAAATTATGCGCCAGCGCGCCATGAACCAGCGCTTCCTTCAGCGACTTATAGCTGTCCTCATACTCGACATACTTTCCAACAATGCCGATCGAGACCTCATCCTTAGGGTTGTAGCAGCGATCCACCAACTCGCGCCACCGCTCCAGATCGGCTTCACCCGCCTGCAGATGCAGATATTTCAGCACCAGCGCATCCACTTTTTCCTGCGCGAACACCAGCGGAACTTCGTAAATCGAGGGAACATCTTTCGCAGTGACAACGGCCTGCTCTTCCACGTTGCAGAACAGCGCAATCTTCGACTTCATCTCGCGCGAAAGAAAACGATCCGTCCGGCAAAGCAGAATGTCCGGCTGAATTCCAATCGAAAGCAGTTCCTTCACCGAGTGTTGCGTCGGCTTCGTCTTCAATTCCTGTGCCGCCGCAATCCACGGAACCAGCGTGACGTGGACAAACAATGTATTCTCGCGACCCAGCTCCTGACGCATCTGGCGAATCGCTTCAAGAAATGGCAACGACTCAATGTCGCCGACCGTGCCGCCAATCTCTACCAGCACAATATCGACGTCCGCTGCCACCTTGCGCATCGCGTTCTTGATTTCGTTGGTGACGTGCGGAATCACCTGCACCGTCTTGCCCAGATAATCGCCGCGCCGTTCCTTGGTGATGATCTGCTCGTAGATTCTGCCGGTGGTCAGGTTATTGTCACGCGACAGCCGAGCATGCGTGAATCGCTCGTAATGGCCCAGATCCAGATCCGTCTCCGCACCATCGTCGGTGACGAACACCTCACCATGCTGAAAGGGCGACATGGTGCCGGGATCGACGTTCAGGTAAGGATCGAACTTCATCAGGTTGACGCGCAGGCCACGGCTTTCCAGCAGACAGCCAAGCGACGCCGCAGCCAGTCCCTTACCCAGGCTGGACACAACTCCACCGGTAACGAAAATGTATTTGGCAGACATGGGTGCGATTCCTTGAAAAGTTTGTGGGTGTGGATCGTACGAGGTAGGCACGATCTATTCTCGCAGAAGCCGCGACACCTGCAAAGAAATTTTCTATCAATTTCACATCAGCGCCAGAAATGGAATCGCTGCGAGATCCGTTTCTCAGAGATCCGGATTCAAGTCGCGCGAAGTGAAAGGAAAAACAGGCTAAAGAGGTCCGCAGCGAGAGGAACGTTCAGGGGCAGAGTGGCAAACCACCTGCCCCTTGCTGTTCTGGGGAAGGACCCTCAGACACACAAGATCAACTTCAGCATACTAGAAGTTGAACACCGCCTGCCCGGTAATCCATCAACTTCCAATGAAAACCTTCCACTTTAGAAGTGAAATGCAATCTGACCCGTCAGCGCTCGCGGCGTCACATAGTGCGTTCCGCTGAAAGTTGACAGAAAGTTATACAGTGCATATTTGTTGGTCACATTGATGGCCGTCAACGTCGCGCTCAGTTTGTATCTCTTCGCATTGAACACGTTGTCGTCACCAAACTCCATATCGAACAGGTTGCGAGGAGCGATGCGCGGCGGATTGTGATCATCATTTTCCGTGCCGGGTGCAGGGATCGTCACCAGGGTCGATGAATATTCCGACGCCGGGCATGGACTCGGCAGAGGAGTGGTTGGAGTTGCGCGAATCCCATTGCAGGTCAGGCCGGCCTGGAACTGCTGGTCCGCCGTCAGTCCGCTCAGGTCCACGGCAGGTGAACCGTTTAGTGTGGTGGACTGAGGGCAGTCGTTTCCAGGACCGACGCCATAGCAGGGCACTGAGCCTGCCACCAATCCGCTGTCGTATCGCCAGTTGAATCCGAACCACGGTCCACCATGCGGAAACTGATATTGCAGATGGGTGGTTTGGTTGTACTTTTCGTCATGATCGATCCGGAAGGGAAGGCCGCTCTGTCCTACAGTCGCGCCCGCTCCTGCAACCTGTGGCGGAAAGAATCGCGCGGCAACAGATGACATGACGACGAACGCCGAAACGCCGTGAATGGAAGGAACATCGGTGCGCAGGGTAAATCCGGTAATTTTGGATTTATTCCAGTCGATCGGAAAAGTGATGGGAGTATTGCCCAGCACGCTGAAATCGAATGCATTGTTGGTGTATTTCCAGATGTAGTCACCGCTCACAACCGCGTATTTCCCGAAGGCCTGCTGCAACCCGGCATGATATTCGTTGCGGTATCCGGGCTGCAGAGTTCCCGAAACTCCCGGACTGCATGCCAGCAGTGGTGCCAGCACAGGATTCGCACAGCCCTGGCTGGAGAGCACCAGGTTTTCGTTAAACGGCGTCTCTAGCGTGCGCGCATACGACGCCCGCAACACCGTGTTGGTCCGCTTCACTTGATATGCACCGCCCAATCTCGGCTCCGCCTGACGAGCGATCGCTAGACCGTTGTACAAGTCGCCACGAATTCCCAGGTTGAACAGCCAATTGCCGGTTTTGATCTGGTCCTCCACGTAGAGGGCCAGTTCTTTCACGTCCGTGTGGCCGAAGTAGTAATAATCCGTTCCACCCCGTGTCAGGTCATAGGGCCGCAGCACGGTCAGATAGCTCGGGTTTGGCAGATACCCTGACGCAACGCACTCAGAGGGATCGCTGAACCCTGCCACTGAACTCCCGGTGGCATTCACGCATGGCGAGTTGAACGTAGGTGCTACGACGCCAAGGGTGTCGTGCTCGCGAAGAAAGGTCTGCTCATACTCCGCTCCCGCCTTCACATTATGAATTCCACGCACGTAGGAAATGTCCGAGTGCACCCCAGTGTTCAGCAGCGTTCTTTCCTGTCCGATCGTCTGATTTTGCAGGTTGGGCGGCCCCAGGTCGGCAAAAGGATCTTCACTGGGATAGTAGTTATAGGCGTCTTTGCGAGCGTACAGTCCAAAGTTCAAGACTGAATATTGATTCAGCAGTTTTGTATACGAAGGCGCGATATTCCATGTCCCAATCTTCGACTTCTGATCTGTGTTGCCAACGTTGCCGAACACAGGATCGGGCCCGCTGCCACCGCTGATCACGTTCTGGACATTCAGATTGTCGAAGGCATTCGGGGTCTGAAACCATGAACGCGTGTAGTTCAGGTTTAAGCGCAGAGTGTCACCCGGTTTCAATTGGTAGTCCATGCGATCGAAGAAATTCTCTTCATTTCCCTTGTCGTGAAATACCTTGAACTCCGGACCATCCAGAAAGCGACCGGTATTCAAGCCATCCACAGATAAAAAGTTACCCCAGTTCTTCCCTCCGTACGATAAATCGAAGCCGGCCGTCGACGACCCAAACGATCCATAGGAACTCCTGACGCTGCCAGTCGGTTGCGTTACGCCTAATCCCGACCGCGTTGTCACTACAATCACCAAGCTGGTTTTGTCGCCATATTCCGCTGGCGGAGCTCCATCGATGACTTGGATCGACTGGATGGAATTTGCAGGGATTTGATTGGAAAATACCTTGCTTTGCTGATCCGTAATGGGCTGGCCATCCACGGAAAACGAGTTGGATGCGTGATCGCCCAGCCCGTGGAACAGGCCGTTGGAGTCCGCCGCCACACCCGGAGTCATCAACGTGACCAGCGAACTCACGGACGACGATTGACTCTCAATGGGAAGCTTGGCAAACGACTTGCGATCCAGGTCGGTGTGCATGGACGTGTCGTTCTCCAGCAGATCCCCCGCGTCGACCGTCACTGTGCTGGATGACCCCTGAACCTTCAAGACAATTTTCATGTGCATTGGCACAGAGGAGTCGACGTTGGCGTCTTCCGCCACGGAGCCGAACCCGGTCGCGACCGCCGTCATATGGTAGTGGTTGAACGGCAGATTGCCGAACTGAAACGCACCGGATGAATTGGTCTGGGTGCTTTGTGCATATCCGCTAACGGGGTTCTGGATCGTCACGGTTGCGCCGGGAACGACAGCGCCGGTTGGATCGGTAACAGTTCCGCTCACACTTCCAGAATTGGTTTGCGCAAAAAGAACTGGCGCGAACGCTAAGCCAAATAGAACAGCCAGAATGAAAACAACGGCGCGTCGGAGAGACGAGCGCATAGAAGCGACCTCCTTAAGTTGAATTGCGCTGCGATTCGATCGTTTTTCGATCGTGAATTGGGGAATCAGCAGGCAGGGAGGGGTGGTGCGCGACTGGCGGCGAAACGAGGCCCAACATTGGACTGGACGGGGAATTCTGGGACTAGGACTTGGCCGGTCTGGTACAACCGCACCACGGGCGGCAGGTGAACTCCCAGGGGTGGCGCTGCGTGTAACGTGACGCAGATGGTGCAGTGCTCGGGCGCGGACTTATCGAGCAGCGGATGCATGTGGCAAACCGGCAGCATCATCGCCAGCAGCAACAGCAATACGCTGGTGACAACAGTGGTCGTGCTGACTCGGGTTTGAGGCTTTGTTTGCATCACTGCTTTGGGGTGTTGCCGGGATAGACCGCGCGAAACCAACGTCTGTCGCAATTATATCGATAGAACCGTCAGCCAAGTGCTGCCAGCGGATTTCAAGCCATTGGATGTCATGGAGATCAGCCACGATGCTCGCCCGCAGGATTTATCCCAATTCACCCGCGTGTTTGCTACGGCTTCAGATCAGCGTTTCCAAGGGACGTCCCAGATCGCCGTTTCGGACGGAGTCGTAGACTCGCCATTTCGGAGGGAGGTCGTCGATTCGGCCTTTCGGAGGGAGCAGGGGGCTTCAGCCCCCTGAAAATAGGCCGATATAGACGGCCTTTAGGCCCGGGCATTTGCTACGGTCGTAGATTCGGTCTTTCGGAGGGAGCAGGGGGCTTCAGCCCCCTGAAAACAGGCCGATATAGACGGCCTTTAGGCCCGGGCATTTGCCCCATTCCGCGAAATTGAAAATTCCATCCTAGCTGGGCATCTTCGCCGCGACCATCTCCTCCGCCAGCGCGCAAACCTGCTCCAAAGTCAGGCTGCTCGTATCCAAATGAATCGCATCCGGCGCCGGCTCCAGAGGTGAAGTCTTTCGATTTCGATCCCGTGAGTCGCGATCACGGACCGCCGCCAAAACTGCCTCCGGAGTCAGCGCATCATTCGATCCCGCGCTTTGCAGGTACCGCCGCTGCCCGCGAATTTCATCCTGCGCGTCGAGAAAAATCTTCAATTCCGCATCCGGAAACACTTTCGTCCCGATATCGCGGCCTTCCATCACCACGCCGCCCTGCTGTCCCAGCGCGCGCTGTCGTTCCACCATCCAGGCCCGCACCCGCGGATGCACACTCACCTGCGACGCAGCCTCTGACACATCTTTCTCCCGAATGCGCCGAGTCACATCATTGCCGTCGAGCAGCACTCGGTTCGTATCGCTGGGCCGCGGCTCCAGAATGATCTGGGTGGCATCTGTCAACCGCACCAGCGCGGCTTCACTATCCAACGCCGTCTGCGTATTCAGTGCCTTCAGCGCCAGCGCGCGATACATCGCGCCGGTTTCAAGATTGAGCAATCCGAATCGCCGCGCCAGGTGTGCAGCCAAAGTGCTTTTGCCGGCCCCTGCGGGCCCATCAATGGCAATCACCGGGCGCAGCCGTCGCGGCCCCGATCCCACCGTTCCCTGGGAGGTCGCGGTCATTTCTTCTTGCCGCTCTTTCTCGCCGCATGCTTGCCTTGCGGACGATTGCTGCGGCCCGCTGCCGTCGAACCTTTCCCGCCCCGCGGATTTTTAGCCCAGAATGGCTTGGCGCCGCTCTTCTCGCGCGGCCCCGTTCCAGCGGTTTCTTTTCGATCGCGGCGTTTGGGCGCAGATCCTTCGCCATCCGAGGCAGCGGATCGCTTCGCCCATGGCTTTGCGCCGCCAGCTTTGCCGAACGGCTTGCCAGCGGAACGCGCTTTGTAAGATTTTGCGCTGCCAATCCGCGAACTCGCACCCTTCGACGCCCAGGGCTTCGCTCCCTCAGCTCTCGATTCGCCGTCAGCCGATCGCGCTTCAGCCGATCGTGTACCCGCCGACTTGAATCCCGAGCGCGTAAATCCCGACGGCTTAAATCCAGAAGACTTGCCGTACGGTTTTTTCCCCGCCGGCCTTGCTCCCGCTTCACCACGATCACGTTGCCACGGTTTAGGCCGATCTCCTGCTTCTCGAGGAGCGCGTGGTCGTGGCGCAAACTCGCCATCGCCGGATTTCGCCGCCCACGGCTTCGCGCCCCGCGGTTTGAATCCGGCCGATTTCGCCGCATATGGCTTGCGATCTCCGCCTCGCGCATCCGACCGTGATTCGCCTCGCGAATCTCCCGCACCATCAAATTTCTTCCACGGTTTTGGACGATCTCCGCCAGCCGACGATCTGGATTGCCACGGCTTCGGGCTGCCGAATTTCGATCCCGCACGCTTCGCCCCAAACGATTTTCCTCCGCCGAACTTCGCTCCGCCCGGCTTGAATCCTCCAGCCTTGGGAGCAAATGGCTTTCTGCCGGAAGCAGGCGCTTCGGGAACTTCACCCGCCTTCTCCCAGCGTCGCGCGCGCTCTCCCATGCCATGTCCCTTGGCGGCGTAGCCTTTTTTCTCCTGCGTTTTCGCGCCTCGCTCCCCTCGATCGCGCGAGAAGCCACCACGCGAAGGTCCCGAGTCACGATCTTGTCCATACCGCGGCGGTCCTGAGCGACCCGCTCCGCCACCTGGTCCCGACCTGCCTGGCGAAAACCGACCTGGCCCAATCCGGCCTGGTCCAGACGGCCGCGGACGATCTGCTTCCGGGCGTCCATCCGCACTCGCCGCAATTCTGCCCCCGCGAGGAACATACGCTCCCGCCGGACGAGAAAATCCACCCGCCGCCGCCCGCGATCCTCCGCTGAACGGTCGCCGAGCAGGTCTGTCCTCGCCGCCCGAGCGCGCCGCGAATTTTCCAGGCTGCGGACGGTCGCGAGCTCGCCGATCTGTCGACAAATTTCTTTGGCGTAAATTTCTTGATGGTCGACGGCGCGGCCATGTCGGACTCTTCCAGCGGCTGCGATCGCCAAGCGCGCGGCTTCTCTGGCGGCACGGCTTCGATCTGAATCCCTGAATCCATCTCCATCCCCGCATCCATATCGATTTCAGCCTCACTTTCAATTTCGGCCTCCATCGCAATTTCCGGCTCGCCCACGATCGCTTCCGCAGCAGGCGTCGCAGCCAGAAATTCCTCTGAAAGCTGTGCCACCATCTCCGGCAGCAAACCACCTTGCAGCGCGACGTGGGCGCGTCCGCCAATATCCAGTATGTCGAGCTGCCGCATCGAACCCAATCCGCGAATCACCTCGCGCAGCTTGGATTGCGGAGCCAGAGGCGACAGGAACGAAAGAATCTCTTCCTCGCGCGCAGCCACCGAGGCTTGCAGATACAGCGAAATCATCGCCGACTGAGCTTCAGCGTGGCCCGTACTCGCGCCCGCTGCCACCGGCTTCGGAAATCGGCGATACATCAGTTCCCATTGCGCCGGCTGCCCCGCCGCACGAAGAATCGGGAAGATGTACATCGCCGACCAGAGTTCCTGCAGCGCCCGCGCCACCGCGGCCTCTGTAATATCGCGGCCCAGGATCGGCTGCAGCGCAGCCACATCCAGCGGGCCTTGTTGCTCGATCGCCTGCCAGCAATGCAGCGCCAGTGGCGTCACCTTCTCATTGCCCACGGTCAGCGGACCCGTTTTGAAATTGCGATCCCCACGCAGCGCGTAAACAAATCGCAACACCTCAGCGCTGCAGACAAAATCCGGCTGCTCGCCCAGCGACGCACCCAGTTTCAACGGCACGATGGCGGAATTCTCGATCACCCGCGCCAGCAATTCCAATGCACGCGCGCGTTCTCCCGCGCTGGGCGTTTGTGCTGGACGACCGACGACCGCCTCTACAAAACTGGGGCAGGCGCGCTGCCTGTCAGGCCCATGGGTACGTACGGGCAAAAGCCAATTTCGTCGATCCACTCCGACGCCGCTTCCAATGTGAGTCGTGCTTCGCCGTTCTGGCTCCAACGAGCCAGTCTTGCCGAGTTGAGCTGTTCCGCGTTCAATATGTCCTTCTTCCTAGGGCCTGTTCACACTACCAGGGTGGATGGCGTTGCGAGTGAAAATCCGGCCAGACGAAGCCGAGCCCGAAGGCTGTGGCGGGCCCACCGTCGAGGGCGAGAATGAAGTATGGCCGGATTTTCGCCGCAACCCTGCGGGCTGGGCAAATTTTCCCGATTTCGTTGTCGCTCGTCGCTAGTAGACACCCGGTATGCGTCACTCCTCACTCCTTGAACTCGAAAAAATTGGCTCCCAGCGCCACCATCCGGGTAGTGTGAACAGACCCTGGGTTTGCAGGCAGGCGCGAACGCTGGTCCATGATCGGTACGAATCGCTACGTGCTAGATGCGCTGAAAGGCGCGCTGAATCTCTTTTAAAGAATACCGTAGGACGATGGGACGCCCATGCGGACAGCTGGTGGGATGTTCGGTTTTCGCCAATTCTTCCAGTAACCACTCCATCTTTCCCATTTCCAGCGGCGTGTGGATTTTGATGGCCGCGTGGCACGCGATGGAGGCGGCAATGCGCAGCCGCAGTGTATCCAGATTCTGCGCCTGCTGTTCCCGCTCGGTCTGTTCCAGCACTTCAACCAGGGTGCGCTCCAGTTCGCGCCCGACGAGGCCTACCGGAGTGGCCTTCACCGCCAGCGTTCGCGGGCCGAACGGCTCGGCTTCAAATCCATTGCGCTCCAGCTCCGCCGCAATCGTCGCGAACAGCGGCATCTGGTCCGGCTTCAGATCGATCAATACCGGCATCAACAATCGCTGACGCTGCACCTGTTCCACGTCGCGATCGCGAACAATTTTTTCAAACAACACGCGTTCATGCGCGACATGCTGATCGATGATCCATAGACCTTCTTCATTCACCGCCAGGATGAAAGACTCCTCCAGTTGCCCCAGTGGGCGCAGCCGAGCCAATCCATTCAGCGTCGGCGGTGTGATGTCCTCACCCTCCTCCGGTGCTGGAATCGACGGACTCCCCGGTAAAAACGGCAGCGACTGTGCCAGCGGAGAAATCGGCGGAGGCTGCAGCTCAAACCGTCTCCGCATCATCCGCACTCGGGAGGCAGGTCCGAATCCTGAAACGCAATCGCAGCCGGAGAAGCTGTTCCAACAGCGAGCGCCTCAGTTCTCGCTTCTGAGACCTGGGTTTGTGTGCTGCCGAGCTCACCGCTCGAACTATCCGCCGGCTCAGGCGCACCGGGCAGCGGCGATAAATCAGGTACCAGCGCCGGAGTCATCACCGCGTGATCACTCAACGCAGTCAGAAAGCTGGCGGCCGGACGCGTTTTGATAATCGAATTGCGCACCGCGTCACGAACAAAATCATGCACAAACGCCTGCTGCCGAAACCGCACCTCCGTCTTCGCAGGATGCACATTCACATCCACTTCCTGCGGCGGCATTTCCAGAAACAGCAGCACCACAGGAAACGACGTCGGCGGAATCACATTGCGGTACGCCTCCGTCAGCGCATGCAGAATCGCCCGATCCCGAATCAGCCGCTGGTTCACGAACACATACATCGAATTGCGATTCAGTTTTTGCAATTGCGGCCGCGATACAAAGCCGTGAATCCGCAGCGGGCCCGGAGGTTGCGGTTGCCAGTCCGCGGGACGCTTCCATGGCGGCGGCTCCGGAATCCCGGCGCGCTCGAAATTCGTTTCCGCGGCCACCGGCAACAGCTGATCCAGCACATCGCGCCCGAAGATCTGAAAAATGCGCTCCGAAACATGCTGTACCGCCGGAGCCTCCAGCAGCGCGTGAGTAGCGCTGTGCAGCTCAAAATGCTTTGTCGGATTGGCCAGGGCATAATGGGTCGCAAGCGCCGCGATATGCGACAACTCCGTCTGCTCCGCCTTCAGAAATTTCTTCCGCGCGGGCGTGTTGAAGAAAAGATCGCGCACCTCCAGCGTCGTGCCCGCCGGAATGCCGCAATCGGCAACCCGCAAAATCTTGCCACCTGAAATTTCCATCTCCGTGCCGACGGATTCTTCCGCCGAGCGAGTGGTCAGATGCACCCGCGCCACCGATGCAATAGAAGGAAGCGCCTCGCCGCGAAAACCCAGCGTCGTCAGCTCCAGCAAATCGTCGCTGGAATGAATCTTCGAGGTTGCATGACGCTCAAAGGCCAGCAGCGCATCGTCGCGCACCATGCCGCGGCCATCATCGATGATGCGAATCAGTTTGCGGCCGCCCGCTTCCACGTCAATGCGAATCCGCTGGGCGCCTGCATCGAGCGAATTTTCCAGCAGCTCCTTCACCACAGACGCAGGCCTCTCCACCACCTCGCCGGCAGCAATCTGGTTCGCCACCTGATCGGAAAGAACGCGGATATAGCCCATAAGGAACCAATTGTAGGACGTTTGCGACATTCGAGCTCGCGGTCGGCGGACGCTCTCGTCTGCAATCTGGGTGCCCCACATCTCACGGCTTGAGATGTGGGATGCAGGCGTGTACTTAGTCAGCGCTCAAGTCGCAGGGACTGCCGCGCCGTTCTGTCTCGCCGCCTTCGTCTTTTTCTTTTTCTGCTTGGAAGAATTCGAATGTTTGCGCGACAATCCTTCACTATCCCCAACCGTGTGCAGCCGCAGAAAATTCGTCGATCCTGACTTGGTGCTCGTCCCCGCCACCATGCCCAGAATCTGCCCCTCTCGCACATTGCCCGACTCCGACAGCAGTCGCTCCGCAGTGTCGACCATCTGATCCGTGTGCAACATTTTCTGGCATTGCACCGGATTTACCCCCCACAACAACGACATGCGGCGAATTGTTTTTTCCACGCTGCTCAACGCAAAAATCGGCGGCACCGGATGATATTTCGACAGCAGGCGCGCGGTGTTTCCCGTCTCTGTGAACACGGCAATCGCCGTCACATCCAGCTCTTCCGCCGCGTGCGCCATGGCTTCGCAAATGGTTTCTGGAATCGACAGACCGCGATTGACCACATACGGATATCGCTGCGACTCGCCCCGAATCTGCATTTCCGTTTCGGTCACGATCTTGGCCATCATCGCCACAGACTCGATGGGATATTTTCCCGCCGCACTCTCTGCGGAAAGCATCACAGCGTCGGTGCCGTCGTAGATTGCATTGGCCACGTCGCTGGCTTCCGCGCGCGTCGGTCGCGGATTTTCAATCATCGATTCCAGCATCTGCGTCGCCGTGATCACCGGCTTGCGCAACTCCGCCGCCCGGCGAATCACGCGCTTCTGAATTGCAGGAACTTTCTCCGGCGATATTTCCACGCCCAGATCGCCGCGCGCTACCATCACGCCGTCGGTAACTTCCAGAATGCTTTCCAGGTGCTCGATCGCCTGCGGCTTTTCCAGCTTGGCGATGATCCAGGTTTCCGCGCCCAGCGCTGCAATGCGGTGTCGCACCAGTCGTACATCTTCCGCCGTGCGCACAAAGGAGACGGCGACCATGTCCAAATCCTGCTCAATCGCGAAGGCAAGATCCACCTCGTCCTTCGGCGTCAGTGACGGCACACGCACCGCAATTCCCGGCAGATTGATTCCTTTGTATTCGCCCAGGATGCCGCCATTGATCACTTCACAGGAGACATCGACGCCCTTAATCCGTCGAACTCGCAGCTCGATCAACCCGTCCGATAACAAGAGCCGCGAGCCTTCTTCCAGATTCTCCGCCAGGGTTGCGAATGTCGTTCCGATTACCGCGGAAGTTCCCGGAATATCGCGAGGCGTGATCGTCAGTTGCTGGCCGGTTTTCAGCGAGACAGGCAGGCGATTCTTCAGCCGGCCGGTGCGAATCTTCGGCCCCTGCAGGTCGGCAAGAATGCAAATATTCTTGCCCTCTTCGGCCGCCACTCGCCGGATCAACTGGATCAGTTTGACTTTGTCAGGATGGGTACCGTGCGAAAAATTTAATCGCGCCACATCCATGCCCGCGCGCAGCAGGCCGCGAAACACCGTTTCACTATTGCTTGCCGGTCCAATTGTGGCGACAATCTTTGCTCGCCGTGCGCTCGCTGGGGAACTCGCTGAAGTGAGCGAAGAGTGCATTCATGCTCCATAAACGGATATTTTGCTCGACTCCTACCATTGTAATCGGTGGTGTGTTGGAGTTTCGTAAACGAAGCATGGGTCGCGGCACTACGGTACTTGCTGCTGTTTGCTCGGTGAGGATGATTTTTGCAGCTTGGGGTACACCTGTGCGTTGAATTCTGCTCCCACCATCACGCTCACCAGGATGATGTAGAGCCACACCAGCAGCGCGACGCCGGCTCCCAGCGACCCGTACACCTGGCGATAATGCGCATGCCTCGTCACATACCAACCAAACGCCAGCGTGGAGGGAAACCATAAAGCCGTCGCCAGAATGGAACCTGGAAGTATCCTGCGCCACGACTGCGTTCGCGGAGTGCCCATGTGATAAATCACCGCGAGCACCGCGACGCTTGTCGTCAGCGCCAGCATCCAGCGCACGATTCGCGCCAGCACGATCACATACGGGCGCACATCGTAGAGCGATTGATACAGCATCCAGTTTTCAATCTGATGGCCGAACACGACGAACATCGAAGCCAGCGCCAACGGCAGAAATGATAAGAATGTCAGCACCACCGCGATAAAAATCTGCCGAGGAACACTCCACGCGCCCTCAGGAATTTTGTAGGCTCGCCGCATCGCTTCCATCAGCGTCGTCATCACGCTGTTTGAGGCCACCAGAAACACCGTCGCAGCGGATAACAAAAGACGAAACGAACGGTGCTGTCCTTGAAAGTAGGCGAGTACCAGCGGTGGCACATCCGGCGGAAACATCTGGTACAACATGGCGCGAAGCTCTTCCCGCACCACTTCCGCCGCCGGCGAGACTGCGATAATCGCAGCCGTCAGCAGCACGATAGGAAAGATGCAGAGAATCGCAGAGTAGGCGCCGGCGCGCGCCAGCATCAGAACGTCATTGCTGAGGCTGTGGGCGACCGTTCTTCGTAGATGTACCAGCCAGCGGCGCATAGGTGGAAAAGACGATAACGAAACAGTGAAGCAAGTCCCTCTCGGCATCCTATCAAGAGAAGGTCGCCGTAAAGGTTTTGAATAGCATGACGTCTGCTTGCCACATCATTCACTGCTAGCATAAAGGATGCTATGAATTCGGTTCGAAGCCATTCAAGGTTTGTTGCTGCTACCGCCTCCGCCCTCCTCCTCATCGCATTTTCCTCACAACAAAGTCAGGCGCAGTTCCATCACCGGCATTCCTCTGGTTCAACAACTATGCCTCAAGATATCTCCAGCACCTACGTTCCCAATCCCCAGTTGACAGACCCTGCTCTGAATAAAAAAGTGGACGCTCTGCTGGACAAGATGACGTTGGAGGAGAAGGTTGGCCAGCTGGTGCAATTTTCCGTCGGCGCCCCAACCGGGCCCGGAACGGGCCGCCAGAGCTATGACGACATGATCGCCGCCGGCCAGGTAGGCGCCCTGCTGAACGTTGCCGACGCGAAAAAGGCGAACGAGTTTCAGCACATCGCCGTCGAGAAAAGCCGACTCCATATTCCCTTGATGTACGGCTTCGATTCGATCCACGGCTACAGAACCATTTTTCCCGTGCCGCTCGGACTCGCCTCCAGCTTTGATCCCGCGCTGGTCGAAGCCACCGCCCGCATGGCCGCCCAGGAAGCCAGCGCCGATGGCATTCGCTGGGTCTTTTCTCCCATGGTCGATATTGCCCGCGATGCTCGCTGGGGCCGCATTGTCGAAGGCTCCGGTGAAAGTCCGTTTCTCGGCTCCGCCACTGGCTCGCGCCTATGTGCGCGGCTATCAAGGAACCAGTCTCAGCAATCCTGATTCCGTGGCCGCGTGCGTCAAACATTTTGCCGCCTACGGTGCCGCCATCGCCGGTCGAGATTACAACGCTGTCGATATGTCCGACCTGACGTTGCGCCAGGTCTACCTGCCGCCGTATCAGGCTGCGGTCGATGCCGGCTCGGCCACCGTGATGAGCTCCTTCAACTCGCTCAACAGCGTTCCTCAAACCGCAAATCCTTACACCCTCACGCAAATTCTCCGCAAGGAATGGAACTTTGATGGATTTGTCGTCAGCGACTGGGGCGCGGTTGGCGAACTGATTCCGCACGGCATCGCGCTCAACAATTCGACCGCCGCGCAAAAAGCGATCGTGGCCGGCCTCGACATGGACATGGAAAGCGGCGCCTATCACGAACGCTTGGCCGCGCTGGTCCGTAACAATGTTGTTCCTCAAGCGGTTGTCGATGAAGCCGTACGCCGAGTGCTGCGAGTCAAATTCGCGCTCGGCATTTTCGATCATCCGTATGTCGATGAAAATCGCCCACCCTATCAGGCCACGCCAGAAAAGCGCGCACTCGCCCGCAAGGCCGCCGAAGAATCCATCGTTCTCCTGCAAAACCGCGCCGAAGAAGGTCAGCCCAAACTCCTGCCGATTTCCAACCACGTCCACACCATCGCCTTGATCGGTCCGCTGGCAGATTCGCAGGACGAGATGCTCGGCTCCTGGGGAGGAGAAGGGAATCCAGCCGACGCCATCACCTTACGAACCTGCGCTGCAACAGCGCATGGATAGCCACAACGGAAAGCTTCTGTATGCGGAAGGCACACAGATTCTGACGACATCGGACGCTGGCTTCGACGCGGCAAAAAAAGCTGCCGAACAAGCCGACCTGGTGATTCTTGCGCTCGGTGAAGATGGCCCCACCATGACAGGCGAGGCTGGTTCGCGCGCCCATCTCGACTTGCCCGGCAATCAGGAACAATTGCTGCAGGCAGTCGCCGCCACCGGCAAGCCCGTCGTGTTGATTGTGTTCAGCGGCAGGCCGCTGGTGCTCGACTGGGCCGCGCAACATGTTCCCGCGATCATGGAGGCCTGGTTCCCCGGCATCGAAGCCGGTCCGGCGCTCGCCGATCTCTTGTTCGGCAACGCCAATCCCAACGGTAAACTTCCCGTCAGCTTTCCTCGCGCCGTTGGTCAGGAGCCGCTCTATCTGGCCCAGATGCCGACCGGTCGTCCAGCAGGAAATATGGATTTGTCGCATCCGCCGGAGAACCCCGCGGAGAAATATGTCTCGCGCTATGTCGACGTTCCCAATTCGCCGCTGTTTCCCTTTGGATATGGCCTGAGCTACACCCAGTTCGACTATTCCCCGGTCACGCTCAGCACCAGTTCCATCCCGATCGCACAGTTAATGTCGGCGCCCGGGCAAGGCGTCGCCCAGCCTGCGATTGAAGCCACCACCACGGTGCGCAATGCCGGCGCAATGGCCGGGACAGAAATTGTTCAACTCTACATTCGCATTCGTGGCGCCAGCGTCGAAGAACCGCTGCGCGTGTTGAAAGGCTTTCAGCGCGTAACGCCTGCAGCCCGGAGAATCGAAGAAGGTCACCTTCCCGCTGGGCTTTCAGGAGCTATCGTTCATCAACGCGAAAAGTCAGCGCGTCGTAGAGCCCGCGGATTACACCGTGTTTGTCGGTGGCAGCTCAACCGCCACCCAGAGCGCCGATTTCAAGGTGGCGCCTTAGCCCGATACCGGCCTGGAAGAAAATGGCGAGGACTGCTCTTTAGTCCCACAGTTGTAAATTGTCGGTTCCGGAGCGAGCAGGGCGCCTCAGCCCCCTGAAAACAAACTAAAGTTGTAAGTTTTCGGTTCCGGAGGGAGCACGGCGCTTTAGCCCCTGAAAACTGCGGTTGTAAGTTGCCGGTTCCGGAGGGAGCAGGGGGCTTCAGCCCCCTGAAAACAGGCAGATTCCGGAGGCCTTTAGGCCTGGGCTTCAATCCTGGCAACCAAATACAGCTGTAACATTAATCGCCGGAGTGATGCTTTGCCGTCGCCTTATGCGCCGCCTTCGGTTTCCACTTCTGCAGAAAAGTCGTCACCGCAGACGCATCCTTCACCCGCATATTTTCAAACTCCGCATTCCGCTGCGCATACAAAACATGTCCCGCACCATCCAACACCACCAGCGCCGGCACGCCTTTGCTCAGCGGGATGCCATACTTGCGAGCCAGGTCCAGATTCGTGTCGTACTCCCCGATGTTTACATCGACGAGTACATAATTCGCCGCCAGCAGTGAAGCGTTGCCGGGATCGTGGAAATAAAGATCCAGTAGATGGCAATCAATGCACCAGTTCCCGCCGAACACCAGCAGAACATTTTTGTGCTCCATCGCAGCCTTCAGAATTGCCTGGCGAATATCTTCATGCGCATTGGCAGTTGCCGGATATAGATCCGCCGATCCCATCTGAAAATGCATCCTGCCCATGCAGTGGCAGGCGCACAAGCGCTCTAGCCGAACCCGCGGTCGCAATCGCAACAACGGCGTAAACCGCGGCCTCCCGAAGAATTTTAAAAACCCGCATTGTCGGATTGTAGCTCGGAGTGGCGATCAATTTTCTCAGCTTGTCTTGTAATAAAAATGTTCGTGAACGATCTTCCCGTTCTCAACCGTGTACAGCCCCACCTCGTCCAGTTTCACACGCTTGCCAGATGGCTTCTGCGTTACATCCAGCTTGAAGTGAACCGCAAACTGCTTCTCCCCAACAAAGGGCCCATTCACTTCGGCGCTATGAACCTCGTTATTTTCTTCGAAGTGTTTTGTCTTTCCCTTGATGGCCTCAATGCCACTCATCTCCGCCGGCATCCCCGGATACTCGGCCGATTCCACGCTGACAATCTTGTCGGAATAATATTTTTCGATCGCGTCCATGTACTTGCCTTGCCGACATAGTTCAACCAGTCCCTTTGCTACTTCTGCCGTAGACATAAACGATTCCTCCGTATGATTTTGCCGCGCGCTTCCGCGGTGTTGATGTGGATTTGAGCCCTCCGCCTCGCCCCGATTCGCAAAACGCGAGCCTATGTAAGAGTAGGATGACGCTGCCGGAGAGGATGATTCAAGGAGTTCAGTCCGCCCATCAAATTTTGATCGTCGTCGTGTTGCGGAAGAGTCACCGAAAAACAAAAAGGGCATGCGCATCGCGCATGCCCTTCCATTTAGAACAGTATCAGTTACAAATCGTTACTCGGCAGCCATTTCTTCCGCTTCGCCTTCCTGACGCATCAGTTCCAGCTCGCGTTCGGCAGCTTCGGTAGCCTCGGAAACCTCCTGCTGCACGCGGGCAGCAGCATCTTCCAGTTCCTGCGACAGCCGGACGTTGCGGTAGTACTCCATTCCGGTGCCGGCAGGGATAAGCCGTCCGACGATGACGTTTTCCTTCAGGCCGCGAAGCTGATCGACCGCGCCGTTGATGGCCGCTTCCGTAAGCACACGCGTCGTTTCCTGGAAGGAAGCCGCGGAGATAAACGAATCCGTCGACAGCGACGCCTTCGTGATGCCCAGCAGCAACGGACGACCCACTGCGGGACGGCCGCCATTGTTGATGACGCGTTCGTTTTCCTCGCGGAATCGGAACTTATCAACCTGCTGCTCTACCAGAAATGCGGTGTCGCCCGGATCTTCTACCTTCACCCAGCGCAGCATCTGGCGAACGATCACTTCGATGTGCTTGTCAGAAATTGCCACGCCCTGCAACCGGTAGACTTCCTGAATCTCCGTCACCATGTAGGACTGCAATTCCTTTTCGCCCAGGACTGCGAGAATGTCATGCGGGTTCAGCGGGCCATCCATCAAAGGATCGCCGGCACGCATACGCTCGCCTTCCTGCACGTTGACGTGTACACCGCGCGGCATCGAGTATTCTTTCTCTTCGCCGCTATCCGCCGTCACGTAAATCTTGCGCTGTCCCTTGCTCACTTCGCCGAAGCGAACCGCACCATCGATCTCGCTGATGATGGCCGTTTCACGCGGCTTGCGCGCTTCGAACAGTTCCGCCACTCGCGGCAGACCGCCAGTGATGTCCTTGGTACGCGTCGTTTCCCGAGGAATCTTGGCCAGCACATCGCCAGGGAAAACCTCGTCGCCATTCTGCACCATCAAGTGCGCGCGGCTTGGAAGCAGATACCGCTTCGAGCCCTTCGCGTTCTTGATCATGATGGCCGGCTGACGCTTTTCGTCCGACGTTTCCGCGACCACCAAGCGAGACAGTCCGGTCACTTCATCCACTTCTTCATTCAGCGTGGTGCCTTCATGCAGATCGTGGAACTGGACCGTGCCGCCAACTTCCGTCAGGATGGCAAAGGTGTATGGATCCCACTCGCCAAGCGTCTGGCCCTGCGTGACCTGTGCGCCTTCTTCCACCTTGAGTCGTGCGCCGTAAACCAGCGTGTAGCGCTCCTTCTCGCGGCCGCGATCGTCGACTACAACAATCACGCCCGAGCGGTTCATCGCCACCAGGTCGCCGCCCTTGGAACGGACTGTCACCAGGTTGATGAAGCGCACCGTGCCCGCGTTCTTCGCTTCCAGTCGAGACTGATCGGAAACTCGTGATGCCGCGCCGCCGATGTGGAACGTACGCATCGTCAGCTGTGTTCCCGGTTCGCCGATCGACTGTGCCGCAATCACGCCGACCGCTTCGCCCATCTCTACCAGGCGGCCAGAGGCCAGGTTGCGACCGTAGCAGAGGATGCAGACGCCGCGCTTCGATTCGCAGGTCAGCACCGAGCGAATCTTCACCCGCTCGACACCGGCTGCCTGAATCGCACCGGCCATGTCCTCATCGATCTCCTGGTTCACGTCGACCAGAATGTTGCCTTCAAAGTCCTTCAGCTTTTCCAGCGAGACGCGGCCAATGATGCGATCGCGCAACGGCTCGATCACTTCGCCGGCTTCGACGATGTGGCCAACATAAATGCCTTCCACCGTGCCGCAGTTGTAATCGCTGATGATCACATCCTGCGCCACGTCGACCAGGCGGCGTGTCAGGTAGCCGGAGTCGGCGGTCTTCAACGCCGTATCCGCCAGACCCTTGCGGGCACCGTGCGTCGAGATGAAGTACTGCAGCACCGTCAACCCTTCACGGAAGTTCGCCGTGATGGGAGTTTCGATGATTTCACCCGACGGCTTGGCCATCAGTCCGCGCATACCCGACAGCTGACGAATCTGCTGCTTCGATCCGCGAGCGCCGGAGTCGGCCATGATGTAGATCGGATTCATCGCGCCGGCCTTGTCGGCAGCCTTCATGTTGTTGAACATTTCATCGGCAACCTGTTCGGTCACAGACGACCACAGCTGAATCACCTTGTTGTTGCGCTCGCCGTTGGTGATGGCGCCGTCCAGGTACTGACGCTGCACGCTCACCACCTGCTTCTCGGCATCGCTGACCAGCTTGTACTTGGTCTCAGGAATCACCATGTCGTCAAAGCCGACTGACAGACCGCTGCGGGTGGCGTACTTGAAGCCGATGTCCTTGATGCGGTCCAGCATCTTGACGGTCACTTCCAACCCCAGGTTCAGGTAGGAATAGCTAACCACCTGGCCGATGCCTTTCTTCTTCAGCAAGCCATTCACGTACGGCATGCCGGAGGGAAGGGAATCGTTCAGAATGACGCGACCCACCGTCGTCGAAAGATATTGGTTCGTGTACTGGACAGGCTCGGTGTGCAACAGATCCTGATCGTCGTACGCGTTGGTCATGTCGAGCACCGCGCCGGTGTAGCGCAGACGGATCGGGCTCAGCGTCTCAACTTCCTTGGCTTCGAGTGCCAGCAGCACTTCATCGGTGTTGGCAAACACGCGGCCTTCACCACGCGCGCCAGCATGCGACTTGGTCAGGTAATAGATACCCAGCACCATGTCCTGCGTCGGCACCGTGATCGGCTGACCAGAGGCTGGCGACAGAATATTGTGCGAGGCCAGCATCAACACGCTGGCTTCCACCTGCGCTTCTGGCGACAGCGGAATGTGAACTGCCATCTGATCGCCGTCAAAGTCCGCATTGAACGCGGTGCAGACCAGCGGGTGAATCTTGATGGCCTTGCCTTCGACCAGCACCGGCTCGAATGCCTGAATACCCAGGCGATGCAGCGTTGGCGCGCGGTTCAGCAATACTGGATGGTCCTTGATGACCTCTTCCAGCACGTCCCACACGATCGGATCCTGCAGCTCGACCAGTTCCTTCGCCTGCTTGATGGTGGTGCAGTGCCCAATCTGTTCCAGCCGGTGATAGATGAACGGCTTGAACAATTCCAGCGCCATCTTCTTCGGCAAACCGCACTGGTGCAGCTTCAGTTCCGGACCCACAACGATAACCGAACGGCCCGAGTAATCGACGCGCTTGCCCAGCAGGTTCTGGCGGAAGCGTCCCTGCTTGCCCTTCAGCGTGTCCGACAGCGACTTCAGCGGACGATTGTTGGCGCCACGCAGCACGCGGCCACGACGTCCGTTATCAAACAGAGCATCGACAGCTTCCTGCAGCATGCGCTTTTCATTGCGCACAATCACTTCCGGCGCGTGCAGGTCCATCAGCTTCTTCAACCGGTTGTTGCGGTTGATCACGCGACGATACAAATCATTCAGATCGGAGGTCGCAAAGCGGCCGCCATCGAGTGGCACCAACGGGCGCAGCTCAGGAGGAATGACCGGGACCACATCCAGAATCATCCACTGCGGCTTGTTCTGCGATTTGCGGAAAGCCTCAACAACCTTCAAGCGCTTGGCATACTTCAACCGCTTCTGCAGCGAAGTTTCAACCTTCATGCGCTCGCGCAGTTCCACCGACAGCGTGTCGATGTCCACCCGCTTCAGCAATTCCTTGATCGCTTCCGCGCCCATCATGGCCTTAAAACCTGCAGGACGATACTGCTGATCCAGTTCGCGATAACGCGTTTCATCCTTGATGATTTCGCGCTCTTTTACCGGAGCATCGCCGGCATCGATGACAACGTAGCTTTCGAAATAGAGAACGCTTTCCAGCTCGCGCAGAGAAATGTCGAGCAGGTGGCCAATGCGCGACGGCAGGCCCTTGAAGAACCAGACATGCGAACACGGAGAGGCCAGCTCAATGTGGCCCAGCCGTTCGCGACGCACACGCGAAAGAGTCACTTCCACGCCGCACTTGTCGCAGATCACGCCGCGATGCTTCATGCGCTTGTACTTGCCGCAGAGACATTCCCAGTCGGTGATCGGTCCAAAAATGCGGGCGCAGAACAAGCCATCGCGCTCCGGCTTGAAGGTGCGGTAATTAATGGTTTCCGGCTTGGTCACTTCACCGTGCGACCAGCTGCGGATCTTCTCTGGCGATGCAAGGCTGATGCGAATTGCATCGAAGTCCGAAATCGGATTGCTGAGCTCGAATGGATTAGAACGGAACAAGACAACCTCCGTGACCTGATCGCTGCTGCGCGCGGATCAAACGCAACAGAACCGGTTCTCGCGTTCCCGGGATTTCCATGATTCCGGTCGTCCGTCCGTCCCGGGAGCGCGTTGGCTTATGTGGACGACGACCGTGTCTCTTAAAAACTCGCTTCAAATAAAAACTGGCTTCAAATTCGCTTCCCAGGCGCCGCAATCGCTTGCAGCGCCCAGGTTCGAGGTTTGTCTTAGTCGGCGGCAGCCATGGTCGGCAGCGGCACCTTCTTGTTTTCTGCCTGCTTGATCAGTTCCACATCCAGGCACAGCGCCTGCAGTTCGCGGACAAGCACGTTAAAGGACTCCGGCACGCCAGGTTCAATCGCGGCCTCACCCTTCACAATGGCCTCGTAGATCTTGGTGCGGCCATACACGTCATCGGACTTCGCCGTCAGCAGTTCCTGCAGAATGTAAGCCGCGCCATACGCTTCCAGCGCCCACACTTCCATTTCTCCAAAACGCTGACCGCCGAATTGCGCCTTGCCGCCCAGCGGTTGCTGGGTAATCAAGGAGTACGGCCCGATCGAACGCGCGTGAATCTTGTCATCGACCAAGTGAGACAGCTTCAACATGTACATGTAGCCAACCGTGACTGGCTGCTCAAACTGCTCGCCCGTCATGCCGTCGTACAGGTAGATTTTGCCCGCAGTCGGAAGACCCGCAGCCGTCAGCAACGCCTTGATCTCTTCCTCTTTGGCTCCGTCGAACACGGCGGTTCCAAACCAGATGCCGCGCTTCATGCCGCGCGTTACCTGCAGAAGTTTCTCATCATCCAGATCGAGCAGCTGATGCAGCAATGCGGTTCCAGCGAAGCGCTCTTCCACAATCTTGCGCACTTCGTTGGCCTTCTGATTCTTCTCCACCAACTCGGCGACCTGCTTGCCCAACTCGTGTGCAGCCCAGCCAAGGTGAGTTTCCAGAATCTGACCCACGTTCATACGCGAAGGCACACCCAGCGGATTCAGAACGATGTCCGCAGGAGTTCCATCCGGCAAGTACGGCATGTCTTCTTCCGGCAGAATGCGGGAGATGACACCCTTATTCCCGTGACGGCCGGCCATCTTGTCGCCGACTGAAAGCTTGCGCTTCATGGCGATGTAGACCTTCACCTGCTTGATCACGCCCGGAGCCAGCTCATCACCCTTTTGCAGCTTGCCGATTTTGTCGTTGGTGATCTTGCGCAGCACATCAATCTGGCGCGAGGTCATCTCTTCGATTTCATCGATCTGCTCATTCACCCGCGGATCTTTATCGGCGTAGCGAATGCGCTTCAAGTTGCGAGTGCTGATCAGCTCAATCGTCTCGCGGTCAAGGATCGCGCCCTTGGCCAGCAAGCGCTTGTTGCTGCGCTCATCGTGCAGGTCAGCCAGAACTTCCTTGGCGCCGAGAATCATGTCCAGACGCTTCAACCGCTCGTCGGTCAGGATTCGAATCTCGTCTTCCAGGTTCTTTTCCAGCTTCGCTACCTGGTCGGCTTCAATCAGCTTGGCGCGCTCGTCCTTCTCCTGTCCCTTGCGGGAGAAGATGCGGACATCGACAATCGTTCCTTCCACGCCCGGAGGGCAGGTGAGGGAAGCGTCGCGAACATCGCCGGCCTTTTCACCGAAGATGGCGCGCAACAACTTCTCTTCCGGCGTCAGCTGGGTTTCGCCCTTGGGCGTCACTTTGCCGACCAGGATGTCGTTGTGCTTCACCTTGGCGCCGATGCGGATAATGCCGCTCTCGTCCAGGTCGCGCAGCGCCGACTCTGAAACGTTGGGAATGTCGCGCGTGATTTCTTCTGGACCCAGCTTGGTGTCGCGCGCTTCAATCTCATACTCTTCAATGTGCAGCGAGGTATAATAGTCCTCCCGCACCAGCTTTTCGCTGATCAGGATGGCATCCTCAAAGTTGTATCCGCGCCAGGACATGAAGGCCACCAGCACGTTGCGTCCCAATCCCAACTCGCCCTGCTCTGTGCAAGGTCCATCGGCGATTACCTGACCCTTCAGCACGCGGTCGCCCTGACGGACGATCGGCTTCTGGTTGATGCAGGTGTTCTGGTTGGAGCGCTTGAACTTCGTCAACTGATAAATGTCCGAACCCACTTCACGCGACAACTGCGTGGGGTGATGCTCGCCTTCGACGCGAACGATGATGCGTTCCGAGTCGACCGAATCCACAATGCCATGACGACGTGCCAGCACCACTGCGCCGGAATCCCGCGCAGTCACGCCTTCCATCCCAGTACCGACAAACGGCGCTTCTGAGATGAGCAACGGCACCGACTGGCGCTGCATGTTGGCGCCCATCAACGCACGGTTGGCGTCATCATGCTCCAGGAACGGCACCAGCGAGGCGGCCACTGAAACCAGCTGCTTCGGGCTGACGTCCACATAAGTGACTTCACCGCGATTCACCAGGACGAAGTTGCCCTGACGCCGCGCCGTGACCAGCTCGCGCTTGATGCTGCCATTCTCGTCCAGTTCCACGTTCGCCTGGGCAATGGTGTAGCGATCTTCTTCCCACGCCGACAGGTAGAAGCTGAACGGACCATATTCCATGGGCCGCTTCTTCTCCTTGATCAGCTGCTGGTTCTTCTTGATCGCATCCGGCTTCTCAAGGTGATCGCCGACACGCAATCCGCTATCGCCGGCGTTGATCACCTGGACAAAGTCCAGCAACAGGCCATCGCGCACGCGGCGATACGGGGATTCGATAAAGCCGTATTCGTTAATGCGCGCAAAGCACGACAGCGACGAGATCAGTCCAATGTTCGGACCTTCCGGCGTTTCAATCGGGCAGATGCGGCCGTAGTGCGTCGGGTGAACGTCGCGCACTTCAAACCCTGCACGCTCGCGGCTCAAACCACCCGGCCCAAGCGCGGACAGACGCCGCTTGTGAGTAATTTCCGACAGCGGATTCGTCTGGTCCATGAACTGCGACAACTGCGAACTACCGAAGAACTCGCGAATCGCAGCCATCACCGGCTTGGCATTAATCAGGTCATGCGGCATCGCCGTCGACATGTCCGGATACACGCTCATCTTTTCCTTGATGGCGCGTTCCATGCGAACCAGGCCGATGCGGAACTGATTCTCCATCAACTCGCCCACCGCGCGCACGCGGCGATTGCCAAGGTGATCGATGTCGTCCACCACGCCGATATTCTTGCGCAGCTTCAGCAGGTAGCGAATCGTCGCGTAGAAATCTTCCGGCGTCAGCGTGCGATGGTCGAGTGAAGTCGCATCCTGCTTGTCGTACAGCTTGATGTTGAACTTCAAACGTCCTACGCGCGAGAAATCGTACTTACGCGGATCGAAGAACATGCCTTCAAACAGCGCAGTCGCAGTGTCGAGCGTCGGCGGATCGCCGGGACGCAGCTTGCGATAGATTTCAATCAGCGCTTCTTCCGGCTTGTGTACCGTGTCGCGGCGCAGCGTGTGCGAAATCACGTTGCCCACATCGTCGCGCTCCGGCAGGAAAATCTCCAGGCTCGTAACGCCGCTCTCCAGAATCTGCGCCAGCTTTTCTTTGGTCAGCTCCTGGTTCGCTTCCAGCAACAAATCGCCGGTGGTCGTATCCACCACGTCCGATGCTGTCATCGCACCGTCGAGCTCGGACTCTTCGATCTCAACGTCGTTGATCTTGGCCGCACGCAGCGCTTTCAGAATGCTGGCCGTAATCTTGCGACCGGAATGAGCAATCTCCTCGCCCTTCACCACCACAGCATGCGCCGGCTTCACACCCAGCAGGTGGGTCGGCTTGGTCTCATCGTGGCTGACTGCCCAATGCAGCTTGCCACCCTTCAGCGAGATGTTGTCGATGGTGTAGAAGCTCTTGAGAATCTCTTCGTCCGACTTCAAGCCCAGCGCGCGCAGGAACACCGTTCCCAGGAACTTGCGCTTGCGATCGATGCGGACATATAGAGTGTTCTTCTGGTCGTACTCAAACTCCACCCACGAACCGCGATAGGGAATGATCTTGCCCAGGAAATAAGTGCGGTTGTTCGCCGTCTCAAAAAAGACGCCAGGCGAACGATGCAGCTGGCTGACGATCACGCGCTCGGTGCCATTCACCAGGAAGGTGCCGTTCTTCGTCATCAACGGAATATCGCCGAAGAAGACTTCCTGCTCCTTCATGTCGCGGATGGTCTTGACGCCCGTTTCCGGGTTCTTATCGTAGATCTTCAGCCGGATCGTGACCTTCAGCGGCGCAGAGTACGTCATGCTGCGCTCTTCGCACTCGCTCTGGTCATACTTCAGCTGCAGGCCCGACGGGATCGCCGCACTTGTTACAGAAGTCCGGCGTGTTCTTGTTATAGGTTCCGCACTTTCCGCAGAGAACATCGCCCGGATGGAACGGATCGGTGATCACCATCGCGCCGCAATTGATACAAGTGGTGCGCAGGTGATGCAGCCCCTTCAGGTGTCCGCACTTGCACTCCCAGTTGCCGATCGAAAAATCGACAAACTCCAGCTCCGACAAATTGCGGAAATCGGTGATGGGGAATACGGAAGCGAACACGGACTGCAGGCCGAGATCATCACGCTCGGTTGGCAGCTTATCCATTTGTAGAAAGCGCTCGTAGGAACGGCGCTGTACTTCAATCAGGTTCGGAATCTGGATTTCGGTTGGAATTTTGGAAAAATCGAGACGGCTACGGATCGCGCGGTTCTCGTTCGACATGCTTCACTCCTGGCTGTTTTGCCTTTTGCGGCCATTCCCGGCGGCAACCCGGAAATAGTTCGACGACCCTCTGGTCACTTCACAGAATGTCCGTCGATTCGACGTGGTTTAAAGACAACTATTCAAGTTCGCTGCTGAATTTCAATTTCGTTTCGCGCGTTGCATCCTGTTCGTCTTCGCCATCCAGCTCCACAACGACGCGATTTTTTTTGAGATACTCTTTTTCCGATTCTGTCTGCTTCCGAGCCGACAACTCTCGACCGAATCCTCGCTTCCAATCAAGCACGTGTCCCCATCACGGCCCATCACTCTCCGGGAGTTTTCGTTATGCAAAGTTGTTCAAAAACAGAAAACGGCCCGCGAGAGACAGTAGGTCCCGCGAGCGCCACAACCGGATTGTGCACTATTCGAATAGATGGGTTTTTGCTTCCGCCTGCGCTAGGGATCACTCCGGAGCGCTGTTAGACCAATCGAAGTCGGTGAAGCCGAACTATCAAAATCGACAGGAACTTCACGAGCCATCGAGCCTGCGGGGCGAATGGCTCACTCTGTTACAAGAGTAACGCACATCCGCCCCATAAGCAAGGACAATTACTTTACATCAACAGCAGCGCCGGCGTCAGTAAATTTCTTCTTGATCGCCTCCGCTTCGTCTTTGCTGATGCCCTCTTTGACCGTCTTGGGAGCGCCATCGACCAGGTCCTTGGCTTCTTTCAGACCCAGGGCCGTCACTTCGCGAACGACCTTGATGGTGTTGATTTTGTTGGTCCCCGCATCCTTCAGGATGACGGTAAACTCAGTCTGCTCTTCGGCAGGCGCCGCTGCGGCACCCGCACCACCACCCGCAACCATCACCGGCGCGGCGGCCGCGGCAGAAACTCCAAGCCGCTCTTCAAGCTTCTTCACCAGAGCTGCCGCGTCCAGCAGGGTCAGCCCGACAATTTGATCCTCAATTTGCTGTAAATCCGCCATGTCCATTCTCCATATTGCTGCTAAAAGCGAGTGATAAAGCTAAATTCCTGTATTGCTTGCGGGACTTCAACCAATCCGTCCCGATTGCCGCCGCGTTGGTTTCCGTTGTGTCCAGACGACACCCCAGCGCGATGCAGCAGATCCTGATCACAAAAACCTTTGAAACGCGCTGCTCTTACGACGCAGCCGCTTCGGAAAACTTCTTCTGCTCGACCGCCTGGCCAATCACCACCGCCAGATCGCGGCCCGTGGCATTCAACACCGTCACCAGTCGCTGCGCCGGAGCATTGATCAGGAACAGCAGCTTCGAGTAGAGTTCTTCGCGTCCTGGCATCGCCGCCAGCTGCTGAATTTCCGCGACCGACAGCACCTTGCCATCCACAATCGCCAGCTTGAAGGAAAATTCCGCATTCTCCTTCACCCAGGTGGTCAGCGCTTTCGCCAACGCCACCGGATCGCCGCTGGTGTACGCCATCGAGCTAACGCCCTTCAGCCCCTGCAGCGCTGCTTCAATCTTGGTGCCCTTCGCGCCGCGCTCCGCCAGCTTGTTCTTCAACACGCGGTATTTTCCGCCCGCATTGCGAACCACCGTCCGCAGAGCAAAATCCTGCGACACCGTCAGCTTGGAGAAAGTCCCCACAATCGCCGTCGTGGAGTCTGCCAGCTCCGTTGCCAGATATTGAATCTTTTCAGCCTTTTTGGCTTTTGAAATCGCCATCGCAAGTATCCTTTATCTTTCGCACCCCGTGTTGAACCGGGTGCCGGGTTCGATCGCTCTATTGTCTGCCGGGTTACGACTGAGCTTTACCAGCCGCGTCCACAACTGCCTGATCCAGCTGGATTCCCGGGCCCATGGTCGAGCTCAGCGTGATTCCCTTGACGTACTTACCCTTGGCGGCGGAAGGCTTGGCCTTCACCACGCTGGTAATCACCGTCGTGGCATTCTCGATCAGCTTTTCCGGCGTGAACGAAAGCTTGCCCACCGGTACGTGGATCAGCGCAGTCTTATCCGTGCGGAACTCGATCTTGCCGGCCTTGATTTCCTTCACCGCAGCCGCCACATCCGTGGTCACCGTCCCCGTCTTCGGGTTCGGCATCAAGCCGCGCGGTCCTAGGATTTTGCCCAGCCGGCCCAGCGCCTTCATCATGTCCGGCGTGGCAATCAGGGCATCAAAATCGGTCCAGCCCTCTTTTTGAATTCTCTCCACCAGGTCGTCGCCGCCCACGAAGTCTGCACCGGCAGCTTCCGCCTCGCGAACCTTCTCGCCGGAGGCAATCACGGCAACCCGCTTGGTCTTGCCCAATCCGTGGGGCAGCACAACCGTGCCGCGAACCATCTGGTCGGCATGCTTGGGATCGACGCCCAGACGCAGCGTGATCTCCACCGTCTCATCGAACTTGGCGTATTTGACCTTTTGAAGAAGCGGAACCGCTTCGGTCAGGGAGTAGGGGCGAACCTCAACAGCGGCGCGCGCCTTCTCTATATTCTTTCCTGCTTTTTTCGACATATTTCCTCTGTCTCCCACCGCGCGGACCTATATGCAGCGCTGTTTTCCGCTGAACCGCCCCGTATTGCTTGTATTCAACTGCTTGTTACGGCATTGCTCGGGACGGCCGTCCGGCCGTGGTATGGCGCGCTCTATAGCAACGAATTG
>CAVZFK010000007.1:0-90826 GCA_963774515.1 uncultured Acidobacteriota bacterium | reverse complement strand
CGACGGTGAGCGATGACGAAACCGATGGCTATTCGGCGACGCGAAAATTGCGGCCGAGACGCTCGGGGCCAAAGGTGAAGATAAGGCACATAGCGATGATGACGCACGCTTCGAAACTGGTGAGAGCCCAGGGATACCCGAAGCGATGTCGCAGTAGATATTCAAAGGAAACAGCGGGCGAACCGACTAGTACTCCCAATTGATATACGAAGCCGGGAAACAGACTTCTAATGGCGTCTGGAGAAAGCTCATTCAAGTGCGCGGGGATAACGCCAAACGCACCCTGCACGCCGGTCTGCATGAAATATGACCCAAGGACCAACGCAAGCAGGGAAGAGCCGAAGGCCCATGCCGGGATGGAAAGCAATGAGACACTCAATGCCAGAATGATGGATCGTCTGCGGCCGATTGTTTCAGATATGTGGCCGAAGAACAGCGCGCCCAGGATGGCTCCGATGTTGTAGATCACCGGCAGGCCGAACATCACATTCATTCCGAGGATTCGTTGATGCGCTAGACCGGGAATCGACTTCAGGAAGTCGGGATACAGGTCCTGGGTGCCATGGGAGAGACAGGTCATGACCGACATAACAAGCAGAAGATAGGCAAAGATGCCGATGTGGTTCCAGAGAGTGCCGAAGATTTTGCCTAGCGATGGCTGACGTTGTAGCTTCCAGGGTTCCGATTCGGGTGCGAAAAAAGTGAAGATGACGATGAGCACTGTCACTACAGAGCCGACGATGAACATCGAGCGCCATCCAAGAACGGGCACGATGACTTGCATCGCGACAGCCGCCAGCAGATATCCGATTGGATATCCGCTCTGCATCACGCCAGAGAGAATGCCGCGCCACTTTCGAGGAGCGCATTCCATTGCATATGACGCGCCGATTCCCCAGTATCCGCCCATACCGATGCCGTAAAGTCCGCGCATCGCCAGGAAAAACAGGTAAGTTGGCGCGAACCCACTGCAGATGGTGACCGTGGAGAAAAACAGGACGCAGAAGATCAGCGGACGTTTGCGTCCATAACGATCGGCAAGCGTTCCAAAGAAGAGCGCACCGACGGGTCGCATGGCCAGGGTCAGAGTGAGGGTATAGACAATGTCTGCCTTGCTCACGTTGAATCGTGCTGCCAATGTATCGAACAGAAAAATCACAACAAAGAAGTCGAATGCGTCCAGTACCCAGCCAAGAATCCCGGAGCCGACTGCAAACTGCCAGCGTGGCGTCACTTGGTCGGGCGTCGATGGGTCGTCCGGATGGAGTGTGTTGTGAATGGAAGCCTTTCCCGCTCGGAAGAATAGATTGAGTAGCTATTTGGTGGAGACACTTACGAAGAATTGCCAGGCCATTTCTGTAAAATTCAGTGGTTCACGCATGTGAGTCGGCACGTTTCGGCTGGCATCTAGGCTCCCAGCCCACTCGTGGCCAAGACCCGCCACGAAGTCCGCATCGACGCGTACATTCCTATTGCAGCCCTGCCATGAAAACTGCACTCCCCATGCTGCTTTCTCTGCGGTTTGTTTCTGACAGCCGTTGAGGTAGCCCCATGTCACCCAGTTTCCATGTGGCGTTGTTGCGAAGTGAGGACTTAGAGTTTCGAATCCAGAGAACTGTTCGTCTTGATCGCCGTGAATGTACAGCACACCGACAGGGTGCGCGAGCTTGCTCGGCGGATCCATTAAGGGCGTCGCTACTGCGGCAATGGCACGTATTTCTTTAGGGTGACGCGATGCAAGTAGTTGCACCATTCCGGAACCGCTGGAAAAGCCCGCGAAGAACACGTGTTGTCGATCAGGGTGGTCGCGCCGCAGAACATCGCGGAGAACGGCAATCAGGTAGCCGTCGTCATCGACTGGCAGCGCGTTAGGCGCAAGGATGCGAGTGCGCGACCCTTTCATTTGCCAGAATGTGATGTTTTTCTTGCTGGCAGGTTTGCTGGGATCCGTGGCGAGCGGTTCGGGGAAGACGACGATGAATCCATTGCGATCTGCCTCTTGCGTCCATCCGAAATTCTGCGACGTGAACTGCGCCGTGCTGCCAATTCCGCCGAGCATAAACACCGCAGCAGGATCCTTGGCGAGGTGCGCCGGCCGATAGATCAAATAGGGCCGATCATACCCATTGTGGGTGAAGGGTCGAGTCTGCATTTGCGCTGCAATTGATGGAACGGCAGCGACGGCAAGCATCGAGAATAAAAGGAACCAAAAACTTCTCGACAGTGCCAGCAGTGAACTCGATTTTGTGGTGACAGGGTAATGTTTTGAAAGCATTCAACTGACGAAGGAATATATTGAGGAAGATCGGGTTGTCAAGCGTAATGCAGCTGGCGCGGACCTCGGCTGAGAGAACCATGACGAACCATGTTTAAGCAAATCCAACTTGAAGAGCAGGCGAGGGGTCCGTTGGTGGGCGTGAAGGTGCTGGACCTGTCGCGACTAGTCGCAGGAAATACTTTAACCATGGTGCTCGCAGACATGGGCGCCGATGTCATAAAGGTTGAACCGCCCGACGGAGACACTCTTCGAGACTGGAAAGTGTCGGGAATCTCGACCGCATGGAAGGCTTACAGTCGCAACAAGCGAAGCCTTTGTCTGGATTTTCGCCATTCAGCGGCTCACAAAATTTTGATGGACTTGGTGGCGCGAGCTCAGATTCTGGTTGAAAGCTTTCGTCCAGGGACGCTTGAGAAGATGGGTCTCGGGCCGGGAGCACTTGTTCGAACGTAATGCCAAGTTGATTGTTGCCAGAATCTCCGGGTGGGGACAGACGGGTCCGTATCGTGATCGCCCGGGTTTCGGAACTCTGGTCGAAGGAATGTCGGGTTTCGCGTCGATGAATGGATTTGCAGATCGCGAACCGGTGCTGCCGCCGATCTACCTGGGAGACATGACGGCGGGTCTGTATGGCGCGGTCGGCGTGCTGGCTGCGCTGCGACAAGTGGAGACGAATTCGGGACTGGGCCAGGTGATTGACATTCCGCTACTCGATCCGCTCTTCGCAATCCTGGGACCGCAGGCAGCGAACTATCGGATAACAGAAAAGGTGAAAAAGAGGACTGGAAGCCGCTCGACAAACAGTGCGCCTCGCAACGTGTATCGCACCAGTGATGACAAATGGGTGTGCCTGTCGGCTTCAACGCAGGCGATGGCGGAGCGATTATTTCGTGCCATTGGGCGTCCTGAACTGATCGATGATTCGCGCTTCGCGACAAATGCGGTTCGGCTGCAAAATGTTTTGATTCTCGATTCGATGATCGGAGATTTCATCGCTGGAATGACGCAGGCAGAGTGCGTGACGTTTTTCGCAGGCTGCTCGGTAACGGTTGGGCCCGTGTATGACATAGCGGACATCAATGAAGATCCCCATTTTCATGAGCGCGACATCGCAGTTGAGCTTCCCGATGACGAGATGGGAACGATCCCGGTGCATACTGTTTCGCCGCGTTTGTCCGCCACGCCAGGCGGATTCCATCGCGTCGCCCCTAAGCTTGGAGAACATACGGTCGAAGTTCTACAAGATCTCGGTTACACGGAGGATGAGATTGCCGCGATGGTGAAGGCAAATGCCGTAAAGGGGACACAATCCCAATGAGAGATGTTTTGCGCGATGGCCGAATTGAAGTGATGCGCAGCAAACTGTTTGTCCCTGCGGATCGGCCTGCCCTGTTTCCAAAGGCGCTGGCATCGAAGGCTGACGCGATTTGTTTCGATCTGGAAGACTCGGTGCTTCCGGCCCAAAAGGCCGAAGCGCGCAACCGGCTGAAAGATTTTCTAGCAAGCGACATTTTTACGCGGAAGGCGATTCTGGTACGTGTGAACAATGTTCGCTCTTCTGACTTTGCTGAGGATATCTCAGCCGCCGTCTCTGCTGGGGTTGCGATGCTGGCGCTTCCGAAGGTGGAAGATCCGTCGGAGATCAACGAGGCGGTCGCAACACTGGTGCACCTTGAGAAGAAGCTCAACTTGAAGAATCCCATCGGCATTCTGGCAACGATCGAGTCGGCGCGTGGGCTTCGGCTTGCCACTTCGATCGCTTCTGCCGATGAGCGGGTTGTTGGCTTGCAGCTTGGACTTGCCGACTTGTTCGAGACTCTCGGAATTCAACAAGGTGATAGCGCAGCGACGCACCAAGTTCGTCTCCAATTGCGTTTAGCCGCCGGCGAGGCAGGCATTCCTTGTTTTGACAGTGCGTTTGCAAACTTCAAGGATGAAGAAGGATTCATTCGCGAAGCCCAGGTCGCAAGAAGTTTAGGATTCGGTGGCAAAAGCTGCATCCATCCTGGTCAGATCGAAGCGGCGAACCGCATTTTTTCGCCGAGAGCCGAAGAGATAGCGGATGCTGCACGCTGCTTAGAGGCTGCAAATGCCGCGGCCGCGGACGGCGCAGGCGCGTTTGCGTCGGATGGGCGCATGGTCGATGCGCCATTTGTGAGAAGGGCTAAATCTATTCTTGCTATGGCAGAAAAGATCGCCGCGATTGAACAAGCCCCAGGAGAAAGTTGATGGCGATCGCGTCTACAGATCAACCGCCATTCGGAGATAGCGATATTCCCTGGATTTCTGCTTCCATCCGAGCATGCAATCGATCACTGTAACCAAGAGGTAGTTCGAACACTCGCTCGTCCGCAGTCAGGATCAGGATGTTGCGAGTCGAGTCGAGGATGGCAGAACAAATACCGCAATGCTCCAGATGTTTCTGCACCTGCTGCAAGACAGCAGGATCGAGAGTCCCATCCAAATAGCCCGAGATGTTATTCCAAACGTGCTTGCAATCTATAACCATGGAAACCACCTCCCTTTCTGAGGGACCAGGCTTTTCAGTTCCGGTGCCAGCGTTTTCTGGAGCATCGTTCGAGCGCGATGCAGCCGCACTTTCACAGACGCTTCACTCACGCCTAATGTTTCCGCCGCTTCTTTGATGCTCAGCTCTTCCACGTCCCGCAATAGAAAAACTTCGCGATAGATTTCCGGCAGGGCAACGATCGCCTTGCGCAGGATCAGCCTCACCTCGCCGCGCTCTAAGATCTCCGACGGCACTTCGCGCCAATCCCGTAACAACGCCGGGGAAATATGTCCATTCTCGTCCGGTGGAATGTCGAGAGACTCCATTTGGGTCAATCGATTCCGGCGCAGGCGATTGCGGGCGACGTTGAGCGTGATGCTGACCAGCCAGGTACCAAATTTCGAATCTGCGCGGAAGCTAGCCAGGCTCCGATACGCTTTGAGGCACGCCTCTTGCGCCACATCTTCTGCATCGGCTTCGTTCCGCAGCATGGATAGCGCCATGACGTACAGTCTTCGCTCATAGGGACGGATGAGCTGGTGAAACTGTTGCGAGTCCCCGGCAAGGATGGAAGCAATCATCTGGGCTTCATCTCTGCCCTGCAGCGTCTGCGTCATGGTCGATCGATCCGGGCTTGGTAGCGCCGCGATAGCCATGCATCCACAGAGAACAACCCCGCTCCAAAGATCAACACAATCAAGGAGGCAAACAAGAACGTGTAAGGGTCAGCTCCATAAAACTTTCCAGGGTCGGAGAAGATCGAGGAGAGAGCCTCGCGATCTGCAGTCAAATACGCCACGAACATATCGCCCGCCAGCAATAAGCCTGTGAGCCGGGATGCGAGGCCTGACGATCAGCAGAATTCCACCGACAAATTCCAGCGTCGAAATTGCGATCACCGTCGCCTCTGGAAACGGAAGGTTCAAACTGGCGAAGAATGAGGTGGCCTGGCTTATATGGTGCAGGCGTCCCCATCCTGACTGGGCGAACTGCCATCCCCAATACAGGCGCACCGCCAGCAGGAACGGAGACTGAAGGTAGGAGGCCAGGGCAGAAAAACGAGCATACAAATTCGCTAATGCTTTCATGAATTCTCTTTACCTTCTCGATCGCCGGGAGGAGTGCAAAACCATCCCATGCTTGTCCAATAAGCGAAAGCCGATTGCAAATATGCTGGCCGCTCATTCTCTGGAATCGAACTTTCGTTGAACGCAATGTCGATTGCATCTCCCAGCGCGACTCCCTGCTGGAGGGCTTCCAGCAAGCGATAATCTTCCGCTGCAAGTCGACGGTAATACACCGTGTCCTCAAATCGGTGAACGGCGATATGCACGGGTTCTCGCTTCATGTCGCGAAGAGCTCGCGTGCGCTTGCTTACATGGCCGGTCGAGGCGTTATTGCTGGACGTATCTCGGCTTCCGCTTTCGTGACGAAGTTCAATCAGAGCGTCGTCGATGGCGTGGTGGGCTTCGATCAGTCGAAGGTGCGGCTGCAATGTTAATCGCGATTCGGCGCCAATTTCCGCTCGAGCTTCTAAGGTCAACGGTGGCCATATCGCGTTGTCGAAAGCTTCGATATCCGCCCACTCCAAACGCGCCATTTCGAGAGCCATTTCAGAGTGTGGTTCAGTCCATGCAGGATTCTCTTCCAGCCAGCTCACCAGCTGCGATCCCAGGTTGCGCAAGGAGAATGAGGTTGAAGGATGTGTCTCAAGATAGGCTCGCATGAGTGCCTGAAAACGCTTGCGGCCCACGACAGCCTGCACGCCGGGAAAATCCTCTTCAAAGCAAGAGAATAAGCGAAACCAATATTGCCGGTTGTAAATTTCCAGGCGCTCGAATGAAGTCAAACGATCATTGGGTCGAATGAACTGGTCTGCTTCGGCTTGATTCGATTGGCCGGCAGAATTCCGGCGCCGCATCTGCTCGCGTGACGTCAGCGGCTGCATCACGGCCTTAGCCATGCGATGTTGCAATTCCTGCAGGCCGCTCATCGCGCGTACTCCAAAACATTTTCCTGTTTCGAGTTTTTGGCTGACGCAGCTTTCAGATACTTGTTCGCCTTCATCGCCTCGGCATGCACTTCGTCGAAGGAGGGAATTCGATCGTCCCATTCGAGCAATGTCGCGGTGGGCCCGCAGCGCTCGATCGCACGCTGATAAAGAGTCCATACGCGATCAAGAACGGGATGATCATGCGTATCGAGGATGTACTTCTCAAACTTCGAATGCCCTGCGATATGGATCTGCGCGACCCGGTGCGCAGGGACCGCATCGACATACACGCGAGGGTCAAAATTGTGGTTCTGTGATGAAACATAGATATTGTTCACGTCGAGCAAGATTCCACAATCCGCGCGCTCGACGACTTCGTTCAGAAATTCCCACTCCGTCATCTCCGAAACATGAAACTCTGCGTAGCTGCTTACGTTTTCAACCACCACTGGAACTTCGACAAAATCCTGAACCTGACGAATCTTTTCCGCGGTCAATCGCGCGGCTTCAAAAGTGTAGGGCATAGGCAGAAGATCGTGTGTATATCGGCCATCGACGCTGCCCCAACAGAGATGATCGGACAGCCACGCTGTACCAGTTCTGCGAACCAGGGCTTTGAGACGCTTCAGATGTTCACGATTCAGCGGATCGGCAGAGCCAAAATACATGGAGACGCCGTGTTGCACCACGCGATACTGTTCCAAAATGGAGTCCAGCACGGTCAGCGGACGTCCGCCATCCACCATGTAGTTTTCGGAGATAATCTCAAACCAATCGACGACCGGTTTCTTCTCCAAAATGTGCTGGTAGTGGGGCACGCGCAACCCAATCCCTACGCCGTATTCGGTAAATCCATTAAAGCGATTGGCTGGCATGTTTCATCCCGTGAAGCTGCGATTGAAATATTCCCCCTGCGAGGAGAGTCTCTTCGCAGGAGGAACTATTCCACGAAGAACTAGCCAGGCATCTTCGAGCCGTCGGTGGCGCAACCACCCTTGCCCTTGCAGCTGTTTTTGCCTTTGCATCCGTTGTCGCTGGACTTGCAACCACCCTTGCCCTTACAGCTGTTCTTGCCTTTACACGAGTGCTTGTCCTTTGCGGACAGCCCAGTAAAAGCGGTTTGACCAAGATACTGGCCGTTCGCCGATACAGTGTTGGGCGCAGAGTTCGGAGTAGCTGCATGGAGAGCTACTGCGGGAAGTCCGAGCATTCCGCCCACCGCTGCGCTCAGCATGATCGATTTCATCGAATTCTTCATTTTTGAATCCTCCTGGTTGTGCAGTCTCGCGAGTTTCCACGCGGGCTGTGCAACGTTAGAATCCTACAGATCGCATTTGGTTACAGGGAAGGGAAATTTATTTGATTGAGGGGGTCAATTCGCACCTTTTGGGAGGGCCGGCGCGATTCTCTGGTGGCAGGGCGGAATCTCAGACAGTTGTGTGAATTTTTTCACGACCTGCGACCCTATACGGCGTGGGCGCGACCATCCTCCTCGTCTGATGGACCGCCGGTTCGCCTAGAAAGCGCGGTTGAGGGCGAAGTGGGTTACGATTTCGGCGACGATCAAGAGGATCGTAAGGTTGGAAATGGCGATCTGAAAGGTTTCTTTGCGTTTTTCTTTTGGCGTTAGAGGGCGAATCCGCCATTGGGATGCTGGACGAGCCCGCAGAGTTCTGGCACGGCGAACGATATAAAGCGTGAACAGGGAACCTGCGAGGGCCAAAACCATCATGGGAATGCGAATCAGGTCCGCGTGAAAGCTACCCGTTAGCCGGGTAAGGCCGATGGCGGCTGCAAACGATCCTAGCCCCACGGCAGCGTTGATGCCGCTAAAGGCGACGGCCACCGTACAAGCGCTCTGCAACACAATGAATAAAAGGCTGGTGAGGCTGACAGCCCACATTCTGGGAGCAGTCGCACTAATGGGTTCGGAAGCTAGCTCCGAAGAAATTTTACTCATGAAATTGCATTTCCTTTAAGCGGACATCTCCTCCGCTCGCCATCTGATGATCGGATTAACGCCAAAGTTCCGTCATTGTTTCCAATCATCTGGAAAGATTCTAGGGCAATCTTCCAGTTTCTGTCGTTTGAAACGATGCGGCTGGAGCAAGGGCCGACCTACAAAGCTGCGATTCGGCTGGCTTTCGCCAACCGGGCGAAATATCCCGATGCCTTGAAATTGATTCTCGGGCGCTCGTCGTACATCGACTATAGCGCTTACAGTATGTAGTACACATGGTTCCGGACGATACACTCGCTTTTCCAGGCATACAACAGCTGTTCGATTTTTCGCCTGACGCGGTCCTTCTCACGGATGCGCGGGGAATTATTCGCTCCGCAAATCAACAGGCAGAAGGGATGTTTGGGTACGGGTCTGGGGAGCTAATCAATCAGCCGATTGAAAGTCTTGTGCCTGAGCGTTTTCGTGGGGGTCATCCCGCGCATCGCGAAGACTACAACGAGCAGCCCCGAACTCGATCGATGGGTGGAGGCCTGAATCTGTTTGGTCTGCGGAAAGATGGCAGCGAAATTCCAGTTGATATCATGCTTCGCCCGGTGGAAACGGCGAACGGTCCGTTCGTTCTGAGCTTTGTACGGGATGTTTCGTTTCAGCGCATGGCCCAGGACGCACTGCGGCGATCGGATCAACAATTGCGCTCGATTGTTGACAGTGTCAAAGACTATGCGATTTTCCTGCTGGATAGCAACGGATATGTCGCGACATGGAACCCGGGAGCCCAGCGAATCAAAGGCTATACCGCGGATGAAATTATCGGCCAGCATTTCTCCGTCTTTTATCCGGACGACGACTCGGAGCGGAGGAAGCCTGACGAGCAATTGAAGATCGCCAGGGCCAAGGGAAGGTTCGAGGCGGAGGGCTGGCGCATCCGGAAAGATGGGTCGCGCTTCTGGGCGAATGTCGTCATTACCCCGATTTACGACGGACATAATGAGCTGACCGGTTTTGCCAAAATCACGCGTGACTTTACCGACCGCAAACGCGCAGAAGAAGCGTTGATGCTGCAGCTCAGCACGGTTTTGCTGGCCAATGTGGATATCCGCAAGATGCTTTCGGCAATTTCCGCCAGTATTCGCGACGTGGTGCCGCATGATTGCGCGACCCTGGCGCTGCGCGATCCGGTATCGGGCGGATTGCGAGAGCAGTTTCTTGAAGCCGGCGAGGGCAAACAAGCGATCCAGACGGAGACCATCATTTCGATTGAGAATTCGCCCGCCGGTTCGGCGTTTCGGCTGGGCGAGCCTGTTCTGCTGAATCAAATTAACCTGGGCCCCTACGCCAGAGAAGCTGTGAGGCATTTGACGGACAAGCAGATGATGTCCGGATGCTGGGTGCCGTTGATCAACCGGGGACAGACGCTGGGAACTCTGATGGTGGCCAGCCGGATGGAATCTGCCTTCACGCAACGCGAAGCCGACATGCTGGGACAAATTGCCAGTCAAATTGCGATGGCGGTGAACAACGGGCTTGCCTTTCGGCAGATCGCCGACCTGCGTGACAAACTCTCGCAGGAGAAGAAATACCTCGAAGACGAGCTCAACATGGAGCATCGCTTCGAGGATATTGTCGGTGAGAGCACCGGATTGCGACATGTGCTGAAGGATATTGAAACTGTCGCGCCGACCGATGCGACGGTGCTGATTCAAGGGGAGACGGGAACCGGCAAGGAGCTGTTAGCGCGCGCGATTCACCGCCTGAGTGGCCGACGGGAACGAACGTTCATCAAGCTGAACTGTGCCGCGATACCTGCCGGCCTGCTGGAAAGTGAGCTCTTCGGTCACGAGAAGGGTGCGTTTACCGGAGCTATTTCACGCAGGATGGGTCGGCTGGAGTTGGCGCACGAAGGCACATTGTTCCTGGACGAAATCGGCGAGATGCCGCTGGATCTGCAGCCCAAGCTATTGCGTGCATTGCAGGAGCGCGAGATCGAACGGCTCGGTGGAACGCAGAACATCCGCGTGGATATTCGCTTGATTGCGGCCACCAATCGTGACTTGGAACAGATGGTCGCAGAAAAGCAATTTCGCAGCGATCTTTATTATCGGCTGAAGGTTTTTCCGGTGGTTTCTCCGCCGTTACGCGATCGCCGCAGCGATATCCCAATGCTGGTTCGCCACTTTGTCGACAAGCACGGTCGGCGCATGGGAAAGACGATTGAGTCTATCCCACCGGAGTCGATGGATGCGCTGGTGAGTTGGAAATGGCCGGGGAACATTCGGGAGTTGGAAAATTTTATCGAACGCGCCGTGATTCTAAGCCGCGGCAGCGTACTTCATGTTCCTCTGGCGGAGCTGGCGATCGCTGATTCCGAAGTAATCTCCGAAGTCGATCCGAACCTGCAAGCTGCGGAACGCGAACACATCCTGCGAGTGCTGCGCGAGACGCGTGGAATGATTGGCGGACCAGGTGGAGCGGCAGAGCGACTTGGCTTGAAGCGCACCACCCTGAATTCCAAGCTTAAGAAGCTTGGCATCGAGCGCAGCGACTATATGTAGTCTTGGCGACGAAATATCGTCTTCGTCACTTCGTCACCTGGTTGCAAAGTCGAACAAATATCCGCACCACAATCCATTCGTAACTCATTCTCCTTAAATAACATGCAGGACGCCGTCGGGTAATGTTTTAGGTTTGGCCTGAGACGTGCCATTAGAGAGTACGTGGCGCAGGCACGAGCCAATATACGTTACGCATAACGATCGACAACAATCCGAATACAGCCACTATCAAGCTTGAGGGAAGAGTGGTTGGGCCATGGGCTGACGAACTAGCTGCGGTATGGGGCGACCTGGCGGCGACGCTCGACAAGCGTTCGGCGGCACTCGATCTGCGCGATGTGACCTATGTTGACGTCCGCGGTATGCAGGTTCTGCGCCAGATTTGCCGAGAAAAACAGCCGGCAATTCTTACTGCAAGCCCTTTGACCGAGTCTTTTGCTGAGCAAGCTCAACGCAATTCAACGAACGACAATCAGGAGAATGATTGACATGCCACATACCTATCACGCTGACCGGACAGATCGTTGCAAGTCGTATCATGCAGCCGAGTTTTTCAAAGCGTTGCCACCACAAGCGCTGGCCGACTTTGAGTCCATGTCAATTCGACAGACGTATGAGCCGCGGGAAGTTTTATTTGAAGAGAAACAAAATCCGTCGCGCGTGTTCGTTCTGTTGGAGGGTCAGGTGAAGCTGTCCATGAATTCGATTGATGGTCGCCGGCTGATCCTGCGGATTGCTGGACCAGGCGAATTGCCGGGGCTGACGTCAGTTCTTTCCGGCAAAGAGTACGAAATGACCGCGGAGGCGCTGCATCCCTGCAAAATCGCATCGGTGCGGCGACAGGATTTTCTTGAATTCCTGATGCGTTATCCGGCCGCCTATGCGAGTGTGGCCCGCGATCTAAGCCTGGACTATACGCGGGCCTGCGAACAACTGCGCACTGTCGGGCTGGCGCCCAGCGCTCCCGTAAAGTTGGCGCGACTGCTGCTGGAGCTGTGCGCGGCAGCCGATGCGACCAATCATTGCAACCAATTCAAGCTGACGCTGACACATGGCGAAATCGGCGAGTGCATTGGCGCTTCACGCGAAACGGTCACGCGGACATTGAGCGAATTTAAAAATCGGCACCTGCTGGATTTTCGTGGTTCGACGTTATTGATCCACAACCAGATGGCGCTGGCGAGCTACGCGGAAGTGTAAGTTGGATCTTCCGCGCAGCTCGCACGACGTTGCACGAATCAAGCCCTCCCCCTTGCGATACGTTGCGCGCATCGTTGGTACCTGAACCGGCGGATTGAGTGGTCTGCAAGAAACTGCCTTGCGTATGGATGTGAATTGAATTCTGTGACCACACATCGATCGCGGCGTTGACCGAATCGATTCAACTGCTCGCTTCTGATAAGCGCCGCATCCTCCCCCTGCAATATATCTCGCATTCAATCCCCGCCGGTTCACACGCTTACTGCGGAACGGTCCCATGCTGGAAGGGCATCGTCGCGCTGGTACAGTTGTGTTGGAGATGAGGTGAACCGGCAAAGATGGACGCATCAACCACTGCAACGTTGCCGCGCTTGAACGCGGAATTTCTAAAACAACATCCGGAATTGGTGCCTGAGGAATCCGTTGCCTCTTTTCCGGAGCGCGTGCTGCAGTTTGGCGCCGGCGTTTTCCTTCGTGGATTCGTCGACTGGATGATCGACGGCATGAACCGGAAAGGTTTGTTCCGTGGACGAGTGGTCGTGGTGGCGTCGATGACGCCGCAGACGGTAACCACACTGAATCAGCAGAGTGGGGCGTATACGCATCTTGCTCGCGGCATCGAGAATGGCGGGCTGGTCGAAGAAAAACGCATCATCACCGCGATAAGTCGCGGCATCGATCCACACAAGAATTTCGATGAATATCTGAAATGTGCACACAACCCGGACCTTCGCTTCATCGTGTCCAACACGACGGAAGCAGGCATCGTATACCGGGCAGAAGATCGGCAGTTCGATCGGCCTCCTGTGTCGTTTCCGGCAAAACTGACCCAGCTCCTGATCGAACGATATAAGGCGTTCGAAGGCGACGTGTCGAAGGGATTTGTACTATTACCGTGCGAGCTGATCGAGCGCAATGGCGACAAGCTGAAAGAAGCGGTGCTACAAACGGCGGCAAATTGGAGCGTCGCTCCAAACATTGTGCGATGGATTGCCGAGGCGAATATTTTTGCAAATACGCTGGTGGATCGGATCGTTACCGGCTTTCCGCGCGATGAAATTCAGACGTTATGGAAAGAGTGCGGCTACATCGACGAATTGTTTAACACCTCGGAAGTATTTCACCTGTGGGTGATTGAAGGGCCATCTGCTTTGGCCAGGGAACTGCCTCTGCGCGAAGCTGGCTTTAATGTGATTTTTGCTGAGGATATGACGCCCTATCGAGATCGCAAGGTACGCATACTGAATGGCGCTCATACAGCCACTGTGCTGGCCGCATATCAAGCGGGCGAGAACCTGGTGGGCGAATGCATGAAGGATCCGGTGATTCGCGACTTTATGACTCACGCGATTTACGACGAGGTGATTCCGACCCTCACTCTGCCTAAGCAGGAATTGGACGCTTTTGCGGCCACGGTATTTGAGCGCTTCAGCAATCCGTTTATTCATCACGCGTTGCTGAATATCTCGCTGAACTCGGTTTCGAAGTACAAGACGCGGGTGTTGCCATCGGTAGAACAGTATTTTGCAGATGAAAGGCGAACTGCCGAGCTCGTTTGACCTTCGCGCTGGCTGCGCTGATTACTTTTTATCGAGGGACGGAAGTTCGAGATGGCGCTTTGATTGGCCATCGCAGCGGCGAAGAATATCGGATTCAGGATGGACAAGCGATTTTGGAAACATTTGCGCGTCTGTGGTCAGGTTTCGACGAGTCGGCTGAGGGAATCCGTAAGCTGACGGAATCGGTGCTGCAACGGGAAGACTGGTGGGGCAAAGATTTGCGCCAGTTGCCGGGCATGACTCAGGCGGTGAGCGGATATGTCGAGTCCATACTGAATCATGGAATGCGCACCACTCTTCAGCAAGTGAGCTAGCTATTTTCGAATAGAAAACTGTTTATGCGGCAAGTATGCATCGGCATGGCGCATGCCGTCCCGTCCAAAAGCATGACCCAGTGAAACTGTGACAGGATAGAAGGAATGTCGATTCCACAAGAACCGGCTCGCGGCGCTGCCGCATTTGCCTCCCGCGATTTTCGTCGATATCAACTGGCGCGGCTGCTCGTCATTATTGGCGCCGAAGCACAGGCGGTCGCCGTGTCCTGGCAAATCTATGCGATTACGCATCGAGCCATCGACCTTGGTTATGCGGGATTGGCCCTGTTTCTTCCGGGGATTTTGTTCCTGCTGGTGAGTGGGCATACAGCCGATCGTTATGATCGACGGCACATCATCATCATCTGCTACGGCCTGCAGTGTCTCTGCACGGGAACGTTGTTTTATCTTTCATGGATTGGCACTCAAAATGTTGCCGCCTTGTTCACAGTTTTGTTTTTAGTCGGGACAGGTCGGTCGTTCAGTGGGCCGGCCAGTTCGGCGTTGCTGCCGCACCTGGTGCCAAAGGGGGATTTCGTCAACGCTGTTTCCTGGGGCGCCTCCATCTTTCAACTGGCGAATTTTGTAGGACCGGCGTTGGGTGGACTGCTATTCACGTTGCCGCTGGCACAATGGCTCCCGAGCCCTACCGGGAAACACCTGGCAGGTGGCGCCATCGTGTACGCGTTTGCCCTGGCAACGTTATTCGTTTTCCTGTTTCTTCTCGCATCGCTTTCGGTACGGCCCGGACGCCAGGAGCAGCGCGCGATTTCGGCGGAAACGCTTTTGGCGGGATTCCGATATATGTGGCACAAAAAGCTGCTGCTGGGTGTCACGACTCTAGACCTGTTTGCGGTGCTTCTGGGCGGAGCCGTTGCGCTGCTGCCGATTTTTGCTGAAAACATTTTGCATTCCGGCCCTAGAGGCTTGGGAATCCTGCGAGCTGCTCCTGCGTTGGGGGCTCTTTGCGTCTCGGTATTAATGACGTGGCGACCCATCGGCCACAACGCGGGAGTTCGCATGTTGTATTCGGTGGTGATCTTCGGCGCAGCTACGGTCGTCTTCGGGCTGTCACGCAATATGGCACTTTCGCTGGCCGCGTTGTTTATCGTAGGGGCGGCCGACATGGTGAGCATCATTGTCCGGTCTTCGATGCTGCAGTTGGCGACGCCGCAGGCGATGCGTGGGCGTGTGAGTGCGGTGAATGCGCTGTTCGTTGGAGCCAGCAACGAATTCGGGAGCTTTGAAAGTGGCGTGACTGCTCAGTGGTGGGGCGCGGTGCCGGCGGTCGTGGTTGGCGGCGTAGGGGCGATTGTGGTCACTGCCGCCTGGACGTTGATGTTTCCTTCACTTCGGAAAGTGAACCAACTGAGCGAACACGAATTGCTGGGAGCGGATCAGGAAGCTGCCACGGCGGAGCCGCGTTATTGAGCGAATCCAGTTTGCCAGATGGGAATAACCGCCGGTTCAGTTGGAAAAAAATTTCTAATTAACGGAGCCCGGCGGCGATCAGAGACATGCTTCGATGATGCCGACGATGATGGACGTAGGTGGCCCGTCGCACGTGATGGACGTAGTAGCTATGTCCATGCTCGACATGAACCGTATGCTTCACAGGCAGGCTGACTGGTTCTACGACGGCCGGAGTTGCTGCCGGTCAGCCGGGGCATCGTTGTGTGCCACCAGTTCAGCCGGCGGAGCGCTGTGCTGTTCGTATGTTTTATACACGGAGATGTGGAAGCAGGCTTGTTCGAATTCTTCCTCGACATCGAGCTTGCCGCTGGCTTGAAGCTCGCCGAGCACGGCTCGCATCCACGCAATTTCTTTCAGCGACATTCCCTTTTTTCCGAGATCGATCGCTTCGCCCGTTAGATGAGGAGAAGCTGTATCTCCGGACGTGGGTGCCGCGTTGCCATTGTAGTGCGCAAGGTGGCGTTGAAAATTGACGGTTCGAACAGCGGAAGTAAGCTGCAAGGGTCGACCAAAAAGGTCCTCGTGGGCGCGAGCGAGATTGCTGAGAAACCGCGCTGTCCACGGGCGAGTGTAGCGACGATTCAGGGGGAGGCGGGGATCGATCGCCAAACCTGGAGAAACGGGTAACGCCACCAGATCGCCAGATCGTACCATGGCGCTGAGTTGAGCATCGTCCTGAATGCGGCTGAGGCCTTCGACGTCTGCGACGATGTTCTGATGCACCAGCACTTCATGCGATCCGCGCAAAGCGACAGGCATGTAACTGGGGACTGAAGTATTGAAGAGAGGCATGTTGCGCGAGGCCGAGGTGCTGGCGGTCGATGCAGCGTCCTCGTCAGTTGCAGGGGTTGCCAGCGCAGGTAGCGGCGCATCAGTCGGCGAATCCGTCTCGGCAAGGGCAGCCGGGTGGGAGTGGACCTGATCCAGTGTCACCGACAAGCTGTGACTGCGGGCGTAAGTTTTGCTCCGATGGTGGTAGCGGGCTCGGCGTTGGCGTTCGATCGCGAGGCGGTGGAGTTCGGCCTGCCTATGGGTGGTCTTGGCGTGCGAGGAGCGCAGATGCTTCGAGTGCGCCCGTGATGTGGCGGTTGCGTGGGTGGAACTTGCTGAAACGAAAGGCGTAACAAGCAAGGACGCGGCGAGGCAAAAAGCCAGAACAACTCTGCTGACGAGGCAGGATCTGCCTTCGAATTCGAGGGGGCAACTTCTCATTTCAACCTGGGTTTAAGATTACGTGATTCGTGCTATGAATGGTAGTGACCAAAGGGGTACAGTTCCATCAAAATATCGCGAGTAAAGCCATTCGGCCCGGTCATCTGTAAGAACGGTGTGTTGACGAAAAAGTCGCGCAAGAGATCGAGATTCAATATCGCCCGGTGAAGTCGAAATCGGGAAGCGCGGCTAACAAAAAGAGCGAAGCGAACTCTAATAAACGATGCCCAGACGGACGAGTATTCGCTCTTGATCAGGCTTGAATTTTCGGCATCAGAAGTGAGTAGGAAAGAGGGACTGTTGTGAAACTGATGAAAACATTTCGCGCAACGATTCGTTCTGGGGCGATCTTGTTGGCAGGTGTCGCCGTTGCCGTTGGATTGCCGATGTCCGCATCCGCGCAGCAAGTTCGCGCCAATTGGAGTAAAGACGCGCCCTTTGCTCAATATAAAACTTACGAGTGGGTGCCGAGCGAAGCGACGAACCATCCTTTTTATCGGCAATATGTCGGCGAGTACGTGAACTACGCCTTGACCAAGAAGAAGGGCCTGCAACAGGTCACTGCCGCGCAGAATCCTGATCTCTATGTGACGTATCACTTCACCACCCGGGATGTAATGGACTGGAATACGTATGGCTACGGATTCGGTCCAGGCTGGGGTGGTTGGGGTTGGGGCGGCTGGGGATGGGGTGGTTGGGGCGGCATGAGCTACTACCAATCACGCCCGACTCCGCGCGTCATCGGCTTTTTGACCATCGATCTGATTGATGCCCACACGCGCAAGATTGTCTGGCGCGGAGAGGCAATGCAGGACGATGTGACCAAGAGCGGCAACGCTGAAGAAAAACAGATTGCCCATTCTGTCTACAAGATGATCGATCGCTATCCACCCAAGATGAAGCACTATTGACGGCCTAAGAATTCAAATTACTTGGGCTACGAGCTCGACCGACGGCGTGAACTTTTCCAGGTTCACGCCGTTTTTATTTGTCGGCTGCCCGGCGAGAATTGGAAGCTTTGGTCGTGAACCCGACGAACCCAGGTGCGCAGGTGCAAGAGGGAATTCCGGCTGTGACATTCGTCACAATCGACAGGCAGCCTGAGATTCAGACATTGCATCTTAACGGTCGGTCTACATTCCTTCAGCTTTGCCGTCTGCAATCCACCGACTGAAACGTGCTCGCTTCGAATTTCTTTGTGGAGGCTTTTCGATGGAGTCCAGGGCATCCATCCTGGTAGTAGATGACGACCCGGTTCATCTCCGAATTTACGGCTGGATTATGAATGCGGCCGGCTTTCGCGCTGTGACGGCCCAGGTTCTATCGAACGAAGTCTGTTTGCCTGAGGGAGATCACTTTGATGTGGTGGTATTGGATTATCGCCTGACCGGTACGCTGACCGCCGTAGATGCGGCACGGCAGATTGAGAAAAAATATCCGAACGTTCCAATCGTGATTCTTTCAGACATGTTCGAAATGCCGGACGATATTTTGCCCTACGCCAGGAAGTTTGTGCGCAAGGGTGAACCGGAAAAATTGATTGCGACAATCTCCGATTTGCTGGCGGATACAGGGCCAAACTCTTCAGGCGGCGCTACCAAATGAGCCGCTGCAATCGAAGTACTCCCAGGCTGAGTGTTGCGAGAGTTTGCATACGATTGCGGGATGCAACTCTACTTGCCGTGATGGCCTCGGCGGCGGCCTGCTATGGCGGGTCCGCGGCAAGAATTCATCCAATCCAGGAACAGCAGTTGAAATCGATGTCGCTGGAGCAGTTGGGGAATGTAGAGGTCACAACGGCTTCGAAACAGCCGGAGGAGGTGTGGAAAACCCCGGCACCGATTTTTGTCATCACCTCAGACGACATACAGCGGTCGAGCGCAACAACACTTCCGGAACTGCTACGCCTGGTTCCTGGCGTGCAGGTTTCGCGGATGCAAAGCGACGCATGGGCGGTGGGATTCGAGGCTTCGCCAATCAGTTCTCGAAGGGACTTGCTGGTCATGATCGACGGCCGCAGCGTCTACACTCCGCTGTTTGAGGGCGTGTATTGGGATGTTCAGGACCTTCCGCTTGACGACATCGATCGGATCGAAGTGATTCGCGGACCGGCGGGTGCTGTCTGGGGCGCGAACGCGGTGAATGGTGTCATTAACGTCATTACCAAACATGCGCGCAATATGCAGGGTTATCGCGCGGGGGCATTGGGCGCTGGTTCGTTGGAGCGATTCATTGGCGAAGCGCAAGGAGGTTGGAGTCCGTTCAGGAATCATTACAGGCCAGTCTATTTGCCAAGGGATTTAATCGCGGTCCGGAACTGAACCCTGGAGGCAATCCTTACGATGACTGGCATCAGGAGCGGGGCGGTTTTCGTGCCGACTGGCAGCCGGATCACCGCGACACTTTGGTGGCTGAAGGTCAGATATTATCAAGGGGAGAGCGGGGTCGAGAATTCCGTTGGCCACCTGGATCCCCCGGAACAGATGGTCGTAGACGCCAATCAGCCGGTTACCGGCGGAGATGTCGTTTTGCGCTGGGACCGTACATTCAGCGCCAAATCCAATTTCTATCTGCAGGGGTATTTCGATCGCACCAACCGGGGAGGGCCGCTGCGGTTATGAAGGCCGCGATACGTTTGATGTGGAGTTTGTCGACCACATTGGATTTCTGCCGCGGCAGGATCTGATCTTTGGCGGCGATTTCGGCGAGAGTCCAAGCTTATTCATCCAAACCGCAGAACGCTTGAACTTCACTCCAAACAGTTTGACTGACTACCTGTACGGTGGGTTCGTCCAGGACCAGGTCAAGATCGTGCCAGACCGCGTGGCAGTGACTCCTCGGCACCAAGGTGGAAGATAACAACTACAGCGGAGTGGGACTTGAACCAAGTGCAAGTGTTTTGTGGAATCCGACTCCGCACCAGACCGTGTGGGGCAGTGTATGGCGAGCGCTTCGCATTCCCGGGCGCCTCGATCGAGATGTCACCATCCTTGGAGTGCGTGTCGAAAGCTCCTCCGATCTTTCTCGAGATTCGAGGCAATCCGCGATTCAAGCCGGAAGTTCTGATTAGCTGGCAGGCCGGATACAGGCAACTGCTCACTCCCAAATTCTTTTTCGATTTGGCCCTGTTTCACAATCAATATGATGATCTGGCAACTACGGGAATCCTCCCCTGTTACCGAGTTTTCCGACTCAGCCGTTTCCCTACGAACATCTTTACGGCCACGTATGCCAATGGAGCGAAGGGAGTGACCGACGGCCTGGAATTTGCGCCAGACTGGAAGCCCTTTCCCTGGCTGGACCTGCGAGGAACGTATTCTCACCTGCACATGGACCTGCACTCGGAAAGCGGGATTTGGCAAAGCGTCCTACATTTCTCCGCAAGTTATGAGGGCTCGAGTCCGAATCATATGGGCCAACCGCACAAGGCCTGTTCACTTTGCCGCTATGGAATCGAAATTGATCCTGATTACCGTTACATGAGCGCGTTGCCGGCAATGAAGATTCCGGCGTATCAAACCGCGGACGCGCATATTGCGTGGAAGATTAAAAAAACACTTTCAACTCACCGCTGGATGGCCGTAACCTGTTGCAGCCATCGCACGTGAATTTCGTTGGCGACAACAACAATCTGGCTGGAATTCGAAAGAGAAGTTTATGGCGGGATAGCCTGGATTCCATGAGACAGGAGCGGCTGTGCAGACGCTGAGCACTCTCCGTGTGCTTCAGTTCCGGAAGTGTCGACGACGCGCGGCGGAAGATTGCCGCGCCCTGCTTGTCACTGGTTGTTTCGCGGTGGCATGGCTGTTCGCTGCGCCCACTTTCTTGGCGCAGGGAGTGGCGCAGACGGCTGCTCCTACCCAGGATGATGTTGAAGCCGCCTATCTTTACAATTTCGCGAAATTTGTTACATGGCCATCGACAGCGAAAGCCGAGGTATTGAATATCTGCATCCTCGGCAAGGATCCGTTTGGTCCCACGCTTGACCAGATCGTCGCTGGAGAATCGATCGACGGCAGACACCTGGCAGTGGTTCGGTTGTCTGACGAACACTCTCTGCAGCCCTGCGGGATACTTTTTATCGGCGAATCAGAGTCATTGCATATCGATCAAGATCTGGCCGCAGTGGCACAACTTCCAATCCTGACCGTAAGCGAGATTCCCGGGTTTATGGAGGATGGCGGGACGATTCAATTTGTCTTGCAGGAGGATCGCGTTCGATTTGAAGTGAACTTGAACGCCGCACGGAAATCTGGGATCGGGCTCAGTTCACAGCTGCTGAAGGTGGCCACCAAAGTGGTGGGAAATGCGTCTGGGGAGGAAGTGCAATGACACTCTTTCCTGGAGCAACATCGATTTCCGCGAAGCTGATTCGCATGAATCTACTGGTCAGCCTGACAGCGCTGGTGCTGGCTTGCGTAGCATTTTTCAGCTACGACCTGGTTTCATTTCAGGCCAGCCTGATTCGCGATCTGGCGGCGGAGGCGAGAATTGTCGGCTCCAACAGCGTATCTGCGCTGCTGTTTAACGACAAAGAGGCGGCCGTGAATACGTTGACGGCACTCAGCGGATCGCACGACATATTGGGCGCAGCGATTGTCGGGAATGATGGAAAGGTATTTGCGGGATATCGATCGAGAGAAGGGTGGGCGATGCGTTTTCCACCCCTTGTTGCTGGCCGCAATCAACAGTACTGGATTTCTGGAAGAGACGTACTCCTGGCTCAGCGAATTATCTTTCAAGGACATTCCGAAGGGACGGTGTATCTTTTTGCGCGGCTTGGCGAACTGGGTACGAGAGCCCGTCGCTACATGCTGATTGCCGCGGTAATTCTGCTGCTCTGCCTGGGTACGGCGATGATCGCCACGGTTTCGTTCCGTCGGCAGGTTGCGGAACCGATTGTTGCGTTGGCGGAGATGTCCCGCAAGGTATCGAAGGACCGCAATTACTCTCTGCGAGCTCCGCCGAGCCGTGATCGAGATGAGGTTTCGGTGCTGATCGACGCCTTCAATGAAATGCTGGCGCAGATTGAGCAACGTGACATTGCGCTGCGTCATGCGAAGGACGAACTTGAGGAACGGGTTCAGGAGCGGACTGCTGAACTGAAGACGGCGGTGCGCGAACTTGAGGCGTTCTCCTATACGGTTGCGCACGATCTTCGGGGGCCGCTGGATGCTGTCAGTGGTATTGGATTTGTGTTGCAAAAGGATTATGCGAACACCATGGACGCGGACGGGCAGGAGATGCTACAGAGCCTTCGCAACTCGTCGACGCGGATGGCAACTCTGATTGACGACTTGTTGAATCTCTCTCGCGCTGGGACGTCGGGACTGGAACGGTCGACGGTCGATCTGAGCGCACTGGCGACATTGATTGCCGAGGAACTGCAAGTTGCCGAGCCGCAGAGGAAAGTGAAGTTCACGATCGCCGCGGGAGCCATTGTGTTAGCGGACGCAGGACTGATGCGAGTAGCACTGGAGAATTTGATTCGCAACGCATGGAAATATACGGAAAAGATTTCTGACGCTACCATCGAATTTGGATATCAACGGTCGGCTCATGAAATTGTCTGTTTCGTGCGTGACAACGGCGCCGGATTTAATCCGGAGTTTGCGGATCGCTTGTTCAAGCCGTTCCAACGTCTCCACACCCAGGGTGAATTTGTTGGTACCGGGATCGGGCTGGCTACGGTGCAACGGATTATTTCTCGACATGGCGGAAGAGTTTGGGCGGAGGGGATCGTAGACAACGGGGCAACGTTCTATTTTGGGCTCGATTTCTAGGCATGCACGCGTAACACTGGAAGGGCGGAGGTAAAACAATTTGGAACGCAGGATGTACAGTGCGCGGCTGCTGGAGAAAAAACTCTTGTCGGAGAGTGCCCAGTGTTATCACCTGGAGTTTGAAATTCCGGAGCTCGAGAATTTTTCGTTTGAGCCGGGTCAGTTTATTTCTATGGTCACTGAGGACGGCCGGGGAAAATCTCAGACGCGTGCGTATTCGATTGCTTCTGCGCCACGCGGCAATCGCTTCGATCTGTGCCTGGATCGAGTGGATGGAGGATTTTTTTCGAACCAGCTTGCGGATACAAAACCCGGGGAGACGTTTCCATTTCATGGGCCTTATGGCTTGTTTGTTCTACGCCGGCCGCTTGTGGATTCGGTACTGATTGCGACGGGGACCGGGATTGCGCCGATCCGCGGATTCGTCGAGACACTTTTTCCGAGCGAAGGGGAAGACAGAAGCGACGGAAGGCATTTCTGGCTGGTGTATGGCGCGCGGCATGCGTCAGAAATTTACTATCAACATTATTTCGAGAAGACGGCGGCGGAGCATTCCAATTTTCATTTTCTGCCGACCGTGAACCATCCTCATGATGGATGGGAAGGCCTGCGAGGGAATGTCGATACCCACGTGAGAAAGCTTTTGCTGGACGATTCCGGCGTACTTAGCGGCGACGGAAAACCAGTGCAGGCTTATATCTGCGGCTTGAACGAAATGGTGGCTGCGAATCGAGCGCAGTTGAAGGAATTGGGTTGGGATCGAAAGCAGATTGTCTTCGAGCGCTACGATTGAGCGCGCTTGTTAGAGATTGAAAAGCTCTCGCAGGCGTTTTGTTTGACCGCGGCTGACAGGAATCTCTGTGTGGCGTCGATCGTCCATGCGCAGTTGATAGCTGGATTTAAACCAGGGCACAACTTCCTGAATGCGGTGGATGTTCACGACGAAGGAACGATGCGCGCGCCAGAATAGATCTGGATCGAGTTGTTCGAGCAGGTCCTCCAGAGTGCGGCAATTTGAATGTCCTTCAATGGAGTGGGTGGCGACGCTGATGGTTCCCTCTTCAATGGATGCGAAGCAGATGTCGCGCTGTTCGACGAGCAGGAGACGACCGCCAACGCGCAGAACAATTTTGGCAGCGGTGCTTTTCGCGGGGGCTTGCTGCTGCTCCAGCAGGCGAACCAGAGCATCCAGTCTTTCGTCGACGGCGTGGGATGTTGGAGCGACCTCGGGCGATCCTTCCTTCACGCCGGAGGATTTGGGCACTGTCGGAGAAGATCCAGCTGCGACTTCTGCCAGCCGCGTTCTGACTCGTTCGAGAGTATGTCGAACCCGCTTTTCATCGAAAGGCTTTAGCAGGTAGTCGACTGCATTTACTTCAAACGCGCGAACCGCATAGCGATCGAAAGCGGTGGCAAAGACAACGTTGGGTAGCGGGGACTTGCGACCTTTTTCCAGCAATTTCTTGAGCACTGCAAAGCCGTCGAGGCCGGGCATCTGCACATCGAGGAAAACTACGTCGGGTTGATGCGCGCGCACCAGCTCCACAGCTTCCACGCCGTTCTTGCCCTGGGCGACAATTTCTACGTCGTCCGCTTTGCGAAGCAAATACTCCAGCTCCTGGCGCGCCAGTTGTTCATCATCGACAATCACAGCTCGGATCGTCATGGCTTAGATTCACTCTACATGAGGGAAAGATTTTTCGAGTGGCGCCCGCTGACAATCGGCTTGTCTGCATGAAAGCGGAGGAACATGAAAGCACAAGCGATAGCCGGTCGCTTAGGAGCGATATGCGGTAAGGCGCGCGGGCGTGTTGTCGTCCGCTAAATCGTGTCCGCAGTGAGTGCAGTGAAGGTCGGTGAGGCGGACGCTTTCGTGACAAATACCGCAGTTCGGAGAGACACGGTAGGCGCATTGCGGGCAGTAATTGATGTTGCTGTCCACTTTCGTGCCACAGCATGGGCACTGCGAGAGGACCGGTTGGCGCAACAGAAAATACAATACGGGACCAATGCCACCCTGTAAGACGATGCACAGCAAAATCCAGAGCCATTTGCCCATGTTGCGGCGCGGTGCGTCCTCGCTGATATAGCCGATCATCAGCATGTAGACGGCAACGAGCGCACCCCAGGAAGCTCCGAAATAGACGTGCACGGGAAACGGGCTATGGTAGTGGGTGTGCAGGACGAAGAAGAAAAGATACTGAATGCCAACGAAGGCTACAAACGCCAGAACGATGGACCATCGGGGAATGAGGGTGAGTTCTTCGCTGACGGAGAAAGACGAATTGGAATCGCTGCGGGCCATTTGTTGAATAACGTTTAACACACGCGCGGCATCAATGCCACGCATTTGAATCTACGAAATATATCGGGTAGCACGAACAGTCATCGATCCAACCCGTTTCAAAACAGCGGTGCAACTGGCCTTATCGGACCATCGAGTCCAGGCGTGATGTCACGCGATGATCGATTCGTCTGGTCCCGCCGCCATTGCGCGTTCGCAAAAACACCAGAAACAGGGTCACCAAGGTGACAGGGAACAACCATGCAATCACATAAACAAACTGCAGTTCAGAAGCTGGAAAATTCTGTGGATCCAGCAGCATCTGCATCCCGCTCCAGAACACAGGGGTTAATACCAGGAGAAGGAGGGAAAATCCGAGAATTGTGATTCCAATTCCGTGGCGTACGCGGCGTCGCCGCTCGGCAATCTCGACCGCTTGCTCACGAACAAGGCGCTGCGCACGACACACCATCGCGCGGTCGGCTACGCCACCCACAGCGAGCAAGGCGGTTGCGAATTCCTGCTCTTCAGCGGAAAAAATTGTCGATACTGATTTCGAGTTTGGGTCGGAGTTCTCTCCGCCTGCGCTGGCCATCACGGGATCGTGTTTCACGGCTGCACCTCGTTCGCGGATTCGCGATGCAGTTCAAGAACAGGCTTCAACGCAGCCATTCCCCGATACAGGCGCGACTTTACCGTGGACAGAGGGGCGCTGCTGACCTGGGCAATTTCTTCGAGAGACATTTCCTCGTGGAAGCGCAGGACAAGGACTTCGCGGTAGAGAGGGTGCAACGTAAGAAGGGCGCGGCCAATGCGAGCGGCTCGCTCGCCTGACTGAAAATGATCGAAGGGTGATGGCAGATCAGCCGCAATCTCAATGGGGCGATCACTCTCGGGGTCGGTCACGTCATCCAGACTGAGTGCGACACGTTTGCGAGTGTGGTCAATCATGAGATTTCGCGCGATTGCAAACATCCAGGTTTCAAAGCGCGAGCGACCGCTGAATTGTGAGCCCCGTTCCAACACGCGGAGCCAAGTTTCCTGAAACAAATCCTGCGCCAGGTCGCGGTTTCCGACAAGAAACAGCAGATAACGGAAGAGCCGATGCTGATAGCGCTCAATCAACTGCTCCATCATTTCTGGATCATGGCGACGGAGGGCAATAACAATCTCGGCGTTTGCGGCTTGCGCCTGCTGGGCGTCGACGAGCGCGGCTGTATGCGTAGCTGCCATAGTCTCCTTTGTAGAGACGTCGGCCCGGTCCAGAAAGACGCGGTCAGCGAGGGGATTTTGCTTGAATCGCATGGTGGTGCCGCCCTTATTTTTTCACGATTCAGACGCCGCAGTGATAGAAATCGGCGGTTTTGGAGGTACCTTATAGGCGAACATGTAGCGAATCTGCGTCGTGATGCGGAGGATACACTACTCATTATGCAGCTGTTGTATGGATTGCATGCGGTGGAAGAGGCGATTCGCTCGGGCAATCGGCGTCTGGAATCCGTGGTGATTTCCCGTCAGCGTCAGGATGTGCGCCTGAACGGAATTGCGGAGGCGTGCCGGGTCGCTGGGATCCCGGTCCGAGTGGAGTCTAAAGAGCAGCTGACCCGGCTGGCGCACACCGATGCTCACCAGGGAGTGGTGGCGGTGGTGGCAGAGCGGGGATATTCCTCGCTGGAAGACTTGGCACAGCGTGGCGGGCACGATCTTTTTTTGCTGGCCTTGGACGGCGTCGAGGATCCACATAACCTGGGTGCGCTTTTGAGAACTGCTGACGGCGCAGGTGTGGATGGCGTGGTTCTTCCTGAGCGAAGGGCCGCGGGAGTAAATGCCACTGTCGTGAAGACTTCTGCCGGCGCAGCCGAGCATGTCCGGATTGCGCGTGTGACGAACCTGGTTCGGGCGCTGGAGGAATTGAAGCGCGAGAACGTTTGGTGTGTGGGGTTGGACGAACGCGGCTCCGTCGATTACGACAGTTTCGACTATCGATGCAATTTTGTGCTGGTGCTGGGCGGTGAGGGATCCGGCTTGCATGAACTGACGCGACGAACCTGCGATCATCTGTTGCGGATTCCTATGGCTGGCCAGGTGTCATCGCTGAACGTATCTGTGGCGGGCGCAATTGTGATGTACGAGGCTGCACGACAACGCCGCGCGGCGATAGGGTCGCCAGCGACCGAGGAGGCGGCGTCTTCTGCGGTTCGCACGAAGCGGCCTCTCAAGGGATTGGGTTCATGAATAGTATGCGGTATGGTTTCTTTCTTCTTCTTTTTGCGGTTGGCAACTCGTTCGCGCAGAGTTCTGCGGCAAACAATCAGAACAACTCCTCAAGCCATGGGCAGGTTCTATTCTCCCGTGGAGACAGCAGTACAACTGCCGTAGAAAAGCCGGCTACCACGCCGCCATCCCAGCAACCGGCGACCTCGCCAAAAACAGTTGTCGCGCCCGCAAAAGCTACGCTTGCAACCGATGCCGAACGAACTGCATTGATATTTAGTTCCTACGATTTTGAAGTGCATCTGGAACCGTCGCAGCATTCGATTGCAGTGCAAGCGCGCATGGTGGCCCGGAACAACAGCGACAAGCCGCTGGAACGGATTGCGTTGCAACTTTCCTCATCCTTGCATTGGGAATCGATGGAGGTGGACGGCAAGCCGGTGAAGTTTGAGACGGAGACGGTCGATAGCGACATCGATCATACGGGCGAGCTGGCGGAGGCAGTCGTCAAACTTGCGGCTCCGCTTGCACCGGGAGCCAGCATCCGAATCAATGCGATTTATTCCGGAACTGTGATTCCGTCGGCGGAACGTCTGCTGCGGTTAGGCGCGCCGGCGAAGATTGCAAACTCCTCAGAGTGGGATGCGATTGATCCAAAGTTTACAGCGCTTCGTGGATTTGGAAATGCGATCTGGTTTCCTGTTTCGACGGCGCCGGTGCTGCTTGGACAGGGATCCGAAATGTTTGACTCCGTCGGAAAGTGGAAACTGAGCGAGTCCAACGCCGAAGTTACGATGCACGTGCTGGTGGAATATCTGGATGTGAAGCCGACGGTTGCTTTCTTGAACGGTACAGTCGTGCAGCCAGACGGAGGGTCTTCGCCAAAGCAGGTTGCCGCGTCCACTGCATCGCAGCCATCGGGCAATGCGCCCGCACCAGGCAATAAATCCGCCAGCAAAGAATCGGCCGGCAAACAAGCGACAGTGGATTCCTCCGCACCTACAACGATGGCAGGCAACACGATCTTGCAGGTGGCTTCCTTCACGCTGCCGCCGACGCGGTTGGGATTCGCGCCCCTGAGCTTTTTCGTGATGTCTGCAGCGCAGGAAAATGTGCCAGGACTGGAAATCTATTCGCGATCCGACAACAAGGCAGCGGCATCCGCATATCAAGCGGTAGTCACAAAGACTCGCCCGATGGTTGAGCAATGGTTGGGAACGCATCCGAAGCGACCAGTTGTCCTGGTCGATCTGCCTGATGCCGACGATCTTCCCTTTGAAGAGAGCAACATTCTATTTCTCCCGTTGCAGGCAAATGCGACCGACGATACGGTGGGTCCGGTGATGGCGCACATGTTGGGCCATGCTTATTTTGTTTCGCCGCGCGTCTGGCTGAATGAAGGTGTGGCGCAGTTCATGACAATGTTGTGGATTGAGCAGCGCGCTGGAATCAGCACGGCCATTGGGCAGATGGATTCTCATCGCGCGGCGCTCGCAATCGCGGAGACAAGCGATCCTGGAGTCAATCCGGGGCAAAGCCTGATTGAAGCGTGGAGTGATATTTACTATCGCGACAAGGCGACTTACGTGCTTTGGATGTTGCGCAACATCGTCGGCGATGAAGCGCTGGGAAAAGCGTTGCAGGCTTACGCGCCGACAGAAGACCACGAGCCGAGTTACTTCCAAACGCTGCTGCAAAAAGTTTCGAACAAGGATTTGGAATGGTTTTTTGACGCCTGGGTCTATCGCGACATGGGATTGCCGGACCTGCATATCCTTACTGCCTATTGGCGGCCGATTTTGAATAAGAACACCAGCGGCAAAAACTACCTGGTGAGTGTCGACGTGCAGAACGACAGCTTTTGCGCTGCGGAAGTGCCGGTCACTGTATCTTCGGCTTTTAGCACCCAGACGCGAGAATTAATGATTCCCGCCCACACGCGTTCGGCGCTTGCGGATGCTGTTCGACAGCAAACCAGCTCAGGTGGTTGTGAATGATGGCAGTGTTCCCGAGGTGGAAAGCAGCCGTCATGAACAGGCTGTGGTTCCGGCGCAGTAGATGAGGCTTCTCACCCTCTGCAACAGGCGCGGGTGAGAAGCGCATTCAGAGTAGATCGGATCAGGCTGCTGTCGGTCCGCTAGGATTGTTGAGGCTGCGGCGTTGCCATTCATCCGCCATGCGACGCGCCAGCACGGGAACGCCAAACACAGCGCTGGTCAGCAGGGTGGTTGCCAGAACATCGTTGCGATAGAACGGAAGTCCTGCGAGATAGCAGGTCGCAAGGCCGCTCGCGGTGTGCGGATAGAGCAGAGAGCCAGCCCAGACAGCGAAGTTGCTTGCCAGGAAAAACGAAGTAGACGAGGCAAGCGCTGCACCTACGACGCGACCCGCATTCGCCCGCTTGCGGAGGAACGCATAGCCCATCCAGCAGGCACCCAAATACCAGGCCCACGTGACCAGGTAATCCTGCAAGTGAAACGGAAAATTGTAGGCAAAGACTGTCAGGTAATAATCGGCAGCGGCCAGCGCCAATACTGGAAGGATGAACAGCTTGGGCGAACGTCGGGCACCAAACACAAGCAGTGAGGCTCCAACGGCTGTGAAGCTCAGCCAGGGATGCGGCAGGATACGGGTGAAAACTGCTGCTAAAACAAAGAAATAGCTGAACATTCGATCCTCATTGTGTCGGAGCTGTGGAATTTAGGTTTTCCCTTTAGAAGTTCATTGTTTCTGGAGGATGGAGAAATGGTCAAGGCAATTTTGGCGGAATCAAAACTAGTTGTGATGGAGATAACAATTTGAAGTGAGATGAATTCGTGGAGATCGGCGCTATTTTTGAACGCGGCCATTCATTCGCATCTCATCCACCTCTCCATTTGGGGCGATGGTGACGGTACCACCGAGCGGGTTATCGCGTCGGCCATGGAGAAAGAGGACATCGTAGGCAAATCGAAGGTCCTCGAAATGAACCGTGGTGTATTGCCCTCCATCCTGCAGCGTGTCGAAGGTACCTCGTTGCGCTACGAAGGGATATTTCGACCAATCGAGGAAGACCTGTCCCATCCAGGAGCGTTTCGCGGCTAAGATCGCGGGAGTTTGAGGCTGCTTGTAGTAGAGATTGTCAGGAGCCTCGCTGGTGAAAGTGTCGGTGCGCGTGTTCAAAATCCCAGTCTGGTAAAAATCTTTTGTCTCGACTACGCCGAACCACTGAAAGACGTCCACCGGATAGGGATTGACCGTCATTTTCAAGACCGGCTCATTCTGAAAGTTTTGCTGGGCGAGAATTTCAAGGGCGCGGTCATGTTCCGCCCAGCGCCAACAGCCGAGAACCACGCCAACGGCAAGAGCGAAAATCGCCCATCCACGGCCACGAAACATCGTGCGGCGGACTCCAATCTCCCGGTCGGCCAAGCCAAGTATGGCCGGCATCAGCAACGCGAGCAAGAGTGCGGCAAAGAAGACGGGTTCGAAGATGAAGAAGAGGCTGCCCGCGTACCAGTGCGGATTGAAGGGGAAGAACGGGCGCAGGCCGTAGTTGTTGGTCCAGTCGAGTAGCAGGTGACTCAAGTCCGCGATGAGGGCAATAAGCCAAATCCAGCCCCAGCGCACAGCCGGCGCATGGTCGCGGCGATTCGATACAGAATCGTGTGCATGCTTGTCGGTGCCGCGTGTGCGCCAGCGATGCCAAAGCCAAACGGCGCCAGTGACCAGTAGCGCCATAAAGGGCGCGCCAAGAAATGTATGGGTGATGCCGCGATGGTGTTGAAACTCGGCCACAGGGCCGCGCAGCCCCCAGATTAAGTCGATGTCCGGCGCTTCGGCGGCCAGCACCATGGTCAGCGTGGCGTAGGCGGTGATGCGATTGAATCCAGATCGCCCCAGGCATGCGCCCGTTAAGAAATGTGTGACCGGCTCCATTCAATTTCTGAGCATACACGGCAACTGCGAAAGGCTGCAGCCGCGGAATCGAAGGCATCTCTATAATTTCATTGATGACGAAGCCTTCAGCCATGCGCGGAGTCGAGAAGCAGATCGATGAACTACGGGAGACCTTGCGGCATCACGAGTATCTCTATTACGGTTTGGATGCGCCAGAGGTTTCTGATGCGCAATATGACACGTGGATGCGTGAGTTGCGCGCTCTTGAGGATGCGCATCCGAAACTACGGACGCCGGATTCGCCGACGCAAAGAGTGGGAGGCAAGCCGAAGGAAGGCTTCGCCAAGGTGGCACACTCGCGGCCGATGCTTTCGCTGGACAATGCCTACAACGAAGAGGAGTTGCGTGAGTGGGACCGACGAGTCCGCGAGCTGGCTGCGGGCGACGAGATTGCGTACGTCTGCGAATTGAAGATGGACGGATTATCGCTGGCATTGACGTATGAAGGCGGCAAACTGATCCGTGGAGTGACGCGCGGAGATGGCGTGATCGGTGAGGATGTGACGAGCAATGTTCGCACCATTCGGTCGGTGCCGCTGAGTGTCTCTGGTGCGAAATTGCGCGATTCCGGAATGCCCGAAGATTTTGAAATTCGAGGCGAAGTGGTTTTGTCGCTGGCGGCGTTTCAAAAATTGAATGCGGAGCGGGAAGAGCAGGGTCTGGCTCCGGCGGCAAATCCACGTAATGCCGCTGCAGGAACATTGCGGACTCTCGAGCCAAACATTGTGGCGCAACGGCGATTAGATTTCTACGCGTATTTTGCTCTGAACGAGAAGGGATATATTTTCTCTCGCCAGGGCGAATCGCTCGATGCTCTGACCGCCGCAGGGTTTCGAGTGAATCCAAAAAGAATTCTTGTTGCTACGGTCGACGAGGCGTGGGAATTTATTACGCGGGCGGACGCGATGCGGGATTCCTTGCCGTATGAAATTGATGGTGTGGTGCTGAAGGTGGACAGCACCGCGGTGCAGAACAAGTTGGGATTTACCGGCCGTGCTCCGCGCTGGGCAATTGCGTACAAATTTGCGGCTCGTGCGGCAACAACGCAGGTGAAGAACATTCTGGTGCAGGTGGGCAGGACCGGCAAGTTGACTCCAGTTGCGGAGTTGGTCCCGGTGGCAATTGGCGGAACTACGGTGAGCCGGGCCACGCTGCACAATGCGGATGAGATTGAGCGACTCGGACTGAAGATTGGAGATTTTGTCACCGTTGAACGCGGCGGCGATGTCATTCCCAAGGTGGTTGAAGTTCTGCGCGACAAGCGACCTGCGGATGCACATGATTTTGTTTTCCCTTCCAAGTGCCCCGAGTGCGGAAACCCGGTGGTCCGCGAAGAAGGAGAAGTGGATTGGCGCTGCATCAATGTAAATTGCCCGGCGCGTCTGAGAGAGAGCCTGCTTCATTTTGCTGCTCGCGGAGTGATGAATATTGAAGGTCTCGGCGAAGCGGTCGTCAATCAATTGACGGAGCGGGGGCTGGTGCGCAATCTGGCCGATATTTATGGCCTCGATGAGGCCACGCTGTTGTCGCTCGACCTGGTGAAACACAAGAAGGCGCAGGCGCTGTTGCAGCAGATCGAGCGATCGAAGCGGGCGCCGCTGGATCGCGTGCTGCTGGGTCTTGGAATTCGATTTGTTGGCGAGCGGACGGCGCAATTTCTTGCAGACGCGTTTGGCAGTATGGATCGGGTGATGGAGGCCAGCGCAGAAGAACTGGAGCGGGTGCAGGAAATTGGCCCGCGGATTTCGGCGGCAATCCTGGAGTTTTTTGCTGTGCCGGGCAATCGCGAGCTGGTTGAAAAGCTGCGCGCTGCGGGATTGAATTTCGCCGCCGAGAAGAAAAAGATTTCTTCCAAGTTGAATGGACTGACATTTGTGCTGACCGGCACGCTGCCTTCGCTCACCCGAGAAGAAGCCAAGAAGCGGATTGAGACAGAAGGCGGAAATGTCACGGGATCGGTGAGCAAGAAAACGAATTACGTGGTTGCGGGAGCGGATGCCGGGTCAAAGCTGGATACGGCGCGCAAGTTAAACGTGCCTGTGCTCGACGAGCCGGAGTTGCTGAAGTTACTGGAGCACGGGAAAAGTTGACACCTAGTTGGACGTGCTGGGCGCGAAGTATCCCTTTTCGCGCGCTGACCTTGTAGTTGCGATCGTATGCGACCAGGTAGATCGGTCGGAAGGCGCCATCGGCTTTGAAATCCGCAGGCTTGTAGACGAGCGAGTATTGGCTGCGCAGTTCTTCCTGAATGCTTTGGAATGCTTCCGCCACATTTTCCATACGGAAGGGATTGAAGGCGCGGCCTCCGGTAGCAACAGCCATGGCTTTCAGGACATCGTCACCACGATCGCGGCTTGGGCTGTCGTTGGTGCTGATGGTGTAGATCGCAGTTGAGGCGCGCTGGCACATCTTGACGGCGTCATCCAGCGTGGCGTGGCTCTGATCGTCGTCTCCATCGGAGAGCAGGATAAGGGTTTTGCGGAGAGCTCCGGATCGTGCCATGGGAAGCATCTGATCGCGGCACGCTGTGTAGGTGGCGTCATAGAGCGCGGTGCCGCCCCCCGGAGAAAGTTTGCGAATCCCGGCGGCCAAGCAGATCGCCGTTGTTCGTATATCCCTGGGTGACGTCCGGGGTGACATCAAAGCCCATCACGAATGCCTTATCGACCTGGGGACGTAGAACCGCCAAAAGAAACTCGATAGCGGCATTCTGTTCAAACTGAAAGCGGGAACGAATGGAACTGCTGGTGTCAATCATGAGGCCGACACGTAGCGGGAGATTGGTCTGCTGGGTAAAGCTGTAGACCTCCGCGGGCGCCATGTGATTGTCGAGCAGCGAGAAGTCGCTCTCATTCAGATTTCGGATGAAATGGCCGTGCTTGTCGGTGACGGTGAAGATGAGATTCACTTCGTTGACGACGGTCGTAAGGGTATAGGCGCCATTTTGCTGGGCTTCGGAAGTTGGCTGCTGGGCTGGGTTGGAAGCCGTTTTCCCGGAAGTGGTCGGGGAGGGGGGTGCCGCCTGTTTTGCAGGCTGGGTTGCGGGCGCGGTGGTGTTTTGCGCCTGAGAAATGTTCTGCGTACCCACCAGAACCGCGAGGAGGATCGCAGCCATTCCCAACCAAGACTTATGCCATCTGAGGTTCAATTGTTCGATTTTGCAGCCCATCATTCATTCCAGTTTACCAGCGTCGAGGGCTTATTTCTGCTGGACAGGGGACGTGAGCCGAGTTAGCCACCCCTCCAAATCGGCTGGCAATGGCGTTTCGAATTCCATATTTTTCCCTGATTCTGGATGGGTTAAGCGAAGCGCGCATTGCATGCAGGAAATTGCGGTCGACAGAAATTGCCTGTTCCAATGCCGCCAACTTTCTGAAGGCGAGTGGCCGGAGCTTCCAGCAGGGGGAGAATCTTGTGCGGCGCGCCGTAGAGTGTGTCTCCGACGACGGGATGTCCGATGGACGACAGATGAACACGAATTTGATGAGTGCGACCGGTTTCGATCTCAACTTCGACCAAAGTGAAATGCCCGTAGCGTGATTGGAATCGTTCCAGCACGCGATAGTGGGAGATGGCTGTTCGGCCTCCCATGCGATGGGTTGTCATACGGGTGCGGCGTTGCTGGTCTCGACTGATGGGAGCATTCAGGGTGCCACGATCGAGCTTGATCGATCCGTGGACGAGGGCGATGTAGGTCTTGTGAACTTCGCGATCGGCAAACATTTTTGAAAGCCGACGGTGCGTGGCATCATCCTTGGCAACGACGATCAGGCCGCTGGTCTGCTTATCCAGGCGATGAACGATTCCGGGCCGGAGAGGACCACCTGTTTCCGAGAGCGTTGCCATGTGATGGAGCAGGGCATTGACCAGCGTGCCTCGGTTGCGAGCGCTGTCGGTCGCGCCTGAACCGGCATGCACCATCATGCCCGCAGGTTTATTAATGACTGCAAAGTGAGCATCTTCGTAGACGATATTCAGCGGAATGTCTTCAGCCTCGGCGCGGAGCGGAGGAACGGTGGGATCGCCGACGACGGAAACGATTTCGCCGGCGCGTAATTTTCCGCTGGCTTTCATGGCCCGCGGGTCGCCGACTTTGCCGCGGACCATAACGCAATTCTGATCGATCCATTGCTGTACTCGTGCCCGACTGATCGACGGCAGGCGCGCGGTCAGGAACTGGTCCAGCCGTTGACCAACCGATGCGTCATCGACGGGAAATTCGCTGGGATTGGTGGTGCCGTTTTCCGTGGATGAGTCGGTCAGTTCGTCATCGAGAAGGTCGGAAAGATCTTCGTCGCTACTGTCGCGGTGCGTAGGTTTCATGGTGTTGCCAACTGGGTTGGTCGTTTTTCCATCAACAACAGCGCGCCGAGGATGACCAGGAAGAAGTCAATCGCCTGGGTAAGAGACAGCGCCCCGGACACGATCATCAGGCGGTCGCCGCCAAGATAGAAGTCCAGGAAAAAGCGAGTGAGCCCTGATGCCAACATCCACGCGCCTGCTAGTTCACCTGGCTGTCGGCGTTTTGGCAGCCACCACAACAGCAGAAGGCAGATCGCCAGTTGAACCGCGCAGAGATAAAGCTGGACCGGCTGCAGTTCTGTGTTGAGGGGTGTGCCATTCCAAAGCGCTGCCCAGCGGCTATGGAAAACAACACCCCAGGGGACAGAAGTGGGGCGACCATAATCGCAGCCGGCAAAAAAACAACCTAAGGCGAGGATCGCTTGACCAAGTGCCCACCCTGGTGCAGCGGCGTCGAATGTATCCAGCCAGGGCATCCGTTTTAGTGTCATGTAGAGCAGGCCGGCAGAGAGCCCCAGGCCAATTTGGGTGAGGACCGAATCTACCGTTCGTGGGAGGGAAATGCTGAGCATCAGGAGAGGGTAGGCGAGAAAGTCATGCCAGTGCCCGGAGATCAACAACAGCTTCGAGCCGAGCACCGCGGTAAACACGGTGATGAGGCCCAGGTTCCACATAGCGTCCGGTGCTACTCGCAAGCGCGCCGCGGTTCGCATGGCGAGAACCAGGCCAGCAATCAACGCGACGGCTGCAAAAACGCCATAGGTAGGGATGCTGACGGGGCCGAGGGTAAGAAGACGGGGATACACAAGAGGAAGTAGAACAGAATCCAGCGAAAATCCAAACCGGGGACGCAGGAGAGGGAAATGTAGGAGGGTAGAAAGCCGACCCGCTGGGCCGTATGGCAGTGCGCCGGTGAACCCGTCCTAAGACGGTGGGAACCCGCCGCGGCTCTTTAGGCATTCCGGACTGGCGGACAGCACACCGAGCCGATTATTCGAGTCGAGTTCCCTGTTCGATGAATGTAGGTTCAACCAGCGTTGACCACCCTACCTGCTTTGCAGGTCGGTTTCTAAGTGGATGCTAACCGGCATTCGCACGCTTGGCAAGCGTGGAGTGACTGCGATCACACTTCGGTGTTGATTCTATTCATCGCGCAGTACTTTAGTGGGGTCGACATGGAATACGCGTCGCGCAGGAATCCATGTGGCGAGGACCCCCACCAGCAGCATGGTTAAGGAGACGCCGATCAGCACTACCGGATCGTTAGGCGTCGCCTGGTACACAATGCTGGCCAGGATGCGGCTAGCCAAGACTCCGAGGATGAGGCCCGCGAAGGAACCGAATCCGAGCAACACTATGGGTCGGTGTAACGCGGCGCGCAACACCTGTGTGTGCGAAGCTCCCAGCGCAACGCGAATGCCGAGCTCCTTCATGCGCCGGCTGACCGTGTAGGAGGCGAGACCGAAGATGCCGGTGATGGCGAGCAGAATTCCCAGCGCACCGAAAAGGGCCAAAGAAGTGGCTGCTGCTCGGGACGGCAACAACATGATCGCCAGGGCGTCTTGCCAACTGCCGAGGCTGGAGATAGGCAGGTTGGGATCGAGACGGCGGATGACATCGTGAACGGCTGACGCCACCTGATTGGAGTCGCGATCCGATCGCACTAACATACACATTTGCTCGTTGCCCATTTGAAAAATGGGAACAAACAGTGCGGGAGTCGGCTCCTCGCTGACCGCCGTGTATTTTCCGTTTTCCACGACACCGACAATCTCGGTTTTGTTACCAAATATCTTCATGTATTTGCCAATGGCGTTTTCAGTGCCAAATAGCTTCTCGGCAAAGGTCTGATTGATGATCGCGACCTTCGGGGCTTTGGCATCGTCTTGCGGGGTAAAATTTCGACCGAGCAGAATGCGGGTTCCGGCAGCCGGCAGGTAACCTGGCGAGACTTTGAAGTAGGGAGTCATGAATTTACGGTTCTTGACACTCAGTTCCGGCGCATCTGCCGCATAGACAGCCGTGTTCGAAGTGTAAATACCGAGCGGAGTCGCACTTGCATATCCAACTGCGGTGACGCCCGGCAAATGTGAGACCTCGTCGGCCACATGCCTCTGAAATTGATCCGCACTCGTCCCGCTGTAATTGGCTAGTTGCAGATCGACAACCGCCAGCGAAACTCCGTGGGGATCAAATCCAAAGTTGGCGTGGAGAGTTCTGTCCAATCCTCGCAATGCGACCAGCGAGGAGGTGACCAGCAGGCAGCAAATCGCGATTTGGATTGCCAGGAGCAGGTCACGAAAGACCCATTTGCCACCGCCCGGTGTCATGGCCACCCCGCCCTTAATCGCCTGATTGGGATTCGTTTTCCAGATTTGTCGGAGAGGGACCGCGCCAAATAAAACTCCGGCAGCAAGAGAGACGACGAAGGCGAACGCGAAAACCAGCTTGTCCGGTGTAACTATCAATTGAATGGGAAAACCGGCTGCAAGATGCCAGTTGCTGAGGGCGCCGAGCAGGCTGTTGGCCGCGACGCAGCCCACGGCTCCGCCGATGGCAGAAAGTACGATCGCTTCCGTCAACAATTGGCGTACCAGTCGCGTCCTGGCCGCGCCTACCGCGACGCGAATGGCCAATTCTCGCGCCCGGTCGGTTGTGCGAGCAGCGAAAAGGCCGCCGAGATTGGCGCATGCCGCGAGTAGGACGAGTCCCGCGAGCAGCATCACGGCGAAGGCGAATGCCTTGACGGGGCCGCCAAGGAGATTTCCGAGAAAACCAGGCTGTACCAGTTCGAAAGCCAAATTGGTTTCCGTTTGCGGATACTCTTTCGCGAGCTGATGGGCAACCGCATTCAAGTTGGCTGTCGCCATGGCGGGGGTGACGCCGGGTTTCAAGCGGCCAATCAGGAATGTGTCCTGCTCATCGCGCTCATGGATCCAGTTGTACCCTTCGATCTGGGCCTGGTTCATGACAGGAACGTACACATCTGGCCAGAAGAAGCGCTCTGATCCCACAAAGCCTTTTTGCGTGACGCCCAACACGGTGTAAGGAATTTTGTTGAGGTGGATAATGCGACCGACGATGTTTTTGTCGCTGCCGAACCTGTCGCGCCAGCAGTTGTAGCTGAGGACGACATACGCGCTGGCGCCGGGACTGATGTCATCTGCCGGCTGAATCAGGCGCCCAAGGTACGGTTGTACGCCCATCATGTCGAAGTAATTGCCACTGACCTCATCGCCCCAAACGGGGGCTGGACCATTCGACGTCTGCAGCCCGATATGCACAAAGCGATACAGAGCCAGGTTCGAGAACGTCGTGCTTCGATCGCGCAATGCTTTGTAGTCGGGATAGGAATTGGCCAGTGCTTCAAAGCCGCCTTCGCCCGGATGCTGTAGCTGATACACCCGGTCAGCATGGGGATAGTTCATGGGTTGGAGGACGAGCGAATTCAGTACGCTGAAGACCACTATGTTGACGCCAATGCCAAGAGCCAGCGTGGCAACGGCCGTGAGCGCAAATCCGGGTGAATGGCGGAGTTGGCGAATCGCGTAGCGAAGATCCTGGAAAACTGATGCCAAGAAAGTCTGCATGGAATGGCCTCGTTAGTCCTTACATACAGGCACGTGGGACACCAATGAGTTCGTGTGGTAACGCATTGATTCCAGGATCGAAAGCGGGCTCGGGCAGTGAAGTATAGTGTCCGAATTCAAGAAAGAGCGTCCGAAAGCGGACAGAAAGTCTAGCTTTCTGTGGAGGGAGACGGATGGGGGACGCGGGATCAGCCAGCTTTGCGGTTTTCCTCGAGAACTGCATCGAGCATTTCAGCGAGTGTCTCCGTACGGGACTTGATGTTGAGAGCGATATTGCCGGATAAGGAGTCCCGCTGCTGGCGGAGAGAGACGAGCTCGTCAGCAATATTGAGGGCGGCCAGGACGGCGACTCGAAGTGAGTCTACAGTGGTCCCATGTTTGGCCACGGCACGCATTTTTGCGTCGACCAATGCAGCGAGCTGTTCGAGGTAGGCTGGGTCAGGGCCTCGGAGATGATAGATCTGATCGTAAATATCGACCACAAGATTGCGAGAGGAATCGTCCTGAGCGATTTCGCGTTGCGCCATTACCGCAGACTCAAGTGGCCGCGATTCATCTTGACCAGTTGGGTTCGACTCCTGAGGACCGCTGTCAGGAAAGTGATCTTGCGGATCGTTTTCGTTCATCGTTGCTCCGTTGTGTCGAAAGATTTCTACGCCTGCTTCAGGCAGATTGCGTGTAAGAAGCCTCGATAGCATCCAGCGACGACATGAGACGTTCGACCCGTGTGCGGACCGTATCTCGCTCACGATGAAGTTCTTCAATTTCCTGTTGGAGTGTGGCGCCCTGTGCGTGCTGGCGATCCAACTGCGCGCGCGCTTCAGACAGCTGTTTTTCAATTTCCGCACGTTGTTCGCGTTCGCGGTTCAGCATTTCAATCGCACGAACGACGCGCTGTTCCAAAGCGGCGAGAGTATCGACCGCCACCGCAAGATCCTGTTCTTTCGCCATAGTTGTTGTCATAGATAAATAAGATGCTCTTCGCGCAGTATAGCGCTACGATTCAGGCGAAGCCGAATTTTCGCAGGCGTTCCTGTGGGAAAGAGGGGTCGATTTTCCGGAGTCGACAAAGTGAATTGGCCGAGTCGGAAAACTCGATTCCTCATGAGAGAAGTTCCAGCGGGAATCGCGGCTGTCCGCCAAGTCCCATGAGGGCAGCAAAAATCCGGCGAGCCCAGTCGTGCAATTCCTCCAGGCGCAGCGTACGGTCCTGCGCTTGAAACACTACACGCAGCAACAGGGCGTAGGAACCTGAGGGTTCTTTTTTGTCTCGAAAAATTTCACGAGGCTCCGTGCTGCGCATCTCCGCGATGCCGAGCGAGGCCACTGTCTCGGCAATTTGCTGCCAACGGACGGCATCGGGGAAAGTGAAAGAGAAGTCACGCACGACGGCGGGAAAGCGAGATAGCTCACGGGCAGCCGACTGGCGAAGAGGGTGCTGAAAGAGGCGTGCCAGATTGAATTCGCCAATGAAAATGGTTTGGCGAAGTTTTCTTGATTGAGATTCCTGGGGTGCAAGTTCGCCGAAGAAGCCGAGAGTTTCGCCGTCCACGACGAGACGCGCTGCGCGGCCGGGATGCAGCCACGGCGGCATAAGGCCAGTCGCAGGCTGGGAATGCGTCCATGTAGCATGACTTGGATACGAACCCGGAGAGCATTTGTTCGACGATGCCCTTGAGATCGTAAAAACTGTAGTCGCGCAGGCTGCCGAGAGCATGTGGCGTGATTGCAGTTCCAGTTGCGCCGATGACGAGTGAAGGCCTTTCCTGCACTCGCTCCGAACTGCCGGTGAAGATGGTGCCCATCTCGAACAGGCGCAGATCGTCGACCTCGCGATTCAAGTTGTGGGCGAGCATCGAGAGCATTCCTGGGACGAGCGACGGACGCAAAAAGCCAACTTCTTCGCTGAGAGGGTTGCCGAGCTGAACGATCGAGTTGGGTTGTTGGGCAAACGAGTTTGCGTCGGCGGCAGAGCAGAATGTGCTGCTGATTGCTTCTGTATATCCGGCGGCGCGCAGGGTTCGGCGAAGAAAGGATTCCTTCGGCGCCCAGGGAAGTTCGATGACGCTGCCGGAAAAAGACGGCAGCGTGTTGGCGAAGCGGTTGTATCCATGGAGGCGCGCGATTTCTTCGATCAGGTCAATCTCGAAGGCAAGATCGAGTCGCCAGCTGGGCAATGTGACGGCATAGGTTTCGGCGGAAGTTTTTTCCATTCGCGCGCCAAGGGCAGTGAGATATCGCTCAATGGTAGGAGCGTCGATGGGATGACCGTCCGCGGTTTTGCCGAGGATGCGGCTGATTTCGCCGATGTGCAGAGAGATTGGCGGACGCTGCGAGGTACGGGCGGCCAGTTGAGGAATGATCACGTCAACCAGATCGCCTTCAATTGATCCGCCAGCTGCCAGAATCGCGTCACAAACGAGGGCTGAGGCGAGCGGAGGAGCGTTGAAGTCCGCGCCTCGTTCGAAGCGATGTGAGGCGTCGGTGTGCAGACCGTGGCGACGAGAGGAGCGCCGAACGGTGCCAGGGTCGAACCATGCTGCTTCGACAAGAATATTTTTTGTGGAGGAGGTGATCATCGTATCCCACCCACCCATGACACCGGCGAGCGCAAGAGCTTTCTTTTCGTCTGCAACGACCAGATCGTCGGGTACGAGGGTACGTTCGGTGCCGTCGAGGAGACGAAGTTTTTCTCCAGCGTGGGCGCGGCGGACCACAATGCCGCCTTCAAGTTTGTCGAGGTCGAAGGCATGGGTCGGATGACCGATCGCCATGGTGACAAAGTTGGTTGCGTCTACGGCGTTGCTGATCAGCTTTTGCTCGAGCGAGCGAAAAGCGCTGGGCGATTTTTCCGGTCGAAGGCACGATGTTGACATCACGAAGAACGCGCGCTGTGAATCGACCGCAGAGGTCCGTGGCTTCAATGCGAACAGGGAACGGCTGCTTTGCAGGTTTGGCTGTCGGGAGAGAGACTTCCAGAGATTTCAGAGGAATGTCATAGATGGCAGCGGCTTCGCGCGCGATGCCGTAATGGTTCATGGCATCGACGCGGTTGGTGGTGATGTCCATTTCCAAAAGCGAGCCGTTGTCGGGGCCCAGATCGAACACGCCATCGACGGCGATGCCGCGCAAGGTGAGATCGTCGGCGAGTTGCTGATCGCTGACGGTGAGGTCAGGCAAGTAAGAGCGGAGCCAGGTGGTAAGAATTTTCATGCGAACTGCTCCAGAAAGCGCATGTCGCCGGAGTAGAGCAGGCCGATGTCGCTGATACCGTATTTCATCATCGCAATGCGATCGACTCCCATGCCGAAGGCGAAGCCGGATATTTTTTTCGGGTCATAAGCAGGCTGTTTGCCACGAACAAATTCGAAGACGGCGGGGTTGACCATGCCGCAGCCGAGGAGTTCGATCCAGCCGGAGTGCTTGCACTTGCGACATCCTTTGCCGCCGCAGAAGATGCAACTGATCTGCACGTCGGCGCTCGGTTCGGTGAAGGGGAAGAACGACGGGAAGAAGCGGGTGCGCACGTTGGAGCCGAAGAGTTCCTTCATCGCGTGATCGAGGGTTCCTTTCAGATCGCTGAAGGTGATGTTCTCGTCGACGCAGAGGCCTTCCACCTGATGAAAGATTGGTGAATGGGTTGCGTCCGCAGCGTCGTTGCGATGCACTTTTCCGGGGATCACTATGCGGATCGGGGGCGGTTGCTTTTCCATGGTGCGAATCTGAACCGGCGAAGTATGAGTGCGCAGCAGGAGACGATCACGCAGCGGCTTCTGCTGCTGGTTGGCAACTACCAGGGTGTCCTGGGTGTCGCGGGCGGGGTGGTTCGGCGGAAAATTCAGTGCTTCGAAATTGTAGTAGTCGGTTTCTACTTCGGGTCCAACGCCAACTGAGTAGCCCATGTGCTCAAAAACGCGGACGATTTCGTGCATGGTGCGAATGAGCGGATGCTCCGCGCCGAGGCGTTGGCCGGATGCCGGGTAGCGTGATGTCGATCGAGTCGGCGGGCGGGGAAGAGGGAGCGAGGCTTGCCGGATCGCCTTCGAGGGCTTGCTCAATCTGCTGCTTGAGTTGATTGAAATGCTGGCCCAAAGATTTGCGCGCTTCGGCAGGAGCATTTTTCAGCCAGACATCGCTGATGAGCTTGAGGCGTCCCTGCTTTCGGCCGAGCCAGTAGAGACGAAACTGTTCACGATCTTCGGGTGTGCGCAGCTCCGCCGCCTGACGAGCGACGTCGGCAGTGAGGGCCTGAAACGCGGCTTCTAGATGCTGTGACTCGTAACTTTCTAAAGCAGGAATTTGCGAAGAAGACATTGCTTTTGAGGATAAATGACAGAGGGCCGGATTACCGAGTCCCGATCTTGAATGGGGAGAGATGGGCGGTCGTAATTGGGGAACGTTGAGCGGTGTGGTTCAATAGGGACGTGCAAAAAACTTTGAGAATCCTGGTTGTTTTGTTGGCGGTTTTGGGAGCCGTGGTTTCGGCGCTGGCGTTGCAGGTGCATTATTCCAACAAGCTGGAGCCCTGCGATATTAATGCGCATTGGGATTGCGGAATCGTGAACCATAGCCGGTATTCATCCATCGCCGGCGTGCCGGTGGCTGCGGTTGGCATTGCTGGGTATCTGCTGATCGGCTTGCTGGCGTTGTTGCGCAAGAGAGACTGGACATTGGCCGCGGCGGTGGCGGGACTTTGCTACGCGCTCTATCTTTCGCACGTGGAAGACTCGATTTTGCAGGTATGGTGTCTCTACTGTGTGATTTCGCAGTGCCTTATTGCGTTGATCGTGATCTTCGCGGGGATACAGCTGGTCGCTGGCCGAAAGCAACAAAGCACTCCCTGAGGAGTGCCTTGTCGGATGTTGGAACGCGTTGGCTGGCGTTATGCGGCAGCGGTGCTGAGCGCGGTCTTTGCCTGAGTGGCAAGCGCGGTAAATCCTGCGGGATCTTTGGCGGCGATGTCGGCCAGAACCTTGCGGTCCAGCTCGATCTCGGCCAGCTTGAGCCCGTGGATCAGTTGTGAATAGCTAATGCCATTCAGCTTGGCGGCTGCGCCGATGCGAACAATCCAAAGCGAACGGAACTGACGCTTCTTCTCACGACGGCCGCGGTAGGCGAACTTAAGCCCACGCTCGACTGCCTCTTCGGCAGCCTGATACAGCTTTGACTTTGTGAGGAAGTAGCCGCTTGCGCGCTTGAGAATCTTCTTGCGATATTCTTTGCGTTTATTGCCACGTTTGACGCGAGGCATGGTTGAAATCTCCTTTTTGCGTTTCGTTTTGCGGCTGGAGGGAGGAGTCGCGGACCTGAGGCCTGCGCTGTATACCCTCTTCACTCGCTTCTTACTCTGATCTATCTCGGAAGATTAGTTCCGGGGGCCTCGAACGCTTTCGGGCCCAACTCGCCGAAGCGAGTTGATCAGGCGTACGGAATCATGCGCAACACCTTGGGCAGGTCGGCATCCGAGACCATTGCAGACGCGGCGAGATGCCGCTTGGTCTTGGTAGCTTTCGAGGTAAGGATATGCCGCATGAAGGCCTGGCCGCGCTTGACTCGACCGCTTCCGGTCTTCTTAAAGCGCTTGGCCGCACCTTTGTGCGTCTTTAGTTTCGGCATGGTAATTCCAATCAAAATAACAGTTTTACGGCTTCGATCAGTATACGTGAGTTGAGGCCGAAGCGCGAGAAAAGCCTCAGTGGACCGCCTGTCGACCAAGGACTTATAAGGTTCAAGCGCTCTTAACGGGTCAAGACCAGCTCGGGCTGAAATTTTCGGCGGAGGGGTGCATCTCCGGGGAAATAGGCATTGGTCACGTACTGGTAGAGCATGCGGTGGGTGTTGAAGAAGGAGCCGTTGATGGCCATGGCCATGCGCATAATCTCTGCCCAGCGATCGGGGTAGTGATAGAAGAGGGGAAGAATCTCGTTTTCGAGCTTTTCGTAGAGAGATTCCGCCTCCTGCGCTTCGTCCTCAGACTCCACGATGGCCCAGCCTGTGGCGCCTTCGATGCAACCTTCGATCCACCAGCCGTCAAGCGTGCTGAGGCTGGGAACGCCGTTCATGGCAGCCTTCATGCCGCTGGTTCCTGAGGCTTCATAGGGGCGGCGGGGCGTATTCAGCCACAGGTCGGCGCCGGCGGTCAGGATCGCTCCCAGATCCCACTCATAATTTTCCAGGTAGACGATGCGGATGTGGTCGGAATTCAGCTTGGCACTGGCTTCGATCACATGATGGATGATGGATTTTCCGACTTGGTCGTGTGGATGTGCTTTGCCAGCGTAGACGATCTGGATGCCGCCGTATTCTTCGGCCAATCGATTGAGGCGGGCAGGATCGGCAAACAACATGTCGGCGCGTTTATAGGCCGCTGCGCGACGGGCAAATCCAATAGTGAAAATATTCTCCTGAAGGGTGACGCCGACGCGTTCATGGACGGTGTCAATCAGCTTACGTTTCGCGTCCAGGTGGCGACTTCGAATCTCGTGGGGAGAGATGCCGATGGCGAAGCGGAGATAGAGATTATCGCGTCGCCAGCTCGAGACTTTTTCATCGAGCATTGCCTGCAAGGAAGGCTGAATCCAGGTGGCAGCATGAACGCCATTCGTGATGGCCTGAACGGAGTATTCGGGGAACATTTCGCGCGATACGCGCCCATGCTGCATGGCGACGCCGTTGACATAGCGCGAAAAGCGCAGCGCGACGTAGGTCATGTTCAACATGCCGTCGTGACAACAGCCAAATTTTTCGAGGGCTTCGGTCCGTTCGTCGCCGAGAACCTGGCGCGCCTGATCGAGGGAGAAGCGGTCATGACCAGCGGGAACCGGAGTATGGGTGGTGAAGACACATTTGGAGCGAACCGCCTCGAGATCTTTCGGGGTAGCATCCAGCAGATTGCCATCGGCGACTTGTTGCTCCAGCAGGCCAATGGTCAGCAGTGACGCGTGACCCTCATTCATGTGATAGACGTCAGGCTGGCAGCCCAATGCCGTGAGGATTTCTATTCCGCCGATGCCGAGAACAGTCTCCTGGCAAAGCCGGTAGAAAGTATCGCCGCCGTAGAGGTGGTCGGTCAGTTGACGATCCCAGCCGTCGTTGGGGTCAAGGTCGGTGTCGAGGAAAATCACGGGAACGATGTGTCCATCCGTGCCGACAACGTCTTTGCGCCAGGCGCGAATCATGACTGGCCGGCCTTGAATGGTGATCGCGGCTAAAGGTTCCAGTGGCTGCAGGAGAGTCTCCGGCTTCCAGGGCTCGTCTTCCTCAGTCTGCATGCCTTCGGCATTCAAGTGCTGGTGGAAATATCCTTTGCGATGCAGAAGCGTGACAGCGGCCAAAGGAAGGCCAGTATCCGCGGCGGATCGGATGGTGTCTCCCGCCAGAACTCCCAGGCCACCGCTATAGGTAGGCATGTTGGGAGCGACTGCAATTTCCATGGTGAAATAAGCGACCTGAATTCGCTTCCAATCGTCGAGAGAGGACTCCGACGACAAATCCGATTGGCCGTTGATTGCCATTCAACCTCTGTTTCCCAAGGGGGTAGAGTTTATATTTGTTCTCCCATCGGGAGACAGACCCATAAACGAATCGCGTCAGAATTGCATTGGCTCAGCCCAAATTTCCACGGGGCGTTGAAATTACCGCAGAGCAACACCACTTGTGCGATGCCTCCGACACGGATCGCTACATGGAATATTATCAGTGCGCTCCTGAGAAGATGAATATCTAACGAGGCACAGTTGCACGATTTGATCCGTGCTGTTGTGGGAGAAAATTTGGAGCACTGTCTAGATTGCAGAGTCTACGGTGGTTAGGATTTCCTGGCCGGCGGCTTCAAGTCGTTCCCAAATAGCGTCGATCCAGGCAAGATGTTCGGATTTCATCAGGACAGAGCGCAGACATTGCACCTGGGTTGTTCTTGCAGCAACTCCGCTGGATGCGGGCCAGGTATTTTCAGGAAACCAGGATCGAGGAAGATGCACCAATGCGAGGTGCAGATCCCGTCGGGCGGCGGCATCGAAGAGAGCGCGTGCGCGGGCAGAACTTTCCTCGGGCGTTGCACCGCGTACGGCCCAGACGACGATATCCAACTGCGGAGGGATGGGCGCGACAAACATGGCGGAGGCGCGGATACGGCTGTAGAGTTCGATCGCGGCAGCGCGGCACGATTGCAACATTCCGGCAAATTCTCCGCCTCGAGTTAAGGGCAGCGCACGTTGCGTAGCCCAGAGGGCCACGGCGGAAGCGCCGGCACGCGAACATTCCAGACTGATTTCGCCAAGATGCAATTCGTTCGAGGTGAAGTAGGTATAGGGGGAATCGTGCTTGTAAAAGCGGCCGACCGAGGGATCGCGAAACAATACGCATCCGCAGCCATAGGGCTGAAGGCCGTGTTTATGCGGATCAACAACGATGGAATCGACAGCGGAAAGGGCGGCAAACGAATCCGCTGCATCTGCGTCTAAGTTTTTAGCCAGGGTGAAATACCCACCGTAGGCTGCGTCGGCGTGGATGCGAAATCCATAGCGGTCGCGCAAGGCCAGGATGTCTGGTAGTGGATCGACGGCGCCAAGAGCGGTGGTTCCGAGAGTTACGACGACTGTGCCAACGTCGCCCTTTCGGATTCTTGATTCGAGAGCGTCGAGATCGAGTCTGCCGCGCGGGTCAGTGGCGACGGAATCGAAGGGCAGTTTCAAAACGCCGCTGATCCGGCGATGTGTGTAATGTGCTTGGTCGGAGGCAAGAATGGTTTTCTCCGGATGAAGCTGGCCGGCGATCCAAAGTGCCTCCAAATTGGCAAAGGTGCCGCCGCTGGTGAGGTGGCCGAGATGAGTGGGCCATCCGAACATGGTGGCCAGGCCTTGAACGGCCTCGATCTCCATCTTGGAGCTGGCGCGGCCTCCATCGAGGGCGTGGTTGTTGGGATTGATCCATGTAGCAAGAGCATAGGCGGCACGAGCGACAGGGTGGGGCGGTTTTAGCATCTGCCCGGCATAAAGGGGGTGGAAATAGGGGTAATTCTCTCGGAGGCGGGTTGCCGTTTCCTGCAGGACAGCCATCATTGCAGCGTCGTCGATGGTGGGTGACGGGTTCGAGGGAAGCGATGAAAAACCATCCGCAAGAGTCGGAAGAGCGCGTTGCATCCAGACGATCGATTGCTCTTCAAATTTCATGCCGTGAGCTAGCATAACGCATGAAGGTTGAGAGAGTTGGGCGGAAATGATCGTTTGAGGAAACGGCCGGAGGGACCCGGTCGCCGCTAACGTGCATTTTTTTCTTGCATTTGGCGAAAATCTGGTACACTGACCGTGCGTTCGAATAGAACCGGGCAGTTGTAGACTTTGCCCCAAAGCACAAGATTCTGCTAGTAGTCGCTCCGATTCCCTTCAGCGTAATTCAAATCGATTAGGAAATAAGATTCAAATGGAACAAGGCACAGTAAAGTGGTTTAACGACGCGAAGGGCTTTGGCTTTATCTCGCGCCAGAATGGCGAAGATGTTTTTGTGCATTACTCTGCGATCAATTCAAACGGATTTAAGAGTTTGCAAGAAGGCCAGGCCGTGCAATTCAACGTTGTGAAGGGACCGAAGGGCTGGCAAGCTGCTGATGTTCAGCCGCTGTAGGAGCGAGCGCTAGGTTATAGACAGAAAAGGCAGAGGAGATATCCTCCGCCTTTTTTGTTTCTTACGCGATGGCTCTGCCGTGTCCGGTTTTCGGCACCAGGCAGTTGGTCACAGCCCCTTGGGCAAAGCGACAGCTGGAGTGCTGGAACGGGCGGAGTCGTGTCTGTTTTTAAAGGGCAATCAGCTCTATTTCTACCAGTGCGTCCTTCGGGAGCCGGGCGACCTCCACGGTCGAGCGAGCTGGAGCTGGGCTGTCCTGTGTCTGAAGATATTCCGCATAGATCGCGTTCATGGCGGCAAAGTGGGCCATGTCTTTCAGGAAGACGGTCGTTTTGACGACCCGCGAAAAATCCAGTCCTGCGGCTGCGAGAACGGCTTGTAAGTTTTTCAGGACGCGGTGGGTTTGATCTTCAATGCCACCTGCGACCAATTGGCCTGTCGCAGGATCGATGGCTACCTGTCCAGAAGTGAATATCATGTCGCCGACGCGAATTGCCTGAGAGTAAGGCCCGATGGCGGCAGGTGCCTGCGCGGAATGGATCGATATTTTTTCTTCGCTCATATCGAAAAATTGTACTCTGTGCGATCGGGAGTTTCCTGAACCGGCTCAGATGGGGAAATGATGGATCGGCAAACATCTGTGACCAGCTTTTGATTCGGGCGTCCAATGAGTCTGGGGTGGAGGGAATGAAAGATTTCTGGGCGATCACGTGGAGCAGGGTGGCCGTAGTGGCCGCGCTGGCTGGCGTGTGCGCAGCTGGATGGGCACAGTCGGCTGCACAAGGTGGCCATGACCCGAAGAGCGTACATGAGGACCAGGCGAAGATCGACTGGAATGCTCCGTTGCCTTCGGCTGTCGAGCTGAAGGATCGCGTGCTGAAAAACCTGAAGCAATCCGAGGCGGAGCAGGAGCGATATGTTTGCAAGACAATCCGCGAAGAGGATGACACCGATAAGAATGGCAATGTGAAGCAGCGTCATGTGCGGCAATACGACATGTTTTTCGTCAATGGCGAAGAGATCGATGAATTGACGGGCAAAGATGGTAAGACCTTGAGCCAGGATCAAAAAAATAAGGAGATGGAGCGCGTTCAAAAGGAGATCAAGAAGGATTCGGATGCGAAATTCATCGCCAAGCGAGATGCCCAGGACGACAAGCAACTCGATACGCTTGCTGCATATGTTGCGCTATACGAATGGACACCGCGTAGATCGCGGCGGACGTTCGACCCTGGCTTACGATTTAAGTGGAGATCCTAGCGTTCATCCGAAGGGCGTGGAAGAGACATTTTTACATGACATGTCAGGGACGATCGAGGTGGACGAAAAAACGGGCGAACTGGTGGATCTGAATGCTCGTCTGGATCACGATGTAAAGATCGGCGGGGGACTTCTGGCTAATCTGCACAAGGGATTCTGGATCCACGTGAGACAGCAACGGTATCCGGACGGTGTGTGGCTGCCGGAGCTGGTCGAGGGCAACGGGGACGCGCGCGCTGCGCTGTTTTTCCATCCGTACTTCAAATTTCGACAGACGATGAACGGTTGTGCGCTGACGTCGGTCACGACCAGTCAAGGTGCGACTTCAATCGCGAAGTAAGCACGGCGACAGTGAGGCCGCCTCATTTCGCGCGCGGTGGGGATTGGTGCGGTTAGAGTTTTTGCTGGCGTTGAACGTCGCGAACACCCGGTAGACGTCGTAGCCCGTTCATCAGTCGAATCAGGTGACCGACATCGTAGGCATCGACGACAAATTCGACGATGGCCTCTGCTTCTGTGCCAGCTTTGGTTTCGACAGCGCGGATATTGGTTCCATCATCTGAAATGACGGCGGTCATTTCACGAAGCATGCCTGCACGGTCGTCGCAATAGACGATCATCTTGACCGGATAGGTCGCGCGCTGCGGAGTACCTTCGTCGTCCTTCATATTCGCCCATTCAACCGCAATTCTTCGATCCGACTCATACAGGAGGTTTTGTACGTTGGGACAACTGCGCGCGTGAACAGCGACACCTTTGCCTCGCGTAACGTAGCCGACAATCTCTTCGCCGCGAATTGGATTGCAACATCGAGCGCGATAGACCAGCAGGTCATTCTGGCCTTCCACGGTGAGCGAATCGGAGCCCTTGCCGAAGAACACGCGCTTCACCGCATCTGACATGCCGGGAGCGGATTCAGTTTCCGGTTGCTGCGTGCTTGTTGCTCCGGGCACGAGACGGTTCAACGCCTGGCGGGCAGAAAACTTTCCAAATCCGATGCCAGCCAGCAAGTCGACGGGGTTTGCCAGACCATAGTCCGCAGCGGCCCTGGCGTGGTCGGCATCAGTGAGTTGAGTCAACGAGATTTTGTACTTGCGAGCTTCGCGGTCAAGAAGTTTGCGGCCGATTTCAATGGCGCGCTCACGCTGATGCTCGTTGAGCCAATGTTTGATTTTGTTGCGCGCGCGAGAGCTCTTTGCAAAGGTGAGCCAATCACGGCTGGGCGTGTGGCCGTTCTGAGTTAGGATTTCGACGATATCGCCGTTGCGCAGGCGCGACCGTAATGGCACCATGCGACCGTTCACCTTCGCGCCGGTGCAGGTGTTTCCTACCTCCGTGTGGATGGAATAGGCGAAGTCGATGGGAGTGGCTTCTTTCGGGAGGACGACGACCTTGCCCTTGGGAGTGAAGGTGTAGACCTCCTCCGGATACAGATCGATCTTGAGAGTCGACAGAAACTCATTCGGATCGGTCATGTCGCGCTGCCACTCGACAATTTGCCGGACCCAGGCGAGACGTTGCTCGTCTTTCGCGTTGACTGGTGAACCGCCGGCCTTATATTTCCAATGCGCAGCGATGCCTTCTTCAGCGACGCGATGCATTTCTTCCGTGCGAATCTGCACTTCAAACTGATGGCCGCCCTCCGCCATCACGGTGGTGTGCAGCGACTGGTAGAGATTGGGTCGCGGCATGGCAATGAAATCCTTGATACGGCCGGGGACGGGGCGCCAGATGCTATGAATCAACCCGAAGACCGCGTAGCAATCCTGCACGGTTTGGGTGATGACACGGACTGCGAGCAGATCGTATACCTGATCGACGGTGATGCGCTGGCGTTGCAACTTTTGGTAGATGGAGTAGAGTCGCTTGATGCGCCAATCGACGCGGGCAGTGATGTTATGTTCGACGAGGCGCTCGTGCAGGATGGCATCGATATTGCGGAGAAACTGTTCGCCCTGCTGGCGGTTCGCTTCGACGGCAGAACTGATTTGGTCGTGACCGACGGGATCGACATAGCGAAAGGACAGATCCTCGAGTTCGCTGCGAACCTTGCCCATGCCGAGACGGTGAGCCAGGGGTGCGTAGATGTCGAGGGTTTCGCGAGCGATGGCTTGCTGACGTTCGGGCTGCAGATGTTCCAGCGTACGCATGTTGTGAAGGCGATCGGCTAGTTTGATGAGCACCACGCGAACATCTGAGACCATGGCGAGGAGCATTTTTCGGACGTTTTCCGCCTGGCGATCCTCGCGATTGGCAAATTGAATCTTGTCGATTTTGGTGACGCCGTCGACGATGTGGGCCACTTGTTCGCCGAAGGTCTCAGCAATTTCGCGGCTGGTTACGGGAGTATCTTCGACGGCATCGTGAAGCAGGCCGGCGGCGATCGCGGTCGAGTCGAGCTTCATTTCCGCCAAAACGCGAGCTACTTCAAGTGGGTGCAAGGCGAAGGGGTCGCCGGACGCTCGTTTTTGACCGGCGTGGTGCTTGAGACAAAATTCGTAGGCCTGTTGAATGATGGCAATGTCGTCGCTGGGACGATTTTGGCGCACAGTCGTAAGCAGCATCTCGAAGGTCTCAGCGAGTTGTTGCTTGTCGGCATCTGGGGATGCCGCAGCGGTGTGCGCGGTGGCCATAATTGATTTTATGTTATGCGGGCGCAATTACGGCATAGGAAGTGGCGGGTGTAACTATGGCGCTGCCAGGAGTATGCGAAGATGACCACTCAGGCGCGAGAAAGGCGAGAGGAAACTATGCCACCTAAGGCAGGTCGAGGGAAGGCTGCGATGCACGCAGAAGGACGAGCAAAGAAGCCCAAAAAGGACGCGGGCGACGTTGCGGAACCCGTGATCGAGGTTGGATCAAGCCCGGATGCAGTCGTGTGGCCAGTCGTGAGGATTAGCCGGCGCGCGGCAGCGCGGGTGCGGGCGGGTCATCCGTGGGTTTACCAATCGGATGTGGAAGAAATGATCGCGAAGTCGGGTGAAAACAGTGTGGCGCCTGGTTCGCTGGTGACAGTTGTTGATGAAAGAGGTGTCGCGCTTGGCACGGCGATGTATAGCGACGCTTCACTCATCACGCTGCGAATGGTGACGCGAGAGTTGATCAGCGATCGCGATGAATTTCTGGAGTTGGTCCGGCGCCGATTGAGGCGAGCAGTGCAAATGCGTCTGGACGGGCTGAAAGGTTTGACGGGGACGAACGCTTGCAGACTCGTGTTTGGGGAAGCAGACGAGCTGCCCGGGAATTGTGGCGGATCGATATGGCGATTTGGTGATTTTGCAACTGCTGACACAGGGCACACATGTGGACGATGTGCGTGCGGTGGCAGTCGATATTTTTCATGAAATGTTGGAACCGGAGACGATTGTGGAACGTCCGGATGCGCGCATTCGGGAACTGGAACAGTTAGAGGCACCGTCTGCGGAACCTCTCTATTTGCGGAATGCGGAAAAGCCGATGCTGGCGACGGTTTTCGCGCTGAACGGACTGCAGTTTTATTTCGACGCAAACGCAGGACAAAAGACCGGGGCATTTTTAGATCAGCGAGAGAATTATCTGGCGGCGGAGTCGTATGCGCGCGGTCGGGCACTGGACATTTGCACGTATCAGGGCGGGTTTGCTTTGCACCTGGCTCGCCGCTGTTCGCAGGTGACAGGAGTGGATGCGTCCAGGGCCGCGCTAGAAGTGGCGGAGAAAAACCTGAGTATAAATCGGGATCAATTGGCTGGACAGGGAAGTGGCGTGGAGTGGATTGAGGCCAATGCGTTTGATCTTCTTCGAGACTGGAGCGATGCCGGCGAGGAGTTTGACACGATCGTGCTGGATCCGCCGGCATTTGCAAAGTCAAAACGCGCTGTGGAAGGTGCATTGCGGGGCTACAAGGAAATGAATTTGCGAGCACTGAAAATGCTGCGACCGGGCGGAAGATTGGTGACCTGCTCTTGCTCCCATCATGTGCCGCTGGTGGAATTTCAAGCGGCGGTTGCGGAAGCAGCGAGCGATGCGGGCAAGCGGGTGCGGCTGCTGGAGATTCGAGGAGCGGCGTTCGATCATCCAGCGATATTGACGATTCCGGAAACGCAGTATTTGAAATGCCTGATCTGTGAAGTTGATTAGGCGAGACCGGCGCGTGATTGATGGGCATTGATTGCAGCGCTGATTTGTAGTGCGACCGCAAGAGCGGCGCGCCCGTCCTGGGCGGTAACTTCGGGTTCGGTGCGTTCTCTGACGGAGCGCAGGAAGGATTCCAACTCGAGACGCAGCGGCTCGCCGGAGGAGATCTCAAGCTTTCTCATCGCAAATCCTGGGATGGGATGAGGTGTTTCGACGGGCTGGAAGGCGACGGTCGACAGGTCCTGAGCGGCGGGGTGGGATGATTCAGGCGTTTGCAGGGCCGGGACGTCGATGCAGAGAACATCCTGACGTGCGTAATCGACGGAAACGTATTGATGCGGCTGAAAGAAACGGATCTTTCGAACCCGCTCCGTGCTGACGCGGCTGGCGGTGAAGTTGGCGACACAGCCAGATTCAAATTCAATGCGAACATTCGCGATATCGACCTTTGGGGAAAGGATTGGAAGGCCGACCGCATGCAGCTCGCGAATGGGTGACTGGGTCCAACTGAGGACGATGTCGAGATCGTGGATCATGAGATCGAGAACGACGTCTACGTCGAGTGCTCGAGGAGTAAAAACACTGAGCCGGTGCACCTCAAAAAAAAGCGGTTGATGCAGAATGGAACGCACAGCTCGAACCGCTGGATTGAATCGTTCGAGATGGCCGACCTGAATGATGCGCTGATAGCGCTGCGCCAGAGAGATCAACTCGTCGGCCTCTTGAAGAGTTGCAGTAAACGGTTTTTCTACCAGGATGTCGACGCCGGCTGACAGAAGTTCTGACGCGACGGCGGCGTGTTGCAAGGTGGGGACGGCAATCGACGCTGCATCCGGAAGTTCGGCGGATCGGAGTAGTTCCGCGGTCGAGGGGTAGACGGGGACGCGATATTCCGCCGCGAGATTTGTCGCAGCGGACGCATTCGGTTCGACGATCCCGACGAGGCGGACTGGAGCCCCTGCATCTTCGAGAGCACGCCAGATGCGCAGGTGATTCCGACCAAAGACTCCGGCGCCGACCACCACGACTCGAGATGAGGGTAGATCGGGCAAGCGGCGCAGCTACTTTCCTTCGACCGCGCGAAGACAGCGAGTATAGAGCTCCAACAGGTGACTGACCTGGTCCTCGACTTTAGGGTTGCCGGCAGCAACAAAGCCGGCTGTGGGGGTGGTGGGACGTCCAACGCTTGCGGTGACGGCGACGAACTTCAAGAGATCTAATGCGATGTCCTCATTACGGCGGGCACCCATACCAACGGGGAGTTGTTCCATATGCAGTGTTTCCTCCAAAAGGCGATGCTAGCAGATCAGGTGGAAGGATGAGAGGGAGTGAGGAGTTTTCCTGGGTTAGGCGGTGCACACGGTTGTCTCAAAACTCCGAAAGAACGTAACAAACGCGCCCGACAATTCGATCGGCTGGCTGTTCATTGGCGGCCAAGGCGATCAGCAGGACTGGAATCTGCTGGTTGCGAGGACGAAGGATGAGGCGGTCTGCCTCATATTCGAGGAAACATAAGTGCAGCGTGTCGGACCCACGAACGGCAAAGACAGTGGGGGGCTGAAGGCGATAGGGCGTGAGCGAATTGTAGTGGCGGTCGATGACAACGATAAAGTGCTGGCGCAGGAGAGGCTCCATTGCAGCAGCCTGGATGGCGTCTACGCGAACGGCAACGAATCGCTGCCAAAGGTCTCTGCCGGGGAGGGGGTGGGGGCGAGAAGAGTGGATGATGGCGTCGGGTACTTCGATCGTGTCGATGATCTCCGGCGATTGAATGCGGGCGGATGAGGATGCGGCCGAGTGTGTGACGACTGGTATGGTTTGATTCAGCGAGACGTTTCCGGTAGGCGCCGGGAGCGCCGTAAGCGAGTCTGGGGGCAGCAAGTCGATCACCGATAACTTCTGAGCGGAGAGGACGCGATCGAGGCCTTCGAGACTGAGGGAACGCTTTCGATTCAGGAAGTTGGAGATGTGTGCCTGCTGAAAGTCTGTAGCGCGGGCTAGGGTTGAGCCGGTGAGGAGTCCTCGCTCAATTCTGCGGAGGATTTCCAATCGGAGGTTCTCATGAAGCGTCTCAAACTTCATGTCCGCACTATAACATTAAGATATAACAAATATACAGAAATATCTTTAAGAATTGCAAAGTGTTACACAACTCGCCCATGTAAGATCCTTTATCGGGAATTGTGAATAGCTTAAAGATATTTTTTTATTGACAGCTCTCCACGGAGATAGTATTACAGACAGACCCTCTTACTACTCAAGAGATTGAACACTGTTGGCCTCCCATTCTCCCAAATCCAGGTCATCACGCTGAAGTGTCTCCGGTTCACCTCTCTGCCACATTTGAGGCGACGGGGTCACTTCAAAGCAGCTGATTGAGCTGCGCTCGGCTTTGAACCGGCGAGAGAAGTTTGCTCGCGGGATCTTGGCGCGTTCAGGCACGAAGGTTGTTCCTGATCGCCTGACACCTGGGAGTGCATTTCAAGAAGCCAGATGTTCACGCAGAAGACGTGCCTGTTGGGCTAATGCCGAACCATAGAGTTCTGCGGCCAAGCAGTCTTCGCAACCGCTCCCTAGGGACAAAGGAAATCCAAGTCTTTACGGGAACATTGAATTTTTTTGCCTTGGAGATCATTACGTCATGAGCCAATCTTGCTTACATCTGAAAATCTGTGAGGGTTGTGGCCGACTTTGGTTGCGCAATCACACAGTCAGCGATGTTTACTGCCGTCAATGCACAGTTCACTTTTCGGACTTCCCGGCGCCGCGCACTCGAAGACCCAAGGGGCGCCCGCGAAAAGTGGGGCATCTTGCAGCGATGCATGCAATTGAAGGAGGTTTGCGATGAGCGCGGCAATCCCCGTATACGATTTGCAGGCTTCCGAGCAAATTCAGCTTGTCCCGAAGCGAGCTCGATTGACGCAAAGCTATGGAGAATCACAAAGCAGAACACAACCTAAACCAGAACTGGCGTTCTACCGGAAATACACGGAAGCAATGTTACGGAGATATACACGGCTTTCATTGAGCGTTGGAAGGATGCCGGCGCTTCTAGGGCACGATGCGTTTCGAGGCAAGATGAGCACTTATCGAGTGACGAGCTTTGAAGACTCTGTAATTTTCGTGTACGACGTGGAGAAATGCTTGAAGAAGCTGGATGGATTCTCACAGGAACTGATTCGACGGATTGCACTGCAGGAATACACGCAGGGTGAAGCCGCGGGGTTGTTACGCGTGAGTCTGCGAACGATCGTACGAAGATATGGAGAAGCGATCGATGCGCTGACCCATATTTTTCTTGAGCATCGACTTCTGAATGTAGATCCGATGGGAGAGTCAAGTACATTGCCATGACCGCTTCGACAACTTAGTGATAAGAGGGGACATAGCAAGGAAGTGTAATGGCGTGTCATTATGCTTCACTCTGTTAGCCTTAAGTCACGGTGAAAGAAGAAAGCAGGATGGCGGATCGATGACATCAGCATGGCTGATTTCGCAGTCGTCATCCGCCAACTTTCAGACAACATATTAGGTTGATATTGACACGAAGAAGATAAAGAGGCGACCAGTGATGGGAGTCTTTTTATCTTTTTCGCGTTTAGGATAGGTGGACTGGTGTGTCGAAGGAAAGGTCGAGCCGACGGGCTCCCATAAAGAGGCAATCCACTCGGAAAACAGAGCGAAACCAGGTGGGCAGACAGGGTGCCGATAGCAGGTTAGCGTCGGAGACGCAGGAGGGGTATCGGGAACTCGCCCGGGCCCAGGTACTTGCCGCATGGCCGAAGATTCTGCGAGGTCTGATCGAAAAGGCGACGGGCGGCGGATATCAGCACACGAAACTGCTGCTGGATCTGTGCGAGATGGCCGCGAAACAACCGCAGCGTTCCGACGAATCTCCCAATGAGCAGCTTTGCGATGCATTGCTTAATAATTTACAGTTGCGGCCGCCCGAGTGAGTGGCTATCGCACGCGCATTTCAGACATTTGAGTTATGAACCGAGGGGACAAAGATGAAAGAGACAAGAGAGCGCCGAGATAGATCCATAATAACGGGACTGAAAACGGTACCAGCAATTTCGTTATGGCGATCGGCTGGCTTGGCTCTGTGGCTTGTATTCACCATGCTCCCTGGTCGTGCGCAAGTATCGACAACGACTGTGCAGGACACGGTGTATCACGCCGACGGAACGACCGCGACTGGAACGATTCTAGTAACATGGCCGGCCTTTGTAACTGCAAGCGGAAAAACAGTAGCTGCGGGAAACATAACTGCCAGCATTGGGTCTGGTGGCACGGTCTCTCTCAATCTTGCACCAAATGTTGGATCGACGCCTGCTGGTTCCTATTACACCGCGGTGTATCACCTAGACGACGGTACCGTCAGCAAGGAGTATTGGTCGGTGCCGAATGTTCCTTCGACTACGGTCGCGGCGATACGGAGCCTAGTGGTACCAGCGAGCGTAGCGATACAAACGGTCACGACGACGCAAATTAATTCGCTGCTGGGGAGTTATTTACCGCTGAATGGTGGGACCCTAAGCGGAGCATTGCAACTGCATGCAGACCCCACAGCTGCAATGCAAGCCGCCACAAAGAATTATGTCGATAACGCGATTGCTCCTATCGCGACGGCGGCAACAAATGTGATTTCATCAGCGCCGAAAGCGACACAGTCTGTCGCGCAGCCGGTTGGATCGAATCTTGCGGTCAATATCTTTCAGGGCAGTTACTATGCGAGCCAATTTCAGACCGGCAGCATGAATAACGGCATCTCCAACCTGATGAACGGCACGAATTGTTCCACTAACTCCCCAAACGGGCTAAGCGGCTGCACGGTGTATGTGGACCCGACCTACAAAAATAACGAGAACCCACAGGGGTATGGCTCTTACCTGTTTGGCAACAACGGGTCGAATATGCCGTGGCCAATGAATACGCATGTTCACGATGAACGAAATGGAGTCACAGCAGATTACTATGAGAACCCGTTCTCTAAAGTCCCGGCACAGTCCGTAGGACAGACCATTACTTCGGCGATCACGCTCGATTATCAGAAATGGCCCCAATACGGTGGCAACTTAGCGGGCTCGGAAGATATTCAGACGACGGACTTCTCAGGTGGGTATAACTTTGACAATTACTTCGGTGCGGGTCAGCCGGAGTACATGTTTAAGACCTACTACAATGACGCATCGTTCGCCGCAACCAATTACTCCTCCGGCCAGCAGGAGTCCCTCGAGAACGTGGTGAATTGCCATGGTACGGGTGACTGCCTGGCAATGACTACGTTTGTCACCTGCGACGGAGGACTGAACGCCGGGAACGATGAGGGCTGTCATGGCGGAGACTTCACGGTGTCGGAAGACCCAGTGGTGTACAGGGGAACAATCAAAGCTGCAGCCGCGGTCGGAAGCACCTTGGTCGCAACGAATGGGACTGCGGGCCAGGGAACCGAGGGGCAAGATCGGCAGCTTCTGGATACAAATCAGGCTGTTGTAATCTCTGGAAATTCAATTACCGGGTATGTCGGCGCACTTCCGACGGGACCTAGCGGAACCAGCGCTGTAAATCCAATTTCCGCAACAGACAGCAACGCCAGTTTTCCGGTATCGACTATGGTGCAGTTGTGCTATGCAGGCTCGGATAACGGTGCAAGCGGAGCAGCAGGATGCACCGCGGGAAATCAGCCGACTGGATTTATCCCTTCTGCCTCTGGTCAGATCAACCCAGCACCCACGATTGTGACCAGTGTTGTGGCATCCTATCCTGCTGTATCTTCCCCTCAAACGGGACTGCCCGCTGGTTTCTGTACTCCGAGTACCCTTCAATCTACCAACTCAGCAGCCGCCTGCTATTTGCCGGCTACCGGGACAGCTTGTATTGCGGATCAGGAAGAATACGAAACGGTCAATTACACCTATAACTCGTCAACACAACAGGTGACTCTGCTTAATCTTCGCTTCCCGCATTTGAATGGCTTGTTTTTCGCCCACGGAGGTCTGTGTGGCTATGGGGTTGAAGAGCAGGCGGATGTATTTAGCGGTGACAGCAACAATAATGGGATCAGCCAGGTGTTTCCTGTAGAAGGATCCCCAAATGCGACGACGTTCTACTATGTCAGTCAGCGGACCAACCTTGGCTATACACTGCCGGTACTGGGCGTGAGTAATGAGTTAAACGGAGGAAGTACAGAAGGCGGCGGAGAATGCTTTGCTCTGAATATCTCGTTCACCCAGCTTCAAAGCGATAATCATACAGTCCTCGTTGCGTCGAATGTGCCTTTCAATTCCGGCGCCGACTTGTCTCCGATCAATGGATTGACGTTGACGATCACCACGCCGAATCCAACATACAACGGCAACTATGTCGCGAGCTGGGGATCTACAAACGGGAATGCGAACGAATTCTCCTACTATCTGCCAACAACGCCGACAGGCACAGTGCCGAATTCCGGGACTGCATCCTTCTGCAATACGAATTACAAGCTGTATCCGGCTGTTCGTGTGAACAGTGTGTTAGACACGGCCACGAACAGAGTAGACGGTACGATGACGACGATGCCACTACCGATTGCATTTTCCGCCGGCGACACTGTGATGGAGGCTCATTATCCTTGGATCTATACCGGCCACGATGTGGGTAGAGGAGTCAATCAATTTCTTCCGCGTATGTATAACGGTGGAGCTCTCTACGGAATGAGTTACGGCTATCTGCTAAGCGGGATGCCTTTTGTCGGCTTTCAAATTAATAATAAAACAGACCAGAACCGGTATCTCGGCTATGGGGGAACGCACATGCAGCCCGGGATGGGATACGACCTCGGGGGAGACTGGGATGACTCTTTTGTTGCGAATCAGGCTCCGGAAGAGTCAGTGATCAAGGTTGGAAGCTGTAAGCCTGGCCCGGTCGGCTGCAACAATACAAATAGCAATTTCAATGTATTGCAGATGCCGGACCATGAGGCGTTGAATTATGATCCGAAACTGGTGACGTGGACCTTTGGTGCCTACTATGGCGAAGGTCACTATCCTTTTGTGGTCAATCCAGCCGGAACGGTGCAGGCCTACAATTTCAACGCATTTAATAATGTGAGCGCCGCCAAGGTCGGTGTGGCGGGTGCTTACCTGTTCAACATGGGCGGAGCTATTGGAATCACGACCACACCCAGCAACCCTACCTTCAGTAATTGGTTTGCTAATTATGCTTATGGGTTTGGAGCGCAGAATACGGCTGTTGTCGATGGCTACCTATATAGGGGCGCCACGGCGAATTCGATTGACTGTGGCACGGGCACAGGCGATACGAGTTGCACTTTCACCCTCGGAGTATTGAACGCGGGAAGTTCGGTAAATACACCGGCGGTGGTCGCGTCTGCATCGGTGACAACCCCAAGTCTCACTGTCGGCTCGGGGTCGGTTGTGTCGCGCATTGGGTACTTCACAACTGGGACGGTTACTCCGACGGCAGTTCCAGGCCAGTCCTGCAGCGATCAGACATTCACGGTCAGTGGCCTTGTCGCGACCGACAACCTGGGATCGATCCGGCCGCCGGCATCGCTCGGAAATCTGAGTATGAATGGGTATGCCAGCGCGGTGAATACGGTGCTGCTGCATTTCTGTAACACGGCGGCGGCGAGCGTAGTGCCGCCAGCGGGAGCCTACACATTTCTCGCGATGCATTGATGCGCTCGCATCTGTGGGTTGCTGAAAGCATTGCACTCAAGAACAAGTAGAGCATGGCTAGAGCGTCGGCGCGTTCAGGTGCGCCTGAGGGGCTTGGCGTCGATTTGAGTGAACTGATATCGACATGTCTCGAGTCGTATGACGATCGGAGAAGCTATGAGTCTGGTCAATGGTTTGAATGCTATCAGCTCGCAAGTGTGGGCAGTCGTTTTAATTCTGCTGGGAATTGCAGCGTTTGGAATGGCCTGTATATGCAGCCCTGCCGATGTGCGAGCCGCCCTGATGAGTTCTGGGACAGGAATGATCGGTGGCGGTATTGCGATGTTTCAGCACCAGCCGAAAAGCTCACAAATCAACAGCGAAAACACCCCGATGGGGAATTAGGAGAAAAGATATGGCGACAGTTCCGGCAGCAGTTACGAAAGCAAAGCAGAATGGGTTCGAGAGTTTCTTATCAGCGGCAGCCAAAGACATTGAGAAGGTACTGAACGTTGGAATCAATCTTGCGACCGCCGAGCAGCCACTCATCAATCAGCTGCTACCGCCGCAGTTTGCAACTGCTGAGAATGCGGCGACGGCACTGATCAAGAACGTGATGTTGACAACGGAAGCGAAGTATCAAGCTCTGGGAACAACGGTATCGTACCCACAGAAAGTCGCGGAAGTTGTGGCGATTACGGGTGCCGCATTAATTCAGATACTCGCGGGAGTAGGGGTAACAGCGGGACAGACCGAGTTGACTGCCTTAGTTACCGGCGCGACAAGTTTCAGCATTTTGCCGACCGCCGGGTTAACGACACTGAGTGCTGCAGCGAACGTTCCAGCAAATTAGCCGAGGTGCGGCGAGGGAGGGCAAGCGATGTCACCTTTATATGATTTCTTCGACAATCACATGGAAGCCTGGGGCGCGCTGTTTTTTGGCTTGCTGACCATTGGAGCGTGCATTGCTATTGCGGTCGCGCTCAACGGGTCGATGTAATCTGCGGCGAAACTGGATCTCAATCCATACAAACGGAAAGCTGTGACTTGGGACTGTGATGTTTGTGAATAAGTGTGTTTCGAAGAGCGAGCGGACGGCCCTTGAAGCAGAGCAGATTGAGCTAGAAGGTCTGGGGGCGGCCGCAAACAATCGGGCGTTCCTGGCCAGTCCGGATAACGGCGTCCACTACAACCTATTCGTGGACATCTGGAAATGGACCAGCCAGTACTTCAAGAGGAAGCATGGCAATACACATCGATAATGTGGAGAGTTCGGGCATTCGTCAGGTAGATAAGGCCGATTTTTACGAGCAGTTGGAATGGGGCGACCTGATTTTCTGTTGTGGCCAGGAACAGATCAGTAAAGATATCGAGGCAATCACGTGCTCGCCGTTTTCACATGTATTGATGGCGTGGCTTCCTGACGGAGCGACGCAGTGGTTGACTCTGGAATCAACCTTCCATCGGGGCGTGCACGTGGGTAAATTGTCCGACTATGTGGACGCTTATGACGGCGACCTGGTCATGGCTCGGCGCCAGGTACTGACGGACGGCGAGAAGATGTCGGCGCTGAATGTCGGGCTGAGTGTGCTGGAAGATGCGTATGACTGGCAGCAGGAAGTATCCATTGCGGCGCACAGGCTGATTCATGCGTTACCGATCGAGAGGCCGCAGAAAGAGTTTTATTGTTCTGGCCTGCAATATTTCATGAGTCTGGCCACGCCGTATCCGCTTCGGCGGCCGGGAGCGAATTATCCAACACCAGAGGATCTTTGGATCGATGCGACGGTGATTCCGATTTGTGCGCTGCCGAATCCTTGCGAATCAGGCAAAGCTGATCGCGATGAAGCCCAGGTTGCCTGAAGAAAACTGCGAGGCCGGGAATTCGCAGACGCGTAACAAGATCTGCTGCAAATCCGTTACTTGGAAATTGAATGGAAAATTCAGAGGAGTGGCACGGGGAGGAAGATTTCGGCTCGTCGGCGCGAAGTGATTTAGAGCGTCTTTTGTGGCTGGGGGAACGTTTGGATTTTCGCTGTGACGAACTCGGCGGGGAGAGTTTGTCGATTGGGCTTGCGCGAGCGCTACTTCGGGTGCGAAATCGAGACGGAGAGATTGTGCCGTTGCAGGCAAATGCCGCGCAACGAGCGTATGAGGATAGACGCAGTCGACACAATATTGTGCTGAAGGCACGGCAGATGGGCATCAGCACCTGGATTGCCGGCCGTTTTTTTCTGAGGACGATTACGCAACCGGGAACGCTGTCTGTGGAAGTGGCGCACAATCTCGAGGCCGCGGAACAGATTTTTCGTATTGTTCACCGTTTTTATGAGACGTTGCCGGAGGGATTGCGCCGTGGGGTGCTGCGAACCTCAAAAGCGAATACGAGACAGATATTGTTTCCAGAGTTAGACAGCGAATATCGAGTCGAGAGCGCTGCCGATGGGAACGCGGGACGTGGAATGACCATACAAAATCTCCATTGCTCAGAGATCGCTCGTTGGAGTGGAGACGCCGCGGAAACAATGGCGAGTTTAAGTGCCGCTTTGGTGCCAAACGGAGAGCTCGTTCTGGAATCAACCCCAAACGGAGCCTATGGATATTTTTACGACCAATGGCAACGGGCGGAAGAAACGGGAATGGTCCGGCACTTTTTTCCGTGGTGGATGGAGAACGCGTACGCAGGGCATCCGGTTGAGGAATGCGAATGGACGGAAGAAGAGCGTGCGCTTGCGGAAATGAATCGGTTGCGACCGGAACAGATCGGATTTCGAAGGCAACTCAAGACAAAGTTTCGCAGGATTGCCGCGCAGGAATATGCCGAAAGCGCAGAGGCGTGTTTTCTGGCGAGCGGCGACTGTGTCTTTGATCTGGAGTGCATCGCGCGACGAGCGCGAGAGGTGCACGAAGCAACCGAACAACGGTGTAACGGTCAATTGTGGATCTGGTATCCGCCGCAACCTGGGCGGAAATATCTGCTAGGGATCGATCCGGCTGGGGGCGGAACGGATGGGGATTATGCTGCGGTCCAGGTAATCGAGCAACGCACCGGATTGCAGTGCGCGGAACTGCGAGGACATCTCGGGCCGAGGGAACTGGCGAAACATTGTGCGGAACTGGCAAGAGAATATAACCAGGCTTTGCTGGTGGTGGAGCGCAACAATCACGGCATGGCGGTACTGGCATATCTGAGTACGATCGAATGCTATAGTCCGATTTATGAGGAGCGCGGGCAAGCCGGCTATCTGACGACGGCGATCACGCGGCCAGCGATGATCGCGCTGATGGGCGCCGCGCTTACAACGGGATCGCAGATATTCTCCAGTTCCAGGTTGTTGGCGGAATGTCGAACATTTGTGAGGCAACACGATGGTCGCACAGGGGCGGCTGCGGGCGTGCATGATGATTGTGTCATGGCCATGGCGATTGCGTTGCAGGTGCGTGCGGACATGGCGGAATCTCCGCGGACGATGCGATAGCCAAATGGCCGGGATCGGAATGGATTGCGGCGGTTGGCTGAGAACGGACTCCAGCATCGACCTCTTTGACCGCCACGGGGGCTGTGAACCTGGAATGGTTCGAGTTCGCTTCAGGTTACAATTCGGGAGCAGGCACCTTCTGATTGGGCAGAGTTGAGCGAGCATTGAAGGAGCGAAGCCTCGAGTGGCAGTGATCGCGGTACAGCAGATCCGACGGATGCGAGGCGGCGCGCAGAGTCACCTGATGCTGGGCTCGGACGGTCACCTGTATGTGGTGAAGTTTCAGAACAATCCACAACATCTGCGGGTGCTGGCCAATGAACTCTATGCGACTCGCCTCGCCGAAGCTGTGGGGCTTTCTGTTCCGGCGACGGAAGTGGTGGAAGTGAGCGAGTGGCTGGTTGAAAATACGCCGGAACTGTACATGGAAACAGGTCACCAGCAAGAACGCTGCGCTGCCGGATTGCAATTTGGATCTCGATATGTCGGCGGATTGATGCCGGGGCAGGTGGTGGATTATCTGCCGGAAGAGCAGCTGGCCGAGGTTCGAAATCTGACAGAGTTTGCAGGGATGTTAGTTGTGGACAAATGGACTTGCAACAGCAACGGCAGGCAGGCCGTATTCCATCGGAAGCCGAGAGAGAAGCGATACGCAGCCAATTTTGTGGACCAGGGATATTGTTTTCATGCGGGGGAGTGGAGCTTTCCCGATGCGCCCTTGCGAGGTGTCTACGGCCGGAACCGAGTGTACGCGGATGTGACCGGCTGGGCCAGCTTTGAACCCTGGCTGAGTCGGGTGGAAGGACTCGAGCCGGATGCCGTCTGGCAGATCGCAGAGAGCGTGCCTCCAAACTGGTATGGAGGAGATCTGCGGGAGATGGAACGACTGACAGTGACCCTGCTGGCTCGTCGAGAACGAGTGAGGGATTTGATTGTGCAATTTCGGGAGAGTTCGAGGATGCCATTTCCGAAATGGATTGGGATGGGGAGCGGGGGTGGAGAAGGGCAGTTCGGGGAGCAAAAAAGGTTAGAGAATAGGGGAAGTTGAGGGGAATGGGTAGGTTGACGATCAAGCCGGACAAGGCGAGGAGCCCGAGGCATTCGTGAACAGTGAGCGCATCCAGTGCGAATTCTTTCTGGTCCGGTACGTTCCGGATGCAGTGAAGAATGAGTTCGTCAATATTGGCGTCGTGCTGCGCGAGGCGGGGCGCCCAGAGACAGCGCGCGTGCGATTTACGAAAGATTGGGCGCGGGTGCGGTGCGTCGATCCTGAAGCCGACACGGGAATGCTGGAAGCTCTGGAGTATGAAGTCCGGGAGCGCCTGTCAAGCGGAGCCGCAGAGACGGCGTTGATGATGAAGGCTCTGGAAGACAGTTTTTCGAATATGCTGCAGATCACCGAGCCCAAGGCTTGCCTGGCGGATTCAATTCCGGCGGAGATGGAACAACTGAGCCGGCTGTACATCGACAGCAGGAAACAACGCGACGCGCGGCGAGCCAGCGGACGGCAGGCCATCTCGACCTCAATCCGACGGCAGTTTGAGGCGGTGGGCGTGTGGAATGTGATGCGCAAGCGGATTCAGGCGGCGATGTATACGCAGCCTGGCGACCCGCTTCGGATTGACTGCGGTTATCGACCGAACGGAGTGATCCGCATGTTTCATGCGGTTTCTCTCGAAGGAGATCTGGAGGCGGCGAAGGTGCTTGCCTTCAGTGCTCCCCAGATTGCGCAGGGAGTGAGGCGGGTAGAAAATGCAACGCTGGAGCTGACAGCGATTGTTGAACCTTTGCGCGGCCTGCTCGGCAAGAACTCGGAAGAGATTCTGGCAACCGGTGCGGAAGACGATCGCGTGGAACAGTACCGATTCGGCGTCGAGACAATGGAGCGAAATCAGATTCGAGTGATGACCGTGGCCGATCTGCCACGTATCGCGGAGCGAGCCCGAGAAGAATTGCGAATGTAGGATCAATAAAATTTGATCGCGGATGAGAAGCGTGGCCCTGGCCACGCTTTTTTATTTGGGGCGAAGCGGAGATCGCGAGCCTAATGCCATCGTCAAGCGAACCACAGAAGAGAGAGAGAGGCGGAGACAGTGAGCTGGAAAACAATGCTCGAAGGAATTTGGAGCGACCACGCGGTGGGGGGCGAGGGCCAGCAGGTTGCCAAATCCGAAACAGATATCGCAGCGGCAAGTATCGACGGAGCGCAGCGCAAAACCGTGCCGCTTCCCTCGATCCTGGGGCCGGTGCGACCGCCGAATGCGTTATTGCCGAAGGGAACGCCGGCAAACCTGCGGCGTTTTGCGGAGAGTCCGGTGCCACGCCGGGCCATCAACGTGATCAAAGATCGCATTGCGGGCATGGACTGGCAAATCCAGTTGCGACGAGGGTACACACTGGCCGATGTTCCCGATGCGCATGCGAGGATGGAAATCCTGCGCAGAACGCTGGAAGAGCCGAACGATTCCGATTCTTTCCGCTCGGTGGTGGAGCAAGCGCTGGAAGACGCGCTGGTGGGCGGTTTTGGCGCCATTGAGATGGAGCGGACGGATGATCCCGAGCGACCTTTCGCTCTGTGGCCGGTCGACGGAGCCACGATTCAGCTCAATGCCAACTGGGACGGAGATCAGAGTATTCCGCGTTATGCGCAGAACACCAACGGGGTCGGGCCAGGATCAAGGATCCCACTGCACGACAACGAACTGATGTATATCCGCCTGAATCCTCGTTCTCATACTCCCTTCGGATTGGGATCGCTGGAGGTCGCTTTCGAAGCGGTGAATAGTTTTTTAGCGGCTCACCGATATGCCGGACGGTTGGCGAGCAACAGCGTTGTGCAGTATGCGCTGTGGCTGAATGAAACGACGCCGGATCATCACAACCGGCTGCTGCGCTGGTGGCAGGACGAGATCGAGGGCACGGGGCGGGTGCCGCTGCTGACCTGCGAGCAGAAGCCTGAGGTGTTGAAGTTTACCGGCGGAACAGACGCAGAACTTCGGCTGCAATGGCAGGAGTTTCTCATTCGCATGATCGCGAATGCGTTTGGACTTCCGCCAATGTTACTGGGCCTGGAAAACGATGTGAATCGGAATACTGCCCAGGAAATGCTGGATGAGTCATTTCGTACAACGATTGCCCCGATGGCACGCATGCTGGCCGAGCATTTTACCCGCGACCTGTTCTGCAAGCGCCTGGGATGGCGGGAGTTTGAGTTCGTTTTCAATGATCTCGATGCCGGGGATGAGATGGAAACGGTACAGATTCAAACAGCGTTACTGAAGGCGGGGATATTGACCGTGGACGAAGTGAGAGCGCAACGCGGTTTGCGGCCGCTGGCGCCGACCCTGCAATTGGAGAAAGCTGTGTCGGACTCGCAAAGTACGGGAAGCGAATCCTAGGCTCGGGACGAGATCGAGATGGCGGGCTGCAACCACAGCCCGCATAACATCCACACCACCAACCAGAAATACGGAGAGCACATGAGACTGGACGCAATGGCGGTCGAGTTCCCGGCCATCCAAGGGCACCCCAACCGGATGCCGTTCGAAGGAGTGTTGACTCTAGTCGACGTTCCCAGCGATCGCGCACCGAGTGGATCGCGCGGACACCGGGTAACTCTAAGCCGGACCGCAGCGGAGGCGGCATTGCCGTCGCTGCTGGGGATGGCGGTTGATTTTCGGCCAGATTGGGATGGCCATGACGCGCGCAGCAAATGCGGAATTCTAACCTCCGCAGATATTGTCGGCCAGCGATTGATGGTAGGCGGATATCTTTATGCGCGCGATTTTCCTGAGGTCGAAGCAAAACTGCACGACCTTGCAGCGGGAAGTATGGGCATGTCCTACGAACTGGCGGATGCGCATGTGGAAGATATGCGTGCATCCGTTTGGAAGCTGAATCGCGTGACTTTTACCGGAGCGGCGATTCTGTTGCGAGAAAAGGCTGCGTACAGGCAGACGTCGTTTCGCCTGAAGCCCAATGGAACGCGTCGTCATGGAGTTTCCCTGGCGGCGTATTCCGGCGCGGCCTAAGCCGAGAGCGATGAAAATCAAACATCCCGAACGTAAGCCACTGCAGGCAGCTGCCTTCCGGTGCAAGTTCGGCACGCACAGAAAAGGAGCAATCAGTATGGAGCAGGGAGCAGAACGTTCTGTTGAATCATTGGCATTGATGCTGGACCGCCTTGCGGGCGCGGCGAGCCTGTTGGAACAGACGGTAAACCGTTTGGAGGAACAGCACCTCACGATGTCGGGGCAGGTACAGAAGATTGTCGCAACCGTTGAACAGGCGCCAAATACGGTGCCGGCGGGAAGCGAACGTATGTACGAATTGGAACGCAAGCTGCAAGAAGCCGTCATGCAGATCGCGGAACTGCGGGCGCAGGGCACTCCTTCAGTGGCATCGGGTCGCAAGACCGTGACCGCGGCGACAATTTCATTGCTAGCTAAGCAGGGAATTTCCTCGCTGGAGTCGATCGAAGCTGGCTCGCTGGATGCGGCGCTGGCTGGGCTGAGTATTGAGCAACGGATTGCCGTGAAGTCGCAATTGCTGCGCGCTGGAGTACTGAACTAAGGCAGCGAATGGGAACGAAGACGAATTCGATCGACCGCGATTCTAAGATCCCCGTGACATATTCCAGCTAAGCTTTCAGACCTTATGAAACGCAACCACGGCCGAAGGGCCAGTGAAAGGACAGAATGAACGCCAATTTTCATGATATTCACGCCGCCGCAGATTACATCGGGCCAGGTGCGATTGAAGTCCCGATCTATCAGACAGAAATCACCGACATTGTCCGTCGTCGGGGGCTTTTTGGACAGCGCATCAAGCAGGTGCCGGCGACGGGGCACCCATCACGTTATTTCGAGCAAACTGGGATTCCGGAGCCGACGGCTGCGAATGGTTTCGTCGATCCTCGGAACATTTCCGCACCGGTCGTAACTCCCACGCGGGTGGAGCGAGCTGTTCCGCTGAAGGCCCTGGTCGCCCAGATTAACTACAACTTGTTCGACGTTGAATTGGGAAACCAGCAAAGCCAGTTTGCTTATCTGCAGGCGAAAGATCTTGCCGACACGATCGAAGGCGTGATGCACATTCATGACCTTGCATTGTGGAATGGCAATGATACTTCGCTGAGCAGCCCGACAACCGTGCAGTATTTCGGTGCGGCGGGCCAGATCGCTTCCAGCGGCAACACGACAACGATTACTACAACGGAATTGATTGTGGACAATCTGAAGTCGACGATTGCTCAGATGGTCGCCAACAGCGGCTATGCAATTCGGCCGACGGCGATCTACGCGAATCCTGTTCTGCTCGATCTGATTGACCGAGAGATGAAGACGGAATTCAACGTGGTTCTGGACTCGAAGGAAATCAACGGCGGATTCAGGGTCAAAACGTTGATCACGCAGGCTGGTGAACTGCCGTTGATTCCTGACTGGTCGCTGAGTTACACGGGGACGCCTGGCTCGGGAAGCGCGCTTCTGCCGGCCTATATCGTGACCGAAGACTTGATCGAATATCACTGGCTGAGCGATCCGAATCCGCGCGTGTTCCAACTCGGCGTACCGGGCTCACTGGCTTCACAATATGTTGTTGTGAAGTTTGGAGCTCCTGTGGTCAAGATGGCAAGCGCCGGCGCTCACTTCCAAGTGATCGTACAGCGATAGAGCGAGCAAACTGACAGGCACTATCTGGTCAACACTTCACTGGCCTCCATACGGGGGCCAGTCTTTTTTGTAACTGGTCGCGAAGGGCGGCCTCTCGAACTATCTCCGGAGGACACTTTATGGGATACCTGCTGCCGACCGACTATGCGACGTATGGTCTTCCGGCGGATACAACGGACGACTGGATCACGATGGCTTCGGCATTAATCGACTCCTATTGTCATCGAACCAGTCTCAGTCCGACACAATATGAAGAACGTTTGCGCATGACAGCTGGAGCCCAGACGGTGCGGCTGAGCTACTTGCCGCTGGTAGCCGTTGCGCCCAACGCGTCACCGTTGATTTCGGTCCAAGCTCGATACAGCCGGCCACGGCGCGGAGAGATGATTGAACCGGCGTACGAGCAAATTGCGTGGGTGTTCGGACTTCCGGGCGCTTGGAGCACTCTAAACATAGCTGATGTCGATTGCGTGCCCAATACGGGCGAGCTAACTTTTCCCACGAACATTCTGGGCCTACCGTACAACGAAGTCGATGTCGTCTATACCGCCGGTCTAGCCACGATCCCGTACACCGTGCAAGTGGCGTGCGCCCAGATTGTCAAGAATGCGCAGACGACTCCCGGGCTGAACGTGAAGTCCAGCAAAATCGACACCATGCAAATGGAATATTTTTCCAGTTCTCTAATTGACCCACAGGTTGCAGCCATGCTGCAGCCGTATGTGGCGACGATGTTGGGGTGAGCGATGAGTGTCGATCAAAGTGTACGAAATGCTTCAGCAGGCCCGCAGCGCGCGGCTGACGCGTTGCTGCGGTGCCTAGGCGGCAGAACGGTGCTGTTACGGCTGCCAACAAATGCCGTAAGTGGTTCGGACGCGGAGCAGTTGGGAGCGGGTAGCCCTTCTTATGAAGACTTGCCGTTATCTCCCGCTGTTTTTCGTCGCTTACGCCCGAAGCTACAGGATGGCAACGTGAACCACTATGAATTGCTGATATCGGCGGCGTCGGTTCACGCGCAGCTTGGCCTAATGGAACTGGCCTCAACGGATCAGCTATTCGCCATGGCCACGGGTGTATTTGTGGACGGTGAACTGATGTTGATTGAAGCGGCAGCGGAGGCAGAAGCCTTTGGATGCCCTTATCTATATCGGCTTATCCTGGCCGCGCCGCAAACTCAGACATTGTAAGAGGAGAAAGTGCCATGCAAAATGCCCAAAATACTTTCTACATTACATTGCGCAACCGCCTTGTAGCGTTGAATCCGAACCGAACCATCTATCTGCGAGGAGTTACCAGGCCTGGCATTTTGGTCGAGAGCAATGAATTCGTTGTAGCACAGTCGCCCTCCGATGTATTTGTCTTGCGATGGATCGGACTCCACAACGATCCGTATCTATCGGATGTTCTTCTCCAGATGGAATGCGAAATCTCATACACGACTGAAGGGACAGTGGGAAATCTTGGTATGGATCGCGGTGCGATGTTAACCGAGATGGACGCTGAATTGATGTCATTGTTGCAGCCGAATACGGCGCAAAAAATGACTTACGCTTCTACGCCAGCCGCCCCGATGGAGACGCAGATTTTCTGGTCCGAAGCCAGCTTTCAACCACTGAAGGTCGAGCGCGATCGACTTTCCAGGATTGCTACAGTGTCGGTGTTTAGTTATGAAGAGCCGGGGGAGCAATGAGTACACCTGCAATCGTTCCACTTCCACTGACGCCGCCAATTGTGCGCAGAATTCGCGCCTATTTTGCACCTGTGAACCGGACTGCTGGGATTCCGGCGATTTTTGATCCCGCGCAGAATGGGAATTTCAACCTAGACTCTCCACCGACGCCGTGGCTGGATCTAGGCTGGCTGGATACGTTCCAACGAAAGGCAGAGTCGAAGGTATCTCCGTTGCGAAGCGGTGCGCCGGGCCTGCCACTTTCCCAGGTGCGGACCGAGATCGACTCGATCGTTTCCATCAATTTTGTCAATTGGGGGAAATTGCAGATGGCGGTGACAGCCGGTTCAGAGCAAATGAATCTGCTGGCTACGGCAGCGAATGCGCCCGCAAACGGCTCTGGCGGAGTCGCCGGAAGTGCGGTGCCACTCAGCGGCGGAAGTACGTCGACTTTCCTCAGCGTGGCTTCGAATCAGCTTGCAGGTTTCTCTGCCGGCCAAATGGTCGTCGTTGACATTGATTACTCGGGTCAGACCGGTTACGTGGGCAGCGGAATTAGTGCTGCATATGTGCGCTCAGCGAGCGCAGTCAATTCTGACTCGAACTATATTCGCAGGGTCAGTTTCAATGTGGGCAGAATCATTGCTGTAACTTCGACGGGACTCCAGCTCGCGCAGCCATTGATTGCCGGAGCGCCGATTGCGGGAATGTCAGTACAACCTATTCTTGGGTTTGTCGATCGCGAAGGGAGCACCTTCTTTCAGGAGTGGTCGGGATTGTTTGTCATTCCGGGAGAGCAGGGAGACAGAATCCTATTTCACTATCCGAGGTTACAAGTTTCTTCGGGCGCAGGCGAGACTGTGAAGCTACTGAGCGCTCCGCTGGAGAAAGTTGACACTTTGGGACGTGTAAGTCAGGTGGCACAATTTCGGGGTTTACCGGTGACCGACGCGAACGATGGGGCACAAGTGGTATGTTTCCGGAGTTATATACCTGCTGCCGCAACCAACCTTTGGTGATGAGAGCATTTCACGACATACTTGGCCACGCTAGACACGGAGATGCTGGATGAAAGTCACAATTGATAATCAAGACGGCAAGGGGCCAATCGACTACTCGGCTGCGCTCTGTGCCGATCAAGCCACTGAAACGGCAGTTGTGATTACACGAGGGCTGAACCAGCCCAGCGTAGCACGGCTCCGCCTTGATTGCTCAAGCAGCGGCTTGGAAGTGCCGGCGACAAATGCACTCGTAGTGATCACGGCAGACAACGGAACATTCCTCTTTACGGGATATCTTCCGTCCGCCGTAGAGCCGGTTTTTGCAGGGTATGGTTCGACAGGTCCACACTACAGGGTCCTAGCCAACGCACTCAGCGAGGATTGGCTATTGAATCGCGACGCAGTACCGCAGACGGCGCCGCTTCTCGGTCAGACGGCAGGCGAGATGGTCGGAATTCTCACGAATCGAGTTAATCCATCCTTAGTACAGATGAATGGACTTGAGGATGTGGGAACCATCGGATTTTTTGAGCCGGTGCCCAGTTTGCCTTGGTCGGAGAATGTGGCCGCGCTTGCCAACCAGGCGCGGGCTGCTTATCGAGTGCTTAACGGGCAATTGACATTGGCCCCGGTTGGCTCGACGGTTCATGATTTAGACGACACGAGTCGGTACGCTTGACTTTTCCTCACTAAGTGCGACGGAGGCCAAGCAGGTAGTTAATGACGTCACGATCACCGGCTTGAGTGAGCCATTGCAATATGTGACTGAGTTGTTTGAGGGTGACGGAGCTACCGTTCTGTTTCAGTTGCAACGGGAGCCTTATCGAGTTACCAGGCCGATTCTATTGAATGAGGAGTTCGCGGCTTCCAGTCTGAATACATCCATTTGGAATATAGATGATTCTGGAGGCTACCTGAAAGTTGGAGGGGGCGGACTGACGTTGGGTGGTGGCGCCGGTACAGACGGTACGACGACACTCACTGCAATTGATCCGGTAGAACTTGGAGGAGAAATTGTCGTTGAGGCTGGGTTTGTCCAACTAAACGGTGGAAGTGATGGCGTTCTGTGTGGCTTGTACTCGGGTGCGATCGGTATCGCTAATTGCGTTGCAGGCTATCGAGTGCGGACAAGTGGACCCAATACGATTCTTCTTCCGCTGGTAGAAGGGAATGAGGTCGGCACGACCTTTACTCTCCAGACAGGACACAGCTACATTCTTCGCATCCATGTTCACAGCAGCGAATTGCAGCGGATGTTGAATAGCTATTTTTCATACGGAAGTAGTGGTCCGACTGTTTTCGGCGGCGGGACAGTGCAGTCACCACTGCAAGTACTGTTCGAACTGCAGGATATGGCCTTGCTGCCGTATGTGAATATTGGGTCGACCGTCTTATACGATGGAGCGATTCCATCTTCGCCCGCAATTGCATCTTTTGCCTGCGTCAACAGCCTCAATCTTCAAGGTAGCATTGGATACTTCAAGGTGACGCAACCGGGAACGATGTGGGTTGTGAGCACTCCTTCTTCGGGAACTTCCTTTACTCGAAGAATTGGCACTAATACCCAGGGAGCGGATTGTAATGTTTTGAGAAGCGGATTTCTCCACTTCTACAAACTGGCAATCCCCCAACCTGGCGAGATGCTGGCGGTCACATACAGAGTAGCGGCGCCTTCTGTTGCGCGATTTGCGAATAACACCGTTCCTCAACCGGGCGGTACAGGCACTCCTGCGGTCTCTCAATGGGTGGGGCATGTCCTTCATCCGCCGGCTAGAAGTTCAGTTGATTGCGAAAATGCCTGCCAGGCGTTGCTTAATTTCTCGTCGAATCCAGCAGCCGCTTGGAAGGGGTCCTATCGTTTTCGTAATCTGCAAAATCAATCGGATATTTGGCCCGGGGACGCACTGAACTTCAACTCCCCAGCAGCTGGGTTGAATGTAAATGTCATAGTTCGTCAAGTGACCATCGAGTCGACGAGTAGCTCGCCTGAGGTTCTTAACTATGTCGTGGATTTCGCCAATGACTGGGCGGAAACAATCGCGATGAAGTTATCGAGTGCTATCTCGCCTGACGTCTATCTACCTCAGGAGCCTGAGACGACTGCAGGTAACTATCTGGCAAACCTGAATGCACTTCAAGTATCCTCGATCAACACCACGTCGATCGCTGTGAATGCCGGTGTTACTCCTCCCAATGGTGGCGGCTTTGAGGTGCGGAGTCAAGATTACACATTTGGGCCAACGGGTGGTGAAGGGCTCGTATTGCGAAGCCCAGTGCCGAACTTTACGATTACGCGCTCGGCCGATGAGGAGCAGTTCTTTATTCGGATGTACGACGCGTCCACGCCGCCACTGTATTCGCGAGTATCCAGCGCCATTTTCACCAATGCGCCGACAAGCTAGGTGGCGAATCGAACCAACGAAGGATGGAATTAGATGGACGATTTTGAGGTGACAGTGCTGTCGGACCTGGCCGCACTGAAAAGCCAAATGGCTTCTCTTATAGGATTAGGGCAACCTGGAAGGCTAACGATGTTGGAACAGCGGATGGAGCAGCATGAGGTTTACTTGCAAAGAATGAAGGGTTGGGTTGCGGCGTTTTTTGTGGCGCTCACTTTGGCGCACATTGCTATTGATTACTTCAAGCACTAACGAGACGGTTATTCGGTAGTTTCACGTTTCTCGCAGCGATTGACTTAAGGGCCGAAGTCCGTCGGTTCGTTGCATGCTGGGGTATTGGGACTTATAAGAAGCTGGATGATCTCGTCTAACCCAGACACAACTGAATGGGCAGGTGAGTCGCCGCATCCATTCACTTCAGTTCCGCGGACTAGAACTAAGTTTGGGATCCCTGCCGCTGCGCCCGCTTGAATATCTGAGCACCGATCGCCAATCAGAATCGACCGCTGCAGATTGATCTTGTGATCGGTCGACGCTTTCAGGATCATTCCGGGATGCGGTTTGCGATCTTCACATTCTTTGCGATAAGGGCCGACTCCATACTCTGGATGATGTGGACAGAAATAATATCCATCCACGCGGATATTCTGACTTAGGAATTCTTTCATCATCCATTCCATGAACGAGCGGAAATCGGTTTCAGAGTAGAGCTGTCGAGCAATTCCAGACTGATTGGTGATGATGATGAGCGCATAGCCGAGTGCCTGGGCGTGCCTGCAGAGGTCGAAGATGCCGGGTGTGAACTCTACCTGATCGGGGAGATACAGATAGCCGATTTCGCGGTTGACGACTCCATCTCGATCTAAAAACAAGGCTGGGCGAAGGTTTGTCATAGAATTGCCGTATTTGTTGCATGCCGACTATCGCCAGCTAGTTTGCGAAATAGATCTGTTCCACAAGCAAGCAAAATATATGTTCAAGAGCCAGGTGCGCCTCCTGAATTTTCATCGTCAGATCCGAAGGCATACGCAGGCAATAATCGCACAACTCCACCATGCGTCCGCCACGGTCGCCAGTTAGACCGATGGTTATAATGCCGGTCGAATGTGCCAATTCCAACGCTCTCAATATATTCGGGGAATTGCCAGAGGTAGATATCGCCAGGAAAATGTCGCCGGGCTGCCCGAGAGCTTCAATCTGGCGAGCGAATGTGCACTCGTACCCGTAATCATTTCCGACCGCCGTCAAGATAGACGAATCCGTAGTCAGGGCGACCGCGCGCAGAGCCGGTCGATCTTTTACAAGCCTGCTGACAAACTCGGCGACAAGATGTTGCGCATCAGCGGCACTGCCGCCATTGCCGGCAACCATCAGCTTATGGCCGGCCTTAAGCGATTTCGCGGTTTCCTGCGCTGCATCGACGAGGACTTCGTGCAATTTGGAATCCTGCGCTACATTCGTTAGTACGGCCACCGTTTGCCGTAGCTGATCCGCAACAATATCCTGCATCTGCTTCAACCTTCCTGTTGGTTCCGCAACATTCATCGAGCTCTCTTCCAGTTTAAATGTTTTATTACGCAGGGCTGTCACTTCCCATTGTCTTGCCTACATTGCTTTGCAATCGTGAATTGTGCGGTGAGCTTGTACGAGCTTGTTACTGCACTTGAACCGTCAGACTGACGCTCTTATCCAGTCCACCCGCCGCGGCTGAAACCGAAACGGTATACACTCCAGGCGGAGTTGTAGAGTTTCCGGGTAGGGGATTCGGGGTGCCGGTCCCTAGTAATCCCCCACCTTTTCCGCACGCAACCATGTTTCCGATTAGCCCGATAAGAACAATGGTAAGCAGTAGTCGACGTGTTGACGCCTGCAGGGTAGACTGGTCGCGGCGAATTCCGGCGAGGGTTGTGATGAGGATCGCCAGGCCAATTGGCCATGGAAGCCATCCTAGCATGCTTGCTCGATGCACCCGGGCTGCGCTGCCGACGCCAGTTGCAATAGCGACCTGAATATTCGACGGATTATTCAGCGAAGCATTTGTGGGTGCCACGGTACAGGTCGAGTTCGGGGGCAGATTCGCGCAGGTCAGCACCGCTGTTCCTGCCGAACCATTGACTGGCGTGAGTTGCAATGAGTAACTGGCCGCATTTCCACTACTGACCGTTTGGCTGGTCGGACTGGTCGGCGCCAGCTGAAATCCAATGCCCGTGCCGGTCAACTGCGCCGTAATCGGTGCGCTATCCGTGCTGCTCACGGTGGCCGTTCCACTCTGGCTTCCGGCCGCTGACGGCAAAAATGTTATAGAGACTGTACAGGTCGCGTTTGCTCCCAAGCTTGTTCCGCAATTGTTTGACTCCGCAAATGGTCCAATCACCGCAATTGAAATCCCTGTCAATGTCCCCGAACTTCCATTGCTCAGCAGAAGCGTCTGCGCGGCCGATGACACCTGAAGACCCACAACTCCAAAATTCAAGGTGCCCGGTGCCAATGTGATGTTAGGCAGATATCCGATTCCCGTGAGCGCGACTTGTTGTGTGCGCGTCGAATCCGTTTCGGTTATTGTTCCGCTCTCGGGCCCGCCGGCACGGGGCTCGAACTCAACCTGGATCGTGCAAGCTCCGGCCGCCGCTAGCGTTGTTCCGCAAGTCTTCGTAAACATGAAATCCGGATTGCTGGATTGTATTTGGATTCCGGATAGCGTCGACTGAGTGTTGTTGCTGAGTGTGATCGTCTGCGGAGCGCTCGCGGTCGCGATGATTTGGCCGCCAAAGTTGAGCGATAGAGGCGTCAGACTGTCGCCTGTGGGAATGATCCCGGATGCAGTGAGCGGAACAATTTGCGATCGGATCGAATCGGTGACGTCGATCTGTCCGCTGGCGGCTCCAACAGACGAAGGCTGAAAGATGACAGTGATGGTGCAGGCAGATTGAGCTGCAAGCGTGCTTCCACAGTTACTGCTCTCGCTGAATCCAGCGCCGACCGCGCGGATGTTCAGTTGAGTCAAGGAAGCGCCGCCGGAGTTTGTCACCGTGATTGTCTGTGCCGGCGCAGCCTGCCCGACCTCTGTTGCAGGAAAAGTCAGCGCCGTCGGCGACAACGTGTCCGTGGCCGGTGCCATTCCGACTCCTGATAACGATACGAGCTGACTACCCACACTATCCGTTATTGAGACGCTGCCGGTTTCTGGGCCCGTAGCATGCGGACTGTATCGCACAGTGATCGCGCATGCGGATTGAGCATTCAACGACGCAACGCATCCATCGATCACCTGAAAATCCCCAGTCGTCAGCACTTGAATGCCCGTCAACGGAACTCCTCCAGTGTTCGTCAACGTGATTATCTGCGGAGCACTGAGCGTATTCTCTGTCGTCGCTGCAAAGGCCAGTGAGCTGGGTGATACCGTATCCGTCGCTGGACTTTCTCCATTGCCGCTCAGGCCGATCGATTCCGTTCCCTGCGTGCTCACTACGGTAAGCACTCCACTCGCAGGCCCAGCTGCTGTGGGCTGAAACACAACAGCGAGTGTGCATCCGGATTGCGAAGCCAGCGACGAGGCGCAAGTGTTGGTTTGGATTGCAAACGGGCCGGTGACGCTTTCGGATGTGAGTGCAATCGTCGCAGTGCTGGTGTTTGAAATTGTCACTTGCTGCGCCGCAGACACGGTTGCTACTTGTTGATCACCGAAGTTCACGCTGTTCGGTAGCAGAACAATCGCAGGCTGCGTGGTCCCGGTTCCGCTCAGGCTCACCGTTTCCTGGCCTCCCGCGATGTTGGCGGGTACCGTCAATGTTCCCGTTCGTGTTCCGGATGCTGAAGGATCGAACGTTACGGAAATCTGGCAGGTTCCATTCGCCGCGATCGCGTTGCCACAATTGTCGGTTTCAAGAAAGTCTCCGGCGATCGAAATATTGCTCACCGTCAAGCTGGTGCTTCCCGTGTTGGTGACTGTAACGGTCTTTGGGCTGCTGATGGTTTGCAATGGCTGTCCGCCAAAGATCAGCGTTGTCGGGCTTACAGTCATCGTTGTTTGCGGTACTCCGCTCAGCAGCGGAACCTGCCAGATTCCGCGACCATACGTGCCTACGCGAAGAAATCCTCCTCCCGCAAGCGTCGCCGAAAGAGTTACCGCAGGAGCCATAGGCAGGCCGGTTCCCAAAATATTCCAGCACTGTCCCCCGCTCCCTTCGCAATTTGCAACATTCTCGGTTACAAATACACCACCATCGGACGCGACATAGACCACGCTTGCATTGTTCGGATCAACCAGCACGTCATTCAGCGGAAGGTCCGGAAGATTTTTCGAGATATTGTTCCAGTCCGCGCCGCCATCGGTGGACATATATAGGTGGGGAACACCGAAGCCCTGAATGGTCGCGTACACGGTCTTTCCCGTAGGATCATGTGGGTCCGCGTAGAGTGACGATACGTCAAAAAAATATGGATTGAACACTCCGTTATAGAGCGATTCATTGGCGACCGGCGAAAGCGCTAGATCCGTCCACTTGGTCGTTCCGTTTGCCAGGTTCGCCGCCTGCGTGGAAAAGACATGTCCGCCGACAACGCCTCCACCACCATCCAGCAGTCCCGCCATTCCCGCGTAAATTACCTGCGAACCGTTCATGTTCCGACCCCGCGCCCGATTGAACGTTCGCCCCACCCGCCGCGAGCGAGCGCACCAGTGCGTTTCCGTTGCAGTTCGGTTCCGAAACTCCGTCGAGCATCGGACTGAGAACGTTCGCCGCGCTCCACGCACTTCCTCCGCTGGCAGGACCGCGCCACACGCGGCATGTGCCGACGATCATGTTGGCGCTGTCCGCCGGATCCAATATGTAAGGAGTAAAAAGTAACGATTGATCGCCTGCAGTCTCGCTCGCACCGATCGCACTCGGAAATGTCGTCGCCGTGCAATTGACGCCGTCGATGCATTGCCCGATGGCCACATACGGACCCACAGTCGCATACCAGTTATCGGGATTTGTGGGATCAATCGCTGTCAATCCGCCTTCACCATTCAGCAGTTGTGGCCACGCGGTCTGTCCGCTATTTGTCATCGCCGCGCTGCCATTAGTTCCGAACCCCGCAAGCACCACGTTCCCATCCGTCTCGCTATTCGCCATCCCGGTCACTTCCGCCAGCGAACCCAATCCTCCGTTCAAATTCTGAAAATGCCCGGCATCTCCCGTCGAGCATGTAGCGCCCGTCTGGTTCACTCCATCCGTCGATCGCCACAGCCCACCGTCATTCCCGAAATACAGCAACGCCGCCGTCGAACCCAGGAACGCCATCGCGTGCTGCGCCGGCGCAACTTTACCTGAAACGCACGTCGCTGTATTTGTCGTATTTCTCCACGCACAGCCAGCCGCCAGGCTACATCGAAAAATATCCTGCGTCCCCGCAAACAGCAGCGTGTCCCGTACCACTAGGAACCGCCGCCAGCGTCAAGTTATAGGTTCCGTCCGCAATCGTTCCATTCGCCGCATCCAGCGCAGCCGTTGAAATTTGCGATCCAAATTGCACCGTAGGATTAGCGCAGCCATTCACTCCCGCATTGCAAACATCCCGCCACAAACCTTCATCCACATCGTTCAAGCCCAGCGCACTTGTCCCCACCGTCAGCGCAAACATATCTCCCGTCACCGGCTGCACCGCCAGAACGCCCGCGCGCAATCGTGCAGGAGTTGCTCCCATTCGTTCCCGGATTCGCCGGACAGTTTACCGTCGTCAGCCCCGCTCCCGGCTGATTCGCCATGCGAGTCCACGTCACGCCATCCGCAGACTGGTAATATCCGTGAAATTCCAACGCCGCATAAAACATCTTGCGTATCGGATTCCACACCACCGCCGTCGCCGGAACTCCAGGAAACTCGCCCGGCAATGTTGTCTGCGAAGACTGGATCACCTGGTTCGATCCATCTTCAATCGTCGACAGGTACCACGTCTTTCCCGCGTCCGTGGAGTAATACAGTCCCGCCTCGGCCACATTCGCCGCGCCTCCGTGGGAGGTCATATTGTTCACATTGTTAATAAATCCGTCATAGGAATCCGTCACCGCCGCGACCACCACGCCGGTATTCGTCGTGCTCCACGCAAATCCCGCAAACGCATCGCCCGCAAAGCTGTAATTCGTCAGTCCACCGGCAAATCCATCGCTGCTTTGCCGAATCAAAGTCCACGTCGCGCCGCCGTCGCCCGATCGCAAAATCCCCGCGCCGTAGTACGAATCCAGCACGTCGTTCGGATCGCCGGTACCGGCCAGCACCACGCCATTGGGGGTGGACCCCGGCTGCACACTCACCGCGCCAATGCTCAGAGAGGTAATGTCGATGCCGGAAAACGCCGGCGGATCATCCGTCAGCGGCTGCCAGGTCACCGTCGTCGAATCGCTGGCCGCCGCGTTATTCGATCGCCAGACTCCGCCGCCTGTCGACCCCAGGTACACCGTGTTTCCCGAAGCATCCCAGGGTGCGATCGCGATCGACGTCACTCGTCCGGTGACATCCCCAAATTGTGACGTGACAATTTGATTCGGCCCCAGCGGCTGCCATGGCTGGTCACTCGATTGCAATCGCGGCATCAGCTGCACTTGCTGCATCCCGCGCAGGCGCAGCACCGCCGCAGAGTTCCCCCGTACCATCCTCGGCAATAAAAAAGATTGCGCTCGCCGCTGACCGTAGTTTCCACGCGGCGTCAAGGCCATCGTTTTCGGCGCAGCCGGTCGCACAGGCGTTTGCGCGTCGATGACCATCGGCAGAAAAAGCGCGAGGCAGCAAGCCAGGCGCCTTGGGAGTGAGTACATCCAACACCGGGAAGTGGTACAACGTACCCTCAATGATTGTGGTGTTATGCGCCAGAGTCAAAACACCGAAGTAACTTGACAGTCCCAAATCGGTCTTTCGTAACCGCAGCCGCCTCCACCTCCAGGCAAGAGATTCTGCCTGGATCACTGTCTTCGCGATTTGCCATCAATGCAGATGCATTCCTGAAGAGAACGGCGTTTATCGTTATTAATCCTGACGAGATCGGTGGTCGATGAGTGCATTGGACTGTTTCAACAGTTGACAGTTGTTCTCCGTCAAGCCACATGGGTTTGCAAGAACCTCCCTCACTTCAGCGAGGCCATGTCAATAACGAAACGGTATTTGACGTCGCCCTTGATCATGCGTTCAAAGGCTTCGTTGATTTGCTGGACGCCAATCTGTTCGACGTCTGCAGTGATTCCCTGCTCGGCGCAGAAATCCAGCATCTCTTGCGTCTCGCGAATGCCTCCGATGATAGAGCCCGCAATTTGCCGACGGCCAAATAGCAAACCCATTACGCCGAACGACAGGGGAGTTGTAGGCGCTCCCACCAGCGACAACGTTCCGTCCCGCTTCAGAAGATTGAGGTACGCATCCAGGCCGTGATGCGCCGGAATGGTATCGAGGATGAAGTCAAAGCTGTTTACATGTTTCTGCATCTCGGCTTCATTTTTCGAGACGACGACTTCATGCGCTCCTAACCGCTTTGCGTCGGCAGTCTTGTTGGGCGAAGTCGTGAAGAGCACAACTTCGCAACCGAACGCAGCCGCGAATTTCAGCCCCATGTGACCTAGTCCGCCCAGGCCCACAACGCCCACCTTCTGGCCTTTGCGCAAATTGCGGCGACGCAGTGGCGAATAAGTGGTAATGCCCGCGCACAGGAGGGGCGCAGCTCCGACCGGGTCCAATTTCTCCGGCACGCGCAGCACAAAGGCCTCGTCAACCACAATGTTCTGCGAATATCCGCCGTAGGTCACGCCTCCCAAGTGCTTATCCGGGGCGTTGTAGGTAAGGACAGGCATGCTCGCGCAATACTGTTCCTCTCCTTCCCGGCAACTGGGGCAGGTACGGTCCGAATCCACCATGCAACCCACAGCCACAATCTCGCCTTCTTTGAACTTTTTCACCCGGCTGCCTGCTTTGATTACGCGGCCCACGATCTCGTGACCGGGCACGCAGGGATAGCTGGTTGGAATGCTGTCTGAAAACTCGTTTCGCACAAAGTGCACATCGGTGTGACACACGCCGCAGAACAGAATCTCGAGCTGCACATCTTGTGGCTGCAGTGCGCGGCGCGGGATGACGGTTGCCGCCATCCCGGAAGTTGCGCTTTGTGCCGCGTAAGCTTTGGCAGTGTTCGTCGGTGATACGTTCGAAGGGTTATCTTCTTGTATCGGGAGCGGTCGAGCTGCGTTACTCATGGCAAGTAACTCCTTTTTTCCAGCCCTAGCTCTTCAGGATATTGTTTGGGGCCCGGATGTCGTCATCCCGGCTGGGATGATTGGCAGTATACGCGCTCATCCATCCGAGCAGTCGATGGAAACACGGCCGGCGCGGGTCCCCGTGGTCTCGCCCGAGTCCACGATGGCTGGCCGCAGCGGAACCGTGCCGGTCGCCCGCCATAAGCAAACCGCCTCTTTCTGATTGGCGCATCACCTGTTCCAAAGTTGATAGAATAGAGATAGCAGCATTCCCGTGCGCCTTTCTCTTACGCAATGGATTTTCCTCATCGCCCGCGGTTGAGGGCCAGCCGCTCTTCGTTTTTTTCCGCAAATTTGCAGTGAAAAATGGGAATTAGAGGGGGTTTTTCCAAATATCTAACTGCAGCCAAAGCACTTGCCGCAGAAATATCCTGCATAATCCTTCAGCTTCTCCGTATAATCCTTCAACTTCGCTGCATAATCCTTCAACAATCCTGCATAAACCTTCAACTTTGAACGCGCGCCGCCTCCACCAGCAAGTTTGCACCGTTGCCAGTGAACCAAAGCCAGGGCTGCTTTTGACTGTGTTTTAGGCTCTTGCGCCAACGGTCTTTCGAGATTGCGCCTGGCGCTGCTCGCGATACCAGTCCACCGTACGCTGCAACCCTTCCAGAAAATTGATCTTCGGGTCGTATCCCAACGCTTCCCTGGCCGCTGAGATATCCGCGTAAGAATGCTTAATATCGCCTTCCCGTGGAGGGCCATATTTTGGCGGGTTTTTGTATCCGGTCAACTCTGCAATCAGCTTGTAGGTCTGGTTCAACGTGTAAGGCTGCCCGCAAGCGCAATTGAACATGCGTCCCGCCACTTTTTCCGCTGGCCCAGCCGCCGCTTTCATGTTCGCCTGCACGACATTCTCTACATACGTAAAGTCACGGCTCTGCTCCCCATCGCCATGGATAACTGGCTGCTCGCCTTCCAGCATCATCGTCGCAAACTTCGCCATCACGCCGCTGTAAGGAGAATCCGGGGCTTGTCGCGGACCAAAAATATTGAAGTAGCGCAGCGCCACCGTCTCCAACCCATACACTTCCCAGTAGCTGCGCAGGTACAACTCGCCCACCAATTTCTGCACCGCATACGGCGAGAGCGGACCCGGCAACATGTTTTCGACCTGTGGCAGGGGATTGCGATTGCCATACGCGGAAGACGACGCCGCATACACCACGCGCTTGACGCCGCCATGGCGTGCGCCTTCCAGCAAATTAAATGTGCCGTCAATATTTGCGGTATGGCTGGTGCGCGGATCCTTCACAGACAAGGGCACCGAAGGGATCGCGCCCTCATGAAAAATAATGTCGACGCCTTTACAGGCCTGCGCCACACGATCCTCATCGCGCAAATCGACTTCAAGAATCTCGATGTCGTTTTTCCAGGGTGCCAGGTTTTCCCGCTTGCCGGTTGAAAAATTATCCAGAGCGCGAACCGTTTCGCCTCGTTCAACAAGCGCCTGCGTCAACCAGGAACCGATGAATCCGGCGGCTCCTGTTACCAGATACACAGCCATTGTTTACTCCTGATGGGGAACCCGGCACAGACGCACCTCGAATTCACGTCAATACCAGCAGCAAGCCTGCCAGCCAATCTCTATTCTCTGCTTCGGTTCGTCCATGATAGCAACCAAAATCGTAAAAAATGGGTAAATCAAGGTTACCGATGTTTCCCAACTCGCTTCCCGTTCCCCTCGCCGATGAATCAGATGACAATCGATTCGAGCACTTCAGCTGGAGCGCCCAATTTCTGCGACGCGTGATATTCTGGCCTCCCCTTCCAAGGCATTACTTCCTTTTCATCCTGATCCATTGGAGTTCGTGCAATGGCCACCGAGCAAGTGCGCTTCGCGGTAGCAGCGAAACAACGCAATGTCACCAAGGCTTCCGAGCTTTCGCGATTTCTCAACAAATATTTTTACTTTTGCATGTCGCTGCTGATTGCCGCCGTCGTCATGTACGGCTTCAGCCATAGCGTCAATGAAAACCTGCTGCACGCGACTCCACCGCGGCCATTGATTCTGTGGTTTCATGGTGCGGTTTTCACCGCCTGGCTGGGCTTCTTCATCTTTCAGTCTGCGCTGGTGCGAACCGGCAATGTGAAGCTGCATCGAATGACTGGCTGGTTCGGCGCTGCACTCGGCGTCTTGATGCCCGTGCTGGGAATTTCAACTGCAATCATCATGCACCGGTTCGAGTTCATCCATTTTCACGCGGAGGCAGTCCAGCTCCCACCGACCGGCGCAAACCCCACCTTCTTCGCCATCCAGGCAGTCGATATCTTGTCGTTCACAGTCTTTTTCTGGCTTGCCATCTATTGGCGCAAAATGCCGGAATATCATCGCCGCCTGATGTTGGTCGCAACTTGCGCGCTGACCGCGGCCGCCTTCGGACGGATGCCGATGATCCCGTTTATGTGGTTCTATGCGGGCGTGGATGCGCTGATTTTGCTGGGGGTCGCACGCGACCTGATCGTCAATCGAAAAATCCACGTGGTCTATCGCTACGCCTTGCCGGCATTGATCGTCTGCCAGACGTTTGCAATCCAGATCTGGCTCCATCATCCAGAGTGGTGGGTGAAACTCTCCAACGCCATCGTTCTGGGTTGAAGCGACAAACCGCACGCGTCAACGAAGTTTTCATTTCGGCTTGAGCGAAAAACATGCGCATCGGTTTGAGCTTGCTCACGCGTATCATGGCTCTAGCAGGCGGCTGGGCGATCGCTGCCGGAGAACTGCAAAGTTCCGCCGGGAGAGGAAAGTCCGAACTCCGCAGGGCAGTGTGCCGGATAACGTCCGGGACTGAAGCTTTAAAGCTTCGGGACGGCAAGTGCCACAGAGAATATACCGCCGCATCCGCAAGGATGCGGTAAGGGTGAAAAGGTGCGGTAAGAGCGCACCGCTTCGGCTGTAAAGTCGAAGGCAGGGTAAACCCCACACGGAGCAAGACCAAATAGGCGGGAAGCGTTGCGGCGCAAGCCTCAGCGCGCGTGCTGGCCCGGTGCGCTAAACCCGCGGGTAGGTCGCTATGAGCGCTCGCAGTAATGCGGCGCCTAGAGGAATGATCGTCCTCGACAAAATTCGGCTTACAGGCCGCCTGCTAAATTTCATCCTCCGTTCCGAAAATTATCTCGTCTCCCCGTCCCTAAGAATCAGCAAGTTGCCCTGTGCAAATCAAAATCGTTGACACGCATACCAACCGGTAGGTATGGTGTTTTTAATTGAAGTTTGGGGTGGGGATGGGGATGGGGAGTTTGGCGGGGCAGCACGGATCGAAGACAAAACTTTTGGATGCGGCGCTGCGGGTGATTCGCGCGAAGGGGTACACGGCGACGCGGATTGAAGATGTTTGCGAGGCTGCAGGGCTGACCAAGGGAAGTTTTTTTCATCACTTCAAGTCGAAGGAAGATCTGGCGCTGGCGGCGGCGGAATATTGGAATGTGATGACGGGCGAGTTCTTTCGATCTGCGCCGTATCACTTGCTGCCTGATCCGGTCGATCGGCTGCTGGCGTACGTGGATTTTCGCAAGAAGATTCTGCAGGGCACATTGCCGGAGTTTACCTGCCTGGTCGGCACCATGGTGCAGGAAATCTATGAGACTCATCCATCGATTCGAGACGCATGCGACAAGAGCATTCGCCAACACGCTGCCACGCTCGAACTGGAAATCACAAAAGCAACGCACATCCATCGTATGAATCCAGAGTGGACAGCAGAGAGCCTGGCGCTGTACATGCAGGCGGTGATTCAGGGCTCGTTCATTTTGGCGAAAGCGGAGGGCGGCGCGGAAGTTGCCGCAGCCTGCCTCGACCATTTACGGCGCTATCTAGAAATACTTTTCAATCGTTCGGAGAAAAGGAAAACGGCATGAACAAAAGAACATTCGGAAGAAACGGATGGCGGGTGCTCGTGATTGCTGTGGCGTTGAGCGCGGCGTTGCCGGCGCGGGCACAGGATCGGACGGCATCGTATCGCAGCATGGCTCCGGTCGAGCAGTACTTGATGCCGGATCGAAATGCGGAGATTGCGTTGGCGCGGAGTGCAGCTCCGGCGTCGATCTCAGGGAATGCGACGGTGATGGTTCTGGGACGGCATGGCTACACCACCGCGGTCGAAGGGAAAAATGGTTTCGTGTGTGTCGTCGAACGAGGATGGATGTCTCCCTTCAATGCACCGCAGTTCTGGAATCCGAAGATGCGGGGACCGATCTGTTTTAATCCGCCAGCCGCGCGCTCGATTCTGCCATTGACCCTGAAGCGGTCGGACCTGGTGCTGAGCGGACTTTCAAAAGACCAGGTGATGGAAGGGATTCGAGCAGCGCTGAAAGCGAAGCAACTCCCAACTTTGGAGCCCGGCGCGATGAGTTACATGATGTCGAAGCAAGGGTACCTGGGAGATGGCATCGGCCATTGGCATTCGCATCTGATGTTTTATGTTCCGCTGACGAAACCCGTAACCTGGGGAGCAGATTTGCCGGGATCGCCGGTCTTGTTGAACCCGCAATTTCAGGGAGCTCCCGAGCCATTGACAGAGTTCATGATTCCAGTGTCGGAATGGTCGGATGGAACGCCTTCCAAATACACGCCTGGGACTTGAGATGACGGGCACGGTTCAAGAATTCACTTCAAGCATGCATGTTCGGCGTCTGAAATCGCTTTTCAATCAACCTTAAGGAGAACGCACGATGGCAACTGCACCGTTGAAGATGTACACGTATCTGAATTTTGGCGGGAATTGCGAAGAGGCTTTCCGTTTCTACGAAAAGCATCTTGGCGGGAAGTTCGTTTTCAAGATGACCTTCGGCGAGATGCCTGACAAGAAGAATATTCCGCCGGGGCAGGAGAAAGCGATTCTGCATGCGCGCCTGGACCTGGGCGGAACGGAAGTGCTGGGCGCCGATATTCCCAGCTATCAACCGATGCGCAGCGCGTATTTGACGTTGATCGTCGGCAGTAATGAAGAGGCGGAACGAATTCACGCGTTGCTTGCGGACGGCGGAGAAATCTTTATGCCGATGGCGGAGACGTTTTTCGCTTTCCGCTTCAGCATGCTGCGGGACAAGTTCGGCGTCTCCTGGATGATTATTCACGAACGCCCGATGCAGCCAGGCGCCTGAGATCCGCAGGACTATTGACGCGTCAAGCTTTGTTCAACCGAGAGGAGAAATCCGATGGCTATTGCAGGAAAACATTCGCTACAACTGACCGAAGAACCCGAGATCGTGACCTGGCCGGAAATGCATTATGTCTACGTCGAAGCAGTCGGGCCTTTCATGACCAGCGCGCCGCAGGCCTGGGGGCAACTGCACAAACTTACGGATGCAATTGCCGAGCACAACAAAATCACGGGCTACACCAGCCTATATAAGGTAGGGCCGAAAATCTATCGCGCCGGCGTATCGGTTGCGGAAGAGCCGAAGAATCTTCCCGCGGGCGTGGAGTCCACGCGCTTCAAAGGCGGGAAATACAGTCAGTTCACTTTGACGGGGCGATTTGCAGATTTGCCGGATGCCTCGCGCAGAGTTTTCGAAATTGTCGCGGAGAAGGAGATTCAATTGCGCGATGATTTCTGCATTGAACATTACGTCACCGATCCCAGAGTGACGCCGGAAGATCAGAATGTGATCCAGATCGCGGTCCCGACGGTGTAGAGCAGCGAAGCATTTCACGAGACAACCAGAAAGGAGAAACACCATGTCAACCGCTGTTATGCAGGATCAAGCCACGAAGGAGAAAGCCGACATTCTCGCCGTCATCGACGGCATGAAGCAGGCACGCCACGAGAAGGACGTTCACCATCTCGCCGCACCCTATAGCGCCGACGCGGCAATTTTCAACCTCGCGCCGCCGTTAGTTCATCGCGGCATCGACATCGCCGAAACGCAGGCGTGGCTCGATAGCTGGGAAGGACCGATCGAGATTACGCCGCAGGATTTTGAGGTTCACGTTTCCGGTGACCTGGCGTTTTGCAACGGATATATGCGGATGGATGGGATCAAGAAGGGCGTGGATCATCCGGTGAGTTTCTGGATGCGGGAGACATTGTGCCTGGAGCGTCGCGAGAGAAGAATGGCGGATCGTGCATGAGCACACGTCGGTGCCGTTTTATATGGACGCGAGTTTGCGGCCGGCGTTCGATTTGAAACCGTAAGAGGAGGCTCGGATTCAGTCGACGGGTCGCGGCGGCAACGTTTGCATGGGCCGGTCGCCCGAGCGCTGGGTTCGCGATGCCGCGAGCCTGAATCGTGGGAAGGATTATGCAGCGAAGTTGAAGGATTATACGTAGAAGTTGAAGGTTTATGCAGACTAATTGAAGGATTATGCAGCGCTGTTTTTGCGGTAAGTGCTTTGATTGCTGCGCCTCTGATGGGGGAACCTCAAGTATTTTCGCTTTTTCGCGGCGACTTTTCTGCGAAAAAACGAAAATCAGCGGCCGAAAGCTCGGTGCGATTGAGGGAAATGCGCTGGCTTGGGGAAGGCTCCCGGGAAGTGCTTACTTCTATTTTATCAATTTCGGAA
>CAVZFK010000006.1:0-171895 GCA_963774515.1 uncultured Acidobacteriota bacterium | reverse complement strand
ATAGCGCTTTCCTGAGCGCTCCTCATTGTGTATCCACTCTTTTGCGTTGCCCGCGAGATCGAATGCGCCCGACCAACTCATTCCTTCATATTTCCCAACCCGGGCCAGTCCGACTTCGTTGAAATTACTCGCTGGAATCAAACCCGGACCGTCGGGCGGAAAGGCCGCAGCTAACCAGTGGTAAACGGTTGGCAGCTTTTTCCCCACAAATGCGCATAGGCATCCGCCTCGAACCAACTCGCTCCAGTTTCCGGATAGTCTCCCTGGCCAGTCGGATAATCTCCTTGAATCCATGACGAGGGCCCGGCATTTCCGGTTTTGTCCCGAAACAACTTCATTGCTTCTGCCCAAGTTAGAACACGACCATCTTTAACGAATTGATTTTTCCAATACTCGGCTTTTTCATATCCCCCCTGGTCAACGAACCGTTTGAAGTCCCGGTTCGTGACCTCGAATTTTCCATCCAAAAATCGGACAATTCTACTGCAGGCAAGTCCTCGTAACCTGCAAGACCATGTAAGCTTCCTGGGCTCCCTTTTCCGAGTGGCTTCGTGACGCTGATATGTACCATTCCGGGCGGAGCCTTGCCGGCTTCATCCAGCTTTACGAACATAGGCCCGTAGGGAAATGTCGCGCGCTCCACGGTGGTGTATCCCTTCAACTCGAACTTCCACACCGAATCGACGACTGGAAACCGCCGCCCATCGATCGGTGAAGTCCCAACGAATTCCCAGGGCTCATCGGGGGAGTTGTATCTCTTCCGATAAACCGATGCGCCTGAAGGTTGAGTCTTGATTGAAGGCGACCATGAGATTTCCGACAAGTAATTTACAAGCCTGGAATCGTGAGGAATATATCGGTCAGCCTCGAGACCAAGGGCAAAGGCTTTATCGAACTTATCGTCGTCGATGAGATGTCCGATTCGGGGCAATGCTTGATTGACTGCCCATTTTGCCTTTGAACTGCGGTAGAACCACCATGCAGGGTAGCTGGCAAGCAGAACGAGAGAGAGTGCAAGAAGGGCGAGAATCTTTGGCCGTTTAGCATGATGTGTGAGTACCTTAAGATTGATTCCGCTTGCAGGTTCCCTGGCCGCCGTAAGACACTCGTTGAGCTTGCTCTCTACTTCACTTGCGGTTTGGTATCGGTCTCCGACTTTCTTTCGCAGGCAACGCCGGATAAGAGTTTCAAGTCCCTCGGGCAGGTTCTTCGTCAGCTCACGGATCGGCGTGGGCTCCATCCCTGTTATCGCGGCGATAGTGTCTATTGTTGATAGTCCTTTGAATGCGCCCCTACCGGTGAACATCTCGTAAAGAACAGCTCCGAAAGAAAAGATGTCTCCGCGACCATCGGTCTCTTCGCCGCGCAGCTGTTCGGGAGGCATATAAGGAAGAGTGCCGACGACGTTCGCTTCGCCAGTTAGGGTTGCAGTGATTTTTGGTTCTCGACTAACAAATTGGCCGTGAAGGGCCAATCCAAAATCGAGCAGTTTAGCCCCGCTTGGAGTGAGCATGATATTCCCGGGTTTAATGTCTCGATGAATGATTCCCTTGCTATGCGCGGCGACAAGAGCGGAGGAGATCGAAAGCGCGATTCGAAGGCCTTCCTCCAAAGTGCACGGACCGCGTTTGAGGCGCGTGGAAAGCGTCTCACCCTCCAAAAGTTCCATGGCGATAAACGCTCTGCCGCGATCTTCTCCGATATCGTAGACGGTGCAGATATTTGGATGATTCAGGGCAGAAGCAGCTTTTGCCTCTCTTTGGAATCGAACCAGGGATCGTAGCTCTCGTGCAGATTCCAGGGATAGAAACTTGAGTGCTACCGTTCGCTCAAGTTGCATATCTTCAGCTGCATAAACTTCGCCCATTCCACCAGCTGCGATGAAATGAGAGATGCGAAAGCGTCCTGCAAACAAATCCCCTTTTCCTAGTCTCTGAAGGAACGTGGGATCGCTCCCAACTCCTGTTAGGCCTTCTAGAAATGGCGTAGAAAGGAATGTGCCGGCTTCTTCGTGCTCACGCAGGAGCCGTTCGACCTCGAAACAGATCTCCGCATCTTCACAGCGCTCATGTAGGAATGCAGAGCGCGAGGCAGGATCCTGCTCGAGCGCAGTTGCGAACAGATCCTTGATCGATGTCCGTTTATCGAAGGGACCTTGCATGACTTGTCTTCATATCTCCGTGGAGCCATGCTTTTGCCATGCTCCAGTCTCGCTTAACGGTCTTTGGCGAAACACCCAATGCTTCCGCGGTTTCTTCAACGGTCAATCCGCCGAAGAAGCGAAGCTCCACGATCTTGCATTGTCGCTCATCAATTCGTTCCAATCGTTCGAGCGATTGGTCCAGCTTGATCAATTCCAGCGAACGTTCGGGGGCGAAGACAAATGCTTCATCCAGAGGTATTGGCCTGTCGCCGCCCCCTCGCTTTTCTCGCAGACGCCCGCGAGCGTGGTCCACGAGAATGCGACGCATCATTTGTGCCGCAATCGCGAAGAAGTGCGAACGCCCCTTCCAATCTACTGAACGTTGATCAACCAGCTTGAGGTACACCTCATGAACCAAAGCAGTCGTCTGCAAAGTGTGATATTCACTCTCACGCCGCATGTGACTGCGAGCTAGCCTACGCAACTCCTCATAGACCAGAGGAATGAGCTTAGCGGTGGCTCCTTCTTCTCCCCTCGTTAGCTGCCCAAGGAGCAGCGTAACCTCTGAGCCCGTTGACATCTCCATGACACGGTATACCTCGCTCGGCTAAGGAATTTAAGCCACGTCCAGCCGGCTAATGCGGATACGGATGACCCCTTTTTCCGAACAATGTCGCGTATATAAGTAGGGCGATCGACCCGAATTCAGAGCTCGATTAGCTCAGATGAATACGCGGAGGTGTCCATGTTCTCACAGAAAAGCGGAAGTGTGTCTACGATCTTGCTCGGCAGCAAAATCAAATCCATTTGCCTTGTCTCACCCAAGCATGTGTTTGGAAATGACTCGCAACTCAGAGAAACCGCCCAATCATGCCGTCGGAAAGCATCTCTCGCGCTTTGTTTAATCGCAAGTTTATTGGGGTTGGGTCTCGCGGCTCAAGCTCAGAAAATTATCACCTTCGACGCGCCGGGTGCGGACTCTACGCCAGGAGATTACAACGGAACCTATCCTAGCGGCATCAACGCTTTGGGAGTTATCGCGGGATCCTATCAAGGCGCTGACACTGTGTACCATGGGTTCGTACGAAGACCTGATGGCCAGTTCACCACCTTCGAGGCCCCCGGCGCGGACACGACCTCAGGTTCCTACAACGGGACCTCCCCATCGAGCATCAATGATTTGGGCGTCATCACCGGATCTTTCAACGATGCAAGCGGCCTCTCTCACGGCTTCCTGCGCACTCCAGACGGGAGGTTTACGACCTTTGATGTTCCTGGGGCAGGCGAGAATGGTACATTCCCCATCGGAATTAATCTCGAGGGGGCAGTCGTCGGGTACGCTTTGGACTCAAATTATCTCTTCCACGCTTTCCTTCGCACTTCTTATGGCAAGATCTACACTTTTGTCGGTCCAGACTCATGCGATACCGGCACCTCCACTGGTTGTTATGGTAGTGCGATGACCGCAATCAATATGTGGGGCCTTAGCGTCGGAGGCTTCATGGATAACAGCGGCAACTTCGTCCAGCGCGGTATGATCCGTTATCTTGACGGCACGCTGAAAACATTCGAAGCTCCTGGTGCAGGCACTGGCCCCGGCCAGGGTACGGGTTGTCCCGGTTGTGCATGGGGTCTGAATCAGCTGGGGATGATCGCAGGAAGCTACACCGACAGCAACAACGTATACCACGGCTTCCTACTTAGTCCCAAAGGCGAATTCACGACGTTCAATGCTCCGGGCGCTGGTACCGGAAATTACACTGGCACCGGCTGCTCCGCCGATTGTCCTACAAGCGTCAACGATTTCGGGGCAGTCATGGGAACCTATATTGACTCGAACTTCGTATACCACGGTTATCTACGCACTCCCGACGGTAAGATTGTGACGCTTGATCCTTCCGGCTCGGTGTTTACTTTGGCTTCCAGTATGAATAACTTGCAGGCAATTACTGGGTATTATGTGGACTCTAACTACGTGTACCACGGCTTCCTGCGGACTCGAGACCGATAGCGCTTTATCTGTGTCGCCCGGCAGGGCTGCTGAGATTGCTTACCATGCAATTTCGAGCAGCCTGCCGGCCGCCGGCTTGGTCAATAGGCGCTCTTAGAGATCCTTTAGAGAACGGCTTCGAGAATTGCCTTGCTTTATTAAGGAGCCTTTGCAAGGAGTTCATTGGTCCTCTCACACATCAGCTGATCCGCTTATTAAAGAATGAGCGTTATCTCTTCATATCAAAGTTTGATATTAAGACATTCTTGCATTGGGGCTCTTTTCAGGAAATCTCTGAGAGGGCATCTCTTTTAGCAGCTTACTGGCAGAAGCATTTCGAAAACGATATAGAGAGGCAGCTTCGAACAACACCTCTTCTCCCCACCACACCGGGCAAGTCGTACCCGTGAGGCGGGTTCTAGAGACGAAGGCTTGTCGCCCGCACTGCCCCTCGTATTTTTCAGGTTGAAATACCACTTCTCGTGTTGCTACCCATGAAGTCTCAGGCGTAATTCAAGAGATATAGTTTTGGGTGAAATGTTGCCGCAGTGTTTGACACAGATGAGGTACCGGGTATTTAACGTCCACTCTCTGCAAATCCGGCAATCCTGATGCGCTCGAAAGGTCCGCGCACCTAAACATGCAACCAATGTGCAACTGGAAGAGGCAGAAGCAAAACCCAACCAGCAAACTCAAGTGGTATAGGCAGGCTCTAAATGCCTTTTGTGATTGGGGTTGAGCAGCGTCTGGCGGAGAGAGAGGGATTCGAACCCTCGATAGAGCTTTTGGCCCTATAACGGTTTAGCAAACCGCCGCCTTCAGCCTCTCGGCCATCTCTCCGCGCCCATTCAGTATAGCGAACCTGGCAGACTTGCATACACCTTCCTATACGCAGGCTCCTGAAATCCTGAGCTTCCGGTGTAAAACTGAATCTCAACTTTCCAAACCGCAACTGCATCGCCGCTCGACCCGTTGAGAAATTCAAGTTCATTGAGATTATTGCTGCGAAGTATAATCTCTCCGCGGAGTGCTCCCCAGCCCATTGCGAACGCCCACTTCACTGACTCACTCGGGCCAATTTCGTGGCAGAAGCGATCCGGTCCGGTGTTCTCCCCTGTAGCTCGCTCCACAGGTAGCATCCGAAGCATCATGCCAGATTCTTTTAGGAAAGTGAGCTGCTGCGAATGAAGTCTCGTCTCCGAACTGGCATTGCCCTTGGCATTCTGCTCCTCAGTATTGGCGTTATCGCCATCGTCCACTTTGGCCCCGTGCTCTTGTCTGAACGTTACCTGCCGCATCGTTTTTGCTATCTCGCACAGCCTTGGCTCATCTGGACCAACGCCCCTGCGGACATGGCGATTTTCCTTTCCTACGTGGTCTTGTTTGAGTCCTTGTTTCTGCTGGCGTGGTTGGTCCGCAGCCAGCTGCGCCCATATCTCTGGATTTTTCTCGCCTTCGGACTATTTATCCTTACCTGCGGTTTGACCCATTTCATGGAAGTCGTCACCATCTGGTGGCCGCTCTATCCTCTCTCCACATCCGTCAAAATACTTTGCGCGCTGGTGTCCGTGCCCACCGCGATCGTCTTCCAAAGAAAAGTTCCACTTCTTTCAAAAGAGATCAATCAATACCTGCGAGAAATGCACACCAGCCGTGAAGCTCTGGTTGCATCTGAACGACTGGCCGCCGTCGGCAGACTTTCTGCCAGCATCAGCCACGAAATCAATAACCCTCTCGAATCCGTCATGAACCTGATGTACCTGATCGGAACGCATCCGGGTTTGCCCGCCGAGTTGCAACCTTCCGTGACGCTGGCCGAGGAGGAGTTGAAACGCGTAGCCCGCATCGCGAATCACACCCTGACCTACTATCGCGAGTCCGCCCAGCCGGAAAAAGTAAACCTGAAACAAATTGCGGAAGACGTTCTCAGTCTCGAGCGCGGGCATATCAATTCCGCAAGAGTCACCGTCACCACAAAATTCGTCGGACAAGATCCAATCATCACCGCTCATCCTGGAGAGATGCGACAAATCCTGATTAATTTGATTGAGAACTCTTTGGCCGCACTGTCCCCTGGCGGAAGACTGCACATTTCCGTTCGTCCCAGCCCGCAGTTGCATTCGCGACAGCCAGGGTTCGTGGTGCGCGTAGCGGACTCGGGCCATGGAATTCCTCCGTCCGTGATATCTAAACTATTCACGCCATTTTTTACGACGAAGGGGCCCAATGGCACCGGATTGGGTTTGTGGATTATTCGACAGATCATCGAAAAGCAGGGTGGAGGTCTTCGTATTCGCTCCAGAGAAGGAGTCGGAACCATCGTGTCCATCTGGCTTCCAACCCTTGCGAACCCTGGCGGAGGACAGACCATGTTGGCAAAATCACAGTTCCATGTGCTGACAGGTTCAACCGGCGCCCCGATCGGCAATGAACCCGCTGCTCCTATATAGATGCGCACAGAGTCCAATATCGGGAGGACTGATTTGGATTCAACTCCAGCATCGAGACGCATGAGGTGCCACGGTGGCTTTCGAGTGGCCCGGCGGACTCGATTGGTCCAGCCATAACTGCTGCAAATGCTACCCTTCCTGGCAGCCAGTATCCGACTTGCAAACCCTTGGTTCTGCGATTACCAAAGAATGTGGAACCTTTCTCAGCCGCCTCTTGTCTAACCTAATAAGAGGCAAGCTCAAGCAATAGGTTTCTTGCCGGATGGCGCAGCCGCTTGAGAACTATTCGCTTGCCTGATAGGGTTGAGGTGACCGCATGTCCGCGGCTTCTGCATTGGGAGATCTGGCTGCTGGAATCGCAATACGGACGGATGACTCCGTCCTCACCGCTGAGCTGCAAGCTGGCTCGGAAGAGGCTTTTGCGCTTCTCATCGCACAGTATCAAGCTCCCATCTTTAGTCTGATTTCGCGCGTTCTCACCGATCCCTCCGACGCTGCCGACATTACGCAGGATGTTTTCATCAAGGTCTTTCGCAACATTGGAAGTTTCCACGGAGACTCCAGTCTGCGTACATGGATGTATCGCATCGCGCTTGCGAGAGGCCTCGAATCAGCGCCGCTGGTGGTCACGGCATCGTGGTCGAGAAATCACGATCGAGACCGAGACGAACGCGTCCGACGAAGGCAAATCGACCTATCTGAAAGATCTGCTGGTCGACGAACACGCCTCGCCGTACGAGCTGACCGAGCACGAGGAGATTCGCGCCAAGGTTGAAATCGAATTGCGCCGGCTGCAAGAGCCATTTCGGACTGTCGTCATTTTGCGCGATTTGGAAGGCCTGCCGTACGACGAAATTGCTGAGATTCTCGGCACACATTTAGGAACAGTGAAATCGCGCCTGGTACGCGGGCGCGCCATGTTGCGATGCACGATTGCAGCCGTTAATTGCTCAAGCCCACACGGACAAAGGCATTCTGTCCGGTCGCCCGGCGGTAAGTAGCACGTCGACAAGCGAGGTTTCTGGATCGACCCGGTCCGCCGAGGGTCGCCTATTTGGGGAGGCAGTATGAGTGATTGCCTGTCAATACGTTCACAGTTTTCGGAATACCTGGACGGAGCCGTGTCAGGGGCCGCGATGCATGCCATCGCCAGTCACCTTGAAGGCTGCCAGAATTGCACCACCGAGTTCGCCGAATGGCGCACTTTGCAGCGTGTACTGACCAGCATTGGGCCCGCGAAACCTCCGGTCGATATGGGATTGCGGCTTCGTGTTGCCATTTCGCAGGAGAAAGCGCGCACCACACGCAGACGTATCGAATCCTGGCAGATGTACTGGGAAAACACTTTGTCCCCGGTATTGGTACGCGGCGCAGCGGGTCTTGCGACCGCCATGGTTTTGCTGGGCGTAATGGCACTCATGATCGGCACCGTTGCGGCACCGCCGCCGGTTGCGGCCACGGAGACCACGGCAGATTCCACCACCAGTCCACAGTTCCTGTATACGGTGGGCGGCACGGATTCGCGCGGTTCCTTTGCGCGTCCAGTGTTGGTTGAAGTCGCGATCAGCAGTACGGGACGCGTGTACGACTACCGCATCGTCTCCGGACCCACCACCAAGGAAGTTCGCGAGTCTTTGGACAACATTCTGCTGATGAGCCACTTTACTCCGGCTCAGTTCTATGGCGTTCCAGTCCCAGGCCGCGCGATCTTGTCTTTCTCCGGCGCTTCCGTCCGCGGTTAAAAACCGCCTCGGCGAAATGCTTTAGTTGCTCGACCTCCCCAGCCGGGACCTGACTCATTCACGATCGCATCGAGTGGAAGCGTCGTCTATGACTGTGATGGTGATCGAATTATGTTTCCCCGAGTGAAACACAAGTGAGCAGAGTCGCCACTTCCCCGCACCTTCCTGCGCCCATTCCTCAAGGACTCCTCGGCCGAGAGAACCGTAGACCGGAATGGTAAGATCTGCATTTCCATCACCGCTCGTCGCCACGAGGTTTCCTCGTATCCATCTCCCGATCTTCAAACGGTCGCCTATCACTTGTCGAACATCAGCCGACCCTCCGGCCACGTCCGCAGCCAGTCTCACAGGCTCTCTCACTCGGTTCTGAAAAATCACAATCCAGATTGCAGCGGCAAAGAGAACGACCGTGAGCAGCGCTGCCAATCCCCTTAGCGCTACGCTGTTTGGGCTCTTCATGCCACTAGATTCTACGACGCTTATTCTTCTTGGTCGGCCGCAAAAAGGTTACACCGTGCGCCATAGCGCCCGAGTCCGTACATGTGTTATCCTTAACAAGAATGGGGACGTGCGCCCTGGCGTCATAGATACGCCAACAAACTGGCCTGCCGTCGCGGCTTCGACCGCATCCAAAAAATTGTCTTGCCCACGGACAACGAACTCCTAAATCAGCATCTCCGAAAAAGAGGGGCACCTTTGGCTATTAACGATAAATACGAAGACGATCTTCAGAAACTAATTGAAACAGGTAAAGAGAAAGGCTACCTGACCTTTGGTGAAGTGAATGACCTGATCCCCGGCGAAGTGAATTCCGCCGACGATCTGGACGACCTGATGACCACCATCGGGACGCAGGGTATTGATCTGCTTGAAGATCAACCCAAGCTGGCTGCAGAACACGACGAACTGGACAGCGAAGACAGCGAAGATGTCGAACTGGATCTGACTCCTGGCGCGATGGAGAAGACCAACGACCCTGTCCGCATGTACCTGCGCGAAATGGGAACGGTACCGCTGCTCACCCGTGAAGGCGAAGTTGAAATCGCCAAACGAATTGAGCGCGGCCAGATGCGCGTGATGAAAGCCATCTCGCGATCTTCCATCGTCACCCGCGAAATTATCGCGCTGGGCGAGGACCTGAAGCGCGGCGTGCGCAGCATCAAGGAAGTAGTCACCTTCGATGAAGAAGAGCTCACCGAAGAAATTCTGCAGGCACGCACCAAACTGACCACCACCGCAATTGACACCCTGGTCAAGCACTACAAAAAAGCCCAGCAGCTGCGTGAAAAGCTGGAAGGCATCTCCGCCAAGGACAAGGGCAAAGCAAAAGAACATCGCCGCACCCGCTGGGCGATTGGACGCGAGCTGGTGCGGGTTTCCCGCGTCATTCGCGAACTGAAATACACCAACGCGGAGCGCAAGCGGCTGCTCGATAAGGTCAACAAGACTGTTGATGCCATGCGCGCGCTCGATCGCCAGATTCGCACCCTGGAACAGAAGCACGAACAGTCGAAAAGCGAGGAAATGCGCAAAGAGTATCGCCGTCAGCAGCGCAACTGCAAGGGCGATCTTGAAAAACTGGAAGTCGACGCCGGGGTATCGGTCGCGGAACTGAAGCGCACCCAGCGCGAAATGATCCAGGGCGACATGGATGCCGAGCAGGCCAAGCGCGAGCTGATTGAAGCTAACCTGCGACTGGTGGTCTCGATTGCCAAGAAATATACCAACCGCGGACTGCAGTTCCTCGACCTGATTCAGGAAGGCAACATCGGCCTGATGAAGGCGGTCGACAAGTTCGAATACCGTCGCGGATATAAATTTTCAACCTACGCAACCTGGTGGATTCGCCAGGCAATCACGCGCGCCATCGCGGACCAGGCACGTACCATCCGCATCCCGGTGCACATGATTGAAACCATCAACAAGCTGATCCGTACCTCGCGTCAGCTCGTGCAGGAACTCGGGCGCGAGCCAACCTCGGAAGAGATTGCCAAGCGCATGGATATTCCTGTCGCCAAGGTTCGCAAGGTGTTGAAGATTGCGCAGGAACCCATCTCGCTGGAAACGCCGATCGGTGAAGAAGAAGATTCGCACCTGGGAGATTTCATTGAAGATCACCAGGCCGTTTCTCCTTCGGATGCCGTCATCAGCGTGAACCTGAAGGACTATACAGCGCAGGTGCTGCGCACACTGACGCCGCGCGAAGAGCGCGTCATCAAGATGCGGTTCGGCCTGGAAGATGGTTCCGAGCACACGCTGGAAGAGGTTGGACAGAGCTTCCAGGTGACTCGCGAGCGCATTCGCCAGATTGAAGCCAAGGCGCTGCGCAAACTGCGTCATCCGTCGCGGTCACGCAAACTGCGCGCCTTTCTCGACGGCGTGCGCGAAGCCTAGTCCGCTTCATCTGAAAACAAAAAAGGGCCGCTCTTTCGAGTGGCCTTTTTTATTCCGCAGACAGCGAAGATTTCAGATCACCGTGCGCTTCGCCGCCCTGGCTCATATGATGTTCCACGTGCGCCAAAGCTTTCTGCGCGATTTCAGGATCGTCGCCGAATCCATCGAGCCAATGCACGTCGGGCTCGCGGCGAAACCAAGTTGCCTGCCGCTTGGCATAGTTGCGGTGCCCTTGCTGCGTCGAAGCAATTGCGTCCTCCATGGAAAGGTCTCCGCGCAGCAGCATCCCTGCCTGCTTGTATCCCAGAGACAGTAACGGTCGGCAATCCTCTCCGTAACGAGCCAGCAAGTGCTCCGTTTCCTCGACCAATCCATGGGAAAACATCGCCGCCGCCCGCTGATTGATACGCGCGTAGAGCGCAGGCCTTGATGGATCGAGCCCCAGTCTTAGAATCCGAAAGCCATGCAACGGATCACGTCCTGCTTCCCACAGCGACGACATTCGTTGTTGCGAAGCCAGGGTCACTTCAATCGCGCGCACCAGCTTAGGCGCATCGTTGGGATGAATGCGCGACGCCGAAACAGGATCGAGCCGCTGCAAAATTCTTGCCAGATAACTGCTGCCGCGCTCCTGTTCCATTTCGCGCAGGCGCACACGCAACGACTCAAATCGTGCGGGCCCCGGAAACAATCCGTCGATCAGCGCCCGCAGATAAAGACCAGTTCCGCCGGCAACAATAGGCAATTTGCCGCGCGCCACAATATCCGCGACGCTGGCGCGCGCATCGCGGGCATAATCCCCGGCCGTGTAGGGCTGGCTCGGCCACACCACGTCCAGCATGTGATGCGGAACCAGGGCGCGCTGTTCCTTCGAGGGCTTTGCTGTACCGATCTCTAATTCGCGATAGACTGCCACCGAGTCGCAGCTGACGACCTCACCGGAAAATCGCTGCGCCAGTTGAATCGCAAGCGAGGTTTTTCCGCTGGCAGTCGCTCCATGCAGCAGCACCAGGGGATAGCTGGAATTCTTCAACTCACTTTGTAGATTGGCGCCGTCCATCGTTCCGTGCAGACTCTCTCGGTCAAACTTCCCACACTTATGAGACGCCCGGCAGGAGGAAAGCAAACGTTACCAGAAGTTCCACCAGCGGGTCAGGAAGACAGCGTGCCAGCCAGCGCGAAATGCGCAATACAGAAAGATCGCCACGGCAATCCATACCAGGCCCACCGCCTGACGACGTCGCAGTGCGGCTTCTTCTGGAGCGATCATTCCCGCGTGTACTGCCCGGTTTGTTCGTTATAGAGGAAGTAAAAACGCAAGGCCAGGTACGGTCCCTTAAATTGTTTCGGTAAAGGTGGAAATGGGCCTGCTCCTGTGATGCCGCCCCAGGCAGCGCGATCAAGAGACACGTCCCCCGACGGCCGCACCAGCTGCATCTGCTTGATGCTGCCATCCGGCAGGATGATAAATTGAATCGCGACAGTTCCCTGCTTCAAAAGCGGAGGACGCGCGGCTTCTGGAATCAGCAAATCCCAACTGGACTGCGTCATCTGCACAACCTGATGCAGGTATGGGCCGAAATCAACGCCCATGGTGTCGCTGAGAACTTCTACTCCGGAGGCAACACCCGGATGCGCGACAGGAGCGTTCTCGCCGTTATCTCCAGCTTGGCCAGTGGAGCGCGCGGCATTGCGTTCCGCCTGACGAATCATGTCACCCACCGACATATTGGGCTGACTGGTGGCCTGGTTCGGTTGCGCTTTCGACTGACGCTGCGCAGGCTGCCGTTGCGGCATCTCCTGTGAATTTGCGTTTGGCGCGGACGGAAGCGGGGGCGGCGCAGGATTGGCCGGCGGTGTGGCGCGGGCCTGCTCTCGCTGCGGTGATGGTTGCTGCGGACGAGCGGCCGGCTGCTCCGGTTGCTGTGCTCTTTGTTGCGGCTGCGGTGGCGGCGAAGGACGTCCTGCTCGCCGCATCGCCTCCAACTGATCAATCGTTTTCTGATCGGGCGTTGGATTCCTGGTCTGCGCAGTGTGATTCTGATCAGAAATAATGTTGGTGGGTTTTGGCGGCTTCTTCACCAGGTCTGGAGGCATGTCCAGGTACACATTCTCTGGTGGTTTTTCCGGCGTCTCCGGCATGGTGTTCACCACCGTGGCGGGCCGAAACATCTTCAGCTTGGGACCGTAGAAGATCCACCAGAAAACGAAAAGGTGGAAGATGAGCGAAACCCAAATGGCTTCCCGCACGCGGGCAGACAGCCGCTCCCCCTCGAGAGAGTCGATGACATCGAGCAGCTCATGAGGCGAGTGAGATTCGTAACGCGTCCGCAAACGATCGAACTTGGGTTCGATTGGCTTCTCTGGCGGACTCGGGGGTGTTTCGATTGCGGCCATCAAAATTAGACGACACTGATCCTACTGTAGTTTCCGTACCACGTGCCAGTATCGACGTTGCGTCCTCCCTTCATTGTCTCATTCTTTGACGTTTTCGCAGCCCGTTCAGGGGCTATCTTTCGAACTGTGCCTGAGGGCTCTTCCGTCACCAAACCATCCCATCTACAGGTAAAATCGCAGCTGTGAAGGCTTTGGTTATTACGGTTAGCGACTCGTGTTTTCAAGGGCTTCGGGTCGATCGCTCGGGCCCTGCCGTGGTTCATCATCTGCAGCAGGCCGGATTCAGCGTCGATGAGAATGTCGTCGTTCCTGATGAAGTGGAACATATAGCCGCAGAAATCCGCAAGCAAGCGGCCCGTGTGCCGCTGGTGATCACGACTGGCGGCACCGGCATCGCACTCCGAGACGTGACACCGGAAGCCACTCGGGAGGTTTGCAACCGCATCCTCGACGGATTTGGCGAGCATATGCGCCGTGAAGGGCTGAAGGAAACCCCCCTCGCCCCCATGAGCCGAGCCATATCGGGAACTCTTGGTACCACCTTGATTGTGAATCTTCCGGGGAGCCCGCGAGCGGCCATCACGTCGCTCGAGGCGGTGCTTCCGCTTATCCAACATGCGCTGGTACTTTTGTCAGGGAATACAGACCACTCAGAGCCGGACTCTGCATCCGAAAAGAAATAGGAGCTGCGCAACGACCCGCGATTCAGACGGTGCAGTAAAGCCCTGTAGGATGAATAGACACCCCTTTTTCGATGACATTTCTTGAATAGCCAATGATACGGAAACTCTGGTCGCACCTTCTTCACTGGAAAATTGCGCTGTTGCTGTTCCTCAAACCCTTGGGTTTTTTGGGAGTGGGCGTGCTGGCAATCATCGATTCCAGCTCGATCGCCATTCCCATGGACTTGATCATTGCCGGCTATGTGTGGAGCAATCGAGGCTATTTCTGGATCTACGCCATCATGGGCGCGCTCGGCTCTGCCATAGGTGCATTGGTGCCCTTTTACATTGGCCGCACCGGTGGCGAGTTTGTCTTGCTAAAGCGCATACCCCAAGCCAAATACGACCAGATGCAGGCGCGCTTTGACCGCCATCACTGGTTGGCTGTGCTGGTGCCTGCCGCCATGCCGCCGCCATTTCCATTCAAAGTGTTCGCCTTCGGAGCGGGCGTCTTCGAAATGCGCGTGGCCCCATACATGGTCGCCGTCTTTCTGGGGCGCACCGTGCATTACATGGTGACAGCGCTTCTGGTTGTCTACTTTGGCCCTGAGATTATGACTTGGATGGGGCTACACTCGATGGCGCTGCTAAGCGTATTTGCTGCTCTTGTGATGGTGTATCTACTGTATGAAATATTTCGTCGACGTCGTAATCGCGCCCGCGAAAAAGCTTCGAGCATCGAACCTGAATAGTCCGGCAGATCAAGTGGTTCAGGGATTTTCGGAGTTCGCCACGCTGGCGCTCCCCAGGAGTTTAGGCGATCGCGCCTTCATCACTGGCTTGTCGAGCGGGCCGGTAATCGAAATGCCAGAAGGTTGCATTCGCAGATCGAGCACCCGCGAAAATGTCACGGTTCCCGACAACGACTGAATTGCCGGAGTGTTGGCCTGCTTGCGCCCTGTTTGCGCGGCGAGCCCCAGTTGGCCGAATTCCAGCGTGAGTTTCTCGTCGCGGAAATGACCAACCATACGTAACCGCTGGAATCGCGTGACGCCCGGCATAAGGTTGACTGCGTCTGCGGAATCCTCGGCCGCTGTGGCGGAAACCGCCGAAGGCAGCGAAGCAGCCAGCGTGCCGCCACGCCAATCGATGGCAAAATTGCCAGATGCATTTTGCGCAAAATCGGCCGTCGACCACCCCTGCGTCTTCAGGCGAATCTCGGCGATCGCGGTCCCCCGACCCCATTTCTCATGCCATATCGCAGCCACAAGATCCGGCTGAATATTCTCGAGCCCCACCCGCAATGTATACGTTGGCGGACCGTCGCCCCACTGCGCCGAACCTGCGCCTGACTGCATTGCGACCGGCGCATGGACCGCAGTGAGAGAGGTTGCTTCGGGGCTAGCGGCGCTATTCGACCCGCCCTCACTCACGTCATCGGGAAGCCCGGATAACGTTCCACCGAATATGTTGCCGGAAATCGAAACCAGGTCCGCTCGATGCCCCTGCAGATGGAGTTGAAACGAGGCATTTTTCAATGACAGCTTGCCAGCCGAAAGCGAATCGGCCTTGAAGGTACCGGCAATCTCTGGCAATTCCGGAGCGCCCGCAGCCCACGGATTCAGTTGTTCCAGCAATCCAGCCCCGGCGATCGTGCGGCGTAAAACACCCTGCAGACGATCGACATTCAAATTCGCCGTATGCAACGTAAATGTACGCGCACAAGGTGGCCGCGCAGCCGGACAGGATGTCTCCCATCGAATGCTTCCGTCGAAAGGAATGTGCGCGTACGTTCCCGTCAACCCATTCCATTCAACAGCGGTGTCGGTCAGATTCACCTGACCGCCGGTGATTTGAATTGTGCCCGGAAACGAGCTAAGTTGCACCGTCGTATTGTGAAGTTGCACGGTACCATTCCATTGCGACGGAACGAACCATGAAACTGGCTGAGTGGCCAGGTTTGTTGCATTGCCTGGAGCGGCCGCGACCAGGGCAGTCGGATTGGATTGCGGCAACCACTTCGATCGCAGGGTCACCGCTATTTGCGCAGTGCCACGGATTGAATGGATCCCGCCGGAGAGCACGGGCGAATTCATCGCGCGTGCCACTTGACTCAACTCCCTCAGGTCGGCTGGTCCATCGATGTGAAGCGCAAGACCCGAAGACGTCAGCATGCCCGTCAACGTCGCTGAACTTGCTCCACCCAGCGAAGCATGCACGGTTGCCAGATCCCAGCTTCCTGGCGCGTGCTCCCTAACCGCGACGGAACTGGTTCGATGATGGGTCGTCGCAGATGTCCTCGACGCAGGGGATTTGGCTGATGCTACAGCCGCGGCAGGTGTGGATATCACAAGCGGTGATAGATGCAGCGCATGTTCCACGTGGGACAAGTGCAGCGTTAGCGGGGTGGTGCGCAACTCTCCCGTGCATGAATGCAACGAATCCAAACCGAGCCATTCACATTCGGCGCTTCCATTCACTTCGCCGGACGCAGTCGTGTCCGCAGCAATTCCCGGATGCACATGTCGTAGAAGATCAAGAAAAAATCCAGCAGAAACCTGCTGCAGCGCCACAGAGAAAAAGCCAGCGCTACTCGACTTCACAGCCTCTGAGGCCACAGAGTCGCGTGGATTTGTCGCGGAATTCAAATCGTCGGCCACCGATTTCACCAGCAAATGGCCGCCTCCCAATGGCGCGTTGCAATCGAGTTGATCCATGCGCCGATCCGCGTGCACATATTCGCCCGTGCAGTGCGCAGATAAATCTATTTCGGATGGCGGAATGAACTCCGCGCGACGAAATTCCTCCACCTGCACATCCGAGGTTACGTGAGCCTTAGCCAGCGTGCCGCGCACATTTACGGTCCAGTCCACGGCACCTCGCCACCCACTATCTTCACCCTGTAATAAACGGCTGATTTCTCCCAGTTGGCCCCGCCGCCACTCCAGGCTGGCTCGAATCGGCGAATCCATCAGCATCCCGGTGGTCTTGACCGAGGCTTCGCCCAGGATCTGTCCCGTATCTCCCGGCGAAAGATCCGTACGAACTGGACGCGCCTTGATGCGCACATGCCACTCATTCCCCGACTCTTTCCAGAGTGCAAGCTGTGCGCCTTCTAATGAAAACGGAAGTTTTTCTGCGCCACGCTTGAAGTTGATACGAGCTTCGGTCGCTTCTACATACGGAAACGGTGGCGGACTTGTAGAGGAGGATGCGGCTGTGGTCGAGCTCCCTGACAAACGCAGCACCGGGGAATTGCTGATCAGAGTTTCAAAATTCCATTGCCCCTTGCTGTCGCGAGCAAGATTTAAGCTGGGCGCATCGAAATGCAAGCTGGCAATTTCAACCCGGCGGTGCCATAGAGTGCTGGCACGAAGGCTGGCGGTTACAGTCTCCGCTGTGATCACGGGCTCCGCGCCATATTCCGGCCATTCGGCAACCGTCAGATGATGCAGCACAAACGCCGGACGAGGAAACAGCGTCAGCTCAACGGAGTTTGCGTACACAGGCCGATCCAGGCCGGCACTGATCGACTGCACAATCGTATGCCGGAACCGATTGATGTTGACGAACGGAGGCACCACGATCGTGAGCACCATTAAGGCAAATGCCGCCAGGAAAAATATCTTTGGACGGCTGATCTTCCCCGCTGGCGTGCCTGGAGTTTTCATGAAGGCTTCTGCGAAATCATTGGATGCGATGGAAGGTTCGCCGCCACCGTGTTTGGTCGAAGAAGTGAAGCACAATGTGTCCCATAAAGGCGACACGATCCCCCATCGAGGTCTTGTTCGCCTGGTCTTCTGATGTGATGAACGACCAATATACGAACAGCGGGCGGCCCAGAATATTTTGCCGCGGCACAAATCCCCAGTACCGGCTATCGAGCGATACCAGCCGGTTGTCTCCCATTGCGAAATAATCGCCGGCAGGAACGACCAGATTTCCATCCTGAATATGACTCGGCAAATCGACTGACCAGGTCGCTGTCACGTCGGAGTCTGGCGGCGGGGGCACCGCTGGAAAATCATCTCGATAGGGATAATACGCATCATTGGGGTTGCCGTCATCGGAAGGCAAGGTTGCATAGGGCATGTTCTGCGGTTTGCCATTGAGATACACGATGCCGTGCTCCAGATGAATTCGATCGCCTGGAATTCCAACCACGCGCTTCACCAGAAACAGCTTCGGTTCGCCCGGTTTGTAGAACACGATGATGTCGCCTCGGCGAATGTTGCGGTAATAAACAAAAGGCGCCCAGCGAGTCGGCGGTGCAAAGGTGATCCTGTCGACCAGAACGTGGTCGCCAATCAACAACGTCTTCTCCATCGAAGACGATGGAATCTCGAAATTCTGAAAAACGAACGTAATAATGAACAGCCCTACCACCAGGACGGTGCAGATGGAAGCGAAAAACTCGAATGGAGTTTCTGATTGCTGTGGGGTAGGTGGTTCTTGCGCGAGTTGCTGACCGGCCAAAGGCGTCTCCGATTTCGAGTGGCTAACGAATTACATGAAAAATGCGGCTCCAGCGAACTGCCCCAGCCACGCCGTTCCACCATCCGCGTTCGTGGGCCAGTCTATCACTGGTAAGACCCGTGATTTCTGATCTGCTGGCGGTGACAACTGAGAAGTACACCAGAAACGGCTCGCCCACGATGTTCTGGCGCGGAACCAGTCCCCAGTAGCGACTGTCCAGGCTGTCATTTCTATTATCGCCCAGGACAAAATATTGTCTCGCTGGAATCTCCAGTTGGCCCTGGTGAACGTTCCGCTGCATCTCCATCCACCAACGGCTGCTCACACCGGGATCGGTGTACGTCGGAGTGGGAAATTCATCGCGAAACTGGTTTGCGTAACTGGGAATGTAGAGCGCAAACGGCTCGCGCTGCAGCCGCCCATCGAGATAAACCAGTCCATGATGCAGGTGGAGTTCATCTCCCGGCACTCCAATCACGCGCTTGACCAGGTACATCGAAGCATCAATCGGATAGTGGAACACGACGATGTCATCGCGCTTGACGGGCTCGTAGGCCAGCAGCGGCTTCCAGGGTCCAGGATTCGCAAAAACAACTTTATTTACCAGAAGGAAATCGCCAATCAACAAACTTTCTTCCATCGACCCGGAGGGAATCCGATAGGGTTGCGCGATGAACGTCAGTACGAATAATGCACTCACCAGAAACGTGAGCGTCGTCTGAATCAGGATGAGCACTTCATGGTGATGCTGAATCTTCACCGGAGCGGGAGCAGGAGGGGCAGGCGGCGCTGCCGCAGGTACTGTCACCAGGGATGGCTCGGTTTCGCCGGTCATTTCCTTTTCCCTGCCACGTTTTTTTCGCGAACCGGTTTCTCCGCCGCCAAATCTTCTATCACTGCCGCGGGCTCGGTCGCCTGCAACGAGCGTAGATGCTGCAGTGCTAACCGCGCCGCTTCCTGCTCCGCATGCTTCTTGCGAGTGCCAGTGGCCGAGGCTAGCGTCGTTTCAACTGCAGTGGGATCGAGAAATTTCACTTCCACGACAAAACTCTTCCTATGATCTGGGCCGGTTTCCGATGTGAGCTGATAACGCGGCTGGCCTAATCCATGCGCCTGCGAATATTCCTGCAGCATGGATTTATAGTCTCCGACTTCCCCAGCCCGCGCGGCCTCCACAACTGCTTCCATCGTTTCATCAAGCAACCAGGTGCGCACCAGCCGTACCGCTGAATCCATTCCGCCATCCAGATAGACGGCAGCAATCACGGACTCGACCGCATTGGCCAGGATCGCAGGCTTTTTTCGGCCCCCACTCTTTTCTTCGCCTTTGCCGAGCCGTAAGAATTCTCCCAGCCCAATCGTCTGCGCAACACTCGCCAAATGCGGACGGCTCACAAACTGCGACCGCAAGCGTGTCCACGCTCCTTCACTAAACTCCGGATACATGCGGAACAAGTGTTCCGTCACCACCAAACCCAGTACAGCATCTCCAAGGAATTCCAACTGCTCATTGTCTTCTCTGGTATCGCGTTGCGCCTGCTCTTCATAGGCAACAGAACTGTGCGTCAACGCAAGATCCAACAATGCAGGATGGCGAAATTGATGGCCCAATAATTGTTGCAGCCGTTCCAGCAATGCAGCACGACCTGCAGGAAGAACGACCGGATCGCCAGTGTCCTTGGGGGGTCCAGATTGCTTGGCCGGAGAGGCGGATCGGTGGTTGGACAAGGCCGTTTCGTCTCCTCAGATGAATCTAGAGATCAGTGTAGTGTGTTCCTGGGCGGCCTCTCGATATTTGCGGAGAATTTCTAATTTCTAGCCGTTTCACTGCAAGGTACGCCCCGCCAAGTTGAGTCGCGCAAAGTCAACCGCGTCAACTAGGCCGAAGCTCACTTCGCTCTAGTGCGAAGTGTCCGTTCCGTCCCCTCCGGAGTCGTCCTGTCCCTGCGACCCATGCTGCGCCGCCTGCGGAGGTGCGAAAGGCGCCTTCAGTCCGGCTTCCGCCGCGTGGCTGGTGTCCGGCCTTCCATCCCGTGACTGCATCGCCGCCTGATATTCCGCGACGGCTGCAGTCCTGTCACCCTGCAAATCGTCCAAACGTCCCAAGGTAGATGTGGGACCACGCAATCGTGCGTAAATCGTGGGCCACTTTGACCGCTTGATTGAAATCCTGCACGGCGGCGTCCATTTTCCCGCTCGTAATATTGGCCCGCGCCAGGATGAAGTAGGCGCGCCCGGGATCTGTGGTGTGCTGGTCAAGAGCTCGCTGTGCCAGCACGATCGCCCCGGCGCTATCACCCGCGATCAGCTTCTGTTCCGCATTATCCAGATCGGCCGACTGCGGCGCCACCGGAGTTTCCACGTTCAGATCGGTATGGGACGCGAACACGATGTCCTGTACACGATGCCTCTCAATGTCCACATTCATGCCGTAAATCATGATGCCGACCATCTGCGGCAGCGATCTTGGACTTTGGTCGAAATCTCGCAACTGATCGTAAAAATATTTCGTCAGGATAAAACCCTGAATCATATCGTTGTGGACAGTGTCATCGCGAACCTGCGCCACTGCATGTTCATATTCGTTCTCTTGCCTGTCGACCGCCGCCAGCTGATTGCGATCAACGTGTGCAGGAATTTTGTAAACAGGAACACCGGTATCCATCGAGCGCGCTTCAATGGCCCGGATCATGCACTCGGTCACCAGGGTGAGAACGTCGCTCTTATAGATGTAGGGAAGCGGAGAGGGCTGCACCAGCGCCAGAATCGACCGCAACTGGTTGATTGAGTCGGACCGTGCATAGATCAGCGGCTCCAGGATAAAGCGAAGATAGGTATGCTTCACCGGCTTCATATTGATCTTGCCATTCGATGGCGAGACCACCACAATGTAATCGCCGCCGTAGACCCGCGCATTCTCTTCCCCCGGTGCGATCAGCGGATCCATGATCACCAGAAAACGGCGATCGCCATTCGTCACCGGCGGTTGTTTCAAATAGAGGTCCGTCTGGATCAACATCTGATTCATCGCTGTGCGAACCTTATTGGCGAGAGCCTCATAGTCTGCATGGTTCAATGCCCAGATCACGTGCAGCCCCACAGCCTGGGAGAAGTCTCGCAGCGGAGCAGCCAGCCCTACAAGGGTTGCGGCGTCCGGAGGCAATTCAGAGGCTCCGACAGTCGTCGTCAATGAGGGCGGCGGCGTCAGATATAGAGCCAGATCGATGTACGCGGCCAGGTTGATGGAAACGCCGCTCATGGTATGACTGCGAATAAAACTGCATAGCCTGTCACGACTATCCCGGGCGGCTGCGGACTGCTCCAGCGCCTGGTCAATGTCGTCACGCACTTTCTGCCGCAATGGATCGGAGATCGACAATCCTTCGTTATATCCGCAGGTATTCATGGCCGCCATCACATCAAACATTGCTTCGGAGATCTCCAGACGAAATGGCTGGGCCGGTCGGATCGATGGCGGCTGGCACTGCCGCGATTGCAGCCGCATTGGGCCGCGGCGCGACCTCACTCTCCGGCAGCGGAACCGCTTCGCCCGACTCGGTGCGGCTCGAAGATGAAACCCCGGATTGTTTGGAGGGTGCGGGCGACGACAAATCCTGCGACGGAGATGTCGGAGTGGAATTCTGGGAAGAAGAGGCTTGGCCCCACATTGCGCTCGGGGAGGCCGACAATACCAGCGAAAGGCTGAGAGCGCCCAACAAAATCCGAAAACTAAAACCGACTGCGCGTTTACACTGCATGGCCACTTTTTAAAACGCTTCCCGTGGAGAATCAACTTCAGTCTAGAGCATTTTCATCGACAGTGTAATGACCTGGGTGCCCCATTTTAACGGCCAGCCTGGGATGAAGTAATGTCCCCGCTAGCCTTCTCGCAACAATTTGTCGAGCGCAATTTTCTCCGCCATCAACTCTCGGACCGCCGCGGCATCGTTGCGAAGTTCCGCCTCCGCCAGGGAACGTCTTAGCTCCCGCTGCCGCTGCTCCAACCTGCTATGGCGCAGGGAGTGAAACGCGTCCTCCACTTGCTCCGGCTGAATCTCCTGATTTCCATTCATTAAGGCAGCCGCCAGCAGATGCCGGCTGGCCTCGTCCGGGGCCAGGTCGAACGGATTGGAAATCGATTCCGCCTGAAGAAACGCAGACAGTAGCGCCGAGGCAGCCAGTCCTTCACAGAGTGATGGCTCTTCTGACATAAGCTGCCTTGCCCGTTCCCGTGCTGGCTGACCGGCAGGTAATGTCAATGCGCGCAACAATAATTTTTCCGCTTCGCTCCAGCCTGTCGTTGTCGAAGCATTCGATCGAACGTCCGTTCTCCGGGCAAAAGCCGCCTGCTTCAACTCCTGTCGAAGCAACGCCGAATCGATCGCAAGTTTTTGCGCGGCATCCGCGGCAAATTCGTCGCGCGCGATTCTGCTGGGAATGTGTTGCATGTGCGGCAGCAGAAAATTCAGCGCCTTCACCTTCGCATCCGGCGTGACCGGAGGAAACAATGTGCGTGCCCGCTCAATCAAGTAATCGCTGTGCCGACGCGCCCCACGCAGCGCCGCAATGTAGGCCTGAGTTCCCCGCTCGCGCACGTAGCGGTCCGGATCCAATCCGCCTTCCAATGTCACTACCTTAACGCTGAAACCTTCTTCAATCAGCAGCGCGATGGACTTCTCCGCCGCGTTCGCGCCCGCCGTATCCGGATCAAAGTTCACCACCACCTGCCGCGTATGCCGGCCCAGCAGCCTTACCTGTGCCTCGGTGAAAGCGGTGCCGCTGGTCGCCAGCACATTCGTGATGCCGGCCATGTACACGGAGATGCAGTCCATCTGCCCTTCCACCAGCAACGCAAATTCAAATTGCCGGATCGCCTGCTTTGCCTTGTCGATATTGAAGAGCACGTGGCCCTTGGTGTACAGCGGCGTTTCCGGTGAGTTCAAATACTTCGGCCCCGCCTTCTCGTCGTTATCGAGCGCTCGCGCGGTGAAGGCAATGACCCGACCCGCTTCATTGCGAATGGGAAATGTAATTCGTTTGCGAAACCGCGCGTACATCGAACCGCTGCCGCCCTCGGCTTGTTCTTTGGAAGAAAAAAGCCCGCTTCCGCGCAAAACTTCCGCGTCGAATGTCGATTGAAAGCGATCCCGCATCGCCGTGTACGAATCCGGCGCGTAACCAATGCGGAAGGCCGTGATCGCTTCTGCTGTCAAGCCCCGACCCGTGAGATATTCGCGCGCGCGCGCTGCTTCCGGACTCTGCAATTGCTCCTCAAAATAGCGGCACGCCTGATCGTGAATTTCCAATAACTTCGATCGCAGCTTCGAAGCCTGCGCTTCTTCCGGCGAAGAAAATTCCCGCTTCGGCAGCGGGATTCCGCATTTCTGCGCGACGCTTCGCACCGCTTCAGGAAAACTGATGTTCTCAATCTTCTGCACAAACGTGAACACGTCGCCAGATTGCCCGCATCCGAAGCAATGGTAGAACTGTTGCGCTGCCTGCACGTTGAACGATGGCGTTTTCTCTTTATGGAACGGACATAGCCCCTTGAAGCTTTGCGCGCCTCCCTTGGTCAGGCGCACGTACTCGCCGATAATGCGAACGATATCGGCCTGCTGCTTGACGGATTGGGCAAAATTATCGGCCATGGGAAGATACCGCTCTCACAATCACGGGCATGGCTCACTCTCACGGAATTGCGACAGGAAGGCAACCCGAGCGCGCCTACTGTGAATCGTGGGTTGACGAGTGCTTTGAATCGCAGACTATAGTATCCTACCCCAACCTTTTACGTATTCTTGTCGCTACTGAGCAAAGGGGCTACTGTGATTATCAACGCAAATGATTTGTCGGCCGGGACCATCCTTCGCAGCATATTTTGTGTCGTCGGTTCGGGCATGGGCGGATCTGCGGTGGCGCACAAGCTGGTCGAAGCAGGACACAATGTGCTGCTGGTGGAAGCGGGCGACGTTGAACCCACGCTGCCATCTGACGCCACGGTGGGTGGAGAATTTGTCGGACGTCCGTTCCGCATGCCCGCAACACGTTGCATTGAACTTGGGGGCACCAGCAATCTATGGCACGGCCTTTGCACGCCTCTCGATGAAATTGATTTTGAATCTCGTCCATGGATTGAGAATTCCGGCTGGCCGTTGCAACGCTCTGACGTGGCAGCGTTCTACGATCAGGCAGCGGAAGCGCTAGGTGTTCCGGGAGCCAGCCATTGGGAGACCGACAGAATCGCACCAGGCATTCGTGAACGGCTCCGCGACTTCAGCTTTGACGATTCCGTTTTAGAAAACAAATTATTTCAATTCAGAAAGCCTCCCGTCCGATTGAAGACCGGGCTGCTGCAGCTTGCCAAACGAGAAAACTTCCGCTGCCTTCTAAATGCCCCGGCATTGGAGCTGATACCAAATCAAAACGGCACGGGGATTGAATATTTGATTGTGGGTGTTGGTGGCGGCACGATTCAAGTTTTTGCGGAGACCTTCATTGTCTGTGCGGGAAGCCTGGAAACGCCGCGGCTGCTACTGAATTCAAACCGGCGCTTGCAGGAGGGCGTGGGGAATTCGCATGATCTGGTGGGCAAGTACCTGCTCGATCATCCGAATGGACACTTCTGCAAGCTTGGTCTTCATCGACCCATTAAAGCGCCGTTGTACGCTGATATGCCGCTGCCTGCGCCAGATGCCGACGTTCACCTTGTCACCGGCCTGCAACTCCGCCCTGCACAGCAACGGGAATCTCGCTTACCGAACAATCACGTCTATATCCGTCCAAGCCTGAGCCCGTCTCGAATCGACGACGATCTTCTGCTCTCCTTCATGGGCTCCCGGGGGGCGCGCAATTTGACGCTCACGCAGATCAAAGCCATTCTGACGCATCGCGACATCTTCTATCGCGTCCTCATCATGAAGTTCGGCCTGCAGCCGACCTATCGTTATGGCGATTTGTTTTTCTTAGCGGAACAACTGCCAAACCGCGACAGTTGTGTTCGACTCTCTGGTCAGCTACGCGATCGCTACGGATACGCGGTGGCGCAGGTCGACTGGCAACTGAGTGATGCGGACTTTGCCGCGTTTGAAAACTATTCGAAGCTGGTTTTAAGTCAAGGCCTCAAATCCGGCCAATATTCACTGGCACGTGTCGATGACCCGGCGGTGTGGAGAAAGTCAGTCGCTTCCGCAGCCCATCACCTGGGAACCGCACGTATGGCGCAGGATTCAACTCGAGGCGTAGTCGACTCCGATTTGCGTGTATTCGGTATGGATAATCTGTTTATTTGTGATGGATCTGTTTTTCCGACCAGCGGCAGCGCAAATCCTTCGCTGACGATTACTGCGCTGGGCCTGAGACTGGCTGCACATTTAAATCGCAGCCGCGCGCCAGTTGTGTTGCAGGCAGCTGGGTCAGCCATGCCCGGAGTATCCTCTGGTCTTTGAGTCTGCGGGATGGGCGTGCACATGGGAAAACACTGGATGCCTGTTGAATTTGCCGGCGGTAGTTTTTTGCGGCTCCGTTTGGATTCTTATTGCAGAAGTAGGCTCGCGAGAAGCCAAAATCGTTCAGCAAGACTTTTCCATACGCACAACAGGGAGGGTCACACCGTTGTCCAGCGGCACCGTCATTGATTCAACTTTGCGATAGCCACGCCGCAGATATACCGGAACGCCAGTGAGCGTAGCGCCCATCTCCAACCGGTGAAACCCTGCCGCCATGGCAGAATCTTCCGCCGCTTTCAGCAGGATGCTTCCAATCCCACGACGCGCCCACTGCGGAGCAACGAAGATCGCTCGAATCTTTGCCGCGTCCTGCGAAGGATCCATCAAAACATTGTCCCGCACTGCATGATGATCGCCTCCGCACAGCGTTTTGCGCTGGCTCCAGCCGCCGCAACCGATCATCTCGCCATCCTGCTCGACGACAAAGTATGTTCCATCTTCGATCAGTTGGGTGTCCACCGTAAACACGGTGCGCAACGCTGCGTCGATTTGTTCCGGTGTGTAATCCTGCGCCTGCAACCCGCGCACGGAGGCATCGATCAGCTTCTCAATAGCGGGAATATCGGCGACATCGGCTTTGCGAAGGGAGTTTGGCATGACGCACCTGAAGCAGTGTTAGCGATTATAAATCTCGGCTCTCTTAAGACTCGTGGCGCACCTCACGCGACTGCCGATCACACAACCCCCTTCAGCAATGCTCTAAGATAAGCCCGTGCAGTCTCTTCTCCGGGTCGACCATCTGTCCATCACATTTTCCTCCGATGCGGGGCGACATACGGCTGTCGATGACCTGAGCTTCACCATTGAACCGGGCGAGTCGCTGGCGCTGGTCGGCGAATCTGGGTCGGGAAAATCCGTCACCGCGCTGGCGATTTTGCGTTTGCTCGATCCTCGCGCCCAGGTCGCTGGCAGCGTATGGTTTCGAAACGAAAATTGGCTGCAGCTTCCTGAGCAAGACATGGTTGCCCGCCGCGGTCGCGACGCCGCCATGGTGTTTCAAGAGCCAATGACGGCACTGAATCCTGTGATGTCGATTGGCAAACAAATCGCTGAAGCCATTCGCGTGCATCAACGCGATCTTTCAAGGACTGATGTGCGCGAGCGCGCGATTGAGGCACTCGAATCCGTGTCGATTCCAGAACCTCATCTGCGATTTGACGATTATCCCCATCAATTTTCCGGCGGCCAGCGGCAACGCATCCTGATCGCGATGGCTTTGGTGAATCGCCCCAGCCTATTGATCGCCGACGAACCCACCACTGCGCTCGATGTTACGGTGCAGGCCCAGATCCTCGAACTGCTTCGGGAGTTGAAAGAAGCGCTCCAATGCAGCCCTGCTCTTTATTTCGCACGATTTATCCGTGGTGGCGCAGATCGCACAACGCGTCGCTGTAATGCGAAAGGGGAAAATTGTAGAGATCGCCACTTGTGCCCAGTTGTTCTCGAACCCGCAGCATCCGTACACGCGCAGTTTGCTGGCCGCCGTACCAACCATGCAGAGCGACCGCAATACGCCATTGGCGGCGATAGGAAATCCCGCAGCAGCGCTCGAAGGGCCGCTGATTGAAATCGCCAGCGGACACTGGACACGCCGCATCGAAGAAATTTGATTTGCTAACTTTGCACGCCAGGTTCGGCCATGCGCGCGATTGTAGTTCCCTATCCTTGCGCGAGGATAACTTCCGGCTCCAGCCACGGGACGCGTCGATAGACCGGCAACGGCAGGTCGTCCTCCCCGTCGTCCGGTGCTTCCAGGAAAGCATCGAACAAGGTCGTGTAGAGTCCCTGGCGGCTCGAGAGTTTCTTATTGCGAGCGCGTAAAAATCCATAGCGAAAGGGCGAACAACGCTCCGCCTCCTCGAGAAATTGCGGCGTAAAAAATTCGTACGACTCGGCAATGGCTCCAATGATCAACGATCGCCAACTCATGCGCAGCAATTCCCGAAGCATCTCACTTCCGTTCGGCAAGTCATCCATCTGCGCGCCAACTCGCTCGCTGAAGCGGATCAACTGCATCACCAGTCCATCGAGCGGCATTCCCGCAGCCGCTGCGCGAGAGAACAGCGTCACCGATCCGCGACTAAGATCCTGACGAACGTCCTGCAAATCATCTCCCAACTGCAGCAGCACGCCCCACTCAAAGGAAAATCGGCTTTCCTGCGGACTCAGCCATCCGTGCGATAGGCATGCATCCGCCATCACCGAGGTACCGCCTTTGGCGCAGCTCATGGCCAGCAACTGCTCGTCGGCGAGGTTCTCGCAACTTCCCAGTTGCCCGATGCTCTGCTCTTGCGCCCGATGAATGGCCAGCAAACAGTCGAAAACTTCGGGATAATCCGCGCGGGGATATTGCTCTTCAATCAAGCTGACCAGGGTCCAGATCGCAGCCTCGCGATCATCTTCTGCAAAAGCCGACTCACCGCGCAGCCGGTCCCGAAACCGCTCACTGAATCGCAGCTTCGCCTCGCGGGAGGTATCCACCTGGTCCAAATAATTATCGCTATACGGATATAGCAGGCTGTAACCCAGAATCGACGGAGTGAGGCTGACTTGTTCCCCGAGCAGCGGCTGCAACCCGCAGGCAGTCCATGCATTGCGGCAGGCCTGCACAATGTCCGGCATGCTCAGGCTGGGGTCGAACTGTCTGGCCCACCTAGCCAACTTTGTGCCTACAGGTAAAAAATCGTTGGTCAGCAGGTCGATTGCATCCGGCTCCAGCCCCAGTGCCGTCGCGGAAAATCGCGCGAACGCTGCAGTGATTCGAGCCTGCGTTTGCAGACGCTCCGTCTTGCTTCGAGGAGTTCGTTTGAGCTCCCGCTCAACGGCCCGTAACGCTTCGTCGTAGGCCTTTTCTCGTTGCTGCTGCTCTTGCGCGCTGTACTGCACCCCGCCCAGCGCCGACCGCCCGGCGCCCGAGTTCCACACTTCGGCGGTCCGCGCGACTTGCGCTTCCACCCACGGCCAACTGTAAAGTCGTTCCATCCTATTGAAAGTTACGATAAGCCAAACGAAACAGTTCCATGATTAATTCTCTGAGTCGCAGATTCAGCGGATCAGCAGACAAATCGAGGCACAATCTTTCACTCCCCGCCGCGACAGCGCCCTCGCTTTGGAATCTAATCGCAATATGGACCGCACCTACACGCCGGTTTCGCGCACCCATGTTGAGCAGCTTTGGGGCAACGTTGCGGCCGGAGTTTCGCAGCCAAACGACGGCATCTTCGGCCCCTCCTCCATTAGCTGGAAAATCAATCGCGAATCGGCATTGTTCCTGGGCGCAGGCCGCGCTTCCCTACTGCAGTTAGCGCACCCGTGGGTAGCCGCGGCCCTCGATCAACACTCCAATTTGCGCTCAGACCCGCTGGCACGCTTCCACAACACTTTCAAAGTCGTCTTCACCACCATTTTCGGCACCCTGCAACAGGCGCTCGCCGCGTCGCGGTCTCTGTACCAGTTGCACACTCGCATCCAGGGCGAGATGCCGGCGTCGGTCGGAGCATTCCCGGCAAGCTCGCACTATCAAGCGAATGAAGTGGATGCGCTGCGCTGGGTTTTCGCCACGTTGGTTGATAGCGCAATGATCGCCTACGAAACCGTGATGCCGCCTCTCTCTTGCGAAGAAAAAGAAAAATATTACGCCGAGAGTAGAACGCTGGCGATGCTCTTTGGCATTCCTCCTGCTGCGTTGCCGCTGACTGGTCCGCTTTCAAAAACTATAACCGAGCGATGTGGGCGTCCGACACGCTCGCAGTCAACCCCATGTCTCGCGACATGGCGCATCGCGTTCTGCATGGCAGCGGATCGTGGGTTCCGGTGCCGCACTGGTATCGTGCCCTAACCGCTGCATGGATGCCTGATCGATTTCGTGAAGCTTTCGCCCTGAATTACAGCGCGCCTGAACAACGGGCCGCAGCGAAAGCAATTCGCAAACTGCCAACCGTGTATCGCAGAATTCCAACCTCGCTGCGCTATGTTGGTCCCTATCATGAAGCCTGCGCACGTCTGCAAGATCGCGGTGTTGGACCGCTAACACTCGCCAGCAATCGCTTCTGGATGGGACAATCCAGAATGTTGATGCTTTATGAGAACAAGGCGCATAACCCGCCAGAACCATGAGATGCGGCGCGTTTTGCGATGCGACATTTGTAACCGAGGGATGACCGGCGTATCCTGAGATTCGTTACGGGCGGTATCCCGCACCTGGCCAAAACATCGGCGACTGGGGAACTGCACTGGAGATTGCGATGAGCCTGACTGAACCGCGCAGCGATGTTGCTGCCCATGCTTCTACTTCCCTCAAAATCACCCTCCCAACCCTGCAGGAAAAAAAGCGCAATCATGTGCCCATTTCCGCGCTGACTGCCTATGACTACGCCATGGCGCGACTGGTCGATGAAGCCAGCGTTGACCTGATCCTGGTCGGCGATTCGCTTGGCATGGTGATGCTGGGCTACGAAAGCACGCTGCCGGTCACCATGGAGGAGATGCTATTGTGTACCCGCGCAGTGCGCCGTGGGGTGCGGCGTGCTCTGCTGGCCGCGGACATGCCCTACGCTTCCTATCACGAGGATGTGCAGCAGGGCGTTCGCAATGCGCTGCGCTTTGTGAAAGAAGCCGGCGCCGAAGCCGTCAAGGTGGAGGGTGGCCGCAATCGCGTCGAGCTGGTATCTCGATTGACGGATGCGGAAATTTCCGTCATCGGACACCTGGGTCTTACCCCGCAATCGGTGCATCGCATGGGTGGCTACCGCGTACAAGGCAAAACTCTTTCGGCAGCCGAACATTTGGTCGAAGATGCGGTAGCCCTGGAGGCTGCGGGCGCAGCATTGTTCGTGCTGGAAGGCGTTCCGCGCGAGGTTGCCGCTCGAATCACTGCAGAGTTGACCATTCCTACCATCGGCATCGGCGCCGGTCCGGAGTGCGACGGCCAAATCCTGGTACTGCACGATCTGCTGAACCTGAGCTTCGCCCCCGCAGCAAAATTTGTTCGACGCTATGGCGATGCTGCCTCGCTGATTCGTAATGCCGTCGAAGCCTATCGCAAAGATGTAGAGACCGGCAATTTCCCCAACGATGCGGAAAGCTATCATCTCTCCGCGGAGACGCGGGGAACCTTCGGTCGCGCAACAGCGACTCGCGCCACTGTGGTTCCGGCGACCATCCGGCAGCCTCGGAAGGCGTAGGCATTTCGATTCATGCAAATTCTTTCTGACATTTCAGAGCTTCGCGCAACACTGCGCCAACTTCGCTCCAGCGGAGGTCAGTCAACATCTCGCAGCGTCGGCTTTGTTCCCACCATGGGCGCGCTGCACGCCGGCCATCGATCGCTAGTGCAGGCCTCACGTCAGCGTTGCGCGGTCGTAGTCGTGTCGATCTTCGTCAACCCAACGCAATTCGGCCCAAATGAGGACTTCAGTCGCTATCCGCGCACCTTGGAAGAGGATTGCCAGATGCTCGAAGCCGAGGGCGTCGACGTGGTCTTCACTCCCACGGCTGAGGCGATGTATCCGCCCGGTGCGTCAACTTACGTCGATGTCGAAGGCGTGAGCGAACGGCTCGATGGAGCTTCGCGGCCCGGGCATTTTCGTGGCGTGGCCACCGTCGTCGCCAAACTATTCAATATCGTGCAGCCAGATTTTTCTTTCTTCGGCCAGAAAGATGCGGCGCAGGTTGCTGTTCTGCGAAAGATGGTGCGCGACCTCGATTTCCCACTTGAAATCATCGTCTGCCCCACCGTGCGCGAGCCCGACGGGTTGGCAATGAGCTCACGCAATCGTTATCTTTCCGCAGAAGAACGGCGGCAGGCGCTCACTCTGTCCCGCGCTCTCTACGCGGCGGAAGTGCAGGCAGCTCGCGGCGAACATCGGGCCTCGGCGCTACTCCAAATCATGCGTGCAATGTTGGAAGAAGAGCCCGCTATTCGTGTGGACTATCTCGCAGTGGTCGACCCCGACAACCTATTGCCGATCGAAACTTTGCAGACGGGCGGACTGCTGGCGATTGCTGCTTATGTCGGCAACACGCGGCTCATTGATAACGTTCTGCTAGGCCCTGCGACCGGAAACACAGGCGTGGCCGGCAAGAAAAAATCGTAGCGGCCAATCCGCCGCCTTGCTGATTCCTATGCGTGGCGTTACGCGAACTTCCCCACACTGAAAATCATCTTCCATCAGAGACAAGCGGCCATCGGCGCGGGTCAGATCCACGCCGTTATCTGCGGCGCGCGTAATGCCCAGGGCCTCGCACAACTTGCCCGGCCCCGAAGCCAGCTGGTGAATGCCAGCCGACTCGGTGAGCCCGCGGTTACGCCGCATTTGCGGTATCCCGCGCAGTGGCTCCAGGGCGCGCACCAATACACCGCCGGGATCGCCCTCTGGCAAACAACTGACGTTGAAGCAAGCGTGCAGCCCGTAAATGTTGTAGATGTACGCGTGACCCGGAGGCCCGTAGAGCACTGCGTTGCGCGGAGTTTTTCCGCTGGCGGCGTGCGCGGCTGCGTCATGTTCGCCGAGATACGCTTCGGTCTCCACGACGCGTCCCGCGAGCGGACCACCCCGAGCGCGGCGCATGAGAATTTTTCCTAGCAGCAGGCGAGCGACCTGCTCCGGCGGCGCATCGAAGAACGCTCGCCGCAACGGGCGCCACTTTTCCCCGCCTGGAGTCGACTCAACGTTTTCAACTTCACTTGCCCGCTTTGGCATACTCTCGAAGCGCTTCCAGGACTTCTTCCGCATGACCCTCAGGCTTGACCTTGGGAAATACCTTCAACAGCCGCTGGTCCGGGCCAATCAGAAAAGTGGTGCGCTCGATGCCGCGGACCTTCTTGCCATACATGTTTTTATCGCGCATCACATCAAACTGATTGCACACTTTCTCGTCGACATCAGCGAGAAGCGTGTACGGCAGATTATATTTCTCCTGGAATTTCTTCTGCGCTTTCGGCGTATCGCGAGAGATTCCGAGGACCACCGCACCCACTTTCTGCAACTTGGTGAACGCATCGCGAAAGCCACAAGCCTCAATGGTGCAGCCGGGAGTATCCGCCCGAGGATAGAAAAATAACACCACGGGCTTGCCTGCGAAATCGGTCAGCTGCACTGTTTCATCGTCCTGGTTTTTCAGGCGGAAATTGGCGACCTTGTCATTTTCTTTCATCGCACACCTCAAATCTTGCAGGTTAAAAATTAGCTTTTCAGCGGCGGCAATTTTTGCAGCCATGCGCGAAACTCGTCGCCCAGGTCTTCGCGTTTGAGTGCAAATTCTACGGTGGCCTTCAAGAATCCAAGCTTGTCACCGGCGTCATAGCGTGTGCCTTCAAAGCTGTAGCCATAGACCTTTTCATGCTCCAGCAAGCCACGAATACCGTCGGTCAGCTGCAATTCGCCACCCGCACCCAGGGGCGTTGTTTCCAGCAGGTCGAAGATGCGCGGCGTCAAAATGTAGCGCCCGATGATGGCATTTTTCGATGGCGCATCTTTCAACTTTGGTTTCTCCACCAGCGCCTTCACTTCCATGACCCGCGAATCGTTTGAGGTCGGCACGGCATCGATCACGCCATACGAGGAGATCGCCGGACCCTCCACGACCTGCGTGGCGAGAATGCTCGACTGCACTTCGTCAAACACAGAGACCATTTGCTGCAGACAGGGAGGCGTGGCGTCAATCACGTCGTCCGGCAGAATCACGGCGAACGGTTCGTCGCCGACCAGATCGCGTGCCATCAAGACGGCATGACCCAGTCCCATCGCCTCCTTTTGACGAATGTACGCGACCCTTCCCAGATTGGATATTTCGCGGACAAGGGCCAGCAGATCGTTCTTGCCGCGCGACTCCAATTGATGTTCCAGTTCAACGCTGATGTCGAAATGATCTTCAATGACGGTCTTGCCACGACCGGTGATGATGATGATCTGGTCGCAGCCGGCGGCAATCGCTTCTTCCACACCATATTGAATGATGGGCTTATCGACGACCGGTAACATCTCCTTGGGAATGGCCTTGGTGGCGGGCAAAAAACGTGTGCCCAATCCCGCTGCGGGAAAAACTGCTTTGCGGATTCTAACTTTTGACATGTTGACTTGCTTTCTCCAAATATCTGCGATGGCGCGAGAGCCTCACCTGCAATGCATATACTGCGATCCTATCCAGTATCGCAGTATATGCATTGCAGATGCCCTTCGCGCTTTATTTGTTTCGACTATGAGATGAGCCTCTTCATCCTCTTGTTGTCTGCACAGAAATTGCTACAGAACCGGCGATGAGTTCCCCAGCATGGCGCGACGCACAATCGGAAGGGGCACGCCACCCTGTTGCAGAAATTCATCGTGAAACTTCTCCAGAGAAAACGCCGCACCCTCCTTCTGTTGCATATCGGCTCGGAGTTTCATGATCATCAGCTTGCCCAGCGTGTAGTACAAATACGTGGGGTCACCCGCACCACGCTTGGCTTCCACCAGCCCTGTCGCGCGTGTCTGGTAGCCCTCCTTCTGGAAGAAATCCACCGCCTGATCGATCGTCATTCCTTGAGTGTGCATTTTGATGCCTACAATAAATCTGGCGTCACGAAGCAGCGCATCGCTCAATTGCCCCAGCCGAATCAGCTTCGCTTCACGCGCGTCGTTTGCTCCCCAACCCGGCTGACCGTAGCCTTCGTCCAGCATCATCTGCTCGCAATAATGCGCCCAGCCTTCCACGTTGCTGTTGGAGTAGAGCATTTTCCGAACCCGCGAATGAATCTGCGGCATAAAGAGGAACTGCACATAGTGGCCGGGATACGCTTCATGCACTGAGGTGCTGACAATCGTCCCAATGTTGAACGCAGCCATGCTCTCCGCGCGTTCCTGCGGCGTTTCATCCGGTCCTGGAACGGTGACGTTGAAGTAAGCCTTATGCGAACCCGTTTCATAGGCGCCCGGCGAATCCATCGAGGCAAACGTGGTTGCGCGCATGAAAGGCGGCGTATCCTCCAGCGTCGGTTGCACGTCAGAGGGGATCGTCACGATCTGCTTCTGGCGGATGAACTGGATCAGGTTATTGAATGTGTTCTGAAATTTTCCCAACAGCTGGTTCGGCGCCGGATGGTCCGCCTGCAACTCGCCCAGCACCTGCATGGGAGTTTTACTGGGATCGAGCTCATGGGCAATCTGGCGAAACTGTTCCTGGTTCTTGTGCAGATCGGAGTAAGCAATCGTCAGCAGTCGATCCAACGGGATGTCGACCATTTCGTCATCACGCAATTTTGCGCTGAAGGTCGCGGCGCCGATGCGAAAATCCCCGTTGGACTTGGGCAGCACATCCGTCTTGACCCAGTGTTGATAGCTGGTCAGCGCCTGGATGACTGCTGCGTTCGAGGCGCGGAACTCTTCCATCAGCTTGGGATCTTTCACGCTGGTAAATGCGGCAGGAATATCGTGCTGGAAAAAGCTGATAATCCCAGGGAGTTGTTCCAACGCGATCTCAGTGAATATTTTCGGCGGATTGTCGAGGTTGGCGCGCGCCGCCTCGAGCGCAGCGGGCATCTGTTTCTCGCGGGAAATCAAAGCCGCCAGCCGCACATCCGCAGGCGCGTAATTTCGCTCGATAATCGTAAACGCACTGTTCGTGATGCCGCTGGAATAAGTGTCGGGATCCTTCTGCCACGGTCGAATGGTTTCCAAGGTCAGAAGCTGGCTGCGAATCGTGCCAACAGAAATTCTCGGTCGCCCTCGTCTGACAGGTCGAGTTTATTCGCCGGAAAGTCCCCTACTTTCTTCTCATAGATCCGTAGCGCCGCTGCTTCCTTGTCCAGACTGGTGCGCGAGTAGTTTTCCAGCTTGCCGTCGTATTGGTGCAGGCCCGCGCCGGTGCCGTCGGTTGGATTGAAGGGCAGGTACACGTTATCAAAGTAAGCATTGACGAGACTCGTCCATGCGGAATTTCCTGGCTCGCTTGTCGGAGTCATGGTGGAGTTGGCTCCTAGAAAAGTTGTGCTGATAAGAACCACGCCAGCTGCGGATAGCCAACGGGCAGAACGAAATTTCATGGTGATTTCCTTTATCGACAGGACGAAAACGGAAGTATATCGAATGCGCGAGGCACTGACGACCTACGGCCCGCTTTGACAGAAGCGTTTTGCGGTCGGAGACTGATCTTGCAACTGGCGTATTGTCAGGTAGCTACGTTCAGGAGGAACTCCCAATGAAGATTCTCGCAAGTGTTTTGACCATCGCAGCCAGCGTCGTCCTCTTACCCGCCGGCCTTGCACAAATGTCCCCTGGTGCGGCGAAGAAGCCCCCGCTCAGTCCTCCGGCCAAGGCGAGTGTGGAATTAGGCGGCAAACAAGTCACCATCGACTACAGCGCCCCGTCCATGCGTGGACGCAAGATCTTCGGTGGCCTGCTGCCGTATGACCATTGGTGGCGCACCGGTGCTAACCCCGCCACCACATTGAAGACCGCCGTCGATTTGAAGATTGGCACTGCCACTGTTCCTGCGGGTACCTACACTCTCTACACGATTCCCTCCGAGACCACCTGGAAGCTGATCATCAACAAGCAGACCGGCCAATGGGGAACGGTATATAACGAATCGCAGGACCTGGCCCGTGTCGATATGCAGAAAAACCCCATGCCCCAGCCGCAGGAGACGATGAGCATCAGCTTCGAAAACACCCAGGGCAATCAAACCCAGTTGCATATTCGCTGGGAGAATACGGATGTGTGGGTTCCCGTTGCAGCGCAATAATTAGCGCACCGGCTGACTGCCGACTTCTTTCGCCGAGGGGCGCAGGGGGAGTGGAGTTGCGAGGGCGTCAATCAGCCGCCGCAACTCCGCCAGCACCTCGGCCGGCACGGTGGCCTTCACAGGAAAGCGCAGCACTCCCTGAGGAGTGAATTGAGCACCGCGCTTGGCGTTACGAGCCACCAGCTGCATCAACTTTTCAGGATCGATATTGGCAGTCTCAGTAAATCGAACGCTTACCATTTGCCCTTTACGATCCATCTGCGCTACTCCGACCTGTTCACAAAGCAGTCGCAGTCGACCGGCAGTCACTAGCAATTGCACCGGCTCCGGCATGGCGCCGTAGCGGTCCTGCATCTCCGCAACGATGTCTTCAATCGCGCTTTCGTTTTCTGCGCTGGCGATGCGCTTATACATGCGCAGCCGCTGATTTTCTTCTTCGATATAGTTCGCGTCGATGCGAAGCGAAATGCCGAGATTCAGCTGCACCGATGGCCGCTCGACCTGATCCTCGCCCTTCAGCTCGCGGACGGCTTGCTCCAGCATCGTCGTGTACAACTCAAATCCGACGGCTTCGATATGACCGCTCTGTTCGCCGCCCAGCATGTTTCCGGCACCGCGCAGTTCCAGGTCGAGCGCAGCGATTTTGAAGCCCGCGCCCAGATCCGAAAATTCCTTCAGCGCCGCCAGCCTGCGCCGCGCGATGTCCGTCAATTCGCGATCGGGAGGAATCAGCAGATAGGAATACGCGCGGCGATTGGAGCGCCCTACACGTCCGCGCAATTGATACAGTTCCGAAAGCCCATGGCGATCCGCTCGATTGATCAGAATAGTGTTCGCCAGGGGAATGTCGAGGCCGTTTTCAATGATCGTGGTCGCCACGAGAACATCGTATTCGTGGTGCATGAAGGCCAGCATCACTCGCTCCAGTTCTGCTTCCCCCATCTGCCCGTGCCCTACGCCTACGCGCGCTTGCGGCACCAACTCCTGCAACCTGGCAGCAATCTCGTAGATATTCTCCACGCGATTGTGAACGAAATAAATCTGGCCACCGCGCTCGAGTTCCACTTCAATCGCAGAGCGAATCAGCTTCTCGTCATACTTCGCCACCACGGTCTGGATGGCCATGCGATCCTTCGGCGGTGTCTCAATTACGCTCATGTCGCGCAGGCCGACCAATGACATATGCAGGGTGCGCGGAATCGGCGTTGCCGACATGGCCAGCACATCAATCTCGCGCCGCATCTGTTTCAAGCGCTCTTTATGGCGAACACCGAAACGCTGTTCTTCATCGACGACCAGCAAACCTAGATCCTGAAACTTCAGATCCTTTGACAAGCAGCCGATGGGTGCCGATCAGGATGTCGACCCTTCCCTGCTCCACTTTCTCTAAAATCGCTTTTTGCTCCTTCGGCGAGCGGAAGCGCGAAATCATTTCAATGTGAACTGGAAAAGCTGCGAAGCGCCGTTTGAACGTCTCGAAATGCTGGAAGCACAGCACAGTTGTTGGCGTCAGCACGGCGACTTGTTTGCTGTCCTGGACCGCCTTAAATGCGGCGCGCATGGCCACTTCTGTTTTTCCGTAGCCCACATCACCGACCAGCAGACGATCCATCGGTATGGTCGATTCCATGTCGCGTTTGATGTCGGCAATCGAGGTGATCTGGTCGTCCGTCTCGTTGAAGTCGAAAGCATCTTCAAACTCGCGTTGAAATTGATTGTCGGCAGAGAAGGCATTGCCTTGCGCCGCCTTGCGAACCGCGTACAGTTTCAGCAGCTCGTCCGCCATGTCTGCCATGGCCTTCTTCACGCGAGCCTTGGTGCGCGTCCATTGCGCGCTTCCCAGCCGGTGCAATACGGGAGCAGGCCCTGTATCCGTCGAGCGATATTTCTGGATCAAATCCAGGCGCGTCAGCGGAACATACAGTCGCGCGGCTTCGGCAAATTCCAGGATCATGAACTCGACATGCATCCCGTCCTGCGAAATTTCTTTCAGGCCCAGATAGCGTGCGATACCATGATCGACGTGCACCACGTAGTCGCCGATCGTCAGGTCGCGAAAATCTGAAATGAATGCGGCCGTGTTTGATTTCGATTTGCGCACCACGGGCCGCGCCGTCACATCCGCTTCGTCGGAAAGGTCGTTGGCTCCAAAGACCACCAGGTGCGCTTCTTCCAACACCACCCCACTTGAAATCTCCGTCCGCACAATCACCGGAGCGCGCATGTCACCGCGCAAATAACTCGTCTCGTCGTACATCGTCTCGCTACCCGAGTGAGCGCTGCGACTGCCGATGCGATAGGAAATTCCGTACTCCTGCAGAATGCTCGCAAGCCGTTCCACTTCACCCTGGTTGGCCGCTGCCAGCACGGTGCGCGTGTCCTGCGCCGCCAACGCCTGCAACTGCTCCACCAGCGCCGGGATCGATCCATGCAGTCGCAACGTAGGCCGCGTTGGAATCTCAATCTCACCCAGCGAAGTTGTGTCGGTGTCGAGCACGTCCACCGTTCCCAGCTGATCCAGATCGAGCCCCGGCGCCTCCGCCACGCGCGCCTGCCACTCGAACGGCGTCAGGTACAGGTCCGCAGGAGGAAACAACGTGTCGATGCCGCTTCGTTCATGGCGCTGTTCCACCTTGTTCCACCAGCGCTCCAGCTGGTTCTGCACCATGCCCGGTTCTTCCACAAAGATGCGGCATTTGGGAATCAGTTCGAAGACGGTCTGGTGCTGGCCTGAAGCGGCGACAGCAAAAAACTCCCACCCCGGAAAAGTGTTCGTGCCTTCCGCCTCGATGGCTTCGCTCAGCGCCTCATTCTCGCCTTCCAGCCGCTGCCCACTCAATCGCGTGTGCACCCGCGACAGCAACGCATTCGTCATCGGCGTTTCCGTCAACGGCAACAGAATCGCTTCATCCACAGGCGCTGAGGAGCGTTGCGTTTCAGGGTCGAACTTTCGCATCGACTCAATTTCATCGCCGAGGAATTCGATACGCAGCGGCGCGTCCATCTCCGGTGGATAAATATCCAGGATGCCGCCGCGCAGCGCGTATTGCCCGCGCATCTCCACCATGTCAACAGGCTGATAGCCAACACTTGCGAGCTGCTCCACCAGGGTTGCCGGATCCGCCTCTTCTCCGCGACGCAAGGTGCAGGCCAGGTTGGCATAATGTTGGGCCGCGAAGATGCGATAGCATGCCGACTCGACCGGCAGAATGATCATGCGCGCCGCTCCCTGCGCAATCTTCCACAGCGTCACTGCGCGCTGCTCCTGGATGTCCGGATGCGGCGAAAGATTTTCAAACGGCAAAACGTCATGCGCCGGCAAACGGACTACCGTGCCGCGATCCAGTTCTCCAGTCAGGTCGCATGCCGCCTGCACGGTGAGTTGCAAGGCTTCCGCCGCGCGATTATCAGCGACAACCACAAACACGGGCACCTTGGAGATGCGCGCCAGCAACGGCAGATACAGCGCACGCGCCGTCGCCGTCAGTCCAGAGACGCGACGACGCCCCACGCCGCTGACCAATGAGGACCGCACGCGATCAATACCAGGAGACTTGTCGAGGTCCGCGAAAAATTCACGGACAAAAGGAAGGATCATGAGTTACGCCTGAAACGCGATTCAGTTACAACACCTGCCGCTAGCGAATTTCCAGAATATTGGTTTCCTTGGAAGCATGCTCCTGCGCGCGCTCCGCCACCTGGCGAGCGATTTTGTAAAACGGAGCCGCCTGCTCCGAGAGATCACCGGCCAGTGAAATTGGCAATCCGCGATCACCGCCATGTCGAATCTCCGGATCCAGCGCAACCGTACCGAGAAACGGAACCTGATATTCGCGCGCCGTCCTTTCAACCCCGCCTTTAGAGAAGATATCGATCTCATGATGGCAATGCGGACAGGTGAAGGAACTCATATTCTCCACCATGCCAAGCACGTCAACGTTCACCTGGCGGAACATCTCAATCGCCTTGCGGCCATCCTGCAGGGCCACATCCGATGGAGTTGAAATTACAACGGCTCCCGTCAACGGAACCGTCTGCACCAGCGAGATCACTACATCGCCCGTGCCGGGCGGCAAATCGACGATGAGAAAATCCAGCTCGCCCCACTGCACCTGCTGCAGAAACTGGCGAATGATCTGATGCAGCATCGGCCCGCGCATCACCATGGGCTTGTCACCCGGAGAAATGGAGCCGACAGAAATCAACTTCACTCCATGGGCCAGCAGCGGTTCAATGCGATTGCCTTCCAACACCCGCGGCTGTTCGCGGCTGCCCATCATCAGCGGTACGTTCGGCCCATACACATCCGCATCGAGCAACCCGACGCGATTTCCCATTTTCGCCAGCGAAATTGCAAGATTGACCGCCACGGTGGTTTTTCCGACGCCACCTTTTCCCGAACCAACAGCCACAATGTGGCGAATCCCCGGTAGGGGTTGCGGTCCTTCAGCACTTTGTCCCATGTGACCCATTTCTTACACTCCTTGCCCAAATTGTTTGGCGGCTCGATTCATCAATGAAGATTGCCGCGCAGTCGTCCAAAATGATGCGGGCCAAAGTTTGCATCTCGCAAACCCGCTAGGCAGATGTGTCCGCGGTCTCGAGCGCCGCCCTGTTTTGCCGTTTGCGTTCTTTCTCCTGCTCACGCCGTTCACGTCGACGACCAGCATCCTCAAAGCGCCTCACTTCTTCCGCGCCTTCCGTGATCAGGGGCGGCACTGTAACTCGGCGGCCATTGGCGTCGATCGCTACAAAGGTGAGATATGCAGAAGCAATATGATGCCGGGAGCCCGCAATCGCATTTTCCACCCATGCCTTCACTCCCACTTCCATTGACGTTTTGAATGCGCGATTCACCGATGCTTTCAGAATCACCAGGTCCCCGACATGCACCGGCGCAATAAAATCGATGTGCTCCATCGATGCGGTCACAACATGAGCGCGCGCATGACGATAGGCGGCCATCGCTGCTACTAGATCGATGAAATGCATCAGGCGTCCGCCCAACAAGTGACTCAAGGGATTGGTATCATTCGGCAATACCAGTTCTGTCATTTCCGATTGCGACTCAGACACTCGACGTGGCTGAAGCGAAGATGTTGCGAAGTCTTTCATGTGCAATGCTCCTGGTTTCGCCGTGGGTGGGCCTCGGGTGTAGATTGCGTATGACTGCTTTGTGCAGGACGCCACCGCAAAGGGAACTTTTATTTTACGCTGCGAAAGTCCCTGTCGCTGGATGGCTTGAGATGTGCCCCATGACACCGTAAGGTGGAAGGGTGATGGCTGCTGCGGTGCTGGAAGCATGTTTCTTTTCCTTGAGGAATGATGAGCGTTGATAAAGTAGCAGCATTCACAGAAATTTTGGCGCAGGATCCGGGGAATGCATTTGCTCGCTACGGTCTGGCGATCGAATATACCCAGCGCGGTGACACTGCATTGGCCATGCAGCAGTTTGATGCGCTCGAGAAACTGCATCCCGACTACACCGCCGGCTATCAAATGGCTGCGCAAACGTTGATGGCCAGCGGCAATATTCAACAGGCGGAAGCGCGCCTGCGTGCCGGCATCGAGTCCGCCCGCCGTACCGGCAACCAGCATGCTTTGTCAGAGATGGCTGGAATGCTGGAAGAACTGACGGACCCGGGCGCGTAAAAAACGCGGCGCCATTGCAGCTTCGAGCGTCGCAACAGAATTCAAGCTGGAGAGAGAATGAAGATTCCGTTATTCCCGCTCGATCTGGTTTTGTTCCCCGGGGCAGCGCTGCCGCTGCACATCTTCGAAGACCGTTACAAAGAAATGATCGGGGAATGCCTCCAGTGTGAGGGCGAATTCGGAATGGTGCGAGCCCGGCGAGAGGGTTTTGCCATTATCGGATGCACCGCGAAAATCATTACGGTGATGCATCGCTACTCGGACGGCCGGCTCGATGTTCTCTGTCGAGGAGAACGCCGCTTCGAAATTGAATCTCTCGTCGAGGGACGAAGTTTTCTCGAAGCCGAAGTGGATTTTCTCGCCGACCAGGAACCATGCTCCACGCGCGGCGATCGCGAGCAATGCGCTGCGCTGCATATGGAAATGATGGAGTTGTCTGGAAATGGCACCGCGGATTTTCCGCAGCTGGATCTCAACCAGCCGGTCGCCTTTCTGCTGGCGTCCGTCATCCCGGCGGATCTGGAGTTTAAGCAGGATCTGCTGCACCTTCACTCCGACAGTGAGCGCACAGCTCGCCTGATGGAGTTTTATCAATTGATCCTGCCCAAGCTGCAACGCGGCTCCGTCGGCGCCAAAACGGCGGCGCGTAATGGCTTCGTCATGTAGATCGCCAGGGCTGCTCGGGTCAACCGAATTGATTTGCACTCACGGCCAGCTTCCGCGCCATCTGCGAAAGGAATATGGCTCGATTCACGGCGCGGCCCGTTCGTGACCGCGTGAAAACGCATCGAAAGAAGTAAGAACCATTCCCTACGAAGACTCGTCTAAGACGCAAGGGGGACATGCATGTCGAATTCAACCCAACTTCCGGCGACGCTCGGTGAGTTGCGGCGCAGCACTCATTTCTCCGAAGAGCGGCTGGCCCGACGCACCGTGAAGGATGAGATGCGCGAGCACCTCATCGAACGTCTGCGCGCGAAAGATACACTGTTCCCGGGCATCGTCGGCTATGACGATACTGTGGTACCGCAGATTGTGAACGCTGTTCTGTCGCGGCACAATTTCATCCTGCTGGGACTGCGCGGACAGGCGAAGAGCCGCATTCTCCGTGCGCTCACCACGCTGCTCGATGAAAGCATTCCGTATATTGCTGGCTGTGAAATCCGCGACAATCCTTACGCACCCTTATGCCGCGCCTGCAAAGATCGGCTTGCGGAACACGGCGACTCGACCGCAATCGCGTGGCTGCCGCGCGATCAACGCTACGTGGAGAAGCTGGCCACACCCGATGTCACGGTCGCGGATCTCATCGGCGATCTCGACCCAATCAAGGCCGCGCGCAGCGGACAACAGCTGTCCAATGAAATGAATATCCACTACGGCCTGCTGCCGCGCGCCAATCGCGGCATCTTTGCGCTGAATGAGCTGCCCGATCTCGCCGGAAAGATCCAGGTCGCATTGTTCAACATCATGCAGGAAGGCGATGTGCAGATCAAAGGCTATCCTGTGCGCCTGGCGCTCGATGTGGCGCTGATCTTCAGCGCCAACCCGGAGGATTACACGGCGCGCGGCAAAATTGTCACGCCGTTGAAGGATCGCATCGGCTCGGAAATCCGAACACACTATCCACTGACGCTGGTCGAAGGCATCGCCATCACCGGACAGGAAGCCTGGACCGAGCGCGGCCTCATGAAGACCGAGATTCCTGGCTACATTCGCTCCATCGTCGAACAGATCGCCTTCACGGCGCGCGAGGACAAGAAAGTCGATCGCCGCAGCGGCGTCAGTCAGCGCCTGCCCATCAGCACCATGGAACTGGTGGTCTCGAACGCCGAACGTCGCGCCATTCTGCATGGCGAAACGCTGGCGGTGCCGCGCGCCGGAGATCTCTACAGCGCGCTGCCCGGGATCACCGGGAAAATTGAGCTGGAATACGAGGGCGAAATGCGCGGGCCGGAGACTGTGGTGCGCGAAATCGTTCGCCAGTCGATCGCCCAGGTGTTCGATCACTATTTTGCGGGCACCAACACGCAGCAGATCGAGCAATGGTTCAATCTCGGCGGCAACATCAAAATGCAGGATGATCAGGCCGCCGCGGAGATGCTCGTTGAACTGAACCAGATCCAGGGATTGGTGGACACACTGGCGCCGCTGGGAATTCACGCCGGTGACGCGCCTGAGCGCATCGTGTCGGCAGCGGAATTTCTGCTGGAGGGCATGGTGGCCCATCGTCGCATCAGCCGCAATGAAGAGCGCGGGTTCATTGCTCCCGAACGTCCATTCCCCGGCGAGCGCATGGAACGTGGCGGAGAACGATCTCGCGCAGAACGCGATCCCGACGATTTGATCGGCAAACGCGGACGCAAGGTCTACAACTAAGTTTCGCGCACGAGATTATTAAGGCAAACCATGAAGCGGGTTCGATACAGCAAATACACGGGCAACCTGGCCGACGAGCTGGAGATGGAGTCGTTGCTGGAGGCGTTGTCGGATTTCCTGCTGGATTCCGGCTTTCAGTCTCCCTACAGCCGTTTTCAGGAGATGCGCGGTGACCAGACACTCGACAACCTGCGAGAAGCCATGCGGCAGGCGCTGGAGTATGGCGATCTGTTCGACGAGGCGATTCAGGAGAAGATTGACCAACTCGCCGGAGATGGCGAGTTGGAGAAACTGATCGAGCAGTTGCTGGATCGCATGGAGCAGGAAAACTATCGTTCAGTTCGATCGCGGTCAGCCGCAAACGCAGCCGCCCGGTCGCGTTACTCCGGGCAGCGGAGAGACCAGTGCAGCGGCGCCGGAGGCACGATTCCAGGTCACCGACAAGGGCCTCGATTTTCTCGGCTACAAAACCTTGCGCGACCTGCTCGGCTCGCTGGGAAAATCTTCCTTCGGCCGGCACGATACCCGGGAGCTTTCTACTGGAGTCGAAGTCAGCGGCGGTTCACGCCTGTATGAGTTCGGCGATACGTTGAATCTCGATGTGACCGCAACCCTGAGCGCCGCGATGGCGCGCGAAGGCCTCACGCTGCCGCTCAATTTGGAGTACAGCGATCTGCATGTGCATCAGTCGGAGTATCAAAGCTCCTGTGCCACGGTGGTGATGCTCGACTGTTCCCACTCCATGATTCTGTACGGAGAAGACCGCTTTACGCCGGCCAAGCGCGTGGCCATGGCGCTGTCCCACCTGGTGCGCACGCAGTATCCGGGCGACACGCTGTCGCTGGTGCTATTCCATGACTCCGCCGAGGAACTGCCGCTGTCGCAGCTGGCGCGCGCCCAGGTTGGCCCCTACTACACCAACACCCGCGAAGGCCTGCGATTGTCGCAGCGCATTCTCGCCCGGCAACGCAAGGACATGAAGCAGATTGTCATGATCACCGACGGCAAGCCCTCGGCCCTGACGCTGCCCGATGGACGAATCTATAAAAGCGCCTTCGGACTCGATCCGCTGGTGGTCCACGAAACCCTGGAAGAAGTCGCTCGCTGCAAGCGCTCCGGCATCATGATCAACACCTTCATGCTGGCCTCGGATCCCGGGCTGGTGCAGTTTGTGCAGCGCGTCTCGGCCATGTGCAAGGGCAAGGCGTATTTCACTACCCCAGAAAATCTCGGCCAATACCTGCTGATGGATTTCCTCTCCCGCAAAATGAAAACCATCCACTGATTGGAGCGGGTGAGTCTCTTTCGCTGGAAACGGTACGCGGTCCACTCGACCGATGTCAGCCATGCAGCGTCAAGAATTTCTGATTATTGAGGGCTTTGAAGTCGGAGAAATTCGGCCCGTTCATGGTCAGGCTCTCTGGCGAGCCGCAACAGTGCGAGAGCCTTTGCTCCATCGGAAACCTCAGTATTCTCGCTGGCAATCTCGTGTATATTCGCCGCATGCAAAAATTCGTTGCATCGCTTGCGTTTCTGTTTCCGTTGGCATTGTGCGGCCAGACGGCCGCGAATCCCGGCGCGCAGATTTACCAACAGCACTGCGCCACGTGCCACGACAGCGGGGCGGCTCGCGTGCCCAATCGCGAGGTGCTGCAGCGGCAGCCCAGCGCCGCGATTGAGGAAATACTCACATCCGGAGCCATGCGGCAACAGGGTTCGATGCTGACGTCGGCGGAGCGCACCGCAGTGGCCGGATGGCTGGGGCGGACACCCGTTGCCGAGCAGGCCAATTTTTCCGATCCATGCAAGGGCACACCGCTGAGCAGCGCGGCTTCCGCCTCTTGGACATCCTGGGGCAATGGCGTCGCCAACCTTCGATTCCAATCCGCAAAAGCGGCTGGCCTTACCGCCGCCGATGTGCCTCATCTGCGGTTGAAGTGGGCGTTCGCCGCTCCCGGTGTCACGCTGATGCGCGCCCAGCCCGCGGTCTTCGCCGGGCGGCTCATCTTTGCCGCCGGATCGACTGTCTACGCTATCGATCCCCGCACGGGGTGCACGTACTGGAAGACCCATGTGACTTCTCCGGTTCGCAGCGCCATCGCGATCGCTTCACCCGCTGGAGTTCCTCTCGCCTTCTTCGGCGACCAGGGCAGCATGGTGCACGCCGTGGACGTCGCTTCCGGCAATCCAGTTTGGCAGGTTCGCGCGGATGCCGATGCGGCTGCCATGGTGACGGGAACCCCCGTCTATTACCGAAAACGCCTGTACGTCCCGGTGAGTTCCTTTGAAGAGCTTGCCGCCATCGACCCGCATTATGTCTGCTGCACCTTCCGTGGCAGCGTTATTGCCCTCGATGCGTCGACCGGCAGAATCCTCTGGAAGACATACACCGTCACCGGCGCCAGTCAGCCGCACACAACAAAGAAAGGCGCGAAAAGTCTTGGCCCCTCGGGCGTGGCGGTGTGGTCGGCGCCGACGATCGATGCGGAGAAGAACTTGCTGTATGCCACCACCGGCGACAACTACTCCGATCCACCAACCAAAAACAGTGACGCCGTTCTCGCTCTCTCGTTGGAGACCGGCAAGATCGCGTGGTCGCGGCAGTTTCACGTCAGCGACGCCTATAACTCGAGCTGCGCATACCCGAACAGCCCGAACTGCCCCGATGCTGCCGGTCCCGATTTTGATTTCGGCTCATCGCCGATTCTGCAGCGGATGCCGGACGGCCATCGCCTGCTGATCCTCGCCGATAAATCGGGCGGCGTCTACGCCATCAATCCTGATGCGCAAGGCGCGCAGGTCTGGAGCGCGCAGCTTGGACACGGCAGCGCTCTCGGCGGCATTGAATGGGGGCCCGCCTCCGACGGCCAGCGCCTTTACGCAGCCATTTCCGATGAGGCGTTTCTGCCCTCAACAAAAGGTTTGGAGCTCAATCCCGATAAAGGTGGCGGCCTGTTCGCTCTGAGCCTCAGCGACGGAAAGCAGGTGTGGTACGCGCCAGCGGAAAAATGTGGAACCCGGCAACAATGCAGTCCTGCCCAGCCGGGAGCCGTGACCGCCATCCCCGGCGTGGTCTTCTCCGGCTCACTGGACGGCCACATCCGCGCCTTTTCATCTGCAGACGGAAAGCTTCTCTGGGACTACGACACCGAGCATGACTACCAGGCAGTGAACCTCGCCCCCGGGCACGGCGGTGCGGTCAATGGCCCCGGCCCCGTGATTGCCGGCGGTATGGTCTTCGTTCTATCGGGCTACGACACGTTCGGAGGAGCTCCCGGAAATATGCTGCTGGCTTTCAGCGTCGATGGACGATAAAGGATGTGCCGCCGTCGACGAAGCGCAACCCCGGCCGAGTGCAACATATGCAGCGAGTGACAGCCATGTGCAAGGGCAAGGCGTATTTCACTACGCCAGAAAATCTCGGGCAATACCTGCTGATGGATTTCCTCTCAAGAAAAATGAAGACGATTCACTAAGCAGTGAGCCTTGACATATGGGCGCCTGGTGCAGCGCTCGTCGGACCGCCGCTTTCACTGAGCACCACCGGCGGAGTCCGCAGAAGTTCCCTTAGTTCTCCCGCCAACTCAACCACCTGACGCAACGTGATTACTGTTCCCGCGGTAAGCGTCGGCTCCTGCAACGCCAACTGCGTTTTCAGCAACAGCCCAGTCAGCTTGGTATTCATTTCGCCTTCCATAATCTGGGCGGCGGCCCGCATGGCCAGCGACAGCTCTCGTTCGCGCCGCTGCAGCGCAGCCCGCACCTCGCGCAACACGCGGTTACATCCCGAGATGCCAAGATTCACCTGGATGGGCACCGCCAGGCCGGCCTGCTGCCACAACACCTCCGCGCCTGCGGGATCGGCTTCCACCAGGCTTTCGTCCAGCACCATCACGGCGTATTCCCGGCGGCGCAACGCGGCCAAGGCGATGCGGCGGTTCTCCGCCACCTCGACAGATAAGCCAAGCTGCCGTCCAACAGCGGCGGCACAGTTCTCGGCTCCGGACATTGTGGTCACCAGCAAGACAGTTTGCGGCATGGGATTCCTCCTTCAATTATTCCGTGTGTGTTTGGGTGGGATGGGCAACGGGACGATGGACATCCCGCGCTAATTGACTTCCGGCTCGTCCGCGATACCGTATTCCTTCAGCTTGCGATAGAGCGTCGTTTTGCCGATGCCCAGCAATCGCGCCGCCGTCAGCTTGTCTCCGTTCAACTGCCGCAGCGTGTTCAGGATGGCCTGTTTCTCCATTTCCGCAATCGTCAGGATGCTGGCGTCCGCCTTGGCCGGTTCCTCCTCCGATGGTTCCGCGGCGGTCTGCCAATGGGAGCGATATTCCTGCAACTGCGTCGGCATATCTCCCAGATGCAACACCGGACCGGAGGAAAGAGCGCAAGCGCGCTCAATGGTGTTTTCCAGTTCGCGTACGTTGCCCGGCCAGTCGTAGCTGCCCAGCACGCGCAACACATCATCGCTCAAGGTGTAGGACACGCCGGTCTCGCGCCGCCGCCGTTCCAGAAAATGGGCCGCCAGCAGGGCAATATCGGCGCGCCGTTCGCGCAGCGAAGGCACTTTCACATTGACCACGTTCAAGCGGAAGAACAGGTCCTTGCGGAATTTGCCCTGCTCCACCATCGACACCAGGTCACGATTCGTGGCCGCCAGGATGCGCACGTGGATCGGGATCCGTTGATTCGACCCGATCGGTCGAATTTCTTTTTCCTGCAGCGCCCGCAGCAGCTTGGCCTGCAGATCGAGAGGCAACTCGCCAATCTCGTCCAGGAAGACCGTGCCTCCCTCGGCGGTGGCCAGAAGGCCTTCTTTGGAACGGTTCGCCCCGGTAAAGGCACCTTTCACGTAGCCGAACAGTTCGCTTTCAATCAGCGTGGGCACCAGCGATCCGCAGTCCACGGGTATGAAGGGGTGAGTCGCGTTCGGTCCGTTGTAATGAATCGTCCGGGCCACCACTTCCTTGCCGGTTCCGCTTTCCCCCAGGATCAACACTGGATGGTTGGTATGCGCCACCTTCGACAAGATGCGATAGACGCGTTCCATTTCCGGACTGCGCCCGATCAGGGTTCCAAAGCCGTCCGAGGTCCGCAGTTTCTCCCGCAGCCGGCGGCTTTCGGTGTCGAAGTGCCGGCGTTCCGAGGCGCGCTCCAGCACATCCGACAATTCGTCCATGGTGAAGGGCTTGGTCAGGTACTCGCTGGCACCGGTGCGCATGGCTTCCACGGCAGAGGACACCGTGGCGTACGCCGTCATCACCACCACCACAGTTTCCGGATAGAGGGTTCGAATTTCTTCCACCAGAGGCAGGCCACCGCCGCCAGGCAGCTTCAAATCCAGGAGCACGATGTCAGCCATGTGCGCCTTGAGAGCAGTTCGGGCGCCGTTCGCATCGTCCACACTGGATACGGCAAAACCATGGTTGCGCGCAATGTCGGAGACAGCGGTCCGGATGGCGGCATCGTCATCGACCACCAGCACATGCATCATGCTGGCTCGCTCCATGGGGGGGATTTGAGACGTGGGGGTAAACATTCGCGTTGTAGTTAGCATGGTACGCGGGTTCCTTTCCGATGTGCGCCAAAATTGTTGGATTGCCGGGTACGACCGGGTGTCTGCGTCACTCTCTTTGCGGCAGGAGCGTTGCTTCTCCGCTCTGATGCTGCGGGCGAGCACCGAGCCGGCTGCACCGGCAGTTCGATGGTGAAGCAGGTTCCATGTCCAATGCGGGAACGAACTCGCAGCGAGCCCCCGGCCGCAAGCGTTAAATTTCGCACGATTGCCAGACCATAGCCGCGACCGCATTTCGCATGCCTCTTCGTCGCCTTCGTGGAAAATCCGGAATCAAAAATGCTGGGAAGAATGTCCGCGGGGATGCCATTGCCTGTGTCCGTTACATGCAGCACCAGCGGGCGCCGTTGCGATGCGTCGTCTTGCTCGAGTTCGATCGTCAACCGTCCGCCCTGTGGCATGGCGTCGATGGCGTTGCGCACCAGGTTTAGCAGGATGCGATCGAATTCCACTTCCTGCAGCGCGGTGGTCTTGGCGTGCGCCGCAATTTTGCTTTCCACACGGATCGTGCCCCCCGCCAACTGCCGGAACAGCGGTTCTCTGGATTGAAGGACGGACGCCAGGTCCAGCATCTTCGGCCCGGCGGCCGCCTTTTTTGCAGGGGAGGATTCCGGCGGAGCGGAGTTCTGCGCGGAATCGAGCAGCGATGTCACCAGCCCCTGCCCGCGCTCCACGGCATTCGAAAGCTCGTCGATCCAAGTGCGCCCATGGCCCGCCACCGCACCGGAACTGCGCAACAGGTCACAATAGACCTGCAGCACCGTGAGCCAATTCCGCGCATCGTGCGCCAGGTGGCTGGCGGCCGCCGATCTCTGCTCTTCCGGCGTGCCGCACGCATGGGCGACGGGGTCGGAATAGCTCGGTTCTTGTTGCTGCAACGCTTCGGTCATGACGCAATCTCCAATCCTGCAACTTCGGCAAAGATCCCTGGGGCTTCTTGCCTTTCGGTTCCCGGCAAAACGTGCTGCCGCTCGAGCCACTCATTCATCCATTAGGGGAGCATCAAAGAACCTCGACCTTCCCGATTCCCAGTTGCGGGTGGCAACGTGTTCGATTTTCATTCGCTCCCACCTTACTCCTTATCACGTTGCGTGCCAAACTGGTTCTCCTCCCCTAACCTTACGAATTCAGGGTACTTAACTGGAACCGACCTCCTCCGCCCCCATTACCAAAGACACTCTCCAGTGCCAAATTGAAATCCGCACACTTCTCCTTTTCTTCGCAACTCCTACCGATGCAATCACTTCCCGCAAATTCCCAAATTGAACCCCGGTCGAAATCGATTCCCACCTTGGGACACCGTCCGCAAAACCGCTGCGGGCGTCCCATTTTGGTGTCCGCCGGCACGGCCATCCCAGCACTCGTTACAATGGAATGCACATGCCCGCTCCTGTTTCTACCTATTTCCGGCCCGAAGGCCGCGCCACCGATGCGCTCCGTCCGCTTCGCCTGACCCTGGATTTTGTGCCCACCGCCGAAGGCTCGGTGCTCATCGAACTGGGACATACCCGCGTTCTCTGCAATGCCACCGTCGAAAATGGCGTGCCCGGCTGGCTGCGCAATCGCGGCCAGGGATGGGTCACGGCCGAATATGGCATGCTTCCCCGCGCCACCCTCACCCGGACCCCGCGCGAGAGCGAACGCGGCAAAGTGGGCGGCCGCACCCATGAAATTCAACGCCTGATCGGCCGCAGCCTGCGCGCTGCGGTGGACCTGAAAGCTTTGGGTGAACGCACCATCATTCTGGATTGCGATGTCCTCCAGGCCGACGGAGGCACCCGCACCGCCGCCATCACCGGGGCCGCCGTGGCGCTGCAAGTCGCCATCGATCGCCTGGTCGCGGCAAAAGCCCTGGCCTCGTCGCCCGTCCGGCACCTGATCGCCGCCATCAGCGTCGGCGTGGTTGACGGCACGCCCTTGCTCGATCTCGCCTATGAAGAAGATGCCCGCGCCGATGTCGACATGAACGTGGTGATGACCAGCGCCGGCGACTTCGTCGAGGTGCAGGCGACCGCGGAACATAACACCTTCTCGCGCGATCAGCATATGGCGCTGCTCGACCTGGCGGCACGCGGCACGCAGGAACTCATCCAGGCGCAGCAGGCCGCACTTGCACATCGTTCGTAACCGGTAACTATGACGCCCATCACCGATTCCCTTTCCTTCGCCAGCGTAAAATGAAGGCGACGACGTGGAAGGAATGAAGCTGAGAAGCGTGAACCTGGCCTTCAGGGCCGTAACCATCACAGACCCCACAAGACAGAAAAACCAAGGAGTAAGACGATGAAGCTCACCCCCGGCAAATTGGCCGGCATGAAAGCCCTCTCGGATGAACGCGGTGTCATTGCCGCCGCCGCCATGGATCAACGCGGTTCTCTGCAAAAGTCTCTGGCCAAGGAAAAAGGCGCGCCTGTCGACGATCACGCGCTGATCGAATTCAAAACGCTGGTGACGGAAGTTCTGACCAAGCACGCCTCTGCGATTCTCCTCGATCCCGAATTTGGATTGCCCGCGGCCCAGCACCGCAACGGCAAAGGCCTGCTGCTGGCGTATGAGAAGACCGGCTACGACGCCGCCACTCCGGGCCGTCTGCCTGACCTGCTCGATCATTGGTCGGTGCGCAGAATTCAGCATGAGGGTGCGAATGCGGTGAAGTTGCTGCTCTACTACACCCCGTTTGAGAAGAAAGAAATCAACGACGTCAAATATGCCTTCATCGAACGCGTCGGCGACGAGTGCCGCGCCCACGACATTGCCTTCTTTTTGGAAATCGTCGGCTACGATGCTGAAGGCGGCGATGAAAAGTCCGTGGGCTATGCCAAGAAGAAGCCGGAAATCGTGACCCAGGCCACCAAGGACTTCAGCGACGACAAATTCGGCGTCGACGTCCTCAAGATGGAAGTTCCCATCCAGATGGAATTTGTCGCCGGCACCAAAGCCTTCAAAGGCACCGCAGCCTACACCAAAGAGGAAGCGCTGGCAGCTGTTCCGCAAGGCGGCAGAAGCTTCCAGCAAGCCTTTCATTTATCTTTCCGCGGGCGTCTCCAATCCAGTCTTCATTGAAACCCTGGAGCTGGCGGGTGAATCCGGCGCTAAGTTCAACGGCGTTCTATGCGGCCGCGCCACCTGGAAAGACGGCATCGCCGTCTATGCCAAGCAGGGCGCCAAGGCCTTTGAAAATTGGCTGAAGGATGAAGGCGTCCGCAACATTGAGAACGTCAACACCGCGCTCAAAGCCGCCACTCCGTGGCATGAACGCTTCGGCATGTAAGCTCGCACCATCGCCTGAAAGGCACCACCAGCGGGACCGTATGCCATATGCGGTCCCGCTGCTTTTCAATCATCCTTGGATTTCATTGCAACAAATATGAGTTCACGCGATACAACTCGCAGCCTCCCGCGCAAATCACGTCTTGACTTCGCGCCGGCTTGTTCCTACAGTCGCAGTATGGAAGTGAACCGTTCTGGCAACGAAGGCACAGACAGTCATTCCGCAGGCGATGCAACCGAAGCACCACCCATGGGACCTCGCAAAGACCTGGTCCTGACCGCCATTGTCGAAAACTACATTGCCACCGGGGATCCGGTTGCGTCGCAGGCCATTGCACGCCAGCAGAACCGCGAAGGTATGAGCGCGGCCACGGTTCGCAACGTGATGGCGGACCTGTCGGAGGCCGGCTACCTGGAGCAGCCGCACACCTCCGCCGGCAGAATTCCCACCGCGCAGGCCTTCCGTTATTACGTCGAGCAACTGCTGCGCCGCAAATCCTCTCCGCGCCAGGCGCTGCCGCAGCCCACCCAGGAACAGATTGAAGAGAGCTTCAACGGCGTCGCCAGCGCTACCGATTTCTTCGCTCGCACCTCGCACATTCTGGCGCTGTTATCCGGCGGCATTGGCGTCGGCCTGGGCGTTCCCATCGCTTCCGCCGATTGGGAACTACTGGAACACGTGCACTTCGCGCGCCTTGGACATTCTCGCGTGCTGACCGTGCTGGTCACTACCGCGGGTGTGGTGCGCGACCGGTTGCTGACGCTCGAACACGATCTGTCTCCTTCCGAGCTTGAAACCGCCGCGAATTATCTGAATCAGAATTTTCACGGCTGGGGACTGGAAAGCATTCGCAAAGAATTGACCCGCCGCATGGACCGGGAACGTCGCGAATACGATCAGGTCCTCTGCTCGCTGGAACTTTGGGCGAAGGGCGCGATGAATCCCAGTTCAGACCGCAACGCTCACGAGAAATCCATCTTTGTGGATGGCGTCGCGAATCTGATGGCCACAGAAGCCGACCAGAGAAACCTGCGGGAGATCTTTCTTGCTCTCGAAGAGAAACAGCGCATCATCGATCTGCTGAACGCCTACGTGGATAGCAAACAGCCTTCTGTGCGCGTGGTGGTGGGTCTGGAAGAAAGCATTCCAGAGATGCGCGACCTGGTACTGATCGCCGCCCCGGCTCGCCGCGGTGCGGAACATCTGGGCACCGTCGCTGTCATTGGCCCCACGCGCATGCAATATGCCAGCGCCATCGACACCGTTACCTATGTCGCCGATCTTTTCGGGCGATGGGCGGCGCAGCCGTAATCGCTTGCAGCAAAAGCGCCTGATTGGCTGAGGCCGCGCGGATTTTGCCACCTACCCTGACTTTCGATCCCTGCTCTTTTCGGACTGGTTACAATAGAAAGAAGGAGTAGGGGAATCGGCGACCCGCAAAGATGACGCGTTTGGCGCATCTCATGCATCTGTTATTAGAGAAACCACAGCAGAGAGCCAGGAACGCGGGACTTTGCCAAGCGATTTGTCCCGCACCACATTCCACCCACTGACAAGAAAAATTATGCGACACGACGATGGATCCAAGTCGGGCAAGAACGCCCACCACATGAAAAACGAGAAAGAAACTCCCGCGCCGGCAGGGAAAGTTGACCCTGCGGAACCTGAAGCCGTACCGGTCACCGCTATGGATGCAGCAGCCGCTCCAGCCGAACTCGAGCGCCTGCAGACCGAACGCGATCAGCTCTTCGATCGCCTGGCACGCTTGCAGGCGGAGTTCGACAACTACCGTAAGCGCGAAACCCGCGAGCGCGCCGAGTATCGCGATTACGCACTGATCAATACCGTGGAGCAATTTCTTCCGGTGCTCGACAATTTCCAGCTCGCGCTCAATACGCAAAGCACTGCGGAGCAACTCCGCTCCGGCGTCGAATTGATTGTCCGCCAGATGGGAGAAGTTCTGCGCTCCCTGGGTGTGCAGCCGATTCCCACGGTGGAAACGCAATTCGATCCCCGCGTTCATGAAGCCATTGAAATGGTCGAGCGCGAAGATTTGCCGGATCATCAAGTGATGGACGAGGTCCGCCGCGGCTATACCTTGCGCGAACGCTTGCTGCGTCCCGCGTTAGTACGAGTCGCCACCAATCCCAAACAGAAAACAGCATGAGCCCAACTGCCCGCGTGATTAAAGCCGATTATTACGAAGTTCTCAACGTAGAGCGCACCGCCTCTGATCAGGAGTTGAAGAGCGCCTACCGCAAACTCGCGATGCAACACCATCCGGATCGCAATCCGGACGACCCTGCTTCAGAAGAAAAGTTCAAACAGGCGAGCGAGGCCTACCAGATCCTATCGGATCCCGATAAGCGCGCCGCCTACGATCGCTTCGGCCACGCAGGCGTCAGCAATGGCATGGGAGATGCCAGCGGTTTCGCCGGCATGCCCGATCTAGGCGACATCTTCGGCGATCTGTTTGGAGAGATGTTCAACATGGGCGGCGGCCGACGTTCCTCACGTGCCCAGCGCGGTCGCGATCTGCAGTATGAGCTGACACTCACCTTTGAAGAAGCCGTTTTCGGCAAGCAAAGCGAAATTGAAATTCGCCGCATGGAGAACTGCACCATCTGCCAGGGCACGGGCGCCGAACCAGGACACGGTCCCACTGTTTGCCAACAGTGTGCCGGTCGCGGCCAGGTTCGTTTTCAGCAGGGATTTTTCTCCGTCGCTCGCACCTGCCCGGTTTGCGGTGGCACCGGTAGCCTGGTTACTCATCCATGTCAGAAGTGCAAGGGCGAAGGCCGTCAGGCAGCCAACCACACCATCAATGTCACCGTTCCCGCCGGCATTGAAGATCGCATGCGCATCCGCTACCAGGGTGAAGGCGACGCCGGTCGCTATGGCGGTCCCTCCGGAGATTTGTATGTTGTGATTTCGGTCGAGCCACATCCCTTCCTGGAACGCGAAGGCAACGATTTGCATTACGTGCTGCCGATTTCGTTTCCACAGGCAACGTTGGGCACGGAAATCATGATCCCTACGTTGGAAGGCGAGACCAAACTGAAAGTTCCCGAAGGAACTCAGAGTGGTACGGAGTTCCGACTGCGCAACAAGGGTGTTCCCTATTTGAACGATCACGGCCGCGGAGATTTAATCGTTCAAGTGGTCGCGCAAGTGCCGCGCAAGCTGACGAAAACGCAAAAGGAATTGATGCGCCAGCTGAGCGAAACTCTCACCGTGGAAAACACGCCGTCATCGCGCAGCTTCCTCGGCAAGATGAAAGATATTTTCAGCTAGAGGCAGTGCTCCAGTTGCAATAAGGGGATCGTCATTCTGAGCGCAGTGAAGAATCTGTGCATTGGCTTCCGTTGGCAATACTGAGATCCCTCGCTTCTCTGAGGATGACGGATCGCTCTTCTCACCTCTTTTAATTTGCGGTGAAACGATCGCGGTCGCGAGCCTTTCGCCATCGAAGCGCTATCCGTTCCACCATGCACCGATCAAACTCGCCACCGCGATCGCGGCGGTTTCCGTTCGCAAAATATTTTTCCCCAGGCTGACCGACTGCCATCCGACTTCAGCAAAGCTTGACAGCTCCGCGGAAGTCCATCCGCCTTCCGGGCCGATCGCCGCATGGATTTTCGTCGATGGCGTCACATTTCGATCTGTTGTCATCAAAGATTCCCACAGCGATCGAGACCTCTCCTCTTCCGAAAAAAGATAGCGTAGCGAGTTGTTGCTTTCCGCGATCCAGTCCTTCACTGACATCGGTTCGGAAATTTCCGGCACGTCACTCCGTCGAGATTGTTGCGCTGACTCGCGTGATATTTTCCTCCAGCGCTCACACCGTTTCGCCGCTGCCTGCACCAAATGTTTTTCGCTGCGCTGCGCCGTCAACGGAATGATTCGCTCCACTCCCAGCTCTGTCAGCTTTTCAATTGCCCATTCCATCCGCTCAAAACGAACGATGCTCAGCCCCACAATTAGCGGAAGAAATTCTCCCGCTTCCACTTCTTCGTGCAAGGAAAACTCAACCGCATCGGGAGCCACTTTTTCAACGACTCCTCGCCGAACCGCATGTCCAGCGACGATATCGAACTCCTGGCCGACCTGGGCGCGCAAGACACGCGCCAGATGTGCCGCCTGTGCTTCCAGCAACGTGGCGGAATTTTCAGTCCATCGATCTGCGATCCAGCGTCGGCGCGTCATCTCTTCTCCGCTGAGCCTACCGGACAGGAGCAAAAAACAACAGCCCGTCTTCGTGCATATTCGGTGTTCTCACAAAACAGAAGAGGGAGCGCTAAGCGCTCCCTCTTCTGTTTTGCCTTTGGGTGATTCGGTTATTTACTTCTTTTTGGTGGTCTTCTTAGCTGCCTTCTTCGTTGCTTTCTTTGCTGCTTTCTTGGTTGCCATATGAACTATTCTCCCTTTCGATGTGACATCGAGAACTGCAGTCTCGTACCGCAGTTACACGAAGGTATAGTTTTGCGCAAAATTAATGTCAAGAAAAAAATTACATTCGCGTCGCTTTTTTTATAGGGGTCTCACTCTCATTTTTTCTAAAGGGGAATTCTTTCCTGTGATGCAGCGCACGTGAACTCGAAAAATCAGAAGACTCGCCACTTACATACCGACACGCATCACTGCGAACGCAGAAAACTTCTTCCACTTGCAATCGTCGATTTTGGTCCACGATCACATTCCAGCGAATGCAGCGCGCGGTGCAAAACGCATCATCAACGTATCGCGATCTATGCTTCAACACCGCCCATTTCCCGTATTCCAATTTTGTAGCCAACGCATCGCGAACTCATCCAATGGGAAGTACGCGCTGCAACAAGCCAGATGCGTCCGCTGCGCCGTATACTTTTTTGTTTGAATCGAATGGCATCTACGAAGATTGAAGGGGATGGTATGGAAGACATTGTTATCGTTGCTGGAGTTCGCACGCCCGTCGGAAAGTTCCTTGGTTCGCTCAGCGATTTTTCGGCGACGCAATTGGGCGCCATCGTGGTTCGCGAAGTGGTCAAGCGCGCCGGCATTGATCCCGCGCTGGTTGACGAGTGCATCATGGGTAACGTTGTATCGGCCGGCCTGGGACAGAACCCCGCGCGACAGGCGGCGATCTACGGGGGCCTCTCACCCGAGGTAAGCGCCTTCACCATCAACAAGGTCTGCGGATCGGGATTGAAGGCGGTTTCGCTCGCCGCCCAGGCCATCCAGACCGGCAATGCAGAAATCGTCGTCGCCGGCGGAATGGAGTCGATGAGCAATGCGCCCTATCTGCTGCCCGACGCGCGCAAAGGTTTTCGCATGGGCGACAACAAAGCGGTCGACAGCATGGTGAGAGATGGCCTGTGGGATACCTACAACGACTACCACATGGGGATGACCGGCGAGAACGTCGCCGAAAAATATTCGATTACTCGCGAAGAACAGGATACGTATGCGCTGGAATCTCATCGCAAAAGCGCCGCCGCATCGAAGGACGGCCGCTTCGCCTCGCAGATTGTCCCGGTCGAAATCCCCGCGAAGAAAAAAGGCGGCGAGCCTACGCTCTTCAGTCATGATGAATCTGTCCGCGAAGACACCACGTTGGAAGCGCTGCGAAAATTGAAACCCGCGTTCAAGAAAGATGGAACCGTGACTGCCGGCAACGCACCCGGGGTGAACGATGGCGCGGGAGCGATGCTGGTTATGTCTGCAAAGAAAGCTGCATCTCTTGGATTGAAACCCATGGTCCACATTCGCGCCCAGGCAAGCAGCGGTATCGAACCGAAGTGGGTCATGATGGCTCCCGTAACCGGCATTCGCAAGGTCTTGGAGAAGGCGGGCTGGCAGCGCGATGAAGTCGATCTGTTCGAATTGAATGAGGCCTTCGCGGTGCAGGCGCTCGGCGTATCGCGCGAACTGGGCCTCAATCCGGACAAAGTCAACGTGAACGGCGGCGCTGTTGCGATCGGCCATCCCATCGGCGCCAGCGGCGCTCGTGTCTTGATCACGCTGATTTACGAAATGATTCGTCAGGATGCGAAGAAGGGTGTCGCCGCGCTTTGTCTCGGTGGGGGTAACTCGGTGGCGATGGCGATCGAGCGCTGAAGCCTAACTTTAAAGATTGGTAAAATCTCGCTATGTCGTGGAAGCGGATGATGTCGTGGCTGATGGGTTTGCTGCTGATTTGCAGCGCTCCGCTCGCTTCCACCTGCCAAATATCGTGCCAGCGAAGCGGACAGAATTCGTGTTGCCGCTCCGCAGTGTCGAACGGATGCAAAATGCAGCGTTGTTCCTTCCCGGCATGCAACGGAATCATGCATCAATCAGCAGCCGAGACAGCCACGCACCGCGATAGTTCGCTTGCGGACTCGCCGATGAGCGAGCGACGCGCTGCCATTCCGATTCCCCAACCTAGCATCGCAGCCAGTCATTCAACCACGCACACTCTACTGCACCCGCCATTGCAAAGCTCTTCAGGATTCAATCCTCTTCTTGTAAGCCTGCAAGTCTAGACCGCATTGCGCAGCCAGCATGTTGTGCATTGAGTGGGCGTCGCTCCGCCCATTCGATCTTCAATCGCGTTTCAGCTGCGAACCCGCAACGTTTTGTCTCGGGTTCGGTCACAGGGTTCATCGAATGAAAACGATTCTCCTCCTCGCACTGCTATCGTCGTTGAGCTGGCAATGTGTCTTCGCGCAAGATTCCATGACTTCGGCCTTCGGCGTCGCAACACTCGATGCAGCCCATGCCCACTAAGCGGGATGAAGCTCGATGCAGTCGCGCACTTTCGTCGAGGAAATTTTGCACCACGCTACCTCTGGCACCAGTGCCGAGCCAAACTCTACGCCCATGCCGATGATGATGACCATGCACGGGTCGTGGAGGTTGATGTTCCATGCCAACGTCTTTATCACAGACGAGCAACAGTCCAGCCCACGGGGCGGCGACAAATTCTTCTCGACAAATTGGTTTATGCCCATGGCAGAACGTCGTCTGGGTCCGGGTCAACTTACCTTGCGCGCCATGTTCAGCCTGGAACCGGCCACCATTACCGATCGGCGTTATCCGCTGCTATTCCAGCAAGGCGAAACCGCCTTCGGCGTGCCCATTGCAGACGGTCAGCATCCCCACGATTTTTTCATGGAGCTTGCGGCTCTCTACGATTGGCGGCTTGGTAAGGAAGCGCTACTCTCGTTCTACTTCGCTCCGGTCGGCGATCCTGCTCTGGGTCCGACGGCATATCCGCATCGCGCCTCGGCTTCGGAAAATCCCGTCGGCGCCCTCGGCCATCATCAAGAAGACTCAACCCACATTGCTGACGATGTCGCGACCGTGGGTGTTACGTATAAATTTGCGCGCATTGAGGCCAGTGGATTTCATGGTCGCGAGCCGGATGAATTTCGATGGAATATCGATCAGGGGAAAATCGATTCTTGGTCAACGCGCCTGACCGTGCAGCCGGGCCAGAACTGGAGCGGTCAATACTCCTACGGCAGGCTGACTAGTCCGGAACAATTATTTCCCAATGAAAACCAGGCGCGCACGACGGCGTCTATCATGTACAACCGGCCCTTCAAAGCCGGCAATCTTGCCAGCACCGCTGTTTGGGGGCGCACTCGCTCCATCCCGGATAACGGGAAAGAAAACAGCTATCTGCTGGAAGCTACCGTGCAGTTTCTGAAACGAAACTACGCGTGGACACGCATGGAAAATGCCGGACGATCGAACGAACTCCTGATTGGCGAAAATCCTCTGCCGCCGGGTTTTGTGGAATCTCCGCTTGACGCATGTGCAGGCCTACACCTTTGGCTACGATCGCGAATTCAATTTTGTGCCGCACCTGGCATCGGCCATCGGATCGCAATTCACGGTGTATGGCGTCGGCGCACCGCTGCAGCCCATCTACGGTACCGATCCCATCGGGGTGAACATTTTTGTTCGCCTGCGACCGTTTTAAAATGGTGCTCGGCGCCTGAATTCTGAATCGGAGATTTTCTTTCCCATGGCTTTACCGGCCACTGACAAAACGGATTCAAAGGAGCGATTCAGCAGTCGCGTTGACGCCTATCGCGAGTTTCGTCCACGCTATCCCGCCGCCGTGATCGATCTGCTCGAGCAGCAATGCGGCCTCACTTCCGCTGCCGTCATCGCCGACATCGGCGCCGGAACCGGGATGTTGGCCGAGCTTTTTCTGCAACATGGCAATTCCGTTTTCGCGGTAGAGCCCAACCATGCAATGCGCTCCGCATGTGACGAGTTGCGCTCACAATATCCCAAGCTGACCTGCATTGACGGCTCTGCCGAGATCACGAAGCTTCCGGATCATTGCGCCGACTTTGTGACCGTCGGCCAGGCGCTCCACTGGTTCAACCTGGAACGCTCCCGCCCAGAATTCGTCCGCATCCTCCAACCCGGCGGATGGTGCGCTGTGATCTACAACGAGCGGCGCGTTGGCGGCGATCCATTCCACGACGGCTACGAACACATCCTTCGAGAATTCGGCACCGATTATGAAAGCGTACGCAGAAAATATCCGCAGCAGCAAAAACTGGCGGAATTCTTCGGCACTCCGCAAGCCACGACGGCAGCCATGCAGCAATCCAGCTTCCCCAATGTGCAGGAATTTGATTTCAAGGGATTACTGGGACGCATTCTTTCTTCCTCCTACATGCCGCAGCCTGGTCATCCCCACTACGCCGCGATGCTGCGTGCAGTCGAGGAACTATTTTCACAGTCTCAGAAAGATGGCCAAGTCCGGCTGGAGTATGACTGCGTGGTCACCTATGGAAAGCTGACCTAATGTCAGACCCAGATCCACCGGGTCCCGAAAAATTCTCCGGTGCTTGCTCGCTCAGCATTCAATAATATTCAGCGCCAGACCCGCCTGTGACGTTTCCTTGTAACGACTCTGCATATCCAGCCCGGTCCGGTACATGGTCTCGATAATCTGGTCGAGCGAAATTTTGTGCGTCCCAGCTTCGTTCATCGAGATGCGGCACGCGTTCACCGCCTTGACCGCTCCCATGGCATTGCGTTCGATACACGGAATCTGCACCAGCCCGCCAATCGGATCACAGGTCATGCCCAGGTTATGTTCCATGGCGATTTCGGCAGCGTGCTCCACTTCTTCGTTGCTTCCGCCCATTGCAGCGACCAATCCACCGGCCGCCATCGAACAGGCGACACCGACTTCACCCTGGCATCCCACTTCCGCGCCGGAGATGGATGCATTCTCCTTGTACAAGAATCCCAACCGCGGCCGCCGCTAGAAAATAACGGAGAATCCCTTCATCATCCGCTCCAGGGACAAAGCTGCGATAGTAATGCGCGACGGCAGGAATCACCCCGGCAGCTCCGTTGGTCGGAGCGGTCACCACGCGACCACCCGCGGCATTCTCTTCATTCACCGCGATCGCGTAGAGCGTCAACCAATCCATGGGAGCCAGGGGATCGCCCGCCTGCTTCCGCAGCAGCTTGGCTCGCATCTCCGGCGCACGTCGACGAACATTCAATCCCCCGGGCAACGTGCCTTCCGTCGTCAAACCGCGCTCCGCACATTGCTGCATCGTGGTCCAGATAGCTTGAATGCCGGCTCGAACCTCCGCTTCGCTGCGCGCGACAGACTCGTTCGCAAGGATCAACTCCCAAATTGATAAGCGATTTCGCTCCGCGACTTCCATCAACTCCGCGGCACTTTGAAATGGATAAGGGATGTTTGCCGATTCGCCGCCAGCGATCGCTTCGCCTTCAGCGCGAATGAATCCTCCGCCAATGGAGTAGAAAATCTGCTGCCGCAAGATCTCGCCGCTCGCATCGAATGCCGTATATCGCATTCCGTTGGGATGGGCGGGCAGCGTTTCCGCGCGGTGCCACACCAGGTCATCGGCTTCATCGAACGAAACAACATGCTTGCCAAGCAACCGCAACGCATGTTCGTCGCGAATCTTCTCTACGATTCCGTCGATGGCCGCCGGGTCGACCTTGTCCGGCTGCTCTCCACTGAGTCCCAGCAAAATCGCGCGATCCGTGCCATGGCCGTGACCCGTCAGAGCCAATGATCCATACAACTCCACCATCACTCGCGCCGTTGCTTGTAGCAGCCCGGCAGCTTCCAGTTCGACTGCAAATCGACGCGCGGCCCGCATAGGTCCCACGGTGTGCGAACTGGAGGGTCCTATTCCGATCTTGAATAAATCAAACAGGCTCGTCATGACGCAGGAGACCACCGGCAGCATTCTCAGCATACCCGTAGCCATGCGACATCGGTCGACGAGATAACTCCGTGCATCCGACGCGTCTATCCGCCGGTAACGTCCCGAGTGCGCGGCGGCACATTCAAAATCCTCTCCGCGGTAGTACCATCGAGAACGGAACTCCCCCACGATGCTTTTCAAATCTTTCAGCGCCGCCGTCTACGGCATCCACGCCAATATCATCGATGTGGAGGTGGATTTCTCCGGCATCAAGACGACGGAAGACCGCTTCCACACTGTCGGCCTGCCCGACGCCGCCGTGCGCGAGAGTCGCGATCGCGTCCGTGCCGCCATCAAAAATTCCGGCTTCGATGTTCCGCCCACCCAGATCACCATCAACCTGGCGCCCGCCGATTTGAAAAAAGAGGGTTCCGGGTTCGATCTTCCCATGGCCATCGGCATTCTGGGTGCGTACGGCAGCCTGCAACTACGTGACCTCAGTAATTTTCTTCTGGTGGGCGAACTCGGCCTGGACGGCAGCCTGCGTCCGGTGCAGGGCATGCTGCCTATCGCCATTGCTGCGCGCGAACGCGGAATCAAAAATCTGCTGATCCCGGCAGCCAATGCCCGTGAGGCCGCGGTCGTCGAAGGTGTCGATGTCTATGGCGTCAATACGCTGTTAGAAGTGCGCGAGCTGTTGAACGCTGCCGCTAACGGCGGTATCCAGGCGCAACCCATTCGCGTCGCTACCCGCGAACTCTTGGGGGAGATGGAACATTTTCCTTTCGACTTCAGCGATGTTCGCGGTCAGCAAACCGCCAAACGCGCCCTTGAAGTGGCCGCGGCTGGCGGTCATAACATCCTGATGATCGGACCTCCGGGCTCCGGCAAAACCATGCTGGCCAAGCGGCTGCCCGGAATTCTGGCACCACTCAATTTCGAGGAGGCGCTGGAGACAACCAAAATTCACTCGGTCGCCGGCGTGTTGAATTCTGAAACTGGCCTGGTCACCCAGCGGCCGTTTCGTTCGCCGCATCACACCGTCTCCGATGCTGGACTTATAGGCGGCGGAGCGATTCCGCGACCCGGCGAGGTTTCACTCGCCCACAATGGCCTGCTGTTTCTAGACGAACTGCCGGAATTCCCGCGCAATGTGCTGGAAGTGCTTCGCCAGCCTTTGGAAGACGGCCAAGTCACCATCGCCCGCGCCTCCATGTCGCTCAGCTTTCCGGCGCGATTCATGCTGGCGGCAGCGATGAATCCCTGCCCGTGCGGATACTTCAACGACAAAGCTCGGCAGTGCATGTGTACACCCCCGATGATCCAGCGCTACGTGTCGAAGGTTTCGGGGCCGCTGCTCGACCGCATTGACATTCACATCGAAGTTCCGGCGGTCCAATATAAGGAGCTCCGGGGTGGCTCGGCTGCTGAGGGGTCCGCTGAAATTCGCGCCAGGGTGCTGGCTGCGCGCGAGCGACAGGCCACCCGCTTCGCCGACGCAAAAGAGCGCATCTTCTGCAACTCCCAGATGACGACCCGTCAGATCCGAGCTTATTGCGGACTGCCGCCCGACGCTGAGCGCCTGCTGGAACGAGCCATGCAGCAGCAAGGCCTGACAGCTCGCGCCCACGACCGCATCCTGAAAGTCGCACGCACCATCGCCGACATCGAAGGTGAATCCGATTTGGCGGTGAAACATCTGGCGGAGGCCATCCAATACCGCACGCTTGATCGCAGCTACTGGTCGTAATCGTTTTAGATTGAGGTAGTTAATGGAGATTACTGGAAGCGTCGAGTATCGTAGAGGGTTCCGAAGCTTGATCTTTCCCAGGAATTGTGCAAACAGATGGTAAATTTATGTTGACTGGGGATTCTTTCGACAGTTACTCTTAATAGTTGTCGAGCTCTACCGGTGGGCGTCCGTCGCTACGACCAGTGCCTTACCCCACAGAAAATCCCGTCCAGTCAAGGACTTCCAAGATAGGAAACGCCATAAGGCGGAATCCGTCCTGACCCTCGATGGGAGTGGATCGACGACAATCTTCACCTCGTGAGTTGCCAGTATCCGCAAGTACGAACGCCTACAGCAAACCTCTGTAAAGAAGTCGGTTGTGGATCTCATCAAACGAAATTTGAAGAAGATTTCCATGTTTTCGATCAATCGACAGGTGTGCTTCGTGCGTCTAACTCGGTAGCAACGTTGGCTGGACCGGCTCAACACTTCTCGTCCCCCCGAAGTAGAAGGTTTTGACGGCCATTACTCAATAAGAAGAGAGGTACTGAAAATTATGCGCTCCCAACTAATATTTGGCGCTTTGACTTATGTCCGAAATCGCTACGAGCTGTGCCAGCTCGCTTCCAAAGCGTCTCGCAAATTGCATAAGCCGACCACCCGTCTGCAGGACACGATGAATGATGTATTGATTCGCTTTCATCACTCAAATCCATTAGGCGAAAGTGCTGTCCCCGTTGAGCAGGTTCGTAAGCAGGAACGTCGCGCAGCGTAAGCTGCGTGCCGTTCCCCCACGGCCCGCCTTCATTTACTATTCCTCATAACCATCACACATCCTATCCGTCGCGCTTCCCGGTGCACTCCCCGATCAATACCATCCGAAAATCCACTAGAAAACATTTATGACGATTGCAGAACTAAAAGAAAAAAACATAACCGAACTGACTCGTATCGCCCGCTCCCTTGAAATCCCCGGGGCCAGCGGACTGCGCAAGCAAGACTTGATTTTCAAGATTCTGCAGGCGCAGAGCGAAAAAGAAGGCCACATCTTCGCCGAAGGCGTGCTTGAAATCCTGCCTGATGGCTACGGCTTTCTCCGCTCTCCTGACTACAATTACCTCCCGGGTCCCGACGACATTTACGTCTCCCCATCGCAGATTCGCAAGTTCGACCTGAAGACCGGCGACACAATCAGCGGCAATGTGCGTCCGCCGCACGAAGGTGAAAAATATTTCGCGCTGGTCAAAATTGAGGCCATCAACTTCGAATCGCCGGAAGAGACCCGCAACAAGATTCTGTTCGACAACCTGACGCCGCTCTACGCGCAGGAACGAATCAAGATGGAAACCGTGCGCGAAAGCATCAGCGGTCGCGTCATGGATCTGTTGACTCCTGTCGGTAAAGGCCAGCGCGGTCTGATCGTCGCTCCGCCGCGTACCGGCAAGACCATGCTGCTGCAGTCCATCGCCAACTCCATCACCACCAATCATCCGGAAGTTGTGTTGATTGTGCTGCTGATCGATGAGCGTCCGGAAGAAGTGACCGACATGCAGCGGTCTGTGAAGGGTGAGGTTATCAGCTCCACCTTCGATGAGCCGGCCGTCCGCCACGTACAAGTGGCCGAAATGGTGATTGAGAAGGCCAAGCGCCTAGTCGAACACAAGCGCGACGTGGTCATCCTGCTCGATTCCATCACCCGACTGGCGCGTGCTTACAACACTATCGTTCCGCCTTCAGGCAAAGTGCTTTCCGGCGGCGTCGACTCCAACGCGCTGCAGCGGCCCAAGCGTTTTTTCGGTGCGGCTCGCAATATTGAAGAAGGTGGCTCGCTCACCATCATCGCCACCGCACTCGTCGATACCGGCTCCCGCATGGACGAAGTGATCTTTGAAGAGTTCAAGGGCACCGGCAATATGGAAGTCATTCTCGACCGCAAGCTGGTCGACAAGCGTGTCTTCCCTGCCATCGATATTCAACGCTCCGGCACCCGTAAGGAAGAACTGCTCATCCCCAAGGACGAGTTGCAGCGTACCTGGCTGGTCCGCAAAGTGCTGAACCCGCTCTCGCCGGTTGAAGCGATGGAATTGCTGGTCGATAAGCTCGGCAAAGCGCGCAACAATTCCGAATTCCTGCAAAACATGAACGCGTTGTAGCAGAATCATCTCATCCGGCTGCAAAGCCGGATGCAATTCTCAAGGTACTTCCGAGAATGATGCCTGCGCCTGCAGACACTCCGACGAAGATGACCGCAGCAACCATGCGGCGTTGGTGTGCTGACCGGCCGTGGTTCTGGCTGATCGCCGCAGGGCTGCTTCTTCTTATTGCTGACGGTAGAAATACTGTCGCCGCAGCGGCCTGGCTGGCTCCCGTCTGCCTGCTTCGGTTCCTCCGCTTGCGGCCTGGCTGGAGCGGATTTGCTGCCGCCTATGCGGTCCGCGTGATCACTCTTCCCATTGCCGAGCGCGGCATGATTCCTGTGCCAGGCGTTTTCTACTACATCTTCATCGCTGTCATTTCCTGCGTTGCGCTGCTTCCCTATGCAGTTGATCGCGCGCTTGCTCCGCGCCTGAGCCCGGTCATCGGGACGCTCGTGTTTCCTGCCGCAATGGTTACCGTGCAATTCCTTCTGGGATTCGGAATGCACGGCAGCTGGGGCTCGCTGGCATACACGCAAAGCGGAGACCTTCCGCTGCTACAGCTTCTGGCAATCACCGGACTCGCGGGTGTGACCTTTCTGATCGCGTGGCTCGCTCCAGTGGCGAACCTGGTGCTGGAGCGCGGTCTGGACTTTCGTGCCTCCCGCATCGCTTCCATCTGTTTCGTATCGGCTTGTTTGATTGTGGTCGCAGGCGGCGGCGTTCGCCTGGCATTTTTCCCGCCTGCGTCTCGCACTGTGCGAGTGGCATCGTTCTCGCCAGCAGACAGCGGTCCCCCCATCGACTCGCGCTTGCGCGATCGGGTCGTTCGCGGCATCGCGACAGCGTCGGAGGTGGCCGAATTCAATAACGCAGCGCGTGCTGGGCAAGATTATCTGCTGCAACGCACCGAAGTCGAAGCCTTGGCAGGCGCGAAGATCATTTTCTGGTCTGAAGGCGCAGCGACCGTGCTGCGGCAAAATGAACTTGCCCTGCTGCGGAGGGGCGAATCGCTGGCTGCGCAGGATCACCTCTATCTGGGAATGGCGTTAGCGAGCTGGTCACCCGGACAGGCGCATCCTCTCCAGAACAAGCTGGTGCTGATCGATCCGTCCGGAAATATCGTGTGGCAATACCTCAAAGCTCATCCCACTCCGGGCCCGGAATCGGCACTCTCGGTTGCGTCGGACGGCAAGTTGCGTTTCCTCGACACGCACTATGGTCGAATCAGCGCAGCCATCTGCTACGACATGGACTTTCCCCGACTGATCGCGCAAGCCGGTAGGCATCGCACAGATATTCTGCTCAGTCCTGCTTCGGACTGGCGTGCAATCGATCCCCGTCACACGCAGATTGCGAGCTTTCGAGCCATCGAAGAAGGTTTCAACCTGGTGCGACAAGTCAACGACGGCTTTTCGGCTGCGTATGACTATCAAGGCCACAGGCTCGCAGCCGTAGACGCGTATGCCTCGCCCAATGCGGCGCTGATTGCCGAGGTTCCAACTCAGGGCACGATTACCATTTACTCGATCCTGGGCGATTGGTTCGCGTACTTGTGTATCTTGCTCTTGCTGGCATTGGCGATTCTCGCACGGCGGCAGCCTTCTGTTGCCGAACGCTGATCACGTTTGTCGCGCATCACCCGCTCTCTTGAATCCGATTGGACAGCTTATACTTGGGTGGAATTTTGAGATTTTTTTTATGAGGAGCCCGTGTCTGTGAAGCGAAGAGAATTTTTGAAATCCGCGGCTGTGGCCGGAGCCGCCGCCACATGGGTGAATCCATCGGCATTGGCGGCTACACCGCAGAACCGGCCAGAGCCGCCGCTTCAGGATTATCCGCTGGGACCTGATTCCACGCGACAGCCAAATGTTCCCGCCGGCAAAGTTTTCAGCTTCACCATAGATCAATCAAGGTTTTTTCCCGGCACCCAGCGCACCGTCAACGTCTATGTTCCGGCGCAATACACCGCCGATCGACCCGCATGCGTTCTGGTCGCGCTGGATCACCTGTTTCCCACGCTGCCGATCGTTTTCGATAACCTGATCCATCGCAAAGAACTGCCCGTCATCATCTCCATCGGCCTCTCCTCAGGAACCGATCCCTCCGCCGACCCGCCACACAATCCCCGATTCAATCGCAGCTTCGAGTTCGACAGCCTCTCCGATGTTCTAGCGGAATTCATCATCGAAGAATTGCTGCCTGCGGTCGAGCAACACAAAACCCCGGACGGTCTTCCCATTCATCTTTCCACTGATCCCAACGATCGCGGCATGATGGGCGGCAGCACCGGCGGCATCGGTTCGTTCACCGTCGCCTGGCAGCGTCCTGATGCGTTTCGTCGCGTCTACAGCATGATCGGTACGTATGTAGGTATGCGCGGGGGCGATCGCTATCCGGTGCTCATCAGAAAGACCGACCCCAAACCGCTGCGCGTTTTTCTGCAGGATGGCAGTCGCGACGGCTGGCCCGGCGGCCTGGAATTTGGCGACTGGTGGATGAGCAATCAGGAGATGGAACGCGCCCTCACCTTCTCTGGATATGAAGTCAATCATTCCTGGGGCGTGCTGGGCCACGAGGGCAGTCACGGCGAATCCATTCTTCCTGACGTGATGCGTTGGCTATGGAAAGATTGGCCGAAGGAGGTTGAAGCGGGAACCAGCCAGAACTCCATGCTACGAACCGTATTGCAGCCCAAGGAAAATTGGGAGCAAGTGCGATCCAATATGCCAGCGACTCAACGCCCCCGACTCGCCGATCTATCGTAGCCCATCCGTGCTGAACGAGCATTCCACCGCTGCAGCCCTTGCGAGTGATGCTTCCGGGCGAGTGTATGTGCAGAATCCTTCCAGCGGAAGAATCGATCGCATTCTCGCCAATGGCTCAACAGAACATTTCACAACCGTCAGCCCAGAGAACAACGGAATCTGCTTCGGCCCCGACGGACGGCTCTACGTCGCCGAAACTGCCAAGCGGAGAATTATCGCGCTGAATGAACAAGGTCATTCCACCGTGATTGCAGAAGGAATTCGCGGCGTCGGACTCACCGTGACGCACGCGGGAAATATCTACGTCACCGAACCGAATGACTCGTCTCCCTATTCCGGGAAAGTCTGGTTCATCCGCCCGCATGGCGAAAAGATCGCCGTGGCTGAAGGCCTGAATGGCCCAAGCGGAATTTCCCTTTCGCCGGACGGCCTATGGCTTTGCGCTGCGGAGAGCAGCGGCCACCACGGCTACAGCTATCGCGTGCAGCCCAGCGGCGAGCTCCAGCTTGGCGAGCCCTATTACTGGTTCCACGTTCCCGATACCGCCAACGACAGTGGAGTCACACAGGTCTGCATGGATCGCGATGGATATGCGTACGCCGCGACGCGCATGGGTGTGCAGATCTTCGATCGCAATGGACGCGTTCGAGCCATTCTCCCGATCACTGGTCATCAGCTGGCCGGGATTTGTTTTGGCGGCGCTGACATGCAAACGCTCTACGTCTCCACCGGAAATGCAATCTATCGTCGCAAGCTGAAGTCCGTAGGCTTTGCCCCGTCTGCCGCACCGATCGTGCTGCCGGAAGGCTCAGCGGGTTAGTCAATCGACGATGAAGACCCTCGCCCCCGCGTCGGACGAAACCCGATGCCTGCCAGCTTCATCGCCAATATGAAAGCTCGAGCCTGCGTGCAGATCGAAGCTACGTCCATCTCCTAATGCGATCTTCAATGATCCCGCGATGACGAATGCAATGTGCCCCCTGGCGCACCAGTGATCGGCGCTATAGCCCGGCGTGAAGTCGACCATCCGAACACAGGATGTTTCGTCCATAACGGTCCGCATGTGGGCTGTGCCGCTCTTGCCTGGGACTTCGGTTACAGGTTCCCTATCCCAGTCAATCACCGTGAATGGCACCTGCCTGATTCTCATCGGAGTTTCTCCACAACGAAAAACACTGGAAATTCGCAGCGGCGTTTGCGCTAATCGATACGTTCCCGCTCTTTCACCTTGCGCGCCGGCACTCCCGCATAAATCGACCACGGCTCCAGGTCTTTGGTCGCCACTGAGGCCAGCCCAAGAATTGCCCCATCTCCAAGATTCACTCCCGGCGAAACGCAGGCACGCGCTGCAACCCAGGCATAGCGCCCCAGCCGCATTGGAAGCGGCACCACGGGAAATTTTGCATCATTGTAGTCATGGGTTGCGCCGCACAGATACGCTCCCTGCGACACAATGGCATGCGAAGCGAGAAACATCGGCGCAGGATTGTAGAGTTCTGCTCCGTCCGCCACCATCACTGTGTCTTCGCATTGCAGGTTCCAAGGCGCCCACACACGAGAGCCGGGATAAAAGCGACAATGCGGCCCAAGCTTTGCGCCAAAACATCGCAGCAGCCACGCGCGCCACGCGTGTGCAACCCGCGGAGAGGGACGGTAGAGAAATATCCACACGAAGCTCCAAAGTTGCCGCTGCACGCGATTGCCAAAGGAGTATTGTGGTGCCGTATAGGGATCTTTCCGGGTGCGCACGACGCTGGTTGCTGTCTCCCGATCCGGTGGCGAAGCGAGCGAACTAGAAGACGGGTTGGGATCCATGGGCCACGCTCGCTACTGCATGTACTGAAAGAATCGTACTAGCTCGCTGACATTTTGATCCAGATTGTATCGCGATTCAAAACAGGCGAGTGCCTTCCGCTGCATCTCCTGACGTTCTTCACTCGATAGTGCCAGCCATCGCTGCAGCAGCTGTTGCGTGCCTTCGACCGTGTCCGGCGCAACTAGCCCCGCGCCATCCGAATGAATCTCCGGCCATATGTTTACCTGATCGGAAATCAGAACCGGCCGGCTGCAGCCCAGAGCTTCCGCCACAGCGATCCCGAAATTTTCCTGATGTGATGGCAGCACAAATGTCTCGCTGGCGTGAAACGCTCCCCACTTGGCATCCCCCGTGATCAAGCCCGGCCAGTGGACTCGGCTGGTCAGGTGGGCCGCTTTAACACGCGCCTCCAAGCCTTCACGCATACCTGCGTCCGGACCCGCCATCACCAGGTCGACATCGGGCGCTCCGGCGGCAATCGCCAGAAACGCATCGATCAGCAGATCGCATCCCTTCTTCGGATGGATCCTGCCCAGGTACAGAAAAAAACGTCTTCCCCGCGCCCCGGGACAGCCTTCGTAGAACGCTTCCACTTGCTGTTGCGGATCACCGGGAGGCGTTTCCGCTCCATACGGCACCACGGCGGCATTCCACGGCGGCGTATTGAAGCTTTGCGGCGCCAGTCGCTGCTCTGTGTCGCATGTGAAAAGAATTGAGCTGGCATCGCGCAGCACGCGCCGCTCCGCCAGGTTCCAGTAAATCCACTTCTTGATGTGCTTCAAGCGGATATCGCCGCTTAAACCACGGATCCAGCATTCCATGCGGAAACAGCACGTACGGCTTGCGACCATGAATCGCGCGCCATGTGCCATAACTCTGGTATTGCCATATGCCGTGAATCACCACGCCGTCGAAGCGATCGATATTCTCCCGCAGCCAGGGAATCCACTTGCTGGAATAACCATAGGTTCCGTTCCCCTGACCTAATGCATGCACGGGAAATGTAATCTCGCCCAGAAAATCCTCCGAAGCATCATCGAGGCAGGCCACTTCGCCTTCCCAACCCAGCCGTGGACCTGCTGCCACAATGCAACGCACCAGTTGCGCGGGGCCGCCGTACTCCGGATGGAGAGAACGGATCACATGCAATATATGCATGGTTGCGCGCGCTCCCTGTGATTTGCTTGGCTCATTAGGTCGATGGCTGGTTCGCTTCCATATTTATTTGTGTACGCTGGCTGCGGTAAATGCCTGCATCAGCCCTCTTACATTGGCTTCGAAACTGAATGACTGAATGCGCTCGAGGCTGCGCTCGCCCATCTTACGATACACGGCCGGGTCCGCTAGAACACTTGCCAGCGCATCGGCCAGCGCCTCCACATTTCTCGCGGGATACACCAAGCCATTGTCTCCGTCCTGCACCAAGTCCGGCTGGCAACCGACCTGGTCGGAGACAACGATAGCCTTGGCTGCGTTCATCGCCTCGTTGACCACCAGCCCCCATGGTTCATGGATTGAAGGCAATACGAACACGTCGCACAAATCGTAGAAACGCGGCAGCTCAGACTGGTTGCGAAAGCCTAGGAGGCGGACGCCTTCGCGTTCCTCCGCACTGGCCTGTTGCAATCGCGCTTCAATCTGCGGCCGCTGCTCCCCTTCGCCAACAATCAGCAAGTACGGCGACGGCTGCGACCCATCTTCCAATTTCAATCGACGCACCACTTCCAGATACGCATCGACGAGATCAATGCAGCACTTCCTAGCCAGCAATTTAGATGCAAACAGCAACACCGGCCGATTCGCTTCCAATCCAAGCTCCTGCCGCAATCGCTCTCTTGTAGCCGAAGCCGCACGGCATCGCTCCTGAAAAAATGCATTATCCACTGCGTATGGAATTGAAAAAACCGGAATGTCCACCCCGAGATGATGACGCCAATACTCCGTGTTCCGCTGGCCGACGCTGAGAACGCCATAGGTAAAGCGCCGCAGAATCCGAAAGAAAAGATTCTTCACCGCCAACTTCGCCGGTCCACGCGGATGATCAATCAGTGTTGAGTCGGTGCGCAGCAGCACCGGAATACCCAACATTTTCGCCGCCACCATCGCCATCCAGGAATTGAGCGTCGCGTAGCCATGAATCCACAGCACATCAAACTGGCCCTGCCAGAGCCGGCGATAGATGCCACGATTCAATGGGCGAAAAAATGACACATCCTGACCATCGAGCAGTCGCGGCAAAAACTCGTGCGGATATCCACCCAGTAGCGGCACGTCCCACTGCACCGCCGCCCCAAAACCTTTGTCGTGATAGCTGCGTACTGAAAAGTCAGAGGTGTACAGCACGGTCAGTTCCAACTCAGGCTGTTGCGCCAGAAGCCGCAACAGGGGCGATTGATACTGGATCGGATGACTGAGAAGGTAAGCGACTCGCAGCATAACTTTCAGCGGATGGTACCACCACGACGACAAGCGAGCGTTCGCATCAGATGCCAGAAACTGCCGTCGCCGGCATCAGAGCAATGGAATCGCGTAGACGAGTCCGATCGCAATACCCACTCCACCGCCCTTGATGGCAGCCTTGATCACGTTGGTTGGAATCATCACGATGTCATCATTCTGCAGAATGGGATCCGGGTCTTTTCCGTCGTTCACCCTCGAAAGATTCACATGGATTTCGCGGCGTTTCGCCCCGGTCGTGCGAATGATACGAGTCTCTGTCGGCGCGGCTTGAAAGCCCGTATTCCCAGCCAACGCCACTGCTTGCGTCAACGTTAGCGGCGTGTCGGGTGTGATAGGGTAAGCTCCCGAATGGAACACCGCTCCCACTACGTACACCACACCGGTGCGTGGAACAATAACCCGGTCGCCCGGATACAGCGGAATATTCTGATCGACCGCGTCCGCCGGGTTGGAATTCAGCACCACCAACAGCGGCTCGTTCACTCCCTTGCGAAGAATGGAAATGCTGTGGCTGGCATCCGGCTTCAGCCCGCCGGCCGCGGAAAGCGCGTCGAACAAACTCATCGGAGCGAAGGCTGGAATCGCCTTGGGCGCATTCACTTCTCCCATCACGCCGATGATGTCTACATTTGAATCGACGACGGAGATTAAGACATCCGGACTGATAATCATTTGGCCGTCAATCAGTTTCTGAGCGACCAACTTCTGCGCCTGCTCGACGGTGAGGCCGGCGACGTGAGTGCTGCCAATCAGCGGCAAGTCCACATTGCCGTCGCCGGCAACCCGCGACGTGAGCCTGTAGTCCGACACGCCGTACACGCTCACGTTAATCGTATCGCCGGGATGCAGGACAATAGGACCGCCCGGCAAAACTTCTGTCGGTGCCCGCTGGACCAGCCCTTTATTTTCCGGGTTCGGACTGTCGGCCCTGGTCGGTGCAGGCCCCTGGAACTGCGCATACGCAGGTGCTGGAGGCCAAGTCATCGCCACGCCGAGCGTTAGGAACACAATTCCGCCTGCAATCCTGCGCGCAAGTGCACGATGAATTCGGCGAATCATCGTCGTTGATCTCAGCGCGAACATCAGGAATCCTCCCTGCGCCAGAAGAACGGCCATTTGCGCTTACCTGTCCCGTTGGCAGGTGCGCGGCCATTGGAATAGGAATAGCGCTGATATCCGTAATACCCGTAATAGCGTTGCGAGGCCGCATCGACGGCGTTGATGACGGTGCCTCCCAGTCGGGTGCCGGCACGCAGCATCAGATCGCGCGAGCGACGCACAGAATGTTTGCTAGCGCGCCCGTAGCGGACGACCAGCAGCACCGCGTCAGCGAATGGCGCGAGAATCAGCCCGTCCGTAATCGTCAGCACAGGGGGCGAGTCGATGATGATGTGCGTGAAGCGCTGCTTGCATTCCTCCAGAAACGTGATCATCCGATTCGACGAGATCAATTCTGTTGGAAATGGCGGAACCGGGCCGCTGGGTAGCAGAAATAGGTTTGGCGCTTCTGGAACCGTCTGGATCGATTCATCCAGCGTCGTCGAACCGGATAGCAGCGTAGAAAGTCCGACGCGACTTGTAATTCCGAAACGGCTGTGAATCGTCGGCCGGCGAAGGTCGGCATCGATCAACAATACCTTGGCCTCGCGGAATGCCAGTACCGCCGCCAGATTGCTCGCAATCGTGCTCTTTCCCTCCGCAGGGGTCGAACTGGTGATCAGCACCGTCTGCGGCGGCTGTCCTACACCGGACAGTAGCAGCGATGTGCGTAGCGACCGGAAGGCCTCAGCAAATTGCGAATTGGGCTGACCAATGACGTCGACGTTCCTTTGTGCCGCCGTTCGCGTGTCTTCCGTAATTGTTCGCGGCAAAACTTTTCGCGCACGAGGGATCACAGCCAGCGATGGCAGTTCGGAAATGGTCTCGATATCGTGAACGCTGCGCAGGCTGGTGTCCAGACTGTCAAAGAAGAAGGCGAGCGCAACACCGCCGAACAACCCAAACATCAAACCGATCATGACTCGTGAACTGCGGCGCATCCCGCTTGGCAATAGAGGCTTCCGCGCATAATCGACGACATCGATTTCACTGGACTCCAAACCCGCTTCAATCCCGGCTTCGCGCAGGCGGCGCAGCAGGCCGTCATATAACGTCCGGTTGGAATCAAATTCACGCTGCAGCAGCACGAACTGGATCATGTCGTCGCGCTTTTGATAGTCCTTGGCCTCCTCCTCCTTCAGGACACTCATCGTCATCGACTCGTTGACAGCCGCGGCTTGATACGCGTTGTTCGACTCCGCCAGCACCCTCGTCTGCTCTTTATCGATGGCCTTCTGGTTCTGCGCCATCTCAGCTTTCAATTGTTTGACTGCCGGATAATTCGGTCCGAATTGAGAAATCAGTTGCGCGTATTGCGATTCCAACGTGGCTTGTCCGTTACGCAGGGTCGCCAGCAATGATCCGGCTCCTGCACCCAGCACCGCAGGACTGCCATCAATGAGGTCCGGATTCATCGAAATCAGCATTCGATAGCGCGCCTCCGATACGATGCGGGCTATCTTCGCATCCGCTGCGGCCTTTGAAAGGTCATCCAAAGTGTCCAGGTTCAGGTTGTGGGCCTGGTCGCCAAAGCCGAGCACGCCCAGCTTTCGCTGCAACTCCGCCAGTTTTTGCTGTTCCGTTTCTACAGACTGCTTCAGGTCGTCGAGTTGTGTCGACAACCACTGGGAAACGCGCTGTGTCGCCGCATAGCGCGTCTGAAAACTGCGCTCGATGTAGTCGTTGATTAGCGTGTTTACCACGCGCGCCGACAACTCAGGCGACAAACTGGTGAAGTTGATGGCGATCAGTTCTGTCTTCGGCACGCGGCCAATCGACAAGCCGCCGCGCAGAAATCCAATCATCCAGTCCTGCACCGCCGGATCGTCTGGATCGACGTGCGTCACTGTTGATTTCGGTCCAAGAAAGACGGGGTTATCTTCCAGCTTCAGCTCTTTCGCCACTTTCAACAGCAGCGAGTCACTCTGCAGAATCGCGACTTCCGTTTCCAGGCGCGTTCCTAAATCCTGTGGGCCGGAATTTCCAGCACCAATACGGTACTCATTCGAGGAGCCTGGACGAACCTGAATCGTTCCACCGGACACATATGTCTTTGGCGTGGTAATCGCACGCACCACTCCAAACACCGTTCCAATAAAAACGCAGGTCAAAACAATCCATTTCCGCTTGCGCAGAGTTAGAAGGTTTTCCGCCAGCGCGTTCCCTTCCTCGTTGGTTACCCAGCCGCCACCGGTCTGGAACGATCGAGGTTTAAATTCTTCTTGGGGCGCTGCGTTGGTTTCGATTGGACTCATGCCAGGAAGGACCGCTCATTCATTCTTGCGCTAGGTTGCTGCATGGAGATGCTTCTGGAGCCTCGGAGTTCGGACAGCATTCGGAAAATGTTTCGCAGGCAGTTCTTTTCTCTCCACGGTAGAGAAAGATTCGCTCCCTCCATGGTCTTCCGATCCTCCACGCGCACGGTCGTACACTCTGGACTGCGCTCTTCCATATCCCTCAAACATACAACAAGCCGTCACCGATTCAATCTCAGCGTTAATGAATCCAAAACACTTTGGCGATGGTTACTCTTGAGGATAGGTGCAAGCGCCGACACACGTCAATTCTCCCGCCGACGCGCCGGATGTGAAACCTCCGCTAGTCAAGAATACAGGAGTTATCCTGAAGGAGATGGCAGGAAATTTCTGCCAGTTGGCTAGTGAAAATCAACGAATTCCGATAACGGGAATACTTGTGCCCCGTCGGTTCGACCTCGAGGCAAGTCGGATTCTCCCCCCGTCTCAATGCAAAAGCGCGCCGCTCGCGCTGATATGATCGTCGAGTATTGGCGTCTGTCGCAAGCAGCCGCGAGGGTACCCCCAGAAATGGATGTCAATCGTCCCATTGTCGTGGTCGGCTCAGGGTATGTGGGCCTGGTCGCGGCCCTCTGCTTCGCGGAAATGGGATATCACGTGTTGTGCGTCGACAATGACCCTGCCAAAATGGCCGCATTGCAGGCCGGTCGTGCCACAATTCACGAACAGTTTTTGCCGGAATTGCTAGCTCGCCACGGCAATCGCAACGTAGTATTTACCACCGAACTGGGTGCCGCTGCCCGTCAGGCAGAAGTGATCTTTATCGCCGTCGGGACCCCCCAGGCACGGGGCGGTAAAGCGAACCTGTCGTACATCGAGTCCGCTGTCAAAGAAATTGCCAGAAATATTGACCACTACACCGTGATTGTGGAAAAGAGCACGGTCCCCGTCTACACCAACGAGTGGATCGGCGGGTTGATTGAGCGGTGTGGCGTTCCCCGCGATCTATTCGACGTGGTTTCCAATCCGGAATTTCTCCGCGAGGGCAGTGCGGCGGCAGATTTTCTTCATCCCGACCGCATTGTCATCGGATGCAGCAACGACCGTTCTGCCGCCCTCGTCAGCGAGGTGTACCGGCCGCTGACCTCCGGCGCATATTACGAACGATCCAACATCATTCCAGGGCAGTGCCTTCCAGACAATCCACCGGCCCTGCTGCGGACTTCGCCACAAAGCGCGGAGTTGATCAAGCACGCTTCCAATGCCTTTCTGGCGATGAAAGTTTCGTTTATCAACGCGATCGCGAATTTATGCGAAATTGTCGGCGCCAACATTACAGAAGTCGGCCCCGGCATCGGCATGGATCAACGGATCGGCACACAATTTCTCCATCCCGGCATTGGCTACGGTGGCTCCTGTTTCCCAAAGGACCTGACGGCCTTTCGCTCGATGGCCGCAGAATACGGAATCGATTTCAGCTTACTGGGTGCCATCGAGCGGATCAATGAATTGCAGCCTCTGCGCTTTTTGGAGAAGGTGCGAAACGCTCTTGGCAGCCTCGAAGGCAAGCACCTGGCCGTGCTTGGCCTGGCCTATAAAGGCGGCACCGACGACGTCCGAGAATCTCCCGCCATGCGCCTGGTGCAGTTGATTCTGGCCGAGGGCGCCAGCATCGTCGCCTACGATCCCGCCGCCATGATCCGTGCACAGGAAGTGTTGCCTCCAACCCCAGCATTGCGCTATGCGGCCAACGAACTGGAAACTGCAGCCGATGCCGATGCGCTGCTGGTGCTCACTGACTGGCCGCAATTTCTATCATTGGATTTGGAAGTGTTTTCGCGAACGCTGCGACGCCCCTTGCTAATTGACGGTCGTAATTTATTTGCGCCGGAAGATGTGGTTCGCCAGGGAATGATGTATCTCAGCGTCGGCCGGCCGGCAGCCGGGGCCACCGAATTTGAAGGCCAGCCGGAACTTTCAGAGTTTGCCGAAACGGGTGCCTCCGTCCCGCGTAGCATCCCGTCAGAAAAGATTGCTGCGCCCTACCTTGTACCGCCGGTCGCTCGCGGCAAGAAAAAAATGCGGGTGCTGCTCACTGGTGCCGCCGGCTTTCTCGGTTCTCACCTCACGGATCGCTTATTGGCGGAGGGTCACTCCGTCGTGGGCGTCGATAACCTGTCAACCGGACATTTTCACAACCTCGTCCACCTCACCCGCGACCCTCGTTTTGAGCTGATCGAACACGATATCTGCGAATTCTTCGATCCCGGTCCCGTCGACTACATTTTCAACTTTGCGTGTCCCGCGAGCCCTCCACAATACATGCGTCTCGGCATTGAGACGTTGCGGGTCGGCTCAGAAGGCACCATGAATATTCTGGATCTGGCCCGAAAATATCGCGCCAAGGTGCTGCACGCGTCCACTTCTGAGTGCTACGGCACGCCGGAGATCCATCCTCAGCCGGAAAACTATTGGGGTCACGTCAATCCTGTCGGCCCACGCTCCGTTTATGACGAAGCCAAACGCTTTGGCGAAGCCGCGGTTATGGCCTATCGCGCCCACTTCAACGTCGATGGCCACCTGGTCCGCATCTTCAACACCTATGGTCCGCGCATGCAGCCCGACGATGGCCGCGTAATTTCCAACTTCGTAATGCAGGCGCTTCGCGGAGAGGATGTCACCGTCTACGGCGACGGCTCGCACACCCGCAGCTTCTGCTACGTGACCGATTTGATTGAGGGAATCATTCGCTTATCGCGCATCGAAGAACCGCTGCCGGTCAACCTCGGCAATCCCGCCGAGAATACCGTTCTCGACTGCGCCCGCCGCGTGATCGCGCTCACCGGTTCCTCCAGCCGCATTCGCTTTGAGTTGCTGCCGCAGGACGATCCACCGCGCCGCCGGCCCGACATCACAAAAGCCCGCCAGCTGTTGGCCTGGGAGCCTGTGGTTTCCTTCGATCAAGGCCTCAGCGAAACCATCGCCTACTTCCGCGCCCTACCCACCGAACTCATCGTCGCCGGTTGAACACGCAACATTACAGGGCCGCAGTGTCGTCGACAAGCCACCGGTCATTCCGCCGAAGACCTTGAAGGTCTTCATTCGAATCAAAGATGTTCCCGTTGGAGGACAAGTAGAGTCCATCGATCAGGAAACATCGTAGCGAAGAAAAATCAGGATCGCCCCGGTAACCGCGCGTGACCACCTACCATGTGCGAATTGTGTGAGTCTTTTTGGGGTACCAGGTGATCTGAACGCTGGTCGTGACGTCGTTCTGTCCGCCGGTTTTGTATACCGGAACTGTCCAGCGCTCGTACTGTACCCAGGCGTTCAGCTCGACATCAGGCTTCAGCCGTTTGACGACCGCAAAGGTAAAATCATTCTGCGTGGTTCCGCCCTCTTCCCGCGGAGCTCCGGTCGAAAAAGTATTACCCGGAATAAAGTCCTTGGCAGCCTTGGCATTTCGATAGGACAGCTGCAACATCTCACTCGGCGTCAGGTGATAGGTCAGCCACGCCTGGCCGCCTTTCGCTTCTCGCCCGATCCAGTCGCCGAAAATATTGCCCTTGTAGGTGTAACCCTGCTTCTGGACTGTTTCGTAATACATGAAACTGCCGTCGATGCTATTCGAAACTGGCACGTCGCTATAGACGCCCTCCGCACGGAAGTCGAACTTGGGAGCATTAGGCAGACGAGCCAGAAAAATTCCTGAGCGAATGGCCGCGCGTCGCGGTGCGCTTACCGGCGTGACGTCATCGTGCGACTCCGCATCTGCATAGAGCGTTACCAATTTACTTATGTAGGGCAGCCGCCAGCTGAAATCAAAGGTGCTGAAGCGGGCTCCCGGATCGTTGCGAGAAAACTTGGTCGCCACCGGAACATTCTGGAAACTCGTAAAGCTGTTCCAGAAACTGCCGAAAGTAATCGGCACATGGTTCTTGCCACCCCAAATGACAGTTCGTCGAAAAGCCAAACTCAAACGTGGGGGTTGGATTGAACGCGAACTTCTCCATGTGGACCCAGGGCTCGTTTGGGTAGGTGTGGCCTTGCAGGCTGCCGACAAGAAACTCATAGCGTATTGGGCCCAGCACATACGATAGATATGGAATTTTGAGCGGCACCACGCGGTTGATGCGGAAGGAATAAATGTCTTCCGCATTATTGCTCCAGTCGAAAGCGCCGCCAGTTGCGGGGCCATCCCAGACGTCGCTCTTCCCAATCGAGAAGTCATGATTGAGAACTGTCGCCGAAAAGTTGGCTTCAATCAAGCGAAAATAATTGCGCGTCGGGATTGGTCCCTCAGGAATCGTATCCTGCGGTCCGGGTGGAATATAGTCGACCGCTGAGAGCGTTGCCGCCAGGTCAGAAGAATACCCATCCGCGCTCGGTACGTGTTGATATTCACCGCGGACATATAACGCGAAAGGACCGGAAGTGGCGCGCGCGCTGAAGCCCGCATAGTTATTGAACCCCTGTTCATACGGGCGCCCATAATCGTTGATGATCGTTTGACCCAGGTGATAGCTGTCGCGCAACGGAGTACCGGCGATCGGCATGGCGCGCTCATACAGCGATTCCAGCGTAGCGTTCGTTGTCCAATAGCCGGTGGTATGGATGTCGCCTTCCAACTCTCCAAGCACGGCGTTGTAAATTTCCAGCGCCTGCTCATTATTTGTTTCGGAGTGGATTCTCTCCTGCTCGGCAAACAGCATGCGCAGTACGGCAAGCCGCGTCCAAGGACGCATATCAACAAACGCCGTGGTCAAGTACCCCATGGAGTAGAGCCGCATCAGCGCCGGATACATCCAGCTATCTAATGGAATGTAGGTTGACCCCAGGTTGCCGGCAATTTCTGAAGCCGGCACGATCGCGAACGGAGGAAAGGCTTCATCTGAAGTGTTGCCCTTGGATTGAGCGGGAGGCACATAGGTGTTTGGCTCGCCCGGCTGAGGCTTCGGCGGCTTCGGCGCTCGATAGGCTGGCATACTCTGGTCCTGCTGCGGACCAAACATCATCGTGGATTCCGCCGGTTGCCACGATACATTTGCCAAAAAGGTTGAACCCGCTCCGGGAAGGGATCGCGTCCGCGCCATCTGCGCCTCTGCGTTCCCACTTTGCAGGACCATCATTCCAACGACCAACCCAATGCACAACAAACCCGACCCAACTATCCGAATGCTACGATTTTTCACTCGCACCTCAAAAAAATTCATACCCGATGTCCGCCCTAATCCCATCGCGGCTGCAATGCAGCGGACAATGCCCCACCGAATCTCTCGCCATTAAAATTCTATCGGTAATTCTGAAAGACTTCAGTTTCGTCTGAGATTGGCTTGCATTCTTTATGATGCGGCCCGGAGGCTGTTTCGGGCAAAGGCGCCGAGCCCTGAAAACCTGCTGCAAATGCCGGTTTCGCCCCAGATGATGGCTGCAGCCTCAAGCCCTTGCATAACGACGCTCGATAACGTCGATAAAAAATTTGTATTCGACCTTTCGCCAGCCACAAGGCAAAGTAGAATTAGGTTTCTCGTCATTCCTCATACACTTTATGGTTTTGCTGGGCATAACGTTCAAATCGTGCGCACAAGACAGCGATGCCGTGAACATTCACTTCTAGACGTCCCTGTCTACGCAATTCTGGTCAACCGCAAGCTCAAGATATGTTTCAGGATATAGATTTTTTCATTTCATTCTTCCACCACGGCGGTCAATTGTTATGAGACGGAATCAAGAGCGGTGCCTCGGTACCCGGCACCCAGCCCAGAATCACCGGAATCAGCGCGGCTTGCGAATTTGTGGCGCACCCTTCAGTTCGACCGCGCGGAATTCGCGTCGAACCGCTTTCGCGCGCGTCGTGCTTTTGCTTTTCCTGATTGTTGGCTGCTTCGCGACCGTGGCTCATGCCCAGGCCCCCGCGACAACCGACGCCCAGGTGCAGCAGCATCTTCAGCAGTTGGATGTAGCCGTGCAAAATGCGCAGCTGTCCGCCGATAACGGCTGGATGCTGGTCTCGGCCGCGCTGGTCCTGATGATGACGATTCCTGGCCTGGCCCTGTTCTACGGCGGTCTGGTGCGGAAAAAGAATGTCCTTAGCACCATGATGCATAGCTTTGCCATGGCTGGCATCATCTCCGTAGTGTGGGCATTCGTCGGCTTCAGTTTATGCTTTGGCTCTGGTACCCGCTTCATTGGCGGATTCCACCATCTGTTTCTCCATGGAGTTGGCTCCCTCCCTGACCCGGCCTACGCCGCGACCATTCCATTTGCCACCTTCATGATCTATCAGCTGATGTTTGCCATCATTACGCCGGCGCTCATCTCCGGCGCCTTTGCCGAACGCATGAAGTTCAGCGCCATGGCGTTGTTTACCCTGCTTTGGTCTTTGTGCGTGTATGCGCCTATGGCCCACATGGTGTGGGGCAAAGACGGTCTGCTGAATGCCGCCCTTTCCGGTGGTGTTCCCACGTTGGATTTCGCCGGGGGCACCGTCGTCCATATCACTTCTGGCGTGTCGGCGCTGGTATGCGCGCTCTATCTCGGCAAGCGGCTGCACTATCCTAAGGAACCGATGCCGCCACATAGCGTCGTGCTCAGCTTTATTGGCGCGGGCCTGCTATGGGTGGGATGGTTCGGCTTCAATGCAGGTAGCGCGTTGTCGGCGGGCACTCTGGCCACCAGCGCTTTTGTCGCCACTCATTTTGGCGCTGCCGCCGCGGCCATCGGATGGTGCCTGGCAGAGTGGATTCGCAACGGCAAGCCCAGCGCGTTGGGAGCAATTTCGGGAGCCGTCGCAGGGTTGGTCGCCATTACTCCAGCGGCCGGTTTCGTCGGACCCATGTCGGCGCTTGCCATTGGCTTCCTTGCTGGACTGTTCTGCTACTTTATGGTCGCCAAGGTGAAACAGTGGTTTGGCTACGATGACTCTCTGGACGCCTTTGGCGTGCATGGCGCCGGCGGAACGTTAGGCGCAATTCTTACCGGAGTCTTCGCTTCCCGCGCCATCAATCCCATCTTCAAAGACGCTCACGGGAATGCGCTGCCGGTCGGCTGGCTCGACGGCAATTGGATGCAGGTGCCGCATCAATTGGTCGGAATCGCCATCGCGTGGGTACTGTCTATCGTCGGAACTCTGGTCCTGTTGAAAATCGTCGACATGCTGGTCGGTTTGCGCGTAGATCCTGCCGACGAACACGAGGGCTTGGACCTGAGCCAACACGGCGAAGAAGGTTACGATTGGGAAATTGCAGCGTCTTAATCGCGCTCTGGTATATCTTTGCGGTGAGGAACGACGAATCATCGACCGGCCCTTCTTTTTTTGAGAAAAGTGAGGAAGCAAGACATGCAGAAGATTGAAGCGATCATTCAGCCGTCGAAATTGGACGCAGTGAAAGAAGCGCTGATCGAAATTGGGGTTGAAGGCATCACCATTCTTGAGGCGCGCGGACATGGCCGCCAAAAAGGTCACACCGAGTTCTATCGCGGCCGCGAATACGCCGTGGATGTGTTGCCCAAAATCAAATTGGAAATCGTCGTGACCGACACCATGGCGGAACGAGCGATCCAGGCCATCTTGACCGCAGCCCGTACTGGAAAAATTGGCGACGGCAAGGTTTTTGTGTCGCATATCGACGAAGCCATTCGCATTCGCAACGACGAACGTGGAGAAACCGCTTTGTAGAACGATCGGCCTTTCCGTTCCTCAACTTCGCGCAAAGGAGCCTGCTATCCCGATCTCCGATTCATCTTCGATCCAGATGTTGCGCGTGGAGTACCAACGTACTTCGGAACAGATGCGGCAGTTCTTTTCCGAATCGCAGGATGGCCCGGTTCTGGTGCAGCGCCGTGCGGAACTTGTCGACCACCTGATCGAGCGACTGTGGCTGGAGCACATCGCGTCTGAGGAATACGGCCCCCAGGGCCTTACCCTGGCCGCCGTCGGAGGATATGGAAGGCGGCGGCTCTTTCCGTATTCCGATATCGACCTGCTTTTTATTGCCACCGACGCCACCACTGAAGGCGCTCACAAGGCCGGCATTCGCAAATTGTCGCAGGATCTGTGGGACATTGGATTGCGCGCCAGCGCCACAGTTCGCACGCTTGCAGAATGCGAACGCGTGAGCGATGAGAATCCGGAATTCACTCTGTCTCTTCTGGATCGCCGCTACATTGCCGGTGATTTCGCATTGTTTGAGGAACTGGACCTGGAGCGAATTCCCGCGCTGGTGGAACGCCGGAGATCACAATTGTTCGCCGCGATTGCCCAGTTGACGCGCGCCCGTTACGCAAAGTACCAGCGAACGCTTTTCCATTTGGAGCCCAACGTCAAGGACGGCGTTGGGGGCCTGCGCGACTTTCATACCTGCGCCTGGTTGAACCAGCTATTGCCGGAATCAGCCCGCTACTCCGCTAGCCGTTATGAGAAAGATTTGTTAGTGGAACGCCAGGACGACTCCGCACTGGCCCATCAATTTCTCATCACGGTACGCAGTTTTCTACACTATAGAAGCCAGCGCGACGACAACATGCTCTACTGGCAGGCGCAGGATGAGGCTGCAAAGGTGCGGCTTGGCATCTCGACCGTCCGGTCGCGCTTGACAGACAAGCGCCCCGCCGACACTGCTGGATGGATGCGTCAATATTTTCGCCACGCTCGCTCGATCGAGTGGCTCACCCGTCAGATGCTGGATGAAATTCCCAGCGGGCGTCTCGCCGTGATGGATCAAATCCGTCAGTGGCGCAGCCGCACTGTGTTGAGTGGCTGTCCCGTTGCCGATGGCAAGATTGCCCTGAAAACTGTGGCGGAATATTCCGACCCGGATCGCGTGCTGACACTGTTCCAGATGATCGCGGAACAGCCGCTACAGCTGACCCGCGAAGCGGAAGGCCATCTCAGCGATTCGCTGGCCGTGTTGGCGGAACGCCTTCCCGAAGGTGCTCCGCTGTGGGAACGAGTTCGCCGCATTCTGCTTGGGCCGGAAGTGGCCAATGCCCTCCGCGTCATGCATGCTCTGGGAATCCTAGAATTGATCCTGCCGGAATTTCATGGCGTGGACGCGCTGGTGGTGCGTGACGCTTACCATCGCTATACCGTCGATGAACATACCTTCTTGATTCTTGAAAATCTGCATGCCCTGAACCAGGCGCACGATGAATGGGAGAAGGGTTTTGCCTCGATCCTGCGAGAAGTTGAGGAGCCGGAACTGCTGTACCTGGCCGCTCTGCTGCACGACACGGGCAAAGCTCGCAGCGAAGGCAGCCACACCGATCAAAGCATGTGGATTGCAGATGCGGTCTGCGAACGCTGGCATTTAACCCCAAGCCAGCGCGAAACCGTGTTGCGGCTGATTCGCAACCACTTGGAAATGTCGCTCGCGCTGCGCAAGGATATCTTCGACGCGGAAACAATCCGCATGTTTGCTGACCTGGTCGGCACACCGAATAACTTGCGCGTGCTGACTCTGCTGACCTATGCCGACATTCATTCCGTCAATCCGGAAGCGCTCACACCCTGGAAGGCAGAAAATTTGTGGCGACTGTACATGGCGACTTCGAATTACCTGGATCGCAATGTCGATGAAGATCGCATTCAAGCCGACGCCGACACCGCCGCCGTGCAACAGGTGGTCGCCCTCTCGCCCGATAATTCCGCGGCCATCCACAGTTTTCTCGCCGGCCTTCCGCAACGCTATCTGCGCACTCGCTCGGCCACGGAAATTCTGACCCACTGGCAATTGGCGTCACAGTTAGGCGACACCGGCTCGAGAGTAGTGCTCACTCGTGCGGATGCCTGGTGGGAATGCACATTGATCACTCACGATCGCCCGTTTCTGTTCGCCGACGCCGCAGGGACCCTGACCGCCTGGGGGATGGATATTCTGAAGGCCGACGCGTTTTCAAACGCAGATGGAATCGTCATTGATCATTTCCGTTTTCTCGATCGTTACGAAACCCTTTCGCTCAACCCGGCAGAAACTGAGCGCTTCCAGAAAAGTCTGACCGATGTTGCCAGCGGCGTAGTCTCCGTCGAAAGACTGCTCGCGGCCCGCGCCCATTCGGCGCGCACGCAAAATCACAAAACCCTTGTTGAAACACGGCTCTCTGTCGATAACACCTCTTCGACGCACAGCACCATTCTGCAGGTCATTACTCAGGACACTCCCGGCCTGCTGCGTCGGCTCAGTCTGGTTCTGGCGCAGCAGGAATGCGACATTTCCGTGGCGCTGATCGATACCGAAGGCGAGGTCGCGATCGACGTTTTCTACCTGACAAAAACGGCGGAACCGAGTAGAACTTCCTCGACCGAGAATCGAACTGAAAAAGCAAAGCTCGATCCAGAATTTCTGGATCACCTGCAGAAAGTTCTCGTCGACGCTCTTCAGATGTCCGCAACTCCGCGTTGAAATTGGCACGCAGACTTCTCCATTTCGCTCTCCGTTTTTCGCATCGCCTGCGTTCCGTCCGCCGGTCGCGCCGGAGTACACTGGGGACGTTGTTCGCGGCGCATCGAAAATATCGCAAATGCGAACATCGATTACCTCTTCCACTGGCTGGAGCGCATTGATGAATTCGAATTCCTTCCCTCGCGCGCTGCGCCATTTCGTTCTGTGCGTGGTGCTGGGTTGCATGTGTCTTCCGCTTTCTGCGGCGACCCGGACGAAGCATCGACATGCAGCGCCCCCGCAGGGCAAGCCGACGGTGCAGGAGGTGCAGCCTCCCAATTGGTGGAGTAATCTTCCCAATCCGATGGTTCTGCTCTACGGAACAAACCTCACCGATGCGCACATCAGCAGTAGCGTCGCCGGGGTCTCTGTTCGGCGCACAAAAATTTCTCAAAACGGTCACTGGGCCTTCGTCTGGCTGGATACGTCCGACGCTCCTCCGCAACATTTCGATTTGATCGTGCGCACCGTTGCCGGACAGGCGCGCGTCCCGTATGAACTCGACAAACTGCACGACCCCAGCCAGGGTTATCAAGGATTCACGCCAGCCGATGTGATGTACCTCGTCATGCCCGACCGCTTCTCGCAGGGAAATACTGCCAGCCCGCAGATGCCGAAACCTGCTGCCACTGTCGATCGCAGCAATCCACACGATTATCATGGCGGCGATTTGCGCGGCATCGAAAATCATTTGGACTACCTGAAGCAGCTCGGGGTCACCACTCTCTGGATCACGCCGCTCTATGCGCCCGACCCGCTCTCTGAGGACTACGACGGATACGAGCCGGTCGACATGTACCAGATCAATCCGCACTTCGGCACATTGCAGGATTATGAGGATCTCGCCGCCGCTGTTCACAGCCACGGCATGAAGTTGGTGCTGGATATCGTCGCCAATCAGGTGGGCCCGAAAAGCGTATGGGTGAACGATCCGCCCACGCCCGACTGGTTCCATGGCACTCCTGCCGATCATCTTGCGGCGACCGACAACTTTGCTTCCATCGCCAGTCCACACGCTGCCCCGGCGGCCTACCAACCTGTTGTGGATGGATGGTTCCGCAATTTCGCTCCCGGATTTGAATCAGTCGAATCCGCTGGTCAAGCAGTACCTGACCCAGAACGCAATCTGGTGGGTCGAACTCGGAACTGTGGATGGTCTTCGCCTGGATACTTTTCCCTACGTTGATCGTTCCTATTGGCAGGATTTTCACTCCACCATGCACGCCCTCTATCCCAACCTGACTACTGTCGGCGAAATCTACAATCCTGATCCGACCGTGACCTCCTACTTTGCCGGCGGCCAGAAACATGTGGGCATCGATACGGGACTCTACACCGAGTTCGACTACCCCAGCTACTTCGCGTTGCGTTCCGCTCTCACTAGCACTCCTTCGGCGGTCTCTTCGATGGCAAACCTTGAAAATGTCCAGCGCCAGGACTGGCTCTATCCTCATCCCGACACACTGGCAACATTTTTCGGCAATCATGACACTGCGCGGTTTCTTTCCGTACCCGGGGCTAACGCGGCCAGCGAGAGACTCGCGTTTGGCTTGCTGGCCACCATGCGCGGCATGCCGCAAATTTATTATGGGGATGAAATCGGACTTTCCTCCGGACCGAACGGCGACAATCGGCCCGACTTCCCAGGAGGGTTCCCCGGCGATTCCCAAAATGCGTTCACCGCAGCTGGTCGCACTCCGCTGCAGCAGGCGATGTATGCCTGGGTCCAGGGCCTGCTGGATTTGCGCGCGCATCATGAGGCATTGCAGACAGGATCGCAACAAAACCTGCTGGCGGACGAGAGTGGCTTCGTGTTCGCTCGCTTTGTCGTCCCCGCGCAGAAGAATGGAACAACGCCTCCGCCATCTGAAATCGATCTTGTGCTGATGAATAAGTCCGATTCACCGCGAACCTTTCATCTCGACTTCACCCGCACGGCGCTCGATGGCATGAGCACGCTCACACCACTGTGGAATGCAAAAGACACAGTGACAGTTACACAAGATCATTGCGACGTGACCGTCGGCGCCCAGCAGTTGGTGGTCTTCACCGCGAAACCGTAGGCCTTCGGTACCGGACGAAAATAACACCATGCGGAAACCCTTGCGCGTCGCGGCGATCGGAGAACTGTTGTGGGATCTTCTCCTTGAGGGTCCGCAACTTGGTGGTGCTCCCGCCAACTTCGCAGCAATCCTGGCACAAATATTTACTTGCGGTGCGAACCCGCCCGCCGGTGAAGTGTTTCTGGTCAGCCGCATCGGTGATGATCCGCTCGGGCAACAAGCGCAGGAGCAATTGATCGCGCATGGCGTGCGTCCGGACTTCATTGCGATCGACCCCGACCTTCCCACCGGAACGGTTGAAGTAAAGCTAGATCCGAAACTGGGTCCCCTCTACCGCATCCACAAACCTGTCGCCTGGGATGCGGTGCGTGAAACTCCGAAATTAGCAGCACTCGCATCCATGCTGGATGCCGTTTGTTTTGGAACTCTGGCGCAACGATCACCCATCACCCGCGCCACCCTTCGCGCCGTAGTTTCCGCAACGCGTGCGGATTGTCTGCGCGTTTTCGATGTCAATCTTCGCGCACCGGATTGGACCGCGGAGACCATCCTCTGGGGCTGCGAGCACGCGACCATCTTCAAAATGAATGCTGAGGAAGTCGAGCACATCGCCGATGCCGTTGGCGCAGAAACCAGAGGTACTCCTCTTCAGATCGCGCATTCTCTGCTGCGTCGGTTTCCCATTCAGTTAGTTGCCATCACTCGCGGATCCCGCGGCAGTCTTCTGGTTTCACGCGACGCGGTGAACGATCATCCAGGAATTCCCACGCGCGTGGTCGATTCGATCGGCGCAGGCGACTGCTTCACGGCCGCGCTCACATATTTTTCGCTGCATCATTGCCCGTTACCAATCCTGGCCGAAGCTGCGAATCGCTGGGGAGCATGGGCCACCTCCCAGCGCGGCGGCATGCCTCTTCTCGATGCGTCCTCCTGTAACGACCTGCAAGCGGTCCGTCGGCCCTCGGAAATTTAGCCTGTTTCCTCGGCGACCAGCAAACACGCGGGTTCCCGATTCGTTGCGGTTCGCAGTACTCGCTAGCTGCCGCACTTCTCCCGGAACGGTCACGTCGCATTTTTGCTAGTATTTCCTGTTGTTCCCAGGGGCAAATGCCGTGTTGCGAATTCGATCTGTACTCCTCGCTACCATCGTTGCGGTTCCATTTTCACTGGCCGCTCAGAACACCTCCTTGCGTCCGCCGATTACCGGCATCGCCAAAGTATCCGTGTATGCGACCGACATGGCCAAGTCAAAGCAGTTCTATGGGACATTTCTAGGCTTCCCGCAGATTGCATCCGCGTCCGGACCGATGGAATTTCGCGTCAGTTCGAAGCAGTCTATCGAGGTGCAATCCGCGCCCTCCGGCACAACAGATTTTCTGGCGTACATTTCCTTTGCCACCACCGACCTCGATTCCATGCAGCGATATTTAGTCAGCCAGAAAGTTCCGATCGAAGGCGAAATTCAGACTCAGCCCGACGGTACGCGCTTTCTATGGGTGAAAGATCCAGAGGGACATCGACTTCAGTTTGTTCAGCCACCGCCCCATGGCCATCTGCTTCCCGTCAACTCTTCAGCTTCGAAAAACGCCCCACAGCCGATTTCGCAAATCATTCTCCACGCGGGATTCATCGTGCACAATCGCGCCGAAGAAGACCGATTCTTCCACGACATTCTCGGTTTTGTCGAAGGCTGGCAGGGCGGCAGCGGCCACAGGCTGGAATGGGTCGACATGCGCGTCCCCGACGGCACCAATTGGCTGGAATATATGCTGCAAGATCCCAAAGCGAAGAATGAAGGCGACAGCGGCGTCCTGAATCACTTTGCGCTGGGAGTGCCCGACATCCACCAGGCCGCGCAGATGATCAAACAACGACATTGGGATTCCTCCCAGGCGTATGAGGACCCCGAGATCGGCCTCGATGGAAAATGGCAGCTGAACCTGTACGATCCCAACGGCACCCGCGCAGAATTGATGGAGTTTGGCCCGGTGCGCAAACCTTGCTGCTCGCCGTATACGCTGCCCGCGCCGAAGTAGCGGCAGTCATTTAAACTGGTGTTCTATGTCGAGCTCGTCTGTTCCCGCGACCACCCCTGCACTGCAAAAAACAGCGCTCAACCCAACTCATCGCCAGTGCGGCGCCAAGATGGTCGACTTTGGCGGCTGGGACATGCCGGTGGAATACGCCGGCCTGATTGCCGAGCACATGGCCGTGCGCACGCGCGTCGGCATCTTCGACGTCAGCCACATGGGTGAAATCCAGCTACGCGGCCCCGAGGCGCTCGATGCCGTCCAGTTCGTCTCCATGAACGATGCCTCTAAACTCACCGAAGGTCAGGCGCATTATTCAGCGCTGCTCACTCCGCAAGGCACATTCGTCGACGATATCCTGGTCTATAAATTCAGCCCCAACGATTATCTTCTCGTCGTGAACGCCGGCACTCGCCCCAAGGATTACGCGTGGATCAAGCAGCATGCCCAGCGCTTCCATTGCCACGTCAGCGATTACAGCGATCACTATTCGCAGCTCGCTATCCAGGGCCCGCAGGCGCTCGCCACCATGCAAAAACTTACCCGCGTCGACCTGAATTCCATCAAGAATTACTGGTTCGTATGGGGGCAGGTTTGCGGCATTCACAATGTACTGATCTCCCGCACCGGCTACACCGGCGAAGATGGATTTGAAATTTACATTCCCTCCGATGAAGCCACCACCTCACGCGTGTGGCAGGAAATCCTCGATGCCGGCCGCGAATTTGAAATCGTTCCCTGCGGCCTGGGCGCCCGCAACACCCTGCGGCTGGAAGCTTCCATGCCTCTCTACGGCCACGAAATCACCGAAGAAACCAATGTCTTCGAAGCCGGTCTGGATCGCTTTTGCAAGCTCGACAAGCCGGAGTTCCTGGGCCAGGCGACCCTGAAGAAAATACAGGAAGCTGGCGGTCCGCAGCGCAAGCTGGTTGGCATGGAGATGATCGACCGCGGTATCGGCCGCGACGGCTACCCGATCTTTAGCTTGGGTGGCGAACAAATTGGCAATGTCACCAGCGGCTCTCCTGCCCCATTTCTCAAGAAGAACATCGCCCTCGGCTATGTTCCCGCCGCTCAGAACGCTGTCGATACCGAGTTGGCGATCAAAATCCGCGGTCAGGATGTGCGCGCCCGCATCGTGTCGCAGCCGTTTTATCGCCGTCCAAAGAAACACTCCTGAATTGTGCCGCCGGTGCAAAAAACCTCTGTGGAGCTTGGCCCGCGGGCCTGCGATTCCGCGACAACATACAATAGAAGAGGACGAATCCTATGACATATCCCAATTCTTTTCGCTACACCAAAGAGCATGAATGGCTCGAGGTGGAAGGCGCAGTCGGCACCGTTGGCATCACAGATTACGCACAGAATTCTCTCGGTGACATCGTCTTTGTCGATGCCCCTAAAGTCGGCGATACCGTAGAGGCAGGCAAAGTTTTCGGCAGCGTCGAGTCGGTCAAGGCCGTCTCCGATCTGTATTCCCCAGTCAGCGGCACTGTCACAGCGGTCAATCAAGAACTGGTGACTGCGCCGGAAAAAATCAATACCGAACCGCACCAGGCCTGGATCATCAAAGTGCAGTTGTCGAACCCATCGGAAGCCGACGCCCTGCTGAGCTCCGCCGACTACGAAAAATTTATTGCAGAAGAAACCCACGCCTGAGCATCTACAAACGCACCACACTCTTCAACCTTCAACACGGGACTCTGAAACATGCGCTATCTACCCAAATCACCGAGCGACCGCGACGCGATGTTGAAGGAAATCGGCGCGTCTTCCATCGGCGATTTGTTTCAATCTATCCCCGCCGAATATCGCCTCAGCGGTGATCTGAAGATTCCGCCGCAGATGGGCGAGCAGGAAATTGTCGACCTGTTCCGCGCCGCTGCCGACCGTAACGCCAACGGATTTGCCAGCTTCCTGGGTGCAGGCGCTTATCGCCACTATCGCCCCGTGGTCATCGATGCGCTTGTGCAGCGCGGCGAATTCCTCACCTCCTACACTCCCTATCAGGCCGAAATTTCCCAGGGCACACTGCAGGCCATCTTTGAATTCCAGACCATGATCTGCGAGCTCACGGGAATGGAGATCGCGAACGCCTCCATGTACGACGGTTCGACCGGTGCGGCGGAATCCGTGATGATGGCCGCGCGCGTCACTCGCCGCAGCCACATGGTTGTCGCCGGCACGGTCCATCCGGAATATCGAGAAGTTCTCAGAACCTACGCGCAGCACCAGGGCCTGACCAAGCATCGCGTCGGCTATGGTGCGGACGGGCGAATCGACATGAAGGCACTCGATGCCGCCATTACCGACAAAACCGCCTGCGTGTTAATTCAGTCGCCCAACTTCTTCGGCGTTATTGAAGATGTCGCCGCCATTGCTGATCTTGCCCACGCCAAAGGCGCGCTGCTCATTGTCTCCATTGCGGAGGCGCTTTCGCTTGGAATCGTGCGCCCACCCACCGAAGCCGACATCGTCTCTCTCGAAGCGCAGTCCTTCGGAGTCGCGGTCAGCTATGGCGGACCCTATTGCGGTGTGCTGGCCTGCAAAGAAAAATTCATTCGCCAGATGCCCGGTCGCCTCACCGGCGCTACCGTCGACCAGAACGGTCGTCGCGGATTTGTGCTGACCCTTTCCACGCGCGAGCAGCATATTCGCCGCGAAAAAGCGACCTCAAACATCTGTACCAATCAGGCCCTGGTCGCGTTGATGACGTGCATTTATCTCACCATCTACGGGAAGGCAGGTATGCGAGAGCTGGCCGAACAAAATTTAGCGAAGGCGCATTACGCCGCGCAAACATTGGCTGCAACTCCGGGAAGCAAATTGCTCTTCGCCGACTCTCCGCGCTTTAACGAGTTTGTATTGGAGACGGCCGAAGCACCTGACGCGATCAACGAGCGTTTGCTGCAACAGAAAATGATTGGCGGACTTCCCCTCTCTTCTTGGTATCCGGAACTGAAGCACGCATCGCTGTGGTGCGCCACTGAACAAAATTCTCGCGCGCAAATTGACGCGGCGGCTGCGGTGATCGCCGACAAGCATGCACCCGCGTTGGCCTACGTATAAGGATGAAGAACGAAATGGTAACTGAAACAGTTACAGTAACGAACGCAACCGGTTCTGAAGATAAAGAAGCTCCTTTTGTCGGCGAACGCTCGAAGGTTTCCAGTCACATCAGTCAGAATGAAGGCTTGATCTTCGAGAAGTCCTCGCCCGGGAAGAAGGCTTATCGCTTGCCGCCGCTCGATGTTCCCGCGGTCGATCCACAGACGCTGCTCGGCAAATATGCCCGCCAAGATCTAGGCCTGCTGCCCGAAGTCAGCGAGATTGAAATCATCCGCCACTTCACGCGCCTCTCCACCTGGAACTACGCCATCGACCTCGGCATGTATCCGCTGGGCAGCTGCACCATGAAATACAACCCCCGCGTCAACGAAATGGTGGCGCGGTTGGAAGGCATTGCCGACGCTCATCCCTACCAACCCGAGGCGCTCTCCCAGGGCGCAATGCGCGTCATGTGGATGCTGCAGGAGTGCCTGAAGGAAATTACCGGCATGGACGCGATCACGCTGCAGCCGGCGGCTGGCGCGCATGGGGAGTTCACCGGGATTCTTCTCGTCCGCGCGTATCACGAGTCAAAGGGCAATCCGCGTAAAAAGATTTTGATTCCCGACTCTGCCCACGGTACTAATCCTGCGACTGCCGCGATCTGCGGCTACCAGGTCCAGAATCTCAAATCCAACAGCGACGGCATGGTCGACCTCGCCGAGCTGGAGCAGCTTGTCGACGAAGAAACAGCTGCGCTCATGCTGACCAATCCGTCCACTATTGGCGTGTTTGAAAGTGAAATTCACAAGATCGCCGACGTACTGCATTCCAAGGGCGCGCTGCTTTACATGGATGGCGCCAACATGAATGCGCTGGTCGGCAAGACGCGTCCGGGAGATTTCGGTGTCGACGTGATGCACCTGAACCTGCACAAGACCTTCTCCACGCCTCACGGCGGCGGCGGCCCGGGCTCGGGTCCAGTGGCCTGCAAAAAAATCCTGGAGCCATTTCTACCCACGCCGGTTCTCGTCGAAAAACCGGACAACACCCTCACCTTCAACTACGATCGTCCGCACTCAGTCGGCCGCGTGCGCATGTTTTACGGCAACTACGGCATGTTCGTTCGCGCCCTCGCCTACATTCTCGCCAACGGCCCAGACGGCCTGCGCCAAACTACGGAAGATGCGGTGCTGAATGCGAATTACATCCGCGCCAAGTTGGAAGATGTGTACGAGCTGCCCTACAAAACGCCCACGCTGCATGAGGTAGTTTTCAGCGACCGTCGTCAGACGCGCAATGGCGTTAAGACCGGCGACATTGCCAAGCGCCTCATCGATTACGGCTTTCATCCTTACACGACTTCGTTTCCCATGATCGTGGCTGGGGCACTGATGATCGAGCCCACTGAGAGCGAGTCGAAAGAAGAGCTGGATCAGTTCATCGACGCCATGCGCCAGATCGCGCGCGAAGCGGACGAGAATCCCGAGATCATCCTTCACGCGCCGCACGCCACCCGCGTCACCGCATGGATGAGGTCACCGCCGCCCGCAAACCCATCCTGCGGTGGAAGCCGAATGCCGACGCGGAAACAGCCGCGTCCGAAATAGCATCCAGTAAAACGCCGCCGCTCGTCCCCGCCACTCCGGCCAAGGAGTATTAGATGGCATCAGCCTTTCAAGATCAGCGTGAATCTCTCGAGAAGCATGAATTCATGATGGGCATTCCGCGCGGCCGGCTTGCCGTCACGCTCGACATGATCACTGATGCGCTCATCCTGGTCGGCCAGCACGGCGTCTATTGCACCTCGGCTCGCAACCCCACCCAGCCTGCGCTCGATCTACAATCGGTCATGCAGCAATTAACCGGCGCCAAAGAGCTCGTCCAGTCCGTGATGCAGGAGCTGGCGCCCCGCGCGGATTCCAAGTAACGCGTCACGCGTTCAAAATTCCGCATTGGCGATTGCGCACACGCAAATGAACGCGCCCCCAGGCGCAAATTACCTCCAGCACAGGTAACAATGTCTCTCCATATTCTGAAATGGAATAGCGAACGCGCGGAGGAACAACGCTCTCTTCTTGCCGCACTAAAATTCCGTCCCGCACTAGTTCCTGCAGATGTCGAAGCAACATCCGCTCTGTAATTCCAGGAATGCTCCGATGCAATTCGCTCGGTCGCATGGGTCTCTCCGACAGCCGCCACAGAATAGTTCCCTTCCATCGACCGTCGACAATCGACAGCATTGCATCAATCGGACATTCGGAGATTTCTTTCTTTGAAACCGGCATCTTCAGAGCGCTCCTGCTCGCGTCTGCGCAGAACCAACTGACAAATTTGTCAGCCGCGACAATTGCATCGACGCGGATTCGCACGGCCGTCTGATGTTGCAGGAGTAATGATGATGATCAACTTTCTATCTGATCGCTGACCACCGTTTGCATCGGCCTGCTCGTCGGCGTCGAGTTTGCTGTCTCCGCCTTCGTCAACCCCGTCCTATGGACTCTGGAACCATCCGCTCAGTCCGCCGCCATTCGCCTGTTTGCCCGCAAACTTGGCCGCGCCATGCCTCCCTGGTACATCGCAAGCTTTGTGCTCCTGGTCATTGCCGCGATTGCGCAACGCCATCAGCCTGCGGAGAATCTGTTGATCGCCGCCGCCGTTATTTGGGCGACCGTCATTCTGCTTACCATTTTATTTCTTGTGCCCATTAACAATCGAATGGCGCAGTTGAGCCCGAAAGGGGTGACCAACGGCACGCTGCGAGAGCATAGAAAATGGGACGCTCTGCATCGCGTGCGTGTTGTCGCACTTATAACAGCATTGGTGTGCTTTTTGCTGGCAACCTATATGTAACTCCGGCAGATACAAATCTAGTCCGGCTTCTTTCGCCTAGCCTGATTTTTCGCTTCGATCCCTTAGGCGTGCCCAGTCACAATCGTGTGCGGGCTCATGGGAATGGGATGGCCACCGATGTTTTTGAATCCCGCTTCTTTGTACATGCTGGTTAGTTCGCTCAGCGTATACGCATCGCCGGCTGCCGTCGTCGTCAACATCGTCATCGCGAACGCCGCAGGAGTCGCGGGCGAAACGCGATCTTCATTCGGCACAAACTCCAGAGTGGCACATTGCCCACCCGGGCGAAGAGCCGCGCGGATCTTCTGCAGCAGTCCCACACAGGTCGGCGTGTCGAAGTGGTGCAGAAAATTCGTCAGCAGCACCGCGTCATACGGCCCGTCGAAGTCTACCTCGAATGCACTACCCGGCTTCATGTTGTAGCGATCATGGACACCCGCTTTGCGCGCATTGTCCAAAGCCACTCGCAGTACCGGTGCCCAATCCAAACCTGTCACGTGCGCCTGCGGATTCTGCTTCGCAATTTCGATTCCAAACAATCCATGGCCTGCGGCAATATCCAGCACTCGCATTGGACCCGACTGTCCCTGCAACACCACCTTGCCCAGCGGCCCGGCCATTGGCCCCATCATCGGCGCCATCTTTTCCGCAAACTGCACCCAGATCGGATTCTCGGGCTCGACTGTGCCGTCGCCCGGAAGGTTGGTGCGGCCCGTGCGTACAATCTCCGCCAGGTTGTTGTAGGCCCCGTGCATCTCCGGATTGCCAAGGAACTGGGCTATGGAGGCCAGGCACGCCGGCGATCGCGGATCCAGAAAGACCGCACTCGATGGCGTCAACCGATAGAGCCCGTCCTCTTTCAGCAATACTCCGTTGATCGTCAAAAAATCGCAAAGGATGCGGATGCCGCGTTCTGAAGCAGAGCATTTCCGCGCGATCGAGGCTACATCTCCCGGTCCTTCTCCGACAGCGCGGAACAGATCCAGATCAATTGCTGCTTTCAAAGCCGCTGTGCGCTGATACGCGTTCAACATGTCAAGAACCAGCCCAGGGTTCACCGCAGCTTCACCGCCATTTCCAGGTTGCATAAATCGTCTCCTCGAAAAATCGTGACTCTGTTTCTCTCATTGCGATGGCATTCTTCCTTATTTCCGCGGCCGAATTTCCATCCCGAAATCGCGCTCCATCCGGTCATACCAGACGTCGTCGCTGGCGCCGTGCAAAGCCACCCACTCTTCGTCGGTCATGGATTTGCGCCACGCCAGCAATGGCTCCGCATCCGGACCCACTGTATGCCGCAGTTGCCAGGTATCGCTGTCGATGATCTCCAGAACCTTTTCCGCCACCATGCTGGGCTGTCCCGGCTTGCGCAGAGAAGCCTCAAACAGGTGTGCGAATCTTTTTTGCTGTGGGTAAGTTGCCGGACCCATCGGCGTTTCAATTCGTCGCGCCATTGCCGTATCGATGATTCCAGGCTCCACGATGGCAACTCTTACGTTGAATGTCTTCATCTCCTGCGCCAGCGCCTCGCTGATGGCTTCCAGCGCATACTTCGACGCCGCATAACAACCCAACGGCGACGCAGCGACCTTTCCCGAAACTGAGGAGATGTTGATGATGCATCCGCTCTTGCGCCGCCGCATATCCGGAGCAACCGCCTGGATGCAGCGCAGCGCTCCAAAATAGTTTGTCTCCATCACGGCTCGAATCTCCGCAAGTGGTAGTTCTTCCACTGTTCCGCTCCGCTCCACTCCAGCGTTATTCACCAGCACATCCAGATGTTTCGCGTCGCGATAGATCGCTTCCATCCCCGCTTTCACTGAGCTGTCCGAGTCCACATCCATGGTGGAGATGTGGATCGGCAGCCCTTGTTTCGCTGCCGTTTGCGCCAACTCGGGTGAGCGCGCAGGATTGCGCATCGTTGCGTATACCGTATGGCCTGCTCCCGCAACCGTCAGAGCAGTCGCGAAACCAAGGCCCGCGCTTGTGCCTGTAATTAGTACAGAAGCCATGCCGGTACTCCTGAAGTTTGTTGGGGGGGTACAGCTAGCTTACACGTCCGCAATTAGCGCCAGCGAAATTCGCACTTCAGGCAGATAGATTCCCCAATTGCTTCATCTGCGCAAACTTTTTCAGCGATAGTTCGAAATTAAATCTGCAGAATCGAAGATCGACACGTCGCGCAGATTTAGCTTCGGTATTGAAATCTACTTACCTGTCGCGCCTGGAGAAGAAGTACCACTCGCATTCGCGAGCTGCTGCGTCTGGATTTTGTAGTCCTGATATTGAATCGTCAGCGTGGCGCTGCCTCCAAAGCGCATCTTCGATACGCTCTTGTTTTGCTGGGGCAGCCAGAAATCCCCCACCTTTTTGTATGTCTCGTCGATGCTGGTGCTGGTAATCCAGAAGGAAGGATTCACCGCCGGCTCGGCTTGAATGCCACACACCGCGAAATCCTGATCGTTCACGCGGATTTTGCCGCGATACAAATATTTGTTGGCCTTCCTTGGTTCAACAGTCAAAGTGTAGGAGCAGCCGTCAACCGCCGGAACATATTTCAGATTGCTGAACTCGTAGTTTTTGCGATCCAGGTTAACCGCCTCCCGGGTATTTTTCCGCTGCGCGTCTTTTTCTGTCTTCAGCAGGCGCTTCAACACCTCGTCGACCAGTAATTTCGGGCCGCTCTGCGAAACCACACTGAATTCCTTGGTATTCGGCGCCTCGTATTGCATGGAGACGACTATCCGCGCCTCCAGGTCTTTCGGGAATCCATGATACCGCACGGTATAGACGCGATTGCCCTCATAGCTTTTCAGACCCCTGGCTCTCTCCACGTTCCTTGCAACCAGGCGGTCTACCACCTGCTCCAGCGTCATGGGAGATGGACTCGCTTGGGTTCCATCGGTTGCAGCACACACTCTGCCAGATGAAAACATATTCATCAGCAGCAATAGCATGGCCGCAACAGCAAATCGACAAACGGTAACGATCTTAGGAAACAGGCGCGACGCGTACAGAATCATTCAGGCTCCGAGTGAAGTTGTTGCATGCCATGGACGTGGCATCGACCAAGTGGGAACAATAGGTTTGGTAAATGTTATGAAATGCTTGGCCCCAGGAACTCGCCTGCGCATGTCGCCGACCCTCTTCTCGCATGGCGGACACCATCTCCCGATCGTTCATCAGGCGTGCAACACAGGACGCGAACTCCTTAAAATTGCCTGCGACAAAACCCGTTTTCCCATGCTCGACGGTATACTTCGGTCCGCCTGCTTCCATTGCGACCACCGGCACTCCTGATGCAAGGGCCTCAAGCACGACCAGGCCAAAAGTTTCCGTCTCGGATGGAAATGCCAGAACATCCATGTTCGCGAACCCGCGCGATAGATCGTCGTCATGGAGAACGCCCGTGAATTCGCCACGCTGCAAGTTTTGGCGCAGCCACTTCTCTTCTTCCCCATGGCCTACAATCACAATGCGGAAATCGCGAAACCCCATGCCCAGTAACGCGCGCTCCAAATGCACCAGCCAGCGAACATTTTTCTCCGCAGTGAGCCGTCCCACATAGCCGATCGTGAACGGTCCGCTTTCGCGGTCGCGGAACTCAGGGTTGAACCTGCGAGTATCCACGCCATGGCCCATAGAAAAACATGGCTTTCCCGTATCGTCTGCCAGCGTCTGCACAATTTCGGGATTGGGGGCGAACAGAATTCGAGGAATTTTATAGAAGCGCGTTGTTGCGCGGTGGCTCAATTGCTGCACCTTACGCGAGACATGCTCCGCAGCATGCCGCGGCAGAAACCTAAGCGCCTTCGCGACCCGTAATCCGGCGTACTGTGGAAGATTGGTTTGCCAGAACGCTGAGAGCGGAATCTGAATCTTGTGAGCACACATGGCGCCCAGAATCCCAATATCGCTCGGCCCGGTGATCTGAATCAGATCCGGATTGAATTCGTGCAGCACCGCCGCAACTTCTCGATAGCGGCGTAGCAACATCAGGTCGAACTCATGACTACGGTCCAGCGGAAATGTGATCGGGCCGCGCCGCAGCTCCATCCGGGTCGCGGACCCTTCCTGAACGACCTGATCGCACCGTCCTGCGTGGACAATCAGTAGAGGAATGTTGCGTTCCCGCGCATACGCGGCGAAATTTCTGGCAACAATCGCGACCCCGTCTACTTCATGAAATGCGTCGGGGAAAAACGCAACCCGGGGATATGGTCCGTTCACGAAATAGCCTCAGATCTTCCCTCTGAAAGTGCATGCAGGTCCATGTCGTCGGCATAAACTCGTTTTGCCGCCCACTGCACCGTTGCGTTTTCCGCCAGGCGAAACACAGAGAAAATGCGCTCCACAAATTGCGGCGGGGATTTCCAAAACGCTGAAAGCGGCAGGAACCCCTCTCCCGTTTTATCCGGATGAAACACCCTGTCGTCCCAGCGGCGCGAGCCTTCCGGGTATTCCGGATAGTAACGAATGACGTCCAGCACAGCGTGTGCAACGCGGACACACATCGGATCGGCATACTGCTGCATAAATAAAATATGACTTCGCTGCGCGTTGCGAATTTCATCCACGAACTCTGCAAAACTTTTTGCATGGCTCAAATTGACGGTGGCGCTTGGTTCGCACGCATGGCGGTCACCGCCGGAAACAATCGGCAAACCCCAGCGCTCGGCCAGCGGGATGACTCGCTTATTCTCATCCCACTTCCGCATCCCATTCAGCTCCAACGCGTGCAAAAACGCTCCGTTCTGCTGCATGAACGTATTCAGGCAAACTGCGTGGCGCTCCGCTCCTAGGCCACCCAGGTCCCACAGTGGATGGTTAAACACAATCAACACTTCTGGAATCGAATGTAAAGCTGCCAGCAATTCCGTGGCCTTCGCGGCTCGAGGCGCGCGCGTGTACCGCTCCAGCGCCTGCGTCAAATCATGCGCGTGCGCGACCGGCAGGTTGTGAATTCCCAAGTGAAATACGCTGCCGCACTCGTAAGGAACGGTCCACTCCGTTGACAGCGGGACTTCCGCAGTCTCGCTCGCCAGCCGCAATAAGGATGGGGCCTGAATCGAATCGTGATCGGTAAGGCTGACCAATGCCGCCAGATCGAGCTTGCGTTCAATCTGATCTTTCTCCACTTCGTAAGCCAGCTTCGGCGTCAACGGCGAAGTCCAATACGCGCGAGAAAAGTCGACTGGCACAACGGATTTCCGATATTGCCGGTCAAGTGCCCGCTGAATCACCGGCCATTTTTCCGTGAAGGCAGGAATGAATTCGAGCTTCTCTTTCGAATGTCTAGTGTGGCTATGAAGAGATACTCCTGTTTTATATCCGCGGGTGCAGTCTGCACTCCTCCAGATACACGAAACCTTAGTGGATGCCAATGGAAATAGAACCTTTCTGAACTGTGAACACACTACACCCAGCAATCGATATTCGGCAGGATTACGTTCGGGCAATGGTTTTGCCGACGGATTTTTACCTATTTCCACCCGACTCGCCATTGCACCATCTCTTTTCGATTCTAGGCGGCTGCTCACCCGCTCTATTCTTAATACATTAAGATTTAATAGCCTCCGATAGTCTACTTCAAAAGCGACGATGGTAAAGTTTGGCCTCCGGCAAACCTCAAAAGATTCCGCCCCGCGCCTGAAATTCCATCGTGATAATCTCAAGAGGGATGCGCCCGTAGCTCAGCTGGATAGAGTGAACGCCTCCGAAGCGTTAGGTCACAAGTTCGAATCTTGTCGGGCGCACCATGACCTTTGACCAGCAGCAGGATTCGCTCCCCAACTTCCACAAATGAAGGAGATGTTCGCGGATGAGTTATGTTCCCGACGAAAAACGCTATCAGCAGGCGGAGTTTCGCCGCTGCGGTCGATCTGGAATCGTATTGCCCCCCGTTTCCCTGGGCCTGTGGCAGAACTTCGGCGGCACCGATGTTTTTGAAACCGGCCGCGCCGTCATCCGGCAAGCATTCGATCGAGGCGTCACTCATTTCGACCTGGCAAATAACTACGGCCCTCCCTACGGCTCTGCGGAAGAAAACTTCGGGCAAATTCTTCGCAAGGATTTTCGCGATCACCGCAACGAGCTCATCATCTCCTCAAAAGCCGGCTGGGATATGTGGCCCGGCCCCTACGGTGTAGGCGGCTCGCGCAAATATATGCTGGCTTCGCTCGACGAAAGCCTGGAGCGCATAGGCCTCGACTACGTCGACATCTATTACTCTCACAAGCCCGACATGACGGTGCCGCTGGAAGAAACCATGGGCGCTCTGGTCACCGCTGTTCACCAGGGCAAAGCTCTGTATGTCGGCATTTCGTCGTACGACGCCGACCGTACCCGCGAAGCGGCGAACATCCTCGAGATGGAAGGCGTTCCGCTTGCTGATCCATCAGCCCTCCTACTCCATGCTGAATCGCTGGATTGAAAAAGAGTTGCTAGGCACGCTGGCTGAGCTCGGTGTCGGCTGCATTGCTTTTTCTCCGCTGGCGCAGGGCCTGCTCACCAACAAATATCTCAACGGTGTGCCGGCCAACTCCCGCGCGACGGCCGAACAAAGTTCCCTGCTCAAGGGGTTCCTCAGCGAGCAGAACATACAGCGAGTGCGCTCTCTGAATGAACTGGCAAAAGGCCGCGGCCAGACGTTGGCGCAGATGGCGATTGCCTGGGTGCTGCGCGATCCTCGCGTCACTACCGCACTGATTGGTGCGCGCAATGTCGATCAGCTCAACGACTCGCTCGATGCCGTCAAGAAACTTCAATTCACCGATGCCGAATTGAAAGAGATCGACCGCTTTGCCCAAGACAGCGGAATCGATCTCTGGAAAGATGCGCGCGAAGGACGGGAATAGCCGAGGCTAGTTCAGCCCCAATTCCGCGCATCTTCGATGCCTCTGGCTGCATCCACTGCATGAGACACTTGGCATGTGCGCTGCAGTCCGGGGTACCGGCATCAGCCGCGCAATCAGAGCGAATTTCCGGTGTTTGCAACCAAAGGAAATCCACTCCACCCCATCCGTCAGGAGCGACGCGCCCTTGAACGCAGATTGCTATCCCGTTACGGCGCTGCCGCACGTCAGCGATCTTTATCGCGACTATGTGTCCGGCAACTGGGAAAAGCTCCGCGCCTTCTACCCGGAAACCGCCGCCAACGATGGCCAGTGGATGAAGAATCCGCCCCAAATGGATCCGTCGCGGCGCTATTCCATTGTTGAATTATTGCGACAACAGAACCGGGAACTTGGTGCGGGCCCGGAAACACAATCCAACCTGGATCGTTTGGCCGCCGGAGCAGGCGCCGTCGTCACCGGTCAGCAGGTCGCGCTCTTCGGCGGACCGCTCATGACGCTCATGAAGGCTGCGACCGCCATTCACCTGGCGGCGGAAGCCACTCGCGCCGGTCACCCGCATGTCCCCATCTTCTGGCTGGCCACGGAAGACCACGACTTCGACGAAGTCAACCAGGCAACGGTCCTTTGCGGTAACGACATCACCACACTTCGCCTGCCGCATCATCCCGCACCCGGTCGGCCCGTCGGTAATTTGCCATTCGGCGAAGCCATTTTGCCCCTTGTAGAGGAACTCCGGCGATGTCTCGGCGAAAGTGCGGTCACCGAATTGATCGCTACCCTATATACGCCAAGCGCTACCTTCGCCTCCGCGTTTGCCGGGTTGCTGGCGCGCGTATTTAGTCGCCATGGCCTCATCGTGATCGATGCTTCTTCGCGCCCGTTCCATGCGCTGGCGCATTCCACGTTGCTGGCTGCCATCAAGAATGCCGACGAGTTGCATGCGGCCCTGCTCGACCGGGCCCACGCATTGGAGCAAGCCGGATATCACGCTCAGGTGATGGTGGGTGAGTTTTCCAGCCCGCTCTTCCTCACCGATGCGACGACCGGCGTCCGCACCGCATTGAAAAAATCCGCTAGCGACAAGTGGTCTGCCGGCTCCGCACATTACACGACTGCTGACCTGATCCAAATTCTCGACACCGCTCCCGAACGACTGAGCCCCAACGCGTTGCTGCGTCCCGTGGTTCAGGACACGCTGCTCCCCACCTCGGCCTATATCGGCGGTCCCGCGGAAGTTGCCTATTTCGCTCAATCACAGGTTCTCTATCAGCACATTCTCGGTCGCACCACGCCGGTCTTGCCGCGCTACTCCGCCACTTTGCTGGATCCCTCGATGACGCAGTTGCTGCACAAACATGGACTCACCCTGCCCGAAGTGTTTACGACCCCCGACACGCTGGCACATCGACTCGCCGCACGCGCCATGCCCGTTGAAGCGAAGCGTAAACTTGCCGCCGCCGGCAATGCCCTGCATGAAGAGCTTTCCACTGTCACCGAATGGATGCGCGCGCAGGATGAAGGGCTGGGCCACGCCGCCGACGTTGCCGCATCAAAAATGCTGTATCAAATGAACCGGCTGCGTCGACTCTCCGCGAACTTCCAACTGCAACATGATCAGAGCTTGCGTCGCGCCGCGGACGCGCTTTGTCAAACCCTTTTCCCCAACGGCAATCTGCAGGAGCGCGTGTTTGCCGGCGTTTCATTTCTCTCGCGATTTGAACCTTCGCTGATCGACACGCTCGTCGAGCAGGCGCGTACCGGCCACTGCGGCCACCACGCTCTTTTTTTGTAACCCGCTGTCATCGCGCCAAGGATGCGACAACCCTAATTTGGTTGCCCAACATTTTCTCTGAAACTGCCGTTTTCCGCGTCTCCGCCGTCAATCTCCCCGCGGCAAATCCGCATCCCATATTTGGATGTTGACCTCATCAACTACACCGTTCTCAAAATTCGGTTCATCGTTTGCCGCTTCGAGGCAAGAACCCTTATCCCGAGAAGAAAACTCAATGATCGATTTTCATGGATTGCAACATTGCGAGACCTGCCGTATGCAGGAACATTTACTCACCAGCCGACTGACTCCCGCGCTTCGTCAGGAACTCAACTCACTTGCCTTTCGCGTCTCGCTGCCCGGCGGCTCGACCGTTTTTCAAGAGGGCAATGAGTCCAATGGGATTTTCATCCTGCGCAAAGGCCGCACAAAGGTAGCCATGAATTCCGAGCTCGGGCGCACCGTCATTTTGTACCTCGCCGCCCCTGGAGAGTTGTTGGGGCTCAGCTCTGTAATCTCCGGTACTCCGCGCCAAGTGACCGCTGTGACCATCGAACCGTGCGACCTCGACCTCGTCCGCCGCGACGATTTCCTCGACTTCCTCAATAATCACGAAGCCCAGTTTCGCGCCGCGCTTGATGAACTGGCGCAGCAACACAGCTGCATCTTGAATGCGATCCGGCGCCTTTCGCTCGCGCCTTCACTACTGGCAAATGTTGCGCGCTTCCTGCTGGGGCTCAATTGCCCGGAAGATAAACCGCAGACCGACAAGATCCATCTGAGGCACACTCAGGAAGAGATCGCGCAGCAACTCGGGACGACGCGCGAATCCATCACCCGCACCCTGGCCAAGCTACGCAATGAGCACATCATTGAACAACGCGGACGCGTTCTGACCATCCGCAACCGCAGCCTGCTGGAACATATTGCCAGCGCCCGGGTTGACGAAGCCGCTCTGAAACTTGCCTAAGGCATAAAGTTGTATCCTGATGCGGAGCCAGAAGAATGCGCAGAAGGGGTGCGTCCATGACCGCCAAGACTTCGAATATTTTTGATATCACCTGTCCCGACTGCGGTGCCATCGTCAAGGTGGATGCCATCACTCACGCCGTCATCGCGCACACACCGGCGCCTCGCAAAAAGACGTTCGAAGATTTCGAAGCAGCCACCCGTGCGCTGAAAGATCAAGAGGAGCGCAAGCAGGCACTGTTTCGGCAGTCCGTGGAAGCCGAGAAAAACAAGGACGATGTCCTAGAAAAGAAATTCTCCGAAGCACTGCGCCGCGCCAAGGAGTCGCCCAGCGAATCCCGCCCACTCCGCGACTTCGATCTGGATTGACGAGGTAGACCCTGGACTTTAGTCCGGGAATGGCGCACCCGAATTGCGCATTCAGGCGCTGAGGTCTACATCCTCCCAGGCGTTCCGCGCTACTTCAATGCGCGCATCACCGCAGCGACGGACGTTTTCCACTCCGGCAAGTTGCAGTCAAATTCCCGCGCCACTTTTGCGCAGTCCAACTGAGAGTTCTTGGGCCGCTCCGCCGGCGTCGGATAGTCCGAAGAAGGAATCGCCACCAGTCGCGCGAACTTTGTTCCTTGTCCCGCGGCGGACGTCGCCCGCAGTCGGACAGCTTCTTCCGCGAAGCCAAACCAGCTTGTCTTACCTGCTGCCGCAATGTGGTACACGCCCGACTTCGCCGCCGCGAACTTCTCGTGATGCCATTTCTCCGCAATTGCCGCCGTTGCCTTCGCGATGTCGCGCGACCATGTTGGCGCGCCGATCTGATCGTTCACGACATGCACTTCGCGTCGCTCCATCGCCAGTCGCAAAATGGTCAAAAGAAAATTTTTCCCTTCCGCGCCATACACCCAGCTCGTCCGCAAAATCAGGTATGGTATGCCCGCCGCCGCCAGCGCCTTTTCTCCGTCCAATTTACTTTTGCCATACACACTCAGCGGATGCGCTCGATCGCTCTCGACATACGGCGTCTCTTTGCTACCGTCGAACACGTAATCCGTCGAGTAATGAATGACCGCCGCGCCCACGCTTTTCGCTGCCGCCGCCAGCGTCTCCACCGCTTCCGCATTGACGCGGTGCGCGAAATCCGGTTCGCTCTCTGCTTTGTCTACTGCGGTATACGCTGCAGCATTCACAATCAACTGCGGCCGCACCTCGTGCACCACATCGCCAATCGCATAGTCAGATGTCAGATCGAGCTCATCGCGACTCGTGGCGGTCACGTCGCCCAGTTTCGACAGCGAACGATTCAGCTCGCGGCCCACCTGCCCATCGCGCCCGGTCAGCAGAATCCGCAAGCCCCCGGAATGTTTTTCTTTCATACATCCGCCTCGCGCAATACCTGCAACAAATAATTTCCATACCCACTCTTGCCTAGCCTGGTCGCCAACTGCTTCATCTGGCTCGCATCAATGTAGCCCAGGTGATATGCAATTTCTTCTGGACAGGCCACCTTCAGGCCCTGCCGCTTTTCGATTGTCTGGATAAAGCTGGCCGCCTCAATCAGCGAATCCTGCGTGCCTGTATCCAGCCATGCAAACCCTCGTCCCAGCACTTCCACATGCAGTTGCCCACGCTCCAGGTACCAGCGATTCACGTCAGTAATTTCCAGCTCACCGCGAGCAGAGGGCTTCAGCGATTTCGCAACCTCGACCACTTGCGTGTCGTAAAAATATACGCCGGTCACCGCAAAGCGAGACTTCGGGTTTTGCGGTTTTTCTTCAATTGAAATCGCTCGCCGATTCCCGTCGAACTCCACCACACCGTAACGCTCCGGATCCTGCACCGGATACGCAAACACGGTCGCACCTTCCTCCCTTCGCGCCGCTGCTTGCAACATGCCGGAAAGATCGTGACCATAAAAAATGTTGTCGCCCAGCACCAGTGCCGACCTCTGGCCGTCCACAAAGCGCTCTCCAATTAAGAACGCCTGCGCCAGTCCGCCCGGCTCCGGCTGTACCGCATAAGTGAACTTCAATCCCCACTGCTCGCCTGTTCCCAGCAATGCAGCAAATCGCGGCGTGTCCTCAGGAGTGGAAATGATCAATACGTCGCGGATCCCCGCCAGCATCAGCGCTGACAGCGGATAGTAGATCATCGGCTTGTCATACACCGGCAGCAATTGTTTGCTGGCCGCAATCGTCAGTGGATACAACCGCGTTCCCGACCCACCGGCCAGAATAATTCCGCGCACACTCGCTCCTTTATTTCTCGACTCTACGCTGTCCTGCTCCCGCTTGCTCAGTTGCGCGACTGTCGTAGTTCTGTTCAATCCATGCGCGATATTCACCGCTCAACACATCCGCAATCCAGTCTGGATGCTCCAGGTACCACTCCACCGTCTTGCGCAACCCTGTCGAAAATGTCTCCTGCGCCCGCCAGCCCAGTTCCTGCTCCAGCTTGGTCGCATCGATTGCATAACGCCGATCATGCCCTGGCCGATCCTTCACAAATCGGATCAACTGCTTGTGCGGGCAATGCGGCGAGCTCGGACGCAGCTCATCCAGAATTTCGCAGATCGTTTCGACCACTTCGCGATTGCTGCGTTCATTTCTGCCACCGACGTTGTAGGTTTCCCCCGGCCTTCCCTTCTCCAGTACCAGCCGCAGCGCCGAGCAATGGTCGCGCACATATAACCAATCGCGGACGTTCAATCCATCGCCATAGATTGGCAACGGCTTGCCTTCCAGCGCATGCGTAATCATCAGGGGAATCAGTTTTTCTGGAAAATGATATGGCCCATAATTATTCGAGCAATTCGTGATCATCGTCGGCAGACCGTACGTGTGGAAATAGGCTCGCACCAGGTGATCGGAAGCCGCCTTGGTCGCCGAATACGGGCTGTTCGGTGAGTACGGCGTGGTCTCACAGAAGGCCGGATCGTCCGCCCCAAGCGAACCATACACTTCGTCCGTGGAGACATGCAGAAATCGAAATCCCGACCGCGCCGTCTCCGGCAATCTATTCCAGTACGCCCGCGCAGTCTCCAGCAGCACAAACGTTCCGCGCACGTTCGTCTCAACAAAAGCGTCCGGCCCCAGGATCGAGCGATCTACGTGGCTTTCCGCGGCAAAGTGCACAATGGCGCGTGGACTATACTCCTCCAGTAACGCCTTCATCCGCTCCTGATCGCAAATGTCAACGCGAACAAACTTGTATTGCGGATGCGCCGACACTCGCTCCAGATTTTTCAGGTTGCCGGCATACGTCAGGCAATCGACGTTCACCAAAGGATTAGCCGACGCGGCATCTTCCAGCCAATCCAGCACAAAATTCGAGCCAATAAATCCAGCGCCCCCAGTGACCAAAATTGGGGATGTAGTCCAGGAAGATTCCGTCAAATCATTCATCCTTACCAGGTTTGATTCCACGTGTCCGACCTGTGCCGTACGTCGCTAGAATGCTTCTCCAGCGTTCGACACCCTGAAAACTCAGTCTACCGGATACGCTGAAAGCGTCTTCAGTCTCGCGCCCACGATACACTTTCTTCATGGAAGTTCTTTCCACCCGGCTGCCCGGCGTCCTGCGACTGCAACCTCGCATCTTTACCGACGACCGCGGCTGGTTTGCCGAGACATTCAACGAGGCGACCTTCCAGAAAGCCGGCCTTCCCTCCCACTTCGTGCAGGACAATCAATCCCGTTCGCGCCAGCATGTTTTGCGAGGCCTCCATTTTCAGCTGCAGCATGCCCAGGGGAAGCTGGTCCGAGCCGTCGCTGGCCGGATATTTGACGTTGCCGTTGATGTTCGCCGTTCTTCCGCCCATTTCGGCCAGTGGGTGGGCATTGAACTGAGTTCCGAAACGCCGGAAATGCTCTGGATTCCTCCCGGTTTCGCCCACGGTTTTCTGGTTCTGTCGGAATCCGCCGACGTGCTCTATAAAACCACCGACTTTTACTCGCCGCCATCGGAACGCACGGTCCTCTGGAGCGACCCGGCAATCGGAATCGAGTGGCCTCTGACTAGCCAACCTATCGTCGCGGCGAAGGATGCCGCTGGCACTCCACTTAGCCTGACCGACGTGCCCGACTAGCCAACATCGGAATAGGAAAACTCTCCTTCGCGGGTCGATATCCGAACCGTCTTCTCAGAAAACTGACGACCCCTTCCTGTTGTGCCCCGCCTAGCGTATATAGCTTCCTGCAGTAGTTCTGGAAGTATTCGACTTCCCGGCAGTTACGGCCCTGAGCACGTTTTCAATGAGATAAGTGATGTATCTGATTCCTCCATTTTTGTACAGATGACGGAAGTTTTTTTATCGTCTTATTGCCTGAAATGGGATAGACTCAGTCAGACAATTCCACCACTTACAGTCGTTTATTAAGTCAAGCACAAGAAACTAAAGTGCGCTAAGTCTGGCAGTCGTTTTTGGTTCAACTTCAGAGTAGAAAAAGTTGCACAATGTTTCGGTTCTTCTGCCTGCGGCTAGTAGGATCCGCCAGGTGCTTGGGCACCGTACGAAGGCAAGAAGAACCCTTAAGATCTGCACTCGCGGCACAGGTTGGGAAAGGCATCACTCACTCACCTGACTCAATTCCAGCCGCCCCATGGAACCTGAAACCTGCGGCCTGAGAAGCCCGATGTTTCGGAATGATTCTGGGTGGTTCAATCCGGTCGGCACTGACGCAAAGTCGGCCCTTCTTCCACTCATGTACGTGACGCAGTTTCACCGTTGTTCATTTTTTTGAGGTCAACATCATGTCCCGATTCTCCCGTGTATTCGCCAGTGGTTCTTCGCTCCGGTTCGCATCCGCTTCAGTCGTCGCAGCCTTGTTCGCCAGCCTGCTCATGCTTCCCAACACCGCCCGCGCCCAGGGGCTGTATTCGCGGCCCTCAGCGACTTTGAACACGGGAACCGTCCCGATAGCCGTGGCCTCGGGAGATTTTGCACGTTCCGGATTTCAGAGCATGGCTGTCGCCGACAGCACAGCCAAGACCATTAAGGTGTATCTGGCGACTGGCGCCGGCACCTTTACCAGCGCGTTACACCTATGGTGCATGTAACGGCACGCCCTCAAATACCGGACCGACCGGCATCATCGCCGCAGATGTCACCAACGACGGTTATCCCGACCTAATTGTGGCCTGCTCGGGCACCGTCGATCTATTCCAAAATACGGGAGCCGGCAACCCTGGCCAATATAGCGAAGTTGCGACATTCACCGTAACGAATCCGACGGCGATGGTTGTAGGCAACTTTTCCGGAAGCACCACGCCCGACCTTGCTGTTGCCCGCTCTGGCGGCGGCATCACGGTTTTCACCAATGTCGGCGGGACTAACGGAACCATTAACGTCACTCAAGCTGGCACTCTGACCGGCATGGTGACCGGCGACTTCAACCACGATGGTCATCTGGACCTTGCAGTCTCCGATAGCGCCAATAGCAACGTGCACGTACTCACGGGCAACGGAACAGGAAACTTCACGCTGCTCAACAGCTATTCAACCGGCGCTGGCACAAAGCCGACCGGCATCGTAGCTGCGGATTTTAATAACGACGGCAATCTTGACGTTGCAACGATCAACCATGGAAAAAATACCGCGACTGTTCTGTTGGGAAGCGCTACAGGCGCTCTGACGGTTCAGGCGGCGCAGGCTACTGGAACCAACCCGATCGGCATCTCTGTCGCCGACGTAAACAGTGATGGTTTTCCGGATGTCATCGCTTTCGATTCGCCGACCGGAACCACCGGTGAGGTCGACGTTCTTTTAGGAAATGGGAACGGTACATTGCAGGCGGCGCAGGTTTCCAGCCAGACGTTCGTTCCCGGCACACAGGCCGCTGTCGCCGACTTTAACCGCGACGGCAAGCCCGATCTGGCCGTGACCCAGCAAAGTACCAACCAGGTCAGCCTGCTGCTGAACAACACTCTGCCCACCCAATATCCCGACGGTCGCAGCTTCTCTGCCGCTCACGCCTTGAACAACGGCCGCGGCAACATGGCCGATGGCGTAGCGGTAGGGGACTTTAACAAGGACGGCCTGCTCGACATCGCCGTTTCCTATCTGTCCGACAACCAGGTCCAGATATTGCTGAACAATGGCTCCGGCTCCAGCAATTTCAATCAGGGCGGTGTGTACACAGTTGGCAGTCAGCCATATTGGATCGTCTCGGGCGACCTGAATGGAGATGGCTATCCTGATCTTGTTACGGCAAACACCAACGTCAATGGGCCGACCGGCTCCGTCAGCGTATTGCTGAACAACAAGAATGGCACCTTCGCGAACGCCGTCAACTATACCGTCGGCAACCAACCCTACCAGGTGGCGATCGGCGACATTAACCACGACGGCTACCCGGATCTCGCGGTCACCAACTACAGCGGGAATACCGTTTCCATCCTGATGGGATCGAAGACCGGAACCTTCACTGTCTCCCCAACCACGCTGCCGACCTGCGCGAATCCATACGGGGTCGCCATCGGAGACTTCGCACATAACGGCTACCCGTCCATCGCAGTGAGCTGCTACGCTTCCGCACAACTGGAAGTTTTCCCGAATAACGGAAATGGGACATTTGGAAGTCCAAGCATGTACACAACCGACGCGCATCCGACATCCCTGGTTGTCGGCGACTTCAACCGCGATAACAAACTCGATATCGTGGTGGGAAACAGCACCGCCAACGATGTCTATTTCTTCGGCGGCAATGGCAACAACACCTTTAACGCCGGAGTGATGAGTCCGTCGCTCAACTTCCCCGATTCCATCGTGGCTGGAGATTTCAATGGCGACGGCATTCTGGACATCGCAGGCGTCGCTCCCAATTTCAATGCAGTTGAACTCACGCTCGGTGTTGGCGATGGTACCTTTGGTACCTTCCAGCAACGTGCCGCAGGAGAATTTCCAGCGACCAAGCAACCCTGGGCGATCGCATCCGGCGACTTCAACAATGACGGCCAACTCGACATTGTTACCGCCAACACCTACAACCAGGTCAACATTACGATTCCCGCTTACCAACAACGGTATATGGCGGAATATCCCGCAATTCCCGGCGGCAATCCGAGTGTTGACGTGCTCACCAACATTTCGGCGGCAACCATCGCGGTCGCTTCTTCCCCCGCGAGCCCGATTCCTGCCATCAACAACGGAACTACGGTTACGGCAACTCTGAACCCGGCAATCAGCGGCGCAACCCCGACCGGCTCTATCATCTTTGAGGATGCCACCGGTGCGGCAATCGGCTCGGGTCCGTATGCCCTGAATGACGGAGTCGCAACCTATAACGTTGGCCACCTGGGCAGCGGTTCGTATCTGTTCACCACGCTTGTACTCCGGCGATGCCAACTTCCAGCCCACCACGGTCTCCGGCGCCGGCAGCCTAATCAAAGTGTCGGGAACCCCGGTCACACTTTCCCTGAGCGCAGCTTCGGTCCTTTCCGGTTCCACGTTCACTGCGACTGTCACGGTCATCGGAAGCACGCCGCCCGGCAGCTATCCCCATGGTACGGCAACGATCTACGCGGTGGTTTCAGGTTCAACCACACCGGTGGCCTTAGCGCCGACTGTCACACTCGTTGCAGCAGGCAATAACAGCAGCGGCACGGTCACGATTACGTGCAAGCTGCTGCAAACCACTTGCCTGTCGGAACCTATGAGCTCTATGCGGTTTACAACCCTACGACAGGGAATACTAACTATGCGCAAGGGTCGTCCTCGGACGAACCGCTGACGGTAATTACCGTAACTCCGACGTCAACTAGGATCACCTGCGGCGCCGGATTATTTGGCGGCACTTGCACATCCACGACAACTGTGACAGCGACCGGAGCACCTGTTCCAGCAGGTTTGACGGTTAACTTCTCCGGAGCAGGGACAGGAACCGAAACGACCAATGCGGCCGGACAGGCAACCTTCCAGTACGCCGGAGTTTTCGGATCGTATACGATCACCGCGAGCTTCCCGGCACAGAGTACCTACGGTGCTTCCAGCAACAGCACCACCGTATTCTGCTTCATCGTCTGCGGTGCGGATCGCACAGGTTCAACCTCCGGGTTTAACTCACTCTCGCTGTTCGGAGAGACCAATCAAGCTGCTCCAATGCCACTGTTCTAACGCACCACCCTCCACCCCCAAGGGCTGCCGCTTCCAAGCGGCAGCCCTTTTTTTGCCCCCCGGATCGCCTTTTCTTCCCCATAACCATCCCCTCGCCTGCTGGTGAACCCGGCTCGAGTCCGCCCACATTTCTTAAATACCGATGAATTTGCTTTCTCAGCCGGATTTTCTGGCATCCAACCAACTACCGAATTTCTCCGCCGCCTTTTTGCGGGTGCTGGAGCTTGTAATACCCTTGCAATCCCTGCCAGAGACAATAGGTGTGATCTCCGAAACACGCCTTTCGGCTCTGAACGGTTCGAGGAACAAACAGCCAAGTCAGCCCTCCCCCCTGAAAGTTTTTATCTGTTGGATTTTTTGCCTGTAGTTGGTACGACCGCACTCATGGTGCGGCAACATATGGGGACCGGAATCGCAACGCGGGCGATCCGAGTCCCTCGATTCACTCCGCTCATTGAAGTTGAATGTGTTGAATTTCAGTCGAGGTCCTGGCCATGAATCCTGGTAGTGTTCGCAGCATCATTTCTCGTCTTTTCGCCTTTGCAGGCGTCGCCGCAATCATTCTTTCCACTGTCGGCGCTCACGCGCAGGCCTTGTTCCAACCTTTAGGGGGCTCGGGCTCTCAGAGCCAGACCTTTACCGCAGGCACCATGCCGTTGGGCGTTGCCGTGGCTGACTTTAACCACGACGGCTACCCGGATATGGTGGTCGCCAACAAAACTGACACCAGCCAGGGCACTTCCGGCAGCATCAGTGTGTTCTTGTCGAACGGTTCGGGCGGATTTGCGACTCCGACCAAATATCCAACCTGCGGGGGGCCGACAGCGGTCCTGGCAGAAGACCTTGATCTGACCGGACTTCCGGACATCGTCGTGACCTGCAACACTCCCACCTCAAACGTGATCCAGGTCTTCCTGAACCTTGGCAACGGAACTTTCGATCCGACAGAGGGAAATGGAACGACTAACATCGTGCTGGGAACAGGCAAGGGCCCGGTTGCGATCGCCTCAGGCGACTTCAACAATGATGGCCACCCGGATCTCGCCGTGGCCGACAGCCTCGACGGCACGATTACTCTGTTCCTCAGCAATCCTGCGAACAACTTCACCTATTACACGGTCTCGACCCTTTCCGGATTTGGCATGCCCCAGGGCATCGTCGCCGGAAATTTCACCAAGTCTGGCAATGTTGATTTGGCGGTCACTGACGGGTCCACCGGTGCCATTCATATTTTGACCGGAGACGGAACCGGCAACTTTACCATGAGTTCCAGCGCCACGGTACAAAGCAATCCGACGGGGATCGTGGCCGGCGACTTTAACAAGGATGGAGCCATCGACCTTGCCGTTCTAAATTCCGGTTCGGGAACGGTCAGCATTCTGAATGGGAATAACAGCGGTGCTTTCGCCATCACTCGCAACATCAGCGTGGGCCCAGCCACAGGGACAGCGGGAACCTACTTGCTCGCAATGGACATTAATGGCGATGGCGATCTGGATCTGCTCACCGGCAACACCACGCAAAATGACGTTGCCGTTTTGATGGGCCGCGGCAATGGCAATTTTGCCGCGGTTCAGGATTACGCAGTTCCCAACGGGCCAGCCTATGTTGCTCCGATTGACTTCAATCGCGATGGCAAGCCCGACCTGGCCGTAACGCAATCGACCGGTGGAACTGTATCGGTTCTCATCAACAACACATTGCCCACGCCGGCCCACGGCAGCCTAAACTTTGTGGCCCCGTACGTTCCTGCCAGCGGTCGTGGCAACATGGCGGATAGCGTGGCGGTGGCTGACTTTAACCATGACGGTTATCCCGACATTGCCGTGGGATATCTTCAGGACAACGCGGTCCAGGTCCTGACAGGCAAAGGTACTGGACGTTTCAATTCTGCCACCGAGTATCCAGTGGGCAACCAGCCCTACGCGATTGCGGCCGGCGACCTGAACAACGATGGCTACGCTGACCTGGTCACCGCCAACACATCGCTGAATTCAAAGCCGGGAACGATCAGTGTGCTTTTAAACAAAGGCGATGGCAGCGGTACCTTCGATGCTGCGCAAACCTACACGGTCGGATGGCTGCCCTATGGTGTCGCCATCGGAGATTTGAATGGTGATGGAATTCCCGATCTCGCCGTCACGAACTATGGAGATAACACCGTCTCCATTCTTTACGGTCAAAGCGGCGGCGGGTTCACTGGAGGGCAAACGCTGACCACCTGCACCAATCCCTATGGCGTCGCCATCGGGGATACGCGCCATTCCGGCCAGAATGATATTGCCGTCACCTGCTTCCACACCAGCCAATTGGAAGTCTTCCTCAACAACAGCATGATGCCGTACCAGCCGCCGCCGGCGCAGGCCAGCTTCCAGTCGCCGGAGATGTATAGCACTGACTCCTTCCCGACATCGGTGATCATGGGAGACTTCAACCGCGATGGCAAGCTCGACATCGTCACCGGCAATTCGATCGCCAACGACGTTTCCTTCTTTGCCGGCAACGGTAGCGGCGGATTCGCTTCAGCCGTCAACAGCGCTGCGCTCAACTTCCCTGACTCGATCGCGGCTGGTGATGTGAACGGGGATGGCATTCCGGACCTGGTCACCGTCGCTCCCAACTTCAACCAGGTTGCAATCTTGCTCGGCACGGGTGACGGCACGTTCGGTCAACGCGTCGAGTTTGCCGCCGGTTCGCAACCCTGGGCTGTCGCTGTCGGAGACTTCAACCTGGACGGCAAGGTCGACATCGTTACGGCCAACACGGTCAACCGTGTCAACCTGACGATTCCTGCCTACCAGACCATGTACATGAATGAATTTCCACCGAAGAAAAATGGTGTGCCTAGCATCAATGTGTTGCTGAATGGTTCTGGTAGCAAGATCACCCTGACGCATTCTCCATCGGGAACCGTTGCGCCGGGAACTCCAGTCACGCTGACGGCAACTGTGGCGGCCTCGGTGGGTGGGAGTGGCACGCCTTCGGGAACTGTGACGTTTGAAGATACCGACGGCACCATGCTGGGTACGGCTACGCTGAGCGGAGGCACCGCTTCCCTCACCATTCCCAGCCTCAGCAGCGGTCTCCACGTGATTACGGTTCTCTATTCCGGCGATACTCTCTTCCAACCCAACACCATGTCGGGCTTCAATGTCAGAGTTCAGGGAACGCCGGTCGTATTCACAATCACTCCCAGCACAGCGGTAGTGGGCAGTACTGTCACCTACACCGTTGTCGTCGGCACCGCAGGGTCCGCTCGAGCGCCGGTCGGTACCATCAGTCTGTATGAGGCGGTTGCGGGTGGCACTCCCGTCCTGGTCGTAGGACCAACACCTGCTGTCAACAATGGGAACGGTACCTCCGGCTTTACGGGTACGGCGACTGCGAAACCTGTGGGGGTCTATACGGGGTACGCCGTCTTTACTCCGACAGGGGGCGGCCAGCCTGGCAGTTCCAACACCATCACAGAAACCGTAGTCGCTGCGACCATAACGAACGATCCGCAGCATAGCTCGATGGTTGACAATAATGCCGTACCAACCAGGGCCGCTTACGAAAAGTAGGCGGCCTTCCTTTTGCGTGGACACTGACAACGCGCCCACGAACCTTCAGCGAAACAGGAGTGAGAATACAGGCGTCGAGGTGACAGCGATTTCTGCCGCCGCTTCATTGCACGGCCTTACTTCCGTGCTTACCGCTAAAGCTTCGGAGCAACACCGTTCTCAAGGCATATTGCACGCGGGGGATCATGTCGCGATATTGCGTCGGAGACGCATTCGCCAGAAATGCATGGAAGGCTGTTCTTCCACACGGAGCGTCGCCTGTCTGCATGCACAGCACGCCCAGGTTCAATTGCGATTCCGCGTCCCTGGGATCGATCTGAATGGCGCGCTCAAAATTCTTTCGTGCGGTGATGAAGTCATGTTGCTTTACAGCCACCAATCCCAGTCCGTTGTATGCAGGAATGTAGGGCTCAATCACGAGTGCACGCTGAAACTCTGTGGTCGCTTCTGCAAGCTGCCCGTTTGCGGAGTATGCGGACGCCAGTCCGTCGATCGTTCCCACGTCTGTAGGATCCATCTTTACTGCAGGCTCATAATAATCGATCGCCTGTTGCGCGTTGCCTTTGCTCAGGTAGAGCTGGCCCAGCCGCGACAGAATCATCGGTCCGGTCACACCATGATGAAGCGCGTCAAGACAGAGTTGCAGATTGGCCTCATTCTGGCCTGTCTTCTGATATTCGTCACCAAGGTCGTAATAGATCGCGGGGTTTGACGGATCTTTTGCGAGCGCTTCCTGATACAACTCCACCCTCCGCGATGAAGTCATCGCACCTGCGGGTGTGTCCTTTGCTTGATGCAACAGCTTAAGAATTTCGACTTGGTCCTTAGGATCGGCACCGGTGCTGTCCATGGTGGCTGACTGCTGAGAAGACCCTCCCAGATATCCCAGCGAACGCAGCTTCTGCATCGTCTGCTCGTCCATCTGCTGCGAAACCACTTTTTCTTTTCCATTGTTGCCGATCAACAACTTCAGCTGCGCGTCCAGCTCGCGATATTCCTTAGGGTGCGCGTCGATGACGTTATGTAATTCGGCGGGATCGGTTTTCAAGTCGTACAGCTCCGGTTTCGGAGCGCGAACATACATCCAATCCGCAGTATGAATACCGCGCAACGAAGCCCAGTTCATGATGAACTTCGGATACATGGTTTCTTCGTAGGAATATTCAGTAGCCACCGGCTTGCCGCTGAAGGCCGGCACCAGGCTGGTTCCCTGCACCGCCGAAGATGCTTTGCCACCGATCAAATCCAGAACTGTTGGCAATAAATCGATGGTCCTCGCCTGCTGCAAAACGCGAACACCCGAGGGAACCCCGGGCCCAGCCATAATCCAGGCGATGCGCACTGTCGAGTCATATAGAAAAACTCCATGCTGATATTCGCCATGATCGCCCAGACTCTCGCCATGATCGGAGAGCACGATGAACAGCGTATTTTGCGCGGATGATTTCTTTTTCACCGCGCTCACGAAGCGCCCAAGCTGCTGATCCATGTATGCGATTTCCGCGTCGTAAGTATCGCCCGGATATTGCCGCTGAAATTCTGCCGGCGGCTGAACGTACGGCTGATGCGCATCATAAAAATGCAGCCAGACAAAAAATGGCTGCGAAGACTGGGTGTTCAGCCATGCCAGTGCGTGATCCACGGTGACACCGGCGTTCCGCATCATACCTTCGCCGCCGGAACCGCCCGGCATGCGATCGTCATACGTCGAGAATCCCTGGTTGAAACCGAAGGCGCGCTTCAACACCACTGCGCTGACAAAGGCTGCCGTGTTCCAACCATGTTTGCGCAAAATAGTGGCCATGGTGACAGATGACGGTTGCAGCACAAATCCGCCGGTATCGCGCACATGATGCACATTGGGATTGGTGCCAGTAAACATGCTGGCGTGGGAAGGAAGTGTCAGCGGAGCCTGCGCCACCGCCTTCTCAAACAAAACGCCGCGGTTGGCAAGCGCATCGATGGTGGGAGTTTTGATTTTCGCGTTGCCATAGCAGTGCAGGTGGTCAGCTCGCACCGTATCCAGCGTGATGAGCACAATATTGGTTGGCTTCATTGCGCCGCTCAAGGTTGGCGTGGCTGCTTGTGAAGATTGCACGGCCGGCGAAGATTCAGCGACGGCCGGAGTTGCTCGTTTTTCCGATGACTTGCATGCAGCCACCACTAGCAACGCAACCGTGCAGCAGCCTGCAAAAAACACGTGTCGCGCGCGAGACCGCATGGACTTCCTTCTCCGTCGAGAGCAGCAATGGATTGGCTCCCTCCAGCATCACCTAATCCCTATCTAGAAGGCAACTATGAAGCGCCAATCATGCCCCTTCTGCTCAGACAGCGGTGGCCGGACCTGCTCCTGAAGCAGGCGACTGAAAACCGCTCGTGGAGGGGGTGGGGGCGCAAAATTCTGGCTGCCGCACCAGGAACAGAATCGTTGTTCAGCGGCAACCAACTGGCCGCAATTTGAGCATGGCGATCCCAGTGGGCGGCGTATCGCAAAGTAGAGCAAAAATCCAAGCAGGTTGGGAACGAAGATACAGACCAAGACCCACAGAACGGCCGGCATGGCGCGGCGACGAGCATCGGCAAAGACATATCCAAGCAAAGCAGCCAGAAGGCGACGCATGCGCCGACCACCAGGCCCATGCCCAATCCAATCGCGGACGCCAACACTGCCGGAGAGATGCCGTTCATGCTATTCAGGCCGGCCACATGCCCTTGCCAAGCGCCAATCAATGGGCCGGCGATCACCGCGCAAACAAAAACGACAGCAGCGGCGGCTTTCACGCCTTTCGGTATGAGACCCCAAAACGAATCCGATTTCATAGGGAGACTCCTTTCGCATGCATCCACCTCTTCGACATCATGGGTAGAGTTGGCAACAACAAACAGAAGCAGACCGACGGCACAATCCAGATCGCGATCAGTCCCAGCTGGACTTGATCGCGGGTCGCAGAAACAGCGGTGGCAAGCCGGTCGCCGAGCTGCATGGCGACGAACGATCCCGCCAGCGTGAGAATCAGCGCGGCGATATAGCTCCACGCAAGCTGGCGGTGGCTGAGGCGCTGGGAATCGAGCTGGGCAGCGCGCGCTGTGAGAGCCGCGACAACTTTGTCGGGCAAGCCCGGATCAGTCTCGAAGGCAAATCCTCCCAGACTGGCGATTGCTCGATTGGAAGCGTCCAAATATTGCTGACATGCGGCGCACGCGAGCAGGTGCTGGCGAAGGGACTGTTCTTCGTGCGTGGAGATGTCGCCGGCGACAGATTTGTCGATCAGGCGGCAGATCGATTCGTGATCAGCAGTTTGCATGGGCTCCTCCGTCCATCTGTTGTCGCAGAGCCGCAAGGCCGCGATAGATTCTTGACGATACTGTCGACACCGAGGCGCCGACCACGTGGCTGATTTCCTGCAGCGACAATTCCTCTTGAAAGCGGAGGACCAGCGCTTCTCGAACCACAGGCTGTAATGCCTGCAGCGAGAGGGCCAGGTGCTGGGCGTCTTCCGTTCGTGCTGCCTGCTCGAAAGGCGAAGCTGCGCCGGAAACAGGCGTAATCGATGCAGGCTCGTGTTCGTCGTCGTCGTTCGAGTCGAGGCTGATGAGGCGGCGTTTGCGGGTGTGGTCGATGGCAAGGTTCCGGGCGATGGCGAACAGCCATGGCTCAAAACGAGATTCGCCGTCGAACGAGCGGCCGCGTTCCAGAACTCGCAGCCAGGTTTCCTGCACCAGGTCGTCCACCGGGTCGCGCGCACCGAGGAGAAAGATAAAATAGCGCACCAGCCGGTATTGATATTGCTGAACCAGGGTTTGCAGCAGCGCGATATCTCTCTGACGAAGGCCACGCGCAATGCGCTCGGGTTCAGACTCTGTCGCCGCCAATGTCATCTCAGACTCGAACATACGATGGGGATACGTGCGAGGGGCGGAAAATTACGCATCCTGGCAAATAAAATTGTTCCACTGGGAAATCGGCGGCTGCCGGCGACTTTAAACTGCTGTTGCAAAAGACACTTGCAGTCAGTTTTCAAGCAGCGGCAATGCCGATGCGCTAATCTTCCAATCAAGGGAACCTTGTGCACGATGACAGACGCTGAAAATCCGGTAAACCAGGCGAAACATGCGCCGCATCGCAGAAACGTGCTCGTCATCGGACGGGACCATCGCGTGGCGGAGATTGTGGCGGAAGCCTTACCTGACTGGAGCCTGGAACGCGCACACGATAATGAGACGGCGCTTGTCATGCTGCGGGCGCAACACTTCCACCTGCTGCTTACCGGCGACGAGACTTCAGGACAGCAGGACGTGGAGTTGTTGCGGGAAGTACGGCGCACGCGGCCCCATCTGCGCCTGATTATTTTGACCAATGAAAGCACCCCCGCCGACGTGATTGCGAGTATGAAGGAGCGAGCTTTCAGTTATTTTTCTGCGCCCTACACCGCCGAGGCGTTGACGGATATGTTGCGCCACGCCACCGATGCGCCAGTGTGGGACGAAGGCATCGAGCTGCTATCGGCCACTCCGGAATGGCTGGGGCTCGCGGCCCGCTGCGATATGCGCACAGCGGATCGACTGGTACAGTTCATTCATGAATTTTCTGATCTGCCCGAACCGCATCGCGATGACGTCGGCTCGGCATTCCGCGAAATGTTGCTGAACGCAGTCGAGCATGGCGGCAATCTCGATCCTGGGCAGCATGTGGTCATCTCCTACATACGTGCGCGCGACGCGGTGATTTGCCGCATTAAAGACCCGGGTGAAGGATTCTCGCTGGAGCAACTGCGCGAGTCTGCCATGGCCGACATGGATGATGACCCGCTGCAACACATCGAGTCCCGCGCAGCGCAGGGCAAGCGCGCCGGCGGATATGGTGTGCTGCTGGCGAAGAGCCTGGTGGATGACCTGATCTACAACGAAAAAGGCAATGAAGTGATGCTGATCAAGTATCTGCACCACAAGTAAAGCCGCGCATGTCGAATACTGCGCGATTGCTTGTCAATTTATTTTCAAAATGATTCACTAAAACGGATCATGAATCGCAGAGAGCTTCTCAAAACTGCCGGTGCCGTTGGCGCCGCATCCCTGATGGACACCGCTGCATTCACCCAGACGAAAAAACCTCGCCAGGCTGTCATCATTCTGGGCGAATCTGTCCGGGCAGACATGTTGAACTGCTACCGGAATACTGGGTTGCGGACACCAAACCTCGACCGTCTCGCCGGCGAGGGCATTCGATTCGACAAAGCCTACAATTGCCAGCCCGTATGTGCACCGGCGCGATCTGCAATTTGGACGGGACTATTTCCGCACACCAATGGCGTGTGGGGAAACAGCATGCCGCTGGGCGATACGGTGCATACGCTGGGTCAACATCTGCATGATCGCGGCGTGCATGCGGCTTTCGTCGGCAAATGGCACTGTGACGGTTTCGATTACTTCGGCACCGGTCGGCCTGCACCGGGATGGGACCCGGCGTACTGGTATGACATGCGCGACTACCTGATGGAGTTGTCGCCGGCGGATCGGGTGCGGTCTCGAAAATCCAGCACAGGCAACGATCCTACGTGGACCGCTGACATGTGCTACGGACATCGCTGCGCCAACCGCGCCATCGATTTTCTCTCCAAGCATCAGGGTCAGGATTATCTGCTGGTACTGGCGTTCGACGAGCCGCACGGACCGTGCCTGTGCCCGAAAGAATATTCCGACAGTTATCGCGGATTTATTTTTCCGAGTACGCCAAACGTGGATGATCCGCTGACGACCAAGCCTGCGGAGCAGAGGATTTGGGCGGATAGCCTGGGATCGTTGCATCGCAAGCAGCCGCCGATTGAGGCGCATCAATTTTTCGGCTCGCATACCTTTGTCGACGATGAGATTGGCCGGGTGATGAAGGAGATGGAGGTGAGCGCGCCGGATGCGATGGTGCTATTCACCGCCGATCATGGTGTGTTTCTTGAGTCGCATCGATTGCAGGACAAGGGTCCGGCGATGTATGAGGAGATCACGCGAATTCCTTACATTGTAAAGTGGCCGGGAGTGGCGCCGGAGGGTGCAGTGTGTCCGCATCTTGCTTCGCACATTGATTTGAGCGGAACCATCATGGATTATTTTGGCTTGCCGGTTCCAAAGACGATGGAAGGCACGACCATGCTGGAGACGTTTCGCAATCCTACGGTCGCGCCGCATTCAGAAGTTTTTATTGAATGGGGAAGGTACGAAGTGGACCATGATGGATTTGGCGCGTACCAGCCGATCCGGTGTGTTCGCAGCGATCGCTATAAGCTTTCGATTCACCTGGTGACGACGGATGAGCTGTACGATCTGGAAACGGATCCGGGCGAGTTGAATAACCTGATTGATTCCGCCGAACATGCCGCGATTCGAAATGAACTGCACGACAAGCTGTTGAACTGGATGAATGTGTCGCGCGATCCTTTCCGCGGGTACTACTGGGGCAATCGACCGTGGCGGCCGGATTTTCCGGAGACCTGGAAGAATGCGGGCATGACGCGGCAGCGGGAGAGCGACGGATATTTGCCGCGCGAACTGGATTACGATACTGGCTTGCCGATGACGAGTGCGACGCGACCGAAGTAAAACCTATTTCCATACGGAGAGAAACTGCTTCGCTACACTTCATGTGATGAGTTCGACTATCCATCCCGGAACGATGATCGTGGCCTCTGCGTACCCTGATCCGCCATTTGAATTGATAGAGAACGGGCAGCCCAGCGGTTTCGACGTGCAACTGATTAGCGCCGTCTGTGCACAGATGGGGCTAACGTTGCAGCGTGTGCGGTTCCAGGGCGAAAACTTCAATGACATCTTCGACGGCCTTGAAAATGGCACATACGACGTGGTCATCTCCGGCACGACCATTACGCCAGACCGCGCCGCGCTGGTCCTGTTTTCACAGCCATACCTCGAGTTCAACCAGGGTGTTGCTGTTAATCGGCAGCGCACACCTAATGTCACTTCTGTGGCAGATCTGCATGGTCTCACCGCCGGAATTCAAGTGGGGAATACGTCGGACGCTGTCGCCAAACGCTGGCTGGCCGACGGCACCATCGCCGGCATCCGATACTACCCGTACGATGGCATTGCCACTGCGCTGTCCGATCTGGAGGCTGGACAGATCGGCATGGTCATCAAACTGTTTCCAGTCATTTCCTGGCTAATTAAATCCCGTCCGCAATTGTATGTTCCCATGCAGGTGCCGACGCACGAACAACTCGGAATTGCGTTCGCGAAACACAATGAGATGTTATGGAGTCAGGTTGAGGCCGCCCTCAACACTCTGCGGGCCAACGGCCAGTTCGCGCAGCTGAAATCGCACTGGCTGCCGGAAATCCCATAAGAAAGAGGATGCGATGCTACACGCATTCAAGCTGTACGTTGGCCCTGACAACGCTTCCCACGTGCTCGAAGGTTCGCTCACGTTGAACGAAGGAACAGACGTTCAGTCAATCGAGTTTCAGGAATCGCCGCCACATGCGGCGCTCGACTGGCATGATGCTCCAATGAAGCAATATGTCATCACGCTCTCTGGCACGCTTGAGTTCACTACCCGCGAGGGCGAAACATTTATCCTCCGCCCCGGAGATGTTTTGGTTGCGGAGGACAATCTCGGCAGCGGGCATAAGTGGCGTCTGATTGACGACGAGCCATGGCGCCGCGGGTATGTCGTTCTGAAGCCGGGTGCGACGGATCTGTTTCAGCCGAAATGAAGGAGCCGTGCGAAGCAGAGATACTGACGGATGGAGTTTCGTCAGCCATCAAAACTGTAGTGCGAGGGGCCGCGGGATGCAGCCCCATTCCATTTAGCGGAGACCGCCGGAGGCGACGATCGTCTCGCCGGTCAACCAGCCTGAATCGGAGGAGGCGAGGAAGACGGCCAGAGGCGCGATGTCGTCTGGCTGGGCAATGCGACCCAGGGGAGTTTGCGCAACCGCTCCTTTTTCAAAGTCGCTGCCGATGAAGCCGGCGGAGTGCACGCCCTCGGTTTCAACCATGCCAGGATTGATGGAGTTGACGCGGATTTTCTTTGGGCCCAGTTCGCGCGCAAGGGCACCTGTGACGGCATCGACGGCGCTTTTAGTGGCGGAGTAGATGGAGGAGCCGGGAGGCGTAATCCGGCTAACGACAGAGCCGATGTTGATGATGCTGCCGCCCTCTGGGCCGAACAGGTTTGCAGCCTGCTGACTGGCGAGTAGAACGACCGAGCACGTTGGTGTTGAAGAGGCGATGAAACTTGTCTTCGGTGACTTCGCCAATCGGCGAAAACTCATAGATGCCGGCATTGTTCACCAACACATCGAGCGATGCCAAACTGCTTTTTGGTTTCGGCAAAGATGCGTTCCACATCCTTCGCCTTGGAAACATCGCCCTGTACGGCGACGGCTTTGCCGCCCTTGGCGGCGATGTCAGCTACCACGCGATCCGCGCCTTCTTTGCTGGACGAATAGTTGACCACCACAGATGCACCCTCGGAGGCCAATGCCTTGGCGATGGCGGCGCCAATTCCCTTCGATGCTCCCGTAACCACTGCAACTTTATTTTTGAGTTTGCTCATGATCCTTCTCCCGGTCGGACTGTCATGATTCGACAGTTCGATAACTGTCTAATTGATGAGGTGCGGGCGAGATGGATGCAGATTTGTGAGGTTAAATTTTCTTTAAATGGGCCAGGTAGCCCTTCAGGACGTCGCGTTGCAGTTCCAGGCGGGCAAATTTGCCTTCGCGGGTGATTTTGATGAGGCCTGCGGTTTCCAGTTCCTTCATATGGTGGGACAGGGTGGCGGCGGTGACCGGCTGACATTCGCGAATATCGACACAGGAGGCAGTGTCTCTGCAGGCGCCAATTTGTTGCAGGATCTCATGGCGTCGCGGATCGGCCAGTGCCTTCGCGATCAGGTGAATCTGGTGCTCGGAAAGTGTTTTCTTCGCCATGGGAAACTACTGGATATTTTGAGCACGCAAGCCGCTCGCCACTCATAACATCATTATCAGGTTCGAGGCCGCCCGCATAGGGCAGCATTCCACGGGATCACTGCCGCGAAACGGCAGGACGAAGCGCAACATTTTCGCCGGAGCCGCTTTTGAGTCGACGCAGGATTACCATTGAATCAGACAGGAGAACATCATGCCACAGGGCTCGCAATACCGACTCGTAGAACTGCACAACCTAGCCGCGCATGCCCACGAAGCCGCAGCTGCCGCCCACGGAAAAGGCGATCATCTCTCTGCGCACGAACTTTCCACGCAGGCACATGAGCATTCGATGAATGCCTTTAAATATTCCGAAACGCTTGCGCAGGAGAACGCAAAGCCCCCCAAATCGTAGCGGAATGACGCGGGGCCCGGCCTTTTCAGCCGAAATGGAACCGGTGGAAGATGGGGCATCAGGAAGGCCACAGGCTACGCGAAGTTTTCGCTTGCTTCGGCGTAGAATAGAGGGGTACTTGAATGCCACGAGCATTCCGGCCTGGTCCGCATCTAATGGGCCTGGGCTACCCGAAATGGGGGCGTCACGGTTTCGACGGGATCGTTTGCGGTAGAGAGGCATGCCGGGGGGTGGGCACCCGTAATCGCTTACAAAAACACAATTGCTAACAATCAACTAGCACTTGCTGCTTAATTAAATAAGTAGCCGTCCTCCTCAAATTTGCCTGTGAGGTGGGGAAGGACGTCGCAAAGCAGGCTGGTCTGACCCGCAATGCCTGGGTTGGTCGGACGAGATCTACGGGCTGGTGGGATGCGTATCTTGTCCGTTTTGAGCGCATCGCACGAGATAAATCGGAACGTGACTACGCATGGAGTCTCTTTACTGACTTGGATTTCGGACGCGGGTTCGACTCCCGCCGCCTCCACCATTATTATTCGATAATTTACAGGTGATCGACAGGAATCTCAGGTCTTGGGTGCCAGACCGGGGTGGATCTCAGGCTCTGCTCGATGCTTGCCGACCTTGAGGTTTGAGGGTCTGTATCGAACCTCGCGGGATCGAGGTGGTACGCCGCACGATCAACTCGGTGGGAATCATGAGGGTTGTTTTTTCGGCCACAGGCGGCTGCGCTTTCGGATCAGGACACAGAACAGCAACGGCGCCCCGGGCAAGGTCGAGACAGGACATTCGGATTGTAGTCAGCGGCGGGAAAGTGAACTGCGCGATGTGAACATCGTCAAAGCCGATGACAGAGAAGTCGTCAGGAATACGCAGCCCGGCGCCGAGAATTGCGTGCATAACCCCAATGGCAGTCATATCGTTGGAGCAGAGAATGGCGGTGGGGTTTTCGTTGCACTTCAGCAGTTGTTGCATCGCGTGCATACCGCCTTCGAGCGTGTGATCCCCTTCAATCATCCACGCGGGATTGGTTTGCAGGCCAACCTGTTCCATCGAGTCTGTGAACGCTTGCTGACGAAGCCGCGCCGTATGAAGATTGAGAGGTCCACTGATGAAAGCGATTTTTCTGTGACCTAACACAGCAAGATGTTGAACCCCTTGCCAGATTCCATGACGATAATCCACGTTCAGAGTCATCGCCGCTGGCTGTTGTGGCCTGGAATCGACGTAGACCATGGGGATTTTCTGTTTCGCCAGATCATCCAGCAAAGGCTCTTCAATTCCGAAGGTCATGACTGCTACGCCGTCTACTTTTCGCTCCAACATCCTGCGGACGCAGGAGACCATGCGCGCAGGATCGTAGTTGGTTGAAGTAATCAGAATTTCGTACCCGCGATCGACGGCGCATTCTTCAAAATGCTGAATGAGTTCGGGAAAGAACGGATTGGTAATCTCAGAAACAATCAGGCCGAGAATATGGCTCCGGCCAGAAACCAGGGCGCGTGCCTGAGTGTTAGGAACATAGTTCAACTCTCGGATAGCTTTCCATACTCGCCTGGCCATCACGGGATCAACACTGGGAATGTGATTGATAGTGCGCGAGACGGTGGCAATCGAAACTTTCGCATGTGCCGCTACGGCGCGGATATCCAACCGTGAAGGCTTCCTGCTGCGCGGCTTACGATCTTTCTTTTCCATATCGTGATTGATTCTCGATCGAACCTTCAGAGCAGCGCGGTTCTGTCACTTCGAGTTTCTTGCGTGTAATCTACAAATGCATCCAGATGGATTCGCGCACTGTGCTTTATTCCAACGATTGCATCGCAATCTTTCTTAACTCCGGCAAAACCCTTCCAAGTTGCAACTGCGGCAGCATCTCGTTGCCCCAGTGCGAAGTAGACATCGCGATAGAGTGGATAGAGCCGCTCGTAGATGGCGACGTTCTTCGCTTCCGGCTGATAAGTTTTGTGTGGCAGACACAATGCATCTTGCGCGGCTTCGAGCGAAGGATAAGCCCCCGCAGCCAGGAATGCCATGATGCCTGAGCCCAAACTTGTCGGCACGCCATCCGGCACCAGCACCGGTTTGCCCAGGACGTTCGCGTACACCTGATTTAAAACAGCATTGTTCTGTGGAACACCACCCGCATTGATCACGCGATCGATGCGCACGCCGTGCTCCGCCATGCGGTCGAGAATGATGCGTGTGTGGAAAGCCGTGCCCTCAATGGCGGCGAATAACTCATCTTGCGCGGTGTGCAGCAAATTCCAACCGAGAGTAACTCCGCCCAGTTCCGCATTCACCAGCACGGTCCGATCGCCATTGTCCCAGCTCAGGCGCAGCAGGCCGGTCTGTCCGCCACGATATTTTTCCAGTCCCTTCGATAACTCCTGCACGCTGGTTCCGGCACGCCGCGCGATCGCATCGAAGATATCTCCAACCGCAGAAAGGCCCGCCTCTAATCCCGTGAAGGCTGGATGAACACTGCCTGGAACGATGCCACACACACCCGGAACCAAATTGGTGTCGCGAGAAATTGCGATGATGCAGGTCGACGTACCGATCACATTGACGACATCACCTTCGCGAATCCCCGCCCCGACCGCATCCCAATGCGCGTCAAACGCGCCGACAGGAATCGGAATGCCGGCCTTCAGCCCTAACTGTTCTGCCCAGTATTGACTTAGGTGACCTGCAACATGATCCGAAGTTTTTACGGGACTCTGCAATTTCTCGCGAACTCCGTCGAGCAGCGGATCCACCGAAGAAAGAAATTCCTGCGACGGAAACCCTCCCCATCGCTGGTTCCACATCCACTTGTGACCCAACGCGCAAACGCTGCGTACTACTTTGGAGGGATCTGCCACACCGGCCAACGTGGCCGCAACCATATCGCAATGCTCAAAGGCGCTGGCAAATTGCGCGCGCCTTCCAGGATTATGCCGCAGCCAATGCAGTACCTTGGCAAACCCCCACTCGTGTGAGTACACACCGCCGCACCACTCGATCGCCTCCAGATGTTGCTGATGCGCGAGCGCAGTGATCTCCTGCGCTTCCGACTTGGCGCGATGATCGCACCACAGGTAATACTCGCCCAGCGGTTGCATCTGCGCATCGACAGGAACCACGCTCGACCCCGTCGTATCGAGCGCGATGGCCGCAATCGATTCCCCGGAAACACCCGCGGCCGCGATCGCCTTGTGGCATGCCTGAATCAGCGATTGCATCTGGTCTGCGTGTGACTGAGTCGCGTATTCCGGGTCTTCGCGCTTGCGATGCAGCGGATACTCCGCCGAGGCAGTCGCCAGACGCGCAGGCTTGCCTTCTTTCCGATCGCTATCGAAAATCGACACACGCACGCTCAGCGTTCCAAAATCCACACCTGCAACGATCGCCATTCTGATTCTTCTTTCATTTCCAGAAATTATTCAGTGGGCATAGACGCTCGAGGATTACCGTTGCTGCCTCGGGAAAAACTTCACGCAGTAGATCAGACCCAGGATCAGAATCATTCCGCCCCACCACACCGCCGCGTGGAGATTCGACAGCACCACCGCACTTCTCTCATGTGTCAACCACGCATATGCACCATGGCCGCCGATCAGCGCGCCATAGACAGTCAGCAGTACTCCCACAAAAAACCAGATCGGAATATTTCCCGGTACGCCAAGACTGCGCATTCCAACTCCTCCCATCGTGCGGCCGGCTACCAGAACAGGATATTGAGTCCGGCGAACAAAACCACCACAATCGCCGCCCAGAACCATTGGTTCTGATACCACGGCACAGGCTCCTGAAACGGCAGCCTCGTAATTCCATAAACTAGCCCATCTAACTCCGCTTCCGGTTTGGGCTGGGTAAACAGGCTCACAACTATCGTGATCGCGATCGAAATTAAAAAGCTCCACAGCGCGCGATATAAATTTTCCGCCATGCTTTTCGCATCGGGTGAAATGGCCACCATCGATAAGGCCGAGGGGTCCATCCGCACCCACACAAACAGGCTGACTGAACTTAAGATGCCCAGCAGCAATCCCCAAAATCCGCCGGCAGCGGTCGCGCGCTTCCAGAACATGCCGAGCAGGATGGCGCCTAATAGCGGCGCAATGAAAAAGCTGAACAGCGCCTGGACGTAATCCATAATGCCCGCGGCATGCATAACCAGGTACGCTGCGCCGATCGACACCACTACGCCCAGCACCGTGGCCCAGCGACCGATGGCCACATAATGGCTATCGGTCGCGCGCTTGCGGATCAGCGGCTGATAGATGTCGTATGTCCAGACCGTCGCAAAGGCGCTGACGTTGCCGGCCATTCCACTCATGAATCCAGCCATCAGCGCGGTGATGCCTAATCCCAGCAAACCCGGTCCCAGGTAGCGCACCATCATCAGCGGTAGCACTTCGTTAAAACTGTGGGGATTCGCCGCACTCACATGATTTTGCCCAACCAGGTGCATCAACGTGCCGTTTGGATTCTGCAATACGACAAGACCCAGCAGCCCTGGCAGAATCACGATGAACGGCACCGCCATCTTGAAGAACGACCCGATGATTGGAGCCATCTGCGCCGCGCGCAAATTTCGCGCCGCCAGTACACGCTGGACTACAAGAAAATCCGTCGTCCAATAACCGAATGAAATCACAAATCCCAATCCAAACACGATGCCAGTCCAGTGCACCCCCATCGGATTCGCGCTGAAATGTCCGGTATCGCGCCACAGATGAACGTAGTCCTGACCCCGATAATTGCTGGCGATCTTGGCTACCATCTTGTGCCAGCCGCCAGCCTCGATCAGCCCAAGGATCGGCACCAGCAACGCTCCCGCCCAGATCAATACGAATTGCAGAACCTCGTTATAAATGGCGGAACGCAAACCACCGAGCCCCACATAGACGGCCACCGCAAGCGACGACATCAGAATGCTGAAAGTAATATTCCAGCCCAGCACCACCTTCATCACTACAGCCATGGAGAACATGTTGACGCCGCTCATCAAGATCATTTCAATGGCGAAGGAGAAGGCGGCGACAATGCGGCTCGATTCGCCAAAACGCAACTTCAAATAGCCTGGAACGGAATGCGTTTTGGAGACGTAGTAAAACGGCATCATCACCAAGCCAAGAAACAGCATGGCCGGAATGGCGCCAATCCAATACCAGTGCGTCGCCAGAATGCCGTATTGATATGCGGATCCTGCCCAGCCCATCAGCTCCAATGAGCCCATGTTCGCACTTACGAAACTCAGCCCGGCGATCCAGGCCGTCATCTCTCGCCCGGCAAGAAAAAATTGTTCGCTGGTATTGCTTGCCTGTCGCAGATAGAAGCCGATGAACAGCACCATCGCAAAGTAGATTGCGATGACTGCGATATCGAGCGAAGTCAGGTGCGCCAGCTGTCCACGGAGCGGCGGAGTCGCGGCAACCGCAGCCAAAGACAGTTTCGATGCAATGCCTGCGTCGAGCGCCAATATCATGCCACCCTATGCCTCGCGCTCACGGGCATTCTCAGTCGTTTGTCCGTAGGTGGCTTTCGCTCCATGTTTCCGTGTGTGATGTCGATCCATCAGGTGCTGTGGAATTCCAGCGGCCGGTCCGGCCAGTAATTCCGTGTGCAGCGCTAAGCGGGCGACATACTCCAACGCGACCGCGTGATGGACCGCGTCATCAATGGTTCGTCCCCAGCAGAAGGGCGCATGCCCGGCCACAAGAACTCCCGGAATCGACATGGGATCGAAACCTTGAAAACATCGCACGATCACCTCCCCAGTATTGTGCACATAATCGTCGCCAACTTCATCCGCGCGCAACATTTCCGTTACCGGAATCGGACCATGAAAATAATCTGCGTGGGTCGTGCCATAACAGGGGATGGGCTTTCTTGCCTGTGCCCAGGCAGTTGCATACTCGGAATGCGTGTGCACCACGCCTCCGATCTGCTGAAATTTTCGATAGAGCAAAAGATGAGTCGCCAGATCGGAAGACGGCTTCAATTTGCCATCGACGATCTTCCCTTCCATATCGGTGACCACCATCGCCTCTGGAGTCAAGGCATCGTACGCGACCCCGCTCGGCTTAATGACGACCAGGCCCTGATCGCGCGCAATTCCGCTGACGTTTCCAAACGTCGAAACCACTAAGCCTTGTCGCACAATCTCCTGATTCGCGCGAAGGACATCGTTCCTAAGTTGTTCTAGTCGCATTCGATACCTCGCTGATCCGAACAAGTCATCGTGTGGCCGCACCGTCCTCGAAAGCGGTTTACTTCCAGTGAGACTGGTAAACGTTTACCGTAACTTCGAACGACTATAGTAGTCATGAATTTGACTGTCAATACGCGGGACGGTCTCCATTGCGCCCGTTCTTCCAAGAATCGCGGCTTGCTTGGTGCGTTATGCAATGTCGCGACCCGGATTTTATTTTTCCGCTAAACATTTACCCTGCCGCTTCAAGTTCCAAAGTTTTGCGGATGTGAAGGCACCTGCGTGCCTTGTTGCAGGACGCGAGATTGATGCCGGTCTTTTCCGCCTTGTTTGTGATGGCGGATAGCGAGGCAGCAACCCTGATTGAGCAAGACAAGGCGCGGGCAGAGATTGAGCAAAAATTTGGTCCCCAAGATGAATAATGTATGTGGTATTTGCCGCCTCCACCAAGATGTTTCATTTCCGCGATTTATTCATTTACAGGCGTGGCCCGGAGTTGTACCGTTTTCCTACCCCCAGTTCGGGAACGGTCAATGAAGGTGTGATGTGGGCTGTTCGGCCCGCATGCGGATGCAAGGCGACGAAACAATTCTGAGCATTGCCTGGTGTCGAACCCTGCGAGACCCCTGATTCCAAGTTGATCCCGATCTCTGTTTCTCGTCCCACAGGGAGGTGTGCCTCGTGCTGAAATCTATCGCTGTCGTTGCCGGCAGCTACATTCTTTCCATCATTCTTGTCATGGCAACGGACCCGTTGCTCTCGCATTTGTTTCCAGGCGATTTTGCCCGAGGCCGTGTGCCGTCGGACCATGCGCTTGTCGCCAGCACAATATTCTTTGTCGTCGTCTCCATCTTTTGCGCTTGGGTGTGCGCCCGCCTAGCTCCGTCGAATCCGGCCAAGCATGTGCTGTGGTTCTTCATCCTGGGAGAAGTGATGGGCATCGCCGCGGCGATACCCAATTGGAGCAAGGGCTGGCCGCATTGGTATTGGCTGTCGTGGCTGCTGACCTGGCCGGTGAGCTGCTGGATCGGGCTGCTGCTGGGGCGCCGGCGTGCTGAGCTGCGCAGGGCTTGAGTTCCCACCGATAGTTGGAGCCGAAGCACATATTCTCATTTCGAATCATTGGCGCCGAAGCCGTGCAGGCGGATTGTAGCTGGACTTGCATGACCGACTCAATGCAGATCCAGACGAGGGAAGTTCATGTCGAAGTTCTTGTTCACCATGCTGCCGGCAAATGATCTGGGCTTGCCGACGCGTCTGCTGCCGGTGGCGAAAGTTCTGCAAGATCGCGGCCATGAAGTTGCGATTTTCAACCCGGCACCCGCGCCCGCCAAGCTGATTGCAGATGCGGGTTTCGTCAATCTCCCCATGCCTTCTCGCCCCATGCCGGCGATTTCGGGCGATATGGCCGGAGCCAGTGCAGCTTGGGATGTGGAGGAGATGTTCGGTCACTTCTTTTCAAATGAAGAATTCATGCGCGCGGCGACGGCGGCTCATGTTGAGGTGGTCGAGAATTACGGCCCCGACGTTGTTGTCGATTCATTTGGATTGTTTACCTGTATGACGGCGCGCGTTCTTGGGATTCCACTCGCATCCGTACTGCAGGGCAATTTTCATCCCGCCAGCGAAGGGTTTGAGTGGGGGAAGGGTGCGCGTCCGGAAGGATTGCCGAGTGCTGCGGCGGCCGTCAACACGGTGCTCGCGGAATATGGCATCGCGCCGGTTGGCCGTGCCGTCGATCTGCTGGCTGGCGAACTGTCGTTGATTGTTGGCACGCCGGAAACGGACCCTGTTTCCGCTACGGCGAACGTTGCTCACGTCGGCCGAATCCTATGGCAACGAGGCAATGCCGTGTTGCCCGATTGGGTGGCCGGGCTCAGTCCTGACAAGCCCGTGGTCTGGGTGTACGCCGGCAACCCGCGGTACTTTGGCGCCGCAGTTTCTAATCCTTTTGACTCGATCGTGGTGATTCATGCGGCTATTGCGACGCTGGGAGAAATGCCGGTACACGTGGTACTGACAGGCGGATATCAGGACCTACCGGAGGAGGTTGGCTCCTTGCCTTCCAATTTTTTTCATGCTTCCTATCTGCCTGGCGTCGCCATGGCTTCGCGCTGCGACCTGATGGTGCACCACGGTGGGCATAGCTCAGTGATGACGGGATTATCCGCGGGCACTCCGGCTGTCATTATCCCGACCAGCACAGAACGCGAAAGCAATGCGCGCCGTGTTGTGGCACTCGGAGCAGGTGAATTGGTGGTACCGACAGGAAGCGCGAACGGCGAAAAGCAGATCGACCTGGCGGATTTCGGCGTGAAGGTGAAGGCTTGCTTGACGGAGAGCCGCTATCGAACCGCGGCGCGGCGCGTGTGCGAATCCATGAGTCTATATGGCGGAGCGGAGCAGGCTGCGGACCGGATCGAAAAGCTCGCCAGCGCGAAACATTGATCCAGCAACGGACGCTGGGTTGGAAGATTGACTGAGTTTGTCTTTCTTCCCACCCATTGCCTCCGCGCAGTCATTGCGGATTACTTGAGGGCGATAATTGCGCCGATCAGGAGTCCACTGGTGTCCACGTCGTAGACGAATGTGGATTGTGGCCGATAGTTCACTGCCAGGTAGCGCCAACCCGCTTGCAGGTCGATATTCCTTCTCACTTTGTACCCCAGGAACGCACCGAGCTGATAATCCAGGTTGGCGCCGCCCGCGCCCGCGTCTCCTAGGATGGTCACTTTCATTTTGGGAGACAGTGCTGCCTGAATCCTTGCGCCGGAAACAACGTCGACCCAGTTGGCAGATTGATATTGCGGAGAGACGTAGGTGCCCGGCACGAACGTCAATGTTGTGCCCAGGTGGAAATAGCGGATTCCGACGTTTCCATCGACCTTGATCATCTTGCCATCGACCAGGCGATAGGCCACCTTGGGAGTCAGCAGGTCCTCGTTAATTTTCGTCTTGATGTTGGTGGGGCCGATTTGAAACGGGAGTGACTTGTCGTCGGAGAGCTTCATCCAGATGAAATCGACAGGAGTCGAAAACTTTTTGTATCGAGGTTCTGCAGCCACCATGATCCCCATGTTCAGATAGCTGAAGATGTCGCCAAAGCTGGCATGGACGCTGGCATCATAGCCGCGGGCTCCCACCGTGCCATGCATTCCCGCAAACCACAGGTAGGGAGCGAGGGCAAAGTGCCAGGCATCGTTGGGGTCGGCGGCGGTCGACGGTTGCGCCTGAGCGGGCGCTGACGAGGAAGAGGCATCTGCCGCCACAGTTACGGGTTGTGCGGCGGGACCGTCCTCTGCGAATGCCAGCGGCGAAAATAATAGCGCTAAAACAAACGCCCCAAAACACGTCGAGGAAATTTTCCGATGTTTCTCCATTGCATTCTCCTTTGGTGCGTTTCCGTTCCGTCCGTACGAAAGCCCATCGGGGCATTCTGATGCCCGATTGCGGGGCGCCCACGATGAAATCTTGGAGTATTGAATTGCACGCTTTATGCCAATCAATGCTGGAGTTCGTCCGGCAGCGATACGCAGTAAGAGTTAGGCTGTTGCGCTCCGATCACATAGGCCGTAACAGGCTGCATATACAGTGGCTTAACTAGCGCTTGCCGGAGAATCTGGTACCGGGTTTCTCCCCGTTGGATGAGCGCATTGGCGGCATTTTCAACGGTTCACCCGCGTTTGAATGGAGCCCGGGGAAAGTGGGCTGACTCCGATATGTGGGGGAGGCTCCAATATGACGGAGTTTGGCGGTGGCCGGCGGGCTGCGTTGGCTTCCGTACAAACTCGGCCCATGCGCGGTTTTTGCCAGATCGGGCCCCACATTCCCATTGGCCTGCGGGTTGCAAAACTAATATCAAGATCGTCTTGCGCCATACCGCTCGAACAACGACACTGGCAAATCGACCGCTGGATCAGATTGGATGGATTTCTGTTGCGTGCTATCGTCGTGCGAAGCACAAAGCACTGGCGAAAGGGTCTCTATGGGTACCGCATCTCTCTCGATCATTCTGTCGATCGATCATTACGCACCATGGTATGTCGACTGGGTTTGGGGTATTCCGCTCGTCCTGCTGACCCTGTTGACGCATGTTTTTGGCCTCTCCTTCATCATCAGCGATAAGCGGCTATTCACGGATAGCGACTTTATTCGACGCCATCCGCATGCATCTTTCATGGTCGTCATGGGGATCACTACGTTGGCTGCTATCGGGCTGCATGCATTCGAGGCGGCGGTTTGGGCATACGCGTATTGCCTGATTGGCGCACTGCCGGAGTTCAAATCGGCCATGCTGTACTCGCTCAATTCCATGACGACCTACGGCCATACGGATCTGCAGTTGGAAGCGCACTGGTACATGCTGGGTGCGATTGAGGCTCTGAATGGACTGCTTCTCTTTGGGCTGTCGACGGCGGCTCTGTTCTCAATGATTCAACAATTATCCGTGCGCCGGCGAGCTCATCCCTGAGTTGCGTCGTGCGGCACTCTGAACGGAGGAGCGTGCAGTTCTCGATCAACCGGCAGAAGAATAATCCTGCTCGCTAATGTTTCGCTCCGCTGTCGAACCGTTGGCGTCTATACTGCATAGCATTCCCCAGGACGGAACAAGAAAGCCGAAATGGAAATCTACGCGCGTCTCCATCCAGAAGCCACGAAGATCGTCCTGGTCCTGTTCCTGTCTTTTTTAATTGGGCTGGAGCGGGAAGAGCATAAGGCTACCGGGACCTCGTACTCCTTTGGCGGCGTGCGAACTTTTCCGCTGATCGGATTGATTGGCTATTCCCTGGCTCTGCTTGCTGGAACGCAATTGCTGCCGCTGACCATCGGATTTCTGGTGATCGCCGGATTCCTGTTGCTCTCGTACTGGCACAAGCTTTCCTGCGCCACGGTTGCAGGCGTCACCTCGGAGATGTCGGGGCTTGCGACTTTTCTAGTCGGGGCGCTGATCTGCTACGGCCATTTTTGGGTTGCAACCACACTGAGTGTGGCCTGCCTGCTGTTCCTCGACCTGAAAGAAGTGCTGGAAAAACTGGCGGCGCGCATTCCGGCGCAGGAAATTCTGACCTTCACCAAGTTTCTGTTGCTGGCAGGCGTCATTCTGCCCATTCTGCCAAATGAACAGTTTGGCAAATTTCACATCAATCCTTTCAAGACTTGGCTGGTGGTGGTTGCAGTCAGCGCCATTTCCTACGGCAGCTATGTGCTGCAAAAACTGTCGAAGCAGCGTGGTGGAGTTGTGCTAGCCGCGATTTTAGGCGGAGCCTACTCCTCGACTGTGACCACGGTAGTGATGGCACGGCGATCGGCGGAGGAAAAACATTCCAATCTATTTTCTGGGTGCATTCTGATTGCTTCCGGAATGATGTACCTGCGGCTGGCGGCGTTGCTGGCCATCTTCAATCGACAATTGATGAACCTGTTGGCAGTTCCCTTCCTGGTGCTGGCGGCCCTGGGGATTGGCGTGGGTTGGCTGTGGACTCGCCGCAAGGATCCGGACTCTGGGACGGTGACGAAGGAATTTGAGCCGAAGAATCCGCTCGACCTGCTGACGGCGTTTCTATTTGCTGTGCTGTTTCTGGCGATGCTGATTGCCACGCAATTGGCAGTCACCTATCTGGGCAAAGCGGGCGTGAATACGCTGGCCGCGATCATGGGCGTGACCGATGTGGATCCATTCATCATGGGAATGACGCAGGCTGCCGGTACGCTGACGGCGGTAAAAGTTGCGGCGGCGGCAGTGCTGATTGCCGCGTCCAGCAACAACGTGGTGAAAGGGATCTACGCCTACAGTCTTGGCGACAGAAAAACAGGCGTGCAAAGTTTGGTGCTGCTGACGGCTTTGGCTGCGCTGGGTCTCCTCCCGTTATTCTGGCTCGGGTCCTAAAAATCTCGATCAAAGTTGATTACAACGGTTGATGCAACGCGACCCGGGCAACGATCGGTGTTGCAATTCTCAAGAATGCTTTTTCTTTCCAGGGATAAGAGACTTGAAGCGATCAGCCCATGCAGGTTTTGCCGCTGATGTTGCGGGCAATCCTGACGACGGTTTCGCAGCCGTGCCTGCGGCTGGTTCCGCGATTGTCGAAGGCTGTCCAGCATCGACGGCGGGTTTCGTTGTTGGGGAAGTCGGCATGGCGATCGATGTTTTGTTTTGAGGGCCGACTTGCAGGAGGCGTGTTGGCGCTTTCCGTTCCATTGTTCGCGGCTCCGGAGTTTTTCGCATCATTCGCTGCGGCCGCTGACGCATCCTGCCACTGCACGATCAGCGAAACTCGTCGATTCGTCGGATCGAATGGATTGGAGGGCACGCGCAGCATCTGATCGCCGTAGCCGCGCACCTGCGACACCTGGTTGGGCCCAACTCCGCCCTGCTTGCAGCAGCTTGCGCGCCGAGTTCGCCCGGTCGGCGGAAAGATCCCAATTGCTGTAGTCGCTGCTCTTTGAATATGCCTGGGCATCGGTGTATCCCTCAATCAGCAGCTTGTTTGGGAGCACCTTCAATTGGCCAGAAAGCAAGTCGAGGAGTTCGACGCCACTTGGGCTCAACTTGGCGCTGCCGCTCTGAAAGAACGTACCACCCTTGTCTTCAATCAGGTCGATCTTCAGTCCTTCGCTGGTGATGGTGATAACGATTTGCTTGGAGAGCTTGCTCAGGTCAGTCTGCTTCAGAATGGCTTTTTCAATTTCTTCTTTCAGCTTTTGAACATTCTTCTGATCGATTGAAATACTTTTGTTGGAGCCCAACACGGTAGTCCCGGTTTCGCGTCCGCCGCTTTTTGGATCGTTGAAATAGCCTGCAACCGCTTTCTTGATTTGCGGAGTCGAATTCATCAGCCACAACACGATGAACAGCGACATCATCGCGGTAACGAAGTCGGCATACGCCACCTTCCACGCGCCGCCATGATGGCCACCGTGCGAAATCTTCTTCTTGATGACGATGATCGGTCGAACCGTTTTTCGATCTGGGGCCATGATTCGATCTCGCTAGGCTGCGGTTCCCTTTGCGGGCTTGCTTTCCGCTTCTGGAGTGGCTGCAGCCGAGGGCTTCTTGCATCCCTTCTCCATCTCGTCAAAGCTGGGGCGAACGCGTTCTGGAATCGCTCGTCGCCCCATCTCAATGGCGAGAATCGGAGCCAATCCTTTCAGAAACGCGAGAATGATGACCCGCAACACGTGCAGGTAGGCGTTGTGTTCATCCGCTCCCTTGGTCATGCTGGAGGCCAGCGGTCCAACGAGGCCGTAGCACATCAGAATTCCCAGGAATGTGCCCACCAATGCCGCGGCAACCTTCTTGCCGATTTCTTCCGGAGGGCCGCCCAGACGAGCCCATCGTGATCACCACACCCAGAACGGCCGCGACAATTCCAAGGCCGGGCAGCGCGTCGGCGACGGTGGTCAACGACTGGATCGGCTGCAGTGCCTCGTGGTGCGCTACCTCCATGTCGAGTTCCATCATCTGGTCCATATCGAAGGGATCGACGCCACCGGTGATTGCGGTACGCAGGGTGTCGCACACAAATGCCTGGGAGTGGTGGTCTTTTAGAAACTCGGGATACTTCTTGAAGATTTCACTGGCCGCTGGTTTTTCTACGTCGTCTTCGACGCCGGTCAGGCCTGCCTTGCGAACCTTATTGAACAGCTCGAACATCATTTTCAGCGTGCTCAGGTATCGGGCCTTGCTGAACTTCGATGGACTCAGCACGCCCATAATTCCAGCGATCATGGCCTTGATGATGTAGACCGGATTAGCAATCAGGATGGTGCCCAGCGCGGCGCCCGCAATTGTCACCAACTCGGCTGGTTGAAGCAGGACGAGAATATGTCCCTTCTCCATCAGGAACCCACCAATCACGGCACCGAAGACGACAACAATTCCTATGATTGGAAGCATGTGTCTCCCCTGGCTTCTGTGACGTGATTGCCACCTGCATATTCACTGGTTCGCATCGCTTGACGCGCCCGATGCAGCAGGCACGGCAGCGTATCGGCTTCAATGGCGAAGCTGGTTCCGATGCTGAGCGTGAGGCCGATGCGGTCGCCCCACCAACGAAAATCGACAATGCGCGCCAGTCCAGCCAGACGGCGCGCGTGATCGGTTAACAGCGTCGCTGACCGCTCGTGCGCAATGATCAGAAACTCGTTGTCGCCCCAGCGCCCAATGGCCTCTGCTGGTTTCATTTGACGCAGCAAGGTATCTTCAACCGCACGTAGCATCGCTTCGCAGGCATCCTTTCCGTGGGTTTTGCGCAGCGATCTGGCTTGATCGACGGTGATCCACAGCAGGCCAAACGGCATTCCGCTGGTCGACCATTGATGATGAGCCGCGTCCAGGCGATCTTCCATCTCCGCCTGGCTAGCCTCGATGCCGACAGCTTCACCGCTTTCGCCGCGAGGCAATGCGTCGACCTCTTCTGCCGGATAAAACAGCAGTACTGAGCCCATCGGCGATGCCTGCGAATCCTGCAATGCGACTTTACGCAACATGCCCGGCACTTCATGTCCCAGCTTGTGATGGATCGACACCAGCGTGAGGCGTTCGAGGAATGGGTCCGAGGCTTGCGAGGGTTCTGCCGAGGGCATGCTGACGGAGAGGCCGCTGATGCCTGCGCCTTCTGCCAATCCAGCTTTCAGTTCCGCTTCCGCGCGGGCCACTACTTTGTCGCGATGCTGCTGGTCGACACGAAACAAACCTTCAGGACAGGGCAGGCAGATCAGGTCTTGCGCCGTGTACCCGGTGAGGGTGGCGGCGGCCTGATTCCAGTGCACGACTCTCGATTGCTCGTCGAGAACGGCGATTCCCTCTTCCATCAGGTCGAGGGTCGCCTCCAACATTGCCATACGATCGCCCATATCCGTGCAGCCTCCGGAAACTCCGGAGCCCCCATAGACTTCTTATCGACCGACTTCGGGGAGACTTCATATGTGGAAGGGATTTCGCGAAACAATTAGGATGGGCGGACACAAGATTAGAAAGATGGTCACAAAAAAACCGGGGCAATCGATTCTGCCCATGGGAATGGAAGAACGGATTGCCCCAGTATTTTGCGTACCTCGAAACCGCGCGATCGGTGAAGCGGTATACCTTATACAGCCGTCGCAGCAACTATTGTTGTGGCGGCGGAGGCGGTGCCGAATCGCTGTCGGTCGCTGTCATCCCCGCATCCAGATTCAAACTTTTGCTAAGCCGAAAAGCCAGAACCGTTTCAGCCGGGTATGAAATGTCGCGATTGTTTCCCGTCGCCCCCGCGCCCACGGTTCCAGCGCCTGCGCCGATAAGACCCCCGATCAATGCGCCTTTGCCGCCACCAGCGAGACCACCAATTAACGCTCCGCCACCGGCCCCTCCACCAACCATGGCGCCGGTACGCTTGCCTTTTCCTTTGGTCTCCTGGCTGATGGTGTTGCTGCTGATGGGATACGACTTGCCATTCACATTCACCGCGATCAAGCGCACGGCAAGACTGGCCGCACCCTTGAATTTGCCGGCAGAATGCGCCGTGACGACCACGCCACTGACAGCGGAGCCTGCAGGAATCACTACGTTTCCATTCAGGCGAACGGAGTTCACGAGCGAGCCGTTAAAGCGATCTCCGGCTGTGCTTGTCTTCGAGCTCAAGGCACTCGAAATCCGCGTGGAGAGAGAACTTCCAGCAGGAATAATCCTAGGCGGTGGCGGCGGAGCCGGAGCCGGTGGTGGCACGGGAGCAGGCGCCGGCGCTGCCGGAGTTGCAGGTGAAGACGGCGCCGGTGTGGCGCCCGTTGCAGACTGGCCAGGAGGAGGCGCGGGCTGTTCCGACGGTGGCGCAGGCTTGCTGCACGCGGTCAGGAACATCGAAAGTGAAAACGCGACTCCAAGGGTAAGTGCGACGCGAGGTTTATAGCTGGTCATGACTGCACTCCGTTCTTTCGGGATTGAGCTCGGGATTTTTTCGAGGGAGGAGAGTCACTTGCATTGTCGAGTGCCGCTTTCGCGTTGTCAACCAAGGAATTGATCGGATAAAAAGCGGCGGCACGACCGCTCGCGACGCAGCTTCATCTCTCACTGCGCCTGTAGCAATCACAATGCGAAAGCAACCTGGAAGGTCAGCGTGCAGCGGCGGCCTTCTGTTTCATCCATGCCTGCTCGAAAGTCTTCTGAGCGTCTGCGACGAAATGCTGATAGCCCGAAGGGTCGATAAAGACGCGGGGACCATCCTTCGGATATCGCTCAAGTTTCGCGAGCATATCGAAATACCCGCCGTGTGCGCCAAGAAATACATCGCACGGTAAAGCTCGCAATGTGGCAAAGGTATGTTGAAAATCCTGAGCAATGCCGGGATAGCTTGCGGGGTGGTTGGGCGTGGCGACGAAATGGTACTCCGACCAGAAGCTGACTCCACCCACGATAACGATGTTGCGCAGTGTTCCCGCTGCTTCCCCTGGGATATGTGCGCGCATTGTCCACGTGGTACAGCCGCGCGTGTGACCCGCAGTTTTATGCGCTGTCAGCGTAACACCGCCAAGAGTTACAGTGTCCTGATCATGGAGGATTCGATCGACATGAACAGGCGGGTAGGAGAGGATGTTGGGCGATGGAGCGAGAAAATCCGTTCGTGCACCGGTCTCGATGACGCTTACGTCGCCGTCCATCACCATATTCTTCGCGTGGGTTTCGCGAATCACCTCGGCCGCACCGCCCACGTGATCGAAATGAGCCTGACTATTGAGCAGAATCTTGATGTCAGTCCAGCGATAGCCTAGCTTCTCCACGCTCGCGCGTATCTGCGGGGGCGAGGTAGCGAGGTTGGCGTTGATGAGAATATCTCCCTGCGGAGTGACGACGAGGTAGCTGGCTAGGTCCTTACTCCCTACGTAATAGAGATTGTCGGCAATACGAAAGGGAGCGATAGGTGCAGTCCAGGAGGGATTCGGTGTCCGCGTGGGCGAGTATGGATGTGCAGAACAGGAGGAGCAACAGCCGGGAAAGAAGAGCGCGCATTCACACTCTATAGCACAACCAGCAGTCTGATAACGATCGTCACAGGAATCTCCCTCGCGTTCCGCAACGGCACGCATCGGCTCCGATGAAACTCCCGGTATCAGGCTCTGAGAGCTTCTCCCTTGCAGCCGGGATGATTGCACTGACAAGTTAACTCCGTCATTTTCCTGGAGTCCTTGCAGCGGTCGCCGCAATAATCTTTTCCATCCGTGGTCATGCAGTTACAGCCTTCGTGTTTGCACTTCTTTGCTTGTGCCATAATGTCTCCTCTGTCGGGCGCACGCCGCGACGCGGCAGCTGAATCGACTCAATGTGCCTCTGCCAATTGAATGCTGCCCTGGTAGGTGAGATGCCAGCGCCTGAAGCGGCGAAACTGCCCCATAAACATTATTTTCTTCCTGTGAAACAGGTCCTGGAGTGCGCGATAGGCATCCCCAAATGCGAGCAACATAACCCTGAAAATTTTCAACCTGTTTCTCGGAGTGTCGTGTCTACCGTGGACTGAAACGAATCAACGACCCTAGGTTCTTACTTCGGAGTCGCTGGCGAAGGCACAACAGTGAACCCGGGTAAGAGTTGCCCGCTGCCGGCGAACTTGTGATAGTGGTCGAATGTGAAGTCGTTCATTTCTGTTGTATGCGTCCCCCACGTCTGCAGCTTCAAATTCCACTCCTTGAGGGTTAGCACCTGTCGACTTTGCAGAGTATCTACGCTCCACAGGGGCAAGATATACGTTGAACCGCCGATATTGACCGGTCCGTAGGCAACGACCGTTTCCGAACGGTCTGTGGGCGCGAAGGTTTGCAGATCTTCCTGGATCTGCACACGAAGGAGTGCACCGCTGGCTGGATCAATGGATATTTCCCCATGGTAGGCAGGCATAATGTCGTAGCCGGTTGCGCCGTTGCCGCCTGGAAGACAGCAGCCTTGAACAGCGAGCAGTGAGCGATTGAGTGGAACCTGATAGCGGAAGACTGCCCGTCGCTGACCGGCATTTTCTTCCCACCGACTCCAGCTCAGATCATTCGGATGCGCGATTGCGTCTTGCACGACTCGCAGAATTGGACCGAAGGTACCATAGGTCCATAGCGGCTGACCCCGCGGCGAACTGATCAGTTGCAATCCTTCGACGACTTCAGAGCCATGGCTATAGAGCACCGTGGCATTAGATCTTTCCTGCACATGGAAAGGAATAGGGGCGATCACCTTGCCGAACTCGCTGTACCCGGCGGTCTCGGCATACTGAATTGTTCTCCGCGTCGCAAAAAAGTCGGGTAGCTTGGGAATGACTCGACTGAGATAGTCGGCCGCCGCAGTGAGGATACGATTCTGTTCCGCAGAATCCGGCGCGCGCAGCGGAGGAAATTTCATCGGGCCGCGGCGGAAGGAATTGGGACTCTTCCGCGATTTTCTCCAGCATATTGCGGGCTTCACTGCCATGAACCTGCTTGGCCAGGGCGAGCCAACCCGTGCGATCGAGTCGCTCGGCCAATACAACAGAGGAAATCTGTCGCTCCTCTTCCCTACCCCCATGCGCAGAATGGATGATCTGTTCCAATTGCGCCACCGTCACTGGCTTGGGATGCGCATCCGGATGGTCGTCGTAGAACGGTTGGTCATAATACGCGGCTGAAGTATAGGCGGTCAGCCCTGGCTGCGACAGCTTCACTTTCAGGGCGCGGTATTGATCGGCGTCAGACGTAGGCGGCGGGTCAAAGGTCATTGTGTAATACGTGCCCGCATCCGCGATGCACTCGTTGATCTGGTTGGCCAGGTCTTTTTTTGGAGGCAGAACGCGTCCCCCGCTCTGGACCGCAATCACTTTCTTATAGAGATCCATCATGTTGGCTTGCTGGGCGGACGGCTCGTCGGACAGGAATAGCTTCCATGCATCGGAAAAGGGGATTGTTCGCGCTTGTAATCCCGCTGCGGCCGCTTGCGTTTGGGTGATTTCGAGACCAGGCAAGGCATCGTCACTTTGTCCGACGGAAAAGACGTCCAAGGTAACGCGTGCCCGCTGCAGCAGGGTTGAAATCCAGTAGACCGTATTGAAGATCAGCTTTCGATCATTTGGGCTGATCTTATCCGGCGCGAAGGTGAGAACAACGGGATCATCGCGGGACTGATCACCGTGAGCGTTGATGGATCGCTCGAAAAATCCTTTCGGATACTGACCGCTGTTCTCGCTCGAGTTCCAAGGCTCGGTTAGACCGGGACCCACCCAAAGCAGTAGTTTTCTGCCGGGAGTTCCGTCTGCGATGGCGGCGATGGTCGCTATCGCACGCAGCCCTGTTCGGCTTGATGATATTAGATCGTTATGGTCGTCGACGACAGGTTCGGACGGTGAAACCACCAAGCTCGATACCATGGATGTCTCCTGCGTAAGGTGCGACGCCGACTGGGGAAGACTCTAACGACGTAACGAGTTTCTTATCGGAACCCACAGCGTCTGCCAAGGCATTCCCATTGAGCGAAGGCCCGGCGACGAGGGAGAGTCCACCTTTTTCTAACGAATAGATTGTCACCGGATAGGACAGCCGACCGGAGTTTTGTCGAAGGAATTTCGCGACCTGTTCGCGTTCGAAGGTTGCCACATCTGGCGGCAATCCCAGCGTGTCGATCAGCAGAATAATTGAGGCGGGTGAATCGGGATGACGGCCTTGACCGGTCATCGCGCGGAACGCGACAATCTTCCGAGGTTGGCCGTCATCCAGGAGGCTAAAATCCTCGCGATTGAGTCCGGCAACCGGCTTCCCGGCATGATCCCTGACAACCACGTCCAGGCGAATCAGACCCTCGACCTCGACCGCTTGGTCGGGAGTCGTATTGCCACTCCGGGCCCGCGGGCGCAGCAGCCGTTTCGTTTTGTCTTCCGTCCTGATTTGAGTTTGCCGGCGAGCCTGCCTCTTGCGGGGCAGCAATGGGACGATGCGCTCCTCGGTTGGCCGAAAACGCAAAGCAGAAAGCCAAGAGCCAGCGCGAACTTCAAATATCGCGAGAGAATCACAGCGGGCATGTTGCTCCGATTCGTCACGCGCCAGTATATGTCTCGCAGGGAATCATGGTCTCGCGAAAAAGAGTGTCTGCGGCATAGAGAGTCTGTGAAGGTCACGCCAATTTAAGCGGTACATTTTTCACGCGTTGATCGCGTCGGCGATGCGCAATGTCGATTCATCGGGCGCGCTCATTGACAGTCCAACTGCCGATTTTAGGGACGAGGATTTGTTGGTCGCTAGAATGGGTGGGTGAGTCACAGGCACAACTGGAAGCAGCGGATGGCGCTGGCGGTATTGCCACCGATCGGGGCGATTGTCTTTCGGCTGCTGGGCATGACGCTGCGGTTTGAAGACATCGGCGCGCCGGGAACGCATGCCGACGATCATCCTGAGACGCGCGTTTACTGCCTGTGGCATCGCTCGCTGTTGTCGATCGCGCATCACTTTCGCAAGCGGAGAATCGCCATCCTGATCAGCCCGAGTTTTGATGGCGAGTTGATTGCGGCCATGATTCATCGCGTGGGGTATACGCCGGTGCGCGGGTCGAGTTCGCGTGGCGGCGCGGCGGGACTGCTGGGAATGCAGCGGGCGCTGGAGGCGACGAATGGAACGCGCTGCAACTATGCCGCGTTCACCAGCGATGGTCCGCGCGGGCCGGTCTACCATGCCAAGCCGGGCGGGGTGAAGCTGGCGCAGCAGGTGGGCGGCGGGGTCGGCATCTTTTATGCGGCGCCGGATCGGGCGTGGACATTGAAGTCGTGGGATAGGTTTTTGATTCCCAAACCATTTTCGACGATTGTGATTGGCTGGCAGTCGCCAGTCCCGGTCTAGTCACTCTCGGCTGCGGGACCGGAGGATGAGGAAGCGGACGGAAAATCGTGGGAGCCGGCGCGACTGGCGGTGGAGCAGGCGCTGGAGCTTGCTCGGCACGAGGTGGAAGAACATATTGCGCGCAAGCGCGCCAGAAAGACGCGAGCGATTTGAGAATCCCAGGTTTCAGAATCGGGAAAATACAATACTTGACCGACACGCTAGCTTCAACCTCTTCTATCCTGATCCCATGCACGCATCCTTGATTGCCCATTCAGTTATGCTGCTCTTCGCGGCCACAGCCGCGGCCTTAGGCTGGCATGTGGCCCACAACCCGGCCCAAGCGCTGCGCTTCTTCACGTTCGGAACTGAGCCTATGTTTGGGAAGAAATTTTTTGTGATGTTTTGCAAGATCAGCGGCTGGCTGTGCTTCGCGGTCATGAGCGCCGGGGCCGCCTTTTACATCGTGCTCATAATCATGAGCATTGCGCACCGAAGTTAACTTGGTGGGCAAAATATGTTGTCGCTCGGAAGCAACGCCTGGGAGCACACCTTAGAAAGGGATAGCGCGAAGCAGGTTGCGATGTGCGTGGCAGCATGGTATTTTTGGACTTGCGCGTGACAGGCACGGAGACGTGTGTTTTCGCCTCGGGAATTGGGTTTCAGGGCTGGCGTAGCTCAGCTGGTAGAGCATCTGATTTGTAATCAGAGGGTCGGGGGTTCAAATCCCTTCGCCAGCTCCAGCAAGCCAGATTGCCGGGCAAATTCCAGAGGTCAGCGCGGCAAGTCAGCACAATAATGATTTGTTGAAACTCCGCAACTCTTGACTGGGCTGTGAAAGCTTCGCTTCGCCTCTCCTAGCTGTGTCTCCTGCCAGGAAAGCCTGCATAGCCTCCGAAGGAACGGTTCGCGCCGATCGCTGCGATCGCCGCATGACCGAATCTCCTTTCGGATGCGATGTAGATTTGCGGTTGGATTGGGAGAGAAAGAGCGGAAGAAATTGTGCACAGGTGGCCGAGCGGTTAATGGCAGCAGACTGTAAATCTGCCGCTCCTTGCGAGCTACGGAGGTTCGAATCCTCCCCTGTGCACCATTCGTTTAGATTGGTAGTAGTGGGAAATGGCGATGAGTGAGAGCGAACGATCACTCAATCCGGCAGCCGACAAACGTCGCATGGTGATCGCACTGGCAGTGCTGGCAGGATTAGCGGCGCTTGTCGTGGTTCACGATTGGTGGGGCGGCTGTGTTCCATGTGGAAGGCTACAGCAGCTCGTTGTTTTCCTATGGCGGGCATGATGTAGAAGTTCGATGGGTTCCGATTTTGATTCTTGGTCTCTTTGCATTTCGGGTTGTGATGTCCAATATGAGGGCGCGCCTGCAGGAGAGAGATTCAAGAGAAAGCTGATGTAGCTCAGTGGTAGAGCACTCCCTTGGTAAGGGAGAGGTCATGGGTTCAAGCCCCATCATCAGCTCCAGAATAAAGCCATTAGCTGTTAGCTTACTAGCTTCGGGCGAAGGCGCGGTTTTCAGATGCTCGGCTAAAGGCTAAGGGCTAACGGCTAGGATGCTAGTAGCTGCTTTGCGGGAGTAACTCAGTGGTAGAGTCACAGCCTTCCAAGCTGTTGGTCGCGGGTTCGATCCCCGTCTCCCGCTCCAGACATTCCCCTGCGGTACGCTGGATCGGCCGGGTGTAGCGACAGGATTGAGACGGCGGCAGTAAGCAACTTTGTTGAGAGACGTTTTCAGGCATGGGTGATATGTTTCAGCAACCGATTCTCGAGGTAGAAAATCCCGCGGTCTTCGCGCCTGTGAAAGCGGCGATCGAAGCGACGTTTGCGCCGCCCGCAGTGGGCCGTTTTCTAGACAAGGCGGAGCGCGCGCGACTGCGTATACGCGACTTTGATACGTTGCTGCAGCAAGGCCTGCTGGGAGAGACCGTCAAGTCCGGCTACGAGCAATTGGGAAACAGCGATCGAGGCCAGATCCGCGAGTTGTACCTGCGTTCAGTCGAGCAGGTCGCTCCGGAATTGCGCAAGAAGTATTTGAAAGTTTACGCATACTACTGATGCACCAGGTGCAATCAATCCAACCCCGAGAGTTCACCGGGAAACCAACAGCAACCAGAAGAAACAGGAGCGAAAGGGCAACCAATGGCGAAGGAAAAGTTTGACCGGTCGAAGCCGCACGTAAACGTAGGGACGATCGGGCACATCGATCATGGCAAGACGACGTTGACGGCGGCGATCACCAAGGTATTGTCGAAGCACAACCCGAACAACAAGTTTCGTTCCTTCGACACCATCGACAACGCGCCGGAAGAGCGCGAGCGCGGCATCACGATTGCGACCGCGCACGTGGAGTATGAGACCAAGAATCGTCACTACGCGCACGTCGATTGCCCGGGCCACGCCGATTACATCAAGAACATGATCACGGGTGCGGCGCAGATGGATGGCGCGATCCTGGTGGTGGCAGCGACCGATGGTCCGATGCCGCAGACCAAAGAGCACGTGCTGCTGGCGCGCCAGGTTGGCGTTCCGTACATTGTGGTGTTTCTGAACAAGTGCGATGCGGTGGATGATCCGGAACTGATTGACCTGGTCGAGATGGAAGTGCGCGAGCTGTTGAGCAAGTACCAGTTCCCGGGCGACGATGTGCCGGTGATTCGTGGCTCAGCCCTGGGCGCATTGAATGGCGAAGCGCAGTGGGAAGCGAAGATTGATGAGCTGATGGAAGCGGTCGATAAGTCCGTGCCGATGCCGGCGCGGGCCATCGATCAGCCGTTCCTGATGCCGATTGAAGATATCTTCTCGATCTCCGGTCGCGGAACGGTGGTGACGGGAAGTATTGAGCGCGGCAAGGTGAAGGTGGGCGAGGATACGGAGATTGTCGGCTTCCGCGAGACGCGCAAGACGGTTGTGACCGGCGTCGAGATGTTCAAGAAGCAGCTGGACGAAGGTCTCGCGGGGGATAATGCCGGACTGCTGCTGCGCGGTATTCCGAAGGAAGATGTCGAGCGTGGCATGGTGCTGGCCAAGCCCGGATCGATTACGCCGCACACCAAGTTCAAGGCAGAGATTTACGTGTTGAGCAAGGAAGAAGGCGGACGGCACACACCATTTTTCAATGGCTATCGGCCGCAGTTCTACTTCCGCACGACGGATGTGACGGGCGTAGCCAAGCTGCCGGAAGGCACCGAGATGGTGATGCCGGGCGATAACGTGAGTCTGGAGATTGAGCTGATTACTCCAGTGGCGATGGAAAAGGGCTTGCGGTTTGCGATTCGCGAAGGCGGACGCACGGTCGGCGCCGGAGCCATTGCTGAGATTTTGAAGTAGGGAACAGCAGCTACTAGCTTTTAGCCGTTAGCCTCTGGCTAGAAGCTAAAAGCTAAAGGCTGCGGTTGAAGGCTGGCAAGCAAATGCAGCCAAAATCGGATAGGATAAATAGATGCGCGAAATTATCACATTACAATGTCCAGACTGTAAAGAGCGGAACTACTCGACGACCAAGAACAAGAAGAAGACGACAGCGCGGCTGGAGTTTTCGAAGTTCTGCAATCGTTGCCGCAAACATACGGCTCATAAAGAAACCAAGTAGCCGCGTCGTTCTTTGAGGATGTAGGGGCGTAAGCTCAACGGTTAAACTGCTGGTCTCCAAAACCGGACTTGGGGGTTCGAATCCCTCCGCCCCTGCCAGCTTCTTTTTGTTGGGCCGGGTCGCTGTGGCGGCCCATCATGATTCCGGCGATCCTGTGGCCCGATCGCTCCGCGGGAATGCACCAGACGTATTGAGAAGGAAGTAAGGTTATGGCAAAGGCAATCGCAGTCACCGAGACTCAGACGACGCCACAGTGGCGGCAGCAGCCGGAGCGGTTCTGGAACTTCCTGAAGGAAGTTCGCAGCGAGTTGCACAAGGTGGTGACGCCGTCGCGCAAAGAAGTGCAGTCGACGACGACGGTTGTGATCATTACCGTGTTCCTGTTCGCTGGATATTTCTGGGTGGTGGACTCGATCTTTAACCGGGTCGTCCAGACGTTGATTGCCTGGCTGACGCACTAAAAGGAAAGCCCTGGAACGTTGCACGCGTAGAAGGTGAGATGGATGGCAGAAGAAGCAAAAATTGAAGCGCAACAGGCGTCCACTGAGACGCAGCCCGAATTGGCGCCTCCCGTCAACGAACGGTTTCGCTGGTACATCATCCACGCCTATTCAGGGTTTGAGCGCAAAGTGCGCGAGTCGATTGAGAGCCGCGTCCAGGCCTATGGCCTGCATGACCGCATCGGTCGCATCATGGTTCCGACGGAGCCTGTCACCGAGATTCGCAATGGCAAGAAGTACACCATCGAGCGCGTTTTTCTTCCCGGCTATGTGCTGGTGGAGATGGACCTCGACAATGAGATTTGGCACCTGGTCAAGAACACGCCTCGCGTTACCGGTTTCTTAGGGACGGGAGAAAAGCCGGTGGCGCTGACGGAAGAAGAGATCAGCTCGATTATCTTCCGCTCGGATGTGTCGAAAGACAAGCCTCGGATGAAGGTGAAGTTTGAAAAGAACGAGTCGGTAAAGATCACCGAAGGGCCGTTCGCCAACTTTAACGGGGTTGTGGATGAAGTGAATGAAGACCGCGAAACCCTGAAAGTCATGGTGACGATCTTCGGACGTTCGACGCCGGTGGAGTTGGAATTTAGCAAGGTCGAAAAGATTGCATAAAGGCAGCCGAAAAGCAGCCATTAGCTCCTAGCTTTTAGCTAGCGGCTAACAGCTAGCAGCCGCCGTTTGAAAGGGATTGAACGATGCCTCCAGTTAAAAAAGTACAGACGCAGGTGAAACTGCAGATTGTTGCCGCGAAGGCAACTCCCGCGCCGCCGGTCGGCCCAGCTTTGGGCCAAGCGCAGGTGAACATCATGGAATTCTGCAAGCAGTTCAACGCGCGCACGACCGCTCCAGAGATGGCGGGGCTGGTGATTCCAGTTGTGATTACGGTCTACACGGATCGCACCTTCACCTTTGTCACCAAGACGCCTCCGGCAGCCGTGCTGCTGAAGAAGGCGGCGGGTGTGGCCAAGGGTGCCGGCACGCCGAATAAGGACAAGGTTGGCAAGGTGACGGAGAAGCAGGTTGCCGAGATTGCCAAGCAGAAGATGCCGGATCTGAATGCGGCATCGGTCGATGCGGCGATTCGCTCTATCAAGGGCACGGCGCGTTCGATGGGCATTGAAGTCGTCGCCTAAAGCGAGCTACTGCCGTGACGAATCTACCGGCAACACCGTCTTCGTCTGACTCGAGTCGAGAGCTGCTGCGCCATACTGTGGCTACGTTGGCCTATCGCGGCAGCAAAGCATTGCGCGATGCGCCGGCGGATTTTTCGGCATACACTCCGGGCGGCGAGGGTCGTTCGGCGGGCGCTATCCTGGCGCACATTGGCGACTTGCTCGACTGGGCGCTGTCGATGGCGAGCGGCCAATCCAAGTGGCACAATTCCAAAACTCAGGCGTGGAACGAGGATGTCGATCGCTTCCATGCTGCGTTGACGGCTCTTGACGCCTACCTGGCGTCTGATCAGCCGTTGCACACTTCCGCGGAAAAGCTGTTTCAGGGGCCGGTTGCGGATGCGCTAACGCATGTCGGACAGCTGGCGATGATGCGGCGGCTGGCGGGGGCTGCGATCAAGGGCGAGAATTATTACGTGGCTGACATTGCTGCTGGGCGGGTTGGAGCGGATCAGGCGGCTCCGAAGCGGGAGTTCTGAAAGCAGAGAGAGTTGAAGAGCGGGGATCAGGCCACAGGGATCAGCCGGACGCGGAATAGTTGAAGGATTATGCGCGCTAATTGAAGGATTGTGCAGGCTAATTGAAGGATTGTGCGGGCTAATTGAAGGATTGTGCAGGCTAATTGAAGGATTATACAGGGCGATAATTCAGCTAAGTGTTTTTGCTGCAATTGGATGCGGGTTTTAGGTCGCTTTTTCGAGTGCAATTATCGAAAAAAACCAAAATCCACGCGATCTGGCCGGCGGGGGCCAGAAGAAGATCCTACCGTAAGTTTATCAAATCCAGGGGATTGGGTACGCCACGTTTAGAGCAGCTAATAGCTGCTAGCTGCTAGCTTTTAGCTACTCGCTGTTGGCTACGGCGCTCGGCTGGGCGACCGACTTTCCTTCCAGAGCTTCTCCCAATTCCACATTTCGGATGTCACTTTGTTTGGCAGGGGAAACCCGAGTTGATGGGCGAGCATGCACACTTGTCCGCGATGGTGGGCTTCGTGCGACATCATGTAGCAGAGCATTTCCATTCCAACCGGCCAGGGTTTGGCCCAGGCATCTCTGCGAAATGATTCGATGCGGGGTGCGCCGCTGCCGAGTGCCTGATCGAGCATTTCGGTGCAGCGAGCTGCGCTTTCGGCCAAGGCGATGCGTGGCCTGCTGCGGGGTGCAGTTGGCGCGGTTCAGTTGCGCGGGAACTTTCAGGTGGGGAGCGGTCAGGCGAATCCATTTGCAGCGGACGTTATGCATGTGGGTGAAGATGGCGGCAATGGTGCGGACATCGCCGGGTGGCTTGGCTTTCCACGCGGCCGGGTCGAGATGCTCGAGCACGAGCTGGTTCATTTGCTGATTGACGGCAAATATGCGCGAAGCGGATGGGCTGAGTTGCGGTTGAGGCCTGGGTTTGCGAGTGGTCACGATTCCCTGCTCCCGCCCCATCATATCGCTCCGGGTTGGGGACGCTGCGCCAGGGCGCAACGATTCGTAGTTGCTGAAAACACCTTTTTTTGGGGAATAAAACTGTCAACCTGCGGACGATTTCATTCCCAAATCGGAAAGCAACGGTGATTTTTCAAATGTCAGTTTGCCTCGTCATCATCACAATCAAACGAGGATGAGTCACGCTGAGGGGCTTACCGTCCTTGGTGAATGTCACTTCCAAGCAGTATCTCTTGTGCCGTTCACCTTTGAAATCGCCTATCTGTCTATGAGTACTTCCCTTGTAGCAGTGGCGTGGGAGTCGACTCCGCTAACCGACCCATGAGCCACAGCTCGATCGCCATCCCAGACAATCCAATCTGCTTCAAGAAGCGTGTCGACATGGAGCGTTCCACAGTGGTCCTCAACCCAAGGGAATGGCTTCACGCCCATCATGCAGTTCAATACTGCGGGTGGCAACGTTCTTTCGACCTGGATCGAGATGGCGTAGACCTCTTGGCTGACAGGAAAGTTAGGCGTCCAAAGCGTGCCCACCGCGAGCGATATTGGAGTATCCAGCACGGGCTTTCTACACAAGAAGCACGGGGCTGCCCAGACTGTTGACGCAGTCACGAAAGCCGCTAGGATACAACGATGAAGGCCGAGTCTCCGAAATGGGGAATTGCGGTTCATGCTCAACCTCAAAACGGTCAGTTCGTGTATTGTTTTCTTCCGAACAGTCTATCTTCTCGCGTTCCCGGTAAGTCGGCTTTTGACCAAGTTCGATTTTGCTGCTGGGCGGGCTGTCTGAACTTAGCTGAACCTCCGTTTGCTGGAACCAACCTGTACGTCAGCTGATTCATTGCGGGAGCGTCTCAGGTGTAGCGTTATCCGGAGAGCAAAGTATCGCGATGTTGGTTCTGAACGCTGGCCCAGCCCAACCAAGCATCGGTGAGCGGCGGTCGAAAACTCGGAAGCAACAACCCACCGGTCTTGAACCACTCGTAAGCCTCAGGTCCAATCGAGTCGCGATCATGGCCGATGGCTTGATCCCGAATGAAGTTCTTGCGAATCCATCGGACAGCAGCGTTGTACCAACTCTCAAATGACTTGTCGTCATTTTCAAAGCTTGCCCAGATTCTTCCTTGCACGAGGGAAGGCTGACCATTCCATAGTTCGATTTCAGGAGAGGCATAGCTGAACTGAATGACGGGAGCGGTGAAGCTGACGTTGAAGTATTGTCCTGTAATTTCGCGACTCAGGACCGGGATGATTGCCTGGTTCCAAAGGCAATACATCCCTCCTCTTTCCACGATGCATCACAGCATCACATTCCGGAGACTTTGGCGAGTGCCATTCGGTGACGATCACCGGATCTCGCTCTTGCAAGAAGCTGACGAATCGATGGCAATCACCGGGGAGCATATGGAATCGTGTCTGCCTGCCCATTGGCTGATTGTATGCGAGGCATCTGGCGCGAAGGCGATCCGCCTACCTCCATGAAAGTCGGCTTTTCGGCAAGTTCATTTGCCCTTTGGTGAGAACAAGCCTACGCGCATTCGAGGCGTTTGAGTTTGATGCGGTCGGTTCGGACCTGGGAGAGATCGTAGTGTGCCTGCTGGGTTAGCCAGGTTTCGGCGCTGCCGCCGAAGACTTTGGACAAGCGCACTGCCATCTCGGGCGATATGCCACGCTTTTCGTTCACCAGTTCAGATAATGTGGTGCGGGTGACACCCAGTGCTGCGGCGGCGCGGGTGATCGTCAGGCCGAAGGGCTCAATGCATTGGCGCAGCACGAAGCCGCCGGGGTGGGGTGGATTTTTCATCGGCATAGCAAGCCTCCTTAGGACTACAGTTGTATTTCGTTCAAACCCTTGAGAAACGGCAAGGGCCCGGGCCTGAAGGCCAAGTAGATTCGCTCTATTTCAGGGGGTTAAAACCCCCTGCTCCCTCCGAAATTTCCGATCCACAACTGTAGCATTAGAAGCCTGTGATTGAGTGCTTGCAACGTCGAGCCGGGCGAGGGTATCGCGTAGTTTCTGACGATGCTGCTGGATTACGCCACTCAAGCCAAAAGAAGGCTTGGATGGGGCACCCGGCTGGAAGGCGTGAAAAAATCAGTTAGGGCCACAGATGAACTGCCATGAACCTGGATGACATACAGTGTTTTCCATTGGCGTTCATCCGCATCCATTGGGGGCGGGACTGAATTCGCGGTGGGAGGAGTAGGAGATGCGGAAAGGGCAAACGAGACACCCACAACGGGACGAGCCGGGGGCGCATGGCAAGAACTACATCACTCCGGGCGGACTGCTGCGCCTGAAGGAGGAGTACCGGTTTCTGGTGACCCGGGACCGGCCGGCGGTGGTGGAGGTGGTGGCGTGGGCTGCCAGCAACGGCGATCGCAGTGAGAACGCCGACTATCAGTACGGCAAGCGGCGGCTGCGGCAGATCGATGGGCGGATTCGTTTTCTGACGAAGCGAATCGAAGCCGCGGAAGTGGTGGACCCGGAAGCTGCGAGAGCGGGGCAGGCGGCGACGAGGGCGTTCTTCGGGGCGACGGTGCGCTATGCCAATGCCGCGGGAGCGGAGCGAGTGGTGAGCATCGTCGGCACGGACGAGGTCGATCTGAAGCGCAACCACATCAGTTGGGTGTCGCCGCTGGGGCGCGCGTTGACCAGGTCGGCGGAGGGTGACAGCGTCGTTCTGGAAGCGCCGGGCGGGACAGAATCGCTGACGGTGCTGGAAGTACGGTACGAGCGCATTTCTGTGGAACCGTTCCGTGAACCGCCTGGATCCACGGCCTCGGCGAGTGGGGCTCGCTCAGCGAAGCTCACCTGATTCGAGTCGTTGGTGAATCACGCGTCCAGGAATCCTACGGATTGAAATAAGGATTTTTTGCCATGCGGATGAATGCCGCTTCCGATTCGGGAGACGAGCTGATGCGCCAATCTCTTTCCTTGTTGATGTCGAACCAGATGAGACATTTGACGAGTGGGAAATTGGTGCGGAGGGTGGGAACGATTGCATCGATCCACTTGGCTTTGTCTCCCCCCACTTGAGCCGAGGACATCTCTCCAATCATGATCGGCTTTTTCCTGGCAGCAAGGAGTGGGTAGATTTTCTCGAAAACCTGTTGGAAGCTCTGCCAGCCACCGTTGTTCGTACCCCAGTTGTAGCCATCCACCCCGGTCCAATCGACGTAGGCATCGCCTGGGTAGTAGTCCATCGTATTCTTGTTGCCTCCGTGGATGTCGGTGACGTTTGGACACCACGCCCAGACCACGTTGGTAGCGCCCTCAGCCACGAAGATGTCGTGGATATGTCGATAGGCGGCAACGTACAGTGGCGCATTGTTGCCATCCCATGCTTCGTCCCCGTTCATCTCTGCGGAGAAGTCGAGGAAGAATTTTTTGCCGAGTGCTTTCGAGCCCCTGGCACGCGCTTTGATGGTGGCATCGAGGCTTCCGTCGACGATCTTGTTGAAGTCGATGTTGTGGGGTTCCCAATTGACGAGAGGGATGCGTCCGGCGGCCAGATCCGCCTTGGTAACGGCGCCCGTCCAGTCGGCGTTCCATGCGTAGTACGTGAGGTGAACGGGGGGTGTCCGCCCGAGCTTCGCCGTGGTCTGGGCGATAGTGCCGGCACCGTAGTACATTCCGAGCAACGCACCCGTTGCCGGCTCCAGAATGGACGATCCACTGGCATTTGTTGCGCCGAGGAGCCATCCGCTGGAGACAAAAAATACGACGCTCGCAAGAGCGACTCTGCCAAGAATTTTTCTCACCGCTATCACTCCTCATCGGGCAATTTGCAAAAGCTATTTTACTTCCCACTCACGCCAAGGGAAGGCTTGCAAGGGGCACCCGACATCCATCCTAGATTTTTTCGATTAACGTGTCCCGAGATCTGGGCCAATGAACCCTAGAATGGTTCAGTAGGAATTCACATGCGATCAGCCACGGTTCTAGAAGCTCGAACGTACTGCGATCAAGAGGAAGGCGCTCGGAAGGTTGCCGACGACGGCAGCATCTACTTTGAGTCACATGACGAGCATTGCTTCTTCATTCAATCCCCTTCGGAATATCGAAGACTAGGCTATCTCTGCCAGCATCTGGTCTCCTGGATTTACGGCGGTCAATTTCCGGGTGGGCTGATATGGCTCCGAAGGTGGGACGTAGGAGCCGAATATCTGACCCCTATGGGCTGGAAGGTCATTGAAAATCTGCGTCGCGCAAACGGGGATACGCGATCACTTGAGTCGGCACCCGCCCAGTTCTTCAGCGGCGATGAAGCGGTCGATGCGCAGGTGTTTCTTATGACTGTTCTCGGCAATGGATGGCCTGGCTGCTTTGTACCCAATAGCGCAGATTTCGTCGTTGAGTTCCGTTCGACGCATCGGCTCTTCTTCTATTGCAAGAGCGAAGCCACTCGCGACCGCCTCATGGCTGACCTTGAGGACTTTGCCCCGCACCTCGATGAGACCGCCGAGGCAAGATAAAAGCTGACCGCAGCCCATCCGACTCACACTCACGCAAGTGCGGCACTAGCTAGGTCCGAGAGAATGCATCCCAGGTCTCAGTAGCGAGACCTGGGGCACCCAGATTTTTCAGTGAACGTGTTCCGAGTCTGGGGCACCGCGGTAGCGCCACTATTCAGTGGCGGAGTAAGATGGTGGCGCGATCATCGGAGGGTCTCTGCGATGAAATCATCATGGCAATCGGAGTCGGGGCATCTCGCATGTCGTTGGTCTGAGGTGGGGCAGCGCGTGCAATACAACCCGCGTTGGATGCAAGAGACTTCAAACATTCAGAGTGGCTACCTGGCGCCTATTCCGAATTTTGCCAGTAAGAGTCCATTTGGGGGAGCCTGCTGGTTCCAACCCTCGCCCCCGGCTGGGATTCCGAATAGCCCTGTGGATTGAAAACCACCCCACGATGGTTACAGAGGAAACGCAGGTCCCTCCACTTCGGTCGGGATGACAATTTTTTCCTCCCCACTCAAGCCAACGGAGGGCTTGAATGGGCCACCCGCCGCTATCAATCCTCATCGGGAAGTTTGCAACAGCTATTGTACTTCGCGCTCAAGCTAAGGGAAGGCTTGTAAGGGGCACCCGACATCCATCCCAGGTCTCAGAGGCGAGACCTGGGGCACCCGGCTAGGCAGCCTATCCATCCGTCTCCGATGGATTAAGGACTTGACCATCGTGGGATATTCTCCCACTCAAGCCAAAGGAAGGCTTGAATGGGCTACCCACCGGCTTTGTGCTACCTTTTTCCCATCATGCGGAGAAGTTTGGGAATGTTCGCTTTGGCGTTGGTTGTCGCGGTTGCGGCATACAGCGAACCAATGAAAAACCCCCGGTCCCCAAAAAGTTGTCGCGGTGACGCACATGCATGATTGGCTGGACTACCTGTCGGTGACATCTACCGTCGCATTGGCCGCAATCGGATACTTCGGCGTTCGTTACGCTAAGCGGACGCTAGATAACATTGAGCGGCAAGCCAATACGATGGAAAATCAGGCTGCTGATGCGCGGGCCGCTACTGTGCAATCAACGGGGATTGCACAAAAGGCCGCCGACGCCGCCCTCATGCAGGCAAATTATCTGGTAGCTTCCGAACGGGCTTGGCTCGCCATTGCTCCGGTAAATAAAGAGAATGCATTTCTTCAGCCGAATACCGTTCCACAATTTTGGTGGGAGATCAGGAATGTGGGGAAAACTCCGGCGAAGCTGATTGATACCAGCGCAATGTGTGGGGTGCACGAAGACGTTCCGAGTCTCCCCGAAACGCCGGCCTTCAGTTCACCCATCGAACTGCGTGAAAGAATCTTGGCTCCGGGCGGTTCAATGAGATTCTTTACCTATTTCTCGAAGGGATTTACCTTGCCGCCTCTTGCACCTTCGCAAATGCCGTCGCTCGAGGATATAGTGGCTCTCATTGCTTTTGGATACGTAAAATATCGGATCGTTGTGGGAGGCAAGGATCAGCCCATTTGTGAATCAGGATTTTGCGATCACTGGTTCGCTGGTGATGCCAAAGAGCCAATCGAGTTTCGCCCGAAACTGGACGCCCCCGCCATTTATACAAAACATACATAGACAACGCGTGTCGAGACACTGTCAGAATTCAGCCCACACTTGCGTTTACGAGGCAGATTCTGGCATAATGAAGAGACGCGTCCCTACAGCAATTCGTTGCTATAGAGCGCGCCATACCACGGCCGGACGGCCGTCTCCGAGCAATGCCGTAACAAGCAGTTGAATACAAGCAATACGGGGCGGTTCAGCGGAAAACAGCGCTGCATATAGGTCCGCGCGGTGGGAGACAGAGGAAATATGTCGAAAAAAGCAGGAAAGAATATAGAGAAGGCGCGCGCCGCTGTTGAGGTCCGCCCCTACTCCCTGACCGAAGCGGTTCCGCTTCTTCAAAAGGTCAAATACGCCAAGTTCGATGAGACGGTGGAGATCACGCTGCGTTTGGGCGTCGATCCCAAGCATGCCGACCAGATGGTTCGCGGCACGGTTGTGCTGCCCCACGGATTGGGCAAGACCAAGCGGGTTGCCGTGATTGCCTCCGGCGAGAAGGTTCGCGAGGCGGAAGCTGCCGGTGCAGACTTCGTGGGCGGCGACGACCTGGTGGAGAGAATTCAAAAAGAGGGCTGGACCGATTTTGATGCCCTGATTGCCACCCCGGACATGATGAAGGCGCTGGGGCGGCTGGGCAAAATCCTAGGACCGCGCGGCTTGATGCCGAACCCGAAGACGGGGACGGTGACCACGGATGTGGCGGCTGCGGTGAAGGAAATCAAGGCTGGCAAGATCGAGTTCCGCACGGATAAGACTGCGCTGATCCACGTACCGGTGGGCAAGCTTTCGTTCACGCCGGAAAAGCTGATCGAGAATGCCACGACGGTGATTACCAGCGTGGTGAAGGCCAAGCCTTCCGCCGCCAAGGGTAAGTACGTCAAGGGAATCACGCTGAGCTCGACGATGGGCCCGGGAATCCAGCTGGATCAGGCAGTTGTGGACGCGGCTGGTAAAGCTCAGACGTAACCGGGCAACACATAGAGCGATCGAACCCGGCACCCATGTTCGAGACCATGGGGTGCGAAAGTATCAAGGATACTTGCGATGGCGATTTCAAAAGCCAAAAAGGCTGAAAAGATTCAGTATCTAGCAACGGAGCTGGCAGACTCCACGACGGCGATTGTGGGGACTTTCTCCAAGCTGACGGTGTCGCAGGATTTTGCTCTGCGGACGGTGGTTCGCAATGCGGGCGGAAAATACCGCGTGTTGAAGAACAAGCTGGCGGAGCGCGGCGCGAAGGGCACCAAGATCGAAGCAGCGCTGCAGGGGTTGAAGGGCGTTAGCTCGATGGCGTATACCAGCGGCGATCCGGTGGCGTTGGCGAAAGCGCTGACCACCTGGGTGAAGGAGAATGCGGAATTCTCGTTCAAGCTGGCGATTGTGGATGGCAAGGTGCTGTCGGTCGCGGAAATTCAGCAGCTGGCGGCAATGCCGGGACGCGAAGAACTCTACTCGAAGCTGCTGTTCCTGATTAATGCTCCGGCGCAGCGACTGGTAACGGTGTTGAATGCCACGAGCCGCGATCTGGCGGTGGTGATTGGCCAGGCGGTCGAGCAGAAGAAGTTTTCCGAAGCGGCTGCGTCGTAAGAACAGCGTTTTCGGTGCATCTACAAGGATCTGCTGCATCGCGCTGGGGTGTCGTCTGGACACAACGGAAACCAACGCGGCGGCAATCGGGACGGATTGGTTGAAGTCCCGCAAGCAATACAGGAATTTAGCTTTATCACTCGCTTTTAGCAGCAATATGGAGAATGGACATGGCGGATTTACAGCAAATTGAAGATCAAATCGTAGGGCTGACCCTGCTGGACGCGGCAGCTCTGGTGAAGAAGCTTGAAGAGCGGCTTGGAGTTTCTGCCGCGGCCGCCGCGCCGGTCATGGTTGCGGGTGGTGGTGCGGGAGCCGCAGCGGCGCCTGCCGAAGAGCAGACCGAGTTCACCGTCATCCTGAAGGATGCGGGGACCAACAAAATCAACACCATCAAGGTCGTTCGCGAAGTCACGGCCCTGGGTCTGAAAGAAGCCAAGGACCTGGTCGATGGCGCTCCCAAGACGGTCAAAGAGGGCGTCAGCAAGGACGAAGCGGAGGCGATCAAGAAGAAATTTACTGACGCCGGCGCTGCTGTTGATGTAAAGTAACTATCCTTGCTTATGGGGCGGATGTGCGTTACTCTTGTAACAGAGTGAGCCATTCGCCCCGCAGGCTCGATGGCTCGTGAAGTTCCTGTCGATTTTGATAGTTCAGCTTCACCGACTTCGATTGGTCTAACAGCGCTCCGGAGTAATCCCTAGCGCAGGCGGAAGCAAAAACCCATCTATTCGAATAGTGCACAATCCGGTTGTGGCGCTCGCGGGACCTACTGTCTCTCGCGGGCAGTTCTCTGTTTTTGAACAACTTTGCATAACGGAAGCTCCCGGAGAGTTATGGGCCGTGATGGGGACACGTGCTTGATTGGAAGCGAAGAATTCGGTCGAACGTTGTCGGCTCGGAAGCAGACAGAACCGGAAAAAAGGTATCTCAAAAAAAATCGCGTCGTTGTGGAGCTGGATGGCGAGGACGAACAGGATGCAACGCGCGAAACGAAATTGAAATTCAGCAGCGAACTTGAATAGTTGTCTTTAAACCACGTCGAATCGACGGACATTCTGTGAAGTGACCAGAGGGTCGTCGAACTATTTCCGGGTTGCCGCCGGGGATGGCCGCAAAAGGCAAAACAGCCAGGAGTGAAGCATGTCGAACGAGAAGCGCGCGATCCGTAGCCGTCTCGATTTTTCCAAAATTCCAACCGAAATCCAGATTCCGAACCTGATTGAAGTACAGCGCCGTTCGTATGAGCGCTTTCTACAGATGGATAAGTTGCCAACCGAGCGTGATGATCTCGGCCTGCAGTCCGTGTTCGCTTCCGTATTCCCCATCACCGACTTCCGCAATTTGTCGGAGCTGGAGTTTGTCGATTTTTCGATCGGCAACTGGGAGTGCAAGTGCGGACACCTGAAGGGGCTGCATCACCTGCGCACCACTTGTATCAACTGCGGCGCGATGGTGATCACCGATCCGTTCCATCCGGGAGATGTTCTCTGCGGAAAGTGCGGAACCTATAACAAGAACACGCCGGACTTCTGTAACAAGTGCGGCGATCCCGTCGGGCCTGCAGCTGAAGTATGACCAGAGCGAGTGCGAAGAGCGCAGCATGACGTACTCTGCGCCGCTGAAGGTCACGATCCGGCTGAAGATCTACGATAAGAACCCGGAAACGGGCGTCAAGACGATCCGCGACATGAAGGAGCAGGAAGTCTTCTTCGGCGATATTCCGTTGATGACGAAGAACGGCACTTTCCTGGTGAACGGCACGGAGCGCGTCATCGTCAGCCAGTTGCATCGTTCGCCTGGCGTCTTTTTTGAGACGGCGAACAACCGCACCTATTTCCTGGGCAAGATCATTCCCTATCGCGGTTCATGGGTGGAGTTTGAGTACGACCAGAAGAACACTCTATATGTCCGCATCGATCGCAAGCGCAAGTTCCTGGGAACGGTGTTCCTGCGCGCGCTTGGCTTGAAGTCGGACGAAGAGATTCTGAAGAGCTTCTACACCATCGACACCATCTCGCTGAAGGGTGGCAAGCTGCATTGGGCAGTGAGCCACGATGAGACCAAGCCGACCCACCTGCTGGGTGTGAAGCCGGCGCATGCGGTGGTGGTGAAGGGTGAGGAGATTGCTCACTCCGGTCGCAAGATTACGGCCAGCATTCTGAAAGCGCTGCGTGCGGCCAAGATCAACGACGTTGAGATCGAAGAATCCGAGCTCGACGGTGCGATGACGGCATCGGACGTGGTGGATACGACGACCGGCGATCTGTTGCTGGAAGCGAACCAGGAGCTGACCAAGGAAAAGCTGGCGCAGATTCTGGAGAGCGGCGTTACGAGCCTGGAGATTTTCCTGCCGGAGCGCGACGATGTGGGCAACGTGATTTCGCACACGCTGCGCCGCGACACGGTACACAAGCCGGAAGAAGCGCTGATTGAAATCTATCGCAAGCTGCGTCCCGGCGATCCGCCGACGCTCGACACTGCGACTGCGCTGTTTGAAGGCATGTTCTTCGATCCGCGCAAGTACGATTTCTCGCGCGTAGGACGTTTGAAGTTCAACATCAAGCTGTACGACAAGCAGGATGCCACTTCACTCGACCATCGCACGCTGACGCCGGAAGATTTCTATGCGACGATTCGCTACCTGCTGAAGCTGCGCAAGAACATCGGCGTAGTGGATGACATCGATCACCTTGGCAATCGCCGCGTGCGCGCGGTGGGCGAGTTGATGGAGAATCAGTTCCGCATCGGCCTGGTTCGCATGGAACGCGCCATCAAGGAAAAGATGAGCGTGTATCCGGACATGTCGACGGCGATGCCGCATGACCTGATTAATGCCAAGCCGGTGATGGCTGCGATTCGCGAGTTCTTTGGTAGTTCGCAGTTGTCGCAGTTCATGGACCAGACGAATCCGCTGTCGGAAATTACTCACAAGCGGCGTTTGTCCGCGCTTGGGCCGGGTGGTTTGAGCCGCGAGCGTGCTGGATTTGAAGTGCGCGACGTTCACCCGACGCACTACGGCCGCATTTGCCCGATTGAAACGCCGGAAGGTCCGAACATTGGACTGATCTCGTCGCTGTCGTGCTTTGCGCGCATTAACGAATATGGGTTTATCGAATCTCCTTATCGCCGCGTACGCGATGGCCTGTTGCTGGACTTTGTCCAAGTGATCAATGCCGGCGATAGCGGATTGCGTGTCGGCGATCATCTTGAGAAGCCGGATGCGATCAAGAAGAACCAGCAGCTGATCAAGGAGAAGAAGCGGCCCATGGAATATGGTCCGTTCAGCTTCTACCTGTCGGCGTGGGAAGAAGATCGCTACACCATTGCCCAGGCGAACGTGGAACTGGACGAGAATGGCAGCATCAAGCGCGAGCTGGTCACGGCGCGGCGTCAGGGCAACTTCGTCCTGGTAAATCGCGGTGAAGTCACTTATGTGGACGTTAGCCCGAAGCAGCTGGTTTCAGTGGCCGCCTCGCTGGTGCCGTTCCTGGAGCATGATGACGCCAACCGTGCGTTGATGGGCGCCAACATGCAGCGCCAGTCGGTGCCGTTGCTCATCTCAGAAGCGCCGTTTGTCGGCACTGGGATGGAAGGCGTGACTGCGCGGGATTCCGGCGCAGTGGTGCTGGCACGTCGTCATGGCATTGTGGATTCTGTCGACTCGGAACGCATTATTGTTCGCGTCGAAGGCGAGCATCACCCCACGCAGTTGTCGCGTGAAGTGGGTTCGGACATTTATCAGTTGACGAAGTTCAAGCGCTCCAACCAGAACACCTGCATCAACCAGAAGCCGATCGTCCGTCAGGGCGACCGGGTGCTGAAGGGTCAGGTAATCGCCGATGGACCTTGCACAGAGCAGGGCGAGTTGGGATTGGGACGCAACGTGCTGGTGGCCTTCATGTCCTGGCGCGGATACAACTTTGAGGATGCCATCCTGATCAGCGAAAAGCTGGTGCGGGAGGACTACTATACCTCGCTGCACATTGAAGAGTATGAGATTGAAGCGCGCGACACCAAGCTGGGTCCAGAAGAAATCACGCGCGACATTCCCAACGTTTCAGAGTCGGCGCTGCGCGACCTGGACGAGAGCGGCATTATCCGCATCGGCGCCAAGGTGAAGCACAACGACATCCTGGTCGGCAAAGTGACGCCTAAGGGCGAAACCCAGCTGACGCCGGAAGAGAAGTTGTTGCGCGCCATCTTCGGTGAAAAGGCCGGCGATGTTCGCGACGCTTCCCTCACCTGCCCTCCGGGCGTGGAAGGAACGATTGTCGATGTCCGCATCTTCTCCCGCAAGGGACAGGAAAAGGACGAGCGCGCCAAGCTGATTGAAGCCGACCAGGTAGCGAAGCTGGAAAAGAACCTGGAAGACGAGATTCGAATCCTGACCGACGAGCGGTTGAAGCGTCTGGACATGATTCTCGGCGCCAAGGAAGTTCTGGCTGACCTGCATGATGAGCGCAGCAACAAGCGCTTGCTGGCCAAGGGCGCGATCCTTGACCGCGAGACGATTGAGCTGATCAGCACTCGCAACTTGAAGCGCATTCGCTACGCCGATAAAGATCCGCGGGTGAATGAGCAGATCGATGAAATCGAAGAGATGACCTCGCGCCAGATTGATGTGCTGCGCAAGATCACCAACGACAAAATCGGCAAGCTGCAAAAGGGTGATGAGCTGGCTCCGGGCGTGATCAAGCAGGTGAAGGTCTACATCGCCATGAAGCGCAAGCTGTCTGTCGGCGACAAGATGGCCGGCCGTCACGGGAATAAGGGTGTCATCTCCCGCATTCTGCCGGAAGAAGACATGCCGTACTTGCCGGATGGAACTCCTGCGGACATCGTTCTGAATCCGCTGGGTGTGCCTTCGCGTATGAACGTGGGTCAGATTCTGGAAACTCACCTTGGCTGGGCTGCACATGAGTTGGGCAAGCAGGTCGCCGAGTTGGTGGAGAAGAATCAGAAGGCCAACGAAGTGCGCAAGATTGTAGAAGAGCGCTTCGCTGGAACCGCATTGCTGCATCAGCTGCTGGATCTGGATGATGAGAAACTTCTGCAGGTAACGCGCGGCATGAAGCGCGGCATCTGGTTTGGAACCGCCGTGTTCGACGGAGCCAAAGAGGAAGAGATCAAGGCGCTGCTGACGGCTGCGGGTCTTCCGACTGCGGGCAAAATCTACCTGTACGACGGCATGACGGGCGAGCAGTTTGAGCAGCCAGTCACGGTTGGCTACATGTACATGTTGAAGCTGTCTCACTTGGTCGATGACAAGATTCACGCGCGTTCGATCGGGCCGTACTCCTTGATTACCCAGCAACCGCTGGGCGGCAAGGCGCAATTCGGCGGTCAGCGTTTTGGAGAAATGGAAGTGTGGGCGCTGGAAGCGTATGGCGCGGCTTACATTCTGCAGGAACTGCTGACGGCGAAGTCCGATGACGTGTATGGCCGCACCAAGATCTACGAGGCCATTGTGAAGGGTGAGGCCGCGATTGAACCTGGCGTGCCGGAGTCCTTTAACGTGCTTGTCCGCGAACTGCAGGCGCTGTGCCTGGATGTGGAACTGATCAAGCAGGCAGAAAACAAGAAGGTGCCGCTGCCGACCATGGCTGCCGCCGACTAAGACAAACCTCGAACCTGGGCGCTGCAAGCGATTGCGGCGCCTGGGAAGCGAATTTGAAGCCAGTTTTTATTTGAAGCGAGTTTTTAAGAGACACGGTCGTCGTCCACATAAGCCAACGCGCTCCCGGGACGGACGGACGACCGGAATCATGGAAATCCCGGGAACGCGAGAACCGGTTCTGTTGCGTTTGATCCGCGCGCAGCAGCGATCAGGTCACGGAGGTTGTCTTGTTCCGTTCTAATCCATTCGAGCTCAGCAATCCGATTTCGGACTTCGATGCAATTCGCATCAGCCTTGCATCGCCAGAGAAGATCCGCAGCTGGTCGCACGGTGAAGTGACCAAGCCGGAAACCATTAATTACCGCACCTTCAAGCCGGAGCGCGATGGCTTGTTCTGCGCCCGCATTTTTGGACCGATCACCGACTGGGAATGTCTCTGCGGCAAGTACAAGCGCATGAAGCATCGCGGCGTGATCTGCGACAAGTGCGGCGTGGAAGTGACTCTTTCGCGTGTACGTCGTGAACGGCTGGGCCACATTGAGCTGGCCTCTCCGTGTTCGCATGTCTGGTTCTTCAAGGGCCTGCCTTCGCGCATTGGCCACCTGCTCGACATTTCTCTGCGCGAGCTGGAAAGCGTTCTCTATTTCGAAAGCTACGTTGTCATTGATGCCGGCGATGCTCCGGTAAAAGAGCGCGAAATCATCAAGGATGAAACGCGTTATCGCGAACTGGATCAGCAGTATCGTCCTGCGGGCTTTAAGGCCATGATGGGCGCGGAAGCGATCAAGGAATTGCTGAAGCGGGTCGACATCGATACGCTTTCGGTCGAATTGCGCGAGCGGATGAAGGTTGAAACTTCGCTGCAGAAGCGGCTTGAAGTATGCCAAGCGCCTGAAGGTTGTTGAGGCTTTCCGCAAATCGCAGAACAAGCCGCAGTGGATGATTCTGGATGTGGTCCCGGTCATTCCTCCTGAGCTGCGCCCGTTGGTGCCACTCGATGGCGGCCGCTTTGCGACCTCCGATCTGAATGATTTGTATCGTCGCGTGATCAACCGCAACAACCGGTTGAAGAAGCTGATGGACCTGCACGCGCCGGAAGTGATTGTGCGCAATGAAAAGCGCATGCTGCAGGAAGCTGTCGATGCTCTGTTCGATAACGGACGTCGTGGCCGCGTGCTGCGTGGCGCCAACAATCGTCCGCTGAAGTCTTTGTCGGACACGCTGAAGGGCAAGCAGGGACGCTTCCGTCAGAACCTGCTGGGCAAGCGCGTCGATTATTCGGGCCGTTCGGTTATCGTTGTGGGTCCGGAATTGAAGCTGCACCAGTGCGGTTTGCCGAAGAAGATGGCGCTGGAATTGTTCAAGCCGTTCATCTATCACCGCCTGGAACAGATTGGCCACTGCACCACCATCAAGCAGGCGAAGGAACTGGTCGAGCTGCAGGATCCGATCGTGTGGGACGTGCTGGAAGAGGTCATCAAGGACCATCCAGTATTGCTGAACCGCGCGCCAACGCTGCATCGCCTGGGTATTCAGGCATTCGAGCCGGTGCTGGTGGAAGGCAAGGCCATCAAGATTCACCCGCTGGTCTGCACCGCGTTCAATGCGGACTTTGACGGCGATCAGATGGCGGTTCACATTCCGCTGTCGCCAGAAGCGCAGGTGGAAGCCAGCGTGTTGATGCTGGCCTCGCACAATATTCTGTCGCCGGCGTCTGGTCAGCCGATCACGGTGCCGACGCAGGACATGGTGCTGGGTATCTATTACCTGACCAAGTCGCATGCTGGCGCGCGTGGTGAAGGCCGCGTGTTTGCCAACACCGATGAAGTGCTGCTGGCACTCGAAGCCAAGGAAGTTGAGACGCTGAGCCCGATCCGTTTGCGTTACACCGGTGCGGTGCTCGATATGACCAACGCGTACGACGATCAGGATCTGTTGCACACCGAGCCTGTCCAGTACACGAACCAATATCTTTCGACGACGGTAGGTCGCGTCATCCTGAACGATTCCCTTCCATCCGGCATGCCGTACGTGAATGGCTTGCTGAAGAAGAAAGGCGTTGGCCAGGTGGTTAGCT